>CAYREX010000026.1:0-4500 GCA_964423505.1 uncultured bacterium | reverse complement strand
CTCATCGTTTTCTTCACGGTCGGGGAAGACGAGGTGAGAGCCTGGCCGCTCCGAAGGGGCTCCACCGCGCTGGAGGCCGCCGGGAAGATCCACTCGGACATGCGGAGGGGCTTCATAAGGGCGTCCGTGGTCGACTTCGATACGTACTCGGCTCTCCCCGACACCGCCGCTCTTCGCAGAGAGGGGGAGCTGCGGATGGAGGGGAAGGACTACCGGGTCCGGGACGGAGACGTCGTCGAGGTGCTCTTCAACGTCTAGCCGCCGGCGTCCCCCTCCCGGCCGCTCCCGGCCGGGTCGGACTGCCCTTCTCCCCCGGAGGCCGACTTCCGGTACTCGTGTACAACCTGGCTTGCCTCCGCCGCCCCCAGGAGCAGGACGCACTCCCAGTAGAGCAGGAAGAACGTCGCCATGACCCTGGCCATCGAGCCGTAGACCACTCCCCATCCAGGCGCCGATATGACTGCGCCGTAGAGCCTTGCACCGAGCGCGGTGAGCAGGGTCGCGAGGGCCGTGGCCAGGAGCGCCTGCCCCCAGCCGACCCTCCTGTTCGGCGCCGCCTTGTAGAGCATCAGGAATAGCAGCACCGTGAAGAGCAGCGCCAGCCCGCCGGCCGCGCCGGCCCCGATGAGCCGTCCGACCAGGGGCCACTCGGAGAGCACCTCGCCCACCGGCGAGTCCGCCACCACCCCGGCCATGGCCGAGAGTATGACCGCCGCGATGAAGCAGACCGCCACCAGGATGGCCAGGAGGAAGTCGAAGAGCTTCCCCCCCAGCACGCTCCTGCCGCTCTCCACCTCGAATATCCTGTCGAAGGCGGTCCTGATGGACCCGAAGAGCCTGCTGACCAGCCAGAGCAGGAAGACGAAGCCTATCATCCCCGGTATGCCGGTGCTGCCGTGGAATATGGCGCTCTCTATCTCCGCCCTGGCGTGATGGGGCAGGACAGGGCTCACGTTCTCGAGCCAGTTGCCCAGACCCGCCCTCAGCTCGGAGTGCTCGCTGAAGGCCATGCCGCTGAGGGTGATTATCAGAAGGCCCAGGGGTAGTATCGTAATGAGCACGTTGAAGGAGAGGGCCGCAGCCGAGAAGAAGACCTTGTCGTCGTCCCAGCGCCTGTACATCCGGCTGCCGAAGTAGCGGAGGAAGCCCCACGCCCCGGAGGCGGCCCTCCCGAGGCCGCGGAGCAGCTCTTCCCCCGCTCGGACGACTCTGCCGCTCACTCCACCGTCACGCTCTTGGCCAGGTTCCTCGGCTTGTCCACGTCGCAGCCCCTGGCCACCGCCACATGGTATGCAAGCAGCTGGAGCGGGATGACGGCCAGCACGGGTATCATGATGTCGGTGGCCTCGGGTACCCTTATGACCCAGTCGGAGACCGACTCTATCTCGTGGTCGCCCTCTGTGGCGATGGCCAGGACCCTGCCCTGCCTGGCCCGAACCTCCTGGATGTTGGAGATTATCTTGTCGTAGGCGGCTCCCTTAACGGCGATGACAGCAATGGGCATCATCTCGTCTATGAGTGCGATGGGGCCGTGCTTCATCTCGGCGGCAGGGTATCCCTCCGCGTGGATGTAGGATATCTCCTTGAGCTTGAGCGCGCCCTCGAGGGCCACCGGGTAGTTGACGCCGCGCCCCAGGTAGAGGAAGTTCCGGGCGTAGGTGAACTCCCTTGCGATGTCCGATACGTCCGCGGAGTTCTCGAGTATCTGCCGCACCTTGTCCGGGATGCCCAGTATCTCACGGACCATCTCCAGGCCGCTCCGTCTGTCGATGACCCCCCGGGCCCTGCCGAGGGCCAGCGCGATGAGGGCCAGGACCATTACCTGGGAGGTGAACGCCTTGGTGGAGGCCACGCCTATCTCCGGGCCGGCGTGTATGTAGACGCCGGCGTCGGTCTCCCTGGCGATGGTCGAGCCCACCACGTTCACAATGCCGTAGGTCCTTATCCTCCGCTCCCTGGCCATTCGGAGGGCGGCCAGGGTGTCGGCGGTCTCGCCGCTCTGGCTGATGAAGAACATGATCGTGTCCGGCTCGAGAACCGGGTCTCGGTAGCGGAGCTCCGAGGCGTACTCAACCTCCACGCCTATCCTGGCGAGCGACTCCAGAAGGTACTTCCCTATCAGCGCCGCGTGCCAGGAGGTCCCGCAGGCGGTGATGACCACCCGGCCGATGGAGCGCATGTCCTCCTCGGTCATGTCCAGGCCGCCCAGGTGCGCCGTACCCTGCCCCAGGTCCAGCCTCCCCCTGAAGGCATTGCTCAGCGACTCCGGCTGGGAGTAGATCTCCTTCAGCATGAAGTGCGGGTAGCCGTCCTTCTCTATCTCTGTTATGTCCCAGTCCACCCGCCTGATGCGCTCGCGGAGCATTGCGGGATGGCCGTTGTCGGATGATATGCCGCGCAGGTCGACCTGCACGACCTCCCCCTCCTCTAGGTAGATGACGTCCCTCGTGTGGGATACGACCGCGGCCACGTCGCTGGCAACGAAGTACTCCCGGTCGCCGATGCCGGCCACCAGAGGGCTGCCGTACCTTGCGGCAACCAGGGTGTCCGGCTCGTCCGCGGATACGACGGCGATGCCGTAGGCCCCCCGGACCCTGGAGAGGGCGTCCCGGACCGCGTGGAAGAGGCTCTTTCCGCTCTCCACCTCCAGGGCGATGAGGTGGGGCAGCACCTCCGTGTCGGTATCCGAGACGAGGCTGACCCCCCTCTGCTCCAGCTCCCTCCTGAGTGCCTTGCAGTTCTCGATGATGCCGTTGTGCACAACCGCTATGCGGCCGGAGGCATCGGTCTGGGGATGCGCGTTCCGCCTCGAGGGCTCGCCGTGGGTCGCCCACCTGGTATGAGCAATCCCGGCTGTGGCGGAGCCGGCCTCCCCCGGGTCCATGGAATCCAGGTCTGCCACCCTGCCCTCGCACTTCCTGCAGACCAGCCCGCCTTCGTGCTGCAGGGCGTAGCCCGCGGAGTCGTATCCCCGGTACTCGAGCCTCCGCAGCCCTGCCAGCAGGACCTCCCGCGCATGCCTGTTCCCGACGTAACCGACTATTCCGCACATGCCGAGTCCACTGCCTTCCTGAAGAGTGCGAGGTCCCTCTCGATGTCCCCCGCTTCCCTGCTCTCGGATATGAACCTGACCACCGGCTCCGTTCCCGACGGCCTCACGTGGGTCCAGCCCCGGCCCCGGTCGAACCAGAGCCCGTCCCTCCTGTCGTCCGGGTCGCCCATCGCTGACGCTATGGCCGGCTCCAGCTCCTCGAAGGGCCTTGCTATCCGCATCTTGAGCTTCCTCATCGTCAGCTCCGGAAGGGAGGCTGCCCAGGAGGAGAGGCTCATCCCCGGCCTCCTCCTGAGCAGTGAGACGAGGCAGGCCATTGCCACGGCGCTGTCCCTGCCCGGATGGCATCCGGCGTCTATAACGCCGCCGTTCCCCTCTCCGCCCGAGAGCGCGCCCCTGCGCTCCATCTCCTCCACCACGTTGACCTCGCCCACGGGACTCCTGTAGAGGACGCAGCCGTGGCGCGAAGCGACCTCGTCGGCGAGCATGGAGGTGGAGAGGTTGACCACCGCGGGGCCCGGTCTGACCTCCAGCAGGAGGTCCAGGGCGAGGGCGACGGTGCAGTCCTCCCCCATCACCCTGCCGTTCTCGTCCACCAGCGCCAGCCTGTCCCCGTCGGGGTCGAAGGCCATGCCTCCATCGGCCCCGCTGCCGGCCACCGCCTCGGCGAGGTCGGCGAGGCTCTCGCCCGTGGGCTCCGCCTCCCGGGGGAAGTCGCCGGTCGCGAGCATGGCCGGGTGTATCACCTCGAAGGAGGCCCCCAGGGCCTCCATCATCGCCGGGCCGAGCAGGGCTCCGGTTCCGCCGGTGACGTCAAGGACGAATCGGAGGGGCCTCCCGTCCCTCTCCACCCAGGGCAGCCCGGACACCAGGTCGACGTGGCTGTCGAGGCTCCCGGAGCGGACCTCCGGCAGGCCGCAGTCGCGGTGCCCGACCCAGCGGCGCTCGATGGAGATGAGCTCCGCGAGCCTGGCCCTGGCCCCTGAGCGAAGGAAGACGCCGTCGGCTCCGATCAGCTTGAGGGCGTTCCACTCGCCCGGATTGTGGCTGCTCGTCACCGCTATCCCTCCGACAGCGTCGGGCCTCATGGCCTCCAGCTGTACGGTCGGCGTGGGTACCACTCCCAGCAGCACGGGGGTGCAGCCCACCGACATCAGCGCCGATGCCACAGCCGCCTCCACGGCCGGACCGCTGCGGCGGGTGTCCCTCCCGACCACCACACGGCCGGGGCCGACTAGCTCGCCGAAGGCGGATGCGTAGTCGATCACGTCCCTGGCGGTAAGGGCCGAGCCGTAGACGCCCCTGATGCCGGAGCCGCTGACGATGGGACCGTCAGTTGCCATCGATTCCGTCCGGATGGGTGATGATGGAGCCGGCGAACGGGATCGAACCGTTGACCTGCGCATTACGAATGCGCTGCTCTGCCAGCTGAGCTACGCCGGCTCCGG
>CAYREX010000025.1:0-8614 GCA_964423505.1 uncultured bacterium | reverse complement strand
GTGGTCGGGGCGACTGGATTCGAACCAGCGACCACTTGAACCCCATTCAAGTGCGCTACCGGACTGCGCCACGCCCCGACCGGAGAAGCGATTATGAACCCTCCCTTCCCGAGCCGTCAACCTTCATCGGGTCGCGGTCCAGGATGGCCAGCACCTCCTCCAGCTCGCGCCTTATCTCCTCGAGCGCCTCCGGGCTCACGTTGACCCCGTCCAGGCCGAGCTGCATCTGTCCGGACGAGCTCCCCATCTCCTCGACCTTGCGCCTTGCGCCGTCGATCGTGTAGCGCTCGTCGTACAGGAGGCGACCGATGGTCTTGATGAGCCTGACCTCCTCCGGGGTGTACACCCTGTTGCCCGCCTGGTTCTTCGAGGGGCTGAGCATCGGGAAGGCCGTCTCCCAGTACCTGAGCACGTGCGGCTTGAGGCCGGTCATAGAGCAGACCTCGCTGATGGAGTAGTAGAGCTTCTCGGAGCCCTCCCTCTCCGGGCTCATTTCCTCTTCGACTCCACCGCGTCGGCTATCTTGCCGATCAACCGGCTGAACAGCGGCTTCCTCGACTCGCGTATCCGCCTGATCTTCTCCAGGTCACGCTTGGCGCCCTCGTGCTCGGAGTTCCATGAGAGCGCCTCGTTCAGTGACCTCTCGGCGCGATCCAGTTGCCCGGCCCGCAGGTAGATGCTGCCGAGCTCCGCGTAGTTGTCCGCGTTGTGGAACTCCACCCTGCAGACTATCCGCTGGTGCTCCACCGCCTCGTGGTAGCGGTGTCTGCCGGCTGCGGCCTGCGCGAGGGCCCGACGGAGGTCGACGTTGTCGCCGTGGGTGCTCAGGAAGCCCTGCAGCAGCCTCGTAGCGGTCCAGAAATCGCCCTGCCTTATCAGCATCCGGGCCTTGCGGACGGACAGCTTCAGCTTCCTGTCCAGCTGCTTCATGTCGGAGACGCCCACCCGCCTGGGCTTCCTGACCACCTGCTGGCGGACGGTCTCCGCGACCTTCTCCTCGACGTACTTCTCGAGGCCTATGGAGGCGTCGTACTTCTCCCTCTTCTCGCCGTCGGAGAGCACATGGTAGGCCTCGTTGACCAGCATGTACCTCGCTGTGGCGTCGGGGTCGTCGCCGGTGACGTCGGGGTGCAGCTCCCGGGCCAGGGCGTGGTAGGCGTCCTCTATCTCGTCGAACCCGGCCCTCTCGTGGACGCCGAGCATCTGGTAGTAGGTCTGCTCGTCGGGGCTCTGCTCTTCCGGGCTCTGCCCGTCCGGGGGCTGCTCCCTCTCGGTCCCGGCCATGGGACTCGGGCCTCTCCTATCTCAGGACGGTGAACCGTCTTGTGGCCGAGCTGCCCGACGCGCTCCTGGCGATGGCGCTGTAGACGCCTGCCGGGAGGTCACCCGGGACCTGCCACGTGAACGTGGTCGTACCGCCGCCGACCGAGCCCGAGGCCACGGTCTCGACGAGCCTGCCCCGAAGGTCGTAGACGGAGACCTCCACCTGCGAGCCGGCCGGCGCCTCAACCGTCATGCTTGCCGCTCCGAGCACCGGGTTGGGGGTCACCGCCGAGAGCGCAAGGGCGGGGCCGATACCCTCCCCATGCGACTCGCCGACGCCGACCTGTCCCGGGGCGGTCATGCAGAGCCAGATGTTCATGTAGCGGCACTCCTCGCAGAAGTCGGCTATGAGCGTGGAGTCGTTCTGGCCGCCCCAGAAGCCGTTGTCGTCCACCTCGGGGGTGAAGGAGAGAACGGCCGGGCCGCTGTCGCCGCAGTACATCCAGTCGTTCTGGTCGCCGTTGACGTCGTAGAGCACCTCTCCGGCCCTGCCGTACTCGTATCCGTTGTAGGAGGTCATGGCGGCGCTCCAGCTCTCGAAGGTGGACTGGTCGGGGGTCGGGGTGTTGTTGTAGCCCCAGGGGTAGAGCAGGTAGCCGCCGTAGGTGTGGTAGTTCATGGCGGCGATGGGGTCGATGCTGGCTATGAAGTCGCGCTGGACCTGGGTCTCCGGCTCGGAGAAGGGACCTGTGCCCCTGTACGTCTCGTCGTTGGGGTTCGGGCTGGAACCTGAGTTGTCGTAGCCCCACTGGTGTCCCCAGTTCCTGTTCAGGTCGATCCCGTTGCCCAGGGTGAAGTTCATGTTCTTCCTGTGATAGCCGCCGCCGGGCAGGTTGTAGATGTAGCCGTCGGGGTTGCCCACCGGCACGAAGTAGACGGTGGTGTTGTCGAGTATCCAGGCGGCCCTGGTGTCGCCGCCGTCGTAGTTCTCGGTGAGCCACATGGCGAAGTCGATGAGGACCGAGTTGCTCCCCGGCTCGCGTGCGTGGATGAGCGAGGAGAAGTAGATGGGCGGCTTGTAGTCCTGCTCGCCCACCGGGCTGGTCATCCTTATCATGTAGATGTCCCGGCTCTGGTAGGACTGGCCGATGCTGACCGGGGTATCCACCAGGTCGCCGTACTCGGCGGCCAGGCTGCACCAGAACTCCCAGTTCTCGGCGTGGCTGTAGTAGTAGCCGGCATTCCGGGAGTTCTCGGGCAGCAGCTCGCCCCACTCCCTCGGAAGGAGCTCGACATCGGTGAACCTGAGCTGGATGTCGGGAACCTCGTCCTCGGGCAGGAGGAGGTCCACGTAGCTCTGCCGGGGACCGATGCTGGCCACGTCGTAGCCCTCCTCCATGAGCTGGTAGAGGGAGGCCGTGGTGATGGAGTGCACCCTCACCAGCCTGTGGCCGGCCACAGCCTGGGCAGCGATGAGAGCTAGGGCTATGCAGAGGAATCTTTTCATTGTCATCTCCCGCCTTATGTGTTGACTTGTCATGTAGGAGGGCTTAGTGTTGCCCCCTTGCATGTATGGAATACCGTTAGGGAACACAACGTTCCGATGCTTTCTAATCTGTGAAAGGAGCCATCCCTTGGCAAGGAGCAGGCAATCCCTGAAGAGGCGCAGGACCGACGAGGTCAAGGCCCGCAGGAACCGCTCGAGCCTCCGCGCCCTCAGGACGGCAATGCGCCGGGTGAGGGAGGCCGAGTCCCAGGAGGAGCGGGAGGAGGCCTACCGGAAGGCCCAGAGCATGCTGGACGCTGCCGGCAGGAGGAGGCTCATCCATCCGAACAGGGCCGCCAGGCTCAAGAGCAGCCTCACCCGGTCCCCGGGCGGAGGCGAGTAACCGGCTCAGTTATGGGGACACATTACTTATCTGTAGTTATGTGGACACCTTAACTCGTGTAGGTTTTGGTCCCGGTTTCGCTTTGGCGAGTCTCCTGCCTGTAACCGACTCGGCGTACCGGATGAACTCATCTCCGCCGCAAGGTCTGCCCGTTCGCGTACACTTTCGAACATCGTCGATGTCCTCAGGGTCATCACTGAGATACTCGTCCCAGTGGGTCACCCAGGCAAGTCTCTTGTTGCACTTCACAAGGACATCAGTATCAGCCAAACCGGAATTGTAGAGTACGCTTGACCATCTATAAGCGAACGGATCCGGAACCATGCCTGCCCTGACAGGATTGCGGAGTACGTACCTCACCGCCGAGTAGAAATGCGGCCTGTCCATGGGCGTGGAATGGAACCTGCCCTGGAAGAGGTACCCCTTGTCCCCATGCAGTTCGTTGAATTTCCTTGTATAGGCCTGATGAGCGTTGCCGACCGCCTGAGAGAGGCTGCTCTCATCGGATGGTTCAATTATAAGGTGGATATGATTCGACATAAGACACCAGCAGATTACTGACGCGCCGTACTTTTCGCAGTACTTCCGCATCACCTTCAGGTAGTACTTCCTGTCGATATCGCTGTCGAAGACGTTCATACGCCTTACACCACGCTGTGTCACATGGTGCGGCACACCTGGAAGGACTACCCTCGCCATTCTGCCCATGACTCTAGGTTACCCGGGATCTCACGGTTGTGCAAGTGGAGGTGCTCGGAGTGCTCTTCAGATGTGTATTTGCATTATCTTCTTGTAGTTATGAGGCTCTGGGGCAACGACGGAAGTGTGAGAAGCAGGGTAAAGGTGTCCCCATAACAACAGATAAGTAAGGTGTCCCCATAACTGCCCATAACTGTGAGGGGCGGGCCGGCCGGCCCGCCCCTCGTCTCTTTGCGGCTTCCGCTACGGACCTAGAAGCTGTAGGTGCAGCTGAGGTCGCTCATGAAGCCGTTGGCCTCGCCGCCCACGATGTAGGGTCCGGCATGCAGAAAGTTGTCGCTGATGCCGGCGTCGAGGTTGAAGTTCCCTATCTCGAAGCCGATGCCGAAACGGCTGCTGACGCTTGTGCCTATGGTCGCGTCGGCGTCGCCCTGCTTGCTGTAGCTGGTGACGCTGCGGCCGCCGGCGCGCAGGTACATCCAGTTGAACAGCTGCTGCTCGATGGCGCCCTTGAAGTCGAGGATGTTGATGCCCATCCAGCTGTCCGGCGCCTCTCCCTCGTCCACCGAGTAGGAGATGTTGGTGACGCCCATGAAGAGCCCGCCGACGAAGAGGGTCTTCTCGGCGAGCATGGTGTTGGAGCCCGCGCCGAAGTCTACGTTGATCGAGGTGGTGCTCAGGGAGTCCTGGACGTCGTTCTGGTCGAAGCCCGCGCTTATGATGGGGAACAGGTTGACGAGGCCGTCGTTGTGTCCCCTGACCGAGGCGCCGGCCATGAGGTTCGTGTTGCTGGACTCCTCCTCGCCGACCGTAATCGTGACCGACTCGTAGGAGGCGCCGACCGCGAGGTCGGTGTAGTCGCCGAAGAGCTCCAGCTCGGTGCCGAAGGCGGCCCCGAAGGCGGTCTCGTCGGTTGACGGGACTATCGTGTCACCGGGTGTGCTCGCGTAGTCTATTCCCACGATGAGACCGAAGTTGCCACCGTGGTAGAGACCCTCGAGCATGTAGCCGTTGTGGTTGTGGGTCGCGCCCCACATCGAGCCGCCCATCTCCTTGACCGCGCCGAACCAGCCGAGCTGCCAGCTCCCGTACTGGTCCTCCGGCTCCTCGGCCGCAACGGACGTGATGGTGGCGAACTCGTACTTCTCCATGGTGCCCGGATAGGCCCATATCTCGTTGTAGTCCTTGAGGAGAAGCCGCGCGTCTCCGGTCATGACCGCGAGCCTCGGGTCGCTTGCGAACGAGGCGGCCACGAAGACCACGAGCAGGCAGGTAACAAGCCTCATCTTTCCCTCCTTGCTGTTTAGCCGGCCCCTTCGGCGCTGCCAACGCCCTGCGGGACCCTGATGAAGTTCCGGTACGAAGTTCGGAACTTCATAACTGGGAGGATGTATAGCCACATCCTCACGTCTCGTCAACTCGAGCCCTCAGATCACGGTGCCGGGCTCGAGCACGGTGTCCTTCGGCACCACTATGATGCCGTCGCGAACGCAGTAGAGATCGCCCGTATAGTCCGATACCCCCCTCTCGTTGACCAGGCGGCAGCCTTCGCCTATCCTGGCGTTCTTGTCGATTATGGCCCTCCGGATCACGCAGTCCCTCCCTATCCCGAGGGGGGGGAGGTTCCCGCGCCTGTTCCGCGGGTCGAGATAATGGCCCTCGTAGTAGTCCGCCCCCATCATGACGCAGTCCGTCATGACGGTGCCCTCGCCTATCTTCCCCCTCAGCCCGACGACGCACCTGCGCAGCTCGGCCCCGCTGATGTCCGAGGCGTCGCATATGATCGTATCCTTCAGGCTGCAGCCGTCCATCCTGGCGCCGGGCAGGGCCCTTGCCCTGGTGAAGAGCGGCGAGAAGCTCCTGTAGAGGTCGAAGCTGGGCTCGCTGGAGGCCATGTCCAGGTTGGCGTGGAAGAAGCTGGGTATGGTCCCTATGTCGCTCCAGTAGCCCTCGAACGGGTAGGAGAAGACCGGCATGCTCCCCAGAGCCGCCGGTATGACCTCCTTGCCGAAGTCGGTGTGCGCAGGGTCGCCGTTGAGTATCTCCGGCAGCACCTCCGGGGAGAACATGTAGATGCCCATGTTGCCCAGGAAGGGCCGCTCTTCCGTCAGCCCCTCCTGGGTGCTGACGAGGTCGTCCAGCTCGCTGTCCGGCGGCTTCTCCCTGAACTCCCGGATACGCCCCCTGTCCCCCACCCTCATGATGCCCAGCGAGGTGGCCTCGGCCCTCGTTACCGGCTTGGTGGCTATGGTAATGGCCGCGCCGGTCTCGAGGTGGCGGTCGGCGAACCTGTTGAAGTCCATCCTGTAGAGCTGGTCGCCGGAGAGGACCAGCACCAGGTCCGGGTGCTGCCCCATGATGTACTTCAGGCTCTGCCTCACGGCGTCGGCCGTCCCCTGGAACCAGTCCCTGCTGTCGTCGGTCTGCTCGGCCGCCAGTATCGATACGAAGCCGTCGGTGAACCTGTCGAACTGGTAGGTCAGCGCGACATGCCTGTTCAGGCTCTCGCTGTTGTACTGGGTGAGCACGAGGATGTGACGTATGCCGTCGTTTATGCAGTTGGATATCGGGATGTCTATCAGGCGGTACTTCCCGCCGACGGGGACAGCAGGCTTGCTCCTGTCCCGGGTCAGCGGGTGAAGCCTCGTGCCCCTACCGCCTCCCAGGATGACCGCTACAGTCCGGCGCATGCACGTACCCCCCGGTTCGAGCCCCTGCAACCGGCAATAGAACCCCGGAGGGGAGAAAAGTCAAGCCACAGGAGGCCCCGGAGAGGTTATGATTCATATATTCTAAGCCCTGACCTTGACATTTCTTACTTTATGAGTATACATGCTTTAGGTTATAGGAGGTCAGAGATGGACATCGGAGAGCTGAGATGCCCGGACTGCGACAGGCCGATGACCCCGGTGGCCTGCGTCTGCGCGGAATGCGGCATGCGGGTGGAGGGAGAGCTGTCCACATCGGTCCTCTCCCTGCTCCCCGCCAGGGACCAGGCGCTGGTGATAGCCTTCCTCCGGAGCTACGGCTCCATCAAGCGCATACAGGAGCTGCTGGGGGTGAGCTATCCGACCGCCCGGGCGAGGCTGGCCGGGGTGATAGAGAGGCTGGACGGCATCATGGAGGCCCCGGAAGGAGACAGGAACAGGGTGCTCGGAAAGCTGGAGAGCGGCGAGATAACCTTCGAGCAGGCACTGGAGCTGCTCTGAGATGCCTGCGTGGATACTCCTCCTCCGGATCGGGCGGGTCCCCCTGCCTCTGCCCTGGTTCCCGGTCTGGCTGCTTCTGGCGCCGCTGCTCCTCCTCGCCAGCCTCCTGGGGCTCCTGGCGAAGCTGCTCGGCCTGGGCGGCGACGCCGCCGGGACCATGGCGGAAGCGTGGAGGGTCATACCGCTGGTGACCTGCCTCCACGGACTGCGGATAGGGATAGACGGCGGAGAGCAGAGGATAGGTCTGGTCTTCGTATGACGAAGGACGCAACGGAATGAGAGGAGGACCGTAGATGGACTCCGATTCCAGGCAGAAGGTTCTCGAGATGCTTTCGGAGGGCAAGATAAGCGTAGAGGAGGCTGCGAAGCTGATGGACCGCCTCGAGGGCGGCCCCTCCGGCGAGGTCGACTCCCCCGGGCCGGACGAGAAGGCGGAGCGCAGGGGCGGCAGGCCCCCCAGGTTCCTGCGGGTGGTGGTCGACTCCCACGATGGCGACAAGGTCAACGTGAGGGTCCCGATGAGCCTCATAAGGACCGGGATAAAGCTGAAGGCGCTCATACCGGGGAGCGCGGCGGAGGAGATGAGCGAGAGGGGCTTCGACCTCTCCCAGCTCTCCGAGCTGGACGGCGACGAGCTCATCCGGGCCCTGAGCGAGCTCACCGTGGACGTGGACAGCGCAGACGGCGACAAGGTCAGGGTCTTCACGGAGTAGGCGGCAGGTCGGCCCGGGGAGCCGTCTCTCCCGGGCCCCCAGGGAGGAGGACCATTGCAGGCAGCTCTGGCCGGCAAGCCCGGCTGCGGGCGCTCCACTCTCATGAGGGCGCTTTCCGGTCACCCCGATACGGATGTCACCAGGCCGCTGACGGTGCCGGTGCCGGACGCCAGGCTGGACCGGCTGTGGGAGATACACCGCGTCGGCAGAAAGGTCAGCGCCTCGGTAGTCTTCACCGATGTCCCCTCCCCCGTCCTCTCCCCGAAGGGCATGGGCATCCTCCGGTGCGCCTCCGTGGTCTGCACGGTCCTGGACAACTACGCCCTGGGGGACATAGAGGGCGATCTCGTCGAGGCGGAGAGCGAGATGATACTCGCCGACATGGCCGTGCTGGACGGCAGGCTGGACAGGCTTCGGAAGGAGGGTTCCGGCTCCGGACGGGAGGCCGCCCTGCTGGAGAGGGTCATGGAGCACGCCGGGAAGGGACTCCCCCTGCGGACGATGGACCTGTCGGTCGGCGAGAGGGAGATGCTCTCGTGCTTCTCCCCGGTCTCCCTGAAGCCGCTGGTGGTGGTCAGCAACAGGATGAGCGAGCCGGTGACCGAGGAGAGCGTCCTGGAGCCGCTGCTGAGGGAGAGGGACGCCCGGCTCATGTCCGTCGATGCCGGCTTCGAGCTTGAGCTGCTGGAGCTGCCGGAGCCGGAGCGCCTGGAGCTGCTCCGGGAGGAGGGCTACCAGTCCTCCGGCCTGGACAGGCTGCTGGGAGCCGTCTTCGAAGCCCTCGACCTCATCGTTTTCTTCACGGTCGGGGAAGACGAGGTGAGAGCCTGGCCGCTCCGAA
>CAYREX010000024.1:0-27344 GCA_964423505.1 uncultured bacterium | reverse complement strand
TTAAACCACATGCTCCACCGCTTGTGCGGGCCCCCGTCAATTCCTTTGAGTTTCAGCCTTGCGACCGTACTCCCCAGGCGGGGTACTTAATGCGTTAGCTGCGGCTCTGAAGGGGTTGAGACCCCCAAAACCTAGTACCCATCGTTTACAGCGTGGACTACCGGGGTATCTAATCCCGTTCGCTCCCCACGCTTTCGCATCTCAGCGTCAGTACTGGGCCAGTGTGCCGCCTTCGCCACCGGTGTTCTTCCTGATATCTACGCATTCCACCGCTACACCAGGAATTCCGCACACCTCTCCCGTACTCAAGCCAGGCAGTTTCGGACGCAATTTCACGGTTGAGCCGTGAGATTTCACATCCGACTTACCAGGCCGCCTACATGCTCTTTACGCCCAATGATTCCGGACAACGCTTGCTCCCTCCGTATTACCGCGGCTGCTGGCACGGAGTTGGCCGGAGCTTCCTCTGGGGGTACGTCAGAGCGCGCGCTTATTATTCGTGCGCCGGTTCTTCCCCCCTGACAGTGCTTTACAACCCATAAGGCCTTCATCACACACGCGGCGTCGCTCCATCAGACTTTCGTCCATTGTGGAAGATTCTCGACTGCTGCCTCCCGTAGGAGTCTGGGCCGTATCTCAGTCCCAGTGTGGCCGGTCACCCTCTCAGGCCGGCTACCCATCGAAGCCTTGGTGGGCCGTTACCCCACCAACGAGCTAATGGGACGCGGACCAATCCCCCAGCGCGAGGTCCCTAAGGATCCCCCGCTTTAATCGTTCCGACATGGTCGGTACGACGTATGCGGTATTAGCACAGGTTTCCCTGTGTTATTCCCCACTGGAAGGTATGTTATCCACGCGTTACTCACCCGTTCGCCACTCTACTAGGAGCACCTAACGAATTAGCTGCTCCGTTCGCGTTCGACTTGCATGCCTTATCCACGCCGCCAGCGTTCGTCCTGAGCCAGGATCAAACTCTCCGTTGTATATCAACGAGTGTTTTTCCCGTTTTTTTGATCGCAGATACCGGCTCGACAACGGGGCACCTCTGCATAGTGCCACCGCGCCCACCCGCTCGAGGCGGGTGCAGACCGGCCCCGAGGGGCCGGCAAGGAACCGACATGGGCCAGTCCTTGCGATGCTCGTCTTCTCACAGCTTTCAAAGATCGGGCGCCTTTCGGCGCAAGCTTCGACTATAGGACAGAAATCCCTCTGTGTCAACCCGGCCCTTGCCTTGGGCCAGCGCCGGAGCTGACCATTTCCGGGGACCTGACTGTCCCGGTCGAGAGGGGTATATGCAACGCCCGGACGGGGCTGTCAAGTCGTGACCCAACTTATTGACAAACAGGCAACTATGTGAATCCGTGGTTCTTTCGGACCGACCATCTCGGCTCCGGCCGACATCGTTGCCCCGGGGGTTCCCCGGGATGGGTGGCAGGGGTATCTTCCGCGCAATGGAGAGTGAGGTGCTATGCGACCGCTCCTCTTGCGGCTGACGGTCCGGGACGGCTCCATCACCGGAGTGACGAGCAGCTCCGGGTCCTCCTACGACTCGCTCTCCGGCGCAGGGCTGGCCGACCTGTTCCCGATCCCCATCCCCGAGGACCGCTTCGTACTCCTGGAGACAGACCTGGGCTTCGGCCCGATCGTCGCGGCTGCCAGGGCCGACGGCCGGGAGTCGATAGTGGTCTACCTCCTCGAAGGGGGCTGCGCCGACGGCATGAACCCCCTCCTCCCCATGATGAGGCTCCGACAGGAGGAGGACGTCCACCCGGTGACGCCGGGCCTGGTCGCCCTTCTGGGCTATACTCCGTGGGAGCTGAGCGGGAGCGGCTTCTTCGAGTCGCTGCCGGACATGGAGGGAAGCGGGAGCGTCAGCCTCATGGGCAGGGACGGCTCTGCTCGACGGCTGGTCTGTGCCAGGCTTCGGGGCGGCGGATGCGACGATATCGTCCTCCTCCCGGAGCCGCCTGACGAGGAGAGCCTGCCGGTCCGGGACCTGCAGCGGCTCGCCTCTCTGGAAGTCGAGGGGGCGGAGGACCTGCTCGGGTTCGCGGCCGATGCTCTAGGGCTGGATGCCGCGGTCCTCATGGTCCGCTCGGTGGACGGCTTCGTGGTGGGCTGCCAGTACGGCATGGACCTGGACCCGGAGATACTGGAGTCAAGCGGGTTGATGGAGGAGGAGCGGCTGCAGCACCCGGTATGGGTCAGCCCTCCAGCCGGCGCCGGTGGTGACGACGTCGACATCGGGCAGTGCATGGTCTACCCCTGCGGGGACATCGTTCTCGTAGCCCCCTGGAGGGGTGAGGCCGAGCGGCTGCAGAGAAGGGCCGACGCCCTCGTTCCCGTGCTGGCGGTACGCTACGCCCACTTCGCCTCCACCAGGGGCGACCACCGGATATCCACCCTGCTCAGGGAGCTGGACAGGATGCTGTCCGCAGGCGACGGCAGGCTCGACCGGGTACGCCTGGAGAGGGCCCTGGAGACCGCTGTCAGGGGCTTCTCGGCAACGGTCATGGCGGTCTTCGGTCCCGAGGAGTCGGCGAGCCCGATGGCGACCAGCCGGATCTCGCGCGAGATGGAGGAGCTGCTGGTCTCGGACCGGCCGTTCGAGGAGTGCTTCGACGATACGCACGTGGCCGTGCTCGGAGAGGGCTTCACCCTGCTCACGGCATGGGAGGGAGAGCACGACGTCCCCTGCTCGGCGGTGGAGGCCTTCGCCCGCATGCTCCGTAGGACCGAGCTCTCCGAACTGGGCTCCATGCCGCCCGGGCCACCTGACATACAGAGGCTCGAGGCGGTCCTCATGCGTGACACGAAGGTGGTCTGGAGGGGTCGCACCCCTCCGCTGGACTTCTGCTACCAGTTCTACGGCAGGTCCGTCAGGTGTCCGGACTGCCCTGCGGCGCGATTGGCCCCCGGCGGGAGCTCCGCCAGACTGGAGGGTCACTCCGGCTACATAGAGGAGATACATCCCACCGAGCAGGGACACCTCGTCGTCTGGACCGCCATGCCGTCGGTCTCCGTGAGCATGGATGCGGAGGACGCGGACGAGGAGCCCCGCAGACCCGGCTACCCCGGCGGCAGCGCCGCCTACGGCCCGGAGGGGCTGGTCATCTCCTGGAACGGATGGATGGCGGATGTCACCGGCATCCCCCCCGGTAAGGCCATGGGGCAGAGGGGTACTAGGCTGCTGGACAGGCTGGGGAACCCTGTCCTCACCGCCCAGCTCAGGCATGCCCTGGCCGGCAGGCTGACGCCGGAGCCGGTGGAGCTCCTGCTCCGGGGGAGGACCATGCTCAGCTCGATGCGTCTCGACCGCTCCTCGGGGAGAGTCGAGCACACCCTGCTCGACCCGGCGAGGACCGGCGCCGCGGAGACGACGCCCCCCCTGCTTCCGGGCACGATCGACGACTCGGGTGAGCCCGGCTCGCTCGCGGAGTACCTCTCCGTGGTCTGCAGAAGGGCGGGCTGGGAGTTCGACGTCTCGGTCGAGGCGTCTCTCGGGGCGCCCGTATGGCTGACGCGGAGGGCGGCTACCGGCCTCGTCTCCTCCCTGCTCGCAACCCTGGAGCCGATGTGCCCCGACAGGTGGATCGGCCTCGACTCGGGATGGCTCGACAACTCTCCGGAGACAGGCGGGCTGACCTTCCTCCCGGGCAGGTACCATGTGCTTCGGGTGCGGGTCCAGGCGCCCGGCTTCAGGGCCAGGTCGGCCGCCCTGGAGATGACCGGCAGGCAGGTCAGGTCGTACGGGGGCTGGCTGGCCGGGTCGCCCGGCGAGGAGGTCGTGCAGATAGGCATTCCGGCGGCTCTTGCGGGCTTTCGGGAGAGGGACCTGCTTGTATACTCCCCGGAGCCGGGGTTCGCGGGGCTCTGCAGGCGGGCCGTGGACGGGACCCGCGGCCTGGACGTCTCCTTCGCTGCTACCGCCCTTGACCTGGCGGAGGGGCAGCCGACGGCCGGCGCACTGGTCTGCAGGCTGGACGGCTCCACGCTCCACTTCGCCACCACCCTGGCGGTCAGGATGCCGGGCCAGCGGATCCTGGTGGCCTCCGGGCTCTTCTCCGGGCTGCCCGCAGGCGTGCCCAGGGTGTCCCACCTGAGGCTCCCGGAGGAGGAGGAGGACGTGATGACGGCGATCAGGAGGCTGGCGCGTGGCTAGCCTGGCGCTTCTGGCCCTTCTCCTGCAGGTGACGACGCCGGAGGCCTTCCTCTCGGAGCTCTGCGACCCGCCTCCCGGGAGAGGCCTTCCCGCCCACTGGAGCTCCATGGCGTCGGAGACGGCCGGCCGGGCCGCCGACCCGGAGCTTCTGGAGGAGGTGCTCGGCGGCGTCGAGGCCCTGGATGTCGAGCCCGGGTCGAGGACCGGGCTCGATGTCGAAGGCAGCACCTATACGGTCACCTACGCGACCTCCGTATGGACCCTCGCGTCCGAGTCCGGCGGAACGGAGAGCATCACCGGCGAGACGGTGGTGGAATGGACCGGCGAGAGCTACCGATGGGCAGGCGTCCCCTTCCTTGAGCGGTCGGTCCCGGAGGGGGATGCCGGAGACCGTGACGATACCCCGCTCGCCGGCGGCAGGCTGGTCTGGGGCGGCGCCGTGACGGTACTGGTTCTCCTGGGGGGAGTGCTTGCGATAGCCTGGGTCAGGAAGCGCTACATGGACTAGAGGGGCGCCCTACTCGAACCTCTCCCACTCCGAGGAGAAGTCCAGCACCTGCACGGGCATGTCCTGCCTGGACAGCTCGAGGGTCATGGCCTGGTCGACGTACTCCTCGAGGTCCCTCTGCAGAAGGACTATCTGAGAGAGGAAGAACTGGTACTGCTCCAGCTCCTTGCCTGCGCCGAAAGGGGCCTCGGTCTGGGAGTCCAGCTCCTCCTGGAGATCCCTGAGCAGGGCAGAGAAAGCCAGGACCATCTCGGTGTCGCGGCTGTAGTCCCTCATTCGCCTCCTAATGGGCCGGTCTGCCGGCCGCTTCGCTCGTCAGTCTCCGCCGGAGGAAGCATGCCTGCCGCCGCAAGCGCACTCTCGACGGCTGCGATGAGGGCATCGGTGTTCGTCCCGGGGGACGTCCATGCCGGATGACCCGCACCTCCGACCGGTAACATAACTCCTCCGTCCATCCCCTGCACAATCGTCCGCCCGGCCGAAGGCGGCGATATTCGGTCCAGCTCGCCGTGGACCAGGAACAGGCGCGTGCCGCCGGCGGCACGGCCGTAGTCCGACGGGCTGAGCGCCGAGAGCCCCCTGGCCGCGGCGCGGGGCAGGAGGATCCTGAGCGCCGTGGTCCCGACCCTGCCGAGCCTCCGCGAGGCGGAGCGGAAGAAGTCGTCGTAGGGTGCGAGCGCGACTACCGCCGCCGGCCCGCCGAGAAGCCCGGCTGCCTTGATGCAGGCCACGGCACCCATCGAGGTGCCCACCAGGACCGTCCCATCCCTTCGGTAACCGGCCCCCCGCGCCCACTCCAGGGCCCCCAGTACGTCCAGCGCCTCAGCAGGGCCTCCCGTTGTGGTGGCCACCGGATGGCCGTCGTGGCCGCGGAGGGGTACCGTCAGCACCGAGAAACCCCTCTCCGCGAGGACGGTTCCCGGGACTGTCTGCCCTACCGTATCGCCGTGCAGGCCGTGGACCATGACGGCCAGGCGGCCTCCTCCGCGGAGCAGGTAGCCGTCCATCCGGAACCCGTCGGCGGACTTCATCCCCACCCTCTCCCAGGGAGGGTCGGGAGGAGGGATCATGCAGAACTGGCGGAACCGGAAGCGGCAGGTGAACCCGACCAGGCCGTGCCTTCCGGCGGCCCTGCGGAGGAGCAACCAGACCAGCAGCGCCGCGGCAGCTCCGGTTGCCCACCCGACCAGCACGTCGAGCGGGTAGTGCACCCCCAGGTAGACCCGGCTGACCCCCACCAGCAGCGCCGCTGCGATCGCAGGGATGGCGAGCGGCGGATAGGCGAGAGAAGCGGTAGCGGCAAGGGAGGCGGAGTTGGCGGCGTGGGAGGAGGGGAACGAGTCGTGCCCGTGGACGTCCCCGCGGTACGTGACCAGGGGGGCGACCTCTTCGTCGAAGCATGGCCTGGTCCTGCCCACGGCCTCCTTCACGGCGTGGGCCGCCAGGTCTGCCAGGCCGGCCGAGAGCAGCAGGCAGAGCAGCACTATGCGCGGGTTCCTGGCCGCAAGGGCGGTCCTCAGCCGCCCCTCGCCCCGGGACCTGTAGGGTCTGTTGCGCCCCATCCAGAGGAGGGCGACCGCGGCGAGCAGGAGCAGCGGCGCCCAGTTGTCGAAGTCGGTCACCGTGCGCATAAGGGAAGTCAGGAGACCGCTCTCGATGCCGTTGAGGGAGAGGAGCAGCCGGAGGTCCCAGTCAGGCCAGCTCATCCGCCGGCGCGCACTCCCGGCGAGAACGACTCCCGGAGCTCGTCCAGTGGCAGCGCTCTCCAGCTCCCCCCTTCGTCCAGCACCTCGACATGGGGCAGGCACCCGGGGAGAGCAACGGGGAGCGTCCGGGGTGCCGGGCTGAGCGAGTCCTCCAGGGAGCGGACCGTCCTGACGTGCACCGGGAGCAGGGCCGGGGGTGCCGTGACCGCCGCCACCTCACCGGGCCGCACCGGGTCCACCGGCACCCATGAGCCGGAGACCAGCATGGCCTCCGCGAAGCAGTGGTAGAAGGTGGAGTCCCCCGCCGGAGAGAGGCCGCAGCCGACCCTGGCCGGAACGCCGGTCACCCGGAGCATGGCGACCAGCAGCGCCGAGGCACCCGCCGCATCGCCGCATCCGTGCCTGAGCGTCGCCCGGGAGAGCCCCTCCAGCATGAAGGGGCCCACTGGGACCTGGCAGAGGCGCACGGTCTCCGACAGGTAGGCCGCGATGGAGTCGGCGGCGAGCCCGGGGTTGGCCTCGCTGCCGGCTGCCTCCCTGGCGGCCATCCTCACGCTTGCCGAGAGGTCGGACCAGTCCGTTGACCGTAGGTTCCGGTCCACCTCGTCGGAGCTGCCCGGGACGGGGAGGACCAGCTCGTCCGTCTCCACCGCCCCCCAGTCGGCGCCGGAGGAGAAGGGCTGCCGGACGGATACCTCCACGAAGCCTTCCGCCGACACCTCTCCGGTGATGTGGAGTCCCGGATGGACTTCCGCACCGCGCCGCACCGAGGTCGAGAAGCCGTCGACGAGCCCCTGCACCTCCCAGGAGGGCTCCCCGGAGCTCTGCCAGCCCTCGTCCAGCGCCAGGGGGAGCCAGAGTCCGACGGAGTCTCCCTCGGAGACGGTCTCACCCCCCAGCCGCAGGTCCAGCTCGAGGGTACCCCCGGTGGATGCGCCCGGCATGTCAGCCTCATGGAGGGACGGAGCCGCCAGCAGGTGCGGGAAGGGAACGTCGTAGCCTCCCTCCAGCTGGTCCAGCCTCGGCAGGAACAGCGCCCTCTCGCCGTCGATGGTCATGGTGTCGGTCGGGGCCAGGCGTCCGAGCTCCTCCGGGTCCAGCCCGGCCAGCGCCGACGCCGAGAAGTCAGCCTGCAGCTGACGGATGACCTCGAGCAGCAGCCCGGCCCTGTCGGCGCCGGGCGCCCCCTCCTCCACCATGCTGGAAAGCGGCGCGGTGGCGGCGGAGAGGCTACCCTCCAGCATCAGCCTCCGGGCGGTCGCCAGGGTACCTCCGGGGGTCGACAGGACGATGGAGAGCTGCAGGACTGTGACGGCTTCCAGTATCATCGTGGCTCCCTCCTCCCGGCGGGCCGCTACTCTCCCAGGACGACGATGGAGCCGGAGGATCCTCCGGCAACCATCACGATACTGCCGTCGAGGGCGGCGTCCAGGCCCCGTGCGTCCGGACCCGTGTCCACGACGCGCTCGAGTTGCCAGGTGTCCGTACGGTAGATCAGCACGCGTCCGCCGGCGGAGTCGGACACGTATAGCAGCTCTCCTCCCGGGTGCTCGCAGACGTCAGCAGGCGTACCCGCCCCGGAGATGACGTGCTCCGTCTCCCATGTGCCGGTGGAGACCACGTGGACGGTCTCCTCCGCCTGGCACAGGACGTAGAGCCTGCTGCCGTCCACGGAGACGGTCAGCGGACCCGGCCCGTCACCGACCGGGAAGCAGCCCACCTGGGAGAGGTCCGGACAGCTCAGAACGCGTACGGAGTCCACCAGCCTGCAGCTGACGAAGAGCAGGTCCCCCCCGGGGCTGCAGGCGAGTCCCGAGGGTCCGCCCTCGAGCCGGGTCCGTCCGGTCACGCCGAGTCCCTCGGGCTCCAGGGAGTAGACCGTACCGGACCGCAGGCAGCCGCAGTAGACCCGACCCCCCCCGGGACCGGAGGCGAGACACGAGGGCGCCGCCTCCACGGAGAGCGATCCGAGCGGGAGAAGCCCCGGCAGGGTGAGCGACGTGAGCTCCCTCGAGAGGTCGGAGGCGATGACGGCGGAGCCGCCCCCGGACGCCGCGCATACGTCCACCGGCGAGACGGGCACCGATGATGCGTTGAGCGTACCGGCCGAGTAATCGAAGTAGAGGACTCGCGAGAGGGTACCGTCGACCAGGACTGCCGAGAGGGTGCCCCCGCGCATGGAGAGGCGCGACGGGCAGCCGCCGACGTCCAGCTCCTGGATGACCCGCCAGGGGTACCCGGGCTCGATGTGATGCTCGGGGTCGGGTGGCTGGGTCACGCGGACATCCACCTCGTTGCTCCACGAGAAGAAGCCTCCGGCCGACATGGTCCTGAGGGCGTAGTAGTGGAGACCGATCCCGGGCATGCTGTCCACGAAGGCGGTGTCCAGCCTCTCCGGGACGGACCAGTGCATCTCGGCCTGCTCCGGGTCGAGCCGTATGTCGGGCAGCTCGGACCTGAAGAGCGCATAGCTGCGGAAGTCATCGTCGGGGCAGACGGTCCACGAGAGGCTGACCTCCCCCTCCGACAGGGAGTCCAGCCGGAGCAGGGAGGGCGTCGGCAGGCGGTAGCCGGTCTCGTCGAACCTGTACGCCAGCTCGTTGCCCCACGACTGGAAGCTGCTGCTGTCCTCGGTCCTGAGAGCGTAGTAGACCATACCCCATTCGAAGGTGCTGTCTACGATATGCGTCTCCGAGGGGTCGACGATAACCCAGGTGGTGTCCGCATCCCCCGGGTCCGACCGGATGTCCGGGACCCGTGAGCGGAAGACGCGGTAGAGCCTGAAGTCGCCGGAGCGGCAGGGCGTCCAGGAGAGGGCGTTGTGACGCCCCCAGGTGGAATCGAGGCCGAGCCTGGAGGCTTCCGGCCTCGGGTCGGGCATCGAGATGGAGTCCTCCTCGCCCCACGAGACGAGCTGCTCTCCGTCCGAGGTGCGTAGGGCATAATGGTACCTCTCCCCCCAGTCGAGCTCCGAGTCCACGAAGAGGCAGGAATCCCTCTCCCCGGTCAAGAAGACGCAGAGGACGCTGTCGCCTTCCGAGGCTATCCCCGGCGATCGGGAGCGGAAGAGGTGATAGCCGGCGAAGTCGGCGTCCGGGCAGGGCTCCCAGGTCACGGTTGTCCTGCAGCCGCCGCCCCAGAACCACGTGGTGTCGCCGGTGAAGCACAGGCTCACCCCGGAGGGCTGCGGAGGCCCCTCCGGACGGGTCGGTCCATCCCCGCAACAGGGAGCCAGCGCGCAGACGAGAGAGGCCGCCGCGGAGAACAGCATACGCCTCCTCATCGCCGGTCACCCTCCGTTCGCTCGGGCTGCACGCCGATCAGCAGGAGCCTGCCGGTGGAACCGCCCCCGACCACAACGGTACGGCCGTCCGGAGTCACGTCCAGCCCGCGTGCGTCAGCGCCGACATCTATGTCCAGCTCCCGCTGCCACGAGCCGGTCCGGTAGATCGCCACCTCGCCCCCCTCCGAGTCCGATACGTAGAGCAGCTCTCCGTCCGGCGTCTCGCACAGACCGGTGGGCAGACCGAGCCCATCGATGACATGCTCGACCGCCAGGCCGGGGTTCGAGAGGACCCAGACCGTTCCATCCGCCTGGCAGCATACGTAGAGCCTCGACCCGTCCGAGGACAACGCCAGCGGTCCGGGAGCATCACCAACGCCGACACTCGCGAGAGGAGTCAGCTCCGGCAGGGCGACCAGGTTGACCGCATCGTCCAGCCTGCAGCTCACGAACAGCTTCCCGCCGGGGATGTCGCTTGTCATCCCGGCCGGTCCCGGTCCGACATCGACCTGCCCCTCGACCTCCGGTATCGACGGCTTCACGCCGTACACCCGCCCCGAGCGGGAGCACCCGCAGTACACCAGGTCACCGGAGGGCGGTGATGCCAGGCAGGAGGGGCTGCCTCCGATATCCATCGAGCCCAGGGGCCACAGGTACTCCTCGGTGTATACCGTAAGTGTCCCGGATATGTCGCTGGCCACGACCACGAGGCTCCCGTCGGGGGTCATGCAGAGCGCGGACGGCATCATCGGGACGGACATGGACTCGATATGCCCCGACGGCAGCGAGTACCTGATAACCCTGGAGTAGACGCCCTCGGTGAGGAACACCTCGGTACCGGCAGGGGAGAGGACGACCTCCTCGGGGAACCCGCCCAGGTCCACCTCGGTCACGACGGTCCAGGGGTAGTCGGGCATCTCCGTTACCAGCTCCAGCTCGTCGCTCCATGAGGAGAAGTGCCTGTCGTTGGTGGTGCGGAGCGCATAGTAGGAAGCTCCCCATGCGAAGGTGCTGTCGACGGTGCAGGTGTCGGATGGGTCTGAGAAGCTGCGTATCTGCTCCGCCTGGTCCGGGTCGTCGCTGATCCCGGGCGTCTGCGAGCGGAAGAGGTCGTACCCCTCGAAGTCCTCGTCCGGGCATCGGGTCCAGGAGAGAGACAGCATGTCCCCCCAGGTGGAGTCGTGCCGCAGGGCCGATGGGGTCGGCCCCAGGTCCGGCGTGCCTATGGAGTCCTCCGGTCCCCATGCGCTCTGCTGCTCCGTGTCCAGGGTCAGCAGGGCGTAGTGGTACTCGTGATCCCACAGCAGACCGGCGTCCTCCAGGGAGACGGAGTCCCTGGCCGATATTCCCGCTACGCCCTCCACTCCCTCGCCACCGCCCGCCACCCCTGGCTCTTCGGACCTGTACAGGACGTACATGAGGAAGTCCTCGTCGGGGCAGGGTTGCCAGCTGACCGTCACGTCGCAGGACAGACCGGTGCTTCCTGCGGAGGCGGTGTCCGAGCTGAGGAAGAGCTCCACGGAGGACGGGGTCGGGGGAGGTCCCGGCAGGAGGGGGTCATCCCCGCAGGAGACCAGGACGAGAGCAGCTGCGGCAACGAAGACCCTCATGGCCCCCGGAATCCCAGCGCGATGGCCGTGTCTCTCGGACGGCAGCCCACGAGAACCCTCGAGCCGTCCGGGAAGCACCTCGTCCAGGAGGCGCCCCTTACCTCGATGCTGCAGACATGCTCCTCCTCCACGGCGTCCAGGACCATCACGGCATCAGCGTTCTCAGCCGTGACGTAGACGTATCCTCCACCCGGCAGGACATCGATGCCCGAGCCATGGATGCCCGTGGACACGCTCCCGACCACGTTCCCGGTCTGACATTCCAGCGCAAGGACCCTCCCGTTGGAGAGACAGGTCCAGAGCAGCCCGTCGTCGGAGAGAGCCAGACCCTCCGGTATGGCTCCGAGGAACACGTTCCTGACGACAGCGAGGCCCTCCACCTCGACGAAGACCAGACCCATCCCGTTCACGTCGGTCACGTAGAGCATCGACCCGTCCGGCGAGGCCTCCACACAGTCCGGCACGCCCGTCGTTGCCAGCGTATCGGAGATGCTCCCGGTGGCCTCATCTACGATGTAGAGAGCCCTCTTCCCCGGACTCAGGACGCACAGCCTGTCGCCGGGCGGTATCACCTCGACTGCGGTGCAGAGCTCGGGGAGCGGCGACTCCCTCAGGAGCCGGTCTGTCTCCGCATCTATCACCGCAAGGGTGCCGGAGGTGAAGGAGACCGCGTAGACCCGCGAACCGTCCGGCGAGCAGTCGATGCCGTAGGGCACAGTCCCCACTGGTATCTCCGCGGTCATCTGATAGTCCCCGGCATCGAACACCGTCACGACGCTCTCCGTGGAGCTGGTCATGTAGACCTTGGACCCGTCGGGGAGGATTGCCCCGCACCTGGGCGAGGGCGGAGCCATCCTGCCGACCTCCGTCCAGGGGAAGTCGGGCTCGGTCACGACGACGCTCACCTCGTTGCTCCAGCTGGAGAGGTCCCATGTGTTCGTGGTCCTCAGGCAGTAGTGGTACTGCAGGTCGAACTCGATGCCGGAGTCGAAGCAGGTATCCCTGGACGGGTCAGTGCTGGAGAGAATCACCTCCGCCTCTCCGGGATTTCCCGCGATTCCGGGAACGGTATCGCGGTAGAGGTAGTATCGACGGAAATCGTCATCGGGACAGACGCTCCAGCCGAGACCTATGCCGTCGAGTACCCGGGCTCCATCCCTCAGGGTCGAGGGCGTGGGAGCCTCTCCCCCGGGCAACTCTATCACCACCTCGTTGCTCACCGAGCCGAGTCCCTCCCCGTCGAGCGTATGCAGGAAGTAGGTGTAGTCCTCCGCCCATTCCACCGAGAGGTCGTAGAAGCTCGTGCAGTCCCTGTCGGTGGTCACCATAATCCCGCTCTTGGCCGGGTCCGGCGGAGAGTCGCCGGGAACGGTCGTCCTGCAGAGGACGTAGGAGAAGAAGTCATCGTCCGGACAGCGGGTCCAGGTGAGGGTGTTCCTGGCGTACCCGTCCAACCCCGAAGCCGAATCACCGCCGCCTGCGAGTGCAGCTGGCGGCGTCCCGGAGAACCAGCCGCTCAGCTCGGAGGGTGTGGGCGCTCCGTCGGGAGACCACTGGGTGGGCTCTTCGCAGGATGTTGCCGCAAACGCAGCCAGGAGCGCCATGACGGCCGCCCATATCGCTCTCCTGACGGGCCTGTCGGAAGGAGCGTATCGCATTCGACTTTCCTCCGGCCGTTACGATTTGCATTATAACCCGCAGAGAGGACGGGGGTAAGCTGGAGATGTCCGCTGTCATGCTTTCGCTTCTGCTCTCATCCGGGCCGGTCTCCGAGACGGGGGCCCTTACGGTGGAGATAGACCTTGCTCCGGAGAGCCTGGAGGTGCTCTCCCTGGATGCGGGGGAGCTGCCGGTCCTGCACGGGGCCAGGCTGCTCGGCGAGCCCGGCATGCCGGCCCTCCCGGGCATCCCTCTCTGCTTCGTGCTCCCGCCGGGCAGCGTCCTGGACTCAGTACGCATAGAGGTCCTGGACAGCGCACTCGTCGGCGGCCGGGGCCATCCGCTCACGGTTCTCGGAACGGGAGCCGAGGGGGCACCCGAGCCGCTCCCCCCTCCCCCGGTGGTGGCGAACATCGCGTCCGGTCGCATGGCCGGCTTCTCGGTGGGCTGCCTGACGCTTTCCCCTCTCCGCCCGGAGCCGGGGGCGGGTTACCGGCTCCTCACCTCGGTGAGACTGGAGGCGTTCTGCAGCGGCACCGGGAGGGCGGGCCCCGGCCCCCTGCTCTCGCGTGCCCAGATGGATGCCGCCCGGGGCTCGCTTGCGCCGCTGGTCGTAAACCCGTCGATGCTGGGAGCCTGGGCCCCTCCCGCCTCGGATGACCAGCGTGAGCTGTTCTCCTGGGCGGTGATAGCAGACGAGTCGCTCCGGGAAGCTCTCGCGCCCCTGATGGCTCACCGGGCGGAAGCGGGGGAGGATACGCTCTTCGTCAGCCTGCAGGAGATCGAGACCTCCTGCCCGGGCGAAGACACCCAGGAGAAAATCAGGAGCTGCCTGACAGACCTCTACTGGAACCATGGGCTCGTGTACGCCCTCATCGTGGGCGACCACGGCCGGTCCACCAGGCTGTCCAGCCTCGTCAGGACATCCGGCGGCATCCCGATGGACACCTTCACCGATCTCTACTACGGAGACCTGGACGGTGACTGGGACGCAAACGGCAACGGCCTCTACGGAGAAGCCGATGACGGCGTCGACTACTTCGCGGACATACACGTCGGGAGGCTGCCGTCGGACGACCCGGCGGAGCTGTCGATCATGATCTCCCGAATCATCGAATACGAGGTCGCCCCGCCCGGCGGGGGGTGGCGGACCAGGGCCCTGCTCTGCGGCGCGGGAATCGTCCCGGAGCTGAACATATGGGGCTCCGACGTCTGCCTTGCAGTCTGGGAGAGCTTCCCCGACGGATGGACCAGCGTCGAGTGGTTCGAGGACTCCACGGGCAACCACCCGGGGCCGCTGACGCCGCCTCTCGAAGACGGCTGCTCATTCCTGGAGATAGCCGCCCACGGAACCATCGACGAGGTAGGTTGGTGCTACCCGCCCACGGACCTCTTTTCCGCCGACGACGCGGAGCGGCTCCGGAACGGGGGGATGACGCCGGTCGTCAGCTCAATCGCATGCTCCGTGGGCAACATCGATGGGGATTGCCTGGCGGAGGCTCTGCTCACCGCGTCCGAGGGAGGGGCGGTAGCGGCCAGGATGAACTCCAGCTCCGGCCTGCTGTCCATGGGGGCGCAGGGCCCATCCGAGCTGATGGACGTCTACTTCGCCGACATCCTGCTCCGACAGGACGTTCGCGAGATCGGCATAGCCCACTCCATCAGCCGGCACTGGCTCATCGCCTCCTACGGCCTGAGCATAAACGCCCAGTGGGTCATGCAGGAGCTCAACCTGCTCGGTGACCCGGCCATGAAGATGATCGCACCCCAGACCGGCGCGGAGGGGACCGCTCCGGGCGCAGGCAGGATGACGGAGGTAACGGTCTGGCCCAATCCCGCGCCGCCGGACGCCCGCCTGGAGCTCCGCCTCGAAGGCGAGACCGACGGCTTCGGCATGACCGTCACGATGATCGACCTCTCCGGCCGCCTTGTTGGCGTGTGGTCCCAGAACCGTGAGGGAGGCCCTCCGCTCATCCATCTCTCAGAGGCCACCGGTGCCCCGTTGGCGCCCGGGTGCTACGCGATCCTGGTCGATTCCGGAGGGTCAACCGCATCGACACTGCTGACGGTAGTCCCCTAGGAGTGGCTCTCTCCCGGCGGAAGGGCATCCTCGGCGGGTACCTCCCCGAAGACCGGGAGACCCCGGCCTGATGGACTACCTCGTCGTCTCTCCGCCCGTGATAACCCCGGCGGAGCCTCCGTCGGGGGCTTTCCTGCTGGCGGCCGCCCTGACGGCGAGGGGGCTGGACGCAGCGTTCCTGGACCTCTCGCTCCCCTTCCTCTCGGATGCGGCCCTTGCCGGGGAGAGGGCGGGCGCAGCCAGGGCGATGCGCTACCTCCGCGACTCCCTGCCGCTGGACCCCGACCGTCACAGCAGCGCCTGCGGCGAGCTGCACAACGCCATCAGGCGGTACTCCGAGGGTACCGACGGCTGGAGGATCACCCTTATGGACGTCTCTCCGCCGATCCCGGTGCACGAGACAGGGGCGCTGGCAGCACTGGTCGCGGAGCGGGGCAGTCCCTTCGGCGGCGTCATCGAGTCGCTGCTCATCCCCGAGGTGGAGAGGCTCAGGCCGGAGAGGGTCCTGCTGTCCGTAGCCTATCTCAGCCAGCTCCCCGCGGCCCTGGAGGCCGCGTCCGCTCTCTCCCGGACGGACTCGGAGGTCATGCTCGGCGGCTCCCTGCCGAACAGCCTGGCCAGGACGGGAAGGGGCGCGGACCTCCTCCGGGAGGTTGCTCCGGTGGTTACGGCGGGGGACGGGAGAGACCTCCCGGGCGTAGGCGGGGGCTCACCTATGCTGGGCAGGCTCGCCTGGCCGGAGGTACTCGGTGGATGGGACTACATCTCCCCGGTGCCGGTGGTCCCGTTCTCGATGACCACCGGCTGCTACTGGGACCGCTGCCTCTTCTGCCCGGACCGGGGAAGGGAGCTGACCCTGCTGGGCAGGGGGCCGCTCGAGGGCCTCCTGGAGTCAATGCCGGTGGACCTGCGGCGCAGGCGGCCCCTGCTCCACCTGGTCGACTCCGCCGTTCCCCCCTCCCTACTGCGGGGCTCGCTGGACATCCTGGGGGAATGGGGGGGATGGTTCGGCTTCGTCAGGCCGGAGCCCGCGCTGCTGCCCCTTATGGAGCAACTGGCAGGCTCCGGCTGCATGATGCTCCAGCTCGGCCTGGAGAGCGGCAGCGGGAGGCTGCTCTCCCGCTACTGCAAGGGGCTCGATCCGGAGATGTCGGAGCGTCTGCTCGTCGAGGCGGCGGCGGCCGGCATCAGGACGTACGCCTACATGCTCTCCGGGCTGCCGGGGGAGGGTCCCCTGGACGTGGAGCTGACCGCCCGGATGCTGGAGAGGGCCGGCGAGAGCATCGACTTCGTCAACTTCTCCGTCTTCAACCTCCCTGCCAACTGCGAGCTCCGCAGAAGGGCCTCCGAGTTCGGCATCGAGGTGCTTCCGGGCGAGCCTGGGGAAGACGGGGCGCTCAGGCTGTACGTCCCCTTCACGGAGGAGGGAGCGAACCCGAGGCGGAGGGCCAGGCGCTCCGTCGCCCGGCTTGCCCGGTCCTCCGAGGCGGTCAGGACGGCTCTGGCGGTCACGCCGAGGTGGCTGAGACCGACCCACCTCCCCCTGTTCGACCTGCCGGGCAGGCGGCCGCTCCGCCTCTTTGCCGAAGGGCATGGCCCCCAGCTGCAATAATCCGTATCGTAGGCTCTCCGGCTGGAACCGGGGCAAAGCCCGGCGGCCGGCACCCCGGAAGGGAGTTGAATGACCGGAGGGAAGCAGCCTCCCGACCGAGCCGCTTTCTGGCGCGGCAGGATGCCCTGCGCAGTCCTGCTGGTAGTGGCAGCCGGCCTCCGGCTCTACCGGATGGGCTTCAAGTCCCTCTGGGTCGACGAGTCCTACGCGGTATTCTCCTCCATGGCCGGCTGGCTGGAGCTCCCCGCGAGGGCCGCCGCCTCCACGCCGCACCCTCCGCTCGGCTTCTACCTCATCAAGCTCTCCGGCACGATCTTCGGCGAGGGAGAGATGGGCCTCCGCCTCCTGGTGGGGCTGCTTGTGGCGAGCTCCGTGGTCCCCGCCTACTCTTTCCTGCGCCGGAGACTCGGCGGCCGGGGAGCATTCTGGGGTGCGCTGCTGTGGGCCCTGGCTCCCTACTCCGTCTCACTCGGGCAGGAGGCCTGGATATACGGTACGCTCGCCGCCCTGACCCTCTGGGCGGTCGACGCGGCGGACAGGGCCTGGAAGGGAAGCGGCCGTGCGCTCTGGTGCTTCATGGGGGTGGCCGTAGCCGGCCTCCTGACCCAGCACATCTTCGTCATGGTCGTGCTCGCCTGCTTCGGGCTCTGGCTCGCCGCCCCCCCGGCCAGACGCCCGAGAAAGGCTACCACAGCCGTACTGCTTGCAGTGCTCCTGCTGGTGTTCGCCACCTGCATCCTCTTCTTCACTGACGAGCTGGTCTTCAGGAGCAAGAAGCTGGACCTTATCGGGAGCGACGCACCCACCCTTGCCGACAGAGGCCTATCGGCCCTGGCCGCATACTCCCAGCTGCTGCCGGACGGGCTCATGCCCGTCGACGCGGAGCTCGCTCTGAGCGAGCCGGACATGACCACCTGGATAATGCTCCTCGTCGTCCTGCTGCAGACCGCCATGATCGCCGCCGGCCTGTCGGACCGCTCCCTTCAACGCGGAGAGCGGATCTGGATGGCCCTGCTTTTCGTCGCACCCTGGGCCCTCTTCCTGCGGGACGAGCCGTCTGCAAGGCAGCTCTCGCTCTGCTGGGTACCCCTGCTGCTCGCAGCCGGGTCGGTCTTCCGCAGGCTCAGATGGTCCGGTCCGGTCGCGGCGGCGGCGTGCATGGTGGGTCTGGTCTTCTACTACGGAATCGACGCATTCCCCTATCACAGGAGCAACTGGAGGGAAGCCGCTTCTGCCGTGGAAGACGGCTGGAGCAGGGGAGACGCGGTACTGGTGAGCGGGGGGAAGTTCGGAGGGCTGGCCTGGAAGTACTACGCTCCGTTCGATTACCCGGTCTACTCGCTCCACGGGATGAACCCCTTCGTCAACAGCCCCTCGGTGCCGCAGGATCCCGTCCCGGTCCTGGACAGCCTCATGCGCTCGCACGAGAGGGTCTGGATCGTCATAGACCATTGGCAGAGCGAATCCGCCTACTCCTTCCTGAAGGACTACCACTCGGTCATGAGCCGAAACATGGGCGGGACGATTACCGTTATGCTCATAGAGTGAGCTTTCCCACCATCAAGGGTGGGCCTATATTCCAGCCTCGCAGGTGTAGTTTCGAGGGGGGAGAGCTTGGATCGACCGAGGGTCAGCGTCGTTATACCGGCCTACAACGAGGAGCAGTCCATAGTCTCCGCGGTCGAGTCGACCCGCGCCGCCCTCTCCCCGGATTGGGCCGACAGCGAGATCATCGTGGTCGACGACGGCTCCACGGACTCCACCGCAGAGCTCGCCCGGGGCACCGGGGCCCGGGTCTTCCGTCACTCCACGAACCATGGGTACGGCGCCGCTCTCAAGACCGGCATCGCCAGGGCCGAGGGGCGGATAATCGCAATCACCGACGCCGACGGCACCTACCCCTCCGAGAGGCTCCCGGACCTCCTGGAGAGGCTGGAGGACTCGGACATGGTGGTGGGGGCAAGGACCGGTGAGTCCGTCCACATCCCGCCACTCCGGAGGCCGGCCAAGCGGCTGCTCCGCGCCCTGGCCGCAAACATCACCGAGACCGGGATACCGGACCTGAACTCGGGCCTCAGGGTCTTCAGGAGGTCCCTCGCCCTCCGATACCTGCACCTGCTCCCCTCCGGCTTCTCCTTCACCACCACGATAACGGTGGCCTCACTCTGCGACGACCTGGAGGTGACCTACATCCCCATCGACTACCACGAGAGGGAGGGCAGGTCGAAGATAGTGCCGGGCCACTTCTTCAACTTCGTCCTGCTGGTCCTCAGGCTCGCGGTGCTCTTCCGTCCTCTGAAGGTCTTCGTCCCAGCGGCGGCCGTCTGCGGCATCCTGGGCCTGGTCAAGCTCATGCTGGACGTCGTCATAGCCATAGACCAGGCCGGGCTCACGGCGAGCCTCTTCACTTTTCCCATCGTATCGCCTACAGCGGTTATCTTCCTTGTCGCGGCGCTTCAGCTCCTCCTCTTCGGGATGGTGGCCGAGTCCATGGGCAGGAGACCGCTGGTCAGCTCAGAGCCCTACACGAGGGACTGAGGCTTGCCCGTGGCGGGCCTCTCCGCATGTGCGGGATAGCCGGGGTTATGGCCCCGGGAGGGCGACGCTCCCTCCCGCCCGACCTCCTGGACAGGATGGCCGGGACCCTGGCCCACCGGGGGCCGGACGCCACCGGGACCCTCTGGTCAGGGCCCTGCGGCCTGGCGCACACGAGGCTCAGCATCATAGACCTCTCTCCCGCCGGCTCGCAGCCGATGGCCAACGAGGACGGGAGCGTGGTCATCGCCTACAACGGCGAGGTCTACAACTTCATGGACCTCAGGAGGCGCTTCAGGCTGGACGACGGGCACGAGTTCCGCTCCAGGACCGACACGGAGGTTCTCCTGCACCTCTACGAGGAGCTTGGACCCGACTTCCTGCGGGAGCTGGACGGCATGTACGCGCTGGCCGTCTGGGACTCCGGACGCGGGGAGCTGCTCCTGGCCCGGGACCCATTCGGCATCAAGCCGCTCTTCACAATGCGCAGGGCCGATGGCCTCTGGTTCGCCAGCGAGCCGAAGGCTCTCCTGGAGGCTCCGGGACAGGCCCGGGAGGCATGCCCGACCGCCCTCTCCCACTACCTCGCCTTCGACTACGTACCGGGCACGCTCACCCCCTTCAAAGGCATCGGCGAGCTGAAGCCCGGCACCGCGATGGTGGTGGGGGGAGAGGGGGAGGTCATGCGGCGCTGGCGGTTCTTCGCCCCCTCCTACCGGGAGGACCGCTCCATACGCGAGCGGGAGGCGGTGGATGCCTCGGGCAGGCTCCTCCGCCGGGCGGTGGAGAAGCAGCTTGTCTCCGACGTGCCGGTGGGAGTCATGCTCTCCGGCGGGATGGACTCCAGCGCCCTCACCGCCATGATGGCCCGGATCAGGGGCGACGCCGGCTTCCATACCTTCTCCATAGCCTTCGACGACCCCTCCTTCGACGAGTCGCCCTGGGCCGGGGAGGTGGCGGACGCAACGGGTACGACACACCACGTCATCCGCGTGACCGCCGGGGACGTAGAGCGGCTTCTCCCCCGGTACCTCTCGCATATAGACGAGCCATACGCAGACGGCTCCGCCATCCCCACCTGGCTGCTGGCCCGGACCGCCGCGGAGCACGTGACGGTGCTGCTCTCCGGCGAGGGTGGCGACGAGGTCTTCGGCGGCTACGACACTCATGCGGCCCTCAAGGCCAGGAAGCTCTACCGCAGGCTGCTGCCCGGCTTCCTGCGGAGGGGGCTGGTATACCCGCTTGTGCACGCCCTGCCCGTCTCGCACAGGAAGCTCAGTCTTGAGTTCAAGGCGAAGCGTTTCACCGAGGGCGCCGAGATGGGTGTGCCCGAGTCCCACTTCTACTGGAGGGTGGTCCTAGGCCGGGAGGGCCGCGCGTCGGTACTCGGCGAGGCCTTCCGGGACCTGGCCGGCCTGCCGCCGGAGGGGTTCTTCCGGGACGTCTACGGGAGCTGCGATGCGGAGAGCGACCTGAACCGCATCCTGTGCATAGACACCGGCTGCCACCTGCCGAACGATCTGATGATAAAGAACGACAGGATGACCATGGCCCACTCCCTGGAGGCCAGGGTCCCGTTCACCGACCTGGAGCTCTTCCGCTACCTGGCCACGGTCCCCGCTGGTGTGAAGCTGCCGGGCATGAGGAAGAAGAGGCTCCTCAGGAAGGCCATGGAGGGCGTCCTGCCCCCGTCGGTGGTGAGCAAGAAGAAGGTCGGCCTGGAGATGCCCTACTCCCGGTGGTTCCGGGAGGAGCTGAGGGAGTCCTCCAGGACGGTGCTGATGGAGTCCGGAGCCCTGGTTTCAGGACTCTTCGACCGCCGCGGCGTCGCCGCCCTCTGGGATGAGCACCAGTCAATGGCCCGCGACAACGGCCGGGCGCTCTGGGGACTGCTGAACTACTTCCACTGGTACGACTCGTACGTGGCCTCGGACAGCTACCGGCAGATGGTCCGTCCGCCCAGGCCGCCCAGGTCATGAGCGGCGGGGTCCTGGTCCTCGGCGCTGGTCCCGCGGGGCTCTGGGCGGCAATGAGGCTGAGGCGCGACCACCCCGACATCGAGCTGACCGTGGTCGAGCGGGAGCGGGACGTTGGCGGCATAACCGGAAGCTTCAGCCGGGCCGGGCTGTCGTACGACTACGGGAGCCACAGGCTCCACCCGGTCACCCCCCCCGAGATAATGGAGAGCGTCACCGACCTCCTCGGCGACTCGCTGCTCCGGCGCCCCAGGCACGGGCGCATCCTGCTCGAGGGCAGGTTCCTGGCCTTCCCGCTCGAACCGCTCGACCTGATCCGGAGGCTGCCCCTCTCCTTCTCCCTCGGAGTCGCTCTGGACGGTGCATCTTCGCCGCTCAGAAGGCGCCCCGGTGAGGGGGCCGACTTCGCCTCCGTCCTCAGGGCCGGCCTGGGCAGCACGGTGAGCGAGCGATTCTACTTCCCGTACGCCGAGAAGCTGTGGGGGCTGCCGCCCGGGGAGCTGGACGGGGTCCAGGCCAGGCGACGGGTAGCCGCGGGCAGCCTCGGCAGGATGGTCCGAAAGGCCCTCTCCTCACTCCGGGGCGGTGGAGGCCGCTCGGAGTCCGGCGTCTTCTACTACCCCGAAGGCGGCTTCGGCAGCATATGCGAGGCCGCCGCGGAGAGGCTGGCAACCTCCGGCGTCCGGCTGATGACGGGCGCCGAGGCGGTGCGGGTCCGCCCCCCCGGCGACCGGCGCGATGGAGAGGTGGATGTGCTCTCCGGCGGCCGGCGCGAGACCTTCGGGACTGACTTCGTCCTCTCGAGCATCCCGGTGACTTCCCTCGTGGAGATGCTGGACCCGCCGGCGCCCGGCAGCGTGCTGGATGCGGCTGCCGGGCTTCGCTTCAGGAGCATGGTCTTCCTCTACCTCGAGCTGGAGACCGGGCGGTACACGGAGTACGACGCCCACTACTTCCCGCAGGCGGACATCTGCTTCTCCCGCATGTCGGAGCCGCGAAACTACTCGGGGGCGGAGTCGCCACCGGACAGGACGGGCCTCTGCTTCGAGCTGCCCTGCTGGAGCGACGACGCGGTCTACGGCATGGCCGACGGCGAGGTGGCCGACATGGTGCTCCGGGACCTGAGGCGCACGGGGCTTCCGGAGCCGACGGTAGCGGATGTCTTCACCAGGAGGAAGGCCAGGGTCTACCCCTCCTACCAGAGGGGCTTCTCCCGGCTGCTGGCCGACGTCGAGGATTACGTGACGGGGCTGGACGGAATCGCCACCTTCGGACGGCAGGGCCTGTTCGCCCACGACAACACCCACCACTCGATGGAGACCGGATTCGCGGCCGCATCCTGTCTCGACCGGGACCTCGGGTGGAACTCGGAGAGGTGGGCCTCTCTTCGCCGCCGGTTCGAGGAGCACGTGGTGGTGGACTAGAGCAGCGGACTGTTCTCCCTGGCCATCTCCTCCAGCGCCTCCTCCAGCCTTTGCGGGCTGCCCCGGTTCTCCCCGGAAGCCCACTCCAGCCTGAGGGTGTCCATGCCGGTCCTCATGCGGGTCAGGTTCAGAACGTGCAGCAGGACCTTGGCCTCCTGACCGGTGGGATCGCCACCCCTCTCCGGCATCAGGGCCCACAGCTCCGGCATGGCCTCCTGGAGGCCTTCGACATGCAAAACCCCCCGCTCGGGCAGAGGTCCCAAGCGGGTAAGGACCTGCGCCGCGTCATCCACCATCCGGAGCGGCTCGGCATCGCTGTGAGCCCGCCGGCGGCTCCACCTCCCGATGGTGACGAAGAGGGCCAGGCCCAGAGCGACCGCGGCAACGGTGCCAAGACGGGGCGAGCGTCTGCGGAGCCAGCCGCCTATGGCCAGCAGGGCCCCGGACAGCGCCAGCGCCCCCCACAGCCACGGCAGCCAGAGGAAGCAGTGCTGCAGCCAGAAGAGGGGCAGGTGCACGAACCCCAGCACCAGGCAGGCGACCCCGTACCTGACCGGAGACGGGAGGCGTCGGAGCAGCATCACAACCGGGATGAGAAGCAGTGTAACCACCCCCAGCAGTGTTGCCGGCCCCTCGCCGGGCTGAAGCGGGGTCACCCAGGAAAGGAGCACTCCCAGTCCTTTGAGGTAGCTGTCGCCGAGCATCGGGGAGACGGCTCCTGCGGATAGGGTCCCGAAGGCGGCGCGGCCGGCGACGTACGCTCCCCCAACGAGGAGAAGGCCCGCCCAGAGGAGCGCGTCTCTCCTGAGGGTCTCCAACTCCCCCCTCCCGGCGACGATGGTCGACCAGAGATAGAGGAAGATGCCGTAATAGAGGACCGACTCCTTGGCCAGGAGCCCCGCCGAGAGAAAAAGTAGGGTGGCGACCAGGAGCTTCGTCCTTCTCCTGCTCCCCCCCTTCGCCTCGATGGCCCGGTCGTAGACAAGGAGGGAGCCGAGTATGAACGGGAGCATCAGCCGGTCGTTGCGGCCCAGGAAGGTCGCCAGCGAGCTGGGCTGGACGGGCAGCGCAGCCCAGATGAGTACCGCGAGGGCAGCCGTCCCCCGTCCAAGCCTTCTCGAGAAAAGCGCGTAGGCCATTGCGCCACAGAGCCATGTCAGCAGCAGGTCCGTAACGTGGTACGGAACCGGGTCGGTGCCGAAGAGCCGGTAGTCCATCAGGAAGCTCAGGCTGAGCAGGGGTCGCAGGGTGCCCTGGCGCAGTCCCTCCGCGGCCGTCTCCAGCAGCCCTGTATCTCCCTTCATGTGAAAGGTCCGCAGGAACCTGAAGGTGGTCTCGGCATCGAAGGTCGTCGTCATCACGGGTAAGGAAGTGGCCAGGATGACCAGAGGAATTGCGGCAAGGACAAGCACGTCCAGGCGCCTGCCGGAGAGGATGCCGACCGGCGGAGGCCCCGCCCTCATGGCAGCGTGCTGCTCTTCAGGATGCTGTCTATGCGGGCCTGCTGGGACTCGGGCGTCCCGTGCCCCTCCGGGTTGCGCCAGCGGAGCCTGAGGGAGTCGACCCCGGTCCTGACCCGCAGCAGGTTCTCAACGTGGTAGAGCAGCTTCGCCTCTCCGGAAAGATCGGAAGGGTCCCGTGCGAGCAGCATCCTCATGCCCCGGTTCTCATCTAGCATCTCCTCTATCAGGTAGACGCCGCCTGCAGGTGGTGGGAGACTCTCGAGATGCGCAGCGGCCTTCTCCACCAGCCTGATGGAGTGCATCGAACGGGTGGCTCTCTCCTGCGACCAGAGGGCCAGGGCGGGAAAGAGCATTGCGGTCAGGAGCCCGGCGAGCAGGGCTCCCCTTCGGCGCAGCGCCGACGCGAGCAGGTCCCGTCCTGCCAGCAGGAGGCCGGCCAGGGCCAGGGAGCCCCAGAGCCAGGGCAGCCACAGGAAGCAGTGCTGCAGCCAGAAGAGTGGAAGATGCACTACGCCGAGCACCAGACAGAGCAGCCCGTAGCGCACGGCGGCCGGGATGCCCCCGAGCAGCAGCATCAGCGGTACCGTAAGGAGGAGGAGCCCTCCGAGGTAGCCCCAGGCGGCCTCGCCCATCCAGACCGGCAGGCTCCAGTCCACCATCTGCCCCAGCTGCTCGACATAGCCGACCGGCCCGAAGCGCAGGGGGTCGGCATCTCCCATCTCTACTCCCAGCAGAGCCCTGAGGCCGATGTAGGCCGCAGCGGCCAGGGGGATTCCCAGCCATAGGAGGAGTCCTCCGCGGAGCGTGCGCAGGAAGCCCTTCCCTGCGGCCACCGCACCCCAGAGGAAGAGGAAGAGGCCGTAGTATACAACCGATTCCTTCGCCAGGAGCCCGAGCATGAGAAGCAGCAGGGCCGCTCCCTGATGACTCAGCCTCTCCCGACCCGCCCTCTCCAGTGACGAGTCGTACAGCAGCAGCGCCCCCAGCACGAAGGGGAGCATCAGGCGGTCGTTCCGTCCGAGGAAGGTCATCACCGAATCGCCCTGGACGGGCAGGGCGGCCCATATGAGGACCGCGAGGGCCGCCGACATCTCCCCGAACCTCCGCCTGAAGAGCAGGAAGGCGAGGACCGCGCAGCCCCAGGTCAGCAGCAGGTCGGTGACGTGGTACCCGAGGGGCTTCGCCCCCCAGAGCGCGTGGTCCAGGAGGAAGCTTAGCCCGTACAGCGGCCTGAAGATACCGTAGCGGACGCACTCCAGCGAAGCGTAGCGGACGTTCGCCATGCCCTGCGTCTCGAAGGGCCTGAGGAATCGGATCGTGGTCTCCGAGTCGAAGGTGGCGTCCAGCGATGAGCCTGTGGAGCCGACCAGCAGTACCGGTACCGCGAGCAGCAGCACGAGCATGACCCTGCGGCGGTCGAGCCTGTCGGTCATCAGCCTCCTAGAGGAGGTCGCTCGCCAGCTCCGCGAGCCTGCTCCTCTCCCCCTTGACCAGGTTCACGTGCCCCGAGAGCTCCAGCCCCTTCATCCTGTCCACCAGTATGGCCAGACCGTTGGACTGGCTGTCCAGGTACGGCGTGTCTATCTGGTAGATGTCTCCGGTGAACACCATCTTGGTGCCCTCGCCCGCCCTGGTGATAATGGTCTTCACCTCGTGGGGCGTCAGGTTCTGGGCCTCGTCGACTATGAAGAAGATGCTCTCCAGGCTCCTGCCCCTTATGTATGCCAGCGGCGCTATGAAGAGCTTCTCCATGTCTACCATGTCCTGGATTGCGCCGTGCTCGCGGCTCTCCGGCGAGAACCTGTTCCTGATGACGCCCAGGTTGTCCCAGAGCGGCTGCATGTACGGGTCCAGCTTGCTCTGCACGTCCCCGGGGAGATAGCCCAGGTCCCGGTTGCCCAGCGGTACTATGGGCCGGGCGAGGTATATCTGGCCGTACTCCCTCCGCTGCTCCAGCGCAGCCGCTAGCGCCAGAAGCGTCTTCCCCGTACCCGCCTTTCCGGTGATGGTCACGAGGCCCACCCCCGGATTCATGAGAGCGTGCAGGGCGAATGTCTGCTCGGCGTTGCGTGGCTGTATGCCGAACGCCCTCTCCTTGACCACCCTCTCCAGCTCGTCTGTCCCCGGGTTATACCAGGCGAGGGAGCTGTTGCTGCCGTTGCGGAGTATGTAGAACTGGTTGGGAACCGGCTCTGCCAGCAGGGGAACATCTTCACGGGGCACGCTGTAGGGGGGTTGATAGAACCTCGATATGAGCTCGGTGTCGACCCCCTCCATCATCTCGCTGCCCGTGTACAGCTCGTCCACGTTGGCTATCTTGCCGGTCTCGTAGTCCTCCGCCTGGATGCCGAGGGACTTGGCCTTCATCCGGAGGTTTATGTCCTTTGTGATGAGGATGACCTCCCGGTCCTCCCTCGTCCTCCGGAGCTGGTCGGCCAGTGCCAGTATCCTGTGGTCCGGCCTGTTCATGGCGAACGCGCTGTCGACCGTCTCGGAGTACGGCTCGGCTACCTTCACGAAGAGCCGTCCGCGTCCGTGGCCAAGCTGGAGTCCCTCGCTGAAGAGCTTGTCGCCGGTGAGCCGGTCCAGCTTCCTGATGAACTCCCGGGCCTGGAAGTTGATCAGGTCGCTGCCCTTCTTGAAGTCGTCCAGCTCCTCCAGCACGGTTATCGGTATGACCACGTCGTGCTCCTGGAAGTGGTCAATGCAGGTGTGGTCGTAGAGCAGCACGTTGGTGTCCAGAACGAACAGGCGCTTCTTCCTGGAGGTTTCCGTCAAGGGCGGGTTCCCTTCGATGATGGGCCGGCGGAGGAGTCGTGGATCAGCCGCCGGCACCGGCTTCCGGGTGTGCCAGCCTGAGCGGCTTGCGTGCAGAGCGCTACCATGACACGCTATTATAATCCCCGGAGACGATGCGCCGCACCGCGTGCTTGCGTATCCGGAGCAAGACGTCCATCGTACACTGGATGAAGGGTGAGCCGCTAGCTCAGTTGGTAGAGCATCTGACTTTTAATCAGAGGGTCGGGGGTTCGATCCCCCCGCGGCTCACCAGGAACCGGGAGAGGGTTCGGAACATTGACGCAACGGCACGGGCCGACCATCTTCACGGCTCTCGGCGACCCCATCGTCTAGAGGTTAGGACACCGGCCTTTCACGCCGGCAACACGGGTTCGATTCCCGTTGGGGTCGCCACGCTCCAAGCGGTCGTACGATTCTCGTATGATTACGGTACTGAGAGCTACAGCTTCACGAACCGCGCCGTGAGCACCCGCTCCCCGACCACGCCCCGCACCACGTAGTTGCCGGCAGGTACCTCGGAACCGAGC
>CAYREX010000023.1:0-30099 GCA_964423505.1 uncultured bacterium | reverse complement strand
CGAGGAGACCGACGGCTGGACCGACATGTACCTCAACTGGAGGATGAAGTTCTAGCAGCTGCCTGAGTAGCTGCCGAGAGCATCCGGGCCCGGAGCGCGCGCTCCGGGCCCTTCCTTCTTTGCCGGCACCCCCCGGGGGTCAATGCCTTCTCGCCCATAATGCTTAGTATCTTAGTATGATATACTCACTTGACACCTGCAATGGGCCGGGAGAATAATCTTGAAAGCCGTGGTCAGTCCTCACACAGGGAGGTCAAAGATGCCGAAGATCGGTTCCGCGCTCATGCTAGTGCTCCTGACGATGGGCACCGTGTGCCACGCCTCGGACTTCGGAATAGCAGGCTTCATCGGCTTCGGGAAAGGCATGTTCAACGATGACGACCTGGATGACGAGATGTACATCACCGACTGGGAGCAGCCATCTTACATACCGGCTGGCTTGCAGCTTACGTACTTGGTCATCCCTCAGCTTCAGCTCGGAGCCGAGGTGGAACTCTGTCTCGGGGCATTCAAGAACGACGGAGAGACTCTTATACAAGGCTATACCTTCGACTCCGAATACGAGACCAGGATGACCGAGCTGGGCGCATTCGGGAGGTTCCTGTTCGCTGCAGGTACGGTTACTCCCTTCGTAAGGGCTGGTTTCGGCCTCTACTCCGGAAAGATGGACGAAGAGGCCGATGATGTAGGCTACGAGAACGATTACGATCTGAACTCGGCATTGGGCTTCAACTTCGGTGGTGGCCTCTTCTATAACGTTTCACCCGTTATCTCCATAGGGATGGAAGGTGTCTACCACCTCTCGAAGCTCGAAGCCGTGGACGACAACGACTGGCCGGAGGAGAAGATAGGGCTGAACCACCTCAACGTAAGAGCCGTTCTGGGTGCGAGCTTCTAGACCAATTAATGGAAGGGGGGCAACGATGAAGAGGCTTCTGTTGATACCGGCTCTTCTCATGCTGCTCGTGCCTGGATGCGGCGACGATGATGACAATCCATCAGGACCCTCCGGACCGACGGGAGACTACTTTCCCATGAAGGAGGGTGACAGCTGGGAGTACGAGCTGTCAGGGACATGGCAGACCAGCGGCAGGCAGACCTTGACGATGGAAGGTGAGCTCACCCGAACGGTCATGGATGTAGAGAGCCACGAGGAGTACAACTTCGACCTCTACGAGGTCCACTTCCAGGAGACCCAGGAGTGGAGCTCCGGCGACACCTACAGCGACAGCTGGGATTACTACTACAGGGTAGAAGACGATGGTGTCTACGGATATACCTCTACATCTGACACCCAGGAGTACACTTACGTCGAGCTTCCCATGGAGACCGGCGACATCTGGTACCCGGGGCCCGACGACCCCTACGGCAGGTTCGAGGTACTCGGTACGTCAGAAGACGTGAGTGTTCCCTACAACAGCTACTCCGGCTGCGCCGAGGTCGAGTACACCACGACGGAGTACCCGAACGACTACGAGCGTTTCTACTACGCGCCGGGGACAGGTGTAGTTAAGGAAGAGATCCACTGGGTGCTCGGAGCCGACGAGTACTACCACGTGGAGTACGAGCTCAAAGACTCTTCCTACTGAACCTGCGCCTCTTTCAGAGACGGGTGGAGGGCATGTCTCTCCACCCGTTCGCATGGCCCCGGAATCGGGCGGGACTATATTAGAGCCTGCGTAGCAGGCGAACATGCGCATTGGAGGCGCGATGACCGTGAGATAACAGGCCCCGCCCGAGATGGTGATAGACGAGAACGGTGAGTACAGGGCCGCTATTGAAGGGCATCGAGAAGCTGTTCCGGTCTTTGGTGTTGAAGTTGCTGATTCGTGAAGGGAAGCTCTCTACAGACCTCGCGGAGAAGATGCGGAGCTGGAAGCACAGCGGCTTCCGTGATCTCCCGGGAACCTCAAGTCTCACTATATTGCCTCCTGTCTTCAGGCTGAGCTGAATCGGAGGCGCGATGACCGTGAGATACCAGGCCCCGCCCGAGATGGTGATAGACGAGAACGGTGAGTACAGGGCCGTCATGGAGACGGAGAAGGGGGAGATAGAGCTCTCGCTCTACCCGCAACATGCTCCGGCCACCGTCAACAACTTCGTGTTCCTCGCCCGGGAGGGATACTACGACGGCACCACATTTCACCGCGTAATACCCGACTTCGTGGTGCAGGGCGGCGACCCCACCGGCACCGGAAGGGGCGGCCCGGGGTACACCTTCGCCGACGAGACCGAGGATAACCCGCTCAGGCACGTGACCGGAGCACTATCCATGGCCAACTCCGGCCCGGACACCAACGGGAGCCAGTTCTTCATCACCAGGAGGCCGCAGCCCCACCTGGACGGCAAGCACACCGTCTTCGGCAGGGTCAGGTCTGGACAGGACGTCGTGGATGCCCTCGGGCAGGGCGACAGGATAGAGCGCGTGAGGATCAGGGAAGAGAGCTGAGGACCAGCCCGGAGGGGGGCGGACATGCCCGAGGATGCGGAAGGAATGGAGAACGGGGGAGAGACGACCGCCGCCGGAGCGGCGGAGCACGAGATCTCCTGCTCGAACTGCGGCGCCCCCCTGGATTACCTCGAGGGCGAGGCGGTCATAACATGCGAGTACTGCGGCACGACCACGATGCTCGCAGGCTTCGACAACATCGTCACCATCGAGTCCCACTACCTCCTGAAGCCGGAGGTCGGAAGGGACGAGGCGATAGCGATAGCCTCCGAGTGGCTGGGGAAGGGCTTCTACCGCTCCAGGAAGCTGCCGGGGAAGGTCTCCTGGAGCTCGGTGGAGTCACGGGTGCTGCCCTACTGGATAGTCAGGGCCGAGGGCAACACCCGCTGGCGCGGCCAGCAGAAGCGCACGAGGCAGGTCGGCTCCGGCGACAAGAAGAAGACCGAGACCTACTGGGAGCCGGTCTCCGGCAGGTTCAGCGAGAGCTATACCTACCCGGTCTACGCCCGCGAGGACGAGACGGAGTTCTGGGGCGTGCGCAACGTCGAGCCGGGCAGGAAGTGCGTCTTCCCGGACTGGGGCAGTTTCATCCTCCGCATAGGCGGGTCCAGGAAGGCCGGCAACGTGAACATGCTCGAGGGCAGGAGCGCCTTCGACATAGACGAGCTGAAGAAGCACGGCCTGGCAGGGGCCATCGTGAACGGCCAGATAACCCAGGACCGTGCGGAGCGGTCGGCCAGGGACCGGATAATCGAGCTCCACGCCGACAAGGCTGAGAAGAAGGCAACCAGGATAACGGACTGCGACACGACCGTGGAGGTCGACGGGGTCGACCTGGTCTACCTGCCGATATGGGAGCTGGTCTACAACTACGGCGGCAAGGAGTACCACGTGCTGGTGGACGCCAGCCGGAAACGGGTGCTCTCCGGCGAGGCACCGGTCAGCAAGTGGGCCAAGATGACCATATTCGACATCGTGTTCCTGCTGATAGCGGCCATATGCGCTGCGGTGGCGAGCGGCTCGGACAGCAGTCTGCCGTGGATACTCGCCGGCGTGTTCGGAGGAAGCGCCGTGGCCTACTCCGCCTGGACCTTCTCTCGAAGCGACTGACGCCGGGCGTGCGTTGTTTGATTTGGTACGACTGATAGGGTTGTATTCAGGGTATTAAATGAAAAGCGCTCGGTGGTATCCGCCGGAGCGTCCGGTCAACCCTCCTGCGGCTTCCTGAAGAAGCTCGTCCTCCGTAGTCCGAAGCGGTAGCTCTCCGTCTCCCAGTCCGAGAAGATGTCGAAGCAGGGGGCGTAGCGCGGACGCTGTGCGTCGTCGAGCACCAGAAGCCCGCCGGGCCTCAGCCTCGGTGCTCCCTGGAGCATGCATGCCACCCGTGCCCTGCCGTCGACGATGACGCAGTCGAAGCTCTCTGGTGGGAAGCGGTCCACGGCCCTTACATAGTCCAGGTACTCGGGCCTGTCCGGCACCCTTCCGAGAAGGCCGTAGTGGGGCCAGTCGGCCTCCCAGTCGAAGCCGTCGTCTCCCCCGGGCGGGACAAGCAGCATCTCCACGTTATCGATGCCCTTCTCCCCAAGCCTGTCGGACCCTATCCGGTACCACTTTTCCGAATGCTCCACCGAGACCAGCTCACCCGCCCTCCCGGCGAGCCAGACCGTGCTCCTCCCGGAGCCCCATTCGAAGACCCTCCCGGTGCCGTCCAGGAAGCGGTCCATCCTGCGGACGGCTCCGGGTGTCCAGTTGGGCCTTCTCGGGTAGAGCCGCCTGTAGACCCCGTAGTAGAGCAGGGAGGAGGGGAAGCGCTTGAGGTTGTATAGCAGTGACCTCGAATCGGCGAACACGAAATCCGATAGGGCTCCCAATCGTCTCCTCCGTGAGCTCGGCTCCAGTCCCTGCGAAGGGCCCGGATTCTCCGGCTACTCGACTCTCTTGGCGGCCGACTTGTAGCCGAGGCCGCCCCTCTTCGTCCTCAGCTCCAGCTTCCTGTCGAGGATGCCCCTGATGCCATCGGTGAGCACCTCGTAGAAGACGTTCTTCCTGTTGCGGATGCGCTGGTACGCCTTGAGGATGTCGAGGGTCAGGATTATCCTGGTGCACTTGCAGTTCAGCTCGCCGTGCATATGCTTGCCGATGACCTCGAAGCCGAGTACCCGCCTGTGGAAGTTCAGCGGGGAGGTGGGCTCATCCTCGAACACGTCGGTGATGAAATGGGTGTAGTCCCTCTCCACGACCTCCCGGATGGCGCTCTTCATCAGCCTTATCGCAACTATCAGCTTGCTCCGGTACCTGGGCAGTATCATGAACCGGCCTATGTCCACGAAACGCCCCTCCTCGGCCAGCGCCTCGACGTCGATGTCCTCGTTCAGGGTGACCTCGAACTCCTCCGGCATCTCCAGTGGCGGGTCGTAGAAGAGCCTGAGGGCTCCGACCGGTATGTCCTCGTACCTCGCGAGGAACCACGAGACCCGGTCGTTGTCCGCGAGGTCCTCCTCTATCTCCGTCTGCGGGTTCGCGACCCAGCTCTTCTCTCTGAGGTAAACCTCCTCCATGACGTCGAGGACCTCGGACCTGGTCCCGTCGTCCCGGACCTTGAGCACCTCGATCTTCGATGAGCGCTTCATCCAAGACCTCCCCAGGGATTTTCCGGAGCGCAGCGGCTGCCCGTGCCGTCCATGTACGGGTAGCTCTTGCCGCAGAGCTCCGAAAGGACCTCCATGCACTCGTCCCCTATCCGGTCAGCCAGGCAACCGGTCTGTTCGGTAGTGAGGTCGACACCGGAGCCCCCCGAGAACGTCTCGAGGGTAGCGGGTAAGAAGGGTCTTCCCACCCGTATGAGCATCCGTCCGAGTCTGGGGATCCGGCCGTCACCGGTAACTCTAACATATTCAATGCCGACAGGCAAAACCGGCGCTCCAGACCCCAGTATAATGCGCCCCAGCCCCTTCCTCGCCCTCTGGAGCCTCTCCGGGTCCGGATTGGCCTTCCCCTCCGGGAAGAGCGCCACGGCGCCGCCATCCTCCAGGATCTCGACGCACCTCGCGTCGGCCCTGTAAGGAGCCGGCCGGGGCCTCCGCCTCTCGATGATCCGTAGCCTCGCCCGCTTGTTGTAGACGAAGATGCTCTCGATACGGCGGAGGACCCCCCTGGCCAGGGGCAGCTCGCCGAACATCCAGTCCACGAGGAAGGAGACGTTGCGTCCCCTCCTCCTCATGAGCAGGAAGGCGGCCATGAGGACCGTCTCGGAGTAGTTTCCGTGGTTCATGACGAAGACCAGCGGGTCTCCCCGCCAGTCGACCCCCTCCGGCTCCTCCACCCGGGCGAGCCTCGAGAGGAGCATGAGAGCCAGGCGCGTGAGCAGGCGGTCGAACCGGCCCATCCCCTCCAGGGGTGTGCGGAGCCAGCGTCCTATACTCCCGGCCCTCCGCCACCGACGGAGGGTATCCCGGTCCCTAGCGGACATAGAACGCCGCAACGCCGGCCAGGTAGAGTGAAGATCCCAGGATGCTGCCAAGGTTTGCCATGGCGTAGACCGCGGCCACCGAGGACAGCCTGTTCCGCCGCACGCCCCGGATGCTCCTGAGGTCCGCCTGGAGCGTCTCGAAGTCCATCACCCTGGGCCTCCTGGTCCGGTACTGGAGCACACCGGCGACCATCCCGGCACCTACGAAGGGGAAGAGGGAGGTGACCGGCGCCAGCAGCATTGCCGCCGCGGCGGCTGCCGCATGTCCGCCGGCGACAACTACCCCGAGCATGGAAAGGATACCGTTGGCCAGTACCCAGAGCCAGATCAGCTCCAGCGTCTCTGCGCCACCGCCGCCGAAGAGGGCTCCGGCGGTAGCCGCCCCGATCAGCGCTACCCCCGCGGCGTAGGGCACCCATGCGGCCGGGCGCCTCCCCTCCCGGGAGGACTCCAGCCGCGCGAGGTCCGGCGCCTCTCCTTCAGCCGTGATGCGCTCCAGATCGCGCGCGACCGGCCCGATGTCGCCAGGCTCGAGGAACGTCAGCACCCTGCCCTCCCCGGAGTCGGCTATCCGGCCGGCCATGTACTCCACCCGCTCCGTCTCCAGGACCTCCCGCAGCCGGGGCATCCGCGAGGAGAGCCAGCGGGTGGTCGCGCTCCGGATGCCGAGGTCGCGGAGGCCGGGCGCCAGGCTCCCTGCCTTCCCTGTAACGGCCATACCGAGAGGGATGAGCAGCAGGCGCATCCTGCCCGGCGCCCCGGCTCGCTCCCAGGCCCTCCGGAAGGTCACCTGCAGTTCCCTGTCGCAGCAGACCGTCCGGAGGCCGGCGGCGGCCGCCGCCTCCGCGGCCCCGGTCATCTCCCCCCCCGGAGGTCCGCCTTCGGGGAGGCCCAGAGCCCCCTTCAGCCATGAGAGGTATACGTAACCGAGGAGGAAGAACCCCCTGCCGCTGCGCAGCATCCGGGTGAGCTCCGTCTCCCTGAACCCGGCCGCGTCCTCCATCACCGAGATGAGCATGCGGTCGGAGCCGAGGCAGACCATGTCGGGGGCGGTCTCACGGATGACCCGCTCCGCCTCTCCCCGGCCGGTGCCGGGCGGCAGCGCGGCCAGGTGGAACGATGTGGAGCCGTCCCCGATGACGCGGAGGACCGCAGCCCCCTCCGAACCGCTGCCGGAAACCTGGTCTGCAGGCATGAGAGGAATATACGCGCGGGGAGGCAAGGGAGGCTCCCGTAGCGGTCAGGGGGATGGATATCGTTTCGTAAATGGTTCGAAGACAGACATATCGAGCCGAGGAATTGCGAAATACCCTCACGCTTCTTATGCTTTGACGACACTGCCCCTCCCCCGAACGGAGGTTCTCGCCTTGAGCATCACCGGGAAAGCGGTCTCGAGACCGGTAGCGGTAACGGTCTTCTCGATAGTCGCAGCCGTGCTCGGGACGGTCGCAGTCCTGAAGATGCCCGTTGACCTCCTGCCCTCCGTGGAGTACCCCAGACTCACCATCGAGACCGGCTATCCCTCCTCCAGCCCCTACGAGGTCGAGCGCCTGGTCACGGATCCCCTGGAGACGGCCGTGGCAGGGGTCCGCAACCTGCGGAGCTACACCTCCAGGTCCTACGGCGACGCCAGCCGGATAACGCTGGAGTTCGACTGGGGGACCGATATGGACTACACCAGGCTGGAGGTCCGCGAGAAGCTCGACGTAGCCGCCTGGACCCTCCCGGACGAGGCGGGCAGACCCACCCTCGTCGACTACGATCCCTCCACCAGGCCCTTCATGGAGATACTGATGGTCATGGAGACGGGGGACTGGACCGAGGTGACCGACTTCGCAAGGCGCGTGGTGACCACTCGGATAAACCAGGCCGACGGAGTTGCAGGCTGCGAGATACAGGGAGAGGCTGACCCGGCGGTGTTCGTGACGCTGAGGCCCGGGGTGGTGGAGGAGCTCTCCCTCTCCCCTTCGGACGTCTCGCTGGCCCTCCAGGGAGCCAACGCCTCCATGTCCGGCGGGATGGTGCGGGACGGCCAGCTCGAGTTCTTCCTCTCACTGGAGGGGGAGTTCAGCTCGCTGGAGGACCTGGAGAACACGGTCATCGGCTTCCGGGGGCAGACCCCCATGCTCCTCTCCGACGTCGCGCAGGTCTCCATGGGGGAGAGGCCGGCCACCGAGTGGGCCAGCTACAACGGCGAGAGGTGCCTGATACTCCGGGTGCGGAAGATGGCGGAGGCCAACACCGTCGATGTGGCCGGAAGGGTCTCCGACATGGTCGCCGAGCTGGAGGAGGAGTACCCCGAGCTCTCGCTCCAGGTGATACAGAACGACGCCGAGTTCATAGAGGACTCCATAAACGAGGTGCTGGAGGCGCTGGCCCTGGGCGGCCTGCTGGCCTTCGGCGTGCTCTTCTTCTTCCTGAGGGACTGGCGCAGCCCCCTCATCCTGGGGCTCTCGCTCCCCCTGAGCATAGCCGTCGCCCTGTTCATGCTCTTCATCTCCGGCGTGACGCTCAATATCATGTCACTGGGCGGCCTGGCCCTCGGCATAGGCCTGCTGGTGGACAACGCCGTGGTGGTGCTGGAGGCCATCTACCGGCGCAGGGAGGAGGGAGAGGAGGCGCAGGAAAGCGCGAGGGAGGGGACGGCGGAGGTGCGCAAGGCCATAACCGCCAGCACCCTGACCACGCTGATAGTCTTCTTCCCGGTGGTCTACATGGAGGGGGTGACCGGCCAGCTCTTCCGGGACCAGGCGCTGGCCGTAGGATTCGCCCTCGTCGCCAGCCTGGTGGTTGCCGTCACCGTCATACCGACGCTCGCTGCCCGAATGCGGAAGGTGAGGGGGGGAGGCGACGTGACCAGCCGCTTCAGGGAGAGCTACTCCGGCATGCTGAGCAGACTGGTCCGGAGGCCGCTGCTGGTCCTAGTTGTGGCCCTGGCTGCGTTCGCGGTGGCGGTGGCGGCCGGCCTGAGGCTGCCCATGCAGCTGCTGCCTGCGACCCCGGTGGACCAGCTCGACCTGAGCTACTCGGCGCCGAGGGGTACCTCGATGGAGGAGATGATCGACCTCTCCGGGCAGGCGATGGAGCTGGCCGTCGGCTCCGGCGCGATGAGCGTCGCCGGGAGGACGGGCGTGCGGTCGGAGGAGGGTGTTGATGCCATACTCACTGCCACCTACCCGGGCGCCGGTGCGGCAGAGGAGGCGATGGATCCGGTCAGGGAGGCCTGGTCCACCCTCTTCTCGTTCCCCCTGGTGGTCGAGAAGCGGCCCACCCTGCTCGGTGAGATACTGGGCGGAGGCAGCTCCTTCACGGTCTACATGGAGGGGGAGGACATCCAGGGCGACCTGGAGGCGGCGACCGCCCTGGCGGCAATCCTCTCCGGGAGAGAGGACGTCGAGTCGGCGGAGGTCGAGTACCTCGAGGGTAGGCCCGAGCTGGTGCTGGACCTGGACGGCGAGCTGCTCTCCCTCTTCGGGGTCAGCGCTTCCGGCGTTGCCGACTTCGTAGAGAGCATGGCCCGGGGGCTTACCTCCACCACCTACTATCGGCAGGACGAGAAGGTGGACGTTGTCCTGCTGGCCGGCAGCGGCGAGGGCATGGCGCTGGACTCCCTGATGGAGAGGTCGATGCCCACCGAAGGCGGTCTGCTCGCGCTCGACCGCATTACCGCCCCGTTCACGCGCCAGACGCCCGGCTTCATCGAGCACAACCAGGGCAACAGGGCGGTGGCGGTGAGGGTCGCCGGCTCGGGGAGCAACCTCGCCAGGATATCCAGGGAGGTCTCCATGCTGGCCGACTCCATGCTGGGCGGCGTTCCGGTCAGGCTGCGGACCGGAGGCGAGATAGAGGAGATGGAGAGGACCACCTCCAGCCTGCTGCTCGCCGGCCTGCTGGCCATCGGACTGGTCTACGTCCTGCTGGCCTCCCAGTTCGAGTCGTTCCTGGAGCCGTTCGTCATCATGTTCACCGTCCCACTGGGCATCATAGGCGTCGTGGCGGGGCTCGCCCTGACCGGCCAGAGCTGGAACGCGCTCTCCGGTATAGGGCTGGTGGTGCTCTGCGGCATAGTGGTGAACGACGGCATCCTGCTCGTAGAGCGGATCGGCCAGCTCAGAAGGCGGGGCGTGCCCAGGAACGAGGCGATCGTTGGCGCCGGGAGGGACAGGTTCAGGCCGGTCCTCATGACCACCGCCACCACCGTCCTCGGGCTACTGCCCATGGCCATCGGCTTCGGGGCCGGCGCCAGCCTCCGGCAGCCGCTGGCGGTTGCGGTGATCGGCGGCATCACCGTGGCCACCCTCCTGACCCTGGTAGTGGTGCCGGTCCTGTACAGGATCCTCTCGGGAGAGAGGTGACCCCTTGTCCGTGATAGACCTGGTCCTCCACAGGCCGCGGGGGACGCTGGTCATCTTCCTGGCGGTCCTGGCCCTGGCGGCAGTCTCGTTCAACAGGGTACCCATCGAGGGCACGCCGGACACGGAGCTGCCCAGGCTGAACGTCTCGGCCAGCTGGCCCGGCGCCGACCCGGAGGCGGTCTGCGAGCAGGTCACCCGGCCCATAGAGGACGTCGCCCGGGAGGTCCCGGGGGTCATCGAGGTCAGCTCCACCTCCGGCACCGGCTCCAGCAACGTCAGCGTCTCCTTCGAGAAGGGGACGGACATGGACGTCGTGGCCATGGAGCTCACCGAGCGGGTCTCCCTGCTGGAGGACGAGCTACCGGACGCGGTCTACATAGGCAGCGTCAGCCAGGCGGTTCCCAGGGAGCTGGAGAGCGAGGGCTTCCTGATATACGCCCTCACCGGCGCCGAGCGGTCGGTCCTCAAGCAGCTGGCCGACGACGAGATAGTCCCTGCAATGGAGCGCGTGGACGGCGTCAGCTCCGTGATAGTGGAGGGGCTGGGGAGACAGGTCATAGAGGTGGACATCGACAGCGACGCCCTCATCTCCATGAACCTGACCCTCGCGCAGGTGGCCTCGGTGGTCCGGGACGGGATAGTCGACGTCAACGCCGGCGTGGTGGTGGACACCACCGGCCTCGAGTCGGTGGTCAGGGTGTCCACCGTCCCTGACGCCCCGATGGACCTGGGAGAGCTGATGATAGCAGAGAGGGACGGCTTCTTCGTGACCCTCTCGGACGTGGCGAGCAGGATAACCGTCGACTTCCAGCCCCGGGACGAGATAGTCTTCCGCTACAACGGCATGGACCAGGTGAGCCTCCAGGTGGACAGGGCGGCCGCCAGCAACGCCGTCCGGGTGGCGGGGGACGTCAAGGACCGGGTGGAGCGGCTTCGGGAGGAGCTGCCGCCCGGCATAGAGCTGGAGCTCATAGAGGATGGTACGGAAGGGATAACCGAGGATCTACGGGAGCTCTCCTGGAGGGCGCTCATAGCCCTCGGGCTCATAGTCGGCGTCCTTCTGCTTCTGAACAGGAGCCCGCTCTCCACCCCCCTCATACTGAGCAGCATCCTCTTCTCCGCCGCCGTGGCGGTGACCGCGGTCTACCTGGCGGGCTACAGCATCAACGTCCTCACGCTGAGCGCCCTTGCCATAGCCTTCGGCCTGCTGGTGGACGGGGCGGTGGTGGTCCTGGAGGCCATCGCCTTCCGGAGGAGGCAGGGCATGCCTCCGCTGGAGGCCGCCGGCAGGGGCGCCGGCGAGGTTGCGGTCCCGGTCCTCGGCGGCATACTGACGACCATGGTGGCCTTCGTACCGCTGCTGGCCAGCGAGGGCATACTCAGGCTCTACTACAGGCCCTTCGCCTTCACCGTGGCCGCCACCCTGACTGCATCGTACTGCATATGTCTCACCCTGGTGCCCTCCATCGCCGGGAGGTGGCGCTCCAGCGGCTGGTACAGGGAGCGCACCTGGGACAGGCATCTGGCCAGGGGCATCTCGGTCCTTCACCACAGGCCGCTCATAGCGGTCAGCCTGGCCCTGCTGCTGGTCGGCGGTGCGGTCTTCGTCTTCCTCACGAAGATAGAGCGGGGAGAGGACTGGGGCTTCTCCTTCCAGCGGGAGTCCATCACCGTGTGGATGCAGTTCCCTCCCGGCACGCCCCAGGACATCGTCGACGAGACGGCCTCCCAGTTCGAGGAGATCCTCGCGAACAGGGAGGGGGTCGCCTCCACCAGGACGATAGTCTACGGCGAGAGCGCCAGCGTCCTCTCCAACCTGACCGAGGAGGCGGTGAGCTCGGGGTACGGGCTTCAGATAGAGGCGGAGGCCGTGGCCCACGCCACCACGGTCGGAGGGACCCGCTCGATATACGTGGGCGGCATAAACCCTGAGCCCTACTGGAGGAGCACCAGGAGCGCCGGGATGATGCAGACCATCGAGCTCCGTGGCTTCGACTACGCCGGCCTGAAGGAGCTGGCCACCTCCCTGGAGGTGCTCCTCATGCGGCATCCCAGGGTCGGGGAGGTCAACATCAACTGGGACCCCAGGCGTCCCGACAGACAGATGCTGGCGGTGGTCTTCGACAGGGAGGAGCTGGCCGACCTCGGGGTGAACCCGTTCCAGATACTGCAGGCGTTCCGCTACAACCTCTCCGGCGGCTACGGCGCGGAGGTGCAGGTCGGCGACGAGAGCGTAGACCTGACCTTCAGCATCGACGGCATGGAGGACCCGGAGCTCTCCGACGTCATGGAGAGCCGGATGCTGACCGCGGCCGGGACGATGGAGCTGGGGGACATAGTCAGCCTGGACACCCTGGACGTGCAGGGCTCCATCAGCCGGGAGAACGGCGAGTACATCAGGACCGTGGCCTACTCGTTCATGGGCGCCGAGCGGATGTCCGCCAGGTTCAGGATGACACTCCTCGACAACCTGGAGCTGCCCTCTGGCTACAGGGTGCACGAGGAGGAGTACATACCCTTCTGGCTCAGGGACGACGAGACGGACCTGAACCTGCTGGTGGCCCTGGCCATAATAGCGGTCTTCGCCGTATCGGCGGTCGTGTTCGAGTCGTTCAAGGCCCCGCTGTACATCCTCGCCGTGATCCCGATGGCCCTGGTCGGCGTGGTTGCCGGCTTCTGGGCGTTCGACAAGGTCTTTACTCCCCAGGCCTACGTCGGCAGCGTCTTCCTGGTGGGGATCGCCGTCAACAACTCCATACTCCTCGTCGACAGCTTCGAGAAGAAGCGGAGGGAGGGGGTAATGCCGGACCGGGCGGCGGACATGGTCGTCTCGGAGAGGCTGCGGCCGGTACTGCAGACCACCGCCACCACGGTGCTCGGGCTGCTCCCCCTGGTCCTCTGGCCGATGTCCGGGGCGGACGACCTCTGGGCGACCCTGTCGTTCACCGTGGTCTGCGGTATGGTTGTCTCGATGCCGCTCGTGCTGGTGTCGCTGCCCGCCCTCATACAGCTCACGACGCGCTCGGGGAGGCGCCGCCGCAGAGGCGGCCGGCGCTCCGCCGGCGCCGGGAAAGAGATAGCAGGAGGAGAGAGAGCAGATGGATAGAGTCCGGAAGATGCTGGCGACGGCTGTCATGATCCTTGCCGCGGCCTGCGGTGCCGAGGAGGAGGAGGCCGAGAGGGAGACCCTCGAGCCCTCACCCCTCCCGGTCACCGCCGAGGAGGCCGCGGTGGACACCCTCTTCTCGGTCGTGGACGCTACCGGTCGGGTGGCCTCCTCGAGGTCGCAGACCCTGACCGCGCAGCTGCAGGGGGAGGTCATCCAGGCCCCCGAAGCGGTGGGTACACAGGTCTCCGACGGAGAGGTGCTCTTCAGGATAGCCTCGGGAGAGAGCGCGGCAAGGCTCTCCGGCGCCATGAGCGCGTACAGGAACGCCGAGGCGCTCTACGAGTTCGAGATGGAGAACTACAGGGGGGAGCTGACACCCGAGGTCCAGCAGATGCTCAGGCAGACCACCGGCCTCGCCGACGCCCAGACGGCGCTGGCCTCGGCCCAGAGCCAGTACGCGAACTCAGCCATAAGGGCGGGGTTCGAGGGCACGGTGTCGGAGATATCCGCGAGGGAGGGAATGACCGTCTATCCGGGGGCCCCCCTGGGCAAGGTCATAGACCCGTGGAGCCTGCAGGTGGAGGTCAGCCTCGACGAGAGGGAGCTGGTGGAGTGCCAGCCGGCGCAGAGGGTTTACGTGACCCTGCCCTCCCTCTCGGACACCACGGTCGTCGGCACTGTCGAGTCGGTCTCTCCTGTCGTGGACCCGCAGCTCAGGGCCGGGGAGGTCCGCGTAGACCTGCCCGCCGTGGCCGGGCTGCGGCCCGGAGCCACCGCCAGGATAGAGGTCGTCACCTCGGTCTACCCCGAAGAGCTGGTAATCCCGGAGGAGGCGATCCTGATAAGGGACGACCGCGACATGGTGTTCGTCGTATCAGACGGCAGGGCGGACTGGCGGTACGTAACGCTGGGGCCCTCCGGCCGGGGCTACGTGTCGGTGGAGGAGGGCGTGGAGGAGGGGGAGGAGGTCATAACCTCCGGCCACTACTCGCTGGCTCACGACGCGCCGGTGGCAGTGGTCAACTGAGCCCCGGCGGCTACTCCAGCCGAGCCCCGTCCGCGAAGGCCAGGAGAGTCTCGCAGAGCCGCTCCGCCGTCATGGCCCCGGCCCTCTCCCGTATCCGCTCCAGGGTCGCTCCGTCCGCCCCCCGGAGGAGCCTCTCCGCCTCCCGCGCAAGCCGGGCGGCGTCCTCCTCCGTCGGGGGGCAGTCCGAGGAGAGTATGGCGGTCAGCCCGAAGCCGGCCTCCAGCTCCATCCCCCGCAGCTCGAGCAGCTCGCAGAGCTGACAGGCGCTTGCCAGCGCAAGCGGTACGAGGCCCACCGACAGCGCCCTCCCGATGGCCCTCCTCAGGTGCTCCAGAGCGCAGTCCCGGTTCCCCGTCCCCAGGTTCGTGCGTCCAAGGTTGAGGTTGCAGATGACCGCCAGCTCCACGTCTCCTATGGACTCGGCCAGCCCGAGGCTCTCCCGGTAGAGACGGAGCCCCTCGTCGGCCTCTTCCCTCTCCAGGGCTATATTGCCCAGGTTGTTCAGGCAGTTGGCCAGCCCCCAGCGGTTGCCCAGGGACTCGTAGAGCCCGCGGCTCTCCCGGTAGGCCCTCTCCGCCTCCTCCCGCAGTCCCGCCCTGCAGAGGTAGTTGCCGAGGTTCAGCAGCGTGATGGCCCTGCCCTGGTCGTCCCCGATCTCGGCGTAGAGCGCCAGGCATCTCTCGTAGTAGGGGACGATGCTCTCCGGGCTCCGGTCCTCCTCCAGGTCGGCCATGTGCATCACCGCCCTGGCCAGGACCCTCCTCCCGCCGGAGAGCTGGGCCGCCTCGAATGCCGCCCTTACGTGCCCGGTCATCATGCCTCGCCTGCCGGTGACGTTGCATATCCAGGCGAGGACGCCGTGGGCCTCGGAGCGCAGCGAATCGAGGCCCTCCCTGCCGGTGAGATCGAGAACGGCCTCGAGGACGCCCTCCGCCTCGCGATAGCGTCCGAGCTTCTCCAGCGCCCTGGCGCGGCCGAGCATGGCGGCGGCTCGCTCCCCCGGCGCGAGGCCCCCGCCGGCTATCTCCAGCGCCGTCTCGCAGGCCTCCAGCGCCTCCCTGAAGTCGCCTGTGGCATTGTAGCTCCCGGCGCTCCGGAGCAGCCAGGGCACCGCCCGCTCCCGCAGACCGGCCCGCATGTAGTGCTCGGCCAGAAGGGGCGCGAACTCCGGCGCCCGGTCGCCGGCGTTCTCGAGCAGCCAGTCGGCCACCACCGCGTGGTACCGCCTGCGCAGGGAGAGGAGCACGCTCTCGTAGGTGACGTCCCTCAGCAGTGCGTGCCGAAAGCTGTACTGCGAGGAGCCGGCCAGCTCCGAGGGCTTCCTGGGAGTGACCAGCTCCCTCCTGGTCACGGAGGAGAGGTCCGTGCCCAGGGCCGTCGGCTCCTCCTCCGAGAGCAGCTCGAGCACGGTGTCCCAGAAGTCCCTCCCCACCACGGAGGCCTTCTGCAGGAGGTCCCTCTCCCGCTCGGGGAGGGAGTCGAGCCTCGCCTGGAGCACGCCGGTCAGCGTGCCGGGGACCCGGCAATCCGCCAGCGGCTCCTCCCTCAGCTCCCAGACGTCGCTGCCGCGGACTATCACGCCCCTGTCCACGAGCATCTCGATGAGCTCCTCCACGTAGTAGGGGTTGCCGTCGGCGCCTCCCGCCACTAGCTCCACGACCCTCTCCGGCAGTGTGGGGAGCTTGCGGAGTATGGAGCGGACGAGCTCCCCGCTCTCGCCCGGGGAGAGCGGCCGCAGCCTCAGCGTCTCACAACGCTCCGGGGCCCAGTCCGGGAACCGCTCCAGGAAGACCGGTCGGGCAAGCCCCAGGAGCATCGTCCCGGTCCCGTCCAGGAGGGAGGTGAGCTCCCCGAGGAGCTCCATGGAGGAGGCGTCGGCCCAGTGCAGGTCCTCCAGGCAGAGCAGCGTCCTCTCCGAGGAGGCCAGGCTGCCGAGGAGCTCGAGCAGGCAGGCCCTCCCGCTCCGGGCGTCGGCAGGTGCTTCCTCCTCCTCCCCGGCGGCATGGAAGCCGGCGTAACGGCCGGCAAGCAGGGCGTCGGTCTCCGACAGGTGGCCGGAGAGCCCGCCGACCAGCTTCTCCCGGACCGTCTCCAGCCGGTCGTCCTCGCGGATGTCGCAGTGGAAGGCCAGCATGCTCCGCAGCATCGCCCGGGGCACCTGCTCGGTATCCGGAGTGCACCTGGCGGCCAGGAGGGTCATACCCTCGCCGCTGTCCGCCAGACCGTTCCTGAACTCGGCGGCCAGGCGGGACTTCCCGATGCCGGCGTCGGCAACCAGCACCACCGCCCTGCACCTGGAGTCCTCCCCGCACCTGCGCCAGGTCGAGAGCAGGCGGCCGAGCTCGCCTTCCCGGCCGACCATGGGCGCGTCTATGCCCACCACGCCCCGGTTCGCCTGCATGAGCCCCCTCGGGAGCACCCGCGTGACCTCGCAGGCCTTCAGCGGCTCGGACTTGCCCTTGACGGGGAGTGGCGGCACCTCACGGAGCTGGAAGAGCCCCCTGACGTGCCTCCTGCAGGCCGCCGACACGAGCACCCCGCCAACCGGCGCCGACTCCTGAAGCCTCGAGGCGGTGTTCACCGTATCCCCCATGGCCGTGTACTCGCCGGTGGTGCCCACCGGGCTGAGGAAAACCGGTCCGGTGTGGACCCCTATCCTCACCCGGAGCCCCGGTGTTTCGGAAGTGTCCGCCCGCCCCTCCCGCTCCAGCTCCGCCTGCATGGCGAGGGCCGCCCTGATCGCCCTCTCCGGGTCGTCCTCCCGGGCTGCCTCCACGCCCCAGAGCGCCATCACCGCGTCACCCATGTGCTTGTCTATGTAGCCGCCATGCTCGAGGATTACGCCGTCAAGGCGTTCCCAGAGGGCGTTGATGGCCTCCGTCACCGTCTCCGCGTCGGTGGACTCGGATGCGCTGGTGAAGCCGGAGACGTCGGCGAACAGGACCGTGCAGAGCTTGCGCAGCTTCCGGCGCGGGTCCGTCCTCCGCTCCGGGAGCTCCTGGAGCAGCTTGAGAAGAGGCTCCACGGCAGCGTCCACCACCGAGTCGCCCAGGACCGGCCGCTGCGCCTCCAGGGAGTCTATCGCCTCCCTGAGCCTCTCCCTCTCTCCGGGGGAGCCGCCCATGTCCCCTCCTAGACCGTTACCCCGAGCGCCCTCGCCACTTCCTTGATGTCCCTCTCCCGGGAGGTGACGAAGACCGTGTCGCCCACCTCAAGGACGTAGTCGCCCCGGGGTATGAAGAACTTGTCCGTATCCTCCCGGTAGACTCCCATGAGCAGGCTCTCCTCCGGGAGATCGCCGCCGCCGGCCACGTCTCGCACGGTCTTGCCGGCGCAGTCGGCGTCCTCCGGCACCCGCACGGCGTATACGTGCGCCGCTCCGCCGCCCAGCGACATTATCCTCCGCAGCTCGGGCTGCTCTATCTCCGTGAGCAGGTTGTCCAGGAGGAGCTCCGTCACCCGGGCTATGCCGGTGACGCCGGAGATGTGGTAGGCCTGCTCGTACGCCCTGTCCCGCATCCTGGCCAGTATCCTCGGGACGCCGAGGCTCCTGGCGAGGATGGCGGTGGCTATGTTGTCGGCGTCGCTTCCCATAAGGCAGAGCAGGACGTCCGCCCGGTGAGCGCCCGCGTCACGGAGCACGCTGAGGCTCGTGGCGCTGCCGTTGACCGTGACCGCGCCCGTCCTCTCGTAGAGCAGGTCGCAGACCTCCCTGTCCATGTCCACCACGACGACGTCGTGGTCGTGCTCGAGGAGCAGCGCCGTCAGCTCCCTTCCGAGGAGACCGGCTCCGGCGATCACGATGCGCATCCCGGACCTCCCTCCGTCACCATCTCCGCCATGCCGCCGGGGAGAGCATCAGCAGTACGGGAAGTATCTCCAGCCTGCCGGCCAGCATGCCGAGAATGTAGAGCAGCTTCACGGTCGGGGCCAGCCCCGCCATCTCCTCGACGCTTATCAGGCATGGTCCGATGTTCCCCATGGCGCTGAACATCCCGGAGAAGGACTCGTAGCCGCCCAGCTCGGAGGCCAGGGCGGTCATCACGCCACCGACGAGAAGCAGCCCCATCCAGATGGTGAAGACCGTGCTGACCCGCAGCACCTCCTCCCACTCCAGCAGCTTGCCGTCGACCCTCACCCTGCTGACCGCCCTCTTCGGCCTGTAGAGCTTCCTCACCCTCGTGACGACCATCCTGCCCAGTATGTCCACCCTCCCGACCTTTACCCCGCCGGCGGTGGAGCCGACGCAGCCGCCCACCACCATCATCAGGAGGAAGGCCTGCCTGCCCACGCTCCCGAAGAACGGGGAGGTCAGGTCCCTTGTGGTGAAGCCGGTGGTGGTCAGTATCGACACCGTCTGGAAGACCGATGTCCTCACCGACTCCTCCGTGCCGGCCGAGCCGGTGCCGGCGGTGAGGTGGTCCAGCAGCACCAGCCCGGACAGCGAAAGGACCAGCCACCAGAAGAGCCTGGTCTCCGCGTTGTCCCACAGCGCCCTCGGGTGGCCGGTGAGCACCCGGAAGTGGACCAGGAAGCTGAGGCCGCCGAGCAGCATCCCCAGGATGAGCACGTACTCCACCATAACGTGGTCGACGCCGGGAGCTGTGGCGAACCATGCAACGCTGGCGTCGTGGGGTGAGAAGCCGCCGGTGGAGAGGGCGGTGAAGGAGTGGCAGACGCTGTCGAAGGCCCCCGCTCCCGCCAGCAGGAGGAGCAGCGTTATCATCACCGTGAACCCCACGTATATGAGCCAGAGCACCCTGACGGTATGGGCCATGCCGGGGACCGGCCGGTCGGTCCTCATCTTGTGGCTCTCCGCCCCGTACAGCAGGTGCCCTCCCGGTATCCTCGAGGTGACCACGAGGAAGAAGGTGAGTATGCCGAGGCCGCCCACCCACTGGGTGATGGCCCTCCAGAGCAGGAGGCTGCGGGGCATGTCGTCCAGGCCGGTTATCAGGGTTATGCCGGTGGTGGTGAATCCGCTCATCGTCTCGAAGTAGGCGTCCAGGTAGCTCATCCCGGTCGACAGCCAGAGGGGCATGGCCCCGACCGCCGAGAGGACGAGCCATCCGGTGGCGCATATGAGCATCGCCTGGGGGAGGTCCGGGGTCCGGCCGCCGAAGTACCTCTTCAGGACTCCGCCTGCGGTCGCCGAGAGGAGCGCGGTCCCGCCGAAGGCCAGCCTCGTGCGGAGGGTCTCGCCGTCACCGGTCAGGAGGGAGAAGAGCAGGGGGAGGAGCAGTACCAGGGAGAGTATGACGAGGAGGTGGCCGACGAAGCCTGCGACGACCCCCAGGCTCCGCCCCCGGGGTGCGGCTACTCTATCCAGGGCCTCTCCGAATGACGCCTGATTACCTCACCGGAGCGGATGACCGCGGAGTTCGGGCAGTCCAGGACGTTGCAGAAGGCTATGGCCTGGTGCGGGTCCTTCCTGGGGTAGAGGTACGCCATATGGGTGACGGCCCCCTCGGTACAGGGACAGTCGCCGAGGACGTCCAGCGCCACGCCGCAGTGGGGGCAGGAGAGGTCGAGCGGCTCGCCGTGCCGGACGCTGCCGCTGACGATCGCGTGCGCCGTGTCACCGTGGACCGCCGAGAGGGCCAGGACGCCTTCGCCGCTCCTCCTGCCGGAGAAGCGGAGGACTATCGCCGGGAAGCCCGATACCTCGTGGTCGAGCGATACGAGGTCGTGACCGGCCGGACAGTAGACCGCGTTGACCACCACCGGCGGGCCGATGTGCTCCCCCCGTCCGTTCCTGTCAGCGTCCGGGATGTTCAGCCTCCCGGAGTCGTCGAACATCCTGCCCGGCATCGCTCCCCCTTTCCTCGTCGTAACGAAGCGCCCTGAGCGCCACCGGAGTACGATAGAGAAAGCGGGCCCTCCGGGGAAGGGCGGATGCCGGCCGGGCCTACCTCAGCAGCGTCACCAGCCCCGTGGTCAGCTCACCGCCGCTCTCCACCCTCACGGAGTAGACGCCGGAGGGTAGGCCGGAGCAGGGCAGGGCGATCGTACCCCCGGCATCGGGAGAGGCGCTGACCTCGGAGACCCTCCGGCCGGAGAGGTCGTACAGGGAGGCGCTTACCGGGCCTTCCGTCCCCTCCACCAGCAGGACGACCTCCGTCCTGACCGGGTTCCGGAGGATACGTACAGAGGGCGCCGACGGTCCCTCTCCCCCTTCGATGCCGACTCCGCCGTCCATCTCGGCGTAGATATCCCATGAGGCCGCCCCCGCGGTACCCGCCCAGGCGATGAAGCCGTCGGAGAGAGCCGGTGACCAGGCGGGGCCGGCGGTCTCCACCAGCACGGCGGGCCCGGTCCATCCGGAGCCTGTCAGCGTGCTCTGCAGCAGCGCAGCGTCCGTTCCTGCGCCCACCTGCCATGCCGCGAAGACCTCGCCCTGCGGCGAGAGGCCGCAGGCCGGGGAGAACGCCTGGTCCTCCGGGGAGGAGTAGAGCTCCTCCGCATCGCCCCACTCGCCTCCGTCCCAGACCCTGGCCAGTATCCGGGACTGCTCGCCGCCCGACTCCCAGAGCAGCACCAGCCGGTCACCTGCGGCGAACAGCCCCGGAGAGCGACAGAATCCGCCGGTAGAGACCTCCTCGGGCGTCCCGAAGCCATCCCCGTCCCCCTGCGTCCACATGATGCGCTCCCCCTGGGGGGTTGTCTCCACCCATGCGACGTGGAGCATCCCGCCGGGACCCGCGGCCGCCGTGGGGGAGAAGGCCCCGGCTCCCGGGGCGGAGAGGTAGGTCTCGGGGAAGGAGCCGTCAAGCGACTTGACCATGATGTCGCCCTGTCCCCGTCTCCAGACCTGCCAGGCGAGCCACATCCTGTCCGTGTGGGCCAGGCAGGGGTCGACGTCCAGGCCGTCTCCGGACGCCGCGACGGTCACGTCGCCGAACCGGTGGCCGGTGGCGGTCTTTATCCTGTAGCCGTAGCTGCCGTAGTCGAAGTCGGCCCAGGCGAGCCAGGGGTCGCCCTCGCCGTCCAGCGCCAGGCAGGGGGTCACGTCCCAGTACTCGTCGGCATCAACGGTGTACGCGCCGCTCCAGGACTCGCCGTCCCACTCGCGTGCGGCCACGTCCAGCCTGCCGTTGTCCCCGGTCAGCCAGGCCACGTAGACGCTGCCTCCCGCGGAGACGCAGACCGGGAAGCAGTCGGAGTGGGGGCTGGTGGAGACGCGGACGTGCTCCCTGTGAGGTCCGGCGACCCCCGGGAGGGCCGCGCCGAGCCTCTCCCTTCCGGAGAGCGGCATCAGGGTGGGGTCACCCAGGAGCACGCAGCCGTAGTGCCAGGGCGGGTCGTGTATCCCCACGGCGTTGAACCAGGAGACGAAGGCCTTGCCGGGCACCTGCCCTTCGCCGATGGGCTCGTAGAACTCCTCGAACTCCAGCATGGAGCCGGTCTTCGTGGCGCCCACGGCCAGGAGCCCGGTATCCGTACCGAACAGGTACCAGTTGCCGAGGCAGCCCGGCTCGGTCCACCTGCAGTTGGAGCAGGCGAAGAGCTGGACGAAGACCGTGGCCGGGTTTATCTCGGATATCTCCGGGGCCATCATGGTGCCACCGTAGCCGTAGGGCACCTTGAAGGTGTGCCCCCACGGTGACGAGTGTGCCATCAGGTGGACGAACTCGTAGCCGGCTCCGAGCCTCTCGCGGTACTCCGCCGCCGTGGTCTGGGCCTCGTCGCCGACAACGGTCAGGTCGCCGTAGATGCTCCCGAGGCCGCATCCGCCGTACCAGCTGCTCCAGTCGTCGTCCACGAATGAGAGCGCCCTGGGCGGCACGGACAGCGAGCCGGTCCTGTAGAGGTGGTTGGCGGTGAGGTAGTCGCGGAGCAGGGCCAGCTCGTTGCCCCACTCGATGGCGGATGCGTCGATGCGTCCTATCCATATCTCGGCCCCCCGGTCGCCCGTGTGGCCGTCGAGGAGGCCGTCGGCATCGGCGTCCGTCCAGCTCCCGTCCAGGTCCATCAGGTAGAGGTCCAGGGGGAACTCCTCGTGCTTGCCCCCCCACTCGTTCATCTCGTACCACGCGGCGGGCAGCGAGCCGATCAGGATGGCGCCGTCAAGGCCCTGGACACCGGCGAGGTAGCTCCTGAGGTCCTCGGCCGTCCCGCCGGACATCGAGCTGACGGTTACGTTCCAGCCCTCCGCCTGGAGGTCGACCCTGAGCCTCTCTATCTCCGGGGCGAGGTCGTCGGCCAGGCCGGCAGCCACCACCACGGCCACGTCGGAGTCGCTCCTGGAGACGGTCCGCGGCGCCATCTCCACCAGGACCGCAGCGGCTGGAGCAGCGCCGCCGGTGGTCTCCAGCATGGACCTGCCGGCCGGACCCTCCGGAGGCAGGACCGCGACGAGGGTTAGCGCTATGGCTGTCAGAGCTGGCATGGGTCACCTTCCGTCCGGCTCGGTTAGAGCGTCTCCTGGCCGTGACGGCCAATATACGAATCCCGGTCCAGCATGACCCCCGACGTGCTCCGGGGGCCGCTGGTCCACACTGTATCGGCCCCGGGGAGGGACGAGTCCCTCAGCACCACGCAGTCGACGCCCAGGGCGGCCAGGGCCGAGTCGGCCTCCGGCGAGGGCCACTCCGAGAGAAGCCGGGCCAGCTCGCCGTACCCGTCCGGCAGGCTCGTGCTGTAGCCGTTCACCATCGGCGTCCAGTGAAGTATCTGGCCGTACAGCCTCTTGCACTCCTTCTCCGGCCTCGTCAGGTCGGTGGAGAGCGGCAGGAAGGCCACCGCGGCCGGCTCCCTCTCCTCTATCCAGAAGTGCCAGGGGTCAGGCTCGGTTCCCATCATGGAGTGGCCCAGGGGGAGCAGCTCCGCGAGCATGAGGGCGCCCAGCCCGGCCGCGGCCAGCCGTCTCCTGCCGATGCCGGCCCCGGCGGCCAGCACCAGGGGGAGGAGGTAGAGGAAGCCGGCTCTGGCGGGGAGCCTCACGGAGCCCATCCCCGGTAGCAGGCCGAGGAGCCTGTACGGCCCGGGAGACAGCTCCAGTCCCCAGGCGCTTACCGTCGGCCCCAGGCAGAACGGGAGGAAGAAGATGCCGAGGAGGAGCAGGGGCAGAGGGTCCCGGAGGCGTACGCTCCTGCGCCGGCCGAGCACCAGTAGGGCCAGCCCGGCCAGGACTGCGAGGCCCGGCCAGAGAGCCGTCTCCCCGGAAAGCCAGCCCGGCCTCAGCAGAGGGGCGAGGAGGTCCCCCTCCCAGGGGGAGTGGAGAGCGGCCAGGTCCGTGCTGACAACGCTGTCCATCCCGTAGGAGGCAGCGTTGCGGATGTGCTCCGCCAGGAAGGGCAGCATGGCCGCGTTGCCGGCCGCCGCAGCGGCGGCGAGCGCCGGTATGCGTCTCCTCGGGCCGGTGAACAGCCGGGGCAGCGCCACCAGCACCAGGGCGAGGTCCAGAAAGACGAGGTAGTAGAGCGAGGCCAGGCCCTGCAGCAGGACGAGCAGTGACAGGGGCCAGAGCCTCCGCTCCCCACGGAGAAAGCCGAGAGCCTGCCGGACGGCCAGCACAGCAAGACCTGCGGACATCAGCTGGAGGTGCCACATGTGAGCCTGGAAGAATGGCAGGCTCGTGAAGGCAACGCCTGAGAAAACTGCTCCGGGGCGGGGCACGCCCTGGTCCAGGGCCAGAAGGTACGCGGCGTAGCCGGCGAAGGCCAGGGAGAGGAAGAAGAGCGTGTTGTGAACCCTCAGGGGTGGCACTCCCAGGGCCCTCATGGGAAGAGCCGGCAGCGCCTGGGTCAGCAGGAGGTCGTTCCTGCCAACCGCGTCCTCCTGGCCCAGGAAGACCGGCGGCTGCAGCGGGTTACGGAGGTTCAGCAGGGCGTGGCTGTTCCACGAGACCAGCCAGGTGTTGAAGAGGGTGTCGGCGTGGTCGTGCGCGCCGGGGCTGACCGGGAAAGGCCAGGTGGCGGCGGCGGCGACCGCGAGCACGAGGAGGGCCGGGAGCGCCCTGTGAAGCAACGCCCCGGCCCGGCGGTCCATACGGCGTCAGTAGGCCCTGGCGAGGATGGCGGTTGTGCCTGTCCTCCTGCCGGTGACGATGCAGCTTCCCTCGCCGCTCCTCTGCTCGAGGGGGATGCACCTGACGGTCAGCCTCGTCTCTTCCTGGAGGGCGGCCTCCTCATCCGTCCCGCCGTCCCACCATACCCTGTAGAAGCCGGGCCGCTCCTCGACCGCACCCCGGAGCTCGTCCATGGTCCCGATGTCGTGGGTCCGGGAGTCGCGGAGCTCCGTGGCCTCGTTCAGCATGGACTCCTGGATATCGTCCAGCAGGGAGGGGACGGCGCTGCCGATCTCATCGAGGGGCATGGTGAACTTCTCTCCCCTGCCCGGCCTGTCCCTCCTGGCAACGGTGACCGCGCCGGACTCGAGGTCTCTGGGGCCCAGCTCCAGGCGCACCGGCACGCCGCGGACCTCCCAGTGGTTGAACTTGAAGCCGGGGCTGGCGCCCTCGCGGTCGTCCAGCTTCACCCGAACGCCTCTCTCGGACAGCTCTTCGAGCAGCGCACGGGCCTTCTCCATCACGGCAGCGGCCGAGTCGCCCCTGCCGGGGATGGGGACTATGACCGCCTGTGTCGGGGCGAGCCTCGGAGGCAGCCTGAGCCCCGCGTCGTCCCCGTGGACCATGATTATGCCCCCCACCATCCTGGTGGATACGCCCCAGCTCGTCTGGTGGACGTACTGCTGGGTGTTGCTGCTGTCCAGGTAGGTGGTGTCGAAGACACGTGCGAAGTTGGTGCCCAGGTAGTGGCTCGTGCCGCTCTGCAGAGCCCAGCCGTTGCCCATCATCGCCTCGATGGTGTAGCTCTCCACCGCCCCGGCGAACTTCTCCCGCTCGGTCTTGCGGCCCGGTACGACCGGGATGGCCGCCATCTCACGGGCGAAGGCCTCGTATACCCCGAGCATCCGGAGGGTCTCCTCCCTGGCCTCGCTCTCGTCGGCATGTGCCGTATGGCCCTCCTGCCAGAGGAACTCGGTGGTCCTGAGGAAGGCCCTGGGGCGGAGCTCCCAGCGGACCACGTTGGCCCACTGGTTCAGGAGCATCGGGAGGTCACGGTAGCTGTTGATCCACTTGGAGAACATGTGGTTGATGATGGTCTCGGAGGTTGGCCTGACCGCAAGCGGCTCCTCCAGCTCCTTGCCCCCGCCGTGGGTCACCATGGCCAGCTCGGGGGAGAACCCCTCCACGTGCTCCGCCTCCCTGGTGATGAAGCTCTGCGGTATGAAGAGGGGGAAGTAGGCGTTCTCGTGGCCGGTCTCCTTGAACCTGCGGTCCAGATCGCCGGATATCCTCTCCCACAGCGCATAGCCGTAGGGCCTGATTATCATGCAGCCGCGCACGGGTGCGGAGTCGGCCAGCTCCGCCTCCCTTATGACGTCCTGGTACCACCTGGAGTAGTCGCTGCCGGGGTCCGTGATGTTCCTTGCCATTATCCTGCCCTTCGGTGGCTGTTCTTCCGGTGCACCGGGGAAACTAACCCAGAGCGGGCGACCGACCAAGGCTGCCTTTGACACGGGCCGCGCCCCGTGTTACAGTCTTGCATCGGGGGCCGGTGCCGTGAGTGCCAAAGCAGACCGATGAAGGCTGCGCCCCGCTGGAATGGCCTATGGACGCCGGCGAGTGGACACAGGCCGCAACGGGCCGTATTAAGACCTTTAACTTATGAGCAGACATTCATCGGACCATGGCCCCCACCTCAGCTTCCCGCAAGGGGCACCAAGCTACAGGGTGATAATTGCCGCGGGGGCTGCGTACGCCCTCCTGATGACCTTCGTACCCTTCGCCAGGGGGGTGCCCAGGCTCCCGATTCCCCTTCTCACCTTCGGCGTCATGCTGCTGCTCTACTGCTTGACCGCTATCCCGGACTCCGTCAGGCGCTGGCTCTTCTACCCGCTCCTGGCCCTCTCCTACTGGGAGCTGCAGTTCGTCGTCTCCACATGCACCGGCCGCTTCAGGGGGCCGGGCCTCCTGCAGATGGAGGCGAGGCTCTTCGGCGAGCTGCCGACCCTGGCGCTGCAACGCGCGCTGCGCACGGGGCCGGGCGTCATGTGGTTCGAGTACGCGTTCGCGGTGATGCATGCGCTCCTGTTCCTCATACCGGTCCTCCTCCCCCTGGTGATCCTTCTGACAAGGGGTGCTGCGAGGATGAGGAGGGCGACGGCGGCGCTCGTTCTCCTCTCCCTGGCAGGTTACGCGACCTACGTCCTCTTCCCCCTGACGCCTCCGTGGATGGTCTCCATCGAGGGGAGCGTGGAGGGCCTGGGCGACGTCCCCAGGCTCACGCTCAGGGCGCTGTCCCGCATTCTCCCGGAGGGAATGGTGAGGAGCTTCAGTCCCAGCCCCAGGGGGGCGATGCCCTCGCTGCACACGGCCGTCCCCGTGCTGATGCTCCTGGTCTCCCTCCGGGAGTACGGCAGGAGGGCGTGGTGGCTCCTCCTGCCGGTGCTCGTCATCTGCTTCGAGATAGTCTACGGAGGGGAGCACTACGTCACCGACGTTGCGGCGGGAATCGTGTTCGCCTTAGTTTCCTACCTGCTGACGTACAGGGTGCTGCTCCCGGACAACCGCCTCGGAGGGGACCGGATGTGCGGCGCCCGCGGGGCTGAACGGGGGAGGTGCCGAGGATGACTGCTTCAGGCGGGAGAGGTGTCTGGTCGCTCAGGGCCATGAAGGCGAGGGGCGAGAGGATAGCCGCTCTGACCGCCTACGACTTCGTTACGGCCTCCATCCTCGAGAGGGCCGGGGTCGACTTCCTGCTGGTGGGCGACTCCATGGAGATGGTGCTCATGGGACGGAACACGACCCTCTCGGCCGACCTCGATCTCCTCGTGGCCCACTGCAGGGCCGTTTCGGCAGGGGCACCGGGGACCCTGGTGGTGGCGGACATGCCCTTCGGCAGCTACCAGGGCTCCGACGAGGCAGCGGTCGGCTCGGCGGTGCGCTTCCTGGCCGAGGGCGGCGCGGACGCTGTCAAGCTGGAGGGCGGCAACGGGAGGATGCTCTCCAGGGTCCGGGCGATAACAGACTCCGGCATCCCCGTCATGGGCCATACGGGTCTCCAGCCGCAGTCGGTCAGGATGACCGGCGGCTACAGGGTAGTCCGGTCGGACCAGAGGGACCGGCTGCTCGGGGAGTCGATGGAGCTGCAGGAGGCTGGGGTCTTCGCCCTGGTACTGGAGAGCGTCGAGGAGGGGCTGGCCGCGGAGGTCTCTTCCATGCTCTCCATCCCGGTCATAGGCATAGGGGCGGGCAGGAGGACCGACGGCCAGATACTCGTGGTCAACGACATGCTGGGCCTCTCCGGCGATTTCCACCCCAGGTTCCTCAAGGTCTACGAGCGGCTGGGCGAGCGGATTCTCGAAGCCGTCGGCAACTACGTCCGGGAGGTGCGCGAGGGTGATTATCCCTCCGAGGAGCACGTCTACGGGGCGTCGGAGGGGAATCGATGAGGGTTCTGGTCGCCGGGGGGGGTGGCAGGGAGAGCGCCCTTGCGTGGGCACTGTCCCGGGGCGGCCACGATGTACTGTCGGCCCCGGGGAACCCGGGCATGGCCGAGCTCGGTCCGACCTTCCCGGTGGGGGCCGAAGAGGTCGAGGAGCTCGCCGACCTGGCTGCGGAGCAGGATGTGGACCTGGTGGTGGTGGGACCGGAGGCCCCGCTGGTGGCCGGGATAAGCGACTCCCTGGCCGCGCGCGGCATTCCCTGCTACGGTCCCGGACGTGATGCGGCGGCACTGGAGGGCAGCAAGTGGCATGCGAAGGTCATGATGTCCTCGGCCGGTGTGCCGACCGCCGACGGCGCCACCTTCAGCGAACCGGCGGAGGCCATGGACTACATGGCAGGCCGGCCGGAGGAGTACGTGATAAAGGCGGACGGCCTGGCCGCCGGGAAGGGCGTCTTCCTGCCGGAGGGGAGGGAGGAGGCCCGGGAGGTCCTCGAGAGGCTGGCCGGCGGCGGTCTGGGCGACTCCGGTCTCCGGTTCGTGGTGGAGAAGCGCCTCCGCGGCCGGGAGATGAGCTTCATGGCCGTCTGCAACGGCAGGGAGCACGTCCTGCTCCCGCCGAGCAGGGACCACAAGCGCGCTCTGGAGGGGGACAGGGGCCCGAACACCGGCGGCATGGGCGCCGTCTGCCCGCCGCCGGACGCCGACCCGGAGCTGGAGAGAGAGGTCTCCGAGGGCATCATCGCCCCGGTCCTCCGTGAGATGGCCTCGAGGGGAATGCCCTACAGGGGTACGCTCTACGCCGGGCTGATGGTCACGGACGACGGGCCGTTCGTGCTGGAGTTCAACGTCAGGTTCGGAGACCCTGAGACCCAGGCCGTCCTCCCGCTTCTCGAGACCGACCTGGGCGAGCTGTGCATGGCGGCGGCCACCGGCAGGGACCTGCCGGTGGTAGAGGTGGTGAGCGGAGCGTGCGCCGCCGTGGTCATGGCCTCGGGCGGCTATCCCGGCCGGTACGGCAGGGGTTACCCGATAGAGGGCCTGGACCGCGTGGAGGACGCCGTCGTCTTCCAGGCGGGTACCGCACTGCAGGGTGAAGAGCTGGTGACGGCGGGGGGAAGGGTCCTGGCCGTCTCCGCAGTGGGCGACGATCTGGATGATGCCCTTGAGGGAGCCTACGCCGGCGTCTCCGGGATATCGTTCCGGGGCTCCTTCTACAGGAGAGACATAGGGAGGGTCTGATGAAGCCGCGGGTAGGCGTTCTGATGGGAAGCGAGAGCGACAGGGAGGTCATGCAGCGGTGCGCGGACGTACTGGAGCAGCTGGAGATACCCTACGAGCTCTCCGTGATGTCCGCCCACAGGAACCCGGACCAGGTTGCCCATTACGCATCCGGCGCATCGGAGAGGGGGCTCAGGGTGCTCATAGCGGGCGCCGGGCTGGCCGCCCATCTCGCAGGCGTCGTAGCCTCCCGGAGCAGACTGCCGGTCATAGGCGTTCCCCTCAAGGGTGGACCGATGGGCGGCATCGACGCCCTCCTGTCCACGGTACAGATGCCTGCGGGCGTGCCTGTAGCCACAGTTGCCATAGGCAGCCACGGCGCCAGGAACGCCGCCTGGCTCGCCGCGAGGATACTCGCGCTCGTCGACCGGGACGTAGCCGCGAAGCTGGAGGGATGACCGCCTGATGAGGTCCATGGAGGTGGAGAGGGAGAGCCCCTCCGCGCGCTCGATGGACCGGATAGCGGCGCTTCTGAGGGAGGGGGGCGTGGTCATCTATCCGTCGGACACCGTCTACGGGCTTCTGTGCATGGCCGAGAACGGCGAGAGCGTGCAGCGCCTGGCCAGGATCAAGGGCTACGACCTTCCGAGGCCGTTCATTCTCCTGGTGTCCGACCTCGGCATGGCGGCCTCGCTCATGAGCGGCATGGACGCGGATGCACGCCGCAGGCTTTCGGGCTCATGGCCGGGGCCGGTCAGCTTCGTGGTCGAGGCCGGCCCCGGCTGCCCCGGATGGGTCCAGGCCGAGGAGGGCACGGTGGCCGTGAGGCAGCCTGCCGACCCCCTAAGCGCAGGTCTTCTCGAGAGGGTCGCCGCGCCCCTGGTGTCCACGAGCGCCAACAGCAGAGCAGACGAGGTCTGCAGGAGACCGGACGACATAGCCCCCGGCGTGCTGAGGGAGGCCGACCTCCTTGTGGACGGCGGCGAGCTCCCCGCCCGCCCCCCCTCGACCCTCATCC
>CAYREX010000022.1:0-33493 GCA_964423505.1 uncultured bacterium | reverse complement strand
CCGTCACCTCGAAGTTGCGGCCGAGGCCGGGATGGAACCGCTCGCCGCGGTAGATGACCGAACCACCTTCCTCCGTGACCGTCATCCGCTCCAGCGAGAAGGGAGCCCTGGAAAGGTACTCCGCAAGAGTCCTTCTCCCCTCCTCGTCCTCGACCGGTTCCCCCCGGTACACGGAGAAGCCGCTGTGCTTCCAGCCACGCATCTTCTCCGCGAGGTCTGGAGAGAGCTTCTCCTCCTTCAGGAGCATCTTCAACACCAAAGACCGGAACAGCTTTTCGATGCCCTTAAGGTCCTGGTCGGTGATGGGGGGCAAGGGGAATGTGTTGCCCTCCCTGTCCCGGCAGATGTCCGTGAGCAGGCCGTGGACATGGGGATTCCAGTTGGCCAGACCGCCGAAGGTCTGGGGGACCAGCACGCCGCCCGGGAAGAGGTCGCGGCGGCCGGTCGCCCCGTACAGGAAGCTGGTCACGGACTTCCATGCGCAGCTGCAGAGCTTCGGCAGAAGTCTCCGGTGGTGCAGGAAGTGCAGCCTCAGGAGCTTCGGCACGCTCCAGACCCAGTGACGGTGAGGCGCGTGCTCCAGCAGCTCTTCCTCCAGGAAGGTTGAGAGACCGAGCGACCTGCGCTTGTTGCATGATGGACAAAAGCCCCTGCACTTGCAGGAGAAGGCGCGCAGGTATTCTGCTCCGCACTCCTCGCAGCGGATCCTGGCGAAGCCGCGGCTAAGGATGCCGCAGTCCAGGTACCTCCGGACGACTTCGTCCGTGACCGATCTCCAGTAGCCGTAGCGCCTGGAGAACCGATCGTCGTAGACCCTCCTGAACTCCTCGAACTCCGAGTCGAGCAGACGGTGGAGCGGGGATGCCCCCGGCCTCCTCGGCCTGTAGCAGTCTGGGAATACGCAGCAGGCGCCCACCTCTCACCTCCAGGTGAAGGGTGAGGCGCCCGGCGGCCCAGCCTCTCGCCCGGTGCCGTACCGGCCATGATCCTTGTTATCCGCAGGGAGCGGAGCATGCTCTCATGGTCGGCTCACCACACACTCTGTAATGTATACATGTGTTTACTATTGGTGGTCAAGGAGTCGGAGATCCACCGGGAGGCTACCTCGCGAGCAGGTCCGGGCGGAGAGGATCCAGACCTCTCAGGAAGCTCTCCGCGTCCAGACAGCGGACCCCATCGACCAGGAGAGGAGATTCACCCCGGTACAGGAGGAGCGGCGTACACTCCGGATACTCCTCCGTGAAGCTGCGCAGCGCCCTCAGATCACCGGTGCGCAACCGGTCCGAGTGCTTTACCTCGATGGCCCAGAAACCGTCACGGCCGTAGAGGACGAAGTCCACCTCGCTTCCGCTCCTCGTCCTCCAGTAGAAGAGCTCAAGGTCCTTTCCTCCGTAGTCGATCCAGGCTCGCAGGTGCTGGTGCACCAGCCCCTCGAGAGATGCTCCGGCTGCTTCCTCGGGTCTGTCCAGGGAACCCATCGGCCTCAGGGTGCGGAAGACCCCGGCATCGAAGATGTAGAGCTTCGGATGCATCGTTGTTTCCCGCCCGGCACGCCGGCGGAAGACGGGAACGCGACGGGCCATGAGAAGATCCTCCAGGACGGAGATGTACCCCTCCACGGTCTTCCTGCCCACGCTGCACTCCCTCGCCACGTTGCTGATGTTCAGGAGCTGGGCGTGGGAGAGACTGATGGCCTCCAGGAACCTGGAGAACCCGCCAAGCGACCGCACCAGCCCCTCCATCATCACCTCCTCCTGGACATACGTCCCCACGTAGCTTCGCAGAACCTCCTCGGGCATAGCGGAGTCGCGGACTACCGGGAGCATGCCCAGGCGGAGTGCCGAGTCCAGGTCGAAGGCATCGCCGATCTCGGCTGCCATGAACGGGTGCATCGTCCGCAGCAGAGCCCTGCCCGCCAGCATGTCCACTCCCGCTCGCTTCAGCTTCCTTGAGCTCGATCCGGTGAGCACGAACCTGTAGCCGAGCTTCTCCTCAAGGAGACCGTGGACCACGGCAAGCAGCTCGGCTGCCTTCTGCACCTCGTCGATGACTATGGTCGCACCGGGGCCGGCCCCCATGGCAAGCTCCCGCAATCTCTCCGGTCTGGCCGCGTAGGTTCGGAGGATGTCGGGAGAGAGCAGATCCAGCCGGACAGCATCCGGAAACCTGCTGCCGCACCAGGTTGACTTACCGGTGCCTCTGGCCCCGAAGAGGAAGAAGCTGGAATCACCCGGAGGTTGCAGGAATCGAGTTGCCATCTCCATATTTGGCCTCATTTCGGAATTACTACTGCCGTAATGCCAGTACAATACGATTGAGTCCATACGGCTGCAAGAGGCGGTCCCCCCGGCTCTCCATGGGCCGAGTCGAGAAGGCGAAAGAGCGGGGGATAGCACTCGTGGAGCGGTTCACCATGCAGCTCTGGAGCGAACGGTATGGCCGAGATGCGGAGAGCGGTCCCGGTCAGATAGGGGCTACTCCCACTCGATGGTGCCGGGGGGCTTGGTGGAGACGTCGTAGACCACGCGGCTGATGCCCTCCACCCTGTTGACTATGGCCGAGGAGATGCGGGCAAGGTGGTCCAGGGGCATCCGGTACCAGTCGGCGGTCATGCCGTCGGTGGAGGTGACGGCCCTGAGCGCCACCACGCGGTCGTAGGTCCGCTGGTCGCCCATGACGCCAACGGTCCTGACCGGCAGCAGCACGGCGAAGGCCTGCCATATCTCGTCGTAGAGGCCGTTCTCACGTAGATAGTCTATGAAGATGCGGTCGGCCCTGCGGAGCAGGTCCAGGTCGGTCCGGTTCACCGGGCCCAGTATCCGCACGGCCAGGCCCGGGCCGGGGAACGGGTGGCGGGATACCATCTCCCTGGGGAGGCCCAGCTCCATGCCCAGCCGCCTCACCTCGTCCTTGAAGAGCTCACGAAGCGGCTCCAGCAGCTCCAGGTGCATCCGCTCGGGAAGGCCGCCCACGTTGTGGTGGCTCTTGATGGTGGCCGAGGGTCCCCTGAAGGAGACGCTCTCTATCACGTCCGGATAGAGGGTGCCCTGGGCAAGGTGCGTAACGCCGGGGATGTCCGCAGCGGCCGCTTCGAAGAGCTCGATGAAGACACGGCCGATTATCTTGCGCTTCCGCTCCGGGTCCTCCACCCCCTCCAGCTCCGAGAGGAAGCGCTCGGAGCCGTCGATGACTACCAGAGGCATGCCGAAGTGGCCCCGGAAGGTCTCCTCCACCGCTTCCCTCTCCCCCATCCGGAGCAGGCCGTTGTCCACGAAGATGGGGACGAACCTGTCGGGCACCGCCTCGTGGAGCAGGGCGGCCACCACGGAGGAGTCGACTCCGCCGGAGAGCCCCAGCACCACCTTGCCCCGGCCCTCCAGGGTGTCCCTGATGCCCTTCACGGCAGCGGTCCGGAAGGTGCTCATGTCCCAGTTGGGCTCGATGCCGGCGATGTCCAGTACGAAGTTGCGGAGAAGCCTCTCGCCGAAGACGGTGTGGTTCACCTCCGGGTGGAACTGGACGCCGTACCTCCTCCCGGATGCGCCCTCGATGGCGGCTAGCGGGAGCGAAGCGGTCCTGGCGACGACGCGGTATCCAGGCGGCGGCTCCACCACCCGGTCGCCGTGGCTCATCCAGGCGGTCCCGCCGGGCAGGATGCCCCGGAAGAGCCTGCTCTCCCCCTCCGGGTGGAGGTCAGCAGGACCGTACTCCCTGTCGTGGCCACCCTCGACTCTGCCGCCGCCGTCCAGGGCGAGGAGCTGCATGCCGTAGCAGATGCCGAGGATGGGCATGTCCATGGAGAAGACCTCCTGCGCGGCCCTCGGGGCGCCCTCGTCGTAGACGCTGGAGGGGCCGCCGGAGAGTATCAGGGCCTCCGGGGCAAGCTCCCGTATCCGCTCCGGCGGGACGTCTCCCGGAAGAAGCTCGCAGTAGACGCCCATCTCACGGACCCTCCGGGCGATGAGCTGGTTGTACTGGGAGCCGAAGTCCAGTATGGCTACTCCGCCGCGGACCATTCGCCACTCTCCTCGAGCTCGCGAACGCACTCGTCCGGCGGCCTGACCGGGTAGCGGGCGTCGAAGCAGGCGGTGCAGTAGTCCTCCGGCCCGTGGGCGCCGACACAGGAGAGCATCCCCTCCCGGCTGAGGTATCCGAGGCTGTCCAGGCCGAGCTGCTCGGATATCTCGTCCATGGTGAACCTGACCGCGGCCAGCTCCCTCCTCTCCGGGAAATCGATGCCGAAGAAGCAGGGGTACCTGTGGGGCGGGCAGCTCACCCTCATGTGCACCTCCCGGGCGCCCATCTCCCGGAGGAGCCGGATGCGGGCACGGCTGGTGGTGCCCCGGACGATGCTGTCCTCAACGATGCAAATCCTCCGCCCCTCGACGGCCCTGGGAATCGGCTGGAGCTTACGCATCACCTTCGCGGAGCGGTCGGTGGAGGCCGGGTCGATGAACGTCCTGCCGATGTAGTGGTTGCGGGTGAAGACCATGCCGAACTTGAGGTCAAGCTCCCTGGCGTAGCCCAGGGCGGCGAACATGCCGCTGTCCGGCACAGGCGCCACAAGGTCGCAGTCGACAGGCAGCTCCCTGGCCAGCTGCCTGCCCATGGCCACCCTCACCTCGTAGACGCTGTCGCCGAACACCAGGCTGCCCGGCCTGGCGAAGTAGACGTGCTCGAAGATGCACTGGGCCAGCCCCTCCCTGCCGCCGAAGAGCTCCCGGTCTGAGCCGAACCTGGTGGAGCGCACGGCGCAGCCGCCGCTGCCCAGGAAGAGGACCTCGCCGGCCCTCACCTCACGGACGTACTCGGCGCCGCATACGTTGAAGGCCAGGGTCTCGCTGGCCACAATCCAGCCACCACCGGGGAACCTGCCCAGGGCGAGGGGGCGGAAGCCGTAGGGGTCCCGCACGGCGTAGAGCCCCCGGTCGGTGAGCAACAGGAAACAGTAGGCGCCCCGGAGCCTGGAGAGGGCGCCCTGCAGCGCTCCCTCGACGCCGGAGCCGCTCCTGCCCATCTCCCTTGCCATCAGGTGCAGCACCACCTCGGTGTCCGTCAGGGTCTGGAAGATGGCCCCCTCCCCCTGCAGCTCCTCGCGGAGGGCAGCGGCGTTGCTGAGGGTGCCGTTGTGGGCGATGCCCACCTGCACGCCGGCCATGCTCACCAGGAGCGGCTGCGCGTTCTGGACCGACTCGCCGCCGTAGGTGCCGTAGCGGACGTGGCCCATCACCGCGGAGGCGGGCAGTGAGGTCCATTCCAGCGGGACGTCGCCCAGCGCCTCGGTGACAGTGCCGTTGCGCTTGTGGAGGAGCAGGCCCCTGTCGGTGGAGACGAGGATGCCCGCCGACTCCTGTCCCCTGTGCTGGAGCGCGAGGAGCCCCTCCGCCACCAGGGGCACTCCGGCCCTGCCCTGGCCGGTCACGCCGCAGAGCCCGCAGCTCTCCCTGACCTCAGCCACCGGACCTCCGTCTCACGGCGGCGGCCCTGACGAAGCCCTCGAACAACGGGCTGGGAGAGAGGGGGGTCGAGGTGAACTCCGGGTGGAACTGGCAGGCGACGAACCAGGGGTGGTCCGGCCGCTCCACCACCTCCACCAGCCTGCCGTCCGGCGAAGTGCCCGAGAGGAGCATCCCGGCGTCCTCCAGCATCCCGCGGTAGTCGTTGTTCAGCTCGAAGCGGTGCCTGTGCCGCTCCTCCACCCTGGCCCGGCCGTAGGCCTCCCGGGCCCTGGAGCCCTCGGCCAGCTCGCAGGGGTAGGCGCCAAGCCGCATGGTGCCTCCCATCTCGGTGACGTCCCTCTGCTCGTCCATCAGGTGGATGACCGGGTGCGGCGTATCCGGGTCGAACTCCGAGCTGTTGGCGCCCTCCAGGCCGGCGACGCTCCTGGCGGTCTCTATGACCGCGCACTGCATGCCGAGGCATATGCCGAGGAAGGGGACGCCGCTCCTGCGGGCGTGCTCCACCGCCTCGACCTTGCCCTCTATGCCCCTGTAGCCGAAGCCGCCTGGGACCAGGATGCCGTCCAGGCCCTCCAGCGAGAGCCCCTCCTCCACGTCCTCCGACTCTATTCCCTTGATGTCGAGGTCGACGTCGCAGGCGATGGCCCCGTGACGGAGCGCCTCGAACACGCTCTTGTAGGCGTCGCGGAGGCCCATGTACTTGCCCACCACTCCTATCCTGACGGTGGGGCCCTCCGGGTCGATGGCCCTGCGGAGCATCATGCTCCAGCGTTCCAGGTCCAGCTCGCCTGCGGGCAGGCCGAGGCGACGCAGCAGCAGGAGGTCAAGCTCCTGGGCGGCGAGCTCCATGGGCACCTCGTAGATGGAGTGCTCTACGTTCTTCTCCTCCACCACCGCCTCCAGCGGAACGTCGCAGAAGAGGGAGAGCTTGCGGACGTGCTCCTCCGAGAGCGGCCTCTCGGTCCTGCATATGAGCACGTCCGGCCTGATGCCGATGCCGCGGAGTATGCCCGCCGACTGCTGGGAGGGCTTCGTCTTCAGCTCCTTGGAGGCTGCGAGGTACGGGATGAGCGTCAGGTGCACGTAGGCGACGTTCTCCCGCCCGAGGTCGATGCTCATCTGCCTTATGGCCTCCAGGAAGGGCCCGCCCTCTATGTCTCCGACGGTGCCGCCCACCTCGGTCACGGCTATCCGGGTCTCCTCGCCCACCTGGGAGAGGATGGCCCTCTTTATCTCGTCGGTCACGTGGGGGATGACCTGGACGGTCTTGCCCAGGTAGCCCCCCTCCCTCTCCTTGGCGATGACCTGCGAGTAGATGCGCCCGGCGGTGTAGTTGCTGGTCTGGCTGCACCTGACGCCGGCGAAGCGCTCGTAGTGCCCCAGGTCCAGGTCGGTCTCCGCGCCGTCGTCGGTGACGTAGACCTCGCCGTGCTGGAAGGGGGACATGGTGCCCGGGTCGACGTTCAGGTAGGGGTCCAGCTTCTGCAGGGAGACGGTATAGCCCCTCTGGCGGAGCAGGAGAGCTATGGAAGCGGCGGTTATCCCCTTGCCGAGCGAGGAGACGACCCCTCCGGTCACGAAGATGAAAGCACAGGAGCGGCGGTTCATGCGGTCCGCCTTTCGGGCTCGCGTCTGATGTGACGGTAAGAGGGAATATGAAGAAAGGCGCCTGGCTCTGCCAGACCGACGGGGGTCACCGGTAGAGCTCCGGCCTCCTGTCCTCCAGCACGTGGTTCCTCGGGGTCATCATCTTGTCCCGGGCCTCCTCCGGGTCGACGTCGACCACCCGGAGGACCTCCCCCGCAGGCCCGGCCCTGAAGAGGAGCCTCCCTCCCGGGGCGGCTACCTGGCTCCTTCCGCTGAAGGAGAGGCTCATGCCGCAGCGCTCCTCCCCCCCGGTCCTGTTGGCGGTGGCGGCGAAGACGAGGTTCTCGGTACACCTGGCCAGCATCACGTCCTGGCAGTAGGCGAGCACCAGGTTGGCCGGGTGGCAGAGCACGTCGGCGCCCTTGAGGGCCAGGGTCCTGGCCACCTCCGGGAACACCCAGTCGAAGCAGACCATCATGCCGACCCGGGCACCCCGGACCTCGTGCACGGCCGGGGGGGCGTCCCCGGGGTCGAACCACTCCTTCTCCCGGTCGAAGAGGTGGAGCTTCCTGTAGGCGGCCTCGGGCCCTTCCGGCCCCACCAGCAGCGCGGAGTTGTAGACCCGCTCCCCGGACCGCTCGGCGAAGCCGGCGACCACGTGCATGTCCCCCTCGCGGCAGGCTCCGGCGAGCGCCTCGACGGCGGGGGAGCCTTCGGGCTCCTCCGCCAGCCGGAGCAGCTCCTCCCTGCTCCCGAACGCGTAGCCGGTGAAGGGCAGCTCCGGCAGGACCACCAGGTCGGCCTCCGCCCCGGAGAGGGCGCCGAGTATCCTGCGGGTGTTGCCGGCGACGTCGCCGTAGACAGGTGCGAACTGGAAGACCCCGAGCCTCATGCCTGCCCCCTTCCGGTGGTGTGCCATGCTCCACCGCCCAAGATATTATCTTCCCCCCGGAAGACAACTGTGGGGCCGCCACGGCGGCCGGTAGCCGAGAAGACCCGAGAGGGGTGCAGCGGATGAGGTACGCAGCAGCGCTTGTCCTTTCGATGGCCATTGCCGCTTCGGCGGTCGAGCAGCCGGAGATCACGGTACTGGACAACGGCCTGACCGTGCAGACGCTGGAGATGCACTACGCGCCATTCGTGGTGTCCGTGGTGAGCTACAGGGTAGGCTCGCGGGACGAGGTGCCGGGCATCCTGGGGATGAGCCACTTCGTCGAGCACATGATGTTCAAGGGAACGCCGGAGATGCCGAAGGGCAGGTTCTGGCAGATAGTCCAGCGGGATGGCGGAATGGCCAACGCCTTCACCATGGAGGACGCCACCTGCTACTACCTGGTCCTCCCCTCCGCGAGGCTGGTCGACGCACTGGACATAGAGAGCGGGAGGATGACCGGCTGCCTCATCGACTCCGCCGAGGTGCGGAGCGAGAGGAGCGTCGTGCTGGACGAGAGGAGGCTCCGCTCGGTGGACGACCCGTGGGGAGCCCTCTACGAGGCGCTGGGCGAGACCGCCTACGTCGCGCACCCCTACGGGAACCCGGTGATAGGATACGACGAGGACATAGAGGCCTACTGCTGCGAGACCGCGGGGGAGTACTACGGGACCTACTACTGCCCGGCGAACGCTGTACTCACCCTGGTGGGAGACTTCGACACCGACTCCGCCCTGGCGATGGTGGAGGAGCGCTTCGGCGACATCCCCGGCGGCGCCACCGCCCCGGGTCCGGGCGTGGTCGAGCCCAGGCAGGAGGAGGCCAGGCACGTGGAGATAGAGCATCCATCCACGCTGCCCCGGGTGATAATGGCCTTCCACGGGCCGGCCGGAGAAACCTTCGACTCCGTGGTGCTCTCCCTGGTCACCGACTACCTGACCGGCGGCCGGGTGGGCAGGCTGGAGGAGCTGCTGGTGGAGACCGGGCTGGTCCGCTCCGTGAGCGCCTACTGCGACGCCGGCATCGACCCGGGGCTGTTCACCGTCTCCATGACGCTGAAGGAGCCGGGGAGCGGCGGGCTCACCCACGACGAGGCGGTGGAGGCGGTGTGGGAGGAGCTGGAGGCGCTGGGCACCGAGGGCCTCCCCGAGGAGGAGGTCGACAGGATAGCCGAGCGGGCGGCCGCCTCGGAGATGCTCTCCGTGGCCTACCCGACCTGGATGGCCGTGGACCTGGGGCTGGGGATGACGCTCTTCGGCGACCCGATGCACTCCCAGCAGCGCATCGCGACCATGGGCTCCGTGACGCCGGCGGACGTCAGGGACGTTGCCTCCAGCTATCTCAGGCGTGACGGCATGACCACCGCCTACCTCCTGCCCACCGGCCAGGGTGGCGGCACCGCTGCTTCGGAGCAGCAGGCGCTCCCCACCGACATATCCGAGCCCACGTCCATAGACTGGGAGGGGCTGGAGATACCGGACGACCTGCTGTTGCCTCCGACCCGCTCCGTCTCGGAGGGGCTGGTCAGCTACGAGCTGGAGAACGGCCTCGTCCTGCAGGTGCTGGAGGAGCACAGCTTCCCGGTGGCGGCGATCTCGTTCTCGACCCCGCTGGGCTCCCTGCGGCATCCGTCCGACCGGGCGGGGCTCGCGGGCATAACCGCGGACATGATGATGCGCGGGCCGGAAGGCGTCTCCTACGCCGACTTCCACGCCAGGCTGGAGGACAGGGGCTCGGGACTCTCCTTCGGCGCCGGCTCCCGGTGGTCCGGAGGGTCGGTCAGGGTACTCTCGGGAGACCTGGGCCTCGCCATCGGATGCATAGGCGACCTGCTCGCGCGGCCGGCCTTCCGCGGGGACGACTTCGATCAGGTGGTCGACGAGGCGGCAACCGACCTGGAGGGCCGCTCGGAGAGCATCTTCGCTGTGGCCGGAGACAGCCTGGACGTGGTCCGCTACGGGCGCGGCATGGCCTGGGTGCCCACGATGGAGGCTCTGGAGGGCATCACCCTCGACGACGCGGTCTCCTTCCACGCGGTATGCTGCAGGCCGGAGGGAACGGTCCTGACGGTCGTGGGTGACGTCGACGCCGAAGAGGTGCTGGAGCTTACAGTGTCGGCGCTGGGCGACTGGGAGAACCCGGATACGCCGCTGCCCGAGGCGGCCGAGAGGCGCTTCCGTGAGGTCCCCGGCGACACCGCCCTGGCTCCGATGCCCGGAAGGGTCCAGGCGGCGGTCCTCATATCGAGGCCGGCGCCTGGCTGGTCGGAGGAGCCGTTCGTGGCGTTCGAGGTGATGAACACCATCATGGGCGAGGGGATAGGGAGCAGGCTCGGCCGCTTTGTCAGGGACGACCAGGGGCTGGCCTACGCCGTGGGGAGCTGGGTCTCCTCCACCGACTCCACGGGCGTCCTCAGCGCCTACATGGCAACGCTGGGCAACTATGCCGACCAGGCCCTCTCCTCCTCCATATCGGAGATGGAGAGGATGACCACCGAGGAGGTCGCCCCGATGGAGCTGCGCCTTGCGCAGGCCGGCGCCGTGGGCTCCCACGCCCTGGGCACCATGAGGTACGACCGGCTCGCCTCCCACCTGACCGACCTGGCAGTCGAGGGGAGGCCCGCGGACTGGGACCTCATCTACCTGGACCGGGCGCTGGAGCTGACCCCGGCGGACCTGAGGGAGGCCGCGGCCGGCTACATCGTGCCGGGGGAGTGGTTCGTCTCGGCGGCCGGAGGGCTTGCTCCACCGGAGCAGGCCGACCGGGACTGACTTGACGGGGCCGCTCGGTGACTCTAGTTCACTGGAAGGAAGGAAGGGGTGAAGATGAGGTCAAGGGCAGCCGGATACGCTGCGCTCTCGCTGCTCCTGCTCGCTCCGGCGGGCGGGGCGGAGACGCTCTTCACGGACGATTTCAACGACGGCAACGCCAACGGGTGGTTCGCCATGCCCACGGGCGCGAGCTACACTGTCGAGAACTACTGGTACCGCTTCGAGGCCACGTCATCCTCCGACTCCACCGTGGCCGTCTCCGTCAACGGAGACGACGGATGGAGCATGAGCGTGCCGGACTACTCGGTGCGGGTCAGGTGCTGGTCCGACAACGGCAACATGGGGATATTCATACGCTTCAACTGGATATACCAGCGCGGCTACCTCTGCCTCGCCTCCCCGGGAGAGGACAAGGCGGCCATCATGAGGATAGACGACGCAACCGGCGCCGTCATACTGGACGAGGTCCCGGTGACGCTCCACAACGACAGGGAGTACTGGCTCCGGTTCGAGGTCTACGAGGACATCTTCGGGATGAAGGTCTGGGAGGGCGGAACCGGCGACGAGCCGGACGAGTGGACGGTCACCGTCACCGACGACACCTACGCCGAGAACGGCTGCTTCGGACTCTACGGCCACGACGACCCGGGCAGCCCCTCGCACACCTACGTCAGGTTCGACGACGTAACCGTGACCGACGACAACTCCGTGGGACTCGACGGCGGGAGCTGGGGCTCCATAAAGGCGTCGTTCTGAGCGGCGCTCCGGCCTCGGGGACGGAGAACCGGTGAGCACCGCGGAGACGGCTCCACTCAGGCCGCCGGAGGGGATAGAGACCCTCCGGCTGGAGAACGGCCTGACCCTCGTGCACCAGGAGCTCCCCTACTCCCCGGCGGCTGCCGTCGTGGTCGGGTACAGGGCGGGTCAGCTCTACGAGTCCGCCGGCACCTGGGGGCTCAGCCACTTCTGCGAGCACATGATGTTCAAGAGCACCGGCAGGCACGGCCCGGGCGAGTACTGGAGCCTGGTGCAGCGGAACGGCGGAAGCGCCAACGCCTACACCACCAGCGACATGACCGTCTACTACGCCAGGGTGCCCTCCGCCGGCCTCCGCGAGATGCTGGAGCTGGAGGCGGACAGGATGACCGGCTGTCTCATGAAGCCATCGGAGCTGCTCGCCGAGAGGAAGGTCGTCCTCGAGGAGGAGCTGATGACCGACAGGGACAGCCCCTCGGGCGCCCTGGACGCGGCCCTCCACCGGGAGGTCTTCAGAGCCCATCCCTACGGCAGACCCATAACCGGGACCCGGGAGGACATCCTCCGGTTCACCCCGGAGTCGGCGAAGGAGTTCTACAGGCGGTTCTACGGACCGTCCGGCGCCGTTCTCTGCATGGTCGGAAGCGCTCCGCTCGAAGAGGTGGAGGGGGAGGCCCGCCGGCTGTTCGGCCGACTGGAGGGGGGGGCGGGCACACCGGAGCCTCCCGAGCCGGAGCCGCCCCAGGAGGCGCCGCGAAGAGTCGGCATAACCCATCCCTCCCACCTGGCCCGGCTTCTCATCGGTTTCAGGGCTCCGCCTGCCGGGCACCCGGACGGCATGATGATGTCCCTTCTCGCGGTCCACCTCTCCGCAGGCAGGTCCAGCCGCTTCGAGGAGCTGCTGGTGAAGCCCGGGCTCGTCCTGGACGTTGCAGCCAGCGGCAACTCCAGGGTTCAGAGCGGCCTCTTCACCGTCAGCGCGGTGGTCTCTCCCGGTGTGGACCCTGAGAGGGTCTCGGACATCGTCTGGAGGGAGATACGCGCCCTCGCGGAGGAGGGGCTCCCGGAGGAGAGGGTGGCGGAGCTCCGCTCGAGGAGGATATCCTGGGCCGCGATCTCCGACTCCGAGCCGAGCGGCAGGGCCCGGAGGCTCGCCGCAGGGCACGCCGGTTACGGGAACCCGATGCTCTTCTGGGAGGCCACGCGCACAATCGCAGGGACCACGCCGGAGGACCTCCGGCGAATCGCATCGGACTGGCTCGTCCCCGAGGGCGCGACCACCGCGGTCCTCACCCCGGCGGGGGAGGGTGCGGTCTTCCCGGGCGAGCCAGCCTCGGGCAGAGAGGGGGAGAAGGACCTCGAGCCGCCGGAGGTTCTCCTGCCCTCCACGGTCGATGTGCCGGACAGGCTGCTGGCGCGGCCCGAGACCTCGGTATCGGACGGCGCGGTCGAGCACGAGCTCGGAAACGGCCTCAGGCTCATCTGCAGGAGGGACGCCTCCTTCCCGGTCGTATCCCTCGGCTTCTCCTTCCCCATGGGCTCCTGCGTGGAGCCTCCGGAGCTGGCGGGGCTCTCCGAGGTGACCGCGGAGTCCATGCTCTGGGGGACCCGGGGAGAGGACAGCATCGAGTTCCACGCTCGGTTGGAGAACCTGGGCAGCGGCATAGACATCAGCGCGCTCGACGAGCTGGCTGCAGGGTTCACGAGCGTCCTCCCCCGGGACCTGGGCACGGCGGTCTCGGTGATGTCGGACCTCCTTCGTGGCCCGGCCCTCCGGGCGGATGACGTCTCCAGGGTGATCGAAGAGACGGTCTCCAGCATCAGCGAATGGCGGAGCAGGCCGGTCGGCCTGGCCATGGACTCTTTCGCCGAGGCCTCCACGGAGCCGGCCGAGGCCGCCGGGGTCCCCTCGGAGGAGACCCTGCGGGCCATCACCGCCCGGGACGTTTCGGCACACCACCGCGCCTGCTGCAGGCCCTCCGGAACCGTTGTAACCGCCGTCGGCGACATGGACCCGGAGGAGCTGCTCTCGATGATCGAGCGGGGCCTCGGGGACTGGACCGACCCTGAGGAACCGGCGGCATGCGCCTGCGAAAGGACCAATGCCCCCGAGAGCAGAAGGCTCATCCGGCCCCTGCCCGGAAGGGAGCAGGCGGCGATACTCCTCGGGAGCAAGGCCCCTCCCCGGGAGCACCCGGACCACCACGCCTTCCTGCTGCTGAACGCCATCCTCGGCGAGGGACTCGGCTCGAGGCTGAGCAGGACGGTGAGGGAGTCCCACGGACTCGCCTACCACGTGAGCAGCCTCTACCTGGCCATGTCCGGCAGGGGGAGGCTGGTCACTCTTCTGCTCACGGGGGAGGAGGGCGTCGAGCGTTCCCTCGGGCTGCTCTCCGGGGAGCTGGAGAGTCTGACGGAGGAGCCGGTTACCGAGAGCGAGCTCCGGCTGGAGAAGGCCGGCCTCGCCGGCAGGCACGCCATGACGGGGATGAGCTACCGCTCCCTCTGCAGGGCTCTGCTGGTCCAGGCGGCCCTCGACCTCCCGGAGGACCACGACAGGAGGACCCTTGCCGGACTGCTGGAGGTGACTCCGGAGGAGATGCTTGAGGCGGCCCGCAGGTGGATGGGCGACGGGGTCAGGTACCTCTCCATGGCCGGGGGTGTCCGGGAGCGATGAGGCTGCTGGACCCCAACCTGGAGCACGGCCTCGCGCGGTACGCCTTCCAGTGCCTTCTGGCGGCGCTGACCGTGCTGGGCGTGCTGCTCCTCCTGGACTCGGCCCAGCAGACGGCCATCATCGCCTCCATAGGGGCTTCCTGCTTCCTGGTCTTCACAGCACCCCGCTCCTTCGCCTCCCGCACGAGGGGCATCCTGGGCGGCTACGCGGTCGGGACCACCGTGGGAGTGGGCTGCTCCCTCCTGGCCGGCCTCTCCGGCAGCGGCAGCTGGGACGCCGTGCACATCATCGCCGGGGCGGCATCCGTGGGTCTGGCCATCTTCGTCATGGTGGCCACGGACACCGAGCACCCTCCGGCGGCCGGGCTGGCCCTGGCGTACGTGCTCAACGAGTGGACCCCGCTCACGCTGGCGGCGGTGATGGGCGCGGCAGCCTTCCTAGCCGCCGTCAGGCTCCTGCTGAAGGGCTGGCTCCGCAGCCTCATCTGACCGCCCACGGCCGCGGTCGGCCAGAATTATGCCGATGACCACCAGCGCCAGCCCCGCAACGGTAGCGGCGCCTATCCGCTCGCCGACAGCCAGGGCTATCCAGACCAGCGATACGAAGGGGGTCAGGTAGATGAGGCTGCCCACCTGCGCGGTGGAGCTGGCCCGGGATAGGGCGGTGAGCCAGAGCAGGAAGGTGAGGCTCATCTCGAAGAGGCCGACCCAGGCGCATCCGGCGAATCCCTCCACCGGAGGAAGCCGGAAGCCATCGGTGATCGCGGTCCAGGCAAGCAGGTACAGAAGACCCCAGGCGAACCCGGCCAGGAGCCTGTCGCCGACCCGGCCCTCCCACCTCATGCAGACCAGCCAGTACGAGGCCCAGATGACCGTGCTCAGGAGGGCGAGCATCACCGGACCGGCCGCCACGCCCCCCTCCCTCCCCCTTCCCAGGGCGAGGACGACCACGCCCGCGAAGCTGACGAGGACGCCGGCCAGGCCTCTTGCTCCGACGCTCTGGCCGAGCACAGGCACCGATAGCAGCACCAGGGTCACCGGCCAGAGGTAGTTGACCACCATGGCCACCTGCCCCGGCAGGGCGTCGTACGCGCCGAGGAGCACGAGGTAGTAGAGGAAGGGGTTCAGGAAGCCGGCAAGGGCCGCCCTGGCCGAGAGGAAAGGGACAGGTGCCCGTCCACCCCGTAGCAGCCTCAGCAGGAGGAGGACCACGAACGAGAACGAGCTGGAGAGCAGCACGAGCATCGTCGGGTCCATGTAGCGGAGGGTCAGCTCGAAGGCGGAGGCGGCGGTGGACCAGAGCAGCACGGCGGCCAGCGCCGGCAGCCTCGGGTCGGTCCATCGCGCAGGTCGTTCCAGGGCTCCTCCCTCCAGGTCGATGCCCGGTCGAATATCGCCGGCGGCGGGCCGCGACGTAAGGCCCCCGGGGTTCCCGACGGCGCGAATCCCACAACTCCATCCCGCCGAACGGTTAACGCAAGATATAGACTGCCAGAGATGCCCTCTACACCAGATGTTGTGGTAATGCCCCTTGACGGGACAGACGCCCTCCGTATCTTCGAGCCCGGAGGGACGGTTCGGCGGGAACGGGGGGTCTCCGTCGGCCGGAAGCCCCCGAGGGCTACCGTGGTCTGAATCGCAGTTCGGGGGGAACATGGACTGGCTCATCAGGAAGCGCGACGGCGAGGTCGTACCCTACTACAAGAACAAGATCGAGCGGGCGGTTGACAGGACCCTGAGGTCCAGCGGCACCGAGGCACCCGCCTCGGAGATAGCCGACCAGGTCGAGGCCGCCCTCTACATCAAGTTCTTCAAGAGCGGGGCGGTCCCGACAGTCGAGCAGGTGCAGGACCTGATAGAGGAGACGCTGGTCCTCCGGAAGCTCACCTCGGCCGCCCGGGCCTTCATCCTCTACCGGGAGAAGAAGAACGAGGCGCGGGACATGGACCACCTGCTCGGCAGCATGACCGGGCTGGTGAACGACTACATCGGCAAGCAGGACTGGAGGGTCAAGGAGAACTCCAACATGAACTACTCCCTTCAGGGCCTGAACTTCTTCCTCTCCTCCTCCATAACCTCGAAGTACTGGCTCAGCCGCATATACACCCCCCGCATAAGGGAGTACCAGGAGAACGGCGACTTCCACATACACGACCTCGGGATACTGGGCCCCTACTGCGTGGGCTGGGACCTGCTCACCCTGCTGCAGGAGGGCTTCAGGGGGGCCAGGGGCAAGACCGAGTCGGCGCCACCGGTCCATCTCAGGACCGCTCTCGGGCAGATAGTCAACTTCTTCTACACGCTGCAGGGCGAGGCCGCGGGCGCGCAGGCCTTCTCCCACTTCGACACACTGCTTGCGCCCTTCGTCAGGTACGACGAGCTGGACTACAGGCTGGTCAGGCAGGCCTTCCAGGAGTTCCTGTTCAACGTGAACATCCCCACCAGGGTCGGCTTCCAGGCACCGTTCACGAACATCACGATGGACCTGAGGCCGGCCGGACCGCTCCGCGACCGCAGCGTGATAGTCGGCGGGAAGGAGATGCCGGAGACCTACGGCGATTTCCAGGAGGAGATGAACCTCATCAACCGGGTCTTCGCCGAGCTGATGATGGAGGGGGACTACAGGGGCAGGATATTCACCTTCCCCATCCCCACGTACAACCTCACCCGGGACTTCGACTGGGAGGACGACGGCCTGAGGCCGCTCTGGGAGATGACAGGGAAGTACGGGGTGCCCTACTTCAGCAATTTCGTGAACTCAGACATGGAGCCGGACGACGCCAGGAGCATGTGCTGCAGGCTCAGGCTGGACAACCGCGAGCTCCGGAACAGGGGCGGCGGCCTGTTCGGCTCCAACCCGCTGACGGGGTCGGTGGGAGTGGTCACGATAAACCTCCCCAGGACCGGCTACATCGCCGGCGACCGGGAGGAGTTCGAGGCCCGTCTCTCCTCCATCATGGAGGCGGCACGGGAGTCGCTTGAGCTGAAGCGCGACCTCATAGAGAAGCTCACCGAGCGGGGGCTCTACCCCTACACGAGGCACTACCTGCAGAGCGTGAAGGACACCCTGGGGTCTTACTGGGGCAACCACTTCTCCACCATCGGCCTCATAGGGATGAACGAGGCCTGCATGAACTTCCTCGGCAAGTCCATAGCCACCGAGGAGGGACAGAGCTGGTCCATGGAGGTCCTCGAGTTCATGAGGGGCAAGCTGGAGGAGTTCCAGGAGGAGACCGGCAACCTCTACAACCTGGAGGCCTCACCGGCGGAGGGCGCCTCCTACAGCCTGGCCCGGAAGGACAGGGAGCGGTTCCCGGACGCCTACGCCATGGGCGGGTCCGACCCCTACTACACGAACTCGGTCCATCTCCCGGTGAACGAGTCCAGGGACATCTACGGGCTCCTGGAGCATCAGGACCCGCTGCAGTCGATGTTCACCGGCGGGACGGTGGTGCACATCTACATGGGGGAGGCCATCAGCGACTGGAGGATGGTGCGGAAGCTGGCCAGGAACATAGTGAGCAGGTTCCGCCTGCCCTACTTCAGCTTCACACCCACGTTCTCCATATGCCCGGTTCACGGATACGTCGCGGGTGAGCACTTCCTCTGCCCGCATCCGCACACAGACGAGGACATCGAGAGGTACGGAGAGTTGGTCACGGTCGACGAGAGCCTGCCGGAGGGGAGCTACAGGCACCCTGACGAGAAGGCGGGCAGCGAGTCCGAAGGTCTCTTCCTTAGCATCGGAAAGGTCTGACGAATGCGAGAGGGAGCATCGAGGCAGGTCAAGGCCATCCGCACGGAGGTCTACTCCAGGGTGGTCGGCTACTACCGTCCGGTCCAGAACTGGAACAGGGGCAAGCGCGAGGAGTTCAGCCAGCGGGAGTACGTCAGGGTAGACGAAGGCGAGAAGAAGGAAAGTTGATCCGTGCCTTCATAGGCACAAGCCTCATAGAGTACCCGGGCAGGATATCGTCGGTGGTCTTCACCGGCGGATGCAACCTGCACTGCCCGTTCTGCCACAACCCTGAGCTGGTCAGGCCGGACGTCCTGTCCGGCCAGTTCTCCATCCCCCGGGAGGAGGTTCTGGAGGCGCTCTCCGCCCGCGAGGGATTCGTGGAGGCGGTGACCATCACCGGCGGCGAGCCGCTTGTCTGCGACGGCCTGGCGGAGCTGGTGGCGGCCATACGCGAGCGTACCGGGCTGCTTCTGAAGCTGGACACCAACGGCACCCTCCCGGGCAGGCTGGGGGAGCTGCTCCCCATGGTGGACTTCGTCGCCATGGACGTGAAGGCCTCCCCGGAGGGATACCCGGTGGCCGTCGGCGGGGCCGACGTCTGGGAGCGGGTTCTGGAGAGCGCGCTCATGGTCAGGCGGCTGCCCGGTCACGAGCTCAGGACCACCATGGTCCCCGGCATCGTGGACGCGGATGACGTGGTGGAGCTGGGGCGGCTGCTCGCCCCCGTGGGGCGCTGGGTGCTGCAGCAGTTCCGGTCGGGCAAGACCCTCTCGGAGGAGATGAGGGACATTATCCCGTACCCGCTCGATTACCTCGAGGAGACGGCAGAGGCGCTGTCGCCCTACGCCGCGGACGTCTCGGTGAGGGCCTGACCGTGCGGAGGGCCGAGCTCTCGGTCCCCGGTCGGCTCTGCATAACCGGCGAGCACTCCGACTGGGCGGGAATACACCGGGTCGTCGACCCGTTCGTGAGGCCGGGCATATGCATTGTGGCCTGCACCGAGCAGACCATCACCGCAGAGGCATGCGCCCGCCCTGGTGAGCTCCGGGTGGTCCAGGAGAGGCCGCGCGGCGAGCCGGAGGGCTCCGTTGTCTACACCATGGAGGAGGGTGCCCTGCTCGCGGCGGCCCGGTCTGGAGCGTACGACTCGTACATAGCGGGGGCGGCTTGCGCCTTCCTCCGCGAGCACGATGCCGGGGGGATGGATCTCAGGATAACCGGTCGCTCCCTCCCCGTAGGCCGCGGTCTCTCCTCGTCGGCAGCCGTATGCGTGATCACCGTCCGCGCGCTCGGTGAGCTCGAGGGCCTGGACCTTGGCGTCCGGGAGGAGATGGAGCTGGCCTACAGGGGGGAGCTGCTCACCGGCTCGAGGTGCGGCAGGATGGACCAGGTCTGCGCCATGGGCACGGCGGTCTCCGTGATGACTTTCAGCGGCGGCGACGTTGACGTGCGGCCCATCGAGGTCGGGTGCGACCTCCACTTCCTGGTGGTCGACCTCGGCCAAACCAAGGACACGAGGAGGATACTGGCGGCTCTCCAGTCCGCCTTCGGCTCCGGGGACACAGGCATCAGGGCGGCCCTCGGCGAGCGGAACGAGGCCACGGCTGCGCTGGTCGAGGAGGCCATAACCCTGGGCGACGCCGAGACGCTGGGCATGGCCATGACCGCCGCCCAGGAGAGCTTCGACCGGCTGGTCGCACCGCTCTGCAAGGAGGAGCTTGCCGCCCCGCTGCTCCACCGGGTGCTGGACCACCCGGCCACCGGCCGCCTGACGCTGGGCGGCAAGGGCGTCGGCTCCCAGGGCGACGGTGCCGCCCAGCTCCTCTGCCCCACGACCGAAGCAGCCGCGGAGCTCGCCTCCATCCTCCACCGCGACCTCTCTCTCGACTCCATCCAGTTCAACCTCGGGGTCGGAGCACGCGGTTGAATTGATTCAACTCCGGGGACGGAGCACTCAGCCGCATCCGTGAGACCGTAGTGCCTCTGCCCATTGTTGCATCCGGGAGAACGCAGCATTGTTGCCTGAGTCTACTCTGGGGGGTGTCACGTGGGAAAGAAGGGCATGACCAGGGCCACGGCGACGCCGCTGGCCTCCATCTTCGGCAGCGGGTTCCTGGTCATAGTACCGATACTCGCGCACACCACGGGGGCGCTCTCCCTGCCGGCGATGGCCGGCGTTTGCGGGTTCGCCTTCCTCGTCGGGTCGGTGATCCGCTTCAACATCGCTCACGTGGAGCCGCTGGTGGACTCCGGCGGCGCCGGACGTCTCACCGTATGGACCGAGAGAGTTGCGGACGCTGCAATAGTTCTTGCTTACGTCATCTCCGTCTGCCTCTACATCAGGATACTCAGCTCCTTCCTGCTGGGGGGTCTGGGCGTCGACGGGCCGCTGCAGGAGCGGGCGCTCACGACGGCCATCGTCCTGCTGATAACCGCCGTCGGCGTCACCAGGGGCCTGAAGGCGCTGGTGAGCCTGGAGGACTGGGCGCTCTGGGTCACCATGGGCGTCATCGCGGCGGTGATTGTCGGCTTCCTGGCACACGATGCCGGAGACCTGGCTCGGGGAAGCCTCGGCCTGCCCCCTATGCCCACGGGCAGCCTCGCGGGAGCTCTGGCGGTGCTGGGCGGAGCCATCATCTGCGTGCAGGGATTCGAGACGGCCCGGTACCTGGGCGAGGAGTACGACACCGATACGAGGATACGCTCTTGCAGGTACTCCCAGCTCGTCTCCACAGCGGTCTACCTGGTCTTCATCGCCGCTGCGACCCCGCTCATGCGCTTCCTGACCGGCCCGCCGCAGGACGACGCCCTGATAGGGCTCGCGGGGAGGGTCTTCTCCCTTCTCCCCTATCCGCTGGTGGCTGCCGCGGTGCTCAGCCAGTTCAGCGCCGCGGTGGCGGACACTCTGGGCGGCGAGGGCAACATGGTCGAGTCGTTGAGTGGAAGGGTGAGCCACAGGACGGCCTATCTCCTCATAGGTGCCGGCGCCGTGGCCATTACGTGGGTTGCCGGGACCTTCCAGATAGTCGCCCTGGCCTCCAGGGCATTCGCCCTGTACTACATGGTCCAGTGCCTCTCCGCTCTCACGGTCGCCAGGGGGGCCGCGAGGAAGGCTGGGCTCGCGGCTCTGGCGGCGGCGCTGCTCGGCATCACCGTCTTCGCCACCCCGGTCGGCTAGCCCGGTCGTTGCCGGGATGCGCCGGGGCTCCTTATACTCCCGGGTCACGCCAACCAACCGCGGGAGGGCCGCGTGAGTCCGGGTGTCTCCTTCTTCTGCCCCGCGTACAACGACGAGGGCAACATCACCGGCACGGTTGAGACCACTCTTGCCGTCTTCCGGAAGCTGGACCTCGACCACGAGGTAGTAGTAGTCGAGGACGGCTCCCCGGACCGGACCGGCGAGGTCGCCGACGCCCTGGCCGCCCGTCACCCAACGGTCAGGGTGGTCCACCACGAGACCAACCGGGGCTACGGCGGCGCCCTGAAGAGCGGATTCAGGGAGGCCAGGAGCTTCCCTCTCGTCACCTACACGGACGGCGACAACCAGTACGACTTCATGGAGTTCGAGTCGCTCTACCGTGAGTGGCGCGAGGGCTTCTGCGTCATCGGCTACCGGCTGAACCGGGCGGAGGGGTTCAGGCGGGACCTGCAGAACAAGGTCTACGGGTTCCTGCTGCGCATGATGTTCGGGCTGAGGGTGCGGGACGTGAACTGCTCCATGAAGCTCTTCCCCAGGGAGGCGCTCGACAGGATCACGATAGAGAGCGACAGCTCCTTCCTCGACGGAGAGGTGCTCCTGAAGATGCGTGAGCTTGGGCTCTCCTTCATCGAGGTTCCGGTGAGCCACAGGGAGAGGCTCCATGGCGAGGCGATGGGGGCGAAGCGGTCGGTCATTATGGACACGGTGAGGGACATGCTCGCCTACAGGCGGAAGCTACGCCGGAAGAGGAAGCGCCGTGCGGGCGGCTGAGCAGGGCAGGACCGACCCGAGACCGGCCATGGGCTTCATCGTCGCAGTTGCCTTCATACTGCGGCTCGTGACGCTGGGCTCGAAGAGCCTCTGGGTGGACGAGGCGTACCTGGCGGGTCTCATGGACCGGTCTCTTCCGGAGCTGGTCTCGATGTCCATGCGCGGGTCTCCCCACCCCCCCCTGGCATTCGTCTTCACCCGGCTCTCCACCATGCTCTTCGGTACCGGCGAGTTCGCGCTCAGGCTCGTGCCGGCCATCTGCTCCGCCCTGGCTGCCTGGCCGCTGATGTCCCTTGTCCGCAGAAGGACGGGGCGGCTTCGGGGCGCCCTGACCGCCGGCGCTCTCTGGGCCGTGGCCCCCTACGCGGTCTCTCTGGGGCAGGAGGCCTGGCTGTACGGCATCACGGCCTTCCTGGGGTTCACCTTCCTGGAGCTGTCGGACCGTGCCTGGAGGGGGAGCAGGGGCGCCTCCATCGCCCTGGTGCCGGTTGGCCTGCTGGGGATGCTGGTGAACCACCTGTTCGCGCTGTACGTCGCGGCCGGTTTCGGACTCTGGCTGGCCACGCCCGGGGAGCGCAGGAGGAGGATTGCCTTCCCCCTCACGCTAGGTGGTATCCTCGCCATCCTCTACGCCCCGTTCCTCGCCGTCTCGATGGGACAGGCCGGCTTCCGTATGAACAGGATAGCCATGGCCGGCGGCTCTGGACTGGAGACACTGCTCTGGCGCCTGCGTTTCGAGCTGCCCACCGTCATCGCGCGCCTGGTGCCCGGAGGGATTGCGACGGAGCTCGGACTGCTTCCCTCCTCCGGCTTCGTCCAGTGGCTCATCTGGGTGCTCTTCGGCGCCGGGACCCTGGCGCTGCTGGTCGTCTTCCTGGTCAGGGCCAGGATGGAGCCCCGCCTTCGCTGGTGGCTGGTCTGCCTGCTGGTGGCCCCGGTGCTGCTGTTCCTCCGGGAGAGCCCCACTGCGAGGCACCTCTCCATCATGTGGGTGCCGCTCGCCTTCGCGGTCGCCGAGATGGCCAGGAGGCTGCCCAGGCTCTCCCTTGCATGGGTGCTGGCAGCGGTCGTGCTGCTCATGCCCTACTACCGCGTGCGGTCGTTCCCCTACCACCGCAGCGACTGGAGAGGGGCTGTCGAGTACGTCCTCCTGGGCCGGGAGGAGGGGGACGGCATCGTTGTGATGGGCTCGCTCTCCGGAGGCCTCATCTGGGACTACTACGGGGACCCCGACGTCGATGTGCTGGCGCTGCGGGGGAGCGACCCCTACAGCGAGAGGGCGGCGGATCCCCCGGACAGGAAGGCCGTGGTCGACAGCATGCTGACCCGGCACGGAAGGGTCTGGGTTCTGAACGACTGGTGGGGAGGGCCGTCGATGGCTTCGATGGTCGTCGGTTCTGAGCTGGTGGAGCGGGAGATGTTCGGGCCGGCGCTGGAGGTGCTGCTCATTCAGCGTAGACCTGACCGCTGACCCCCAGCTCGGAGAGCGTCCCGCTCTCGTAGAGCTCCCTCAGTATTAGCTCAGCCATTACCCTGTTGCCCTCCTCGCTCAGGTGCTTTCCGTCCGCCGACTCGAAGCGGCGGCCGGTCCGCTCGTGCGCGATCCTGAACGCTTCCTCGGAGTCGACGCAGCGTACCCCCCGGAAGACCCCCGAAGCCTGCAGAAGCAGCTCCGAGTCCTTCGGCTCCGAGATACCGGAGGCGAGCCACCGGTAGCGACCGCCGTATATGCCGTACCTGGTAACGAAGAAGTTCAGGGTAATGAGGACGCTCCGCTCACCTGCGAGGTCCGACATGCTCTGCAGGATGTGGTCGCGAACGCCCGGGAGGAGCGAGTCAACCTCGTCCGCAGACAACCCGCCGGTCAGCCTCACCGGCCGTGTCACGTTCCGGTAGAGGGGGAAGAGGTCCATCATTGCGTTGAACCTGAGGTAGCGGAGGAGGGCGCTCCCCAGAAGCGTCCGGGCCATCGGGGAGGCGACCCTGGGCGCGGGAGGTGCCAATGCAAGGCTGTCCCCCACCGGCACCAGGTAGTTGTAGGTGACCATGGGGCCGGGGACCAGGCTCCTCCGGACGGCGTCGCCGCCGACCACGAGCACGAATGCGTCCGGCGAGAAGAGGCTGTCCGCGTAGCGCATGACCACGAGATCCTGCAGCAGCGACTGGTCGGCCTTGCCGAACGAGTAGACAAGCACCGAGTCGTCCAGCATCTGCTGCATCTGGGCCGCTATGCTCATCTCCACGTCGCTCTTCAGGTTCTCGACGTGGGAGTCGCCTATGACGGCTATCAGCGGCCTTGCCCTCTCCGAGGGGGGCAGGTACTCCTGGGCGCTGTTCCAACCGTGGTCGTTGATGGCCCAGTGGTAGGTCTCGGTCGGGAGCCTGCCCACGGTGGTATGGCCGGACCTGGCCCAGGCAGTGTCGAACACCATTATCCCCTCGCCCCGGAGCTGCACAGAGGCCGGGGGGTCGGACGCTGGGACGACGAAGCGGAAGAGCAGCTCCAGCATCACCGCAGATGTAGCGGCCAGGAGAAGGACCTTCGCCGCCCATCTGTCTATCGCGCGAGTCCTCATCCACTCCTCCCGTCAGAACTGGAAGTAGATGAACTCGTGCTGGCCGAAGTTCCCGAAGATGGCCAGCACCGCGATGCAGACGTAGTACACGGCCCAGCGGAGGCTCCTGGGCATGAAGCCTATGGCGAGGCCGTGGGGCCTCTCCCTCTGCAGCCACTCCACGATAAAGAGCCCGGCCGTCAGGACCAGGCCCTCTCCGTAGTATGTGAGGCCCGGGTTGAGCCCGCCCCTGAGGGTCGCGATGTCCCGGAGCAGACCCCAGGCCCCGCCTATGCTCTGCGCCCTGAAGACGACCGCGGTGGCGAAAACGGGCACCAGCGTCATCAGCATGCAGGCCGCCTCCCCGGCCGAGGGCAGCAGCCTGCCCCTCGCGACCACGTGCGGATACTTGGTGTTGTGGCCCGTCAGCGAGGTGAAGGTGGCCAGCAGGCCGTGCGCCAGCCCCCATACCACGAAGGTCCACGCGGCGCCATGCCAGAGGCCGGAGACTGTGAACGTGACAACCATGTTCAGCCCCCACCGCCATCTCGGCACCCTGCTGCCGCCCAGCGGGATGTAGACATAGTCCCTGAACCAGGAGGAGATGGAGATGTTCCACCTGGTCCAGAACTCCGTGAGGTTGCGTGAGAAGTAGGGGTAGGCGAAGTTCCGCATCAGGTCGAAGCCGAAGAGCCTGGCCGTGCCTATGGCGATGTCGGTGTAGCCGGAGAAGTCGCAGTATATCTGCACGGAGAAGAACACGCCCCCGATGAGCAGAGTGAGCCAGTCGAGGCCTTCCGGGCTGGCGAATACCCTGTCCACCACCAGGCCCACGTTGTCGGCCACGACCATCTTCTTGAGCAGCCCCCAGAGTATCTGCCTCATGCCGTCGGTGGCCTTCACCGGGTCGAACTGCCGCCTCCTGAGGAACTGCGGCAGGAAGCGTCTTGCTCTCTCCACCGGACCTGCGACAAGCTGGGGGAAGAAGCTGACGAACGCGAAGAAGGCAAGCACGTCCTTCGTCGGCTCAGCCTTGCCCCGGTAGACGTCTATGGTGTAGCTGAGGGTCTGGAAGGTGTAGAAGCTGATGCCCACCGGGAGGATGATGCGGAGGACCGGCAGGTGCGGCTGCATCCCCGCGGCCGTGAGAAGCCTCGCCGTGGACTCCACGAAGAAGCCCCAGTACTTGAAGAAGCCGAGGAGGCCCAGGTTCACGATGAGGCTTGCCAGCAGCAGGACCCTCCGGCCGGTGGCCTCTCGGGTCCGGGCCAGCCCCCTCCCGACCAGGTAGTCGGTCAGCGAGCTGGCGAATATCAGCACGAGGAAGCGCCAGTCCCACCAGCCGTAGAACACGTAGCTGGCCACCAGGAGGAAGAGGTTCTGGAGACGAAGCCCGGCGCGCCGGTCCAGCTCCCAGTAGAGCAGGAAGCAAACGGGCAGGAAGACCCAGAAGACCGGGGCGTTGAAGAGCAAGGGCTACCTCCCCGTTCCGCCGAGGGTCAGGCCGGCCCTCCGTCCCATTCCAGCAGACCCTCGACGACCCGAGCTGCATCTCCCTCGGTCATGTCCGGGTAGAGGGGGAGGGTGAGGAGCTCGCCGTAGAGCCTCTCGGTCACCGGCAGGACGGGGGCGCCCTCCCTGTACATGGTGAAGGTGTGTACCGGGATGTAGTGGAGGCCGGAGCCGATGCCCCGCTCCCTCAGGAACCGGATGAGTCGGTCGCGGCCCCGGGGCACCCGGACGACGTACATGAAGGGGCTCAGCTCGGACCAGTCGGTGCGTACCGTCTCTATGTGCCGGCATGCGGAGAGCTCCACGTCGTAACGCTCCGCCACCCTCCTCCTGGCTCCGACCAGCTCCTCCATCCGGTCCAGCTGGACCAGTCCGACGGCGGCGCTGATGTTGCTCATGTGCAGTCTGTATCCGGGTACCTGGACGTCGTACATCCAGCTCCGCTCGTTCCTGTACCTGGTGAGCGTGTCACGGTCTATCCCCAGGATGCGCTTCCTCTGCATCAGGTCGGCCAGCTCCGGGTCACCGGTCACCGCAGCGCCGCCCTCTCCGCAGGTCACCACCTTTATCGGGTCGAAGCTGAAGCAGGTTACGTCCCCGAACGAGCCCACGGCACGGCCGCCGGGGGCGGAGCCAAAGGCGTGGGCCGCGTCCTCGACCACCCTCAGCCCGTGCCGCTCGGCGATGTCGAGGATGGCGTCCATGTCGCAGGGCAGGCCCCTGTAGTGGACGGGCATTACCGCCCTTGTGCGGGGGGTGACCCGCCGCTCTACGTCGGCGGGGTCCAGATTGAGGGTATCGGGCAGGACATCGCAGAAGACCGGCCGTGCACCGGTGGCCGTGACGGCCTGTGCGCTGGCCACGTAGGTCATGGAAGGGAGCACGACCTCGTCTCCAGGACCCAGGCCGAGCGCGTCCAGGGCGATGAAGAGGGCGCCCGTTCCGTTGCTGACGCATACGACGTGGTCCCGGCCGACGACCTCCCCGATGCGCCGCTCCAGACGCTCGACCTCCGAGCCCATGCCGAGCCATCCGGAGTCGAAGACACGACCCACGGCAGCCAGCTCTCTATCGCCTATGGACGGCCTGCATACGGGTATCATTCTACGCCTCCCGAACCGCCTGGGACGGAGCCAGCTGCGAGTATAGAGCATGCGGCCACTTCTGTCTACCAGAGCTCCGGCGGACCGGCGCCCGGTTGACGGGGGTTCCCGGGGCTCTGGGATGTTTGCATGCTCCGCAGCATGGCAGGCGGCCGGTTTGACCCGGGCCGCCGGCGAAGGTATTATTACATGCTGAGAGGATGTTTACATGAGATACGGGAGCTTCCCACAGGCTTCTATCATCCTGCTCCTGACGCTCCTTGCGGCCGGGCACTCCTCCGGCGACGAGGTCATCGTCCTCACCTGCCACCAGACATGGGACTCGCGCATTTACGTCATGGACATGCAGGGCAACGTACTGGACTGGCATCAGTACGAGTTCTACAGGCTCTGCGACGTCGAGGTCGTCGGAGAAGAGGTCCACGTGGTGGACGCCTTCGCCCCCAGGTCTTTCAGGGTGGACCTGGAGACATGGGAGCTGGAGACGGTCATAGATGACTGGTCGCTCTACTACTTCTACGACCTGGCCTTCGACGGCTCGTACCTCTACGTGACGGAGTGGGACCTGAACCGGTACCTCCCCGACGGCACGAAGGACTCGTCTGCCGACTTCGACCACGACGTGATGGGCTCATGCTGCCAGGGCGCCCGGCTCTGGACCCTGTGCGATGACGACACCGTCCGCTGCTGGAACACCAGCGAGTGGCCGGAGCTGACGGAGGTGGAATCCGCGGCGTTCTCCCCCCCGGGGGAGGCCTGCCGGGGGCTCTGGCACGACGGGGAGCACTTCTGGAGCGCAGAGGCGCTGGAGTCCTCCTGCGGCATGATATACAGGTTCGACGATAGCGGGACGGTGCTCTCCCAGTTGCAGGCACCCGCCTTCACCGGCTGGGCCGCGTGCACATTCGACGGCTATCCCTCCGGGCTGACGGAGTCCACCTGGGGGGCTCTGAAGGGACACCCGTGGTGACCGGGGCCCTCTACCCGATGCCCCGTGCGGGGCCGCTCCCGCCGCGTCACGTGGCGACCGCTGCCGGATGAGCGGCCTCTTCTCCAACCGCATACTGCTGACCGCCATCGCGGCGGACGCCGCCGCGCAGCTCCTCAAGGCGGTCTTCACGCTGCTACTGGACAGGAGATTCAGCCTGGAGCGACTCTTCGGCTCCGGCGGAATGCCCTCCTCCCACTCCGCGCTTGTCAGCGCACTGGCCACCGGGGTGGGGCTCACACAGGGATTCGGAAGCCCCATCTTCGCCGTGGCTGCTGTCTTCGCCCTGGTGGTCATGTACGACGCCACCGGCGTACGCAGGTCGGCGGGGAAGCAGGCCCACGTGCTCAACGAGCTCATCCTGAGGCTCGGGCACGTGCTGGACGAGGGCTTCAGGCCGCAGACTCTGAAGACCCTTCTCGGCCACAGCTACCCGCAGGTGCTCGCAGGTCTCATCCTGGGGATAGCGGCGGCGCTCATATCCATGGGGTGAGCGTTCCGCTGTCAGTCGCCCTCGGGTACCACTATCGGCAGCGCCCCCGGCATGACCTCCACGGTGACGGGGGTCTCGCCCACGCTCTCGCCGTCAAGCTGGACCGCCATGGGGCGCCTGGTCCTCACGGTGATGTCGCATACCTTGCGGTGCTCCGTCCTGTAGGGCCTGTACCGCTTCCCCACGAGCGCATGGAGCAGAAGCCCGAAGACATCGAGGAGCGAGCCGGTTCTCATCACCACCAGGTCGAGCATCCCGTCGTCCGGCTCTATGGGATCAGACAGAGACTCCTCCGCCGGCAGGAAGTCGGCGGTGTTCAGGACTAGCAGGTTGTCCGTCCTGAACCTGTAGCGCCGTGACCCGAGCATTACGCTGACGGGCATGAGGCCGGTGCGGAGGAGGGTCCCGACGCCGGTCAGTGCGTAGGCCAGGCAGCCCAGCTTTCTCTTGGCCTCCCGGGATGTCCTCCTGACTATATCGGCGTGCATGCCGATGGAGATGCTCATCAGGAAGGTGCGGTCCAGCTCGGCTACGTAGCCGACGTCCATCCGCTCAACCCGCCCGCCCCAGGCTGCCTCCAGCGCGTCCTCCGGTGCTGCCGGATACCCCAGCCCGCTGGCAAGCATGTTGGATGAGCCGGTAGGCATCAGGGCCATGGGCAGACTGCACTCGCACCTGACCATGCAGTCTGCGACCGCCGATGCCGTGCCGTCGCCGCCGGCGGCAACTATTACGTCGACACCCTTCCTGTCTGCGCCGGCGATAGAGTCCTTCATGCCCACCGACGGATCCCAGTCGACGGACTCCCATCGGACGTCCCTCTCCTCCAGGAACCTCTCCAGCGCGGCCCTGTCCCTCTCCTGCGTATCGAGCCCGGCCACGGCGTTCCAGATGACGAGGACGCTCCGGAAGCCATTCCCTACGGGGCGGCCGCTCTCCTGCCGGCGGCCCCCGGTCCTCCCGCAGCCCGCGGGTCTCGCTTCGCCGCTCGGGGACAAGTCCCACCGCCTCTCCGGTGCATGGCTCCGCCGGGAGCCGCGTCGCCTGCCAGGCCCGAGTATACTAGTGCCCGGAGGTCATGATCACCTGTGGAGGGAGGGCGATGAGCATGCCGGATGCCCGTAAGGGGACAGAGGCTGTTGTATCGGCCTCGGCGGTGACGAACGCCGGGCCCGGCGATGCGGCCGGCTGGTTCCTGGAGCTGGAGGAGCACCCGGAGCGCTACCGTTTCGAGAGCCACGAGGGCTTCGAGATGGTCTCCGGGAGCTTTGGAGAGGTCGGCTCCAGATTCCGGACGGTGGAGCGCTTCCTCTTCCTCCGGCTGGAGCAGCTCTTCGAGCTCACCTCCGCCGGCCCCGGCGGATTCGGCTTCAGCCTGCTCAGACCGCTGGGCCGCCTCCGCATCGAGGGGCGATTCTCGCTCGTGCCGGCCGGCGGGGAGCGTACGAGGATATCCCTGGAGATAGGCGCCAGGACCCGGGCCGGCCGCCTCCTCCTCCGTCTTCCCCCGGTCCGCGCGGCTGTCCGCAGGCAGGTGTCCGCCGAGGTGGAGCACGTCGCGCGCTCCATCGAGCACACATAGCCATATTAACGCACTATTTGCCGCCCCGGGTGACTTACCAAATCAAACAAGGAACGCCCGGCGTGGCTCTAGAGCTCGAACTCTATGCCCTGGGCCAGCGGGAGCTCCCTGCTCCAGTTGATAGTGCTGGTCTGCCTCCTCATGTAGGCCTTCCAGGAGTCGCTCCCCGCCTCTCGTCCGCCGCCGGTCTCCTTCTCCCCCCCGAAGGCGCCGCCGATCTCCGCGCCCGAGGTGCCTATGTTCACGTTGGCTATTCCGCAATCGGAGCCCGCGTGGGAGAGGAAGGTCTCCGCCTCCCTCAGGTCGGTGGTGAAGATGGAGCTGGAGAGTCCCTGCGGCACCGCGTTGTGCAGGGCGACGGCCTCTTCGATGTCGTCGTACTCAAGCACGTACAGTATCGGGGCGAAGGTCTCCTCCATGACGATGGCGGTCTGCTCCCTCATCCGGACCACAGCCGGAGTCACGTAGCGGGGGCCGAGGTCCGGCAGCCTCTCGCCGCCGACCACCAGCTCGCCCCCCTGCTCCCGTGCCCTCTCCAGGGCCCTCATCATGGCCTCGACGGCGCCCTCGTTCACAAGAGGGCCGACCAGGGTATCCGGGTCCATCGGATCGCCGATGCGCAGTTGGGAGTACGTCGAGCGGAGCATATCGACCACCCTGCCGGCGATGTCCCCGTGCACGATGAGCCTTCGGGTGGACGTGCATCGCTGTCCGGCGGTGCCCACCGCCCCGAAGAGGACCGCGGGAACCAGCATCTCCGGGTCGGCGTTGGCAGTGGCTACGATGGCGTTGTTGCCGCCCAGCTCGAGTATCGTCCTGCCGAGCCTGGCGGCCACCCTCTCCGATACCACCTTGCCCATCGCGGTGGAGCCGGTGAAGGAGACCAGCGGCACCCGGGGGTCGTCGGTGAGCATGTTGCCCACGACGCTGCCGGGACCGGCGAGCAGGCTGAAGACGCCGCTCACGCCGTGGTCCGCCATTATCCGGTTGCAGATCTTCTGCACGGCAACCGCGGTGAGAGGCGTGGAGGAGGAGGGCTTCCAGACGGTCGAGTCGCCGCAGACCGCCGCGATGGCGGCGTTCCACGACCAGACGGCCACCGGGAAGTTGAAGGCGGATATGACCCCTACGATGCCCAGCGGGTGCCAGTGCTCGTACATCCTGTGCTTCGGCCTCTCGGAGTGCATGCTCTTGCCGTAGAGCTGGCGGGACATGCCCACGGCCAGGTCGCAGATGTCAATCATCTCCTGGACCTCGCCGAGGCCCTCCTGGCGTATCTTCCCCATCTCCAGGGTGACCAGCTCTCCCAGCGGCTCCTTCAGCTCGCGCAGGGCGTCGCCCAGGTCCCGGACCATCTGGCCTCTCAGCGGGGCGGGGCGCATCCGCCACTCCAGGAAGCCCTCGTGGGCCTTCCTCAGCACCTCCCCGGCTGCCCCTGCGTCCGCCTGGACCACTCTGCCAAGGACGCTGCCGTCAGCCGGGTTCACCGACTCGAGCATCCTGCCCGACGCCGGCTCGACCCAGCCTCCCTCGCCCCAGCAGGCCCCCTGGCTGACCTCGCCTATACCGAGCTTCTCCAGTACCTTCTCAGCACCTGCCATGCCTATTCCTCCTCGCTTCCCATGAACGGGTATCGCCAGTCCTCCGGTGGAAGGAGGGTCTCCTTCACCGACCTGGGGCTGACCCAGCGGAGCAGGTTGAGCATGCTGCCCGCCTTGTCGTTGGTGCCGGAAGCCCTGGCGCCGCCGAAGGGCTGCTGGCCCACTACGGCCCCCGTCGGCTTGTCGTTCAGGTAGAAGTTCCCGGCAGCGTGCCTGAGCTTCCGGTCAGCCAGCACCGCCGCGTAGCGGTCGGTGGCGAAGATGGCCCCGGTCAGCCCGTAGGGCGAGGTCCGGTCGCAGACCTCCAGCGTCTCCTCGTAGCGGTCGTCCGGGTAGACGTAGACGGTCAGGACCGGTCCGAATATCTCCTCGGACATCAGCCGGTGATGCGGGTCGGTTACCCTCACTATCGTGGGCTCCACGAAGTAGCCCACGGAGTCGTCCCAGCCTCCTCCGGTGAGGATCTCTGCATCCGGGTCCTCCGCGGCAAGCCTCACGTAACCGGTTATGCTGTCGAAAGCTGCCCTGTCGATGACGGCGTTGAGGAAGCAGCCGAAGTCGGTCGGCGGCCCCATCCGAAGGCTCTCCGTCTCGGCGACCAGGCCGTCCCTGACCTCGTCCCACATCGACTCCGGGATGTACGCCCGGCTGGCGGCGGAGCACTTCTGTCCCTGGTACTCCCAGGCGCCCCTTACGAGGGCGGTCACAACCTGGCCGGGGACGGCGGACGAGTGGACGAAGACGAAGTCCTTGCCGCCGGTCTCCCCGACTATCCTCGGGAACCCGCGGTAGGACGGAAGGTTGTCCGCGACCCTGCGCCACATGTGGTGGAGGGTCCCGGTGCTGCCGGTGAAGTGAATGCCGGCCAGCTCCGGCCTGTCGACGATGGGGTCTCCTATGCTGGAGCCCCTGCCGGGCAGGAAGTTGATTACGCCTTCGGGCACGCCGGCCTCCATGAAGATGCGCATTATGATGTAGTTGGAGAAGACTACGCTGGAGGCGGGCTTCCAGAGGACCGTGTTGCCCATCATGGCCGGGGACGAGGGCAGGTTGCCTGCAATGGAGACGAAGTTGAAAGGGGTCACCGCGAAGATGAAGCCCTCCAGCGGCCTGTACTCCACCCTGTTCCACGTGCCGGGGGCGCTGCCCGGCTGGTCGGCGTATATCCGCTGGGCGTAGCAGGGGTTGAAGCGGAGGAAGTCGACGAGCTCGCATGAGCTGTCTATCTCGGCCTGGAAGGCCGTCTTCGAGTTGTTGAGCATGCAGGCGGCGTTCACGGTGTGACGGTACTTGCCGGCCAGCAGCTCCGCCGCCCTGAGGAAGATGCCGAAGCGGTGGTCCGCCTCCAGCTCCGACCAGGCGCGCCAGGCCTCGCCGGCCGCCTCGGCGGCCATTGCGACATGCTCCGGCCCGGCCTGGTGGTACCTGGCGAGGACATGACCGTGGTCGTGCGGGCAGACGACCTCGGCGACGTTGCCAGTCTCCACCTCGCGTCCGCCGATGATGAGGGGGATCTCCTCCACCTCGCCGAGGAGCCGCGAGAGCTCCCTCTCCAGCTCCGCGCGCTCGGTGGTCCCGGGAGCGTAGCTGAGCACCGGCTCGTTGCGCGGCGCCGGTACGTTCGACCTGGAGTTGTGCATCTCTCTCCCTCTCCCTTCGGTTCGCTGCCGTCCCGCTGTCGCGGAGATACCCGCCGGGCGATGGTCACGAATGGTACGCAGGAACATATCCACCCCCGCCCCGCCCATCAACGCAGCTCCCCCCTCTCCC
>CAYREX010000021.1:0-38636 GCA_964423505.1 uncultured bacterium | reverse complement strand
CGAGCCAGATGGAATCCTGACCGTAGGAGATGTTGCTGTACTGAATCTCAAGGTACGATCCAAAGCAAGTGATGTCGGGTCCGAAACTGTTTGACAAGTCTATATTTGATCTGATTATGGAGCTAACAACATATGTTGTATCGGCAGATGAGCCAACGGTGAGTCCCCCACAGGCATTGCTGGCATTGTTGTTGACAATAATATTATTGACAATATATGATGTATGACTACTCGTGTACAGTCCTGCGCTATTTCTGGCGCTGTTATTATATACTATATTCCCGCAAAACAGAATATAATTACATGATATCTTAATGTTTCTATCAGGTCCCGCAGCATTGCCCGTGAAGACATTACCACAAACCCATGCGCTGTCAGCATGGACCCTCAGCCCTGTTGCTTCTTCGTTGTCCCTGATCACATTGCCGGTGATCCAAGCCCTATGTACGTCATCGATGTAGACGATTCCGGAGGGAAGGCTGTTGGGGGTGTTGCATATCAGATTGTCAACTATATGCACTGTAGATGGGCAATCCTTTACGTACATCGCATCACCGAATTCACCCGCACGGCAAGCGTTGATTGTGTTGCCCTCTATCCTGGGCTCGCCGTTCCTGATGTATATGCCGCCGCCATAGCTGGCAACCAGCCCATCTATCACGTTGCCCCTGATGACGGGAGATGAATCGACTATCTGCACTCCTCCGCCGTACACCCATTCGCAAGGCTCGTCCACTTCCGGGGAATCGTTGTAGTAGCAGATGGTGAATCCCTCGAGCACAGCGGTGCTGTCCTGACCGCTGGTGATGTAGACGCCGGTGTTCTCGTAGAAAGTGTTGATCCTAGTTGCAGCGGGTCCATGCGAGCTGATTACGACGAGGTTCTTGCCAACGAAGCTGAAACCGCCGTCGTACGCGCCGGGACCGACAAGCACGGTGTCGCCGTCAGCGGCCTTCCCGATTGCCTGCCATATCTGGGGGTAGTCCTCGGGTACGTGAAGGGTGGCCGCGAGGGCTGCCATCACGCTGATGAGGAGAACTGCACCGACCAGCCTCATGTTGGCACCTCCCGGCAGGCTCCGATACGATTGTACGCCGTGGCAGCCGGTCAGTCAACGAATTCGCAATTGCATGGTCCGGGACCAAGGGTGTACGGCGTTGTAGATATCCTTACAGGAGGAACCGGCGGTCCCGACTTCTTCTCCGCACTGATCGACGACGACTGGGAGATCATGGACACCGGGGAAGCACGCAATGCTGAGTGGACCGGTACGAGTTTCCAGCTTGACGAGTACAACGCCGAACTGAACTTCATCGCCCTGATGTCAGAGTCCACCGAGGATGTGCTGTTACTTGCGGTCAACGACACCGCAGACTACCTGGACAGCGGTACGGACGACTACTACATCTTCTTCCCGTATCTGAGCGCATATGACTACAATGTCCATCTGGAGGCAGGTTACGAAGGAAGCCAGTTCACGGGGCATCAGGAGTTCCTTGCCATCAGCTTCTATGAGATGCCACCGTACACGGCAAGCCTGTATCAGATCGAGGTGGAATAGCCAGTTACGGAGTGTTCGGAGCCTTCGCCGGGCAGCGGTAGCTCCTCCTGCCAGTCGAATACGGGGAGTGCGAAACCAGGCTGGTGATGTGTGCCAGTCCTTGAGTACTCCTGAATAGCTAGCATAGACTCAGATACTTCAGCCCCTTCAGCCAATGTACCAGGTTCAAACGAGCACCTGTCTGCTCTACCAGTCCGGTGTGCCGTCCTGAATGGTATCGCATGGATGATCGCAGGAGACTGTTCCGCTTTGGGCGGTTAGTCTATATCCAGCTCCTTGAGCCTGGACATGAGCGTGCGGTAGCTGACCTGGAGCATCTCGGCGGCCCGCTTCCTGTTGCCGCCCGTCTCGCGGAGTGCCCTCCTTATGAGCTCCGCCTCACGCATCCTGGCGGCCCTGGCCGACTCCTCAAGCAGGCCCTCCTCGCGGGGGGCTGCGTCACCGGTCTCAATGAGGTCCTCGGTGATCTCCCCCTCCTCGGACAGCGCAGCTGCGCGTAGGACGATGCTCCGCAGCTCCCGGACGTTGCCGGGCCACGAGTAACCGGTGAGCTTCCTCATGGCACCGTCCGCGACAGTTGTGCCGGCGAAGCCGGAGCAGTCCAGGAAGTGCCGGGTCAGCTCGGGGACGTCCTCCAGCCTCTCCCGGAGCGGGGGCAGCTGGATGGGGAACTCCCCTATCCTGAAGTAGAGGTCCTTCCTCAGCCTGCCCTCCCCGGTCTCCCTCTCCAGGTCCCGGTTGCTGGCGGAGATGACCCGGGCGTCGGTCCTTATGAGCTCCGTCCCACCCACCCTGCTGAACTCCCTCTCCTGCAGGACGCGGAGCAGCTTTCCCTGCAGCGGCGGTGTCAGGTCGGCCACCTCGTCGAGGAAGATGGTGCCCCCCCGCGCCAGCTCGAACCTGCCCGCCCTCGTGCGGTCGGCCCCTGTGTAGGCGCCCTTCTCCGCCCCGAAGAGCTCGCTCTCCACCAGCTCGGAAGGTATGGCTGCGCAGTTGACCGGGATGAACGGTCCGTCGGAGACGTCGCTCTCGTCGTGTATCATCCTGGCCATAAGCTCCTTGCCGGTGCCGCTCTCCCCGAGGAGAAGGATGTTCAGGCCGGTCCGGGAGCCCTTCCGGGCCCTCTCGATGCTGCTCCGCAGACGTGGGGAGGAGCCCACGAGCCCTGAGCCCCTGGAGCCGGAGTACCTGCGGAGCAGGGCGAGCAGCTCGTCCAGGTCGAAGGGCTTTGTGACGAAGTCCCTCGCTCCGGCCTTCATGGCCTCCACCGCCATGTCGACGGTGCCGAAGGCGGTCATGAGGACGACCGGTACCCTGAGCCCCGGCTGCATGGCGCGGCGGAGGACCTCGAGGCCGTCCGGCCCGCCCGGTAGGCAGACGTCGCTGAGGACCATTTCCAGGCCGCCCTCGTCCAGCCTCTCGACGGCCTCCCTGCCGGAGCTTGCGGGGACCACTTCCCAGCCGTCCTCCTCCAGGGCCGTCGTGAGCATGTTCCGCATGCCCCGCTTGTCCTCTACCAGCAGTATCCTGTCAGCCATTACCGTGCACCTCCCCGGGAAGAGGGAGCCATATGATGAATCGGACTCCGTCCGGGCCGGAAGAGGCCAGCACCAGGTCGCCACCCATGGCCCTGACTATCCTGCGGCTCACCGGCAGTCCCAGGCCCATGTTGCCCTTGCCCGGGACCTTGGTGGACCTGAAGGGCCTGAAGACCTCCTCAGGGTCCATGGAGAGACCCGGACCGTTGTCGCTGACCTCTATCCTCACGCCGTCCGGCCCCGAACGGAGCGTCACCTCGACCGTGCAGTCCGGCGAGGCCTCCACCGCGTTCCTGACCAGGTTCCTGACGCAGCTCTCGAGGAGCCTCGGGTCGGCCGCCACCCGGAAGGGCCCGCCCCCCGTCTCGAAGGAGCACCTCTCCCCCGCCACGGAGCAGGCCCTCCTGCATGCCAGCTCTATCTCGCCCCCCTCCACCACGGCCATGTCCGGCTCGGGAGACCCGGAGAGGAGCCCGAAGGCGTCTATCATCGACCTGGCCGACTCCACCTCCCTCCTGACCTCCTCCAGTATCCGTTCCGTCCTCTCGTCGGCGTGCCCCCTCGCCAGCAGGTCGACGAATCCGGAGAGTGCGCAGAGGGTGTTCCCCATCTCGTGGGATATGCCTGCCGCGGCCGCGCCCATGTCCGCCATCGCCGCCTGCTCCGCCAGGCGCCTCTCCAGCTCGCCTATCCTGGTGACGTCGGTGACCATCACTACAGTCTCCCCGGAGGGGGAGCGGGAGGTCTTCACCGCGTAGATGTGCTCGTCCCCCTTGCCCTGCGAGCCGGTCTGGAACTCCGATGACTCTCCCCCGCTCTCCCCAAGCTCCATGAGCACCCGGTGGAGCTGCCTCCCCTCCTCGGTCCTGTCCCAGGGGAGCAGGGCGCCGCAGGGGGCCGGGTCCAGCCGGAAGAGCTCCTCGGCGAGGCGGTTGGAGTGGGTGACGGCGCCGGAGCCGTCCAGCGCCACCACGGCGGAGCCGAGGGCGGCCAGTATGGCCGTGGAGCGCTTCTCCAGGACGTCCGCCCGCCTCTCAGCCTCTGTCATCAGCTCCCCCAGCCTGCGCTCCCTGTCGCCGAGCATCTCCACCAGGCGATGGAAGGAGGCGCCGGCCTCCTCGGCGGAGCCTCCTCCTCCGGGGGTGAAGCGGTCCGCCTCGGCCAGTATCCCGCGGAGCGGCTCGAGGACCGTCCTCTCCAGGTACCTGGGCGTGTAGAGCGCGAGCACACCGAGGACCAGGGTCATGGCGGCCAGGAATCCGAGGAGAGTACCGTGGACCGCTCCCAGCGCCGGCTGCGGGGGCAGGACGCCGACGACGGCCCCGCTGCCGGAGGGACCGCTCCAGGACCAGCCCTCTCCGCCCCCCTCACCCGGCTCCGGAGGCGATGTGGTCCCGACCCCGGTTATCAGCCTGCCCTCCGCGTCGAAAAGCGCTGCGCCGCGAAGCTCGCCGGCGGCCAGCAGCGGGGCGACCGCCTCCTCGAAGGTCTCCGAGTCAAGCGGGGAGTCCACGGCGTCCGACAGGAGGGCGGCGGTGGAGGCGGCCATGTGGGCTGCCTCGGCTGTAAGGTCTCTTCTCACCAGGACGGATATCATCAGCGCGGCGGCGGCTGCGGCGGTGGCCGCGCCTATCGCCAGGCCGGTGAGGAGCTCCACGCTGACAACGAAGCGTCTGGCCACTCAGGGAGCCTCCGGGATGTGGAGCGGCCGGGGCATCAGGGCTCCAGGACTATGCGGTCGAGGTAGATGCCCTGGTTCTGGATGCCGCCGGTGCTGTCGGTCAGCGGCTCTATCACGAGGGTGTCCCCGGGGGGCCAGGCGGGGAAGCCGAACTCCAGCTCCAGCATTCTGAAGTTCTCCACCGACCTGTCGAGGTCGGGGAACCTGCCCATGATGAACTCGAGCCACTGCGGCGGGAATATCAGCTCCGATGCGAGCCTCAGCGAGTCGGTACCGGTGGCGCAGCTCACCCTGATGCCCGGTATCTCCCTGACGAACATGGAGATCAGCTCCAGCCTGACCGTGGAGGAGTCGCCCTCACCGGGCGGCAGGGGCAGCGTGACCCTGTCGATGTCCTCGGAGAGGTAGAGCATGAGCTCGCGGGAGCCGAGCCAGAACTTGCGGAAGAGCGGGTCCGTGTTCTTCGGGTAGAGCCTGCAGTGCTCCCTCAGATCGTAGGTCAGGTCCTCCGCCTCCCATTCGTGGCTCGTCCCGGCGTGGACCGAGCCGAGTACGATGGCGGAGGCAACCAGCAGGGCGCCGGTCCCCCGCCTGCCGGTCGCCAGCAGCCATACCGCCAGGGCCGCCGCCAGCGACCACGCCAGGAATGGGAGCAGCTCCGGGCGGACCATGCTCGGCAGGGCGCCGTGGACCGGGGAGAGCGGTCCGAGCAGAGCGGTTGCGATGACGTCGGTGCCGTCGGCGTCGTTGAAGCGGAGGCCGGGGGCGACAAGGCAGAGGGCGGTTACAGCCAGAGAGAGGCCCACCAGGAGCCTTCCGCCCGGCTCCCTCGACCGCATGGCCGCGGCGGCGGCCAGCAGGGGCACCACCGGCAGGAGCATGCGGCCGTGCGGCGTGGGCATGCCGTGCCAGTCGGTGGGTACCCAGACGAAGAGGGTCAGGCAGTAGACAAGAGTGGGCACCAGCAGCCAGAGGAAGAGCCTTCCGTGCCTGCGGGCCAGCGCCGGGATGCCGGCCAGGCCGAGAAGGACCCACGGCGCCTTCCAGACCAGCCCCCCCTCGGCGTCCACCAGCGACGAGAGCACCGCCAGGGCGACCTCGTGACCCCTGTAGACCACGTTGGCCACCAGCGCCCTCAGGAACTCCGAGTTGCCGTAGCGTATCCAGAAGTAGCGTCCGTCCAGCAGGAACCTGTCCAGCAGGAGCACGCCGGCGACGAGCCCCACGGTGCCGAGGAGTATGGCCCACTTCCTCCTGCCGCCGGTCTCGAGGAAGCGAACCAGAAGGAGGCCTACGCCGAGGCCCAGGAACCTGAACTTGATGGACGCCAGCGCCACGCTGACCAGGAGCAGTATGACGAGGCCGCCCTTCCTCTCCCGGAGCAGCAGCCCTGCGATGAAAACGAGCAGCGCCGCCCACCCGGGGTAGACCACGCCGAGTATGCCGAAGCCGGGTATGGCGGCCAGCGCCAGGAAGACCGCCAGCCGCCGCTCCTCAAGCCGTTCCTTCCGGAGGAGTAGCAGGAACAGGAAGCCGGCGGCCATCGCCATCAGGGCGTTCACGGCCCTCACACCGGGCACTCCCAGCGGGTATCCGGGCACCATCAGGGCCGGGTAGTAGTACTGGTGGTGGGTGACCCCGGGTGTCGGGTCTCCTATCTGGTGCGAGATGTTCCCGAACTCTCCCGCCCCCGGCGCCACAAGCCTCTCCGTGAGGGTGGCGTGTATCGGCTCGTCACCGCTGAACGGTGTGAGCAGGATGGCCAGGGGAAGCAGGGGCAGGACCGCCGGGACCGGCCCCGGCTTCCCCCGTGCGACGGCCAGCAGCCCGGGCATAAGGCCACCCGCCGCGAGGGCCATGGCCAGGAGGCTCACCACCGGGTCCGTCCTCCAGATCACCGATGAGGCGAGGAAGAGGCCGAGGAGCGCCGCCGAGAACGGGCTGACCCTCTCCCGCCAGGAGAGGAGGCCGGTGAGGATCCAGGCCAGGGGCACGAGGAGTCCCAGGGAGCCCGGATAGGGCATGCCGGTGAGCCGCCAGGCCAGGAGCAAGGCGGCACCGCCGGCCGCATGGAAGAGCGGCGCGGCGAGCAGCGGCGGCCGGTCCCCGCTCAGATCCGCCATATCCGCCCCACCGTTGCCATCGGGCTTCTGAAGGGCCTCCACACGGCGTCGAGGGTCATCTCGACCGGCTCGTCGCCCAGGAGCATCCGGACGGTCGTCGTCCCCTCCTCGAGGACGATGTCCTCCCCGCCGTGGCTGAGCACCATGGAGTCGGCGTCCCGGACGCTCACCATCATGCCGACGCTGTCCCCGGCCATCTCGGGCAGGTAGAAGCGGGCCGAGGGCCTCGCAGGGGTCAGCACCAGGGAGTCGTGCCAGTCGAACCGGCCGTAGTAGCGCATGAACCTGGTCGGGTACCAGCCGGCGTCCTCCCCGGGACCGGGAGGGCCGGTGAGCGCGAGGACGAGCGCCAGCCCCGTCGCCACGGCGGCGGTCCTGAGGTGGGTGGCGGGCAGGAAGGAGGCCGCCAGGGTTGCCGCTGCCGGCGGGAGCATCCAGCCGGCATCCCCCGCCAGGGCCGGAAGCGCCAGGGCCGCCGCCCCGGCCAGCCTCCGGAGCGGGTCGCCGCCCGTGACGGAGCGGAGGCAGGCTGCCAGCACCAGGGGTCCCGTGGCCGCCCGGTCTCCCGTCAGGAGCGCTGCCAGGGCGAGGAGCCCCCAGAGCAGGACCTCCGCCGCGTCTCCGAGACCCCGCGGCCTGCGCCGCGGCAGCTCCGCCGCTACCGCCAGGAGGGCCCACGACGCTAGGCCCAGGGAAGGCCCGGCAAGGACCAGGAGCGCGAGGGATGCCAGGGCGCCGGGCAGGGCGGCTGAAGGCCGCAGGGTCGCACCCGGACCGCTCTGCACGCTCCGCTCTCTCGTCATATCACGCTCCTGCATCCCCCGGCCGGGATGCGGACAGGCAGTCTGCTCGTGCTCCCGGACAGTGGCAATACTGCTCAAACACCGCCATCGCTGCAAGAGCACTCATCTCCAGGCTCCGACTTCGTCCAGGTAGATTCCGTGGAGCCCGCCGGCGTCCGGGGCCCCCATGGTCCCCAGCCGCAGGGTGTCCCCGGCGAGTCCCGCAGGGACGCTCACTCGGACCCGGAGCTCCTCCAGGTTCTCGGGGACCTCCTCCTGCTCCATCTCGACTATGTAGGCGAGCCACCCGGGGCTCTCCAGCACCCGCGAGGCCATCCGCAGGGTGTCGGAGAAGGCGCCGCAGCCAAGCACGAGCGCCGGAGGCTCCGGGCCCTCCTGAAGCGCCCTGAAGCGGACCTCCGCCGTCACGTCCCCCTCCCCCGGAGGCACGGGGACCGCGACTGCGTCCAGGGGATGGGAGAGCCGGAGCATCATCTCCCTGGAGAAGAGCCAGTACCGCCGCTCCACCGGGTCGAACTTCTCGGGGTAGGGACGGCAGAAGGAGACATGGCTCTCAGGCAGGTCCTCCGCCTCCAGCATCCGGGCGCTCCTTCCGGCAAGCGTACCTCCCGCAAGCGCGCCGGCCAGCAGCAACGCCCCCACTCCCCTGCCCCGGCGGGAGAGGGCGATGACCAGGGCGGCTGCGAGTATGCCCCAGAGCAGGTAGGCTGCGGGGTCCGGCCTTACCGCCGAGGGGAGCATGGCGCCCAGTGCCGTGCCGGTCCCGGTCAGGAGGCCCGTCAGCACGTCGGAGCCGTCGGCGCTGTTGAACCTGGCCGCCGGGTAGACGGCCTGGATCGCCGTGATGGCCAGGGATGCCCATACAAGGGCTCTCACACCCCTCCTGTCCCACATCCCGGCGAGGGAGGCGACCAGCACCGGAGCCAGCGGCAACAGCATCCTGCAGGCGGGCGTGGGCATGCCGGGCCAGTCGGTGGGCACCCATACGACGAGGGTCAGGGCGTAGGCCAGGGCGGGTAGCCCGAGCCAGCGGAAGAGTCCCGGGTGCTCCCGGCGCAGCAGCGGCAGCCCGGCGAGGGCGGCCAGCACCCACGGCGCCTTCCAGAGGAGGCCGGCTTCGATGTCCAGCAGCATCGAGACAAGTCCGAGGGCGACGTCCGGCACCCTGAGGAAGAGGTGCGACACGACGGTCCTCACGAATGCCGGGTTCCCGTAGCGCACCCAGAAGAAGGAGCCGTCCAGGAGCAGTGCGTCCGCAGCCAGGACAAGGCCGGCCCCGCCCAGGAGCACCAGCGGCACCAGCAGCCTGGTCCTGCCTCCGCTTCTCAGGTAGAGGGCGAGCCCCAGGCCAAGGGAGATGCCGGCGAAGCGGAACTTCACCGCCACGAGCAGCCCGGCGGCGACTACGACCAGGGCGGTGCCGAGCAGGCCCCTCTCCCTCAGGGAGACGGCGGCCAGCAGGATGAGGAGCGCCAGCCATCCCGGGTAGACCATCCCGAGTATGGAGCTGCCTGGCACCAGGAGCAGCGCCAGCAGACCGGCTCGCCCCGGCGCGTCGACCCCCCCCCCGCGGAGAATGGAGGCCAGGAGGGCCGCCGCGGCCACGGCGAAGAGCAGGCTCACCGCCCTGAGCCCCGGTGCGCCCAGCGGCAGGCCGGGCGCAAGGAGCGCCGGGAAGAGCGGCTGGTGGTGGGTGACCCCCGCGGAGGGGTCTCCGGGCTGGTGGGAGTAGCGCAGGAACTCCATCGAGGCCGGATCGACCAGCCTCTCCGTTATGGCGGCGTAGTGGGGCTCGTCCCCGCTGAATGGCACCGTCAGCAGCAGCAGCGGGGCCAGCGGCAGAGCGGCGCGGAGGAGCCCGAGCCTCCCTCCCGCGGCCTGCATGAGCCCCGGCACGACTCCCAGTAGCGCCGAGGCGGCGGCGAGCACCGCCGCGGCCGGGGAGGCGGTCCAGAGCAGAGAGAGCACGATATGCAGGAAGAGCAGCGCGGCGGTCTCCGGGCGGGCCCTCCTCCGCCCGGCCATGAGCCCGGTGAGCACCCATGCGAGGGGCACCAGCCTGCCCAGCGTGCCCGGGGACGGCTGTCCGGTGAGCCTCCATACGAGGAACACGAGCGCGCCCCCGGCCAGGTGGAGCAGCGCGGAGCCCCGGTCGGGACCGGGGAACGGGATGCGGGGGCGCCTCACTCCCCCCCCTCCGCTGCGTCAGCCGGCCCCACCCATATCACCGGGTGGTTGAAGGGGCTCCACTCCCGGTCGAGCAGTACGGTGACCGGCCCGGAGGCGTCCACGACCAGCACCGCCCCCCTACCCGCCTGTACTGGGATGGTATCGGAGCCGGAGACTACTCTGCCCAGCGGCTCGGTGTCGTCCCTGACGCCCCCGGCGGTCATCATGATGCGGACGTCCACGCCCTCCATTCCAGGCATCTCCAGGCGCAGCGACGGCGAAGCCAGGTTGACCGCTGTGGTCTCGGGCCATAGCGGCCTCTCGCCCTCCAGCCTCTCCTCCAGGTGCCTCGCCGGGCCGGAGGGAGCTGCCGGGAGCCCGGAGAGAAGGAGCATGACGGTGGCGCCGACGGCGGCCGCCGGGTAGCGGAGCGCCCGCAGCCGGGGCAGCGCCGCGGGCAGGAGCCCCGCCAGCAGCGGCAGGATGCCGGAGACCGGCCCGGACCAGATACCGAGCAGCAGCAGCGGAGCCAGGAAAGTGGAGGCCCGGAGGCCCGGTGGGGCACCCAGTGCGCCGGTGACCGCGGAGGCGGCAAGGAGTGCCGGCGCCGTGCCGGTGGCAAGGGTCGCAGGCGCCAGGAGGGCCAGTCCGCGGGAGAGGGTGGTGAGCATCCCGCCACGGCGGAGCTGGGAGTGGGCCAGCACCAGCAGAGCCCAGGCGACGGTGACCGGACCGGGGCCGGCCAGCACCGGGAGCGCCAGTCCCGCGACTGCGGCGGCTGCCGCTCTCCTAAGGCGGGTCGATGGTCGCATCCGTCACCTTCACCCTGTCGCCGGCCCTGTCGGGGACCAGGTATAGCCTGCCGTCGGTGCCGGCAGTATCGGCCGCGAGCACGCCCTCCCCGCCGGCCGTGAGGAAGACCCTGTCGAGAAGGCCGCCATCCCGCCAGAGGCCGGTGGTGCCGGGCCCCCCTGCGGAACGGACCCCCAGGGCAAGCCTGCCCGCTTCCGGTCTGACGTCAAGGCACCCGAAGCCCCACTCACCTGTGGACCGCCCGGGCAGGAAGCCTGTCGCAGTGCGGACGGCACCGCCGGCCAGCCGCTCCGGAGGGGTCGCCGGGGGCCTCGGCCTCGGCATCCGCATCGGCCTCGGCCTGCAGAGCTCCGCTAGGACCTCCCCCGGGACCACCTGCGGCTCCACCCGCCTCCCGGCAGCGGACGCGATGGCGGCCAGCCTCCGAGCCAGCTCCACGGGACCGCCGGAGCGCCGGAGGGCCGAGAGCAGCTCCGCCCGGAGCCAGTCCGCCGGGACGGAGGTGCGCATTCCGCCAAGGATCTTCCTGGCGAGCAGGCATGACGAGGTCAGCTCCCATCGGACGGCCCTCGCCCTGTCGCTGCACGAGCCGGGCTCGTGGAGGGCTGTCACGGTGGAGTCGAGAAGCAGCTCCCACCCGGAGGAGGAGAGCCTGACGGAGAGGTCGGTGTCCTCGAAGTACATGAAGAAGGTCTCGTCGAAGCCGGCGACGGAACGGAGCGCCTCCGTCCTGAAGAGGGCGGCGGCTGCGGAGACGCCGGGGACGGCGGCTACCTCCCGGAGTGGCGAGGGCTGGAAGTGCATGAAGTCCATGTCGTAGCCCCGGCAGAGCCGGGTCATGGCCGTCCCGGCGCTCAGCGTCACCATCGGCCTGCCCGAGAGCCTCACCAGCGGCTGCACCGCCGCCGCCCCGGGATGGGAGGCCAGGGTCTCGAGGAGCCTCTCCAGCACCTCCGGGGCGAGTCGGGCGTCCGGGTTGAGAAGGAGGACGTAAGGGGTGGAGACCCGCTCGAGGGCCCGGTTGTTGCCGTAGCCGAATCCGCCGTTCACCCGGTTCTCGACCACCCGCGCGCCGGGCAGCGCCTCCCTCACGAGAGCCGGGGTGCCGTCCGTCGATGCGTTGTCGGAGACAAGGACTTCGGCCGTGCCGCAGAGCGGCGCGAGGCCGGAGGCGAGCTCGTCCATCATGCCGGCTGCGTTCCAGGTCACTGTGACGACCGTTACGGGGGTCATGCCCTCATCCCCCTCATGCCGGCGGCCGCCGTCTCCATCCTCCTGTAGAACCTGCCGGTGACCGACTCCCAGGTCCGTCCGGGGAGCACGGAGGCCCTGCCCCGGCCGCCCATGGTCCGGGCGAGGTCCGGCTCCCGGAGGAGGATGCCCAGCCTGTCCGCCAGGGTCACCTCGTCACCCCACGGCACCAGGAAGCCGTTCGAGCCGTCCTCCACCAGGTCCGGCATGGCCCCGGACCAGCATCCGACCACCGGCCTGCCCATGGCCCACGCCTCCAGCAGGACTATCCCGAAGCAGTCGAGCCTGGACGGGAGAACCACCACGTCCGCGGCGGCCAGGAGATCAAGCCTGTCCCTCTGCCCGACGTAGCCGGTGACGGCCATGCGGCCCTCCCCGAGGGGGCCGCGCGCAGCGGGCTCCAGGGCCGGAAGGGCGTCCGGCATCAGCGGCCCGGCCACGACGAGCGAGTGCCGGACACCCTCGCGGAGCAGCGCGTCCGAGGCGAGGACCAGCTCCCTCGTGCCCCTGTCCCTGCAGTGGGCCGTGAGGGAGAGGACGACCGGCGGCTCCAGGCCGAGCATGCGCAGCCCCCTCTCCCTGCTGCCCAGAGACATCTCCCCCGGGTCCACCCCGCTGCCGAGGACGAGCACCCTCTCCGGGTCCACCCCCCTCTCCACGAAGAGGTCCCTCTCGAAGGCGCTCTGGGCCACCGCCACGGTGCTCTCCCGGAGTATCCTCTCCTGGCAGCCCTCGAAGTAGCGCAGGGCGGGCACCCGCCTGAGCTTCTCCCCGACGTTGGCGTGGGGGACGGAGGCCAGCGCCGCGCCGCACCTTCGGGCGTGTCGCCACCCCTCGTAGAGCATCAGCGGCATGGCGTTGGCGTGGACGAGGTCGAAGCCCCTCTCCCGGCCGAGCCAACGGTGCAGGCCGGGGACTACCGGGTTCGGGAAGAAGTACCTGTCCCTCCCGCACCTGGCCATGCGCCTGGCCAGGGCCCTGTAGAGCCTGCGCGGACGGGGCGCCGCCACCCTGAACCTGAGTATCCTGACGCCGTCCAGGACGTCCTCCGAGGAGCCGATCCTCCTGCCGCCGGCGCCGGTCATCACCGACATGTCCCAGGCGTCCGTGGTGCAGATGGTGCATTCGTGCCCCCTGGCGACGCCGGCCCTGGCGTGCTCCAGCACGTAGCGCTCAGCGCCGCCGTGGTAGGGCCATGCCCGGTGGACGAGATGGAGGATCCTCATGCCAGCTCCAGGTAGAGGTCGCAGAGCCTCCCGGCCACGTCCTCCCAGGTGGGCCTGGGAGCCCGCAGCGCCCTGGCGGCAAGCATGTCCGCGTGGGAGGGGGAGCCGAGCAGCAGGAGCTCCGAAGCCCATCCGGCCATGTCCCCGGGAGGCAGGAGCAGGCCGAAGCGGCCCACCGTCTCCGTCAGGGCCGTGCAGTTGCTTGCGATCACCGGTGCGCCGCAGGCCAGCGCCTCCAGCGCCGGCAGCCCGAGGCCCTCGTGCTCGCTGGGAATGAGAAGCGCAACCGAGCCCCTGTACAGCTCTGGCAGGTCGTCGTCGGGCACGCCGCTGAGGAGACGCACGCCGTTCCCCCCCGGTACGCTCTCCCCGCCCCATGGACGCTCCCCGGCGAGGGCCAGGTCCAGCTCCAGACCCCTTGCCCTGGCCCTCCCGTAGGCCTCCGCCAGGAAGGGCACGTTCTTCCTGGGCACTATGCCGCCGACGTGAAGCAGGTAGCCGTAGGGTGTCAGCCCGTACCTCTCCAGGACCTCCCGGGACGGAGAGCCGGGGGAGAAGCGCCGGTCGGCAGCGCCGCCTATCACCCGTATCCGCGAAGGGTCGGCACCGGGAATGCCCTCGACCTGTGAGGCGGTCCACCCGGATATGGCCGCTACCGCCGCTCCGCTCTCGACCAGCCGGGCCAGCTCCCGGGAGAAGGCCACCGTCTCCGGCGTGTGCCACTCCGGGTGACGGAGCCCCGAGAGGTCGTAGACGGTCACCACGGTGGCCGAGCCCTCCGGCGCCACCGGCTGCACGCCGCTGGCGTGGAAGACGCGGCACCCGGCCAGCAGTCCGGCCAGCCGCCTCGCCCTGGAGGCCCTCTCCCGGCCCAGTCTCGCCGCCAGCCTCCTTACCAGAGGGACCCTGGAGAAGGCCGGGTCCGGAAGGGCGGTGTCCGCCACCCCGGGGGAGGGCACCCCCGGATGCGTCGCCGGTACGTCCACCACGCTGAGGTCTATTCCACGCTCTGGGGCGACCGCGCGCAGGGCTTCGGCAAGCGAGGTCGCGTACCTGGCCACGCCGCCGACCGCGTGCGCCACCACGCTCACGTCGAAGGCCGCCTTCATACCGCTCATCCCCCTGCTCCCGGGGGGAGCGAGACCCAGACGGTGTCCGAGTCGGAGGCGCCGGGGAAGAGGTGCCTGCACTCCCGGTCAAGCTCCTCCCTCTCGGATCCCGCGAAGAGCCACCTGTGGTAGACCAGGGTACCCGGGGGCCTCTCCTCCGGGACCGGCGGCTCCGGTGCCGGCCGGACAGGCCTGGCGAGGAAGCAGTAGCTGCGCCGGTAGCCGGAGGCGGTCTGGAAGAGGGCGTACCTCCTCACCGAAGGGTCCCTGGGTATCTCCGTCACGGTCCTTCCAGCTCCGAGCTCCCTGCAGGCTTCCGGGACGCCGGAGGGCACGGTGGGCAGCGAGACGACCCCCAGCTCCAGCACCATGAGGGCCAGAAGCCCGGACCTCGCCGCGCGGGAGCGGGTGCGGCCCACCGCGAGCCCGGCGGCCAGGACGGCCAGGATGCCTGCGGGCAGGGCGAACCGCGCCGGGGCCCTGATCCCCTCGAGCAGCGGAAGCGAGCCGAGGAGCCTGAAGGGAAGCGGGACCCCCGTAGGCCTTCCGAGCAGACGGAGCTCCGGGCCGAGGCAGAGGAGACCGAGGAAGGCTGCGGCGGCCGGCAGGAGCCACCTCCTGTCCCGCAACGCTCCCAGCGCCATAGCAGCCAGGACTACCAGCCCGGGGCCGACCACCCCCTCCCAGGCGTTGGGCATCCAGGACATTCGCACCGGGAGGCCGGCAAGGCTCCATGCCGGCCCGAAGGGGGACGGCAGGAGGAACGACTGCGGCTCCGCCGACCAGTAGACCGCCTCCCTCCAGTGCATCGCGGGGGTACCGGCCTCCCCGGGGGCCGTCAGCATCAGGAGCAGCGCCAGCCCTCCCCCCGCCGCCAGCGCCGCCGCCGCGTAGGCCGACCTGTGCCAGCCCGGACGGACCGCCAGGGCCGTCACCGCCAGGCCGGCGGCGGCGGAGAGGCCGTGAAAGGGGCTCTCCAGCGACGCGGCAAGGACCGCTGCCAGCAGTGCCGCGGGGAGCATCCTCCCTCCCCGGGTCATGTAGACCCTCCCAAGCCACAGGGCGGCCACGAGCGCCCAGCAGTTGGCAAGCTGGTAGTGCTGCATCACCCTGGCCGTCCGCTGGGGGAGCCAGGCCAGGGCAAGGGCGACGAAGAGGGCACCGACCCGGCCGGCCCCCCATGACCTGGCCAGGAGCCAGCCGAAGAGGGCGGTGAGCACCGAGCCGGCGGCCAGGGAGAGGTTGTAGGAGAGGGCGGGGGAGCCGCGCCCGACCCCCAGAAGGGACCAGACGACCGTGTCCGTCCACCCGACGTGCTGCCAGGCGAGCGATGCGCCCTCCGGCGGGTAGACCAGGTAGCAGAGTCGGGGGTCCACCCCTCTGTCCATGGCGAGGGCGGTCCACCAGAAGTGCCAGGCGCCGTCGTAGGCGTCGGAGTCTCCCGCGACGGAGGGGCCTGGCATGGCACTCCCCACCAGGGAGCCCCGGCCCCCGAGCAGCGCGGGCAGGTAGGGAAGCACCACCAGGAGCATCGCCGCCGCGGGGAGGGCCCGGTTAAGGGCTCGGCCCGGCCTACGCGCCATGCACCTCACCCCCCTCCCTCTCCCAGAGGACGGCGGTGACGGCGCCACGGCCGGAGAGCCTGAGCTCGCCTCCCCGGACCGATATGACCGCCGGACGCTCCGGTAGCGGAACGCCGTTGACCTCACCGCTGCCGGAGATGGTAACCCGGGCGCCCCGGGCGTCCGCGGGGCCTTCCACAAGCGCCTCGCCCTCGAAGGTCCAGGTCACCGCCCTGCCGCCGAGCTCCCTGCCCATCCCGGCCGGGACGCCGTGCCAGGCCGCAGCCAGGGAGCGGGGCCTCGAGCCGGGTGCGGGAGCGCCTTCCGCGCCGGACGCTGCCATGGAGACCAGCCGCTCCCAGTCGGAGCGCATCCTCTCCCTGCCGCCCTCGCGCCGGGCATGTTCGGCGCCTCCGGCTCCCAGTCCCGAAGCCAGGGCACGGTCCCGGAGGAGCAGGGCGGCTGCGGCTGCCGCCGATCCGGGGAGCCCCTCCGGCGACACCCTCATCACCGCCCCGGACGGGATGTAAAGGAAGGAGCCGGTCGCGGTGACCACGCACGGGACCCCGGCCCTCATTGCCTCGAGCAGGCTGCCGGAAGTCTCCCCGCAGGAGGGATGCCTCAGGTCGAGCACCAGGTCCATCTCACGTATCGCGGCCTGGTACTCGGGCTCCGGAAGCCTGCCGGTCACCACGGCCCAGTCGACACCCGGGTCCGGCCAGCCACCACCTGCCACGAGAAGCCCGGCCCCCGGCAGCGTCTCCCGGAGCTCCCTCACCACCTCCACGGCGTGGCGGAGGTTCCTCGACGGGTGCCATCCGCCGACCATCCCCACCACCGGCGAGAAGGGCGCCTCGAACTCCGTCGTCGGCGGGAGCGGGCTGAGCGGATGGCCGACCGTGGTGAGCCGGTCGGCGGGGAAGCAGGGGGCCAGGGCCCGGTAGCTGGCCCGGTTGAGGCAGGCGGCGGAGGAGCACGAGCCTACTGCCCTTCCGATGAGGGGATACCTCTTGAGCCTCCGGTCGTACTCCAGGTCGGACCGGGGCGGCCTCGATAGCTCCTCGGCTACCCTGCCCGCGGAGGGGCCGTAGCAGTAGCGGAGCTCCCGCATGTACTCCTCCTCCATGCCCCGCTCCAGGTAGCAGTGCCTGAGCATGTGGTGCAGCACGAGCTCGTGGAAGAGCGCGCTGCCACCGGTGCGGTAGAGCAGCCTGACCACCTCGAAGCAGTGGACCGAGTTGCCCAGCTGGAACAGCCTGGCCCCCGGGAGGTCCTCCCTCCCGGGCACCTCTTCAAGAGGCAGGGAGGCGATGCCCTCCGGTAGGCCTCCCGGGTCCCCCCCTTCCGGGTAGGCCACAGTCCAGTCGAAGAGGTCGCCGGTGCCATCGAGGACCCGGAGGGCGTAGGTGGCCAGCCCGGTCTCCATCGGGGGGACCGGGGTGACCAGCAGCACCCTCGGTCTTCCGGGGCTCAACCTGCGTCACCCCTCCATATCCGCATCCTGAGCTGGAGGAGCTGCAGGAGCATCTCCCAGATTGCGGAGGGTCTGACCCAGGTGAAGAAGCCGCTCCTGACCGTCTCGAAGGAGACCCGGCCCGCCCTCCTGGGGTAGTGCGGCACCGGCAGCTGGAGTATCCTGTAGCCCGCGAGCCTCGCCAGCAGCAGTATCTCGAAGTCGGCGACGCCGCAGGTGGAGCGGGGCCTGACGTCCCGGAAGATGCTCCTCCTGTACAGCTTGAAGGAGGAGTCGGTGTCCTTGAAGCCCCTGAGGAAGAGGGCGCAGGCCAGGGCGTTGTAGGCCGCGGAGTAGGCCAGCCTCATCAGAGGGTCCCTCCTCCTTCTTCGGAAGGCCGAGACTATGTCCGCCCGGTGCCTGACCTCCCAGACCCGGACCAGGTCGCGCATGTCGAACTGGCCGTCGCAGTCGGTGTAGAAGACCCAGGGCATCCTGGAGGACTCTATCCCGGTCCTGACCGCCGAGCCGAATCCGAGGTTCCTGCCGTGGGAGACCAGCCTGACCCTGGGGTCTTCCCGGGAGAGGGCCTCGGTCAGCTCCGCCGTCCGGTCGGTCGAGCCGTCGTCCACCACGATTATCTCCCAGCGGGGGCAGAGCTCCTCCAGGACCTCCCTGGAGCGCTCCACCATGTACTCGACGTTCTCCTCCTCGTTGAAGGCGGGGAAGAAGACGCTCAGGCCCTCCTCCGCCCCGGGGGCCGTTCCTTCTGCTATGTCGACCTCCAGGATGGTCCCAACAGGCGCCACGAGCGGGCGGGGCACAGCATACCCGCCCGGTCAGGGAAGATACGGCAAGGTCCGCGGCGGGACCAGCGGCCTCAGAGCCTGTCCCGCAGCTCGTAGAGTATCTCCAGAGCCCTCCTCGGGGTTATCTCGTCCGGATCCATCTCCCTCAGCTCCCGGACCAGGGGGTCCTCCCCCTGCTCCGCCCCGGCGGAGGAGAGCGGCAGGGCGAGCTGGTCCTCGGAGACGCCTCCGGGCATCAGGTGCCGGCCTGCCTCGAGGTCGGCCAGCACCCTCCGCGCCCTTCGCACCACGGCCCCGGGGACCCCCGCCATGGATGCCACGTGTATTCCGTAGGAGCGGTCGGTGGCCCCCTCCTCGACCCTGTAGAGGAAGGCGACGCCGTCACCCTTCTCCCTCACGGCGACGTTCACGTTCGCCAGGCCGGGAAGCAGCGAGGGCAGCGAGGTCAGCTCGTGGTAGTGGGTGGCGAAGAGGACCAGCGGGCGGTGGGTTCGGTGCGACTGCAGGTACTCCACCATGGCCCATGCGAGGGAGAGGCCGTCGTAGGTGCTGGTTCCACGCCCCACCTCGTCGAGTATGGCCAGGCTCCGCTCCGTGCTGGAGTTCAGGAGCGAGGCGGCCTCCGCCATCTCAACAAGGAAGGTTGATTGACCCCTGGTGATGCGGTCGGCGGAGCCTATCCTGGTGAATATCCTGTCCACCGGCGAGAAGCGCATGGAGGAGGCCGGCACGAACGATCCGGCCTGGGCCATGACCACCAGCAGCGCCGCCTGCCTTAGGTATGTGGACTTGCCCGCCATGTTCGGGCCGGTCACCAGGAGTATCCGGCGGGAGGGGTCCATGGAGAGGTCGTTGGGAACGCACTCGCCCGGCGGGAGGACCCTCTCCAGGACCGGGTGCCTGCCCTCCCTCACGGTGAGCTCCGGGACCGGGGAGAGCTCCGGGCGCACGTAGCCCCGCTCCGAGGCGAGGGAGGCGAGACCGCTTAGCACGTCAAGGGCTGCGACCAGGGCACCGGCGCCCCTGACCCTGCCGGAGTGCTCCGCCATCCGCTCACGCAGGGAGACGAACAGCGCGGTCTCCAGCCTCTCCATCTCCTCCCCCGCCCTGAGGACCCGGGCCTCCACCTCCTTGAGCTCCGGGGTGATGAAACGCTCGCCCCCCACCAGCGTCTGCTTCCTTATGTAGTGCTCCGGGACGAGGTCCAGCTTCCCCTTCGAGACCTCTATGTAGTAGCCGAAGACCTTGTTGTATCCGATGGTGAGGTTGGGGATGCCGGTGGCCTCCCGCTCCTGCTCCTCCCGGGACTCTATCCATTCCCTGCCGCCCGAGCGCACGCGGCGCAGCTCGTCCAGCTCCTCCGATACTCCGGGCCTTATCACGCCGCCGTCCGAGAGCCTTGCGGGCGGGTCGTCGGTGATGACCCCGTCCAGCTCCGCCCGGAGATCCTCCATCCGGTCCATCCCGGAGACCTCGCCGAGGATGCCCGGGGCCCCCTCCAGCATCCGGCAGAGCTCGGGCAGCACCGCCAGGGTGCTCGCCAGGGCCCTCAGGTCCCTGGGGGACGACCTGCGGCTGCCCAGCTTCCCCGCCTGCCTGCGCAGGTCGGTGGTGCCCCGGAGCAGCCCTCCGGTCCTGGCGGCGATCTCCGGCCTCTCGACCAGCCACTGGACGGCGTCGTGCCTGGCGGAGACCTCACCGGCGTCCCTGGGCGGGGAGATCAGCCAGTCCCGCAGCTCGCGGGAGCCGGCCGGGGTGGCGCAGCCGTCCAGGACGTCCGCCAGCACCGAGCCCTCCTCTCCCTGCCTGGCCTCGACGAGGGCGAGGGCCCTGGCACTGCCCCGGTCCACGATAAGGTAGTCCTCCCGCCTGTATGAGCCGCAGAGGCTCAGGTGGGAGAGGTCGGTCCTCTTCGTGTCCCGGACGTAGGCCAGGAGGGCGCCCAGAGCCCTGACCGCCGGGCCGCCGGCGGAGAGACCCAGCCCCTCCGGGGCGTCCACCCCGAGACTGCCAGATATCCGCGAGGCGGCCTCGTCGGCGTCGTACTTCCACGGCTCGAGGCCGGTCAGCTCGCAGCCGGGCGGCGGCTCCAGCTCGGTACCCTCCGGCAGCAGCAGCTCCCTCGGGCCTCTCCTCGCAACCTCAGCCGGCACCAGAGCCGCCTCCAGCTCGGTGGCGTCCATCTCCCCGGTGGAGAGGTCGCATAGGGCCAGGCCGCCCTGCCGCCCGTCGGTGAAGGCGGAGCAGAGCAGCATGCTCCTCCGCTCCTCCAGGGCCGAGCCGCTGACCAGGGTGCCCGGGGTGACCACCTCCACGACCTCCCGCCTGACGAGGCCGGAGGCGGCGGCGGGGTCCTCCGTCTGCTCGCAGACCGCCACCCTGTGCCCCGCCCTGACGAGCCTGGAGAGGTAGCCGTCCAGCGCGTGCCAGGGAAAGCCGGCAAGCGGTATCCGCTCCCCCCCGCCGCCCTTCTGGCGAGAGGTGAGGGTTATGCCCAGCACGCGGGAGACCACCTCGGCATCGTCGTAGAAGGTCTCGTAGAAGTCGCCCATTCGGAAGAGCAGCAACTCGTCCGGGTGCTCCGCCTTTATCCTGCAGAACTGCTCCATCATCGGGGTCTTCGACCTGGCGCTCACAGTGCCGCGGTCACCTCCTCCACGATCAGCAGGGGCACGAGCCGGTTCCTGCAGTCCTCCCGGCCTCGGCTGCACGAGTCACCGCCGTGCCTGTGGCAGGGCCTGCAGCTCACTCCCTCCGCCCGGGCCGAGGATGTCCCGGGGCCCCAGAAGCCCAGCTCGGGGGAGGTTGAGGTGAATACCACGGTCACCGGTACGCCCAGCGCCCTGGCGACGTGCGCCGGGCCGGAGTCGGGAGAGACGAGGGCGCTCAGCCGCTCCAGCCTCCGGACCAGCGGCATTGTCCCCTCCCCCCCTGCCCATCTCTCCACGCCGGGCCGGTGGACGGCATCGGACGTCGCCTCCACCTCCTCCGCGTCAGCGGGGCCGCCCATCACGACCACCCGGGAGCCGGAGTCCAGCAGCAGCCTGGCGCACTCCGCCGCCACTCCCGGAGGGATGGACTTCATCCGCCACCTGCCGCCGACCACGATTCCGACGACCGGCGCTCCCGGAGGGGGGCCGCCCTCCCTCTCCAGACGGGGAGGGGCCGGTTCCGCCGCACCTGCGAGCTCCGCCAGCTCCCTCCACCTGAGGGGCATCGGTCCGCCGCCCCCGCGCAGGACGCGGCGCCTGGCAGCCCGGTCCGGCGAGTACCTGGCGGCCACATCCATGCCGAGGGTGGCGAGTCGCGTGGTGAGGTTCCCCTGCAGGTCGTAGACCGACCGGCCGCCCGACTCGCGGATGAGCGCCCGAAGGGCGATGGGCCCCGCCCCCGGGGGCAGCGGCAGGACCTCCAGCTCGCCTGGGAAGCGCAGGGCCACCGGCGCGAGGGGCCGGTCGGTGACGAGGGCTGCATCGCCGCCCGACTGCAGGTGCGCCACGGCAGGCTGCGCCAGCACCAGGTCGCCCAGCGAGTGCAGCCTAAGCGCCGTCGCCCGGCCGCGCATCGAACTGCATGTCGTAGAGCCGCCGGTACCTGCCGTCGAGGTCCATCAGCTCGTCGTGGGTGCCCTCCTCCACAATCCTGCCCCTCTCCATGTACAGGACTCGGCCCGCCTTCCTTATCGTGCTCAGGCGGTGGGCTATCACGAGGGAGGTCCTCCCCTCGACCAGCAGCCTGTCGATGGCCTCCTGGACCAGCCGCTCCGACTCGGTGTCCAGAGAGGAGGTGGCCTCGTCGAAGATGAGGATGTCCGGGTCCTTCAGGATGGCCCGGGCGATGGCCAGCCTCTGGCGCTGGCCGCCGGAGAGCCGCACCCCCCTCTCCCCTATGACCGTGTCCAGGCCTCTCGGCATCTCCCTGATGAACTCCAGGGCGTGGGCGGCTTCGGCGGCGCTCTCTATCCGCTCTACCGGGATGTCCCGAACGCCGTAGGCGATGTTGTTCCTCACAGTATCGTTGAAGAGGATGGTCTCCTGGGTCACCACGCCCATGCTGGAGCGCAGGCCGACCAGGTCTATCCTCCTGAGGTCCGTCCCGTCGACGGTTATCCTGCCGGAGTCCGGGTCGTAGAACCGGGGGATGAGGTCGGCCAGCGTGCTCTTCCCGCCGCCGCTCGGTCCGACCAGCGCCACCACGTCACCCCTGCCTATGGTAAGGTCGATGTCCTCGAGCACTATCTTGCCCTCCTCGTACGAGAAGCAGACGTGCTCGAACCGTATCTCCCGGTCGAGGCCGGTGAAGGGTACGGGGTCATCCGGCTGGACCACCCGCTGGCGCCTGTCCAGGAGGCTGAAGACCCTCTCCGCCGATGCCAGACCCCCCTGTATCCTGGAGTTCGCCCTGCCAAGCTGCTTCAGCGGGTCCATCATGGAGAGCACCGCGGCGAGGAAGACGAGGAACCTCCCGGTGGTGAGGGTACCCCCGGTGATGATGGCGCTGGTGCCGTACCACATTATCGCGCCGCTGGCCACCGCCCCCATGACCTCGGTCACCGGTACGGTCAGGGAGCCGGTCCTCCTGAGCTTGACCTGGGTGTCCCGGTGCACGTCCACCAGCCGGTCGAAGCGCCCCCTCTCGAAACGCTCCATGGAGAAGGCCTTCACCACCCTTATCCCGGAGAGGGTCTCCTGTATGATCGAGGAGAAGTCCGCCAGCCGCTCCTGGGCGCCGTGGGTTATCCGCCGGAGCCTCTTCCCGAGGAGGAAGATGAACAGCATCGCCGGTGGGAAGACGAGCAGGGTCACCAGGGCCAGCCTCCAGGAGGCCCATATCGCCAGGCCGAGGTAGACCAGGAAGAGCAGCACGTTCTTGGGCACGTTCATTATCATGTCGGCCACCGCGGCGGTGGTCTTCCCTATGTCGCTGGTGAAGCGGGAGATGACGTCGCCGGTGCGGCAGGTCCCGTAGAAGTCCAGGTCCAGCTCTATCAGGTGTCCGTAGAGCCTCCTGCGTATGTCGGCCACCATGGACTGCTCCGCCCTGGAGAGGAAGAAGACCTGGACGACCGAGGAGACGTTCTTGACCAGTACCAGCCCCAGCATGACGACTATCACCGCCGCTAGCACCTGGTCGGCCCTGGCCCGGTCGAGCGCCTCCCTCAGCCCGGCGAGGAGGTCGCCGCCTGCGTCCGCCACCTCCGCCGGGCGGAGAGAGGTCACCCCGCGGAGCATCTCCCTGAACGGCCCGGACGCGTTCTCCTCCAGAGCCTCCCCCAGGGTCGGCGCCTCCGGCCTCACCTCCCTGCCCAGGACGTCGTCGAAGAAGGGGAGTATCATGCCTATGGACGCGCCGCTGGTGAAGGCGAACAGGAGCATGAACAGGAAGGCCCCCACCATCCACCTCCAGTAGGGGCGGATGTACCTCAGCAGCCTGGTCGCAGCATTGGAGCGCTTCATGGCAGTCACTATCTTCTCTCAAGCGTATCCGGCGGTCAAGGAACCGGCGTGGAACAAGCTGGCCCGCACATGGTATATACTGCCGGACGCAACAACGGACTCTCGACAAGGGGGTAGCCTTGAACGGCAGGATCGTCACCGGGAAGAGGACCGCGCGCGATCCGAGGTCCGACTCCCAGCTCATGGTGGACCTCTGCGAGGGGGACGAGGACGCCTTCACCGAGGTCATCAGGAGGTTCCAGGGCCCCATATACTCCCTGCTCATAAGGATGCTCGGCAACGAGGAGGACGCACAGGAGCTGCTCCAGGTCACCTTCTTCCGCGTTTACAAGTACAGGCACAACTTCGACCCGGAGCGGAAGCTGGTGACGTGGATATTCACGATAGCCAGCAACCTGGCCAAGAAGGAGTGGCGTCGGAGGTCCCGCTGGGTCAACGTCCCGCTCGAGTACGTGAACCTCACCTCTCCCGGCAAGACCGCCCCCCACTACAGCGCCGGCCGGGTGGAGCTGACCTCCTCCCTGGAGGAGGCCATAGACCGGCTCCCACCGCACTACCGCGAGCCCTTCCTCCTCCGCGAGAAGGAGGAGATGACCTACGAGGAGATAGCCGAGGTGCTCGGCATACGCCTCGGCACGGTCAAGTCCAGGATAAACAGGGCCAGGGGGAGGCTCCGGGAGATGCTGGAGGACGTCTGGGAGGAGTGGCGATGAGCTGCCGCCGGGCGGAGAGGCTCATGGGTCTGGTGCTGGACGGCGAGGCCACCGAGGACCAGGAGCGTCTGCTCCGCTTCCATCTCAACGGCTGCTCCTCCTGCGCCAGGGTCTTCAGGATGCTCTCCGACATCTCCGCGGTTGCCTCCGACCTCCCCGAGCCGGTCCCCCCGCCGGACCTCGAGCTCCGGGTCCGAAGGCGGCTGGTAGCCGCCGAGGCTGCCGCAGGCGCGGCCCCGCGCAGGCGCAGGCTCCTCCCGGCAATGGCCGCCGCGGCCCTGCTCATGCTCGCGGTCGTCTCCGTCCAGCAGCACCTGGGCGGCGACCCTATGCCGGCGGCCGACGCCACCGCCGCGACGGTCCAGACCAGGGCGAAGGCCGAGAGGCACATGGCCTCCGCCAAGTCCCGCGTGGTGCGGCCGGCCGAGCTCTCCACCTTCTCCAGGCAGGCCAGCCTGATCTCCTTCTAGGCGGCTGCCGGTGTCGGCCGTCTCACTCACATTGCTGGCAGCAGCCCTCCTCGTCGCATCCCAGCCGGGCGACATGGTGGTGACGGTCCGGGCGGAGCGGCTCCAGGGCATAGTGGAGCTCTCCACCGCCGTGACCATCTCCCCGAGGCACGCCATTACGATGGGCCTCTTCGAGGATGGGGCCTCCGTCGGGGTCGAGACCGCCGGCGGCTTCATCAGCCCCGACTCGGTCATCAGGTCGCCGGACCTGGGCCTCGTCATCCTGGAGTTCGGCTCCGAGGTCTTCGAGAGCTACGACCTCCCCTCCTCGGAGGGTCCCGCCCCCGGCGACAGGCTCACCCTGGTAGGACAGGACGTAGGCGGCGTGGTCACCGTGGAGGCGACTGCGATAGAGCGGGGGGACGACGGAGCGGTGCTGCTCTCCACGAGCCACCACGAGGGGATGATGGGCGCTGCGGCCTTCGACGAGAAGGACGTCTTCGTCGGCCTGGTCACCGGACTGGTCCAGCCCACCGGCAGCCTGGAGCCGCGCAGGGACGACCTGCTCGTCCTCTACCCCAGCCTCATCTGGTACATGTGGGCGGAGCTGGTGGTCTCCGGCGTGGAGTACGCCGGCCCTCCTTTCGGCGTGACCGCCATGGCCAGCTTCGCCACGTCGGAGAGCCGGCCTGCCGGGGTGCATCTCGTCTCGGTGACCGAGGGAAGCACGGCCTGGGCCGCCGGGCTCAGACCGGGAGACCTGATAACGCACGTATGCGGCGGCAGGGTCTATCACCCGGAGACCCTCCGTGGGCTGCTCCTCATGACGGACGACTCGCTGGACGCCACCGTATGGACCAGGCAGGGGGAGCGCTCCGTCATGCTGCCCCCCCTCAGCCGCGACTGATCCTGGAGGGAGCTCTCATGGTCCCTGTCATCCTCCTGGCGCTCTCGGCGATATCCGCCGGGACCGCCGAGGCGGCTCAGCTCTCCGAGACCGGGCTGCCGCCTTCGGCGCAGGGCGTCTCCTCCATCGCATGGATGGAGAGCGGGACGCTGGTCCTGGCCGACACCGCCGGTACGCTGCACTACCTGACGCCGGCCGGAGGCTCCTTCGACACCCTCCTCGCCCGCGAGTCCGGGCTGGGGGCGGGGCCCCTCTCCCTCACCGCCTCCGGCGCACACCTCTGGGCCGCCTCCACGGGCGGGCGGGCCAGGGTCTACACGGGGGAGGGGGCCTACGTCCACGCCCTGGACCTCCTCTGTTGAGGCAGCCCTCTCCTGTCGGTGACGGGAGTGGCGGCGGTCGGCGACGCGATGCTGGTGAACGACGGCTACTCGGGCGGTGTCTACCTCTGCAGCCCCCTGCCGGTCCTCTCCCGGAAGGAGCGGCTCTTCTCGTACGAAGGCCCGGCAACCGGCCGGATGACGGCCACGCCGGAGGGCGACCTGCTTCTCTGCTCTCCCCGGGGAGACCCGCCGGTAATCCGCTCGCGGAGCGGCGAGGTGCTCTCCGTTCTGCCCGAGGAGGTTGGCAGCGGCGCGGTGAGCGCCTCCTTCGCCCCGGACGGCATGCTCTGGCTGGCCCTGCCGGAGGAGGGAGTCCTCAGGTGCGTACGCCTCGGGGCCCCGAACGGGGACTGACCGGCTACCTCACCAGGACGTAGGCGCTCCCGCCGCTGCAAACCACCGCATGGTCGCCGTCGCCGGTGACGTGCAGCGCATCCGGAAGGCCGTACTCATCGGTCTTCAGCTCAACCTGGCCGCTCTCGGCCACGACCATGAGCCCCTCACCTGCGACCGAGCCGAAGGCGTGGGAGCCGTCCGGCGTAGAGACAGCCGCAAGCGGCTCCGTGGGGAAGGTGACCATCCTGGAGACGGACATCTCCCCGCCGCTCACGTACCAGAGCTCGTTGCTGCCCGAGACGGTGATGCACACGGTCCCCTCCGGCCCCGGGGACATGGAGACCACGGACCCGTAGACATCGCACCTGCCGGTGACGCGGAAGGTGGACGGGTCCAGGCGGAGCAGCGCACCGGCCGAGGGGTCCGGACAGTAGAGCGCCGAGCCGTCCTCCGCCGCGGCCAGGCCGGTGCAGGAGAGGGGCAGGAGCTCCGGGTGCACCGACGCCTCCCCCGTGGAGAGGTCGACTGTGACCGCCAGCCCCCCCTCGCCCATGAGCCATGCGGTCTCCCCCGCCCTCCAGACCGCCACGTAGCCAAGCCCGGGGCCGACCTCAACCGAGGCCTCCACATCTCCGGTCCGGGGGTCGACGGTGAGCAGCTCCTCCCCGGCCAGCACGCAGAGCCTGCCCGCCGCATCGGTGTCCGAGACGTCCGAGACCGCCGCCTGCAGCTCCGTCTGGAACAGCAGGTCGCCGGTGGCGACTTCCAGGCCGGCCATCCGGCTTCCGCCGGCGAGGAGCAGGACGTCGCAGGCCAGGGTCGAGGAGCAGTGGTCGACCTGCTGGATCGCGCCGAGGTCCACCTCGTGACTCAGCCTGCCGGGGTAGGGGGGTACGGCATCCGGCCCCATCAGGCACCCGGCGGTCAGCAGTACCGCCGGTAGCACCGCAGTCGCGAGGATTCCGAGCGGCCTGTATGCCCTTTTCAGAGCGCACCTCCTCCCTGTCGCTCATTATACGCCGCAGTCCTTGCCGGTCACAGGCCGCTCTGTCCCGGCCACGCGCCGGTGCGTATCGTACGGTCAACGGCCATCGCGGATGGAGGTCACCTTATGAAGCTCGCAGCCGTACCCATCGCCATGCTCGCCCTAGCGTCCGCGGCGCCTGCGGAGGGCGCCGCCTGGCCCGACTCGGTTCTGGCGCAGCTCGCGACCGGCAACCAGCCCAGGAGCGTCTGCTGCAGCCCCTCCGGGGAGAGGCTCTACGTGGCCGTGGGCTACGGTTACCTGGCGGTCTTCGATGTGGGCACCTGGGAGCTCTCCGCCTTCGTCCCCATGGGAGACGATCCCACCGACGCATGCATACTCCCCTCCGGCGACAGCGTCTACGTCACCGACGGCTCGGAGGCCGTGGTGAGGGTCCTGGACACCGCCACGAACACCCTGGCCGGGGAGATAGCCGTTCCCTACGACGCGGAGAGGGTCCTGGCCACTCCCGACGGGCAGACGGTGGCGGTGATGCACGAAGGCGGTCACGTCTCCCTGCTGGACGTGGCCGGGGGCGCCCTCGCGGGTACCGTGTGGGCCGGGTCGAGACCCAGCGGTATGTGCTGCGCGCCCGACGGCGGCATATACGTGAGCGACCGAAACAGCGCCTACGCCTCCCTGCTCGACCCGGATGACCAATCCGTGGACCGGTTCTTCGCCGGCGGCGACAGCTGGGACGTCCTGGTCCTGCCCGGTAGGGAGCGGCTCTACCTCTGCCTCCGGGACTGGGACATGCTGCAGGCGATCACGGTGCCCTCCCACGAGCCGGACGGCGAGGTGTACCCCGCAGGCGAGGCTCTCCACCGCTCCTGCGCGCTTCCGGGCGGCCGCTACGCCTTCTACACCGATGCCACGCTCGATGCCGTCGTGGTGGTGGACGCCATGAATGACGCCGTTGTGGACACGGTGCCGGTGGGTGGAGACCCGGACGGTCTCTGCGCCAGCCCCTCAGGCGACATGGTCTTCGTGACCGGGAGGGGCTCCAACGACCTCACGGTACTGGGCATGAGCAGCTCCGCCGCCCAGGAGAGCCAGGCCGGGCCGGGACCATCCCTGAGGCCCTCCCGCAATCCGGCCGCCGGCAGCGTCTCGCTGCTCGTGAGCGCCGGCGGGGCGGCAGGGGCATCCCTCTCCGTCCACGACCTCTCCGGCAGGACCGTACACGTGGCCGTCATCGCCTGCACGGGGCCGGAACCTATCACCGTGCCCCTCCCCCCGCTTCCGGCGGGGACCTACGTCTGCCGCCTGGTCGCAGGGGGTCGGACCGACGCCTGCACCCTGGTCCTGCTGGCTCCTTGACCCGGCCTCCGTCGCTGCGCATCCTGGTACTGCGGGGGTGATGGCATGAAGCTCTCTCTTGCTCTCCTGGTCGCTGCGCTGTCGGCTGTATCAGCCATGGAGTGGGAGATTACCCAGACCACCTGGGAAGACGGCCCCGGAGAGCCGGGCCCGGTACCGGGCTGGGAGGACTGGGGCAGCGCCTTCGACAGCTGCTCGGCCTGCCGCTGGCACGTGCCGGGCATGCTGACCCTCTCCAGCACCTACCGCTCCTCTCCCGAGCTCGTCACCGTCAGCCAGGACGACGGCGCCTACCTCTCGGAGGTCGCCGACATCGACGACGACGGCGACTCCGATGTCGTGCTGGCCAGCCACGCGGGGGAGGGCTGCCTGCTCCTGCTCCGGAGCGACGGCTCCGGTACCGGCTGGACCGAGGAGGTCATCGCATCCCCCTTCGGATGGGTCTCCTCCATGGAGGCCTGCGACCTCGACCTGGACGGCTACCCTGACCTGGTCTGCGCCCTCCAGTCCGCCGACGAGGTGGTCCGGCTGCGTAACCCGGGCGACGCAGATGCGTGGGAGGCCTCCCGGGTGACCGACCTCGAGAGCCCCCGGGCGGTTCGCTGCGGAGACGTTGACGGCGACGGCCTTCCGGATATCGTCGCCGGGGGCGACTCCTCCTCGGTGCTGCTCTGCCTGGGAGACGGCGCCGGCTCATGGAGCTGCACGCCCCTCCCCTCCGGGATGCGGAGCTGCACCTCGGTGGACATCGCCGACCTGGACGACGACGGCGACACCGACGTGCTGGCCGCCGCCTACTACGACTACGACATCCTCTGGTGGGAGAGCGGCTCGGGCACATGGGACCTCCACTACCTCGAGCGGGAGCTCTACCACGCCTCGTCAGTGGCGGCGGGCGACCTGGACGGCGACGGCGACCTGGACGTGGCCGGTGCCGGGAGAGACCCCGGGTACCTGGGCTGGTGGGAGAACGAGGGTGGGAGCTCGGACTGGACCGCGCATGGCATAGACGACGCCGTACAGCGGCCGGATGCGCTCGTGCTGGGCGACGCCGACTCCGACGGCGACCTGGACGTCCTCGGCTGCGACATGCGCGCGCAGGGCGGGTTCGCGGCGGTCTGGGAGAGCCCTGGAGGGGAAGGCGACTGGACCCGCCACCCCTACCTGCCGGGCATCTGGAGCTCAGGCTGCTGCCTGCTCACCGACATAGACGGAGACCGCTCGCCGGACCTGACATTCTGCCGAAGCGGCTCGCAGGCGGACAGCGTCGTCTGGGCCGACCACCTTCGTCATGCCCCCCTGGGCTGGCTGGACTCAAGCGTGCTGGAGCTGAACATCCCCACCAGCCGTTACGACCTGGTGGACTGGGGGGAGCTGCGCTGGGTCTGCGACGAGCCGGCCGGCTGCTCGGTGATGTTCCAGGTCAGGGCGGGTCAGGACCCGGAGTACATGGGAGAGTGGTCCGGTTATCTCTCCTCTTCCCCTGCGGACCTCGACGGCGTCCTGCCCACCAACGCATGGCTGGTCCAGTACAGGGTTACCCTCATGTCCACCGCCCCCGACTCCACCCCGCTCCTGGAGGAGGTCACCCTCACCTACCAGACCTTCGGAGGGGTAGCGGGCGAGTCCGCCGCACCCCTCTCCGGGCCGGTGGCCGAGCTGGCCACCCCATGCCCCTGCTCAGGCCCTCCGGCTCTCCGGCTCCTGCTGGACGAGCCCTCCGAGGTTCTGCTGACGGCGTACGACGGCTCCGGCCGCTCCGTCATCGAGCCGATGCGGCAGGCCCTGCCCGCGGGGACTCACCTTGTGGAGCTGCCCTCGCTTCCCCCCGGCCTCTACCTCCTGCGCGCCAGCGCCGGTGGCAGGACCGCCGTGCTCAGGGCCGTGATCACCGAGTGAAGTGACCGGAGGCCCCGTGGTCCATCTCCAGGGTGAATGGCCGCCGGAGTCGGTGGAGCTGCTCTCCTCGATGGTCCCGGGAGTCCGGATCACCTCGGGGGAAGAGCATCCTCCGGGGGGATTGGACGTTCTTGTCTCCGGAAGGCCCACGGAGGCCCAGCTCATCGCAGCCGGACCTCCGCGGATGCTCCTGGTCCCCTACGCAGGCCTGCCGGCCGGGACGCGGGAGCTGATGCTTGCATACCCCTCGACGGCGGTTCATAACCTGCACCACAACGCCCCATCCGCAGCGGAGTTGGCCCTAGGCCTGATGCTGGCCGCCGGCAGGCGCATCATCCCTGCCGACAGGGCTCTCCGGATGGGCGACTGGACCCCGAGGTACGGGATGTCCGACCACCTGCTCGTCTTCGGCTCCACGGTCCTGGTACTCGGCTGGGGCGCCGTCGGCAGGCGGGTGGGAGCGGCCTGCGCCGCATTGGGCGGCAGGGTCATGGCGGTACGCAGGAGACCGGACGGCGACCCCTCCCCCGCCCTCTCGCTGCACGGGCCGGAGGAGCTCCGCCATCTCCTGCCGGAGGCGGACGTCCTGGTGCTGGCGCTCCCGCTCACGTCCGGGACGGAGGGCCTCATCGGCGACCGGGAGCTGGAGCTGATGAAGAAGACGTCGGTCCTGGTCAACGTGGGCCGGGGGCCGCTGGTCGACCAGGACGCCCTCCACAGGCACCTCTCGCGGGGGTCCATAGGCGCCGCGGGGCTGGACGTCTGGTACAGCTACCCCGGCCGCGAGGGTGAGCGCTCCTCCACCATGCCCTCCCGGGCCCCTCTGTGGGAGCTTGACAACGTGGTCATGACGCCGCACGTGGGCGGGCTCTTCGGCTCCGAATCGCTGGAGAGGATGAGGCTGGAGGCGCTTGCGGAGGTGATCCGCTGCGTCCGCGACAGGCGGCCGGCCCCATGGAGGGTCGACCCGGCGCTGGGCTACTGACCGCTATCTCCCCGTCGAGCGTGGAGACCGACGCGGTAGCCGCCCCGGGGTCCAGCGCCAGCTCGAGCCCATTGCCTACACCGGACACCGAGAGGTCGCCTTCGAGCTGCGACAGCTCCGCCCGCAGGTAGCCGTCAACAACGCTGACGCAGCGGAGCCCCGGGCATCGGTGCCGCTTACATCGCCGGAGGCCGGGGCACCCGCTCCGGGAGGTCGCCGAAGTGGTAGATATCCACGCCCTCCACGGTCTGCCCGCAGTCCACGCAGACCCGCCTCATCGACATGTCGACCTCGGGCTCGCCGCCGGCCACGGACCCGCCGAAGTGGTAGCTTCCCAGGCTCTCGTCGGTCATGTAGCCCCGGATGGTCCAGGCGTACACCTCGTACTCGCCCGGGGCGGACACCTCGATGGCGTACGACAGTATCGAGGGCGAGCTCTGGGTCCTTGCGGTGAACACCTCCCCGGTGCGGACGTTCTCCGCGTAGATGACCATCGGAGGCACCCAGTCGGAGGGGTACCCCAGGTCCCCCCTTATGACCGCGGTGGTCTCGGAGAGCACCGCGTTCTCAGGTATGCCGCCCCTGTAGGTGCACGAGGCCCCGATGAGTAGCACGGCTGTGATCGACGCGGCGAGGGCGCCGCGGACGGAAGCCGCGGCGCCTGCGTTCGACCGGCGGATGGCCTACCTCGTCTCTGCCGAGGAGCCCCCGCCAGGGATTGCCGCCATGAACTCGTCCACCGAGCTGCGGATGCCGCCCAGCTCGGCGCTCAGCTCGTCGGAGACGGACTGGAGCTCCTCCCGCATGGTCACAAGCTCCGCCCTGAAGGCCTCTATCTCGGCCTCGAGCTCCGCTATCTCCGGGTCGGTATCGCGAAGCTCCTCCAGCTTCAGCGAGAGGTCGTCGAGGGTGGAGAGCTCCGGCACGAGCCAGACCAGGGAGTCGGTGACGGCGGTTATCTCGTCCAGCACCACCTTCACCTCGTCCAGTATCTCAAGGCCGGGTATCTCGATGTCCAGGTCAGCCTCGGGCACCTCCGGGACGTCCGGCACGTCCGGCGTCGAGGGCAGGCCGATGGCCAGAGCCGCTCCGAGCGCGATCATGGCAAGACAGGAAGCAGTCCTCATTTCGCAGTCCCTCCCGTTTCGAGTCGGCGGCCGCGTACGGACGGCCGCTACAGCGGGGAAGATAGGCATGGAGGGGGCGGGGGGCAACTAGAGCGAGTCAGCCTCCGCCTCGGAGGAGCTCACGGCGAACGCCCTTGCGTAGCGGGTGGGCACGGTATCGTAGAAGCGCTCTATCCCGCTCCTGAACATGAAGGCCCAGCCGGGGCTCCCGGTGCTGTCCTCCACTGCCCAGACCCAGCAGCCATCGTTCTCGAAGGGGCCCCAGTCGAAGGTATCCACGCCGGTATCGTACAGCATCCGGAGCTCGGACAGCGTGGGGGTACGCCAATCCCCGCCCAGGCTGTCCACCCACTCCTGCCCCTCGTACCAGCAGGTCCTGGCGTCCGGCCCGACCATCCAGACAGCTCCGGTGAGCGTGTCGGTCACCGTCCCTCCGGCCCCGTCCGCCACGAAGCGGGAGACCTCTGCCGTTATCGCGGGTGCGGCGAGCAGCAGGAGCAGAATCAGGCTCGTCGCAGATATCGACCGGGCAGCTGGCGCGGCGCTGCCTTCCGGCATCCCGGTACCTCCGGGTTCGCTCGGGCTGGACACGGATGTTCACAGGATCGGCCAGGCACCGGTAATATAAGGTGAAGGAGCCCGAGGTGGACCCCGCGGGGTTGCGGGGCCTCGACCGGGTGCTTATCTACGCCCCCGGGAGGGGGCCATGATGCCTGGTGAAACGGTGCCTTTCGTCGTACTGACAAGCGGCAGGACCGGCTCCACCTACGTCCGGCTGTGGCTCAACTCCCACCCTCTCATACGCTGCCACGGCGAGGTCTTCCTGAGGGACTACGGAGCCATGGACGGCTTCATGCATTACTGCCGCGCCAATCCGGCCGGGCGGCTCGTGTTCGCTCTCTTCGGACACAGGCGCCTCTCCCGCCGACGATGGAACATCCCGCTCCGGTCCCTTACCCGGGGCTTCCTCCGCAGCCTCTTCCGGGACCCGGACCACAGCGCACCATGGACCGACATGGAGACCTGGAACGACTACCAGCCGAGGACGGAGGAGCCGCCGGCCGCCGCCGTCGGCTTCAAGCTGGGCTACACCCACCTTCGGGACTTCTCCTACCTGGGCGACTGGCTCGAGGGGGAGCCGGTCAGGGTCGTCCACCTGGTCCGCATGGACACACTGGCTCAGCACGTCTCCAGGAGGACGGCCGTGGCCAGGGGCAGGTTCCACTCCACCGACCGCCTGGAGAGGGTGACCGTCCGTCTCGACCCGGAGGAGACCCTGATGCGCCTCCGCAGGATAGACGACGCCAGGATAGCCATGCGTCGCAGGTTCGAGGGGGGCCGGTACCACGAGATATCCTACGAGGGGTTCTTCGGAGAGGATGCCGACCGGACCCGCGAGGACCTGTTGCGCTTCCTTGGTCTGGAGCCGGCGGACGTGGAGCCTCCACCCCTGCTGCGGATGAACCGCTCCCCCCTCCGCGAGATAATCGAGAACTACGACGAGGTCGCAGAGGCCCTGGAGGGCACCCGCTTCCAGCGTTAGCCGCTCCCCGGCTTTCCGGTGCAGTCTCCGCCACCGGTGCGACTGCATGGTCGGAGACGGCGGCAGGGAGCGAGGTCAACCAGCAAGGCAGCGTTGCAGAGCCCGCGCTGAACAGCAAGAGCGCCGGGGTGACCCCGGCGCTCGCACTGACCGAACCGTATGCGGGACTACCAGCGGTTGCCGCGGTTTCCCCGCCCGCCCTCTCTCCTGCCGCCCTCGCCGCCCCTGCGGCTCTTGGGCTGGGACTCGTTCACGCGGAGCCTGCGGCCCATCACCTCGAACTCGTCGAGCGCTTCGATGGCCGCGTTGGCCTCTTCGTCCTCCGGCATCTCGACGAAGCCGAAGCCCTTCGACCTGCCGGAGCCCCTGTCGACTATAACCCTCGCCGAGGCCACGTTGCCGTAATCCTCGAAGAGCTCCCTCAGCTGGTCGTCGTCGACCGCGTAGGGCAGGTTGCCCACATAGATGTCCATTCGTTCCTCCATAGACGTGCCATGTCATCCGTACCGACTCCTGCACCATGGCACACGTGCGGCTTCGGGCGGCCGACATCGACCGGCGACGGACTATACGTACGCAGGGGAGCGGGTGCAACTGCCTCCCCGGACGGCGGGGCAGAAAGAGACGTCAGCAACCGACCGAGGACTTGATTGCTCCCCATGTGCCCTCCTCCAGGGCCGCTGCATCGTTGAGCTCCAGGTTGTCCATGCCCCAGGAGTCCCCGGTGTTGGTGGAGCTGATGACAGCCCTGTCGAAGGGGTCGTCGCTGATCACCCCGGCGAAGGAGTCGGGCAGCGTCCTGGGGGGGACCGTCACGGTGCCGAGGTTGGTTGAGCCGCTCCAGAGCTCGAAGGAGAAGTCGCCGAGCGGCGACTGGTCAGTCACGTAGAGCCCCAGGGCCGTCGCCTCGCCCGAGAGCTCGAGGGTCATCCTGCCGGTGGCGTAGTAGGGGGAGGTCATGTCGTTGCTCATGAAGTTCGGCTCGGTCGGGAGCGTGCCCGCCACGAACATCGGAAAGGGCAGGCTGCCGGAGGAGAGTACTATCTGGTCGATGGGCACGCCCGAGCCGGACTCTCCCGAGACCATGGCTATGCCGTAGTCGGCGAGCTGGTCGGTAATCACCGTACCGCTCGTGAAGCCCTCGAAGTCTATCAGGGTCGTCGTCCCGGCCGCCGCCAGCCAGACCGCGTGATCCGTGTAGCCGGTGAGGCCCTCCGCTCCCGTGGTCCCCCCCGGGGTCGGGTGGCCGGGACATCCTCCGGCCGGGTCGGTTTCCGAGGCCGTAGCCGCTCCGGCCAGCGCAAGGGCGAGCACCGCAGCCGCCATCCTGCTCATTTCCTACCTCCCAGTGACTCCGTAGAACGAGTACGAAATCCAAGCACCTCAATGATATCCATTCACAGGTAAGCAGGCTCCGTCAAGTCGGTTAAGGACCGCCACGACGCTGTACCGGTTTCCCGGGCAGCGGCTACTGGACCGGAAGCTGATGCTGCGGGGCGACTCCGGGACCGCCCTCACCCAGCCTGCAACACTATCGGGAGTCCGGTAGAGAGGAGAGCCGGAGGATCTAGTCCTCCGTGCTGGTCATCATGTCCCTGCGAAGGCCCTCTATGAGCCCACTGCCCTCCAGCAGGAGCTCCCGTACCCTTGGATGGACCCCGTCCACGCATGTCTCTAGCCTCCTAGACCGGCTCACGTCGGCTGCGTCAGTCTCGCAAGGAAGAGCCCGAATGGCCCCACAACGAACCACCGAGAGCCCCGAGGGCTCCTTCTTTCGTCTGCGGCCGGGAGCTCCGGAGCCAGCCACCTTCCCGGGGAAGCTCAGGGGAGCCTTCCGAGCTGCTCCAGCCAGAACTGCGCCTCCGCGGTGACCATGGGGTCGTCGGTCAGCCCTAGACCATGCAGCAGGTCCTGCTCCGCCCCCTCGTAGTCGCCGGTCATTGCTCTCAGCTCCCCCCTCAGGACGTACGCCTTTGCCTGCTCCGGCTCCAGCCGCAGCCATTCGTCGTAGGCCGCCATCGCCGAGTCTGCTTGATTCCTGTGCATATGCACCGAAGCGATGTTCATGTAGACGTGTCCGTACTCAGGGTCCAGCTCGAGGGCCCTCCCGTAGTCCTCCATGGCCAGGTCGTAGTCGCCGTTCTCCATGTGGTATATGCCCCTGGCATGGACCACCTCCCTGTCCTCGGGCGCCAGCCGCACCGCCATGTCCATGTCGGCAATCGCGGCTGCGGTGTCACCCAGGGCTCTGCTCACGGCGGCCCTGTACCTGTACACCTGGGGGTCTCCGGGTGAGAGCTCCACGGCCCTCTCGATGTCCGCCCTTGCCAGCTCCGGCTCGAGGAAGCCCGGCTCGGTGAGCACGTAGGCCCTCATGGCGAGTGCCGGTACCAGGTCCGGATCGAGCTGCAGCGCCCTGCTGTAGTAGTAGTAAGCCTGGTCGAGCTGCCAGAGCACGAAGTGGTATGTATGCCCCAGGTCGTAGTAGTAGTCCGCCGAGTCCGGAGCCAGCTCGGTGGCCGTGCGGAGGTTCGCAACAGCTTCATCGGCGCTGCCCGCGTAGGACTGTATGCAGCCGAGGGCGTTGTAGCCGTAGGCCTCGTCCGGGTAGCGCTCGATGAGAGCCTCGCAGGATCTCATCGCCTCGTCGTAGAGCCCGAGACCGGCGCCGGCAAGGAGATGCAGACGGTGGTAGTTCGTGGAGTCCGGCGCCAGCTCCAGCGCTGCGGACGTCTCTGAGAAGAAGGACTCCCCGTCTCCGGTCATCATGTAGAGCGCTGCGAGGGTCATCCTGTACTCGGCGTCCTCCGGGGCGAGCTCCACGGCTCTCTCCGCGTCCGGCAGGGCTTCGGTGAACCGCTCCATTGCCATTAGCACCTCCGCCCTGCTCATGAGGTGCCCCGCATCATCCGGCCGCACGAGCAGCGACTCGCCAGCGGCCGCCAGGGCGCTGTCCAGGTCGGTTCCCGGGGGGAGGTAGTTCACGGATACGCTGGCGTCGCGCAGCGTGCCCGGTTCCAGGGTGTAGAGGACCAGGACCGAGAGCACGGTGAGTAACAGCTTCATACCGACCGCCTTCCGGTAATCAACCCACGCATGAAGTCCATACGGCAGGAAGCGGAGGCTGCTGGCACCCGACCCGGCGGGAGTGGCCTCCGGTCAGGATTCTAGCGACACCGCTGCGGGGCGTGCAAGCCTGGGCATACCCGCGGGGGCCACGGTCAGAGCTCCTCCCCTTCCATCCCGGCCTCCCTCCCGCCGATTGACAGCCCTCGTACCAGCCGGCAATCGTCCATCGAAGTAGCCCTACCGGCGACGTGACCCTCTGACGGGAGGAGAGACGAATGCATGCCGTCCAGCTTGCTCTCGTATCCTGCCTGGTGGCCCAGATGACCTTCGAGAGAGGTCGGGTGGACCGCCTGGTCCGCCGGGGAGAAGGCAGCATCCCCATCGACCTCTTCGCCGCGCAGATGGTGGTCCACGAAGGAGAGATCGAGCATCTCTCACGCCGCCTTGGCGATCTGCAGGTCGCGTCGCTGTCACCGGGCGAGCTTGCTCTGCTGGGAAGCTTCATACAGGCCCGGCACGGGCTCTCCTTCACGGACGACTCCCTCCGGGGCCACTTCGAGCGTTTCGACTGGTACGAGGCAGATACGGAGGATGTGGAGCACCTGCTGGACGAAACCGATCTCTGGAACCTCCAGCTCGTGGAGCTCTACCGGAGCATGCTCGACTCGGTGGCGCCCGGCGTACCAGGCGAGTCGGACCTCGCGGGCCTCTGGCACGCCGGCAGCGCTCCCGTGGCAAACTACTCGGGGAGATACGCGCTCATGCCGGAAGGCGGCTTCGTCTACCTCCGCTCAGGATACGACGGAGCCGACAGGCTGCTGAGGCTGTCGGGAAGCTGGCGGCTCGACGGAGGCCATCTGGTCCTGGAGGCGGACTCCGTGGTCTACCTGCGCGGCGGGACGGTGGTCGAGACTTACGGCTCCTACCTCTCCGAGTACGTCATCCAGGGCGGCGAGGAGATCCATCTGGAGTTGAGCCCGGCGTTTACCCTCAGGCTGCCCCTATCCGACTACGACCCCCGCTGGAGCGAGGACCGTGGCTGGGCCGAATGCGTGGTCCCATACGTCAGGATAGGCGGCACCGGGTACTGGAACCTGGCACCCGGTGGAGATGGGATAGAGGATTACCTCTGATTGCTCCTCCACCCGCGAAGTGCCCTGGAACCGAAGAACTGAAGCTGCTGGCGACCCCGACGGGGTTCACTTCAGCGCTCTGCGCTCGCTCAGAGCAAGCACACGAGGGCGTCCGACGGTATGACGCATGAAGCCGGAGGCTGCAGAGAGGAACCCGGTCCCTGCAGCAAGTAGCACCGCGTTCTTGCACTCCC
>CAYREX010000020.1:10905-45922 GCA_964423505.1 uncultured bacterium | reverse complement strand
GGAGTAGCTCAGTTGGCAGAGCATCAGCCTTCCAAGCTGAGGGTCGCGGGTTCGACCCCCGTCTCCCGCTCCAGGCGCACGGAGAGCGCCGTGACCGTTGTGCACGAAAGGTCCGGCTGCGGCAGAGGTTACCGGGGCCCACGTAGCTCAGTCGGTAGAGCGCGTCCTTGGTAAGGACGAGGTCAGCGGTTCAATCCCGCTCGTGGGCTCCAGCCATGCGAGGCGGACGGGTCGGCTGAGAACTGGGGTATCCCGGGGGACAAGTGAAAGGGAGACGACATGGCCAAGGAGAAGTTTGAGAGGACCAAGCCCCATGTCAACGTGGGGACCATAGGTCACATCGACCACGGCAAGACCACCCTCACGGCTGCGATCACGAAGTGCCTCGCGACGCAGAACCCGAATGTCTCTTTCGTGGAGTTCGACAAGATCGACAACGCGCCGGAGGAGAAGAAGAGGGGCATAACCATCGCCACCTCCCACCAGGAGTACGAGACCGAGAACAGGCACTACGCCCATGTCGACTGCCCCGGCCATGCCGACTACATCAAGAACATGATAACCGGCGCGGCCCAGATGGACGGCGCCATCCTGGTCATCGGCGCCAACGACGGCGTGATGGAGCAGACCAAGGAGCACGTCCTCCTCGCCCGCCAGGTGAACGTCCCCAAGATAGTCGTCTTCCTCAACAAGACCGACATGGTCGACGACGACGAGCTCCTCGAGCTGGTCGAGATGGAGGTCGCGGAGCTCCTGGACAAGTACGACTTCGAGGAGGACTCCCCCATCATCAGGGGCAGCGCCCTGAAGGCCATGAACTCCGGGGGGACCCCGGACGACGACGACGCCAAGTGCATCTACGAGCTCATGGAGGCGGTGGACTCCTGGATCCCCACCCCCACCCGCGACGTCGACAAGCCTTTCCTGATGCCGGTTGAGGACGTATTCTCCATCGAGGGGAGGGGAACCGTCGGCACCGGCAGGATCGAGAGGGGCGTCGTCCACATCGGCGACAAGGTCGAGAGGGTCGGCATCAGGGAGACCATCGAGACCGTCTGCACGGGCGTCGAGATGTTCCGCAAGATCCTGGACGAGGGCCAGGCGGGCGACAACGTCGGCCTGCTGCTCAGGGGCATCAAGAAGGACGAGCTGGACAGGGGCATGGTCATCGCCAAGCCGGGCAGCGTGACCCCTCACACCGAGTTCCTGGCCAACGTCTACGTCCTGAGGGCCAAGGAGGGCGGCCGCAACAAGCACTTCATAGGCGGCTACCGTCCCCAGTTCTACTTCAGGACCACCGACGTGACCGGCGAGATAGAGCTCCCCGAGGGCCGCGAGATGGCCCTCCCCGGCGACAACGTCGACGGGCTCAAGGTAACCCTCATCACTCCCATCGCCATGGAGGAGGGCCTCCGCTTCGCCATCCGCGAGGGCGGCCGCACCGTCGGGCACGGAGTGGTGGACAAGATTCTGAAGTAGCCAGAGAGGACGGCTACTGACTTGAGAGTGATAATCACGCTGTCCTGTACCGAGTGCAGGCAAAGGAACTACTCCACCACGAAGAACCGGCGCACGCATCCGGACAGGCTGGAGACGAAGAAGTACTGCAGGTTCTGCGGAAAGCATACCCTGCACCGGGAGACGAAGTAGAGGAACGCCAGTCCGGGCCTGCAGGGCAGTAGCACAATTGGTAGTGCACCGGACTCCAAATCCGGCGGTTGAGGGTTCGAGTCCTTCCTGCCCTGCCAGCGGACAGGCGTGACGGGAGAAGGGGGACGGGCGATGGCCCGCAAGAAGGTCGAGGGCGGAAACATCCTCGTGCGGCTGGTGAAGCAGGGCATTGTCTTCCTCGGCGAGGTCAGGGCCGAGCTGGGCAAGGTGGCCTGGCCCACCAAGAGCGAGACGGTGGCATCGACCTGGGTGGTCCTGTTCGCCGTGGTCGTCACGGCGGTATGGATCTTCTTCGCCGACCAGGCCTCGTCTCTCGTCATAAACGGTCTCATACGGATAATCCACTGACGCGGTCACCCCGGATCGGAAGCTGGAGATGACGGAAGAGGAGAACAGGAGCACCGAGGAGCAGCGCGAGCCCGAGGAGGAGCAGACGGACGCGCCCGGGTCGGAGGAGGAAGAGGAAGAGAAGGACGACCACTTCGACTGGTACGTCGTCCACTCGTTCTCCGGCTACGAGAAGCGCGTCAAGAAGTTCCTCGAGGGCCCGTTGGCCAGGAGGTACGAGGGCCGGGTGGGCGAGGTGCTGATCCCCACCGAGGAGGTCACCTCCACGCGCCGGGGCAGGAAGTCGACGAGGCAGCGCAAGCTCTACCCGGGCTACGTCTTCGTCCAGCTCGACCTGACCGAGGAGATGGTCATGGACGTAAGGGCCATGAGCAACGTCAGCGGTTTCCCTCCTATGAACAAGGGTTACCCCGAGCCGCTCACCGAGGCAGAGGTGGGCAGGCTCAAGGGCCAGGCCGAGGGCAGGGAGAAGACGAAGGTGGTGAGGGTTCCCTTCAGCGTCGGACAGACGGTCCGGGTGGTGGAGGGTCCGTTCAACAACTTCACCGGTGTCGTGGAGTCGATCAACCCCGAGAGGGGGAGGGTCAGGGTCATCTTCACGATCTTCGGCCGCAAGGCGCCTGTCGAGATAGACTTCTCTCAGGTGAGATCGGTCTAGGGCGGAAGCCCCGGACCGGATGAACGGCCCGGCGGAGAGGCCGCCGGGCGGACAGCAGGCTGTCCGGGCCACTACAGGGGAGGCCCGGAGGCCGGGAAAGGAGACACCATGGCCAAGAAGGTCTTGGGCGTGGTAAAGCTTCAGCTCCCGGCGGGACAGGCCACGCCGGCGCCACCCGTGGGACCCGCGCTGGGTCAGTACGGGATTAACCTGGCAGGCTTCTGCAAGGAGTTCAATGCCCGCACCCGGGGCAGCGAGGGACTCATAATTCCCGCCGTGATATCGATCTACAAGGACCGGAGCTTTACCTTCGTTCTGAAGTCGCCGCCGGCCGCCGTGCTGCTCAAGCGCGCCGCCGGTCTGGCCAAGGGCTCGCCCGAGTCGAACCGCGAGAAGGTCGGTACGGTGACCGTCGAGCAGTGCCGCGAGATAGCGGAGATAAAGGTGAAGGACCTGAACGCGGCTTCGATGGAGACCGCCATCTCGATGATCAAGGGGACGGCCAGGAGCATGGGCCTGGAGGTGGTGGACTGACATGGCGAGGGGAAGCAGGAGATTCAGGAAGGCCAGGGAGGCCGTGGACAGGACCGCCTCCTACTCCCTCGAGGAGGGGGTGGCGCTGACCAAGAGCCTGGCCACCGCCGGCTTCGACGAGACCGTCGAGATGGCGATATCGCTCAACGTGGACCCGAAGTACTCAGACCAGATGGTCCGGGGCACCTGCGTCCTGCCTCACGGCACGGGCAAGGAGGTCACTGTGCTGGTGTTCACGGCGGGCGAGAAGATAGACGAGGCCAGGGAGGCGGGCGCCGACTACATCGGCGACGAGGAGATGGCCGGGAAGATAGAGGAGGGCTGGCTCGACTTCGACGTCGTGATAGCCAGCCCGGACATGATGAGAGTGGTGGGCAAGCTCGGGCGGGTGCTGGGCCCCAGGGGCCTCATGCCGAGCCCGAAGAACGGTACGGTCACGCAGGACGTGGCCCAGGCCGTGAGCGAGGCGAAGGCCGGCAAGATATCCTTCAAGGTCGACAAGACCGGCAACCTGCACGTGCCCATCGGAAAGGCCCGGTTCGAGGAGGAGCAGCTGGCGGAGAACGCGCTCGCGTTCTTCGAGAAGGTACACCAGCTCAGGCCCTCGGCGGTGAAGGGACGGTACATGCGCACGGTTGCCGTCTCCTCCACCATGGGCCCCGGGATCAAGCTGGACGTCGCCGACCTGCGCGCCAGGATCCGGTAGGGGGTGAGCAGTGGCAGTAACGAGGGAGAGCAAGACCAGGACGGTCGAGAGGCTCACCGGTGACCTGCGCTCGGCCGGGTCGATAGTCCTGGCGGACTTCACCGGCATAGACGTCGAGAGCATGACCGACCTGCGCGCGATGATGAGGGAGAGCGACGTCACCTTCACGGTGGTGAAGAACACCCTCCTCAGGCGTGTGCTCGACGGCATGGACGTGAGCGGGGAAGAGGGCGTCTTCGCGATGCTGGAGGGCCCCACGGCTATAGCCTACGCCGAGGACGAGGTCCAGCCGGTCAAGCTGGTCAAGAGGTTCGCCGACGAGCACGAGGGCAGGCCGGCCATCAAGGGCGGCTTCGTCTCCGGCGAGACCTACGGCGTGGCGAGGATGATGGAGCTGGCCGAGCTGCCCGGCAGGGAGGAGCTCCTCTCGAAGCTGGTCGGATCCGCCGCGGCGCCCCTCTCGGGGTTCGTCTCGGTGACCGGCGGCATCGTCAGGAAGCTGTTCTACGCCCTGCAGGCGCTGCGGGACAGCAGGGAGAACGGTTGAGTCCGAGGGCCTGTTTCTATCGGTCCCGGAAGGGCACCGCTTTCACTAGACGGAGGAACGAAGATGGGTGAGATGTCGAAGGCCGATATAATCGAGGCCATTTCCAGCATGACCGTCCTCGAGCTCTCGGAGCTCGTGAAGGAGATGGAGGACAAGTTCGGCGTATCCGCCGCGGCGCCGGTAGCCGCCGTTGCCGCAGCTCCCGCCGAGGGCGCTGCCCCCGCCGAGGAGCAGAGCGAGTTCGACGTCATCCTCGAGAGCTTCGGAGACAAGAAGATACCGGTCATCAAGGTCGTCAAGGACGTCCTGGAGCTGAACCTCAAGGAGGCCAAGGAGCTGGTGGACAACGCTCCCTCCAAGCTCAGGGAGGCCCTCGACAAGGAGGAGGCCGAGGCCCTGAAGAAGCAGCTCGAGGAGGCCGGCGCCACGGTGAAGCTCCAGTAGTGCTGCGAGCGGTCGGCGGCGGGACCTGGCCGGGATCGGCCGGTCTCGCCGTTCGCCCCCGTCCGGTACGGTCAGTTTTCGGGTATCTGCAGGCGATGGGAGTTGTCAGGTGAAGGTTACCAGACCTGTTAGGAACTATTCGAGGGTACAGCCGGTGATAGACGTACCCGACCTGCTCAAGATACAGAGGGAATCATTCAGCAGGTTCCTGCAGGACGACGTACCCCACGACGAACGACTGCCGCAGGGGCTCCACAAGATTTTCAAGGACACGTTCCCGATAGAGAGCAGCAACAGGGAGTTCTCCCTGGAGTACGTCCATTACGAGATAGGACGTCCGAAGTACTCGGTGCAGGAGGCGCTGGACAAGGGGCTGAGCTACGCGGCGCCGCTCACCGCGATGCTGAGGCTGGTCTTCCGCTCCGGGACCGACTCCAAGTCCGGGAAGTCCCAGACGGACAGCTGGAAGGTCTCCAGGATAATCGACCAGTCGGTCTTCCTGGGCGAGCTCCCCCTGATGACCCACACCGGCTCCTTCGTGATAAACGGGGCCGAGCGGGTCATAGTCAACCAGCTCCACAGGAGCCCCGGCGTCTTCTTCGAGGAGAAGACGATGCAGCGGGGCCACAGGATATACTCGGCCAGGGTCATCCCGCAGAGGGGGTCCTGGCTGGACCTGAAGCTGGACAACAACGACATCATCTACGCCAACATAGACCGGAGGCCGAAGCGCATACCGGTGACCATGCTCCTCCGTGCGCTGGGTCTCTCCACCGATGCGGAGATACTGGGCAGCTTCTACCCGAAGGTCACCAGGAACCTGGGCGCGGCGATCCGGAACCGCTCCCGGGCGGTGGAGCTCACCCTCAAGTCCTTCGCCTCCGACATAGTCGACGAGGAGACCGGCGAGCTCCTGGTCAGGTGCGACGAGCCGGTGGAGAGCATCGAGAAGATAGAGAAGCTGGTCGAGAAGGGCATCGAGGAGGCCGAGTTCCTCGAGCCGAGGATGGAGACCAACGACTTCGACGGCATCCGCAAGACACTCTCCAAGGAGTCGACCAGCCTGGGCGCCGGCGCCACCAAGGACGAGGACTCCGCCACGCTCTGGATCTACGAGGCGCTCAGGGGCACCGAGGCGCCCAACCTCGACCACGCCCGGAGCTACCTCCGGTCCATGTTCTTCGACTCCAAGAGGTACAGCCTCTCCGAGGTGGGCCGCTACAAGCTGAACGAGCGGCTGAACATCAACACCTCCATGGAGAAGCTGACCCTGACAGTGGCCGACCTGGTGTCCATAGTGGAGAACCTCATCAGGCTCCGCGAGGGCAGGAACATCTCGGACGACATAGACCACCTCGGCAACAGGAGGGTCAGGACCGTGGGCGAGCTCCTCGGACAGGAGTTCGCCAAGGGCCTCAGCAGGATGGCCAGGACCATCCGCGACCGGATGGGCCACCAGGACAGGGAGAAGCTCACCCCCCACGACCTGGTGAACTCCCGTACGCTCTCCAGCGTCATCAACACCTTCTTCGGCTCCAGCCAGCTCTCCCAGTTCATGGAGCAGACCAACCCGCTGGCGGAGCTCACCCACAAGCGGCGCACGAGCGCCCTGGGGCAGGGCGGCCTCACCAGGGAGAGGGCCGGCTTCGACGTCCGCGACGTCCACCACACCCACTACGGCAGGATGTGCCCGGTCGAGACCCCCGAGGGGCCCAACATCGGACTCATAACCACCCTGGCGGTGTTCGCCACCATCAACAGGTTCGGCTTCCTGGAGACCCCCTACAGGAGGGTCATCGACGGCAGGGTCACCGACGAGGTGGTCTACCTCTCCGCCGACCGGGAGGACAGGACCACCATCGCCGAGGCGGACGCACCGGTCGACGACGAGAACAGGCTCATGGGCCCGCTGGTGCGGGCCAGGCGGGCCGGCACGTACCCGATGATACCGCCGTCCGAGGTGGAGTTCATAGACGTCAGCCCCAGGCAGCTGGTGGGCGTCTCCGCGGCGCTCATCCCGTTCCTGGAGCACGACGACGCCAACAGGGCCCTGATGGGCTCCAACATGCAGAGGCAGGCGGTCCCGCTCCTCTATCCCCATGCGCCCATGGTGGGCACGGGGATGGAGAAGAGGGCGGCCAGGGACTCCGGCACGCTGGTCACCGCCAGGCGCCCCGGCGCGGTCACGGAGGTCGACGCCTCCAGGATAGTCGTGAAGGCCGAGAGCGACATCCACGACTTCAACATGTTCGACACCTACGAGCTGCAGGACTTCGTCAGGACCAACCAGGACACCTGCTTCAACCAGCGGCCGCTGGTCAGGCCGGGGGACGAGATACGGAGGGACGACGTCCTGGCCGACGGCATGGCCACCGAGCACGGCAGCCTCGCCCTGGGCTTCAACGCGGTGGTGGCATTCCTGCCCTGGAACGGCTACAACTTCGAGGACGCCATAGTGGTCAGCGAGAGGGTCATCAGGAACGATGCCTTCACATCCGTGCACGTGGTGGAGCTGGAGACCCAGTTCCGGGAGACCAAGCTCGGCCCGGAGGAGCTCACCCGCGAGCTCCCCAGCGTCGACAACCCGGAGGAGATAGAGAACCTGGACGAGGACGGCATAATCAAGGTCGGCTCCAGGGTGCGGGAGAGGGACATCCTCGTGGGCAAGATAACGCCGAAGGGGGAGCAGGACCTCTCGCCCTCGGAGCGGCTCATAAGGGCCATCTTCGGACAGAAGGCCGGAGACGTCAAGGACGCCTCCCTCAGGACCCCCACCGGCATGGACGGCGTGGTGATAGACGTGAAGGTCTTCTCCCGCCGGGACAGGTCGGAGCGGACCAGGCGGGAGATAGACGAGAAGCTGGACCGCCTGAGGAGCGAGTGGACCGAGCGGGAGAAGCGGCTGGTCCGTGAGCGGGACACGGTGCTCCGGGAGATGCTGAAGGGCCGGAAGGCCGTCAACATCGTCGACAGGATGACCGGGGAGGTGCTGGTCCCGCAGGGCAGGAAGCTGACCGTCAGCTTCCTGAAGAAGGTCGACTTCGCCGACATAGACCGCGGGCAGCAGCTGGTTGAGGACCTGAAGGTCGACGACGACGTGAGGCAGATACTCAGGAACGCCGCCGAGGAGCAGAGGCGGATAGAGGAGACGCTGGAGATGGAGGAGGAGAAGCTCCTCCGGGGCGACGACCTGCCCCCGGGCGTCATCAAGACGGTGAAGGTCTACATAGCCAAGCGGCGAAAGCTGGAGGTCGGCGACAAGATGGCCGGCCGGCACGGCAACAAGGGCGTGGTCAGCATCATCGTCCCCCAGGAGGATATGCCCTACCTGCCTGACGGCACCCCGGTGGACATCTGCCTGAATCCGCTGGGCGTTCCCAGCAGGATGAACGCCGGCCAGATAATGGAGACCAACCTGGGGTGGGCGGCCAGGCAGCTGGGCTACGACGTGATAACCCCGGTCTTCGACTCCGCCACCAACGACGAGATAGCCGAGGCGCTCCGGGAGGCCGGCTCGTCGCCGGACGGCAAGACGGTCCTATTCGACGGCCGGACGGGAGACCCGTTCGACCAGAGGGTCACCGTGGGCTGCATGTACATGATGAAGCTGGCGCACCAGGTGGAGGACAAGCTCCACGCCAGGGCTACCGGACCCTACGCCATGGTCACCCAGCAGCCGCTCGGAGGCAAGGCCCAGAACGGCGGCCAGCGGCTGGGCGAGATGGAGGTGTGGGCGCTCGAGGCCTACGGCGCCGCCTACTGCCTGAAGGAGATGCTGACCATCAAGTCGGACGACGTCGACGGCAGGTCGAGGGCGTACAGCTCCATGGTGAACGGCGAGAACATACCTGAGTCGCTCACCCCCGAGTCGTTCAACGTGCTTCAGAACGAGATGAGGAGCCTGGCCCTCGACGTCGAGCTCCTCCGGGAAGAGGAGGAGTAGCACATGCTGGAGAACATATCCAGGCGCGACGCCAGGGTACTCCTCTCGGACTTCAGGGGAATGAAGATAAGCCTTGCCGCGCCGGACGCGGTGAAGAGCTGGTCCCACGGCGAGGTGACCCAGGCGGAGACCATCAACTACAGGAGCTACAAGCCGGAGCCGGACGGCCTCTTCTGCGAGAGGATATTCGGCCCCGTCCGTGACTGGGAGTGCAGCTGCGGCAAGTACAAGCGCATACGCAACAAGGGGATAGTCTGCGACAGGTGCGGGGTGGAGGTAACCCACTCCAGGGTCCGCCGCGAGCGGATGGGCCACATAGACCTGGCGGTGCCGGTGGTGCACATCTGGTACTTCAAGTCGAGGAAGGTCTCCAAGCTCCTGAACATCACGAACCTGAAGCTCGAGAGGGTCATCTACTACGAGTCCTACATCATCGTCTCCTCAGAGCACCCGGACCTGACCCCTGGCACCGTCCTCTCCGAGGAGGAGTACCGGCAGGTCAGGGAGGAGTACGGCGACGTGTTCAAGGTGGGCATGGGCGCCGAGGCCATCAGGGAGATGCTCTCCGAGCTGGACCTCGACGAGCTGGCCGCCACGCTTCGCACCAGCATAGCCAACGAGACCACCTTCTCCAGGCGCAAGAAGAACATCAAGCGCCTCAAGGTGGTGGAGGCGTTCAGGCTCTCCAAGGAGGACAACAGGCCGGAGTGGATGATACTCAAGGTACTCCCGGTCCTCCCGCCGGACCTCAGGCCGCTGGTCCCGCTCGACGGCGGACGCTTCGCATCCAGCGACCTGAACGACCTCTACCGGAGGGTCATCAACAGGAACAACAGGTTGAAGAGGCTGCTGGACCTGCAGGCGCCAGACGTGATCCTCAGGAACGAGAAGCGGATGCTGCAGGAGGCGGTCGACGCGGTCCTGGACAACAGCTCCCGCCGCAAGCCGGTGAAGGGCGCCGGCATGAGGCCGCTCCGCTCCCTATCCGACCTGCTCAAGGGCAAGAGGGGGCGATTCCGGCAGAACCTCCTGGGCAAGAGGGTGGACTACTCCGGCCGAAGCGTGATAGTGGTCGGCCCGGACCTTGAGTTCCACCAGTGCGGGCTCCCCAAGACCATGGCGCTGGAGCTGTTCAAGCCCTTCATAGTGGCGAGGATAGCCGAGAGGCTCGACGAGAGCGTCAAGCGGGCCACCAAGCGCTGGGAGGAGGCCGACGACATAGTCTGGCCGGTGCTGGAGGAGGTCATCCAGAACCATCCCGTGCTGCTGAACAGGGCGCCCACCCTCCACAGGCTGGGGATCCAGGCCTTCGAGCCGGTGCTGGTCGAGGGGAAGGCCATACAGCTCCACCCGCTGGCCTGCTCCGCCTTCAACGCCGACTTCGACGGCGACCAGATGGCGGTTCATGTGCCGCTCTCCGCCGAGGCCCAGGTGGAGTCCCGCATGCTGATGCTCGGCAGCAAGAACATCATGCGCCCGGCCAGCGGCGAGCCGGTGGCCACCCCTACCCACGACATGGTCATAGGGTCCTACTACCTGACCAAGATGCTCCCCGGCGCCAAGGGGGAGGGCATGCTCTTCTCCAGCCTCAGGGAGGTCCGGGCGGCTTTCGACGCCGGCAAGATAGACCTCCACGCCAGGATAAAGGTCAGGGGCATCAACCGCATAGTCGAGAGGAGCCCGAAGGACGAGGTGGTCTCCGTCCCCTACTGGAAGGACTACACCACCGTCGGCCAGGTCCTCTTCAACGAGATAGTGCCGGACGAGCTCGGCTTCATGATGGCCAACGGCAGGATACCCCACGAGAAGGTCTTCGGGAAGAAGGGGCTGAACGAGCTGGTGGGCCGCTGCTTCAACGAGCTCGGGGCGGTGAGGACCGCCGTCTTCCTGGACAACCTCAAGGAGATGGGCTTCCACTACTCCACCATGTCCGGCCTCACGGTGGGCATGAACGACATGCTGGTCCCGGACGAGAAGGTGGGCATCATAGAGTCCGCCAGCCACGAGATAGAGTCCATCGAGAAGAGCGCCAGACGGGGCGAGCTCACCGAGGCGGAGCGCTACAACAGGGTCATCGACACCTGGGCCAAGGCCACTGAGAGCGTGAAGAACGCCATGATGGAGAGGCTGAGCCACGACAACCACGGCTTCAACCCGATCTTCATGATGGCCAACTCCGGCGCCCGGGGCAGCGTGGACCAGATGAAGCAGCTGGCCGGCATGAGGGGCCTCATGGCGAAGCCGATGAAGAGGCTCACCGGCGAGCTGGGCGAGACCATCGAGACCCCCATCATCTCCTCCCTCAAGGAGGGCCTCTCCGTCATAGAGTACTCCATCTCCACCCACGGGTCGCGGAAGGGCCTGGCCGACACCGCGCTGAAGACCGCCGACGCCGGCTACCTCACCAGGAGGCTGGTGGACGTCTGCCAGGACGTGATGGTCACGGCGCCTGACTGCGGCACGATCAGGGGCAGGGAGCTGACCGCCCTGAAGGAGGGCGAGGAGATCATCGAGCCGCTCCGCGACAGGATACTCGGCCGGGTGGCCGCCGAGACCATCTACGAGCCGGGGACGGACGACGTGGTGTGCGAGGCGGGACAGGAGATAACCACCGAGCTGGCCGAGGGGATAGACAGCCTCGGGGTGGAGTCGGTGCGAATCCGCAGCGTCCTCGCCTGCGAGGCCCCGAGGGGCCTGTGCGCCAAGTGCTACGGCTGGGACCTCTCCCGCAACAGGCCGGTCACGGTCGGCGAGGCGGTGGGCGTGATCGCGGCCCAGAGCATCGGCGAGCCGGGCACCCAGCTCACCCTCAGGACCTTCCACACCGGCGGCGTCGCCGGACGGGAGACAAGGGAGTCGGAGGTCAAGGCCAGGCATGCGGGCAAGGTGAGCCTTCGAAACCCCTGCATAGTCAGGAGCGAGGACGAGGCCGGCAACCCGGTCATGGTCAGCACCAGGAACACCCAGCTGGACATACTCGACGAGATGGGCGAGGTGCTCTCCACCTACGACATAGTGGTCGGCTCCCAGATGCAGGTCGAGGACGGCCAGCAGATAGAGAAGGACATGGTCATCTGCAGGAGCGACCCCTTCATCATCCCCATCGTCTCCGAGCAGGCGGGCAGCGTCCATTACGTGGACATCGAGGAGGACACCACTCTCAAGGAGGAGATAGACAGCGAGCAGCGCAAGCAGATGGTGATAGTGGAGGACAGGAGCAAGACGCTCCATCCCCACATCTTCATCCTCCCGGAGTTCATGGTCGTGCTCAGCGGCCGGCCCCGGAGGCGCGAGGAGGAGCTGTACATCCTCTCCGAGCTGGTCAAGGAGATGCGTGGAGGGAACGGCCGCATCGTCTACACCTACCAGGAGGTCAGCACCTACAGGACCGAGACCCTCCTGGAGGACCTGCTCGCCAGGCGGTCGGAGGAGGACGAGGAGATACCGCTGGTCTCCATCGATTGCCGGAAGGCGGGGACCGGGCGCTACGCTGCCCTGGTGAAGGCCGCGGGCGAGTTGATCGAGACCTTCGGCACCGGGGCGGAGAAGCAGGTCAAGGCCCTCCGCGAGGTCACTGAGGAGCTGGCCAGCGTCACCACCAGGAGCAACGACGAGCTGGAGCAGCGCTTCGCCGAGGCACTTGCGGACCTCAGCAGGAAGGGCTCCTTCATCATCTGCCTCGAGTCTCTCGACCGGGGCCACCAGGGCACCCGCAAGCTGGTCTTCAGGATACAGGAGATAGTCAGCGAGAGCTCCATGCTTCTCATCTCCGACTTCGTCTCGCAGGGAACCAGGAGCCACATCTCCCAGCACAGCCGCTCCAAGAGCGAGCGCGACCCTGTGGAGCAGTTCATCAGCGACTCCGTCAGGGGCCGCTATCCGATACCGAGCGGCGCTCACCTGAGGGTCCACGACGGCAGCCTGATAAGGCAGGGTACCCACATAGCCAGGATAGAGCGGAAGCTCGGCCAGCAGAGGGACATCACCGGCGGCCTGCCAAGGGTCGACGAGCTGTTCGAGGCGAGGGTTCCGAAGGACGCCGCCAGCATCGCGGAGATAGACGGTGTCGTGAGCCTCAGCCCGATAAGGGCCGGCATCAGGACGGTGACTATCCGCGGCGACCACGGACAGGAGTCCAGCGTCAAGATCCAGGCCACCAAGCACATCAGGGTCAGGGAGGGAGACCGGGTGCAGGCGGGCGACCGTCTCACCGAGGGCCCGCTCTCGCCCCACGACATCCTGAGGATAAAGGGCACGGAGGCCGCGGAGCGCTACCTACTGAACGAGATTCAGGAGGTCTACCGCCTGCAGGGCGTGAAGATAAACGACAAGCACATAGGCATCGTCGTCAGGCAGATGCTCTCCAAGGCCAAGATAGACGACCCGGGCGACACCAGCTTCCTCGAGGGGGCGCAGGTCGACCGGCAGGTCCTGCAGAAGGAGAACGAGGCCATGATAAGGGAGGGCCGGAAACCGGCCACCTCCGAGGTGCTCCTGCTGGGCATCACCAAGGCCTCGCTGGCAACGGACAGCTTCCTCTCGGCGGCCTCCTTCCAGGAGACCAACAGCGTCCTCGCGGACGCGGCTACCGAGGGCAAGATAGACTACCTGAAGGGACTGAAGGAGAACGTCATAGTCGGTCATCTCATACCGGCGGGCACCGGCGTGGTGCCCTACCAGTCGCTCAGTCTGGCGCTCCCCGACGGCGGCGAGCCGCCGGAGCCGGTGCCGGACGAGCTGGAGATGTCCATCTCCGACATTGACGAGAAGGACCTGGATGTATAGACTTATGGGCCTTGTGCTTAAGGCACAGGCGCCGAGAATGCGCTAGTACCGGGAAGGGAGCGGACTTGCCCACGATCAACCAGCTCGTAAGGAAGGGGCGCCGGAAGCAGGTGGCCAAGACCAAGGCCCCGGCCCTCACCGGGTGCCCCCAGAAGAGGGGCATCTGCACGAGGGTGTACACCTCCACCCCCAAGAAGCCCAACTCCGCGCTGCGGAAGGTGGCCAGGGTCAGGCTGCGCAACGGGTTCGAGGTGACCGCCTACATCCCCGGGATAGACCACAACCTGAACGAGCACTCGGTCGTCCTCATCCGGGGTGGCAGGGTGAAGGACCTCCCGGGCGTCAGGTACCACATAATCAGAGGCGTCGAGGACACGTCCGGCGTCGAGGGCAGGAGACAGGGCCGCTCCAAGTACGGCACCAGGAGGCCCGAGTAGCCAGGGGACCGGGCGGCCGCGGCCGCCGGTCCACCGGGGAGGATAGATGGCAAGGAGATCGAGGCCGGCAAGGAGGGAGGCGCAGCCGGACAGGAAGTACGGCAACCTCCTCATAGCCAAGTTCATAAACAAGATCATGGTGGACGGTAAGAAGAGCAAGGCCGAGAAGCTCTTCTACGACGCCATGGACCTGATAGCCGAGAGGACCGGGCAGGACCCGGTCACCGTGTTCAACAGGGCCATGGGCAACGTCAGGCCCCAGCTCAAGGTCAAGTCCCGACGGGTCGGCGGCTCGACCTACCAGGTGCCCATGGAGGTGAGGCCCCAGGAGAGGGACTCCCTGGCCATGAGATGGATACTCCAGTACGCCAGGGCCCGGAGGGGGCACACCCTCTCCGAGAAGCTGGCGGCCGAGTTAGCCGATGCCGCGCGGGGCGAGAACTCCGGCGCGGTGAAGAAGAAGGAAGACACCCACAGGATGGCAGAGGCCAACAAGGCCTTCGCGCACTACCGCTGGTAGGTCCGCTCCGGGGCCCTCCGACGGCAGGTGCGCTCAGCTGACCGGAGGAGCTCTGGAGATGGGGACCGTTCCCATGGACCTGGTGCGCAACATCGGCATCATGGCCCACATAGATGCCGGCAAGACCACCACCACTGAGCGCATCCTCTTCTATACCGGCAGGGTGCACAAGCTGGGCAACGTCGACCACGGCACCGCGGTGATGGACTGGATGCCCCAGGAGCGGGAGCGGGGCATCACCATAACCTCCGCAGCCACCACCTGCGGCTGGCGGGACCACCGGATAAACATCATAGACACCCCGGGCCACGTGGACTTCACCGTGGAGGTGGAGCGCAGCCTCAGGGTGCTCGACGGCGCCATAGCCGTCTTCTGTGCCGTGGGCGGCGTGGAGCCGCAGTCGGAGACCGTCTGGCACCAGGCCGACAGGTACGGTGTCCCCAGGATAGCCTTCGTGAACAAGATGGACCGCCAGGGCGCCGACTTCCCCCGCGTGCTGGAGATGATGAGGGACATGCTCGGGGTGAGGCCGGTCCCGGTGGCTCTTCCAATCGGCAGCGCCGGCGACTTCCGGGGGATCGTCAGCGTGCTGGACGACACCGCCGTCTATTACGACGAGGTCTCGCAGGGGGCGGTGTTCCACACCGCCGAGGTCCCCGAAGACATGCGGGAAGAGGTGGACGCTGCAAGGGAGCTGCTCTGGGAGTCGGCCGCCGAGCAGGAGGAGGAGGCCATCGAGCGCTTCTTCGCCGGCGATCTCGATGCGGACGACGTCCGGAGGCTGGTTCGAAAGGCAACAATATCCGGTGCCTTCGTACCGGTCCTCTGCGGCTCCGCCCTGAAGAACACCGGCGTCCAGCTGCTCATGGACGCGATAGTCGACTGGCTGCCCGCCCCCGACGACCTCCCCGCCGTCCCGGCCCGTCTCCCGGACGGGTCGGAGACAACTGTAGGGAGGAGCCCCGACGAGCCGTTCGCCGCGCTGATATTCAAGGTGGTCTGCGACCCCCACCTGGGAAGGCTCGCCTACCTCAGGGTCTACTCCGGCACGGCCGGGGACGGCACCCACGTCCTGAACAACAGGACCGGCCGCAGGGAGCGGCTGGCCAGGCTGGTCAGGATGCACGCCGACAAGCGCACCCACCTCGACTCCGTGAGCGCCGGCGACATAGCGGCGGCCGGCATCAAGGACGCCGGCACCGGCGACACGGTCACCTCCCCGGAGCACCCGATGGCCCTCGAGTCCTTCACCCCGCCGGAGCCGGTGATGCAGATGGCGGTCGAGCCCATGAGCACCAGCGATGAGAAGGCGCTGGAGGACGCGCTGGCCGAGCTCGTCAGCGAGGACCCCAGCCTCAGGAGCGGCATCGACGAGGAGTCCGGGCAGCTTCTCCTCAAGGGAATGGGCGAGTTGCACCTGGAGGTGGTGGCGGACCGTCTGAAGAGGGAGAAGGGTGTCGAGGCGAGGACCGGCAGGCCGCAGGTCTCCTACCGGGAGAGCATAAGGGAGGAGGCGGTTGCCGAGGCCGACTTCCAGAGGGCCATCCAGGGCCGCGGTCACTACGGCCATGCAAGGCTCCGGGTGCAGCCTGCAGGCGACGGCATCGTCTTCGAGAGCAGGGTGAGGCCGCAGACCGTCCCCAGGCACTTCGTTGACGCCGTGGAGCGCGGGGTGATGGGCGCGGTGGGCGCCGGCCCCCTCGCGGGCTTCCCCCTGGACAGGATGCGTGTGGTGCTGGAGGAGGCGGTTGTCCACGAGACCGACTCCTCGGAGACCGGATACGCCTACGCCGGCGCCATGGCGCTGCGCCGGTGCATGGAGAAGGGTGGCTCGATGCTCCTCGAGCCCATAATGCAGGTGGACGTAATCTGTCCCGGGGACTACCTCGGCGAGGTCATAGGCGACGTGAACGCCCGGCGGGGGGACGTCACCGGCATCTCCCCGAGGGGGGAGGTCCAGGCGGTGAGGGCAAGGGTTCCCCTTGCGGAGCTTTTCGGTTATAGTAGCGCTCTGCGCTCGCTGACGCAGGGACGCGCAGGCTTCGCAATGCAGTTCTCGGATTATGCCCCGGTCGCCGAGGGCGTCGCCGGGGCGCTGCTGGAGCAGATGGGTATCGGCGGATGGAGCCGCCGCTAGAACGGAAGCGGGAGAACAGGATTTGAAGGCCAATTTACTCAGGATAAGGCTCAGGGCCTACGACCACAGGCTCCTCGACATGTCCGCCAGGGCCATCGTCAAGAGCGTGGCCAAGACCGGCGCTACCATAGCCGGTCCCATCCCGCTCCCGACGAAGCGGTCCGTGGTCACTGTACTGAGGGGTCCGCACGTCGACAAGAAATCGCGAGAGCAGTTCGAGATGAAGGTCCACTCCAGGCTCATAGAGATACGCGAGCCCAACGAGGAGACGGCGGCAGCCCTCAGGTCCGCCGACGTCCCCGCCGGGGTGGACGTCGAGATGAACGAGGTCTGACAGAACCCGAACCTGGTGCTGAAGCTCTGACTGGCCCGGCGTGCCGGGCTAAGAGATGTGGCGAACCACCGGCAAAGGCGGTAGGTCCGGTGGGAGCCGAGAGGAAAGAAACGCTCGTCCCCCCGCCGCGACAGGGGACTTCAGCGACGGAGAGTGATCTATGAGCGGTATCATGGCTCGTAAGATTGGGATGACCCGCGTCTTCAGGGAGGACGGCAAATCGGTGCCGGTCACCGTCCTGGAGGCCGAGCCCTGCCCGGTCACGCAGGTCAAGACCGAGGAGTCCGACGGCTACGAGGCTGCCCAGATAGGCTACATGCCCAAGAAGGAGCAGAGGCTCACCAAGCCGCTGCGTGGCCACCTCGAGAAGGCCGGCGCCCCGCCCATGGCCCGGCTGGTGGAGGTGCCCATGCCGGAGGAGGGCGCCGAGGCCGGCGCGTTCCTCACGGTGGAGATGTTCGTCCCGGGAGAGCGTGTGGACGTCACCGGCACGAGCAAGGGCAAGGGCTTCCAGGGAGTGGTCAAGAGGCACGGATTCTCCGGCGGGGACATGACCCACGGCACCAAGACCAGGAGGGCGCCCGGCTCCATCGGCCAGTGCGCAACCCCCTCGAGGGTCTGGAAGAACAAGAAGATGCCGGGGCAGCACGGCAACAGGCGCGTGACGGTGAAGAACCTCGAGATAGTCCGGGTAGACCCGGAGCGCAACCTCCTGGTCGTCAAGGGCGCGGTCCCCGGGTCCAGGAACGGCTACCTCATGGTGCGCAAGCAGCGCCGTCCCGGGAGGAGATAGCCATGGCCGAGGCGAGGGTCTACACCATGACCGGCGACGAGGTCGGCAGCACCGACCTGCCGGAGGAGCTCTTCGGCATGAGCATATCCACCCACATCCTCTGGGAGGTCGTCAGGACCGAGTCCAACAACAGTCGCAGGGGCACCGCCTCCACGCTGGGACGCTCCGAGGTCCGCGCCTCCAGGAGGAAGCCCTGGAGGCAGAAGGGCACCGGCAATGCCAGGGCCGGCTCCCGCTCCTCCCCCATCTGGCGGGGCGGCGGAGTGACCTTCGGGCCGAAGCCCAAGAGGTACGTGAAGAAGCTGAACAGGAGGGTCCGCAGGAAGGCGCTGGCCGGGATCCTCTCCGAGAGGCTGGCCGAGGGGAACCTCCGGGTCATCAGGGACCTCGGCTCCAGCGGCCGGACCCGGGAGATGGCGGAGATGCTGGTCGGAAACGACTGCGAGGGGAGGAAGACGGTTCTCCTCACCGTCGGCGACGACCTCGTGAAGCGGGCCTCCAGGAACATAAGGGGTCTGCTCGTGACCGATGCCGCGAGCGTTTCGGTGAGCGACCTGGTCAACTCGGAGGTCGTCCTGCTGGACGAGCGGGCGGTGGACCTCCTGAAGGAGAGGCTCATCTGATGGACGCGAGGCAGATAATAGTGAGGCCGCTGGTGACGGAGAAGAGCACGATTCTCCGCGAGGCCGGCAACCAGTACGCATTCAGGGTCCTGCCCGACGCCACGAAGGGCCAGATAGCCAGGGCGGTCGAGGAGGTCTTCGACGTCCGCGTAGTGAACGTCAGGACCATGCGAATGCGCGGAAAGCTGAAGAGGCTCGGGAGGAACGTGGGCCGGAGGGCTTCGTGGAAGAAGGCCGTGGTCACGCTCGCTCCGGGCGATACAGTCGACTTCTTCGAGGGGGTGTGACATGAGCATGAAGAGATGGAAGCCGAACACCCCCGGCACCAGGTTCAAGGTATCGCCCCGCTTCGACGAGGTGACCAGGGACCATGGCGAGAAGTCGCTGATGGAGCCCATCAAGAGCTCCGCCGGGAGGAACTCCCACGGCAGGATAACCGTCAGGCGCAGGGGCGGCGGCCACAAGAGGCGATACCGGAGGATAGACTTCAGGCGCGACAAGCCCGGAGTCCCCGGAAGGGTCTCCACCATCGAGTACGACCCCAACAGGTCCGCGAGGATAGCCCTCGTGGTCTACGCCGACGGCGACAAGAGGTACATCCTGGCGCCGGAGGGTCTGCAGGTGGGCCGGAAGGTGCTGGCGGGGCCCGACGCCCCTCCGGAGGTGGGCAACCACCTCCCGCTCTCCAGGATACCCCTGGGCTCCACCGTGCACAACGTCGAGCTGAAGCCGGGCAAGGGCGGGCAGCTGGCCCGCTCCGCCGGGACCTCCGTGCAGCTCATGGCCCGGGAGGGGCGATACGCCACCCTCAGGATGCCCTCCAGGGAGACCAGGATGGTCCCGGTCGGCTGCATGGCGACGATCGGCACGGTCGGCAACGCCGAGCACTCCCTGGTCGTGGCCGGAAAGGCCGGCAGCGCCAGGTGGAGGGGCAGGAGGCCCAGCGTGAGGGGCGTTGCCATGAACCCCATCGACCACCCCATGGGTGGCGGCGAGGGAAGGTCCAGCGGCGGCAGACACCCCTGCTCACCATGGGGCCAGCTCTCCAAGGGTCTCCGGACCAGGCGCAGGAAGCAGTCGGACAAGCTCATCACAAGGCGCCGACAGACAGGGAAGAGGAGGAAGTAGCAGATGGCCCGATCACTCAAGAAGGGCCCCTTCGTCGACGCCAAGCTGATGGAGCGGGTCACGGAGATGGAGAGTACCGGCGACAAGAAGGTCGTAAGGACGTGGGCCCGCAGGTCCACCATACCGCCCGAGTTCGTCGGTCATACGTTCGCCGTCTACAACGGCCGCAAGTTCGTCCCGGTATACGTGGTGGAGAACATGGTGGGGCACAAGCTGGGGGAGTTCGCCCCCACCCGCACATTCCGAGGCCACCGCGTGACCGGCGGCAAGAAGAAGTAGGGAGGGGACATGGAGGCAGTAGCCAGGGCTCGGTTCGCCAAGGTCCCCCCTCGCAAGGCGAGGCAGGTGGCGGAGCTCATCAGGGGGAAGACAGTCGACCAGGCTCTCTCGATACTGATGACCGTGCCGAAGAGCGCCTCGAGGATACTGGAGAAGACGCTGGACTCGGCCGTGGCCAACGCCATAGACAGGTCCGAGGGGACCAGGCTCGACGTCGACGAGCTGCTGGTGTCCAGCGTGATAGTGGACGAGGGGCCCACCATGATGCGCTGGAGACCGCGCGCCAGGGGGAGGGCCACGAGGATAAGGCACAGGACGAGCCACATCACGGTGAAGGTCCTGACGCCGGAGGACGAGGCAACCGGGCAGGGACGGAAGGGATAGAATGGGTCAGAAAACCAATCCTGTCGGTCTCCGGCTCGGCATCAGCCGCGGATGGGACTCGACCTGGTTCGCCAGGGGCGCCAAGTACATCGAGTACTTGAAGGAGGACGAGGAGATACGACGCTACCTGGGCTCCAGGCTGGAGAACGCCAGGGTGTCGAGGATCGAGATCCTCAGGAAGCCCCAGGAGGTCGAGGTCGTCATCTGGACGGCTAGGCCGGGCCAGGTGATCGGCAGCAAGGGCAGCAACATCGACCGGATAACCAACGAGCTCAAGGTCCTGGTCGGCAAGAAGGCGGTCAGCACGAAGGTCCAGGAGGTCCGCAAGGACAGGTGCGACGCCAACCTGATAGCCGACAGGATAGCGAGGCAGATAGAGGGCCGTGTCTCCGTGAGGAGGGCCATGCGGATGGCGATCCGCGACGCCATCAACGACGGAGTCGAGGGCATCAAGGTCTGCTGCGCCGGCAGGCTCGGCGGCGCCGAGATGTCCAGGGTCAACACCTACCACGAGGGCAGGGTACCGCTGCACACGCTGAGGGCGGACATAGACTTCGCCCGGGACGTGTCCAAGACCACCTACGGCACCATCGGTGTGAAGGTGTGGGTCTACCACGGCGAGGTACACGAGCCGCCCATATCGGGCACCGTGGAAGGCAGGTGATCCCCCATGCTGATGCCCAAGAGGACGAAGTACAGGAAGCAGCACAGGGGGCGCATGCGGGGCAGGACCAAGGGCGGCGGGACGGTCGCTTTCGGTGAGTACGGCCTGCAGGCCACCAGCCCCGGCTGGATAACCAGCTCCCAGATAGAGGCCGCCAGGGTCGCCCTGACCAGGAGGATCAAGAGGGGCGGCAAGGTCTGGATAAGGGTGTTCCCGGACAAGCCGGTGACCAGCACCCCGGCCGAGACGAGGATGGGAAAGGGCAAGGGCGCGGTAGACCACTGGGTCGCCGTGGTGAAGCCCGGCAGGGTGATGTTCGAGGTCGAGGGAGTATCCATCGACCTCGCCAGGAACGCCCTGAAGCTCGCGGGCTACAAGCTCCCCATCTCCTCCAGGTTCGTAGTAAGGGACAGGGAGGAGCTGGAATGAAGCCCCACGATCTAAGAGGGATGACCCCGGAGGAGCTGTCCGAGCACGTGCGCGAGCTCAGGCAGGAGCTCTTCAACCTCCGGTTCCGCGGCGCCACCAACGAGCTGGACAACCCGCTCAGGACCAGGCAGGCCCGCCGCGAGCTGGCGAGGGCGCTCACGGTCCTCAGGGAGCGGGAGCTCGGGCTGGCGCCCGGGCCCGGAGAAGGCAGGTAGCTATGGCCGAGACGAGAACCAGAGGGAGAAGGGTGCTGAGGGGGACAGTGGTCTCCAGCTCGATGGACAGGACCGCCGTCGTGGAGGTCAAGACCATCAAGGCGCACCCGGTGTACAGGAAGAGGTTCCGTACCACCAGCAAGTACTACGTCCACGACGAGGAGAACCAGCTGAACCCGGGCGACATCGTGACCATCGCGGAGACCCGCCCGATGTCGAAGCTCAAGCGCTGGCGCCTCCTCGAGATCGTGGAGCGGGCTCGATAGGAGGGCTGCGATGATCCAGCAGGAGACCAGGCTGACCGTCGCGGACAACTCCGGCGCCCGCGTCGTCCAGTGCATCAAGGTCCTCGGCGGCACCAGGCGCAGGTACGCCTCCATCGGGGACGTCATCGTGGTGACGGTCAAGGACGCCCTCCCCGACGGAGCGGTGAAGGCCAGCGAGGTGAGGCGGGCCGTGGTCGTCAGGACCAGGAAGGAGCTGAACCGCCCGGACGGCACGTCCGTGAGGTTCGGCGACAACGCCGCGGTGATACTGGACGAGCAGTACCAGCCGGTCGCCACCAGGATATTCGGGCCGGTGGGACGGGAGCTCCGCGAGCACTTCATGAGGATAGTCACGCTGGCCTCGGAGGTGATCTGATGCATCTGAGGAAGGGTGACAGGGTGAAGGTCCTCTCAGGGGAGTACAGGGGGGCCACGGGAAAGGTCCTGAAGGTCTTCCACGGCTCCGAGAGGGCTATAGTCGAGGGCGTCAACCTCATCAAGAGGCACACGAGGCCCTCCAGCCGCAACCAGCAGGGCGGCATCGTGGAGAAGGAGGCGCCGGTGCACGTCTCCAACCTCCGCGTGGTATGCCCCGGCTGCGGCGAGGCTGCAGGCATCCGTCGCGAGCGCGACGACGAAGGCCGCCTCGTCAGGCACTGCAGGGCCTGCGGCGAGAGCATAACCGGATAGGAGGCCGGCGATGAGGGAGATTCCCAGGATGCAGGAGCTCTACGCCGGCGAGGTTCGCGACAGGCTGATGGAGCGCTTCCAGTACGACAACTTGCACCAGATACCGGGCGTGGTGAAGGTCACCGTCAACATGGGCCTGGGCAAGGAGGCCATAGACAACGCCAACAACCTCAAGGCCGCCTCGGAGCAGCTCGCGACCATCACCGGCCAGGCGCCGGTGGTGTCCAGGGCCCGCAAGTCGGTGGCCGGCTTCAGGCTCCGCCAGGGCATGCCCATAGGCGTCTTCGTCACGCTCAGGCGCGACAGGATGTGGGAGTTCCTGGACAGGCTGATAGGCTTCTCCATCCCACAGGTGAGGGATTTCAGGGGGCTCTCCCCCAGGGGTTTCGACGGCCGGGGGAACTACAACTTCGGCGTGGAGGAGCAGGCGATATTCCCCGAGATAGACGTGGACAAGATAGACCGTTTCCGCGGCATGAACATCACGATCGTGACGTCGGCCGGGACCGACGAGGAAGGCCTTGAGCTGCTCGCGCTCCTCGGGATGCCCTTCCGCGGGATACAGCGGGGTGAAGGATAATGGCGAGGAAGGCTCTGATAGAGAAGCAGAAGAGGAAGCCCAAGTACAAGGTCAGGCGCTACAACAGGTGCTCACTCTGCGGGAGGCCGAGGGGCTACATACGGAAGTTCGGCATCTGTCGCATATGCTTCAGGGACATGGCCAACAGGGGCCTGCTCCCGGGCGTGCGCAAGGCGAGCTGGTAGGGAGGCGCAGATATGTCGATGACAGATCCCATCGCCGACATGCTCACCCGGATCAGGAACGCCTCGAAGGCCGAGCACAAGATGGTGGACGTCCCGGCCTCGAACCTGAAGGCGGCCATAGCGAGGACCCTCTACGACAGGGGTTTCATCCGCGGCTTCCGGAAGATGGAGGACGGCAAGCAGGGAGTGCTCCGGATCTACCTGGCGTACAGGCAGAACCAGCCCCTCATCGTGGGGATCAAGAGGATATCCAAGCCGGGCTGCAGGGTCTACGCCGGGGCGGACGAGATACCCAGGGTGATGGGTGGCAGGGGAGTCGCCGTGCTCACCACCCCGAAGGGCGTCCTGACGGACACCGAGGCAAGGCGAGAGCGCGTCGGCGGCGAAGTGCTGCTGCACGTCTGGTAGGGCGGGAGGCACCATGTCCAGGATAGGAAGGCTCCCGGTGAGGATACCGGACGGCGTCGAGCTCTCCCGCGATGGCGGGAGGGTGGTCGCCACCGGACCCAGGGGAGAGATGGGCGTTACCCTCCCCGAGGGCATCGCCGTGGAGATAGACGGGGGCCTGGTCGTCGTGTCCAGGTCCGACGACAGCCGCGACCACAGGAAGATGCACGGCACCACCAGGGCCCACATAGCCAACATCGTGAAGGGCGTCTCGGAGGGGCACTCCAAGACCCTGATGGTCCAGGGCAAGGGCTACCAGGCCGAGGTGACCGGCAGGATCCTGGAGATGCAGATCGGTTTCTCCCACAGGGTCGTGTTCCGGATACCGGAGGGCCTGGAGATAACCGTGCAACCGGGACAGAACGCCTTCACCCTGCAGGTGAAGGGGAACGACAGGCACCTGGTCGGCGCCTTCGCCGCCGAGCTGTACAGGCTCAAGCCGGTGGAGCCCTACAACCTCATAGGCTTCCGCTACTCGGACCAGTACGTGAAGCGCAAGACGGTCAAGACCATAACCTGACGCGGGGGGAAGGAGGAAACGAAGTGGCGAGACCGACAAAGAGGACGCGACTGCGCCGCAGGCACATGCACATACGCAAGCGGCTCTTCGGTACCCCCGACCGCCCGCGACTCGCGGTGCGGAGGTCGAACAGACACATGGTCGCCACCCTGGTCGACGACCTCAGCGGCACCACGCTGCTCACCCTGAGCAGCACCGCGCTGCCCGAGGCGGAGGCCGGCGGTCCCGGCGACGGAGCGACGAAGACCGACAGGGCGGCGAGGCTCGGCGAGGAGCTTGCCAGGAAGGCCCTGGAGAAGGGAATAGAGAACGTAATCTTCGACAGGGGTGGGCATCCCTACCACGGCAGGGTCCGGGCCCTTGCGGAGAAGGCCCGCGAGGCCGGGCTGAGGTTCTAGGAAGGGCGGTCCGTTGAAGTGACCGATGACAGGAGAGGCAGCAGAAGAGGCGATTCCCGGAACGACCGGCGCGGAGCCGGGTCCGGGAAGGACGGCCGCGGTCGGGGTCGGGGCCGGGGCGGCCCCAGGCGCAGGAGGCGCGTATCCCCCCTGGAGGAGGCCGGCCTGATAGACAGGCTCATAGGCATCAACCGCGTGGCCAAGGTCACGAAGGGCGGCAGGAACTTCGGATTCAACGCCATCGTGGCCGTGGGCGACGCCAAGGGCAAGGTCGGAGTGGGCCTGGGCAAGGCGACGGAGCTGCCGGAGTCCATCCGGAAGGCCCAGGAGGCCGCCCGCAAGAGCATGATATCCATACCTCTGGTGGACGAGCGCACCATACCGCACAGGATCATCGGGCGCAGCGGCGCTGGAAAGGTCCTGCTCTGCCCCGCCACGCCCGGTACGGGAGTGATAGCCGGGGCCGCGGTCAGGGCGGTGATGGAGTGCGCCGGGATAAAGGACGTGCTCACCAAGTCCCAGGGCTCCAACAACCCCCACAACGTGGTCAAGGCCACGATGAAGGGGCTCCGGGACCTGGTGCTCATCGACCAGGTGAGCAACCTCAGGAGGTCCACCGTAGCCAGGAGGACCGCGGATGGCTGAGGCGAGGCTCAGGATAACGCAGAGACGTAGCGGCATCGGCCGCAAGGAGAACCAGAGGCGGACCCTGGAGGCTCTGGGCCTTCGCAGGATGGGCCAGACCGTGGAGCATCCGGACAGGCCGGAGATCAGGGGGATGATCGACAGGGTCTCGCACCTCGTGAGCGTCGAGGAGGTCCAGGACCGATGAGACGTCTTCAGCACCTCAGGTCCGCGCGGGGGGCCACCAGGGAGACCCGCAGGCGGGGCCGCGGCCGCGGCAGCGGCAGGGGCGGCACCTGCTGCAGGGGCCACAAGGGACAGAACTCAAGGGAGAACGTGAAGCCCTGGTTCGAGGGTGGCCAGATGCCCATCCAGAGGCGGATGGGTCACAAGGGCTTCAACAACGCCAGGTTCGCAGTCAGGTACCAGATCGTCAACGTGGACAACCTCCAGAGGTTCCCGGCGGAGACGGTGGTCGACCCGGACGGGCTGAAGGAAGCCGGGCTGGTATCCTCCCGGTTCAGGCCGGTGAAGATACTGGGCCGGGGTGAGCTGGACAGGGCGCTCACCGTACGCGCCCACAGGTTCTCCGCATCGGCCGAGAAGGCCATAACCGACGCAGGCGGAGCAGCAGAGGTCATAGAGTAATGCGCGGCTTCGAGAACGTCCTCAAGATAACCGAGCTGAGGAAGAAGATATTCTACACCTTCATCCTGCTCGCGGTGTACCGGGTGGGCGGCCACATCCCGGTCCCGGGCATCGACGGGGACGCGCTCAGCCAGGCCTTCTCTCAGGGCGGCGGGCTCATGGGCATGTACGACCTCTTCGTCGGCGGAGCCCTCAGGAGGGCCTCCGTGTTCGCCCTGGGCATCATGCCCTACATCTCCGCCTCGATCATCATCCAGCTCCTGACCTCAGTATTCCCCTACTTCGAGAAGCTCAAGAAGGAGGGGGAGGCCGGACGTCAGAAGATGACCGAGATAACCAGGTACGGCACCGTGGTCCTGGCGATGATACAGGGGCTGGGCATATCCCAGTACCTGGTCGGGCTGAACCAGCAGGGGCTGATGATAGTGCCGTCTCCGGGGCTCGGCTTCACCGTCCAGACGGTGGTCACCCTGGTCACCGGCACCATCTTCGTCATGTGGCTGGGGGAGAGGATAACCGAGAGGGGCATAGGCAACGGCATCAGCCTCATAATCTTCGCCGGAATCGTAGGGAGGCTCCCCGGCAGCCTGATAAGCCTCTACCAGGACGTCTTCGTGCTCCAGCAGACCAGCTTCATCACCGCCATCTTCCTGGCCGCCTTCATGTTCGCGGTGGTTGCCTTCGTGGTACTGATGACCGAGGCCCAGAGGCGCATACCGGTGACCTACGCCAAGCAGGTCAGGGGGCGGAAGGTCTACGGTGGTCAGAGCACCCACATACCGCTTCGCCTGAACACCGCCGGCGTCATACCGGTGATATTCGCCCAGGCGTTCATGATGTTCCCCAGCAGCATCGCCATGTTCTTCCCGAACACCGGCATAGACGACTGGGTGAACGCGCACCTCGCGCCGGGCAGCTTCATCTACATGCTCATCTACGCCGTGCTCATCATCCTGTTCGCCTACGTCTACACCGCCATCACCTTCAACCCGCAGGACCTGGCGGACAACATGAAGAAGTACGGCGGCTTCATCCCCGGCAGGAAGCCGGGCAGGAGCACGGCCAAGTACATAGAGAGGGTCCTGGTCAGGGTCACCCTCCCCGGGGCCATCTTCCTGGCGGGCATCGCGGTGATGCCGATGATACTCTCCAGGTACGCGAACGTTAACTTCATGTTCGGCGGGACCAGCCTGCTGATCGTGGTGGGAGTCGGGCTCGAGACGCTCAGGCAGATAGAGACCCATCTGCTCATGCGGCACTACGACGGCTTCCTCAGCAAGGGGAGGATCAGGGGACGAAGATAGGATGAGGATAGCCTTCTTCGGCCCGCCGGGTTCCGGCAAGGGGACCCAGGCCGGAAGGATCTCGGAGCGATTCGGCATGCAGCACATATCCACCGGGATCATCCTGAGGAAGGAGGTCCGGAGGAGCACCGAGCTCGGCAGGAGGATAAGGGAGATAGTCAGGAGCGGACGCCTCGTGGACGATGAAACGGTCAACGCCGAGGTCTTCGGGAGGATCCGGGGCGTACGGGACTTCCTCATGGACGGCTACCCCAGGAACCGATTCCAGGCCGAGAGCCTGGACAGGTTCCTGGACGGACTCGGCAGACCGCTCACCGGCGCGGTCTTCCTGGAGGTCCCTGACGAAGAGGTGATGCGCAGGATAGCCGGCCGGAGGACCTGCCCGGGCTGTGGCCGGACGGAGCAGTCCGATGATTCCGGGGAGGAAATGGTTTGCGGCCGGTGCGACCGGGAGATGGTGGTCCGCGAGGACGACCTCCCGGAGGTGACGGCCAGGAGGCTCTCCCACTACCACGAGGTCACCAGGCCGCTGGAGAGCTACTACGAGGGAAGGCGACTCAGGGTGGACGGAACCGGTACGAGGGACGAAGTGACCGACAGGCTCGTACGAGAGCTCTCGCGGTGGGAGTAGCCGCCGGTGAGGACCTGGACCTGATGAGGGAGTGCGGACGCATCGTCAGGCTGGCGCTGGACGAGATGGCCGGCTTCATGGAGCCGGGCGTAACCACCCTGGAGATAGAGAGGGTCGGCCGCCGGGTGCTGGAGGCCGAGGGCGCCACCCCCTCCTTCGAGGGGTACAACGGCTACCCCGCCGCGGTCTGCGTGTCGATAAACGAAGAGGTGGTCCACGGCATACCCTCCGCCGAGAGGAGAGTGAGGACCGGTGACCTGGTGAGCATAGACGTGGGCGCCTACAAGGGAGGCTTCCACGGCGACGCCGCCGACACGGTGGCCGTGGGCCTGGTCGACCCCGAGGCCATGCTCCTCCTCAGGACGGTCTACGAGGCCAGGGACCTGGGGATCCGGGAGGCCAGGGCGGGCAGGACCCTCGGCGACGTGGGCGCGGCCATCCAGAGCCACGTCGAGTCCAGGGGATTCAGCGTGGTGAGGGCGCTGGTGGGCCACGGGATAGGACGGAAGCTGCACGAGCCGCCCCAGGTGCCGAACTTCGGCAGGAAGGGGCGGGGGATGAAGCTCTCCAGGGGCCTGGCGCTGGCCCTGGAGCCGATGATAAACGTGGGCGGCCACTCGGTAAGGACGCTCCGGGACGGATGGACCGTGGTCACGTCCGACGGGAGCCTCTCGGCCCATGCCGAGCACACCGTGGTGGTCACCGACGGAGAGCCGCTGATATTGACGGCATGATGATAGTTGCCAATGATATACGTTCCGCCTTTCGATAGCGGGAAGGGAGACGATGGGCAAGAAGCAGGGAGTTGTAGCTGACGGTACGGTGATAGAGACCCTGCCGAACAACCTGTGTCGGGTCGAGCTGGACAAGCCGGAAGGTCACCAGGTTCTCTGCCACGTCTCCGGCAAGATGAGGATGCACTACATAAGGATACTGGTGGGTGACCGGGTCACGGTGGAGCTCTCGCCGTACGATCTCACCCGGGGCCGGATAACCTACAGGTACAAGTGAGGCGACGAGATGAAGGTAAGAAGCTCGGTCAAGAAGGTATGCGAGTACTGCCGCATAGTGCGCAGGGGCGGCAAGGTCCTCGTGATCTGCTCCAGGAACCCCAAGCACAAGCAGCGGCAGGGATAGCCGCCCGGGCGGCTGACGGAGGTATCGGCAAGTGGCAAGGATAGCAGGAGTGGACCTCCCGCGGGGCAAGCAGGTGCTCTACGCCCTGCCCTACATCCACGGGATAGGTCTCACGTCTTCGAAGGAGATACTGGACAAGACGGGCATACCCTACGACGTGAAGACGGACGACCTCACCGAGAGCGAGGTCGCTTCGCTCAGGAAGGTCATCGACTCCGACTACGTCGTGGAGGGTGCCCTCAGGGCGCAGGACAATATGAACCGGAAGCGCCTGATGGACATCAAGTGCTACCGGGGGCTCAGGCATCGCCGGGGCCTCCCGGTCCGCGGACAGCGGACGCACACCAACGCCCGTACCCGCAAGGGACCGAAGCGCGGGCACAGCCGCATTCGATAGGAGGTCGGTGTGCCTAAGGGAGCCAAGGCCAGAGCGAGGAGGAAGCCGGTCAAGAAGGTCCGCCAGGTGTCGGACGTGCACGGCGTCGCCCACGTGAAGTCCTCCTTCAACAACACCAAGATCACCATCACCGACAGGGGCGGCAACGTCCTCACCTGGGCCAGCGGCGGGACCACCGGCGTGAAGGGGACCCGCAAGGGGACCGCCTTCGCCTCCAGCCAGGCTGCCGTTCAGGCTGCCGAGAAGGCCATGGAGGCGGGCATCAAGAAGGTTGAGATATGGGTGAGAGGTCCCGGCTCAGGCCGCGAGGCGGCCGTTCGGGCCCTCCAGTCCACCAACCTGGAGATAACGGCCATCAAGGACCTCACCAAGGTCCCGCACAACGGCTGCACTCCGCCCAAGCGCCGCAGGAAGGGTTAGGGAGCGGCCGCCCGGCGGCCGGACAGAGCCCTGGACAGGGGCCCCTGGAGAGGATCAGATGGAATTCAAGAGGCTGTACCTGCCGGACCTTATAAGGTGGGACCCCGAGTCCCTCACGGACACGTACGGAAGGCTCGAGATAATCCCCCTCGAGCGCGGCTTCGCCCGCACCCTGGGCAACTCGCTCAGGAGGGTGATGCTCTCCTCGCTGGAGGGCGCCTCGCCGGTCACCATGAGGATAGAGGGCATCGAGCACGAGTTCACGACCGTGCCGGGCGTCGCCCATGACGTCCCGGAGATACTGCTCAACATCAAGTCGCTCATCGTCCACATGGAGGACGAGGAGCAGGGCACCATGAAGCTCAGCGCCAGGAAGAAGGGCGTGTACAGGGCGGAGGACCTGGAGTGCTCCGACGGCCTCACCGTCATCAACGGCGAGCAGGAGATAGCCGAGCTCACCCGCGATGCCGAGCTGGACCTGGAGGTCTTGGTGGAGAGGGGCAAGGGCTTCATCTCCGCCGAGGAGTGGATAGACACCGACCGGAACGTAGGCATCGGCACCGTACTCCTGGACTCCTGGTTCTGCCCGGTCACCAAGGTGAACTACAAGGTCCAGAGCGCCAGGGTTGGGAACAGGACCGACTACGACCACCTGATAATGGACGTCGAGACCAACGGCAGCATCTCCCCGGAGGAGGCGGTGGACACCGCCTGCGAGATACTCATCCGGCACTTCAGCATGATACCGGGCGGTCTCGAGCCGGAGCCGGAGCCGGAGGAGCCGGAGGTCCCGGAGGAGGAGCCGGAGAGGCCCTCAACCGAGAACATCCCCCTGGGGGATACCGAGATACCCACCAGGATAGTGAACGTGCTCGAGGCCGGCGGAGTCCCGGACCTGGAGACGCTGGTCAGCTACACGGAGGACGAGCTGAAGCAGATATCCGGCTTCGGCCCATCCTCGCTGGAGAAGGTCCTGAAGGTCCTGAACGACATGGGCCTCGGCCTGAAGGAGTAGACAGGGCCCGCCTGGGCCCCTTCGGAGAAGAGAGCGGGAAATGCGACACAGGAAGACCACCCCCAAGCTCGGCAGGAAGCCGGACGCCAGGCGCCGCATGCTCAGGAGCCTCATCACCTCGCTGGTGATACAGGAGCGTGTGACCACCAGCCTGGGCCGGGCCAGGGCCGCCAGGAGGCTGGCCGAGAAGATCATCACCAGGGGCCGTGAGGACACCGTCCACAACAGGCGGCTGGTCTCCGGCCACGTCTACGGCAGCCAGGCCGTCCAGAAGATCTTCAACGTCCTCGGCCCCAGGTACGCGGACAGGCCGGGCGGATACACCCGGATACTGAAGCTGGGCCCCAGGAGGGGCGACGCCGCGGAGAGCGTCATACTGGAGCTGGTCGACTCTCCCGGCTCGGTTGCCTCCGCCGACGCCAGGAAGCGAAAGTAGGCCCGCCGCCGCATGGAGAGGATAGCCGTCCTCACCAGCGGTGGCGACGCGCCGGGCATGAACGCCTGCATCCGGGCGGTCGTCCGGACCGGCATACGCAGCGGCCTAGCCGTCTACGGAGTATGCAAGGGCTACGAGGGCCTGATAGACGGCGACATGGCCCCGCTGTCCGGGGACGACGTCAGCGGCATCATCCAGCGGGGCGGGACCATACTCCACTCCGCGCGCAGCGAGCGCTTCCGCACGGGGGAGGGCCGCGAGCAGGCAGCCCGCAGCCTCGCTGAGGAGCGCATCGACGGCGTCGTCCTCATCGGCGGCGACGGCACCTTCCGGGGCGGCCTCGCTCTGCAGCTCGAGCACGGGATCAAGGTTGTGGGCGTCCCCGCCACCATTGACAACGATATAAGCGGCACCGACTTCACCCTTGGCTACGACACCGCCGTGAACACCGCCCTGGAGGCCATCGACAAGATACGGGACACCGCCGCCGCCCACGACCGCCTCTTCATAGTGGAGGTGATGGGCCGCGACGCCGGCCACATCGCCCTGGACGTGGGCATAGGCAGCGGAGCCGAGGCGGTCCTGGTCCCGGAGACTCCGACGGACATCCCCGCCATCTGCGAGAAGCTCCGCTGGAGGGTGGAGCGGGGCAGGACCTCCAGCATCCTCGTGGTCGCCGAGGGGGACGAGGCGGGGAACGCCTACCAGATAGCCGAGAAGATCCGGGACCGCGTGGAGATGAGCAGCCGGGTCACCGTCCTCGGCCACGTGCAGAGGGGCGGCTCACCGACCGCCAACGACCGCATGCTAGGCAGCAGGCTCGGATGGGCCGCGGTGGACGCCCTGCTGGACGGGGCGGCTCCGTGCATGGTCGGCGAGCTGGCCGGCACCCTGGTCCACTCGCCGCTGGAGAGAGCCTGGACCGAGAAGAAGGGCCTGGACCCGGTGACCGTGCAGCTGACGGAGCTTCTCTAGGAGGGGAGCATGCTCAGGGGAATCATACTCGACATAGACGGCACACTGCTGGACACCCTGGACGACATACACGCCGCCGTCTCGGCGGTCCTGGAGGACATGGACGCCGAGGTCCCGGACGAGCGGCGGGTCATGGAGCTGATAGGACACGGCGTGCGCAGCCTGACCGAGGGAGCGCTCCCGGAGGGCATGCGGGACCCGGATACAGTCGCGAAGACGGCCGAGCGGATAGCCTCCGTCTACAGGGGCTCCGGCTATCCCTGCACCAGGCCCTATCCGGGCGTAGAGAGGCTGCTCAGCTACCTGGCCTCCATTGACGTACCCATGGTGGTGCTCTCCAACCGTCCGCACTACACCGCCTGCAACGCCATGAAGCTCTTCTTCCCCGACATCCCGTTCAGGGGAGTCATCGGGGAGAGGGAGGGCCAGCCCATCAAGCCGGACCCGGCAGCCGTCAGATTCGCCATGGACTACCTGGGCACAACCGACTCCGAGACGGTCATGGTGGGCGACACCGAGGCGGACATGCAGGCTGCCCACGCCGCCGGCATCCTGGCCGTGGGAGTCTCGTGGGGCTTCCGCATCCCGGAGACCCTGACCGACTCAGGTGCCGACATGATAGTCACCAGCCCCATGCAGATAGCGGACCTCTTCAGGCGGGACGACGACCGGGAGGACTCCGGGGGCTGACCGCAGCCAGACCTCCCCGCCGCCCGATGACCGGAGCGCTGGCTCGCCATCCACCTCCATGCAGATGTCCCCGGCCGACCGTACCGTGACCAAGGACCCCCTCCAGGCGGATACCGCCTCGTGGGCGAGCAGCCTCCCCCCGTAGACCATGGGCAGGCTTCTCACCAACTCCCACAGAGGCATGGGCCGGATAAGCACCGCGTCCAGCAGCCCGTCCGCGGGGTCCGCCTCCGGCGCCAGCATCATCCCCCCGCCCACGTATGGGCCGACGCCAACCGTCAGGCTCAGCATCCTCCCCGCGTAGACCTCCCGTCCGTCAACCGAGAGCGAGACCTCCCAGGAGGGCAGGGAGGATAGCGACCCGGCCAGCGAGGCCGCGTACGCCCACCTGCCCGGGACGCCCCTCCCCCTGTGGTGAATGGCCCTTTGCAGCACGTAGGCGTCCAGCCCGAACCCCGCGGAGTTCACCACCCGTGACCGGCGGGAAAATCCGGGCGCTAAGATGCGGCAGTCGGCGCAGTCCAGGGGCACCGTGCGCCTCCCGAGGAGAGCCTCCACGGCTCCGCTCAGCCCTCCGAGCCCGAGGGCCCTGGCCCAGTCGTTCCCGTTTCCGCACGGCAGGCAGGCCACCGGCAGCCCGCTACCGGACTCCAGGACGCCGGAGGCGGCCAGGCTCACGGAGCCGTCGCCGCCCACGACCGCCACCCCGGAGTAGCCGGCCCGTCCTGCCCGCCTGGCCAGCCCGGCCAGCTCGCCGGGACCTGCGGTCACCAGCATCCTGTGGTCGAAGCCCCGGGAGGAGAGCTCCCGGCTGACGCCGGAGGCGGCCGCGCAGCCCCTCCCGCAGCCTGCCGAGGGGTTGGCCAGCACCAACCACCTGCCCCCCGCGTTCGGTATCCCCCCTTGCATGCCAGACCTCCAACTGTAATGTAGGAAGGGATAGGATATGAACGACCGAGCGCAGAAGAAAGGCGACAGTATGGAGCAGCCCCGGCAGAGGCCCTCGGAATGGGTCAGGAGCGTGGCGGGAGTACCGGAGGAGGTAACCGACGAGGCCCTGGAGACGGCGGCCATGCCTCCCTCCACGGACGTGTACGACAGGAGGGAGGCTACCGGGCGCATCATCCTCCACCACACGGCCACCCGCACCGGATCAGCCGAGTCGGTGAGGGCTCTCCACAGGGCGGTGAACGGCTGGGTGGACATTGGCTACCACTACATCATAGGCAACGGCAGCCTCTCGCCTGACGGCGAGGTCCAGACCGGCAGGCCGGAGTGGGCCGTCGGCGCACACGCCCGCAACAACAACGACGACAGCATAGGGGTCTGCCTGGTCGGCGACTTCGACGACCACCGCCCCTCCCAGGCCCAGCTCGACTCCCTGGGGAGGCTCCTGCAGACACTCATGGAGCGGTACGACCTGACAAGCAGCGACATCATCATGCACCGGGGCGCGCCCGGCTGCGACACCGCATGCCCGGGCCGGAACTTTCCACTCGAGCTGGTGCTTCTGAGACTGCGCGGATAGCCCCGGAAAGGGCTTGCAGCCCCCGTCCACGTTTTGTATATAGCCCGGGTTCCGGAAAGGGATGGCGATGATAACGATACTGACGATCTTCCACTTCGTGACCTGCGTGCTGCTGGTGGCAGTGGTGCTCCTCCAGAAGTCGAAGGGCGACGGCCTCTCCGGAGCCTTCGGCGGCGGCGGCGCCCTCACGGCCTCCTTCGGCAACAGGGGAGCCGCCACGATGCTCTCGAAGGCCACGTCCGCCCTCGCGGTGGTCTTCATGGCCACATCGTTCCTTCTCGCCATCTTCTAGGGAGCTCACAGCGCCGGGGTGGTGGAATTGGCAGACACGCTAGGTTAAGGACCTAGTGGGCGTTAGCCTGTGCGGGTTCGAGTCCCGCCCCCGGTACCAGCAATAAGGCCGAGGTCACCCGACCTCGGCCTGTTGCGTTACCCCTTCGGGGGAGAACCCGCAGGGTGAGCTTGCCCTGAGCGAGCGGAGCGAGTCGAAGGGAGTCCCGCCCCCGGTACCAGCAATAAGGCCGAGGTCACCCGACCTCGGCCTGTT
>CAYREX010000020.1:0-10805 GCA_964423505.1 uncultured bacterium | reverse complement strand
GCGTTACCCCTTCGGGGGGGTGGATGAAGGTGCTGTCGTCCAGAAGACCGACCGGGTCGTACCTTGCCCACCATTGGTCAGGATTCCCGTAGGGCAGGTACGGATGACCCGTGCAGACCATGTAGAGCCCGGTGGTGTCACACAGCCCCACCAGGCGTCCGAACCTGTCGGAGCTGTTTACCCAGCGCAGCAGCCACATCCCGTGGAAGTGGCGCCGGGAGAGTGACAGCGCAGTATCCAGGGTGATGCTCTCGCGGGTGGAGTCCTGGCCGGCGTTCATGGCGATGATGCGGATAGAGTTCTCGGGAGGGGCTTCGGCGCAGACCGGAGCCGGGGCCAGAAAGATGCCCAGATGGTTAGCAGCAGGCTGTACTTCCGGCAGGGGTGTCGAATGGAGAGCATATGAATCCTTCCGAACGGGCGGCGGCATTTACCGTTACATGATTCGAAGATTTATTGGCTCTGTCAGGCGGAGCTACCTCGTAGGAAGGTAGGCGGATGCTCGTCCAGAGGGTGCCAAACCCCTTCCTGCAAACCTTCTCGACTCAGCCTCTGTCCTTCATCTGCATTCTGGCCGTTGCCTTCCGCTTCCGTTGGGCTGGGCTGTATGACCTCCAGGTGAGCCCGCTATAGTAGTCCTGTCAGGGCGTGTTCCGATCGAAGAGCGAGACCTTCGCCGTTAACTCCAACCCGTCTGCGAGGAGAACATGCGATACGCTTCCCTGCTGCTTCTGATCCCGGTCCTTTCCGCCTCCATTCTTGCTTCTGACGTGGTGCCCGTTGTATCGGTCTACATCGACCAGGCTGGTTCCTGCAGCGCGTGGGGCCTGCTGGTAGGCGGCGCGGTTCCCGTAGGATTCCTGGCCCCCGAAGAGACCGCCGAAATGATGAGAGGAGGCCTGGAGGCGAAGCTGTACGCGCCCGGCGGCCTGATGGGTACCGCGGTCATGGATGAGCCGTTCCCCTCCGAGCTGGACCCGTCCGTCTACGAGCTGCGGCTGGAAGTGGAGAGCGGCACGACGGGGCACCTTGTGGCGGTATCCGGTGAGGGGAACTTCCAGCCACGCCCGGTCAGCATGCAGTCGACGGACCAGCGGGTGTACGATGACGCAGTGCAGGAGGTGCTTGAGGAGCGGGGAATGAGCTCTTCTCCCCGGCTGACCCAGAACATTCGCGCCGACCTGGACGGAGACGGCACCGAGGAGGTCGTTCTGTCGGCAAACATGCCAAGCTCCCAAGGGCCTGGCATGACCCAGCCCGGCCCCGGAGACTACTCCTTCGTGATGATCAGGCAGCTTGTGGACGGGGAGCTGCGGACCACCGTGCTGGAGGGCGTCTTCCACACCGAAACCACCGAGATGATGATGGGTGCGAACCACTCCGAGGTGATCGGAGTGCTTGACCTCGATGGAGACGGGAGAATGGAGCTGGTGGTCTCCTCGGAGGGCTGGGAGAGCCGGTCCCTCACCGTGTATGCATTCGATGGAGAGCAGTGGAATCCCGTGCTCTCGGAGGAGCTGGGATGCTGACCTGCAAGGGCGTCTCTGGGGCCGGCTGGCTGCTGTTGTCTCTGGCGGCTCTTCTGCTGGGCTGCCTAAGACCGGCCGTTGCAGGCTCCGGGGTTGACGCCGCGGGTCCTGCCGTCTACCGCCGCAGCATCGCCATTACCTACCCAGACAGCGGCAGGTTTGCGGGGTTTCTGGAGGCCAACAGCGGGGATACTGTGGAAGTACGCTCCCGGCTGGACATGAGCGTCTCCTCACCTGAGAGCTACGCCATAGCGGATTCCTTCGGCATCAGATGTTTCATGGAGGACTCCGGCACACCCGTTCCGCTGTCGTCGGACGGTGACGGATGCTTCCTGATGCTGGAGCTGCTTGACGGACGGCGTCTTCAGGCCGTGTACGGAGGCACAGGCGTTGTTCAGTTTCCCCTGGAGGGGCTGTTCCGGGTGGAGTGGGCCCGTAACGCGGATTCCGCCGTGGTGTGGCGTCTGGTCGAGGTCTCCGGCCTCTAGCCGCTGGATCCGCAGTCCCGACCGCCTCCCCAGAGCTTCCGGTTGTCGATGCCGAACGGCAGGTAGAGCGAGCAGAAGCCGCTGACGCTGGTGAACAGCAGCAGAAAGGCCGCAACGACAGCGGTCGATTCGGCCCCTACTTCATGTTCGATACGATGGCCCTCGAGAAATCCACATGGGGCTCCATCAAGGCGACCTGGTAGCGGGGTCTCATCCGGCAGCAGCGGCTTCCCTGGACGACTTCGACTTCAGCGCACAGCCCTCCATAGACCGCCAGGAGGGGAGAAGGACTCTTGCGGGGTACCTGTCCGGGGCTCCCTTCTCGCTGGAGCGGATGACGGTCACCAAAGAAAGTGGTCCGGCTATCTACCGAGGTGAGAGGTTTCATCCCGGCCTCGGCCGCGACTTCGAGGTGACTGATTCCCTGGAGTCGATAGCCAGGATGACCTCACACATCCCCCGCAAGGGCTTGAAGCAGGTCATCGGGTGCGGCAGTCTGATGAAAGCCATCTCGGTCATAGAGCGGCCTTCGGTGATCAGGCGTATCCTGGAGCATCTCGACCTATGGGTGGAGGAGTTGCCCAGGCCTCCGCCCGCGCCGCTCGATGTGGTCTGCGAACCTGATGCGGACTACGTGTCCTGGCGGGACGGCGTGCCGGATGTTGATGCCGGGTGAGAGCGAGAGCCGCCCGGGTCAGCAGGGGAGTTGTCCCCCTGGTGAGTCCATTTCATGCTGTTGTCGCTCGAGAGATACGTTGACCGGCCGCGGGGACGCCGGATATGCTACGAAGCGGTGCAGGATCCGGGAAGATAGTGTGCTATGGATCAGGATTCGGCAGGCGGGTTCGGAGGGAGCGGAATCCAGCTTCCTAGTGGCTCGATGGCAGGGCGACCATGGAGATAGTATCAGAGACTACGACCGAGGAGGTGATGGACACCATCTCCCGCATGGAGGGGATGACCGTTACTGGTTTCTCGGACAACAGGATGGAGCTGACCATCGAGTAGCTCCCGTTGACGCCCATGCGAGTGGCCGCCATCTCTCTATGGACGCAAGACCGGATCGAGCCACGGAGACGGGAGACAACATGTCTGGAAAAGCTCATCTTGCTCTGCTCGCGGTTATCGCCGCGCTGGTTCCCGGAGCGGCCCTGGGGGGCTGGAGCGCGGATTCGCTAGCGAACCTCGAAGTATGCGACCTCTCAGGCGAGCAGGTGACGCCCAAGATGGTCCCGACATCGGATGGCGGGTGCTGGATATCCTGGTTCGATTCCAGGGACGGCGGGTACGCCATGTACCTCCAGAGGCTGGACGCCGGCGGCAACTCGATTTTCCCTGACGAGGGTCTGCTGGTGAGCGACCATCCCCAGCAGAGCTGGCTCGTGGACTACGGGCTGGCGGTGGACGACCGGGACCGGGCGGTGGTGGCTTTCTCGGACATCCGGTACGGAGACCTGGACGTTTTCGCGTACATGGTGGACGGCAGCGGAGACTTCGTATGGGGTGCGGACGGCATCTGTCTCTCCGACACCACGCAGGAGCTGTTCGAGCCGGCCGCGAGCGTCGCGGTCACGCCGGAGGGCAACGCGGTGGTCGCCTGGGGCAGGTCCGGCACGCAGGACGACATCGCCCTTCAGAAGCTCTCCCCGGCCGGAGCCAGGCTCTGGGGCGAGGCCGGCCTGCTGCTGCAGGACCCGTCCCGCGACCTCTCCCAGCCGCTGGTTGTCCCCTCCGGCCCGGACAGCGCCATCGTGCTCTACAAGAGCTCTACCGGGTCCTACCCGATGGTGACCACCCATCTCTACGTCGGTCTTCTCGACTCCGACGGAGACTGGGGCTGGGGCGATACCCCTATCCTCATATATGACATAGGGGCGATAACCCCATGGACCACCCCGGAAATCGTGCCGGACGGATCGGGCGGCGCTGTCTGCTGCTGGTACGACTCGCCGAGTCTGACCGCCTTCGACGTCCGGGTGCAGTACATCGACGCGGACGGAGATCCTCTCTATCCGCACAACGGAGCGCTGGCATCGGTCTATTCGAACGACCGCCTGCACATGCAGCCATCAGCGGAACCGGCCCCGACACCGGGGCAGGCGGTCGTCTTCTGGGTCGAGAGCAACTTCGATCAGGACCGGTTCGGCGTCAGCGGCCAGCTACTGGACGAGTACGGCGACAGGCAGTGGGGTGATGCCGGGCTGGAGCTGGTCCCTCCGGGAGGTGACCAGACCTCCTTCGTCCGCCTTGCGGTGGACGACTCCGCTTTCACGGTAGGCTACCTTACCGGAGGCGGTGCCACCGCTGCACGGGCTCACAGGCTTGGCTGGGACGGTTCCGCCCTGTGGGGACCGGTCAGCTTCTCCGCCGCCAGCCTGGGAGGAAAGGACGACCTGGTCGCCTGCGGAAGCCTGGAGGGCAGGACCCTCTTCGCCTGGTGCGACTACAGGAACGATTACGGCATCTACGCGCAGAACGTCAACGCCGACGGCTCACTGGGGGTCCAGACCGGTGTCGGATGGGCCGGCAGCGCTACGGTTCACGGATTGCTGGCGGCTCCGAACCCCTGCATCACCGGCTCCATCGTCACTTTCCGCATGGAGTCGGCGGGTCCGGCGGAGCTGGCCGTGTTCGATACGTCGGGAAGGCGGGTCGATCTGCTGGTCAGGAGCACGCTTGAGTCCGGTGAGCACTCCGTGGACTGGAAGGCTTCCCATCCACCCGGCATCTACTTCCTGCGGCTGACCACCTCCGGTGGGGCGGCCTGCAGCAGGCTGGTGGTGCTCTAGCCCCTGCGGCCTCTTCCAGGCCTCGAGCCGGTCAGATAGCCGCCTGCAACTCGTCGAGCAGATCCCGCGCCCTGTCGTGGAGGTCCGGGGTGGTCCATCGGTCGGCCTGGTGCGGCTCCAGAGGGTATGTGAGGTACTCCGTCAGGTAGGCTGTGGCCTGTTCCGCCTCCCCGAATTCGACGTGACAGACGCCGGTCATGTACAGCACCGTGTAGTACAACCCGCCGGCCTCCAGCGACGCGAGATGGTCCAGTCGGCCCGCGGGCTTCCCCCCCTCCACTTGACGAAGACAGTGGTTTCAGTATTTTAGCAATTGCTGAAATGGAGGTTTCATGGATTCCGCCAGGATGGCCGAGACGGTGAAGGTGCTCTCATCGGAGATCAGACTGCGCATAATCGGCCTGCTTCATGGCCGACGACTGTGTGCGGGGGCGATAGCCAGAATGCTCGATGCCTCGCCGTCCTCCACTTCCCAGCATCTGCGGGTGCTGAAGGCCGCCGACATGGTCCGAAGCGAACGCTGCGGCAGCCATGTGCACTACACGCTGAATCGAGAGAGGCTTGCCGAGATCAGAGGTGAGCTGGACCATCTGCTGCTGGCGGGACAACGTCGCGAGCTTCACGAGATCTGCGAATCCGAGAGTGTTGAGTGTGAAGGAGAAGAAACCCGAAAGGAAGGCTGATATGTGCGGAGAGAAGAAGGGCAAGTGCGAGCATCCCGAGAGGCTGGGAGACCACCGGCCCGGTGACTGCCCGCCGGAGCAGGTCGAGGAGTGCCACGGAAAGGCGAAGACGCATCAATGCTGTGAAGAGGACGACAGCTAACACAACGGGAGGTTTGATACATGACCGCTCTGAGAACCGCAATGCTGATGCTGGCTCTGATGGCGCTGGCCTCGCTGGTCATGGCCCAGGGGTGCCCGGATGCGGACCCTGACTGCGGCTGTTACCATCACGGCGACGAATGTGAAGATTGCGAGTGCGAGGAGAACGACTGCTGCGGCGACTGCCACGGCGAGGACTGCACCTGCGACTGCGAGGGTGTCGACTGCGAAGAGGCCCACGAAGAGGCCGACATCACCGACCATCATGACGACGGCAATGGCCATTGCGGGGGCTGCCACTGACAGGCTAGGGCAGGTACGTAGAGTAAACCGGGATACGTAGGGGGCACAAGCCGGGAGGCGGAGGCCTTGGAGAAGGTAATACAGACCAGTGAGCTGAGCCGCAGCTTCGGTGAGAATCGGGCAGTGGACGGCGTCTCCTTCTCGGTGGGGCGCGGGGAGGTCTTCGCCTTCCTGGGACCCAACGGTGCCGGGAAGACCACCACGGTACGAATGCTCACCGGCGTCCTTTCCCCCACCTCCGGCACCGCCTCGATCATGGGCTACGACATACGGCAGCAGCCACTGCAGTCCCGGGCCACAATCGCCGTGGTCCCCGAGGAGTCCAACGTATACATGGACCTCAGCGTGCGACGGAACGTGCTGCTGATGGCCGAGCTCTACGGCGTGTCCCGGAGCAGAAGGCTGGAGAGGACCGCAGGGCTTCTGGAACGCCTGGGGCTGGGCGGCCGGGCCTGCCAGCGAGCGGCCGCCCTCTCCAAGGGGCTGCGCCAGCGGCTGGTTCTGGCGGCGGCTCTGGTGACCGGCCCGGAGGTGCTGTTCCTGGACGAGCCCACCAGCGGTCTGGACGTCCACAGCGCGCGGTTGATACGCGACATTGTGATCGACCTGCAGAGACAGGGTATAACCGTCTTCCTCACCACACACAACATGGAGGAGGCCGGTGAGCTCAGCTCCCGGATCGCCATCATCCGCCAGGGGAAGCTGGTGGCCATCGACACCCCCCAGCGGCTGCGCAGCGCCATACGCAGCAGCCAGTTTGTAGAGGTGGGCCTAGATGGAGAGGCTTCCGGTGAGGAGCTTTCTGGGCTGGACGGGGTCACCGGGCTGGAGCGGTCGGGGAAGACGTGGCACCTCCTCACCGCTGACCCCGGGGCGACCGCCTCCGCCGTTGTGCAGTACGTCGGCGGCAGTGGCCTGGAGTTGACCCACATCTGCACCCGCCAGCCCAGCCTGGAGGAGGTCTTCCTCCACCTCACCGGGGACGGAGGGGCCCGATGACGGCCAAGGCGAGGCGGGCGGCGGGATGGAGGCGCCAGGCCCACGGTGCCATGGTGGTGCTGAAGAAGAACGCCCTCCTCTACTACCTCAAACCCCCGGTGTTGATATTCGGCGTCCTCTTCCCCGTCTTCTTCTACATCGCCTTCCGCATGGGCAGGCCCGTGCCGTCGGAGCTGGTGGTCCCGGGCATGGTGGCCATGGCCCTGTGGTTCACCGCCAGCGCGGTGGGCCCCCTGGTCACCCCTTGGGAGCGCACCGCCCGGACCTACGAGCGGCTGATCTCCACCCCACTGGGAGTACCGGCCCTGCTGGCGGGCGACGTACTGAGCGGTTTCCTTTTCGGGGTCGCCATCTCGGCGCTGCCGGTGGCCCTGGGACTGCTGCTCACAGAGGCCGCGGTTGCCAGCTGGCCGCTGCTGGCGGGCGGGACGGTTCTGTCGGCCCTCTGCTTCTCATCCATGGGGGTGCTGCTGGCGGCACCTCCCGTGCGAGGGCCTTCTAACATCATGCTGCTTTCCAACCTGGTCCGGCTTCCGCTGATCTTCGTCAGCGGCGTCTTCGTGCCCCTGCTGGAGATGCCCATCTGGGTCCGGTGGGTGGCTCCCGTATCCCCGCTGACCTACGGCGCCGCCGCCATACGCTCGGCCTTCGGCCAGACCACCTGGTTGTCGCCGGAGCTTTCCCTGGCCGTGCTGATGCTCTACAGCGGCGTTCTGTTCGCCCTGGCCTGCATGTTCCACCGTATGGGCCGGTCCCGGGGCCTGTAGCCACTGGAAGGAACGGCCGGTAACCCACACCGATTCCGAACGATGGCGGTCCGCCGGTATCGTAGTCTTCGTCCTCGAATGCGTGCGTGTAGCCGAACTTGAGTTCCAGGGAGAAGCCGGAATCGGAGATATAGTGGATCCCCAGCGGAACGAAGATACCCGGCAGAGAGTTGAACTCCTGCTACTAATCATCGATATCGAATATCCGGAAGCTGCGAAACCACGACGTAGACCGGGGCGGGGTGAGCGACCACCTGACGGTGCTGGCCATGACGAAGCTTCCGAACGACAGGCTATCCCAAAATGTTCGGTCTGGTGATGGCGGCGGGCGTCTACCTTGCTTCTCCGTGTACCGTGGCGAGCCGGTGGAGGACGAGGAGGGCAGATGTATCCTTGCGGGGTACCTGTCCGGGGCTCCCTTCTCGCTGGAGCGGATGACGGTCACCAAAGAAAGTGGTCCGGCTATCTACCGAGGTGAGAGGTTTCATCCCGGCCTCGGCCGCGACTTCGAGGTGACTGATTCCCTGGAGTCGATAGCCAGGATGACCTCACACATCCCCCGCAAGGGCTTGAAGCAGGTCATCGGGTGCGGCAGTCTGATGAAAGCCATCTCGGTCATAGAGCGGCCTTCGGTGATCAGGCGTATCCTGGAGCATCTCGACCTATGGGTGGAGGAGTTGCCCAGGCCTCCGCCCGCGCCGCTCGATGTGGTCTGCGAACCTGATGCGGACTACGTGTCCTGGCGGGACGGCGTGCCGGATGTTGATGCCGGGTGAGAGCGAGAGCCGCCCGGGTCAGCAGGGGAGTTGTCCCCCTGGTGAGTCCATTTCATGCTGTTGTCGCTCGAGAGATACGTTGACCGGCCGCGGGGACGCCGGATATGCTACGAAGCGGTGCAGGATCCGGGAAGATAGTGTGCTATGGATCAGGATTCGGCAGGCGGGTTCGGAGGGAGCGAAATCCAGCTTCCTAGTGGCAGACACCAAAACCCACGCTGGAGGTCCCCATGCAGCCCACCACATCCTGCTGGCGAGTCCTGTGCCTGGCCCTGCTCTCCGCCTGTGCCGCAGCCGAGACCGTGCCCCCACCGGAGGACACTCCTTCCCCCGCCCGGTCGGAGAGTGCTCCACCCTCCGAGTTTCGCATCGGCAACGCCGTAGCCCCCATCAATTACTGCATGACCGCCTGGATGCTCAACGACCTGTTCAAGATGGCCGGTTTCGAAGCGGAGATCGGCAACACGGAGCCCAGCCAGGCCTGGGTTCCCGTCCTGGATGGCCAGTGGCAGATCGCTCGACGCTTCGATGTCCCCACGGACGATCTGGGCTGGGCCACCTCCCTTGAGTTAGAGGGCGGGGGCACTGCCCAGCGTCTGAGCACCATCGTCATCGCCAACGAACTGGAGAACGTCTTTCCCGCGGGCACCTACCGGGTGTTATGGGAGGGAGCAGGAGTCCTGGCCGTGGAGGGGCCTTCCGAGGTGGTCGAGGTGGGCCCCGGGGAGATGACGTTTGCCTATGACGGCAGCGGGGAAGTGATCGTTTCTATCCTGGAGACGGATCCCGAGGATGCGGGGGACCATATCCGCAATATCCGGGTGCTGCGTCCGGACGCCGTGCCGAGGGAGCGTTTCAACCGGCATTATCTGGAGGAGATCCGGCCCTATGCCGTCATCCGGCCCTTGCATTTCTTCGGCGAGCAGCTCACCTACGGCCCGCCGATCCCCTGGGAAGACCGCAAGCCGGAAGACTATTCCCACTGGGGCGGCGCCCTGGGCGCGCCCTACGAGGTGGGGATTGACCTGGCGAATCAGTCCGACTCCGACCTGTGGCTGAATGTGCCCGTCGCCGCCAGCGACGATTTCATGCGAAATCTGGCGGAGCTGGCCGCCAGCCGGCTGGATGGCAGCCGCCGCCTCTACATAGAGTTGGGAAACGAGCTCTGGAACTGGGCCGACCCCTATGTCATCGGGCGGCAGTATGCCCTGGACCAGGCCCGGGCGCGATGGCCCGGGGTGGAGGGCACCATCACTCCCTACTCAGCTGGGGAGGCGGTCAATGAGACGATGCTGATCTACAGTTGGCAGGGTGCCCGCACGGCAGAGATGGCAGCGATCTTTCGCAGCGCCTTCGGTGAGCAGGCCGACCGGGTGGTGGTGGTTCTGGCCGGGCAGGTCTACGCATCCCAGCCGGGTTGGGAGCCCTCTCGCTATCTTCTGGAAAGCCCGGTGTGGGTAGGCGAAGAGGGGGCCGACCCGGCAGCCTACCACGCCGATGCTTATGCTATCGCCCCCTATATTGGCGAGGAGGAAGGGGTGATCGCCTTCTCGCGGGAGAGCGCGGCGGCCTTCATCGCCGATGCCATAGCCTACACCCGGGGCGAGGCGCCCTGGGGCGAGGACGCCCCGGAACCGGGCCTGCGCTACCTCATCCGCAGTGACCGCACCCTGGCCTCCGAATTTGGACTGCCCCTGATAGCATATGAAGGCGGCCAGCACTTCACCGGCAGCTGCTTCACACGGGACGAGGTCAACGTGCACCCGGACATGTACGCCCTCTATCAAGCCTTTTTCGATGAGTGGGAAGCGGAAGGGGGCGGCCTCTTCGTGCACCTGGCCGGCATCATCCCCCGCGGCGTCAATGAACCCGGTACGGAGCCCGGATACTTCGAAAGCGAAAACTTCGGCATCAAGGAACTGCAAACCCAGACCGAAGCGGAAGCTCCCAAGTGGCGCGCCCTGCGGGACAGGATGCGGGCCTTGGGGCAGTTTTGAGGTGGTGAGGTCATGATATGGCTTCTATCCGCCTGATGTTGGCCGCCCTGGCTGCCGCTGATGTAGATGGTTCCGGGACAATGGACATCATCGCACCGAACATCCACGAAAGAGGGCTCTACTGGTGGGAGGCTGCATCCAGCCCTCCCGACTCCTCCTGGATCATCCATACCATCTCGGACGGGGAGACCATTGGAGGAACAGAAGTACACGCTCTGGACTTCGACCTCGATGGTGATGTCGATGTGCTATGCGCCTGTTATGAGGGACTTCAGCTCTGGCGAAACCTTGATGGTTCGGGAACGTCCTGGGAGCTCGTATGGATATCCGAGC
>CAYREX010000019.1:0-50296 GCA_964423505.1 uncultured bacterium | reverse complement strand
TCGGTGGCCATCATCGGCCCCAACGGCGCCGGGAAATCCACCACGCTGAAGCTCCTGGCCGGGATCTACGAGCCCACGTCCGGAACCGTCTCGTCGGTGGGGCGCACGGCCTCGCTGCTGGACCTGGGGGTGGGGTTCCACCCCGAGCTCACCGGGGCGGAGAACGTCTACCTCAACGGCGCGCTGCTGGGCCTGGGCAGAACCAGGATGGAGGAGCTGCTGCCGGAGATAGCGGAGTTCGCTCAGCTGGAGCGATTCATGGACAGCCCGGTGAAGTACTACTCGTCGGGGATGTTCATGCGGCTGGGCTTCAGCCTGGCCACCTCGGTGGACCCGGACATACTGCTGGTGGACGAGGTGCTGGCGGTGGGGGACGCCTCCTTCCAGTCCCGCTGCTACGACAGGATCTACAGCTACAGGGGCTCTGGCCGGACCATCGTCTTCGTCTCCCACGACATGGAGGCGGCCAGGAGGCTCTGCTCCAGGTGCGTCTGGCTCGACTCCGGGAGGGTCCGGATGGACGGGCCGGTGGAAGAGGTGGTCTCGGAGTACCTCTCCGGGGTGCAGCGCAGGCTCGCGTCCGCGGAGGCGGCCACGCCCAGGGAGTGGGGGAGCAGGAAGCTGGCCTTCGGCGAGGTCACCGTCAGGAACCGCGAGGGCGTCCCGACCAGGATTTTCCGAAGGGGAGAGACCATCGTGGTGGACTGCATTCTGGAGAGCAGGCTGCCCTCACCGGCCGAGGGGGTGGTCCTCGGCTTCTCTCTGCACCGGCCGGACGGCGAGAGGGTCATGGGGACCAACAACCTGGAGATGAACAGGCCGCTGCTGACCGTCCGGGACGGGACCAGGGTCAGACTGAGGGTGGACCTGGACGTCAGGGAGCCGGGCACATACCTGATGGGGCTGGCCCTGACCGACCCGGCGGCCGGGAGGGACTACCACTGGCAGGACTACATGTACCCGGTCACGCTCCTGGAGGAGCGCAGGGACCCGCCGTTCAGGCTGGAGAGGGTCGAGTGGGAGCCCTGCTGAGCAGGGCGGTCCGGTACAGGGTCCCGCTGCTGGCGGCGGCGGTGCTCCTGCCCAGGCTCCTCTGGTTCGCATGGCTGGGCGGAGGCCTGCCGAGGCCCCACCGGGACCAGGGCATCTACCTCAGGATGGCCGGGAGGATAGCGGAGGGGCACGGGCTCTCCTTCTCGGCCGAGGCGGCCTGGGTTAAGCACGTCACCTCCGGCGACTCGCCGCTGGCCGAGGCATGGAGCGGGGATCCGGGCTACATGTTCGGCATCGCCCCGGTGGAGACGCCCACCGCAGCCATAGAGCCGGGCTATCCGCTGCTCCTCGGCGGGCTCTTCGCGCTCCTCGGGCCGGTAAGCGGGGCCGTCTTCCTCCTTAACTGCGCAGCCGCCCTGCTCGGCGCCTGGGCGGTCTGGAGGATGGTCCGGGACGCCTGGGGGGAGGGGCCGGGGGTGCTGGCAGCCCTTCTGTGGGCCCTGTATCCATACTACGTCTACTACTCGGCGTACGCCATGTCCGAGACGCTGCATTTCGCCCTGCTGCCGCTGGTGGCGTGGACGACCATGCGGGCAGGATGGGAGGGGCGCTCCGGCGCCTGTGCGGGAGCCTCCTCCGGGCTGCTCTTCCTGGTCCGGAGCACGGCGGTCTTCCTGCTCCCGCTGCAGGGCGCCGTGCTGCTCCTGCGGAGGAGGTACAGGGCTCTTCCGGCACTTCTGGGGGCCTTCGCCCTCTGCGTGCTCCCCTGGGTCGCCAGGAACCAGATCGCCCTGGGCAGCCCGGTCCTGCTCCCCACCAAGGGCTCGCTGAACCTCTGGATGCGGAATCGGCCCGAGATACTGGCCCTGGAAGGGGTAGGAGTACCGGAATGGGCTGGCTCCGACGGCTCTGGGGCCGGTTACCCTTCAATGGCGGGTGCGGAGACCGAGCTCGAGAGGAGCGCCCTCCTGGGCGAGGCGGCCGTGGAGTACGTGTCGGCCAACCTTCCCCTCTACGCCTGGCTCAGCCTCGGGAGGCTCGTCCGGTTCGTATCCCCGCTGGGAGGCACGCAGAGCGGCGCCCTCTCCACGCTGGCCGGCCTGCTGGTCTACCTGCCGATGATGGCGCTGGGTACGATTGCCGTGGTCCGGATGCGGAGGGACGGCAGGCTCATGATGCTGGTCTCCGTCTTCCTGCTCTACGCGGCGGTCCACGCCATGGCACACGGGGGTGTTCGGTACCGCCTGCCGGTGGATATGGTCCCCATGACCGCCACGGCCCTCTGGCTGGCAGGGCCGGGAAGGAGGGAGCGACGGGATGCCCGAGTTCGATAGGGTGCTCTTCGTCTTCCCCGAGACCCGCTACCCCTCCGGCCAGCCACCCCTCGGCATAGGCATGCTGGCGGCGGTCGCCGCCCGGGCCGGGGCGGAGACGGCCCTCTCCGACATGTCATTCTCCTCCAGGCCCTTCCGCGACCTGGAGCGCGATCTGGACGAGTTCTCCCCCGACCTCGTCTGCGTCTCGGTGCTGACCCCGCAGCTAAGCGACGCCGTCCGCTCCGTGCGCACCGCCAGGGAGAGGGCTCCGGAGGCGACCGTGGCGGTTGGAGGACCGCACGCGACGGTCCTACCGGAGGAAACGCTGGAGAGGACCGGCGCGGACCTCGTCTACGCGGGGGAGGGGGAGAGGGCCTTCGCCGCGGTCCTCGAGACCGGCTCCTGGGAGGAGCTGCCGGGAGCCTGCTACAGGGACGCCGACGGGACCGTCCTCAGGAACCCCGGCCTGATGGTCTCGGAGGACCTTGACGACCTGCCGCTCCCCGACCGCTCCGTCTTCGACATGGAGAGGTACTTCAGGAGCTGGTACTCCATGGACAGGGTTGACCCGAGGCTCAGGGGCACTTCCGTCATGGCCACCAGGGGCTGTCCCTACAGGTGCACCTTCTGCCAGCCGACCCTCTCGGAGATATTCGGCCGGAGGATGCGCAAGCGCTCCCCCGAGAGCCTGGTTGCGGAGCTCGAGCAGCTGGTGGCCGACTACTCGATAGACGCCTTCATGTTCGAGGACTCCACGTTCATAGTGGACAGGCCCTGGGTCCACGAGATATGCGACCTGATGATACGCCGCTGCCCGGGCCTTCGCTGGTGCTGCAACGTCAGGGCGGACCTCCTGACGGAGCAGCTGCTGGACCACATGCGGGAGGCCGGCCTATCCAAGATCAACATGGGAGTGGAGTCCGCCTCCCAGCGGGTCCTGGACGAGATATACGACAAGGGCATCACCGTGGAGGGGGTCCGGCGCGCCCTGCGGATGGCCCGGAGCCGGGGGATATTCGTCCAGGGGTACTTCATGCTCGGGGCGCCGGGCGAGACCCGGGAGGAGATGCTCAGGACCATCGAGTTCGCCTCCCGCGAGCCGTTCGACGACGCCATATTCGACATCACCACGCCCTTCCCCCACACGAGGCTCTGGGACCTGACCAGGGACCTGGTCGACCGGGACTACGAGGACTTCGACTGCTTCCACTCCTCGGTGTACCGGCTGGAGGGGTTCGCGGAGGGCGACATAGAGAAGCTGAAGAAGAGGGCCTTCTGGCGATTCTACACCCATCCGAGGCGCATACTCAGGACGCTGAGGACGGTGCTGGGCCCCCGGAACCTCTTCAGGACGCTGCTGAAGATGAGGCGGGTATGAGCGGGGGAGGAGGATGCGGCGGGGCCCTCACCGTAACCGCCGACGACCTGGGGCTCTCCCGTCACGTGGACGAGGCGGTCCGCAGGTGCCTGGAGGCGGGGAGCGTCCACAGGCTCAGCGTCCTCGCCGCCGGTCCGACAGCGGGGGCGGCGATGGAGCTCGCCTCCTCCTGCGACGCGGCGGTCTCGGTGCACCTGGACTGCATCGAGGGGCCCTTTCTGACCGGCGCCTCCTTCCCCGGCTCCACGGCCTCCTGGGCGCTCTCCGCCCGGAGGCTTGCCTCCGAGGTCAGGAGGGAGTGGAGCGCACAGATAGAGAGGGTGCTCTCCAGGGGGCTGATGGTCACCGGTCTCGACAGCCACAGGCACGTCCATCACCTCGCGCCCCTGCGCGAGGTAGTGCTGGACCTCGCCGAGGAGTACGGCGCGGGAACCGTCCGGGCGGCGAGGCTCCCGGACAGGGCGGCCAGGGTGTCCGGGCGCCTGCTGGACAGGCTGGGGGCCAGGCTCGCGGCGGAGGCGGCCGCCCGGGGCCTGGGCACGCCTTCGTGCATGCTCGGGTTCTCGGCCAGCGGCTCCGTCTCCAGGGCGTACATAGAGCGCTACTACGAGGGAGGCCCCGGGGAGGGGAGCGTGGAGCTGGTGATGCACCCTTCCGTTGAGCCGGTCTGGTCCGGAGGACAGCCCGGGGAGCTGGCTCTGATGCTCTCCCCATGGTTCGTCCGTCTGGCGGCCGGGAGATGAGCCGCTCGCTCAGGGCGGTGATGGCCGTCGCCCTCGCGGCCAGGGTGGCCGTGCTGGCCGCTGCCGCCATGGGCGTCTTCCTGATAGGCGAGGGACGGGTCCAGAGAGACCTGGCGCAGAACATCATGGAGGGCAGGGGCCTCATGCTCTCCCCGGAGATGCTGCACCCGCCCGGGGAGGCGGAGGCCTCCCCCATGTTCAGGAGCACCTTCGAGTTCTACCGTGACGTAGACGGCTACTACGGCGCGCTGAGGCCTGGCAGGCCGACCACGTTCCTGGTCCCGGGCTACGCCCTCTTCATGGCCGGCGTCTTCTCGGTGCTGGGCAGGAGCTACCTGGCCGTCAGGGGAGTCCAGCTGCTCCTCGGCCTGCTCACCGTCCTCCTCGGATACAGGCTGGCATCACGCTTCCTCCGTGGCGGCTGGCTCACCGCAGCCGGTCTGGCCATGGCCCTGAACCCGTTCGAGCTCTACTACGAGGCCATACCAGCCACGCAGGCGCTCTTCACCCTCCTGCTGACCGCCTCGCTGCTCATGACCGTCATCATGCTGTCCGGGAGGGGACCGCTCCGCTCACTGCCGCTCTCGGCGCTGCTCACCGGTGCCTGCTGGGGGGTCGCCTTCCTGGTGAGGCCGGCCGCCCTGCCGCTGGCCGCCTGGGGGATGCTTCTGCTGCCGTTCTCCGGCTCGGTCTCGAAGCTCCGGTTCGGCCTGCGACCGAATGAGGGCCACCGCTTCGGGAGGGGGCTCTCGGCCGGCCTGCTGGCCTTTGCCGCCTTCGCGGCGGTCCTTATGCCGTGGGGGCTGAGGAACAGGGCGGTGACCGGGGAGCTGCGGTTCCTCCCGACCCAGGGAGGAGTGCAGCTCTGGGAGTACAACGGACGCATATTCACCTCCCACTTCGAGCATGAGCTCCAGGGCGCGAGGCTGCTCTACGGAAGGCTCCGCGAGCAGTACATGGGCCAACTCGACTCTCCGGAGCTCGCCGAGTTCCCCGACTTCGAGGAGGAGCCGGAGTGGGTGCGGGACAGCGTCCTCTACAGCAGGAACATCCGCTTCATGAGGGCGAACCCGGTACTCACTCTCAGGCTGATGAGCCTCCGGTTCGTCGAGCTGTTCAAGCCGTTCCCACTGAACGCCTTCTCGCCGGGCTACACCCTGGCGGGTCTGCTCTTCTTCTTCCCGGTCCTCCTCTTCCTCTGGGGAGGGGCGCTGCTAATCCTGAGGGAGGGGGCGGGGGGAGTCTACCTCTCGACCGCCGTGGCCGGCTACTGCCTTATGCACATACTCACGGCGGCCGGTACCCCGCACCGGGTCTCCATAGACTTCCCCATGGTGATCATGGCGGTGTACGGGCTCAGGCACGCCGTCGCCAGGCTCGCCGCATCGCGCCGCCGGAGGGCCTGATGGGCTCCCCGGTGCTGCTGGTGAAGACCCACGCCTTCGGAGACGCTCTTCTCTGCACACCTGCGGCGTCCGCTCTGGCCGCACGGGAGAGGCTCTGGGTGCTGACGGGGCCCTCGGCCGCGGAGGTGTGGGCACGGATGCCCGGTGTGGAGAGGCTGTTCGTCGCGCCATTCCCCTTCTCCGGGGTCGCCGGGCTCCTTCGGCTGCTCCGCTGGTCGGGCAGTCGCCGCCGGGAGCTCCGGGACGTGGGCTTGACGGTGGTCCTGCAGTCCTCCGGGGCCGTCAGGCGGTGGGTCCGGTGGCTGACCGGCGCGCCCATGCGCTCGGCGGGAGAGAGCCCCCTGGGCGGCTGGGAGAGCGTCTCCCCGCTGCGGCGGGGGGTTTTCGCAGGCGACTCGTACTCCACCGTGGCGGGCGTCGATGCCGGGGCTACGGCGGTGGCGCCGGTCTTCCCGGTGACGGACGAGGAGAGGGAGTGGGCCGGCTCGCTGCTGGATGGCTCGCGCTACGTGGCCGTGGCCCCTGGCGGCGGTCGGAACCCGAGGGACGACGTGGCGGAGAAGAGGTGGCCCGCGGAGCGCTTCGGCGCAGTCTGCAAGGCCCTCGTGGACGCGGGTCTCCGAATCGTCCTTCTCGGCGGCCCGGGGGACCGGTTGGAGTCCGAGGAGCTGCTGACCATCGCCCCGGTGGCGCTGGACCTTGCCGGCAGGACGACCTGGGGCCAGGCGGCGGCGGTGCTCGAGGGGTGCGCCGCGTTCCTGGGCAACGACAGCGGTCTGGCTCACCTTGCAACCGCCGTCGGGGCGCCGGCTGTGGTGGTCTTCGGCCCGACGTCGCCGTCGGAGCTCTACGCACCCGGCTCGGTGAAACCTGTCTCGGCTGACATCTCCTGCTCGCCCTGCTACGCCAGCAGCGTCTTCGGCGGCTGCAGGCGCGACCGTCCGGTGTGCATGGAAGCCGTGCGGCCCGAGGACGCGGCCGCTGCCCTGTGGAAGGTAATCGATGAAGGCAACGGCAGTTAACCCCCCGTTCCTCCCGCATTACAGCAGGGGCCAGAGGAGCCCCGCCGTCACGAAGAGCGGCACCCTCTACTACCCTATATGGCTCGCCTACGCCACCGGTGCCCTGGAGGGGGCCGGCGCCGAGGTGGACCTGATCGACGCCCCGGCGGACGGCCTGGGCATGAGCGATGTCGTCGAGCGGATAGAGGCGTTCGATCCGGACCTGGTCTTCGTGGAGACATCAACGCCTTCCATAGGCTCCGACGTCCGTGCCGCCGATGCCATAGCACGGAGCGAACGGCTCACGGTGCTGGTGGGCACACATCCGACGGCTCTGCCCGAGGAGACGATATCCCTCGGCGAGGACTTCCATGGAGTAGTGGTCGGAGAGTACGAGCGGCCGCTCATCGGACTCCTCGATGCGCTCGGCTCGGGAGGAGACCCGGCGGACGTGCCCGGTCTCTGCCTCAGGAGTGCGGATGGCCCCCTGAGGACCGGACCGGGGGAGGTGCTGGAGGACCTGGACTCGCTGCCCTGGGTGAGCACCGTCTACAGGAGGTTCCTCACGCCGTCCCGCTACAACAACCCCAACGCCCTGCATCCGCAGGTGATGATAATGGGGGGGAGGGGCTGCCCTCACAGGTGCAGCTTCTGCGTCTTCCCCCAGACCATACAGGGCAGGCGGTTCAGAAAGCGCTCGGTCGAGGACATAGTGGGGGAGATGCTCTGGGTGCGCGACAACATGCCGGAGGTCCGCGCCGTCTTCTTCGAGGACGACACCATCTCCGTCGACAGGAGGAGGCTCAGGAGTCTGGCGGAGGCCATAGGAGAGGCCGGCGTCGGCCTCTCCTGGACCTGCAACATGAGGGCGGACGTCGATTACGGGACCCTCGCCGCATGCAGGGCGGCCGGCCTCCGGTCCGTCTGCGTCGGCTTCGAGAGCGGCAGTGACGAGATGCTGCGCAGGATGGGCAAGGGTCTCGACACGGAGACATCCAGGCGTTTCGCGGCTGACGCCAGACGCGCGGGCATCCTCGTGCACGGCTGTTTCATGGTCGGGACCAGAGGCGAGACCAGGGAGACCATGAGGGAGACCCTCGACTTCGCCCTCGAGATAGAGCCGGACACCGTCCAGTTCTACCCCATGATGGTCTACCCTGGCACCGAGGCCTACGACCTGGCGGTATCGACCGGTAACCTGGCCGCGGGCGGCTGGAGGAGCTGGCTGACCGAGGAGGGTCTGCACAACTGCGTGGTCCGGACCGAGGAGCTCTCTCCGGAGGAGCTGGTCGACTTCTGCGACTACGCCAGGAGGCGTTTCTACCTCAGGCCCGGATACGTGCTCAGGAAGCTGCTGAGGAGCCTTCGGGACCCGGACGAGCGGAGGCGCACGCTCAAGGCGTTCCGCGTCTTCAGGAAGTACCTCTTCAGGAGGTCCCTCCGGAGGTGAGCGGGGAGAGCGGAGGCCCGGCGGTACCCGAGGCAAGCGCCGTGGTGCCCTCCCACGGCGATGCGGGGAGGCTCCGGGAATGCCTGGCCGCCCTTCGGGGGCAGACACTCGGGAAGCGCCTCCAGGTGGTGGTCTCGCTGGACGGAGGCCCTCCGCTCCCTCCGGACGTATCGGGCATGGCGGAGCTGGTGGTCGAGGGGCCGCACGCCGGACCCGCCGCCGCCCGGAACAGGGGCTGGCGCGCCTCATCTGGAAGATACGTGCTCTTCACCGACTCCGACTGCCTGCCCTCGCCTGACTGGGCGGAGAGGCTGGTCGACGCGCTCGCAGGCGGTGCGGACGGGGTGAAGGGCGCCTACTCCAGTGGAGGCGAAGCGGCGATACAGAGGCTGGCGCAGGTGGAGTTCGAGGAGCGCTACCGCCTGCTGGCAAGGCGCGGGACGGACCTTGTCGACACATACTCCGCAGGCTTCACGCGGAGGGCCCTGGAGGCGATGGACGGTTTCGACGAGTCCTTCCCGCTCCCCGACCACGAGGACGTCGACCTCTCCTACAGGATGAAGGCCGCCGGCATGGACCTCCGCTTCGAGCCGGAGGCGCTTGTCCGGCACAGGCACAGGGACACCTGGATCGGCTACTTCCGGACCAAGGTCTCCAGGGGGAGGTGGAGGACGAAGGTCCTTCGGAGGTTCCCCCGGAAGGTCGGGGGCGGCGCCTACACGCCGCTCGGCCTGAAGGCCCAGATAGCGCTCTGCGCGCTGCTGCCGGCGGCGGTCGTCGCGGGGTTCCTCACGCCATGGGTCCCGGCCGCGTGGGTGCTGGCCTTCCTCGCTTCCACCGTGCCCCTCGTCCGCACGGCCGCCTCGAGGGATCCGAAGATGGCGCCACTCGTCCCCCCGTTCGCGCTATGGCGCGGCGTCGCCCTTCTGAGCGGGCTCGTCGCCGGTATATTCGCAGGTGACGAAGGGGACGGGAGGGACTGATGTTCGCTCCAGCCAGACGCGCGGACAGGGTGCTGAGCATGATGCTCCTCCTGGCCGACATGATTGCCCTCCCGGCGGCTTTCCTCATCACCTGGCTGCTGAGGACCTACGTGCTCGCTGGAGCGCTGCCGGAGTTCCACCACACGTTCGCAACCTACCAGAAGGCCCTGCCGGTGGTGGCGGTGCTCTGGGTGGCATGCTTCCTGTCGGTCGGTCTCTACAGGCCCAGGAGGCATCTCGGGAGCATGGGCGAGGTCCAGAAGCTCTTGAGGGCCCTGGCCTACCTCGCCGTCTCCATGATGGCGACCAGCTACATGGTCAGGATGGACTACTCCAGGCTGATGCTCGTATCCTTCACCGTCATCTCGCTGCCCATCGACGCGCTGGCGAGGGCGCTCTCCCGCAGGCTGGCCCAGCGAATGGCCCCGGTCAGGGAGACGCCGAGGATACTGGTGGTGGGCACGGGGGAGGTGGCGGCCAGGGTGGTGCGGGCCATCAGGAAGCTCCCCGCGAAGGCACCGCAGGTGACGGGCGCTGTGTCCACCCGGGAGGACTCTCCGGAGGAGGTGGCCGGGGTGCCGGTCCTCTGCGGGCTGGAAGGGCTGATACCGCTGCTGCGGGAGACCGAGGTCGACGAGGTCTTCTTCGCCTCCCCCTCCATGGAGCGGTCGGAGATGCTGGACGTGATAGCCTCCGCGAGCAACCTGAGGGTTCACTTCAGGCTGGTCAGCGACCTCTTCGAGATAGCCATAGCGGGCACCGACCTGGACGACCTGGCGAGGCTCCCCATAATCGAGATAGGCTACGGCAAGCCCGGTCTCTCCCACCGCATCATAAAGCGGCTCATGGACGTGGTGCTGTCGCTGGTCCTGCTGGTGGTGTTCCTGCCGGTGATGCTACTGGTCTGGCTGCTCCTGCTGGTCACCGGGAGGGGCTCTCCCATCTTCCAGCAGACGAGGGTCGGCCTCGGCGGCGAGACCTTCACCCTCTACAAGTTCAGGACAATGAGGCCGGACTGCGGCGAGTACGAGGTGGCGCCGGTCTCCATGGACGACAACAGGATAACGGCTGTCGGCAAGCTCCTGAGGAGGACCAGCCTGGACGAGCTCCCACAGCTCCTGAACGTGCTGAAGGGGGACATGAGCCTGGTAGGGCCGAGACCGGAGATGCCGTTCATAGTCCGGGAGTACAGGACCTGGCAGCGGCACAGGCTGGACGTGAAGCCGGGCCTCACAGGGCTCTGGCAGATAATGGGCAGGAAGGAGCTCCCGTTGCACGACAACCTGGAGTACGACTTCTACTACATCCGCAACCAGTCCATAATGCTGGACGCCGCCATACTGATAAGGACCGTGGCGGCCATATTCAGGGGCAAGGGAGCATACTGAGGTGACGTCCTCTGCGGTGCTCGCAGCCATCGTGGGCCTCTTCCCCGGCCCGGTGGAGAGCGGGACGGGCTGCGGCCCCTGGGCCTGGTCGGAGGGGCCGCTGGAGGGGCTCCGAGCCCCTGCAGGGATGGTCAGGAGCGAGGAGATCGAGCTCGAGGCGGCCGTGGATGCCACCGGTGATGGCCCTGGCAGCGTATCCGCTGCGGCCTCGCTGCCGATGGGCGGCCTCGTGCTGGGTGGAGGCGCCGGTACAGAGATGGGGGAGGGCTCCCCGGATACCATCTGGGCCGCGGCAGCGGCGGCGGTGACGGTGAGGGGGGACCCCATCGGCTTCATGGAGGGAGTCTTCGGCCCCAGCATATCCGTCGGGGCTACCCTCGGGTACGCCGGGACGGGAGACTCGGGTGAAGAGCCCGGGAGAGACGCCCTGGAGGCCGGGGTGAGCGCCCAGATATCGGTCTTCCCCACGGTAGCGGTTGGCGCCGGCTACACCGGGCTCACGCTGATCGGCGACGACGTGCTGCCCCGCTCTCTCGGTTACGGCGCCACCAGCGTCTTCACCAGGGAGCTCCGGGGTCACCTCTCCGTCCGCGACCGGAGGGTCTCGGTAGGCCTGGAGCTCGACGCCGGGGGCGGGCTGACGGTCAGGAGCGGCGCCGACGACAGGGCATGGAGGGCGGGGGCCGACCTGGAGGCGGGGCCGGTCCTGCTTGCATGGGCGGTCAGGCTCTCCGAGGGCGGCGCCAGGCACTCGCTGGGGGTATCGCTCGGACTCCCGTCCGGGGGGGGTGCGCCGTGAGGGCGCCTGCGCTGCTCGTGCCGATGCTGGCCCTCCAGCTCGCCGCATCGGACTCCACGATGGCCCCGTCGCTCCCGGAGGGCTGGACCGGCGGCGCCACCATCCTTCTGATGGGCGCGGCGGAAGGCGCATGGCGGGACAACGGCCCGGTTCTGGACGACCATCTGGGTTACGCCTCGCTCGGTGCGGAGGCCGCCTCTCCGGGCGGCGTGGCGGACATGCTCGTCGCCACGTCCGTCGAGACCGGCGGCGATGAGGGCGGCGGGGAGAGGATGATGCTGGAGCGGCTCAGGACGGCGGTGCGGTGGCCCGGCACCCCGTGGGTGGGCGCCGGCGTCTCCTACCACGACAGGGCCCCGTTCGTTCCCGGTATGTACGACCCGGTCCTCGACCACGGGACTATTCCCGTGGACTCCCTCAGGGGAGCCACCTTCTCGGCGGGCGGCTTCCTCGGCTTCGACGCCTCCTACACCCTCTCGCTGCTCGGGGAGACGGATACGCTGGAGACCCTTCACGTCTCCTCCCCCTGGCTCGGGTTCGCCGGCGCGGACTACAGGAGGGTGGCCCTCGAGCCCGGCTCAGTCGAGGATGGCTCGGTGCTCAACTCGATGACCCTGAGGGGCGACCTCCGCTACGTCAGACCCTGGGTCGTGCTCACCGGCAGGAGCGGCGAGCCGGGCGCCTGGGGTGTCTCCGCCGAGCTGAGGCGCTTCAGGCCGGTGAGCGCCGGATGGGGCAGCCTGGAGCTGGTGCCCGGCGTCGCCATGTCAGGCTCCGACTACCCGGAGGAGGCCGGCGACATGGGCCCCGGACGCAGGACCCTCAGCCTAGGCCTTAAGCTCTCCTCCAGGCGCTACATGATGGGCGGCGGTCTTCTGCTCTCCTGGGACCTCGAGAGCGACAGCCTGACGGGTATCGGCGGGAGGGGCAGGATGGTGTCGGAGGCCGGGGTCTACTACGACCTGAGCGGAGAGCTGGGCGCCGACGGCGGTGGTGAGGGCTCCCTTACGGTCGGCCGGGGGGGGGGCAGGTCCTCGGCGGAGGTCACGCTGGGCACGTGGGGCGACAGCCTGCGCGTATCCGGCAGGGCCTCCCACGTACCGAGGCCGGACGTCTGCGGCACCCTGGAGGTCGGTGGCGACGTCGACGGCAGCCTCGACCCGTCGTGCAGCTTCACCGTGACCGCCTTCCCCGGGCCGCTGGCGGCTCTGCTCTCGGTCTCCTGGGAGGGCTCCGGAGTGCTCCTCGGAGGGGAGGTGAGGGCATCGCTGAGATGAGACCCGCCGCGGTATTACCCGTGGTAGCCGCATTGGTTATGTTCGCGGCGTGTGCCGCGCTGGTGCCGGCCGGGAGGCCGGACGAGCCGGAGAGCATCACGCTCTGGGCACCGGCCGCGGCCAGCGTCCAGCTGGTCGGCGACTGGAACGAGTGGGGAGGCCTCACCTCCCCCGGCCGAGTGGTCGACCCGGCGGTCGGGAGGATGGCGAGAGACGGTGACGGCAACTGGACCGCCCCTCTACCCGACCTGCCCCCCGGCCGCTACCGCTACGCCTTCCTGCTGGACGGGCACGAATGGATCCCGGACCCGATGAACCCGGACGTCGCCGGGTTCGAGGGTATGACAGTCTCATTGATGACGGTCTCCGACTGAGACCTTGAAGGGATGATGGGATTTGGCATCCGTCAGGTTCGAAGGGATAAGCAAGAGCTACAAGGGCGACGTGCTCGCCCTGGCGAGGTTCGACCTGGAGGTGGCCGACGGTGAGTTCCTTGTGCTGGTGGGACCTAGCGGGTGCGGCAAGTCCACCACGCTGAGGGTTCTCGCCGGTCTGGAGGAGCCTACCACCGGGAGGCTCTTCATAGGAGGCAGGGAGGTCACCGATCTCCAGCCGCAGAACAGGGACATCGCCATGGTGTTCCAGAACTACGCGCTGTATCCCCACATGTCGGTCTTCGACAACATGTCCTTCTCCCTTCGCATGCAGAAGGAGAAGAAGGACGTCATCAGGACCAAGGTCACCGATGCAGCCCGCATACTGGGCATCGAGGACTATCTCGACCGGAAGCCCCGGGAGCTCTCCGGCGGCCAGAGGCAGAGGGTCGCGGTGGGGAGGGCCATCGTCAGGGACCCGGCGGTCTTCCTCTTCGACGAGCCGCTCTCCAACCTCGACGCCAAGCTCAGGGTCCAGATGAGGAACGAGCTGGGCCGGCTCCATACGACACTGGGCTCCACCATGCTCTACGTCACCCACGACCAGGCCGAGGCTATGACCCTGGGCGACAGGATAGTCGTACTCAGGGACGGCATAGTCCAGCAGACCGCTCCCCCTCTGGAGCTCTACGACAGGCCGGTGAACCGCTTCGTAGCCGGGTTCATAGGAAGCCCGGCCATGAACTTCCTGGACGCCCGGCTCTCCGGCGGCAGTCTGGACGTGGCCGGGGTCGAGTTCCCCGCCGGGCGCTGGAGCGGGGTGCCCGAGGGCGACTACGTCTTCGGCGTCAGACCGGAGGACCTGCACCCGGACGCCTCCGGGGAGCTGGACCTCCCGGTGGAGGTGGTGGAGACCCTGGGGAACGAGAAGATAGTCTACATGTCCATCGAGGGGGTCCAGGTCGCCTCGCGCTGCAGGCCCGACGTCGAAGCCGTACCGGGCGAGCGCTTCAGGGTCAGCCCGGACCTGGACCGATGTCACCTCTTCAACGAGAGCGGCGACCGCGTCAGGCATGACTAGCGTCGTCGGCCTGGCCTTCCTCGGCTCCCTGACCCTGTCGCTCCTCCTGACCCCTCTCGCCAGGAGGGCGGCGCTCAGGCTCGACCTCGTGGACAGGCCGGAGGGCAGGAAGCGGCACCTCCTGACCACCCCTCTCCTCGGCGGCGTGGCCGTCTTCCTGGCTTTCGCCTCGGTCGTGACCGCCGGGCTCTTCGGCTGGGAGGGGGGGGGAGAGGACCTCATCTCCCTGGACTGGCGCTCCCTGGGCATGCTGGTCCTGGTGGGCGGAGGCCTGATGACGCTGACCGGGCTGGTGGACGACATGCTCGGGCTCAGGCCGCTGATGAAGCTGGTCCTGCACACCCTCTCCGCGCTGGTGGTCGGCTTCATCTTCGTCTACAGGGGCGCCCTCCTCGACCTTTTCATCACCGGCGGAGGCGCGGCATGGCTGGCGGCCCCGCTGACGATCCTGTGGCTGGTGGGCATAACCAACTCCATGAACCTGCTGGACCACGCCGACGGCCTGGCATCTGGCACCGGCGCCATAGCCGCGGTGTTCTTCGCCATCATAAACCTGCTCGCGGGCAACTACGCCGTCGCCTTCGTGAGCGCGGCCCTCGCCGGTGCGGCCGCCGGCTTCCTTGTCTACAACTTCACCCCGGCCTCCATCTTCATGGGTGACAGCGGGAGCAACCTGATCGGCTTCATGCTGGGCATAATCGCCGTCCTCGGCGTATACACCAGGGAGGGCTCCATCAGGGAGATAGCCGTGCTCGCCCCCCTGCTGGTCCTGGCGGTTCCGCTCATGGACACCGCCTTCGTCCTGCTCTACAGGAGGAAGAGCGGGAGGCCGCTCTTCGGCGCCGACAGGAACCACCTGGCCCACAGGCTCATGCGCCTGGGCCTCACGCACCGCGAGGCTGTGCAGGTCCTCCTGGTGGTGTCGGCCCTCATGGGCATACTCGCGCTCCTCCTGCCGACCCTGGCTCCCTACCAGGCCGTCCTGGTCCTCTGCCACGCGCTGGGGCTGGTGGGGCTCTTCTCCTTCTTCATAAGGACCGCCGAGAAGCTGAACAGGCCCGGTGAAGGCGGATGACCAACCTCCAGGGCAGAGCGGTCGCGGTGCTGGTCTCGCTCATGATGGTCGCATGCGTCTTCGCCATCCAGACCAACAGTCGGACGAGCATACTGGTCAAGGAGGCCACCGGCGTGGCCGGCGCCGCCCTGCTCATGGCCGTGCTATTCGCCACCACCGCCGCCGGAGGGGTTCCGCGCTGGCGGAGGCTCTCCCCCGCTATGGCGGCGCTCTTCCTGGCCATCCCCGCCTGGATGCTGGTGCGGCACCTTGCGGGCACCGGGTCGGTCAACGGACCGAAGGTGATGTACTACCTCCTGGCCATGGGTGGGACCGCGGGCGTCATGGCGGTCACCATGACCCGGCCGGACAGGGACACGCTGCTCTGGGTGATGGTCTGCGCAACATCGCTGCTGGCGACCTACGCCGTACTGCAGGGCCTCGGGATCACCGTCATGAGCTGGGACAGCAGCCTCATAGCCGGGGCCAGGAGCTCCGGCACCATGGGAAACCCGAACCTTCTTGGGAGCTTCGCCGCGGCCATGACGCCGGTAGGTGTGCTCTTCCTGCTCTCCAGGGAGCGGCTGGGGAGCGGCAGGTTGGTCCTCGCCGTCCTGTTCGGGATACTCTGCGTCGCGGCGGTGGTCGCTAGCAAGACCAGGGGGAGCCTCATCGGACTCGGTCTGGCATCCGTGCTGCTGCTGGCCCATCCCAGGATGAGAAGGAAGGGTCTGAACGGCATGATGGTGCCGCTGCTCATGATCCTCCTCTTCGCCGCAGGCGCCCTGATGCTGCAGGGGAGGCTGGCGGAGCTCTCCGCCGCCGAGGGGGAGAGCGGCACGTTGATGGTCAGGAGGCTCATATGGTCCGGCGGCCTCCGGATGGTCGGGGAGAGGCCCCTCGCCGGCTGGGGCCCCGGCGCTTTCCAGATAGTCTTCCCGCCCTACCGCGACCCGGCCTATCACCTGCTGGGGGTCAGCCACAATACCCTCCACGCGCACTGCGAGTACCTGGAGATACTGGTCGACATCGGCATCGTCGGCCTGGGCCTCTGGGCCGCTCTCGCCGCCGTCGCCGCCGGCAGGGTCAGGAGGGCAATGAGGGCGGCGAAGGAGTCCGGCGGCGGAGAATGGCTGGTGCTTGCCGGGCTGGTCGGCGGGGTCGTCGCGCTGCTGGGGGAGGCCACCGTCTCCGTGGCGCTCAGATGGGCCCCCTCCGGGCTTCTACTGGCGCTTCTGGCGGGCATGCTGCTCTCCTCGGCTCCCGAGCGGGCTGGGGGGGAGCCGGGCAGGCGGCGGCTCGGCCTGACCCTGCCGCTTCTCGCGGCGGCGGCTCTGCTGGCCGCCGTGGCGCTTCCCAACTACCTCCTCTCCATGAGGGCAGGCAGGCAGCTCTTCAAGGGGAAGGATATGGCCCTCACGAGGATACAGCCGGAGATGACCGCAGCTGTCCAGACGGCCGGAGGCTGGAGCTCCACCGGGAACCCGGCGCTTCTGGAGCAGGCCTACCAGCACTTCAGGACCGCGGAGGCCTACGCGGACAGCTCCGTCAAGTGGTGCACCGTATGCGTCGAGACCAATCCGGACGAGCTGGGGGGCTGGTACGCCCTGGGCAGCGCGTACCTGACCCGGGGCATGCTGTACAGGCGGCTCAGCCAGCCTATGATGGAGGTCCTGGAGGCCCACGGGAGGGACCCCTACGACTACGGGGTCGCCTCGCAGTGCGTCCTGGGAGGGATAGCCGCCTACGACTCGCTGGCGAAGAGGGCTCCCTACTACGCCGAGATGCACAACAACCTCGGCCTGGCATGGAGCAGCCTGGGCGAGGTGGACCTGGCCCTCTCCTCCATCAGGGTCGCCTACGGGCTCCATGCGCACAACAGGCAGAGCTACGTCTCCCAGACCGGCATGATGGCGCCGCTGACCGACTCGCCGGACGCCGTGCACATCCTCTGGACAGGCATGCTGGACGTGCCCGACGGCTACTTCGAGGGGATGTCGCCGGACAAGAGGGAGGAGGTGGTCCACTCTCTGCTCACCTTCTCCGCAACCGCCATGCACGAGCGGCCGGTCGCGGCCGACAGCCTGGAGGTCGAGCTGGGGGAGATGACGGAGGAGATGGCACCGGCACTGTCCGGGGAGGTCACAGCCGGCCTGGCCCTGCAGGGCGAGTACATGGACGAGGCGCTGGAGCTTGCCCTGCTCGTCGAGCAGGGGGATACGGCTGCAGCGGCGGCCGTTCTCTCCGAGACCCCGCCCCAGGCCCTGGGAGCTCTCCCGTCCCATGCCGCCGCCGAGGCCCTCCTGGGCTCCCGGGAGGACTCCGGGGATCACGCATGGGACCTGGCGGAGCTGTGGGGTGACCTCGTCCACGGCTGCACGGCCAGCATCAGGTACTGGCCCCTGCGTGACCATCTCATGACGGAGCTGCCGTCAGCGGTGTTGCGGGACAGCCTCGCGACCGCCGCGTCCAGGAACGCCATGCTCAACATCGCCATTACCTCGCTGACCCTGGACAGGCTGCTCTTCCAGGTGCAGCAGCTCACCTCCTCGACACCGGAGTACCTCCAGCGCGTCCCCTCGCCGGTCATCGCGGAGCTGGACGACGTCTGGGCAGGGAACGGGGGGCCGCTCTACTGCTTCTCCGGCGGATGGTACGGCGATGGAGCGGACGGGGTCTGCGACCTCTTCGCCCCGGGCTCGGTTCTGGGCGGGATATCCTCGGGTATGAGGGAGCTGCGCCTCGCCAGCCCGGAGGACCCGGACCTCATCCTGGCGGAGATAGGGATGGGCTACTGCGTGTTCCTCTCCTTCTACACCGGCGTACCGGTCTTCTCCTCCGACCAGAGCCGGCTGGTCCTCTCCGACCTGAGGAAGGCCCGTGAGGCCCTGACCTCCGTGCTCGGCAACGAGGAGGCATCCTACAGGGTCTCCAGCGTCCTCGGGGAGGTGGACGTCATGGCGGAGGGGATGGTCAACCCCGACTATTCGCAGCTCCTCGAGTCGCTCAGGGCCGACCTGGTGACCGGGGAGCTCCCGGCCATCTGAGCGCCCGCGGGGGCCTTGCCACCCCTTGCCGGCGGCCCTTAGATTAGCCTGGTAACTCGCTGACGGATCGATTGATTCCGAGGGTGGGGTATACCCGCCTTCGTTTTGTATGGGGAGACCGAAGTGGAGACCGAGGAGCTGAGGCGCGGCCTGGCGCCCCTCGTAGAGCGTTCCGGCCTTCTGCTCGTGGACATCAGCGCGGGCAGGTCGGGCAGGAAGCTCCACATCCACCTGCTGGTGGACAGGGTCGGGCGCGTCTCCGTACAGGAATGCGCACGCCTGGCGAGGGACGTGAAGGACCTCCTCGACGGAGAGCTGCTTCCGCCCGGGGAGGACTACAGGCTGGAGGTCGGCTCTCCCGGAGTGGGGAGGCCTCTGACCTCGGAGGTGGACTGGATGAGGACCAGCGGCAGGCTCCTCAGGATAACGCTCGAAGAACGCGAGCTGGTCGACGTGCTGACCGGCTTCGACGAGGAGCGGGGACTGTTGATCCTCGCCGGTGGCGAGGAGGTCCCGCTGGGCACCGTACGAAGGGCCGTCGAGGTCCTCGAGGACGGGTCGGGCGGAGTACGCTAGGGCAGGGAGACGCAGGTGTCTGACAACTACGACAGGATAGAGGCGCTGGCGGCGGTGGTCCGCGAGACGAAGGGTATAAACCGGGAGCTCCTGCTGGAGGGTCTGAGGCGCGGGCTCGTGGAGGCCACAACCCGCGAGTACGGCACGCCGCAGGAGATAGTGGTGAACTGGGACCAGAAGACCGGCGACGTATCGATAGAGGCCGAGGTCACCGTAGTGAAGGAGGTGGACCCGGAGAGGTCCCACCTCGAGATTACCCGCCGCAGGGCACGAAGGCTGGAGAAGGGCGTCGACTACGGCGAGAAGGTCCGCGTCCCGGTCGCCCTGGACGAGCTCGGCCGTTCCGCCGTCAACGTGTTCAGGCAGGAGTTCCTCGGCCTCGTCCGGGCCGCCGAGAGACAGCAGGTCTACGACGAGTACCGTGACAGGATAGGCCAGCTGATCCCCAGGTGCGTCGTCCAGCAGGTCTACAAGAACCGGGTCATCGTAAGGGTGGCCGGACAGATAGAGGCTGTCATCCCGCCGGAGGAGAGGGCCAGGGGCGAGCACTTCGAGCACGGAGACACCGTACTGCCCATCCTCATAGAGGTGAAGAGCCCGGAGTCCACCGAGCCGCAGCTGGTTCTCTCGCGGGCGAACCCCCTGCTCGTACAGAGGCTGTTCGAGAGGGAGGCCCCGGAGATAGACGAGGGCGTCGTCGAGATAAAGGCGATAGCACGGGAAGCCGGCGTCAGGACGAAGATAGCCGTGGCGAGCAACGACCTCAGGGTGGACGCCGTCGGCACCTTCGTTGGCATGAAGGGCATGCGGGTCCAGTCCGTGATGCGCAGCCTTGGCGGGGAGAGGATAGACATAATCCCCTGGACCATAGACAAGAAGCTGCTGGTGACCAGCGCCCTTCTCCCGGCCACGGTCCTCCGCGTAGAGACCCGCAAGGTCCCCGGAGAGGAGCCGGGCGAGGAGGAGACCCTGATGGTCGCCACCGTGTCCGACGACGAGATAGGGAGGGCCAAGGGCAGCAGGGGCCACAACGTGAGGCTGGCCGGACAGCTGATCGGCTGCAGGATAGAGATAGAGGAGCGCTCGGCCTGGGAGGAGAGGAAGCGCTGGGAGGAGATGCTCAGGGTGGACGTATCCGAGCTCCCCGGCGTCAGCGACAGGCTCGCAGAGAGGCTCACCCGCGACGGGTTCGACTCGGCGTCGCGCATAGCGGAGTCTAACGAGGAGGACCTGATGGAGGTCCACGGGGTAGGACCCGTGATGGCCGGTAGGCTCCTGGAGGAGGCCGAGCGCATGCACCGTGAGCGGGAGCGCTTCGTGGAGGAGCAGAGAGAGAAGGAGAGGCTGGCGGAGGATGCCGGCGACGAGGGTGATGGGGACGGGATTGAGCCGGCCGCGGATGCGGACGGCGGGGTCCCCGCGGAGGAGGGCTGAGGAGCCGCTCCGGCCCCCGTATCGTGATGGAAGCAGGTGATCCCTTTGGCTGACGACAAGGATGACAGGAAGAAGAGGGTATACGAGCTGGCCAGGGAGCTCAACCTGTCGAGCGAGGCTCTTCTCAAGGTTCTGGGCGAGATGAACATAGAGGTCAAGAGCCACATGAGCTCGCTGACCCCCGAGCAGATAAAGGCGGTCCACGGCAGGTTCCAGAAGCAGAAGCTGGCCGCCCGCAACATGGCGGAGAGGAAGAAGAGGCGCCGGAAGAAGCGCCGCAACAGGACGAAGGTCACCGCCGAGGCGGTGAAGACGGTTCGCGACACCCTGGCGAAGATAGACTCCAGCAAGAGCAGGACCAAGAAGAAGAGGCGCCGGCGCTACAAGGAGGAGAAGCAGGAGCGGGCCCACCAGAAGGAAGCGGAGGAGCAGGAGGAACAGACCGTCCGCGTGACGGAGTTCACCAGCCCCTCCGAGCTTTCGGAGCTCACCGGAATCTCCGTGAACAGGATAATCGGCAAGTTCATGGAGATGGGCGTGATGGCCACCGCGAACCAGAGGCTCGACCTGGAGACGGTCACCCTCCTCGGAGAGGAGCTGGGCTTCAGGGTCGAGGCGGTGGCGCAGTACGGCGCCAAGGAGATGGAGGACGCCAGGGTCCGCTACGGCGAGGAGGAGGAGGAGCGCCCCCCCATCGTCACCGTCATGGGCCACGTCGACCACGGCAAGACCGCTCTGCTGGACAGGATAAGGTCCGCAAACGTCCTCGCCACAGAGTCCGGCGGCATAACCCAGCACGTGGGCGCATACGTCAGCTCCTTCAAGGAGGGCAACAGGATTACCTTCATAGACACTCCGGGCCACGAGGCGTTCACCGCGATGCGTACCCGCGGGGCACGGGTGACAGACATAGTCGTCCTGGTGGTCGCGGCGGACAGCCGCGTCATGCCCCAGACACTGGAGGCCATAGACCACGCGAGGGCCGCCGGGGTTCCCATAGTCGTGGCGATAACCAAGATAGACCTCTCCACGGCCAACCCGGACTTCATAAAGAACGACCTGGCCGGCAGGAACATCCTGGTGGAGGATTGGGGCGGGGACATCCTCTGCTCCGAGGTATCCTCCATCACCGGCGAGAACATCGACGACCTCCTGGAGAAGATAGTCCTGCAGGCGGAGATGCTCGAGCTCACCGCCTATCCGGACCGCCCCGCAAAGGGGACGGTGCTGGAGGGGATGATAGACTCCCGGAGGGGCACCGTGGTGAACGTCATAGTCCAGGACGGTACGCTGCGGGTGGGCGACCACTTCGTGGCGGGACGGTTCTCCGGCAGGGTGAGGGCCCTTTACGACGAGAACGACAAGGAGCTGGAGGAGGTCGGCCCCGGCTTCCCGGTGCAGATACTCGGTTGTTCCGACGTCCCCGACGCCGGCGAGTCGCTCGTCGCGGTCGACTCCGACCACACCGCGCGGGATATCAGCCTCAGGAGGCAGCTCGTCCAGCGCGAGCGGGAGCTGCAGGCAGGCAGCATGGTCAGGCTGGAGGACTTCTGGCAGCAGTCCGGTGAGACCGAGGGCGTTCTGAACCTGGTGATAAAGGCGGACGTCCAGGGGACCGCCGAGGCGATAGTCGACTCGCTTACGAAGCTGGGCACCGACGAGGTCTCGGTCAACATCGTCAGGAGCGGCGCCGGAGGCATATCCGGGAACGACGTCAACCTGGCAGCCGCATCGAACGCCGTGATAATCGGCTTCAGGGTCAGGCCCGACGTCAGGGCCCGTGAGGAGGCGAATGCCAAGGGGGTGGAGATAGCCACCTTCAGCGTCATCCACCAGGTGGAGGACACCGTGAGGAAGGCGCTCTCCGGCCTGCTCGCCCCGGAGGAGAAGGAGGAGTTCCTCGGCTCCGCGGAGGTCCGGGACACCTTCCGCATACCCAAGGTCGGCACAATCGCCGGCTGCTACGTCATGAGCGGCGTCATCAGGCGGAACGCCAGGGTGAGGCTGGTCAGGGACGGCGTCGACATCTGGAGCGGCACGGTCTCCTCCCTCAAGCACTTCAAGGAGGACCGGAGGGAGATCAAGTCCGGCTTCGAGTGCGGCATAGGCCTCTCGGGCTACAACGACGTCAAGGTCGGCGACGTCATCGAGTGCTTCGAGATCGTGAAGGTCTCGAGGGAGCTGTAGCCCGAGGTGGACCGCCGCAGGCTGACCAGGCTCGAGGGCGACATTCGCCTGAAGCTTATGGACATCCTTCAGAGGGACGTCTCGGACCCCCGTCTGTCCGGGGTCTTCATCACCGGCCTGAGGCTCTCCCGCGACGCCTCCCACGCCACCGTCCTGTACGAGCCGACCAGCGGGAGCGAGGAAGACGCGGAGGATGCCATAACCGCCGCCTCCGGCTACATAAGATCCAGGCTCGCATCCGTGCTTTCCCTCAGGACGGTCCCGGCACTCTCCTTCCACCTGGACCGGTCGGGGGAGAGGAGCGAGGACGTCCTGAGGACCATAAGGAGGATGGAGCGGGAGTGAGCGGCCACTCCACCCCGAGGGGAGCCGGAGCCGCCTTCCTCCTGGACAAGGAGGCGGGCATGACCTCCAGGCGTGCCGCAGGCGGTGTCGCGGAGGCATGGAGCTTCCGGAAGTACGGGCATGCGGGCACTCTCGACCCGGAGGCCACCGGGCTGCTCATCGTGCTCATGGGGCGGGCTACGAGGCTCTCCCGCTACCTGACACCCCACGATAAGAGGTACAGGTTCGGTCTGCACCTGGGGCTGACCACCGACACCGACGACGACACCGGCCGAGTGCTCGAGCGGCGGGAGGGCGCAGGCGTGACCGAGGAGGAGCTGCTGGCCGAGTGCGCCCGGATGACCGGAGTGCTCAGGCAGAGGGTCCCGGCTTTCTCGGCGGTCAGGGTCGGCGGCCGCAGGGCCCACCGGATGGCCAGGCGGGGTGAGCGGCCGGAGATGCCCGAGAGGGAGGTGACCGTCAGGGACTGGAAGCTCCTTGATCTGAGCGGAGGCAGGGCGACCATGGAGGTCACCGTGAGCTCCGGGACCTACGTCCGAGCCCTGGCCCGGGACATCGGGAAGGCCCTGGGCACCGGCGGGAGCGCATTCGGGATAAGGAGGACCGCCGTAGGTCCCTTCGATGTCTCTGAGGCCTCTACGGACCCCGGGCGGGAGGGCTCCCTGCTGGAGATGACGGACGTGCTCCGGGGCTACCCGGCCATCGAGGCCGGGCCGGATGAGGTCGATAGGCTCCGCGACGGTACCCGGATAGAGGCCGCAGGCTCGGGGACCGCCTTCGTGACCGACGATCGGGGAGAGCTCGTGTCGGTCGGGGAGAGGGAGGAAGGCTTCTTCTACCCGAGGTGCGTACTCATGACCCGGGGGAGCGACGGTTGAGGACGCTCGCCGTGGGCGCGTTCGACGGCATACACCTCGGTCACGCCCGGGTCGTCAGCGCCGCCCTGGAGGCCGACCCGGACGCGGTGGTTGTCTGCTTCGAGCCGGTCCCCAGGCAGCACTTCGGCGGAACGGGGTGGCGGCGCAGGCTGACCACCCCAGGCGAGAGGCTCCGGGCCCTCCGCGCCCTGGGGGCGGAGGAGACCGTGGCGGTCCCCTTCGACGGCCGGACCGTCTCCATGACGCCGGAGGCCTTCCTGGAGGCTCTTTCGCGCGACATCGGCTTCGACAGGCTGGTGATCGGGTGGGACTTCCACTTCGGGGCGGACAGGAGCGGGTCCGGCGAGACGATAGAGGAGTGGTGTTCCCGAAGGGGCGCCGATGCTATAATCGTCCCCCCGGTAGAGCACCGCGGAGCCCCGGTCAAGAGCGAGAGGACCAGGAGGCTCCTGGAGGACGGCGACATGAGTGGAGCGGCCGAGCTCCTGGGAAGACCCTACGCGGTCACCGGTCCGGTCTCCAGGGGGCGCGGTGTCGGTAGGAGGCTCGGCTTCCCCACGCTGAACCTCCGCCTGCCCCGGTGCAAGCTGCTCCCGCCACCCGGGAGCTACGCGGCGGTGGTCGAGGGCGACCGGAGGGGCGCGGCCAGGGCGGCGGCCTTCCTGCCGGAAGAGGGTCGCGGGCCGGTGGAGGCCCACGTCATCGACAGGTCCCCGGCGGCCGCGGACCGTCCGGTATGGGGTTACGGGGAATCGGTCTCCCTCCTCCTCCTGGAGCGTCTCAGGGGGGTCTCAAGGGGCCTCTCCCGGGACGATCTGGCATCGCTCATCGCGGGCGACGTCGAGAGGGTGAGAGGGATGGAAATAGATTTGAGCGCAGCGACGCCGGGTCCCTTGCAGACCCGGGAGATGGAGAGAGGAAAGAGAGGAAGAGGGAGCGGATGACCATCAGCAGAGAGAGCAAGGCCGAGCTCGTCGAGAAGTTCGGCACGGGCGAGGGGGACACCGGCAGGTCCGAGGTCCAGATCGCCATACTCACGGAGAGGATACGCGAGCTCACCGAGCACGCGAAGACGCACGACGGAGACCACAACAGCAAGCGTGGGCTCCTGCGCCTCGTCGGCAAGAGGCGAAGGCTGCTCGACTACCTCAAGGAGAGGGACATCGAGCGGTACAGAGCGATAATTGGAGAGCTCGGGCTCCGCAGGTAGGAGTCGGGCTGTGTTTCAGGCGGACAGCGTGACCTCGGAGGAGGCCCCGCACCGCCGGTAGGAGAGAGAAGAGGAAAGTCAGTGGCGGGAGGGACCCGTCCGAGGATGAGATGGAAGAGATGAGCAACAGCGCTAGCGGAGTTGTAAGGATGGATGCAGAGGTAGGGGGCAGGACCCTCTCCCTCGAGACAGGCAGGATGGCCAGGCAGGCCGGAGGCGCGGTCTATATAACCTACGGGGGCTCGGCCCTCCTGGTGGCCGCCACGGCGGGAGGTCGGAGGGACCTCGGCTTCTTCCCGCTGACCATAGAGTACAGGGAGAGGACCTACGCCGCGGGCAAGATACCCGGCGGCTTCTTCAAGAGGGAGGGCAGGCCCCAGGAGAAGGAGGTCCTGTCGGCCAGGCTCATAGACCGGCCGCTCCGGCCCCTCTTCGCCGAGGGTTACATGGACGACACCCAGGTCTACTGCCTCGTGCTCAGCTCCGACGACCAGAACGACCCGAGCCTCCTGGGAATCACCGGGGCATCCGCGGCGCTCATGATAAGCGACATTCCATGGGACGGTCCCGTCTCCTCCGTGAAGATGGGGCGGGTCGACGGCGAGCTCGTCGTGAACCCCACGGTCGACCAGCAGGCCGAGAGCGACCTGGACCTGATAGTGGCCGTGAAGGGCGGCGACGTCGTCATGCTCGAGGGCTCCTGCGAGCAGCTCACCGAGGTGGAGCTCATGGAGGCGGTAGACATCGCGGCCGCCGAGGCAAGCCGCCTGAACGAGCTCCAGATCGAGCTGGCCAGGGTCGCATCCAAGCCGAAGAGGGAGCACGCGCCGAAGGAGAGGGACCCGGAGCTCAGGAGCGCCCTCTCCGATATGCTGGTCCCCGAGCTGGACGCGGCATACGGCAACGGCGAGAAGCACGCCCTCTCCGATGCCAGGTCCCGTACGGTCGAGAGGGCCGTCGAGGAGCTGGCCGGCCGCTTCCCCGGGCTGGTCGAGGAGGGTACGCTGGAGCGCGAGCTCAAGGCTGCCGCCTCGGACATCGAGAAGGAGTTCGTCAGGCACAAGATACTGGTGGAGCGCAAGCGCTACGACGGCCGCGACTTCAGCGAGGTCAGGGAGGTCAGCTGCGAGGTCGGCGTCCTGCCCAGGCCCCACGGCTCGGCGCTGTTCACGAGGGGCGAGACGCAGGCCCTCGTCGCGGTCACCCTCGGCGGTGCCCGGGACGAGCAGAGGATAGACGCTCTCCTCGGTGAGTACACCAAGGACTTCATGCTCCACTACAACTTCCCGCCCTTCAGCGTCGGAGAGGTCAAGCCGGCAAGAGGGCCGGGACGCAGGGAGATAGGCCACGGCCACCTTGCCGAGGTCGCCCTCTCCCACGTGCTGCCCTCGCCGGAGAAGGAGTTCAACTACACCATCAGGGTGGTTTCCGACGTACTGGAGTCCAACGGCTCCTCCAGCCAGGCCACCATATGCGGCGGATCCCTCAGCCTGATGGACGCTGGCGTGCCCGTGTCTGACGCGATCGCCGGCGTGGCGATGGGCCTCATCTCCGACGGCAGCCAGCACGCCATCCTCAGCGACATAGCCGGCGTGGAGGACCACCTCGGCGACATGGACCTGAAGATAGCGGGCTCCAGGCGCGGCGTTACCGCCGTCCAGATGGACCTCAAGGTCGAGGGTATACCGCGCGACCTCCTCAGGGAGGCCATGCTCCAGGCGCGGGACAACAGGCTGACGATCCTCGACGTGATGGACGCCACCATAGCGCATCCGCGCCAGGAGCTCAGCATGTACGCCCCCAGGATCTTCACCGTCCAGATAGACAAGGACATGATAGGCAAGCTCATTGGTCCGGGGGGCAAGAACATCAGGGCGATAACCGACGAGACCGGCGTCGATGTCAACGTCGACGACACCGGCAAGGTCACCGTCCTCTCCAGCGACGCCGAAGCGGCCCAGAAGGCCCTCGAGCTCATCGAGCTCTCGACTGGCAAGCCGAAGGAGGGCAAGGTCTACGACGGCGTCGTGGTCAGCATCGTCAAGTTCGGCGCCTTCGTCGAGATAATGCCCGGCACCGACGGCCTCCTCCACATCAGCCAGATAAGCAAGCAGCGGATAGGCAGGGTGGAGGATGTCCTCGAGAAGGGTCAGCGCGTGAGGGTCAGAGTCCTCTCCGTCAAGCCGGACGGCAAGGTGGACCTGACCATGAAGGACGTTGACTGACCCGGCCGCGACATCCGGATGCTCGGGTGACGGGCCGGCTGTCCGGCCCGGCGCCAGCGTGAGGATAGACGTGATGCCCCTCCCGCACGGGGAGGGGCTCCCCCTGCCGGCAAGGGCCACCGAAGGCGCCAGCGGCGTGGACCTGATGGCGGCCGTCGCTCCGGGAGAGCAGCTGGTCATACCCCCGGGCGAGTGGAGGCTGGTCCCCACCGGGATGGTGGTCTCCATCCCGGAGGGGTGGGAATGGCAGGTAAGGCCCAGGAGCGGACTGGCGCTCCGGAAGGGGCTGACTGTGCTCAACGCTCCCGGAACCATCGACTCGGACTACAGGGGAGAGGTGGGCGTGATTCTCCACAACGCCGGACGTGAGCCGGCGCTTGTGGAGAGGGGCGAGAGGATAGCCCAGGCGGTCCTGGCCCCGGTAGGCGTCCCGCAGCTCGCGCTCCGCCGATCCCTGGACGGCACGGAGAGGGGAGACGGTGGTTTCGGCCATACGGGCTAGCCTGGCGGCCGGGCTCCTCCTGGCAGCCTGCAGCTACGGGTTCAGGGGCAACCTGCCCTCGCATATGCAGACCGTTGCCGTGGAGCCCTTCGGCAGCACCGTGACGGAGTACGGCCTGGAGCAGGAGATGACCGACAGGGTGACCACGCTGCTGGTCCGGGACGGCAGGCTCGCGGTGGTCCCCTCGGGCGCCGACTCGGAGCTCGAGGGGACGGTTGCCGCCTACTCCAGGACACCGTATTCCTATACTGCCGGTGAGGTCGTCGAGGAGTACAAGCTCCAGATGTCGGTGAACGTCACATTCACCGACCTGGTCGAGGAGGCCCCGGTGCTCGAGAGCGAGAGCGTGACCCAGTGGGTCGTATACGACCCTGACGCGGAGACGGAGACGGACGCCAGGGCCAGGCTGCTAGAGGAGACCGCCGAGGAGGTCGTGAGGAGATGTCTCTCGGGATGGTGATGGCGTGAGCAGGGCCACGAGCAGCAGCGCCGGACGCAGCATGACATCTGTCTCCTGGCTGGTCCTCGCCGTATTCGTGACGCTGCTCTGCCTCGGGGTGCGCTTCTACATCACGTTCGTGCGGAACCCCGGCAGGATAGGCGGGCGGCTGGACGCCATATACGAGGGCGTCGCGCACATCGACGGGATGTCGGAGCGGAAGGCGCAGTTCCTGGACAGGTGGGACACCTTCAGCGACCACATGCTCCCGGGCGAGATGGAGTGGGACAGCGCAGGCAGGTTCGTAGGCGACACGTTCGTCGTCTGGTACACGGACTCCATCCACCTGCCGGGCTTCGACCCGGTGGTCCACCAGTTCAGGATAGAGAGACCCATGACGGGCGGTGCCGATTGAGCATCGTCGAGGACTGGCGGGAGAGGCACGGCAGGAAGGGCGGCAGGCTGCGCCTGGTCATCTACGTACTGCTCCTGGTATTCGTGATACTCCTCATCCTGAACGCGGAGCGGATGGTCACCGGCTTCACCGAGATATTCCTGGCCCCGGCGGACAGCGTGGAGGTCCGTTGAGCATGCCTCTACCTGCCGTCTTCGACGCCCACGTCGATACCCTCCTGAAGGCGGGAAGCGCCGCCGTGATGGCCTCGGGGGCCGAGGGGCTGCAGCTGGACCTGGCCAGGGCCCGCCATGCGGGCGTGAGGCAGCTGGTCTGCGCCGTCTGCGCAGAGCCGCGGAGAGACGCGGCGGCGGCGCTCCGGCACGGACTCCGGGTCTACCGGGGGCTCCCGGACGACACAGGCATCGACCTGATGCTGATGATGGAGGGCTGCGACCCCCTCCTCGACCTGCCGGCTGGCGAGCTCGACCTGGCATCCCTCTCCTTCGCCGCTCTCACATGGAACGGCGAGAACCGACTGGCCGGGGGCATGGGCAGCGATGTCGGCCTGAAACCCGATGGGAGGCGGATGCTACGGGAGCTGCGCTGCGCCGGAGTGGTCCCCGACGTCTCCCACCTGTGCGACCGCTCCCGGCGGGAGATGCTCTCCGAGGGCGGGACCCTCGTAGCGACGCACTGCAACTGCAGGCGCCTGTGCGACTTCCCCCGCAACCTCGCGGACGACGATATCCGAGCAATAGCCGATACCGGTGGAGTGGTCGGCATCACCTTCGTGCCGGACTTCCTGGGCGGCTCCCGGGACCTGGCCAGGGTCCTGGAGCACGTCGACCATGCGGTGGCCGTCGCGGGCATCGAGCACGTTGGCTTCGGCAGCGACTTCGACGGCATCCGTGAGCTGCCCTCCGGCATCCCCGGGTGCGAGGCCTGGCCTGACATACTGGAGGGACTGGAGGGCCTCGGCTGGCCCCCCGAGGGAGTGGAGGCCGTCGCAGGAGGCAACTGGCGGAGACTGGCGGATGAGCCCGAGGGAGGCTGGAGATGCGCCTGACGTTCCTGTTATCCGTGCTGGTGGTGCTCGCCGCCCCGAGCGTGGCGCAGACGCCGTTCGAGTTCGCTATCGTGGAGGACCTGATACGCGGCGAGCCCTTCGTCAGCATCATACGCATCGAGATATCGTCCAACGTCCCCGAGCCGGGCAGGCGAACGCTCTCGCTCTCGGCAAGGGTGGGCATGACCCTCGACGGCGAGGTCTGCGTCTACCCGGACTCGGTCACCAACACCAGCCTCGAGCTCTCCGGCGACCTGCTCTACACGGCCTCGGTCCCCAGGGCCACGCTGACCAGGGTGCTGACCGTCCTGAACGACTGCATAGGCAGGTTCCCCTCCTGCGGCGTCACCGACCTGGCCCTCGACCTGGTGTCCGTGGACGACCTCAGCTGGCTCTCCCTGGAGTGCCCGGTGTCACTCGCGGACAGCTTCCTGGCCGGAGCCATCGACGAGGCGGAGCTTCTCCGCATGTGCTCCCTCTCAGGCATGGAGATAGGCTCGTCCGGCATGCAGACTCTCATGGCCACATCCTGTCTCTCCGGCTACGAGCCACCGGCGATATCCACGCTGGAGGAGCCGGTACCCGAGCCGGTGCCGCAGCGGGGTATGGCCTGGCGCTCGCTTGTCCTGCCCGGATGGGGTCAGCTCTCCACGGGAAGGGGAGCCGGATGGGTCAACCTGCTGGTCGAGGCGGGTGGCATAGGCCTCATGGTCATGGGCGAGGAGGAGGCGGGGGCCGCAGTTCTGGGGGTGAACCACGTTGTCAGCTTCTTCGATATGCTCTAGGCTCTTCCGGGAGGTGATGGCGGCTTGAGGGTCGTCCGAACGATACTGAGGCTCGTCCTGCTCTTCGCGCTGTTGGCCTGGTCGGCCGGCTTCGTCATGGGACGGTCGAAGCCGCTCAGCTGGGAGATAGCCGGCTACGCGGTCTACGTAGCTGCCGGCGCCGCGGCCCTGCTGGTCCTCACCCTGCCATTCGGTTTCTCCCATCCGACCAGCAGCAGTGAGACCGGGCAGCGGACCGTGAGGGTCACGGAGGACCTGGCGCCCGGAACACGCTCGCGGCGGAGCAGGAGGCGCAGCGGCGGTCGCTCCCGCCGCAAGGAGACCCCCGAGCCCTCCGGGCCCAGGTCATGCCTGGACTGCGGCAGGCCGGCCATCTCCGGCTCCGACTACTGCAGGTACCACACCGACCTGCGACGAGAGGAGAGCCAGAGGGGAAGGCGGTGAGCCGGGTGCGTCCCGTGAGGCGCGTCGGCAGCCTTACCGTGCTGGCCCTGCTTGCGACGAGCCTGGCCCTGGCGGTCCTGGTGGCCCTGCTCGACAACGCCGGCACCCACCGTCTGGAGGAGGTCCGCGGCAGCTACTCTGTCATGGGCACCTTCGCCAGCTACATAGTCGTTGCCGGGGAGGGTGAGGGCGGGGCGATCCTCCTCTCCATGGACTCGCTGGTCAGGCACCTGGACAGGGAGCTGGGCTTCTCGGGCGGCGGCGACGTTACCCGCCTGAACGAAGCAGGCGGTGCCGCGCTGGACTCCCTCTCCCCGCATACCGTAGCCGTGCTGGGCACCGCCATGGAGGCGGCTCTCCTCACCGACAGCCTCTTCGACCCGGTGCTGGGGGCCCTGGTCGAGGCATGGGGCTTCAGGGAGGCTCCCGCGGTCCCCGGGGACAGCGCCCTGGCCCGTGCCGCGGCGCTCTCGGGTCTGGACCTCCTATCCATCACGCAGGACTCGCTGCTGCTCGCGACGGGCGCATCTCTCGACCTGGGCGCTGTCGCCAAGGGCTACGCGGCGGATGCCGCCTACTCCCTCGCCAGGGAGAGGGGCGCCCTGGCGGCGCTCGTGGAGATAGGTGGGGAGGTCCGCTGCGGCGGGTCCCCCTCGGCCGGGCGGGTCTGGACCGTCGCGGTCAGGGACCCCGGGGAAGGGGAGCCGCTGGAGGTGCTCCGCATGGACAGCGGCGCCGTGGCAACATCCGGCAGCTACGAGCAGTGGTTCGAGAGCGGCGGCGTGCGCTACTGCCACCTGCTCGACCCCAGGACCGGGATGCCCGAGGTGGACGTCACCTCGGTAACCGTTGTATCAGGTAGGACGGACATGGCGGATGCGCTGGCAACCGCGATAGCCATAGGCGGCGCGCAGACCGCGGAGAGCCTGCCCGACAGCGTGTGCTCTCTGGTAATAGTGCTTCGGGAGGGGGGGAACGGAGAGACGACGGAATGGAGGAGGGAATGAGACAGGCGGAGTGGATCGAGGAACTTGACGGGGGATACAGGTGCAGGCTCTGCCCGAGGGGCTGCATCTTCCGGGGCGACGACGCCGACGGTTTCTGCGGCGTCCGTGGGTTGCGCGACGGCTCACCGGCCCTTCCCGGCTACGGCAGGTGCGTCTCCCTCTCCGTGGACCCCATAGAGAAGAAGCCGCTCTACCACTTCAGGCCGGGCACCCTGGTGCTCTCCTCCGGTCCCGCCGGCTGCAACCTCTCCTGCGACTTCTGCCAGAACTGGTCCATCTCCCAGGGCCCCTCCAGGCCCTCCCGATACGTGGCTCCGGAGCAGCTGGCGGAGCTGGCTCTCTCCTCCGGCAGCTCGGGCGTGGCCTACACCTACACGGAGCCGACCATCTGGTACGAGTACATCGTGGACACGGCGCCCCTGGTCAGGGAGAGGGGAGGCTACGCCGTGATGGTCTCCAACGGGTACGTCGAGCTCGAGCCGCTCTCCCGGCTACTGGAGGTCACCGACGCCTGGAACATCGACCTGAAGGCATGGAGCGAAGGCTTCTACCGCGAGCGCTGCGGCGGAAGGGTGGAGCCGGTGAAGCGGTCGCTGCGGGCGGTAGCCGAGTCGGACACGCACCTGGAGGTCACCTTCCTGGTCATACCCGGGGAGAACGACCACGAGGACGACTGGCGACGGATGGCCGGCTGGCTGGCCGGGAGCTGCGGTGCGGATACGCCGCTGCACATCTCCCGCTACTTCCCCAGGTACAGGCTCAGGAGAGAGGCGACACCGGCCGAGACGGTCCACCGGGCCGTAGAGGTCTTCCGGGAGACCCTGGATTTCGTCTACCCGGGCAACATGCATGGAGCGCTTCCGGACGTGACCTGCCCGGACTGCGGCCTGACCTGGGTCACCAGGCGGGGCGAGCCCATGGCTCCTGGAATCCGGGAGGGGAAGTGCCGGGAGTGCGGGAGGGATGCGAACGTCGTCCTCTGAGAGGCTGAGGCTCTTCGTTCCGCAGGACCTCCTCGTGCCGGCGGCCGTGGCGCTGCTCCTGGTTCTGCTCCCCGGACGGAGAGGGGGAGAGAGCGGACCTCCCCGCGAGGCCGTGGTCGAGGTTGGCGGCAGCGCCGATACCCTGGACCTCTCCGTGGACACGACGGTCACGTACCAGGGAGCACTCGGCCCCGTGGAGGTCCAGGTCAGCGAAGGCAGGGCAAGGGTGCTCTCATCCCCCTGCCCGGGGCAGGACTGCGTAGGGGCCGGGTGGCTCGGCTCACCGGGCCAGGTGGCCGTATGCGTCCCCTCCGGCCTCTACCTGCTGGTCCGGGGCGAAGGCCAGGGGAGGGTCGACGCGGTCTCCTACTGACCCCGTCCGAGCCTGATGTACTCGCCCAGACCGCTCTTCAGTATTGAGAGGGCGGAGCGCATGCTCCCGCCCTCCAGCACGTAGGCTATCCGTATCTCGTCCAGGCCGAGGCCCGGCGTGGCGTAGAAACCGGCAGCCGGGGCTACCATCGTGGTCCGGCCGTTCTCCGAGTAGTCGCTGAGCATCCAGGAGGCGAAGTCCTCGGTGTCGCCCACCGGCAGCTTGATGGTGGCGTAGAAGGCGCCCTCCGGCTTGCGGAAGAAGACGCCGTCCAGCCCGTGCAGCTCCTCCATGAGGATATCCCTGCGCTCCTCGTAGGTGGAGACCATCAGCGCGAAGTAGTCCCCGGTCAGCCCGGCGTACATGGCCGCCGCCCCGTGCTGGGGCAGGGTGGGGGGGCAAAGCCGCGCCTGCCCGAACTTCAGGAAGGCCTCCATCAGCTCCGGGCTCCTGGTGACCAAATCGCCCAGCCTGGCGCCGCAGGAGCTGAAGCGCTTGGAGATGGAGTCCATCACCACCACCCTCTCCTCCAGTCCGGAGAGCTCCAGAACGGATGAGTGGCTCCTGCCGTCGAAGGCGAAGTCACGGTAGACCTCGTCCGCCAGGAGGAAGAGCCCGTGGTCGGAGACCAGCTCTCCCAGCATCCTGAGCTCGTCGTCCCGAAGGACGGTGCCGGTCGGGTTGTTCGGGTTGCATATCAGTATCGCCCTGGTCCTCTCTCCGATGACCTCCTCTATCCTCCCCCTGGGCGGAAGGTGGAAGCCCTCCTCCGGGTCGAGGGTGACCGGCAGCAGGCTCACGCCCGCCATGGTGGCGAAGCCGTTGTAGTTGGTGTAGAAGGGCTCGAAGCAGATGACCTCGTCGCCCGGGTCGCAGGTGGCCATCATGGCGAAGACCACCGCCTCGCTGCCCCCCGTGGTTATCATCACGTGGGAGGGATCGACCGAAACGCCGCCCCTGCCGTAGTAATCCGAGATGGCAAGCCTCAGCTCCGGGATGCCGTTGCTCGGTCCGTAGGCGAGCACGTCACCGAGCTTCGTACCCACAGCGTCCCAGAACGGTCCCGGTGTCGGAATGTCCGGCTGACCGATGTTCAGATGGAAAATATCCACTCCCCTGCTCTTCGCCTCGGCGGCCAGCGGGGCCAGCTTCCTTATCGGCGAGGCCTGTATCTCCCTGGCCCTCCGGCTGGGCTGCGCTCCGGACATTGCGACCTCCAGTTCCCTGCGACCTGCTCGTCAGACGATCAGTGCGTATAATATCGCAAGCGGCGGCGCAGGCAATCCCAGCCCCAGGCATTACCGGAGGTGCTCCCCGTGGAGGAAGCAGGGTTCACGCTCAGGCTTGCAGAGCTCCCCGTCGAGGGGAGCCCGGAGGACTGCGTGGGCAGGGCGTGCGAGGCTGCCGCCATCGAGCCGCTCCCCGACCTCACCGTCTTCCCCGAGCTGTACACCACCGGCTACGTCCTGGACCGCATCCCCGACCTGGCGCTCGACCCGGCAGACCTTCAGGGGATGCTGCCCGCGGAGGTCGCCCGCGAGACCGGCCAGTGGCTGTTCGCAGGCACCCTTCCGGTGAGGCTTGATGCCGGGGTCGTGAACACCATGGTCGTCTACGCCCCGGACGGGAGCCTGGCGTACACCACCGGGAAGGTCCACCTGTTCCGCCAGATGGGCGAGGAGAGGGCCTTCGTCCCGGGCTCCTGCGGAGGTGTCTTCGACATGGGCGGTACCACCTCTGCAGGCATGGTCTGCTTCGACCTCCGCTTCCCCGAGCTTGCCCGCAGGCTCGTCCTGGCCGGTGCCAGGCTGCTGGTGGTGCCGGCTGAGTGGCCCAGCGGACGGACAACGCTCTTCCGCTCCCTGCTCCGGGCCAGGGCGGCGGAGTCGCAGGTATTCGTGGCAGGCTGCAACCTGGGGGGCGACCACCTTGGGGTACGCTTCCGCGGGGGCGGCGGCCTGGCCCATCCCTCCGGCAGGATGGTGAAGGGCAGCGAAGTCGCCGAGGGGGTCACCGACTACCCCATGGACCCGTACGACGTGGACCTGATGCGGCAGAAGATAGACTGCCTGGCCGACATGAGGCCTTCGGAGTACGTCTGTCTAGAGGGGGGTGCAGGCTGATGGGCGAGACCACCCGCAAGGCCGCGGGCAGCTCCATAACGCTGCTCGGCATAGTGGCCGCAGGGGCCATAGTGAAGATGGCGGCAAGCGTTCTCATTCCCCTCACCGTGGCCTTCTTCATAATGCTGGTCCTCTACCCGGTGGCGAACTGGACCGCCCACAGGGTGGACGTCTACCTCTACAGGCTGAAGAGTCGATTCGGTCGGGAGCACAAGAGCGAGGAGTCCGGCCTCGCCATAGCCTTCTCCATCATCTTCGTGGTCGTGCTGTTCCTCTTCCTTACCATGGGCGGGTATATCCTCATCCGGGGACAGGTGGACCTCCTGCTTGACAAGAGCGACCAGATAGCCATGAACGTAGTACAGCCCATCGGTGACTGGATGACCGAGATAGGCGTCTTCCGTGAGACGGGAGCCGTCGCCGACACGGCTGCGGCCGGGCCGGACAGCCTTGCATGCGCCGTCGATACGGTAACCTCCGTCGGCACTGATTCCGCAGGTGCCGTCCTGCTCCCGGCAGACTCCGTCACGGCCGCTGCCGCGCAGGAGGAGAGCTTCCAGGTGGGAGAGTACCTGGGCGGGATGAAGCGGTCCATACTCAGCGTCCTGCCCAACGCCGCAGGACCCATAGTCTCCATGGTCTTCACCTACATCATGATAATGTTCGTGACCGCCTTCCTGCTCATGGGCAGGCGCAAGCTGGAGCGGAGCCTGCTGGAGTCGCTCAAGGAGGACAGGTACAGAAAGGTGGAGCGGATACTCGGGAAGGTCGAGAGCAATACCAGGAAGTTTCTCGTGACCAAGACCATAACAAGCCTGGCCACGGGGGCCCTGGTCGCAGGCGTGCTCTCCATACTCTACCTCGACGTCCAGGACGCGCTCATATGGGGCGGTGTCTACTTCGTCATGAACTACATCCCGTTCTACGGCTCGCTGATAGCGGGCCTGGGAGCCACCCTGTACACCATGGCCACGGCCGAGGGCGGTCTCATGAGCGTATGGCCGGTGGTGCCTCTCCTGATACTGGTGAACGTGCTGGTCTCCAACTTCCTGGAGCCGAAGCTAATGGGCAACGAGCTCCCCATAGGGCCGGTCACGGTGCTGCTCATAGTGCTGCTCTGGGCGTGGCTCTGGGGACCATGGGGCATGCTCCTGGCGATACCGATAACTGTCATGCTTCAGGTCCTGCTCGCGGAGGTCCGGGGGGAGGACTACTGGCTCTGCATACTGATGAAGATGTGACGGCCCCTCCGCGGGGCCGCCACGGACGGACGGAGTTGCATATGCGCGCTTACATGATGCTGTCCACCGTACTGCTCCTCCTCGCCGGCATCCCCGGAGCCGGGGAGCTGGACCTGAGCTGGGCTCCCGAGGGTGAGCCGACCCCGGTCAGCGGCGCACTGGGCGACTACTTCATCATGCCCGGTGCAGGCAACTCGGGCCGCCCGGGAGACCCGGCGCTGCCCGCCGTCCCGGTCATGGCCCTGCTCCCTTCGGGAGCCGCCGCCCGTTCGATTACGGTCAGGAGCGCAACCTGGGAGGAGCTGCCGGGCACCTGGGACATGAAGCCGGTACAGAGGGGCGTGCCACTCAGCATGCCGGGCGACTTCGCCCTCACCCGGGCCAACCCCGAGGCCTATGCCGTCGCATCGTCCCTGCCTCCGGTCATCCTCTCGGGAAGCGGCGGGCTCATGGGCTACGGGGTGGCCGAGATGGTGGTCCGTCCGGTCAGGTGGGACGCCGCCACAGGCAGGGCCGAGCTGCTCACCTCCCTCTCCCTGACACTGCACTACGACGAGAGCGCCGGCGCTCCCCTTCCCGCAGGGGCAGCGGCCAGGAGGGGAGCTGCGGATGCCGTCGCCTCCATGGTCCTGAACCCGCAGGACACCGGGATGTACGGTCCCGTACGCTCGGACGACGACCTGCCCTGGGGGGAGTACCTGATAGTCACGCGAGACTCGCTGGTGGACGTCTTCGAGCCGCTGGCACGAATGAAGACCATGCTCGGCGTGCCAGCGCGGATAGTCACCATGGAGTACGTAGAGTCGAACTACACCGGCGTGGACCCGGCGCAGGAGCTCCGCTTCTTCCTGCGCGACATCTACGATGACTCCCCGCCCACATGGATCCTGCTCGGCGGCGACACGCCGCTGGTCCCCCACCGGAACTGCTGGGCGACCGCGGAGGGCTATACCGGCGACCCGGCGGCGGACATCTACTACATGGACATGAACGACACAGCTCCCGGGGCGGACCTCTGGGACGCCAACGGCAACGGCGTATGGGGCGAGATAGAGGGCGACGAGATGGACTACCATCCGGACTACTTCGTCGGCCGGGCCTCGGTCGAGAACGGGCCCCAGGCGAACCTCTTCGTCACGAAGGTCATGGCCTACCAGTACCCGGAGGTCGACGACACCAGGGACACCGACCCCTGGTTCACATCGATGGGCTTCACCACCGGCATCCTCTGGTACAGCCCGTACTGCCCGGGAAGCGCCGGCAAGGAGAAGGTGGACACCCTCTACACACCGGCGGAGTGGCAGCCGGTGATTAAGCACTACGAGAGCGCAGGCAGCCAGAGCCACGCCCTGACCATGGAGATGCTGAACCGAGGCATGCACCTCGTGAACCATGCAGGCCACGGCAGCACGGGGAGCGTCTCCATAGGCACCGGCTCGCTGGATTCCGGCGATTTCATGGGCCTCACCAACATCTCCGCCCACGGCAGGGTCTCCATCTGGAACACAATCGCCTGCAACAGCGGCGGCTTCGACCAGGGCACCTGCCTCGCAGAGGCGTGGCTCCGCTCACCCCAGGGTGGCGGCTTCTGCATGATGAACACCCGCTACGGCTGGGGAGAGCCCTCCGAGCCGGGCGGCCAGTGGAGCGAGCTGGTGGACCAGGAGTTCTTCGCCAAGTTCTTCACCGAGGACGCCTTCCACCTCGGAGAAGCCCATGCGCTGGCCTGGGACGAGTTCATCCCGCTCATCCCCACGGACACCCACTACGACTGGATAGCCAAATCAATAACCCTGTTCGGCGACCCGGAGCTCCCCATGTGGAGCACCGACTACTGCGACATCGAGATGGTCGTCTCACCGGGACACCTCGAGGTGGGCCCCTGCCAGTTCACCGTTACCGTGGCCGGCGGCTCCGACGACTTCCTGGAGGACGCCAGGGTATGCCTGCTCCAGGGCGAGTGGGACGACCCTCTGGAGTACTCCATCGAATACACCGACGCCTCCGGCACAGCCTGCTTCGACGTGGTGATAGACGACGGCACTGACACCGCCGCCGTAACCGCATGGGCCAGGGACCACGAGCCCTTTACCATGGTCCTGCCGGTCGTCTCCACTGGAGTGGGCTCCGGCGTACGAGCTGGCGGCAGCCCGGCGCTGGGTGCACCGACCCCGAACCCGGCCACGACCTCTGTAGCCTTCGACTGGCGTGTCCCCGCAGGCAGCGCCGAGCTCTCCGTCTACGACCTCAGCGGACGGATTATTGCGACGCCGGCATCCGGCCTTACGGGCGAGGGTACCCTTACCTGGGGTTGCGAGACGGAAGCCGGCGCCCCGGTGAGTCCTGGTCTCTACTTCGCCAGGCTCCGCATGATCGACGGCACAACCCTCACCCGGCGCCTGGTGGTGGCCGGGGGCAGGTGACGGTCGCGCGGCTGCTCAGGCTCGCGGGCGGGGTGGCGGCAGCCGCCCTGCTGCTCCTGCCCTCCTGCAGCGGCGGCGAGGGCACGGTGACTACCAGCTGCCGCGCCAGGCTGAACCACCTCGGCACCGCGCAGGCCTGCTACCACGACCTGAACGGTCGCTGGTGCGACTCCCTCGAGGAGCTGGTGGCCACCGCGGGGGAAGCAGCGGAGAGCACGTGCCCCCGGGACGGCAGTGGCTACGTCATGGAGCTTACCGGGGATGGATACAGGATTACCTGCCCGAACGGACACGGATACGTCCGAAACGGCAGGGGCAGCTGGACCGGGGAGGAGGGCCGCTGAGATGAAGGTGCTCCACAGGAAAGAAGGAACGACCGTCATCAGGTTCGACGTGGGGGATTGCCTCCCCGGCGACCTCGCCCGCTGGTGCGGGGACAACGGCGTCGATGCGGCGATCGTCACCGCGGGCATAGGTATGCTTAGCGACATCGAGCTGGGTCGTTACGACGGCAGGGAGTACACAAGGACTAGGGTGGAGGACTCCTCCGAGATACTCTCCCTCCAGGGAAACGTCTCCATCAAGGAGGGGGAGCCCTTCGTACATCTGCACGTCAGCCTGGCGGACGAGAGCTTCGGCGCCAGGGGAGGACACCTCTTCGACGGCACGGTAAGCATGACAATCGAGCTCTGCATGCTCGAGCTCCCGGCCGGCTTCGTCAGGGTCCCGAGCGGCGGCTCCTTCTGGAGGCTGGACGTGCCCTGAACGGCCCCCCGGGCTTGACTCAGAGCCTCTTTGCCTTCATTTATCCGGCTGCGTCGGGGCTGTAGCTCAGTTGGTATGAGCACCTGACTGGCAGTCAGGGGGTCACGGGTTCGACTCCCGTCAGCTCCACCAGGATGCGGCGGAGGGCACCGCCCTCCGCCCTTCTCTGTAGCAACGGATGGAGACGCCGGCCGTGCGGCGGCCGGGACTTGCCGAAACCCATGGGCTTTCCTATCTTACGCCTTCCTGCCGCCAGAGGGGGGCTGGATGGTGCAGTCGCCGGACGGGGAACACCGGCATCACGAACCACGCTTTTTCGGAGGTTAGCATGACGAAGGCGGATATCGTTGCCAGGATAGCAGCTCGCAACGACATCGACATGAACAAGAAGGACGTGGCCACGGTCGTGGACGGATTCCTGGACGAGGTACGCCAGGCCCTGTTCGACCATGAGCACATAGAGATAAGGCGTTTCGGCACCTTCAAGGTCGTCAGCCGCAAGAAGAGGACCGCGCGGAACCCCCATACGGGTGAACCCGTCGAAGTCCCCAAGCGCAGCGTCCCGGTCTTCAAGCCCTCCAGGCTCATCAAGAACAAGGTGGCTGACTGAAGTGCCCAACGGCAGAAAGCGCAAGCGCAAGAAGATAGCGACGCACAAGCGGAAGAAGCGTCGCCGCGCCAACAGGCACAAGAAGAAGAACAAGTAGCACTTGAAGATAGCAGTCCTCTCGGACACTCACATCCCCACCCGGCTCGGCTCGCTCCCGGGCCGGGTGTGCGAGGTCTGCGCCGGGAGCGACCTCGTAATACACGCCGGTGACATAGTCGAGGCCTCGGTACTCCGGGAGCTGCAGCTCCTCGCCCCGGTAAGGGCGGTCCACGGCAACATGGACCCGTACGACCTCAGGTCCAGGCTGACCGAATCGCTCGAGCTGGAGCTCAAGGGCAGCAGGGTCTTCGTCACTCACGGCACTGGCGCCAGGCAAGGCATCCAGGACAGGATGTACAGGCGTTTCGCCAGGGGAGAACCGGACATCCTCATCTTCGGCCACTCCCACGTCTACCACGAGGAGACCAGGAACGGCGTCCTGTTACTCAATCCCGGAGCTGTCTCCGGCGGCAGGGGGGACCGCTCCATGGCTCTCCTCACCCTGGAGGAGAGCTCCGCCCCGAAGGTGGAGAAGGTTCCCATCTAGGGCAGCATAGAGCCGGCATCACCTTGATGACGGAAGATACAGGAGCTATCTTCGCATGCTCCTGAGGAGCACGAACCAGACTGGTGCCCCCGTAGCTCAGCTGGATAGAGCGTCGGCCTCCGGAGCCGGAAGCATGGGTTCGAATCCCGTCGGGGGTACCAGATTTCGATAAGGCTGTCTGGAGGCTCTCCAGCAGCCTTCTCCTGTTTGTAGAGTGTGTTCGTATCTACAATCATATCATATGGTTGACGGAACGCAGCAGTGAGTTGACCATCACTCCACGAGCAGTTCGAAAGCAGATTTCTTAGCAATCGCCTCTTCTCAGCTGAATCCCGCCTGAGGTACATTCTGCGCGAGTTTCGCACGAGTTCGAGAACGTCGACGCTCCTATCCATATCTGTAGGGTCGACACTCTCATGCTCGATGATAGCGGCGAAAACCTCCTCCATCCTTAATCGAACTCGCCGAGCCCTCTCTTCGAACATCTCTGCTGAAATTAGTCCCTCCAGCTTGTCATCGTACATCGTATCGAGCTGCCTCTGAAGCTTGCTGTACTCCTTCTGAAGCCGTGCGATCACCTTCCTGTGGTACTCGCCCTTCACCCGGCTCATGTGCTGCACATTCCGCCTTAGATGCTCTATCACATCCTGATCGAACTCCAAAAGCCCCAGAAACGAGCAGAAACGGCTGTCTAAGACCTCTTCTCGCACATAAGGCTCTCCACACTTGCCCTTGGCTCCTGTGCAGTGGTAGTACGTGTAACGGCCCTTCTTGCGCTCTGCAGTCATGGTACATCCGCAGTGACCACAGGTGAGCAGACGCGAGAAGGCGAAGTCATGCTTCACCCGCCGTGTCTTCCTCCGGTTCCTGCTGGCAAGCACATTCTGAACCTTTTGCCAAAGCAACCGTGATACGATGGGTTCATGCTTGCCCTTGTACGTTACACCGTTCCAGTCGAATGCTCCGTAGTAGATCTTGTTGGAGAGCAATTTGTGAACTGCTGATCGAGCAAGCGGGTTGCCTGATCCTCTGTGAGTGAGGCCACTATTCGCTGCAATCCTGGTTAGTTCACTCAGGGAACAGTCGCCTTTGGCATACGTTTCGAACAGCATCTGCACAATCGGTGCGCGATCGGGATCGGGCACGATTACCTTCCTGCCGTTACCGGACTGTACATTCATGTATCCGATCGGAGCGAACGACGGCCATATCCCCTGTCTGGCTTTCTGCTGCATTCCTTTCGTGACCTCTTCGGAGAGGTTATCGATGAAGTTCTTCGCCATGAGCACACGAATGCCATGCATGAACTTCTCGGACGACCGGGAGTCTGGAGCGATGATTGCGTTCTCCTTGACCAGATGGATCTCCAGATCGAGTTCGTCGATTGTCACCCAATCACGGATGTTCCTGTACAACCGGTCAGTCTTCTCAACGAGAACCGTTTTGCACTTCGGGTTTGCACGAAGGTACTCCAGCATCTCGTTGAAGCGTGTTCGACCGGCCTGCTTAGCTGTCTCTACATCTTCGAACACACGGACAACAGACATACCGTGCTCACGTGCATACTCTCTTATCAGACGCTTCTGAGCAGGTATCGAGTATCCTTCCCGCTCCTGATCCTTGGAGGATACGCGAACGTAGATTACAACCTGTACCTTCGTAGAAGGTTTCTTTCCATTCGCTTGCCTGCTCATGCTAGCCTCTCGTTCATTCTCCGCTGAACCCTGCGTCAGCCGAAGTCCTGTACCCGCCCAATGCAGACGAGGACTGGCTCTTACAATATGTCAGTAGACCGGTGCCAGTTCTCATCCCATGTTCGTTTACTGACATTCCGGAAGAGGCTGTGACTGATGTACCAGCAGATGAAGCCTCTATAATACCAGACCCATTCATGGCTTCAGCATCAGCTTGTGCTCCGATGGAGATCTGAGATCGGTGTTGGGTGTCGTAAACCTAATAATGAGAGGCATCTCGATGACATCGAGCACTTCGTCGAAGGTATCCGACATTCTCCAAGTATGAGCAACCTGGCTTGTGTCCCTTTCAATAAGGGTGATTCCCTCCAGATCCTCTAGTACCTTCCTCATCACGGGTGTCCCACTGAGCTTCCTCGACGATCTTGTATAGCCATGTAGGGTAATGATATGCATGCACGAATGGCCGCACACGACTTGAATCGACTTCGGGTATATGCTCCATCCTTGGATGGATGGAGGAAGCATGTATCCTGGACGCCTTGTCTTCTCGCAGATCATGGATTCCTTGCCCCGGGAGGCCTTCGACAGGTGCACAGCAAAGTACGACGGAGACTATCGCGTCCGGACCTTCAGTTGCCGGAGCCAATTCTACTGCATGGCTTTCGGCCAGCTCACTTACAGGAACGGGCTCAGGGACATCATCGCCTGCCTGAGGGCCCACCGCAATCAGCTCTACCACATGGGCATCCGGGGCGGCGTATCCCTCAACAATCTCTCCAATGCCAACATGAAGCGGGACTGGCGCATCTACGCCGAGTTCGCTCAGGTGCTTATCGATACAGCCAGAAAGCTCTACGCCGACGATTCGTTCTGCGAAGAGATCAGCGAGCCGGTCTATGCCCTGGATTCCACCACGATTACGCTCTCGCTCTCCCTGTTTCCCTGGGCGGAGTTCCGGAGCACGAGGGGAGCCGTCAAGCTCCACACCCTCATGGAGCTGCCCAGCTCCATCCCGACATTCATCGACATCACCGAGGCCAGGCCTCATGACGTGGGCTTCCTGGACAGGCTCCTCATCGAGCCCGGAGCCTACTACGTGATGGATAGGGGATACATGGACTTCGCAAGGCTCTACAGGATTACCACCTGCGGAGCCTTCTTCGTCACCAGGACAAAGAGCAATCTTCATCTGCGACGCAGGTACTCGCATGACAAGGATTCGGCTGCCGGTATCCTCTCCGACCAGACCGTCGTTGCCGAGGGAAGCACTTTCGAGAAATACCCGGCACCACTCCGGAGGGTGCGCTATCGGGATGTCGAGCAGGAGAGGACCTTCTCCTTCCTCACCAACAACTTCGATCTCCCGGCGGTCACGATTGCCAGCCTCTACAGGGCTCGCTGGCAGATCGAGCTCTTCTTCAGATGGATCAAGCAGCATCTCCGGATCAAGTCCTTCTGGGGCCACTCCATGAACGCGGTGAAGACGCAGATCTGGATCGCAATCGCAGTCTACGTCCTGGTAGCGATCATCAGGAAGAATCTCTGTCTGGAGCATCTCCGCCTCTACAGAATTCTACAGGTCCTGAGCGTTTCAACGTTCAGCTATGCTGCTCTCCCGCAACTACTTGGCGAATGCGACTCCGGGCCTGACAACATTCAAACCACTAACCAGTTATCCCTCTTTGACTTATGATGGGACACGCGTGCTTCCTCATAGTTGCTTTCGGGTAGCGAGTAGCCTTTACAATAGAGTCGAGTGTGCAGCAAGGATTATCACGTATGTAGGAGAGAGCTTCCCACCGGAGCTCTGGGAATGATGAGAAGGCAACTTGCTGCAGGGTATCCCATGCTTCCTCTGGAGCACACCCAATCAGAAGAAGTCCGGTGTAGAGAGCACGCAGTTGCTGAGCGATCCTAGAAGGTCCCTCTGGTGAGAAGATCCTATCAACCTTCCTCTGGTAATCCCTCTCAACTGGCGTCCTCCCATGAGCAATGAAGATAGAAAGGTTGAGGATTTTCTCACAAAGCTCCTTAGGCAACTCCGGCATACCTTCTAGATTCGGCTCAGCAGCCTCTAGAAGCGCTTGAGTTTTCTCCCTTAGCGAAGCTCTTCGTTCTTCGGGGTTGAGTACTCTGTTCAGGGAGTATCTCGCTTGGTTGAATGCATCTTCTAATGATGCCTTCATTCTGCACATGAGGAACCTTTCTCCCATAGCGCTTAGTACCTCATGGTGTGAATCAATCTTCTGAGTAACTCCACCAAGTACACCCAGCTTTCCTGCCCATACGACTTCCTTGCCACCATCTGTCCCGAGGATTCTGCTTACACGGCCATCATGAGCTTCCCTGAGAATCGCCATTGCTCCATTCAGTGTATCGCGGTTCATGGAGAGGACCGAAGTGAAGTCCTTGCATACCATTACACCGAACTCACCAATCTTTATCAGAAGCCCTCCCGTAGCTCCCTTGGCTTTCTCTTTTCTTGAAGTGCCAGAGATTAGTGAGCCTTGAGTGAAGGTGCTAACTTCGTGGCAGTCTTCTACATCCCTGAGCAGCCCAAGGATCTCCGTCTTCCCGCTGGATGGTGGAGCAATCAGCAGTAACCAGACCGGATCACTTGGGAGTTTATTGGCTACATAGGCGGCAAGTACTGCCCTGAGGCTATGTGTATGAGAGAGCGTCACGAATGAATAAAACTCCCTCTCAAGGTCGAGAAGGAGTCGTCTCGCTTCCACGTTCAGGTGAAGAAGGGGGTAGGGGGTAATCGGAGGCGACGATTCGCTGACTACGTTGCTCATCAACTCACCTCGCTACCCTGCAGGTATTCCGATTCCGAATCCCGATCCTGGAGATGCCATTCATGTAGGATGCAGTAGAACTCGAACAGAGTTTCACTGATCTCCCTAGCATCCTCTTCGCTCAGCGCCCTACAAGTTCGTGCTTGCCAGAACTCAAGGGTTTCTGTTGTGAACTCTGAAGTGGACATCGAAGAACCTTCCTTCGTGCCAGCACTTCAGAATGGCTCTGATAGTCCAGCATTACACTCCGTTTCGTCTATCGCTCCCATGGCGGGAGTCGTTGCAATATCTCAGTATCTTATTAGTTATCCTGTACTTCCAGCTCTTGCCTGCTCGCAGGAAGACGTTGCGGACATCGCCAGAATCGACATTCGTTTCCAGAGACATCCGACCATGTCCATGCTCCAGAAGCTCGATTGCAGTCCAAACTAGCTTCTGAAGCAGTTCATCGAGTTGATCCTCAGGCTTCTGCTTCAGGATGTCATCTACCATCGAACTCATGGGAGATACCCTGAAACGTACAGTATCGACTGAACACTGAGGGGCAAAAAAGGGGAAGCCTTCACTGCCCTTCATCTCCCTTCAGCATTTCCCTTCGGATCTTCAGCATTCGCTCGATCACTGGCTCGATGTCCCCGGGCTTCATCTTCCTCAAGAACTTACCGTAGTTGTCCTGTATGATTTGTCCAAGTATCAGACCTACTATGCCTGGCTTGATGTGCTCTTCATCAAGCTCCAGGAAGGACTCAGCGAGATACTCAATTACTTCTGGATGATCGGATAGAAGTTCAGCTAGAGAATGCGTAGGTCGGGCAGTGAGCTTTGCGAGTGCTTCGGGATCTTCATTGAGTTCCCGAGAGAGAGCAAGGATGATGACGATATTACCCATGGGGGGTGGGAGCTTCCCCTGCTCGATTTGTGATAGGTAAGAGGGACTGATGCCGGTCCGTCTTGCGAGCTCGCGAAGGCTCATGCCGCCCTCGCGCTGGCGAAGCTCCCGTATTCTCTTCCCGAACGCGGGATTGAATTCCATCTGGACCAAAGCATCAGCCTCCTATCACTGTTCAGTACCTAGTGAACACTAGGGCTCATGTCAAGTCACTACTGAATCAGGCATACCAGTATATCTAACTATCTATCTACCATACACATATGATTGCTGCAGTGTTGCACTGAGGGAGTACTTCACTCTATTGGGTCTATCAACTATGATCCTTGGTGGATTACACGCACGGGGAAGAGGAGGTTTCCCGGAGGAATGGTGATATTATGGATATGCTAGTTGAGGTTGAGTTTGGAAGATCAACATCATCGCAGTACCATAGGGCTTTGGATGTACTGCAGCGATTTGGAAATGTGGAACTGATAAGTACTGGAAACTCGGTGAACCGCGCAACACTTGGACCAGATGGATTCAAGCTTCACTACACTGATCTGGAGGAGCTTTGGGGCATCATCAAGAACTGGAAGTCATCCAAGCTCACCTACAATGGTCAACCAGCATTTATCCACTCATTACGGGAGTTCTTCAGGATACTTGAATGTTGCAAGAGACGAGCAGCCTCTGAGCGTGGAGACAAGCACTGCATGCTTGATGATGTAACACCAGGATGGGGTTGCCGCTTCTTAAGGTCTGTGTTCCCTGGAATCCCAGAACACCGTTACAGCTTGCCGGGGAACGGGCGGCCTTGGTTCGAGTTTGGCTCATTCTCGGCTCCAACAGTATGGGCGGTCGATAAGGACAGGATTCAGCGTGTTCTGTTCGGAGAGGCGAACTCAAAGGGCTTAGAGCTATGTGAGTACTACTCCCAAGAGAGTATTCAGAGGCAAGTTCAGGAATTACCAGATGAAATCGATACGGCCCTGGATAACTCGAGATGGGCTGTGAAGTACGAGCGTTCTGTTGATGGTTCGGTCTTAAAGGAAAGACCAATTGCGATTGAGCCGAAGACATGGGAGAGTGCTGCTAGTCGCAGCGGAGTAGACTGGAAGTTCTCGTTATTTGGTGATGATCCTGCACAGTCAGAAGAGCGAGTTCGGTTCATACCTGAAACAAGGTTCTCAGATCTGGGGGGAATCGACAGTATTGTTGATAAAGTTAGAGAAGTCATCGAAGTACCATTGAAGCATCCCGAGTTGTTCGAGAAGCTTGGCATCAAACCTCATAGGGGCATCTTGCTTCATGGAGTTCCCGGTTGCGGGAAAACTCTTATCGCAAAGGCTATCGCAAATGAGATTCAGGCGCACTTCATTCCCATCAGGGGCCCCGAGTTATACAGTAAGTGGGTTGGCCAGTCAGAGTCTAATCTTCGAAGTGTGTTTGAAGAAGCAAGAGAGTTTCAACCATCCGTGATCTTCTTCGACGAAATAGACTCTGTAGCTCAAATCAGATCATCTGAAGAGAGTGTACGTTTCCAGGCTACATTCGTGAACCAGCTTCTTACACTGATGGATGGCATAGATACCTATGGTGATATCTGTGTAATAGCATCAACCAATAGACCTGAGCTACTTGATCCAGCACTTCTTCGACCTGGACGCTTCGACTATTCCCTAGAAGTGGAGAAGCCAACGCTGCAAGGATGCCTTAGCATTTTCAGAATCCATACAAGGAAAATGCCCATGCAATCTACGTTTGATATAGAGAGGTTCGCTCAGAAGCTTCTTGGTCTGACTGGCGCTGAGATCGCCTTTGTAGCGCGGGAAGGAGCGTACAATTGCCTGAGAAGAAGTCTAGACTTCACTGGTCTACTCACTCGTGATTCGCTTGATAATAACGCTCTGGAGTCACTACTTGTTGTAGAGAAGGACTTCCAGAGTGCGCTCCGAAGTCTGGATCAGGACTAAGCCTGCCGTGGTTGTCATCTCTAGTTGAGTCATCTCGAGTGGTGTCTGAAGCCCTGTATATGAGAGGTGGCCAAAGCATCTTAGGCAAGTTCACCACAACTCTCTATGCCTGATAGAGGTATTTATGCCATATATGAAGTTCAGTTATCAGTCAGAGGAAGTATTCGATGATTGTAATCAGCTAGTAGAGGCATGTCGGTCTGTCGGAATTCCCAGTGCCTTGGCTGCAATGGCTGGTACCTACTTGAGCAATCTCTCTGAGCGACATATTGCTGATCCTGATGGAGGAATGAATCACATCGGACGAAACATCGTCTCGGCAGCGATTGCCAGGTTGTACGCTGATGGTGTCTCTAGCGAGGGTACTCAAGACAGAGATAGCTGGAAGAATCAACTCCGAAGACTTGTCAACATGTCTTACAATCAAGTTCCGTATCCGAATGTATCAAGTGTAGATGGCATCATTATGCTTGATTCTGATCTTCCAGCAAGGATGTCTTGTGAGTATCTATGGCGAACCACACTCCTCAACTCAGGAATCAACCTAAGCAGCAAGAATGCTATTTCACGTTGGTGGTTGTTTCTGACAGAGTACTGGGAGCTAGCAGCTGAAGAGCATCAAGAGATATCGGGGCTTTTGACACAATTAAGGGGTAATTTTCTACGTGAATTATACTTAGTGTTATGGATGATACATAATGGAGGTTGGGTAAGAAATGGAATGAGCATCTCTTCCCAGGATGGTGACTTCTTCTCGCCAGAGCGTGATCTACCTTTCCATGCACCAACAGCTCTCAGTCTTCCAGATATAGATAGCATATACAACCAACCAGATGACGCGCTTCAAGCAGCAAGGGAGATGCCTATTGTAAGTTTCCCCGATGGTGCTATTGGTGTAGTGCAACCTGAGAGTTTAATAACTAGCTGTGCTGATAGAGTGGTTAGAAGGACTATTAGTCAGGCTCATGAAGCTTCCAATGTTGCAATCAGGAAACTTAGGAGCTTTGTAGGCCAACTCTTCGAGTTGCATGTTAAGGCAATTGCAGAGCAATGTGTTCCTGAGAGACACATGGACAGCCTAATAGTCCCTAACTTGTTATTCGTAGACGAGTTTATCATGGGTAGTGAACCAGGGAATCAGATTGCATCCCCCGATTGCTTCTTGATAGGAATGCAGCGGATTGCTCTTGAGGCTAAGTACCGGGAACTGTGGGAAATAGGGGCTGATATGTATGAATGGTATAGACACTCGCTCTCAGCTAATCTCGGTACGTATCAACCACGACAGTTTGAGAATCTGATTAACTTATGGCGTCAAGGTGCAACCTCAATAATCGAAAGACTCGGTAGCATTGATGATGGCCGTGAATTCTACTACTTCACCGTCGTCTATAGTGCTCCTAGTTGGATGAACTCAAGACAATTTAAAGAACATATTAGTCGGTTAGATAGAAACACAGATATGGCCTTTCTCAACAATGCATTCTTCATAGGTATTGATGAACTGGAAGCACTTGCAGTGTTCCATGACCGTTCGAGTGGGGAAGGAGTTAGCGTTGATCATGTACTTGCCAATTATGCAAAATACTGCCAAGCAGAGTCTATGATTGACTTTAATAATGAAACTGTAACGCTTAACATGATTGAGTTTATGCTTGAGAGACGCTATCTTCCAACAAGCAGCAACACTGGTCCTGAGTTCATGCAGAGCGCATTTGATAGCTGCTGGGATGAGTTGTTAGGTGTAGCATTTGAATAGACCCTATTGCTCTTATATGCATCATTCCCTGTAGGAGTAGATATACACTGCCAAATGCGTATCACACTAGTTCTCATTGAATCCACCAAGATTGGCAACAGCTCTACATGCGCTGAGTACGGGGCACCAGGGTTCTAAATGCATCCAATACGGGGTACCACCAGTCAGAATCTTCGAACACCTCGAGATTGGTCCGTAATGGCTGCTGGAGTGCGATAGAGCGCTACAGCTTCACGAACCGCGCCGTCAGCACCCTCTCCCCGACCACGCCCCGCACCACGTAGTTGCCGGCAGGTACCTCGGAAC
>CAYREX010000018.1:0-60166 GCA_964423505.1 uncultured bacterium | reverse complement strand
CCCAGAACAGCTGCAGGTGCGCCTCCCTCTCCACCCAGGCGCTCTCGGGCGTCTGCTGCTCCATGGACAGCTCCGCCGAGAGGGGCAGGTCGAAGAGCCACGGCTCCCTGTAACGGAGACCGGCATCCACCCCGCCCCAGCTGCGGGTCTCCCCGCGCAGCTCGAGCTGCCTCGCCGTCCCGGCCAGGTTGAGCACCACCACCTCCCCGCCGCCCTGGAGATCCGCTCCGTCCCAGTCCAGGTCCGCCTGGAAGCTGCCGTCCGGCGCCTCGGTGACCTCCTGCACGAGAAGGATGTCACCCATCGTGCCGAGAGCCACCGACGAGGGGCCTACTGAAGCGACGAAAGGGAGCCTACCGATGGCCGACCTCCACTGCCTGACCGGCTCCCTCTCGAAGGGCTCGCCCGGCCGGAGACGGAGCAGCCTCGTGTAGACCTCGGGGTCGGTGCCCTCGGCGCCGACGATCAGGACCGACTCCAGTCCGGCGTGCCTGCCGGGAACCACGGATACGGACAGCGTGCCCGGTGATGTGACCGACATGGCCGCGTAGGCGAACGGGTACCCCCTGTCCAGGTACCAGGAGAGCAGCGATTCCTGCAGACCGGCGAGCGCGGAGTCCTCGAGAGCCACCCGCCCGCTGCCGAGCTCGTAAGGCTCCGGAAGGGGCGGCCCCCCGGAGAGGGCGACGTCCAGCGTGTCTCCCGGCGAGGGCTGCAGGAGCAGCGCCAGCCAGAGAACGGCGGCGGTCAGAAGGTCACCGTCCCCTCCAGTCCGGTCCTCTGGGACCACCCCTCCGGGCCGTAGCTCCTGCCCCAGTGGGTGAGGGCCACCTCCAGGCCGGAGGCGAGCCTCCTGCCGACCCTGGCGCTGGTTCGCAGCGACAGCCCGTCCTGCATCCCGTCGAGGAACCATACCGGGAAGTCCTCTCCCCCTTCGGCCCACGTCATGGAGACCCTGGCGGAGGCGGTCCATCCACCACCACTGAAGGAGAGGTGAGGAGCAGCGCCGTACATGACGGCCCGCAGGCCGCTCTCCCGGTCCCTCCTGCTCTCGAGGGAGAGGAGCAGGCCGGGGTCGGGGGCTGCCGCGAGGTCGAGCTCCGGGTCGACGGCGAGCCTCAGGGTGACCACGTCCCTGGGGGTGTAGAGGGAAGTCCTGGTCCTGGAGGCGCCTGCGGAGGTCGAAAGGGTCAGGCGGGGCAGGGGCAGGAGCCTCGGCTCCACCTCCAGCGACCAGCGTCTCTCCCTGGTGATGCCCGCGCCGCTGTATCCCGTCCTCTCGTCAGCCCTCCGCGCAGAGACGGAGAGCCTCCGGAGGAGCCCGTCGTCCCAGCTCAGCCATGGGGCCAGCTCCAGGTCGTAGCCGCCTTCCAGCCCGGTATCGAAACCGTCCAGCAGCAGGAGCACCCGGAGCCGGTCCTCACCGGCGGCCGAGAGCGTGCCGGAGCCGACCATACCGCCTCCGTCCCAGCTGCCGGAGAGGGTGATGTCCAGCTCGGCCTCCGTGACGATACCCTGCTCGGATCCCGGGACGTAGAGCACTTCGTAGTCGCCCTCCGGGTCCGGGTAGTACTGTCCGCTCTCCTGGTCGTAGCTGTAGGAGCCCTCCCCCTCCCCCACATACTCGTAGATTATGTCGACCGAACGGGAGACGGTGCCGGAGCCCCCGTAGACCGCCTGCAGCCAGAGACCGCCCATGGTGCCCGAGGCGCTCACGCTCACCGCGTCGGCCTGCAGGCTACCGCCGGAGTCCCAGTCGGTGGCGGAGTGCTCGACGCTTCCACCCAACCTCATGCCGCCGGGAGATCCGGAGGCCTCCAGCCTGGCCCTGAAGACCGACCTGGGACCTCCGGGGGTTCCCTCCCTGCCGTCCCTAGCAAGCTCCAGCCTCGTCCCGGCCAGGAGACCTCCCTCCTGAAGGGACAGACCGGCGTAGCCGGAGAGCTCCCTCCCGGAGACGCTGTCGGCCCAGGACTCGTCGCTCCAGGAGCCGCCCGCCGACGGCGTCAGTCGGCCGAGGCCCAGGCTGAGGTCTGCGCCGAGGCTGCGCTTCGTGCCGTCCCTGACCACGGGGACCCCCCGGCGGTCAACCCCCGACCCGCGGAGCATGAAGCCGAAGGCGCCCAGCTCGCCCGCCGAGGTGACCCGCAGCCTCTCCATGCTTCCGCCGGACTCGGGCAGCCTCGCGTCCGCCCTGACCAGCAGGGCCCGGCCGCCGACCCACGCCCCGGCCAGCTCGTCGTTCCCTTCGTACGAGGGGGGGAGCGACCAGGCGGCCAGCGAGCTGTCGCCCTCGAGCGCCGAGGGAGCCGCGTAGCCTCCGGTTACGGCCCTGCCGATCAGGCCGATGCCCGGCCCACCCTCGCGGAACCGCATGGAGAGGGAGCCGGAGGCCAGAAGCCCCTCCCTGGTGGTCCCCTCCCGGGCGAACAGGTTGCCGACCCGCCTGGAGAGGGCCACGTCAAGCCCCGCCTCCAGGTCTCCCAGGAGCAGGTCCATGGAGGTGCCTCCCGTCGAGTACGAGGTCGGTATCTGGACGTACCTCCTGGGGAGATGAGTGCCCTGCCCCTCGCCGACCCATGCGTACCCCCCGAGGGAGGAGTCGTAGAGGTAGTCCCCCGGGGATTCGGGGGGCCTTCCGAAATGGACGGTCCAGCTCCCCTGCCCGGGACCCCTGTAGACGTAGTGGCCCAGGCTGTCCCTGTCGTAGCTGCCCTCCCCCTCGCCAACCTCCTCCGCGCCATCCAGCCAGGCTTCCGCCGGGTCCTCCCCCGCATCCCGGATGGCCTCCTCGGCCTCCGGTGTAAGGATGAACCCCAGCGGCGCGTCCCTCCGATCGCCTGCGCTCAGGCCGGTCACCGAGACGGTTGCGGGGCCGGCCGCGAGAGAGCCGGAGACGGTCACCAGCTCCGACCTGAAGCCGTCCCCCCGCTGGAGGAAGGTGACCTCCACGCGCTGGTCCTCCCTCACCAGCCTGCGCGGGGTGAAGGTCAGCAGCCCGGCGGCGTACTCCATCTCGTAGTCTGCCGAGGCGCCCCGCTGCAGCAGCCGGCCGTCCAGCCATACCCGCTCGCTCCCGGGGACCACCTCCCAGCCGGAGGTCACCTCGTACGGCCCCTGGACGCCCTCATCGGTGTAGAAAACTGCCCTCCTATCGGTGTCGCCGGTGGTCCCGTAGCCGGCCAGCGCGGTAGCCCCCGCAGCCGGATCCACGGAGAGCTCCATGCCGCTCAGCTCCCTCCTGAAGGAGAACGGGCCGTGCTCCGCTCTCCCCGAGGACCATTCCATGTCCCCCAGACGCGCCCTCCATCTCTCCGCCGTCACCGAGAGCATCACCCTGTCCAGCTGCGATACCAGCTCGGAGGACGAGGCTCCGCCCAGGTCCTGGTCGGTCACGCTGCCGGAGACGGTTATTCCGGGGGCGGCGCTTCCCTGGAGCGTGATCCTGGTCCCCTGGTCGAGCCCTCCGCCGGAGCCGACGGAGAGGCCTATGCGCTTGGTCCCGGAGATGTAGAGCCCCTCGCGGGAGTAAGGCTCCGGAGATGCGAGGAGGAGCGCGTCGGCTCCCGAGGAGGTATCGCCGTCCGTCGGGGAGAGGTCCAGCCGGAAGGAGGAGGGGACTGAGAGCTGCATCCTCGTACCGGAGACGATGACGGTGTCCCCCGCCTCCGGGGACGGCTCGAGCATGACGCCGGACCTGCCGGCCCTCACCGCTGGGGCTGCGTCCAGCGTGTCCTCCCCGGAGAAGGCGAGGATACCGGAGGGGGAGGCCCAGAGAGAGTCGGGCAGGGCAAGGAAGGCGCTGCCGTCGCTCTCGAGGCTCACCCGGAACGGGACCGCCCCGAGGAGGGCGGCCAGCGCGAGCACCGGGGCGGTCACCTCAGCACCAGCACCTCCCCCTCACCCGGGGACCAGACGGCCATCACCGAGCCGTCCGGCGAGGAGGAGAGCCTGTGCGGGTCCCGGGAGAGGAGGGAGTCCGGCAGGACCGACACCGGGCCCGAGAGAGCCAGGAGGGTGTCGCCGCGAAGCACGAGCGGCCCCTCCGGGACGATGGCCCATGTGCCGGCGGGGGCGAGGGGAGCGGAGCCGGCGAGCGGCTCGACCAGAAGCGACTCCGTGCCGTCGGAGTAGACCACGGTCCCCCCGGAGGCGGTGAGCTGGCCCATCCCGTCCCCCGAGAGCCTGGCCAGAGCCTCCCGCTCGGCGCCTGCGGTCCTCAGGCGGCCGGAGGCCCTGTCCACGTAGACCGGCGTCAGTCCGGAGAGGCATATGTCACCCGGCCTCCCGGGGGCGCCGAGGGAGTCCAGTACCTCTCCGTCGGGGCCGAACCGGACAGCCCTGCCGCCGAGCTGGTCGGTCACCAGCCAGCCCCATGCGCCGTCCATGCAGAAGCCGCCGGGGAGAGCCACCTCAGTCAGGTCGAGGGAGAGGGAGCCTCCCCCGGGGTAGAGGGCCAGCAGGTGGGGCAGGCCGGAGAAGAGCATGTGGACCGAGCCGTCCTGGCCTATCTCGACGTCGACCAGGTCGCTCCGGACGGAGATGGTCCCGGTCTCGCCGGGGTAGGTGGCCGATGCCGTTGCGACGGCAAGCAGCAGCGGGAGTAACGCCTCAGCGAACAACCGTGAAGGAGCCCGTCTCCTCGCGGCCGCCCAGGATGAGCCTGTAGAGGTAGACGCCGGAGGCCAGGTCCGAGGCCCCCTCGTACTCGAGGGTCGCCTCCCCCTCCGGTACGCTCCCGAGGGAGACCGTCTCGATGTGCGCCCCGGAGAGGTCGAAGACGGAGAGGGTGGCTCCGCCCCCGCCGGAAGTGAGCTGCAGGTAGAGGCTCCCCCTGCAGGGCTGCGGGTATACGGCCGGCGGCTCGCCGGAGCCGGACACGCAGCCGGCGGCGGTGCTCAGGTCCAGCCCGGCGAAGGAGCTGCAGAGGAGCAGCACGGAGCCGGGCTCCGAGAGGTCGAGGGCAACGTCGCCGGAGGAGCCGGTGCCCAGCATCTCCGGTACTCCCCCCCCCTCCTCCACGAACCAGGCGGAGAGCTCGCCGAGCCCGTCCGCCTGGGCGCGGAAGCTGCCGGTGAGCCCATCGTCCAGCCTGTAGCAGGCTCCGGAGTAGGAGCCCAGCCTCTCGGCTCCGCCCGCCCAGGGGACACCGTCCACGATACCGACCCAGTCCAGGCCCGGCCGGTTGCCCGGCGAGACCGTGTCGTAGTCGGCTATCCTGAACCTCCCGAACCCGTAGCGTCCGTCCGCCAGGTCCGGGTCGTCCACCCAGCAGGCAAGCTGCCAGTCGAGAAGCAGCGAGGAGATGTCCGGCTCGCTGCCGGTCGCGCCCCGGATGGCCTCGGCCACCCCGGCGATGCCACGGTCGGAGGTTCGGAGGGAGCGGTAGAGGAAGTCGTCCCCTCCGTAATGCTCCGCTATGTAGGAGAAGAAGAGGAACCCCGCCCCGTAGCCGGCGACGTACTCCACCGAGCCGAAGTCGAACTCCGTCCACTTTATGGGGGTCACCCCGCCGGCCTCCAGGAACGTCTGGACCTGGAACGCCGGGTAGCCGCAGACGTACGTGCCGGACTGTGCCTGGTTCTCTATGACCCAGAGCTCCTCCCCGCTGAACGGCTCCACCCCCCACTGGATGAGGTGGACCATCTCGTGGGAGGCGGTGTAGGCGGCATCGTAGGAGTCGCTCGGGAAGCAGTCGAGGTAGAGCATCTCCACCTCGTTGGAGTGCCCGCCGTAGAAGAGGTAGGCCTCGTCCTCGGTGAACTGGTTGTAGGGCGAGAAGAAGCCGGCGATGTAGGCGCCGCCCTCGGCTGGGTCGAAGCCGTCGCGTATGTCCAGGACCAGGAAGTAGACCCGGGGGTCGCCGTCTATCTCGTCCGGCGGCTCCCCGAACACGTCCGAGTCCCGGCCCACGATGCCCATGTCCCCCGAGGGGGTGCTATCCTCCAGCGCCTCCGCCAGCGCGTCGACCGCGTCCTGGTCGTAGTGGACCCCCCAGACGGCGTCCTCCACGAAGATGTAGGTCTCCTCCCCGACGAACCGGCAGGTGGCGGGGGTGAGGTAGAAGGTCCCGAACTCGGAGGAGGAGTAGTCGATGGACCAGAAGTTCAGGGTCTCCCCCACCACGTGGGGTCCATCGGTGAGGGGATGGAGCCTGCCCGAGGGGCGGAAGGCCGGGTCGTGGGTACGCTCGATCTCCATGATTCCCGGGACCAGGGGGGTGCCGCTGGTCCACATGGCGCCCTGGGGAGGGGCCATGACGAGCGCCAGGAGCAGCAGCCCGGCCATCAGAACCGTGCCCCCACGGAGAACCTGACACCGGAGGGATCGCGGCCCCCGGGGAACTCCAGCGAGGTGTAGAGGCCGGGCCTGGTCTCGTCCAGCAGGGATGCGTCTATCACGCTGACCGCCCTGTTCACCAGCGCGAAGGCGGCGATGTACAGGCTGCGCCGGAACCAGTCACGGCTGCTCCGGAGCCGGTCGGCGTACTCCTCCCGGGCGGCCTCGGAGGACCATGACCACGACTCGCCGCCCTCCCTGGCGTGCGCCTCGTAGTAATCCCGCTGGGCGTCCGGGTCGTCCGGGTAGTAGTACCTGGCGAGCCTGTGGATGTAGTCGTTGTACTCGGCGCTGGAGTCGAAGTCCGCCAGGTCGTCCAGGAAGTCCCCCGACCTGCCGGCAGCCGAGACTCCCGCCTCCTCCATGGCCAGCCACCTGTAGTCGTCCCTGCCCCAGACCCCCTCCAGGTAGGCCAGCCCGAACCCGGCCCAGGTGATCGCCTCGACGCCCATGAACACCGCGCCCCTGGTCCCGCGGCCGAGGGACATCTGGCCCCAGCCGGGGAGCAGGGCGGAGCGGAGCATGGCCCCTCCCCTGGCGGTGGCGGATGCCGCGGCCGGCAGCGCCAGAAGCGCGGCGGCCAGCAGGGCCAGGGGACGGCAGGCCGTGCACGGCCGGCGCATCAGTTCACCACCGCGGCGTGGAAGATGGCCTCTACCGGCCCGGAGGGCCCCTCGAGGTAGAGACTGACGAAGTAGACGCCGGGGGCCAGGTTCCCGGTGGTCCACGGGACCTCCCAGGCGGCCCCGCCTGGAGCGGTGCCCGACTCGAAGGTGACAAGGTCGCCCGCCATGTTGAAGATCCTCACCTCCCAGCTCGAGTCCTCCCCGGGTACGAACCTCACGGTACCCTCCCCCTCGGTCACCGGGTTCGGGTAGACGAAGAAGGAGGATTCGTCGAAGCCCCCCTCGCCGGCCAGCGCAGGCAGCCGGTCGGACCACCAGCATCCCTCTCCGGTGGAGGAGAGCCCGGGGAACCATCCCTCCGGCTCGGGAGCACCGACCCAGCAGTAGAGGTTCCCGGAGGAGTCGGCCGCGACCGTCCTGAAGCCGTCGCCCGGGTCCCACAGGAGCGGCGCCCCCACCGGCAGGTCTCCTGCGGCCAGCGGGTATCCGGGGACCGGACGGGCATCCGGGCCGTACATGGCGATCCTGCCGTCGGGGAGACCTGTGAGGAGGAAGCCGCTGCCGCCGGTGCCCCTGTTCCCGGGACGGTACGCGGCCACGAGAGTATCCTGCCTTGCGTGCAGGGGCCAGTCGGAGAGCGGCGCGCCGGAGGGGCCGATCACCGATATCCCGCTCCCGGTGGTCACCGCCGTCTCCAGCCTCCCGTCGCCGTCCAGGTCGCAGAGGGCCGGGGAGCCGAGCGGCGCATCGGGGAGCTCCGCCGGGAAGCCGGGGGAGGTCTCGCCGCCCCGGCCCCAGCAGTAGAGGGCTCCGCCGCTGACCACCACCACCTCCGCCTCGCCGTCGCGGTCGACGTCGGCGCAGAGGGGGAGGCCGGTAGCCTCGGAGCCGGGCGCCCGGGGCCATCCCGCGGCGGGGTCGCCGCCCAGCTCCCACAGGTACACCCGCCCGTCCGCCGTGGCGGAGACAAGACCGGGCGACTCCTGGTCGGGGTATACGGCGATGCCCACCGACCGCGCCGGAAGCGCCACGGGCCACCCGGAAAGCGGCCGGCCGGAGCCGTCGTAGACGTGGAGGTAGCCGGTCTCGTCCGCCACCGCCACCAGCCCGAGCCTCCCGGAGACGAGAGCGTGCGCGCCGACGGCGCCACCGGGCAGGGTCACCGGCCACCCGTCCGGCTCCGTCCAGTCGGGGGAGCGGAGGTGTACCTCTCCGTCACCCTCGCAGACCAGGAGCCGGGATGCGCCGCCGCCGGAAGGGTCGCCGGCAACCGGAGGAGCGGTGACGTCGAGGCCGACCGGCTCCGGTCCACTGCCGTCAGCCCTCCAGGCCCTGGCGTAGCCGGTCCGGCTCACCACAACGAGCCTGTCGCCCTCGCCGTCCGGGTCGGGCCAGACGAGAGGACCCCAGCGGAGCGGGTCGGTGGTCACCGGCCAGCCCTCGCAGGACCCGCCCATGCCGACCCTCACCCTCATGGTCTCGCCGGGCGGGTCGAGCACCTCCACGGTGACGAAGGTCCTCCCCCCCCAGCTGGCGTCGCTGCCCGGCTCGGTCCCCGGTCCGAAGAGCCAGGCGTACCCGCCCTCGAACCAGGGGTCCCACTCGCTGCCCTCGTAGCCGTAGATGTCCGGCAGCGAGTAGTCGAAGTCCTGTATCCCGTCCGCCTCCTCCAGGTCGACTCCCTTGTGGTCCATGTCGACGTTGACGAGGTTGGCGTCCACGTAGGGGCCGAGCCTGGTCCTGTCTATGTGCCAGATGAGCACGCCGGAGCCCGGCAGGCCGAAGTCGCGCTCGTGGACGCCGCACTGGCCGTCGCCGTCCGGATCCCTCAGCCTGTTCTCTATGAGGAGGTACTCTGTGCCGGTCAGCGGCACCCTCAGGACGCTGTCGCCGGCGGTCAGCTCGAAAGTGCCGGGGCCCTCGACCAGCCTCACCGGGGTCCAGCCGGCGAAGACCCGCGACCAGGCGCAGGGGGCCGGCGGCCAGAAGCCGCTCATGATCCACTGCCCGTAGCCCATCAGCGCCCATCCGCCGACCGCCACCCTGCCGGTCATGGTGTCGTAGAGGTCGGGGAGGCCCAGCTGGTGCGCGAACTCGTGGCAGAACGTGCCCAGGAGCCCCAGGCCGAAGCCGTCCTGGGTCTCGGTCTCGGGGATGATGGTCCCCTCCCTGACGTACACCCCGTCGCCGGTCGGTATGCCCTGGTAGCCGAATCCCGCGCCAGGGAGGTGGTATATGAGGTCGGTGAGGGTCAGGAAGACGGAGCCTATGTCTCCAGGGCTGTCGCCGAGTATGTCGGCCTCCTGCCCGGCGCCCGCGTGGGCGACGACGACGGCGTCGTAGGAGGAGAAGTCGACGTCGACGTCGGCGGCATCGACCGCGTCCCGGAGCAGCTCGCACCAACCCCTCCTGAAGCTGGCGTCGTCGCCGTAGTAGATCATCTGGTGGGGCATCCCGTAGGCGCCGTTCAGCGACTGCGGGTAGACGTCCACCCGGATCTCCAGCGCTCCTCCGCTGACGTCCAGGTAGTAGGACGCGAAGGCCTCGCCCAGGTCCTCGAAGTAGGCCCTGTCGCGGGGCGGGTCCGCGTCGAGGTCGAAGAGGCCGTTGCCGGTGGTCTCGGTGGTGAAGTCCTCTAGGAACTCCACCCGCAGCATGCAGACCCTCATCGAGTCGTCGGTCGTGGAGAGGGGCGAGGCGCCGGGCGCCCATACGGCCACACCCTCGGAGGGGCGCTCGTGATGGGGCGGCACGGCCCCGTGCACCAGGGGCGGGGCCGCCGGCGCGGCCGACGGCAGGAGGAGCGCGCAGGCGGTTGTCAAGACCGCCGGGACGAACAGCCCCTTCGAGGTGGACCTCACCGGACTAGAAGCGTACCGAGAGGGAGTACTTCTGGTTGTACTTGCCGGAGCCCTGCAGGTTCTCCTCGACCGGGACGAAGGAGATGTCCAGCTGGAAGCCGCCGTACTGGAGGCCGGCGCCGAACGTGGGGCCCTCGATGGTCGACATGCCCTCGGTGTCGTGCATGTAGCCGGCCCTGAGGGCGAGGAGGTCGTAGTACCAGAGCTCCGCCCCGGCACCCCACTTGTTCTCGTTGAACTCGTCGCCCAGCCCGTCCTCCACCTGGGTGAGTATCTTGCTGTAGTCGGCCACAACGCTGAGCTGCAGCAGCCTCGAGTCGAACGGCTCGTAGGCAAGCCCGGCCCTGAACGTCCTGGGGAGCGGGTTGTTCTCGGCGTTGCCGCCGTAGCTCATGTTCGGGCCGAGGTTGGAGAGGGAGGCGGCCAGGTTGAGGTCGCCAGCGCTCTCGAGGCCCAGCTCGTCCATCGGGACCCTGTAGAGCACGCCGAGGTCGGCGGCGAAGGAGCTGCCCTTTCCGGTGTCCTCGTAGTAGAGGTGGTCGTAGATGAACTTGAGGCCCAGGCCCACCCCCACGCCGGGGGCCACCTCGGTGCCGAAGCCGCCGGTGATCGCGACGCCGTAGGAGTAGAACGTCCCCACGACATCTCCGCCCTCGGTGGTCTCCTGCTGCTCGCCCATGGACATGAAGGTGATGTTGCCGCCGACCCCGCCCCACCCGCTCAGGTGCCTGGAGTAGCCCAGGAACTCGTAGTAGAGATCGTCGGCAAGCTGCGGCAGCCAGTTGGAGTGCTGCAGGGTTATCTCCTGGCTGGACGTGTCCGCGAAGGCCAGCCCGGCGGGGTTCCAGTAGGTCGCCGTGGCGTCGTCCGCCAGGGCGGTAAAGGCCTCGCCCATCCCGTTGGACCTGGCCCCGGGGGTTATCGTGAGCCAGATGACGCTCGCGGTTGCCGCGTGGGCCGCGGACGCGAACGCAAGGGCGAGGGCGGCTGTCATCATGCTGCGCTTCATTGTTCCTCCATCCGCCGGCCGGCTCACTGCTCCGAGTCCCTCACCAGCGCTATCACGCCCGTGGCCTCCGACCCCGAACCCGACTCGGCCTCGGAGGATATCATGAATATGTAGCTCCCGGTGGCCAGGTGATCGCCGTCGGCGTCGCGGCAGTCCCACCAGTGCTGGTTATAACCCGAAACGCCCTGGAGGTTCCGGACGTCCAGTATCCTTCGGCCGCCCAGCGTGTAGACGGAGAGGCGCACCCTGCCGGGAGCGGTCTGGGACCAGTTGATGGAGACCCCGTCGTCCGGGCAGGGGTTCGGGTAGGGGAAGACGTCGTCTATCACGAAGTCGTTGCTCTGGGTGACGCTGAAGGTCAGACCCCGGCTCGACAGGTTCAGCGCACCGTCCGCGGCGCGGAGCTCCAGCTCGTGCGTGCCAGGCTCGAGGGTCCCCAGCTCCACCGTCAGCTCGCCGGCCGTGCCGGAGCCCTGGTAGTAGGTGAACCTGTCGGAGACGTCCTCCGGCACGCCGTCCGTGTAGAGCGCGAGCTGCCGCCCGGGATTGCCCAGCAGGTCTATCCCGGACTCGTCGGAGAGGACGGCCCTGACGGTGATGTCGCCGGAGACCTCCGGCGCTTCCCCGCCGCGGTGGCCCTCCAGCCAGAGCTCGATGTCAGGCCCGACGCTGTCGGTGCCGGTCGGGCTGCCGTGGACCAGCGGGGCCGGGTAGTCCGAGGAGGCGGCCATGGTCTCCCCGGAGACGTGGACCATCCCGACCCTGGCGTAGCTGCCGGTGTCCGCGTCGACCGGGACGAACATGGAGAGGTCGAAGTCGGGGCCGGCCGCCGCCAGTCCACGGTAGAACGGCCTTGCCTCCGAGAGGTACTCGATGAGCTTGTACTGCCTGAACGTGTAGTAGGAGTCGGGCCTGCAGCTCTCGAAGGCCTCCACCATGACAAGGCCGTCCTCCGGTGCGGTGCCGGTCACGCCTGCGGCCTCGCCCGTGCGGAGGGTGTCCGAGGTGAACGGGATGTCCGTCCCCGGGTAGGCCAGCCTTACGTTGCCGTCGCCGAAGAGGGAGTACATGGCGTCGTTGCGCGTGTAGGCGTTCCTCATCTTGCCCGCCAGGACCTGCATCCCCAGCGTGAGCCCCGAGCCGCCGAAGATCTCGTCCAGCACGTCTGCCATCAGCACCCTGTTGGCCGAGGCCCCGGTGGGTGCCGTGGCGGCCATGCTGATCAGCGCTCCGCCGCCCGGCACGGTTATGACCTGCTGCCCGAGGCACCCCTGGGAGGGGTTCTGGAACTCGCCCACGTTGCAGGAGCCGAAGATGGCGAAGGGCAGCCTGCCCTCGCAGGCGAGCTGACCGGCGTCCTCCAGGTAGAGGAGACCCTCGTCGGCTATCTGGTCGTAGCCGCCGTGGCCGAGAAAGAGGCTGAGCAGCGCGCCGTCGCTCCACATGTCGATGTAGTCCGCCCGCGCCTCCGGCTTCTTCCAGAGGTCGTTGAAGTCGTAGAAGATCAGGTACATCTTCCTCGGCCTCATTACGCCGGGCAGGTTCTCTCTCATCAGGGTCTCCATGTCCCGGGTATGCGTGACCTCGTCGGAGTTGTGGAGAGGTGTGCGCTCGTCGTCCGCCGCGGCCAGGACGACGGTCTGCCAGTCTCCCCTGCTGCTACCCTCTCCGTACGAGACGGTCTTGGCCGCGACCACCTGCAGGTCGGACCTGCCGAGCACCGCTATCCTGGAGACGGCCGCCTGGGGCGCGGAGAAACCGCCGGTGATGGCGAACATGTCGTCGCAGGCGAAACCGGGGAAGCCGTAGTAGAGGATGTCTATGAGTGACTCGCGGGAGTAGACGAAGTTCCTCGGGTCCCAGTTCCCCCCGCCGACCAGCACCAGGTTCTCCGGAACAGGGTCCCAGGTCCTGACCGCCGTATCCATCAGGGCCCGGATGGCTCCCGGGTCGCGGACTCCCCCGTTCATCTCGTCGTACACCTCCCGGGCGGTCAGGACCACCGCTCCGGGTACCGCGGAGGCGAGGACCCCGGCGTCGCTCTCCAGGCCGTCGCCGCAGACGTAGACGGCCGGGGCGCCGTCGATGGTGGCTGCTATCCTGCCCGGGGAGCGCTCCTCCACCGAGGTGGGGCTGCGGGGGCCCTCTCCGCCGGTCAGCCAGAGCGTCCTGCTCCCCCAGTCATCCGGGAGCTCCAGCTCCAGCATGGATGGATCGGGGGTGGTCAGGGCGGCGGCAAGCGTGTCACCGCCGACCAGGAAGGCGGCGTGCTCCGACGCCCCTGTGGGGATGTCCAGGCTCCTCCTCCCCTCCCCGGTCATCCACTCCAGGGGGAGCTGGGCCTGTCCGGAGAGGTCGGGCGAGGACCATGCGAAGACCTCGAACCAGTCGAGGTAGACATCGTCGGTGCTCCCCCCGCGGACGATCTCTATGGCCAGCGTGTTCTCGCCGTCCCGGATGTCCGTGGTGGGCGCGCTGAAGGTATACACCCCGCTCCGCTTGAGGAGGGTGTCGCAGAAGAGGTTGCCGTTCATCAGCAGCCTGAATCGGTGGTCACGGTACGTGGTCGAGGCGATGGCCAGCCTCACGAAGCCCTCGCCAGCGGCGCCAGGGGCGTCGAACTGGTGGTAGAGGGTGGCGTCCTGGGTGCCCAGGCTCCGGTCCCACGCCCAGTCGTCGGCCAGGCCCACCGGCTCGGCATCGGTCCTTACGTAGGTCAGGTTCTGCTCGTGGTGGGTCCTGGCGAGGAACTCCGCCGGTACCGTGGGAGCTCCGGTCGGCCCTCCGTCCAGGACCTCCATCCTGGCACCCTCGTCCCCTCCCCAGGTGAGCCAGTACCGGTTGGTCCCGGAGTACCTGCTGCTGAAGTGGGACGGCATGGTCAGGGCGGTATCGGCCCGGGCCTCCCACCAGGAGAGACCCCTCCCGAAGAAGAATATGCTGTCGGCCCCGTCGAAGGTGCCGTCGCCGCCGTCGTCGACCAGGATGGGGACGGGCCTGGGCAGGTAGGGGTTCTCCCAGGGCGCGTCGCCCATCTCGCGGCCGCGTCCGCAGAACATGGATAGGCTCGCCGACCGGCTCCCCACGGCGGCGGGCAGATCGCTGCCGGAGAGCGCATAGATCCCGGCGGTGTCCACGCCGACGCAGTACCAGGGGAGTCCCCAGAACGGCCCGTCGTCATCGGTCCTCCCGGCGGGCAGGCTCCAGACGGAGTTACCCCCGGCGAGGAGATGCTCGAAGAGCGCACCCGATCCGGTCCGGTCGGGAGACGGCTCACCGGCGTCCCGGTGGGTTAGGGTGACGGTCAGGCGCGTGGCGGCCACCAGGCCGGAGGGGGTGCTGACAACCGGACGGAGCGCCACGGTGGCCATCCCGGCCCTCCTGAACGTGCCCACCTCCACCAGCTCCCCCCACTCGGTCGGCAGCTCAGACCGGTCCGCCGGGAGGAAGGAGTCGGTGGCGCACGGGCCGGGCAGGACCGTGGCCACGGTCCCTCCCGGGAGCGGATAGGTGCCGGAGGCGGTCACGGAGAGGGAGGGGGCGGCTCCCGGCGGCACGGCGATGTGGATGCGGGTGGCGGGGAGCAGAACGTCCGAATCCTCCCCGGAGAGGCCGCAACCGTCGGCGGTGTAGCCGGAGAGGCCGTCGGGGAGGCCGTCCACGGCGGTGGGTGCCGGACAGTCCCACTCCAGGAGCGTACCGCCGGGGGTCTGCCGGACAATGGGGGTCGCGGATGGCTGTGGTGAGCCGTCGCCTGCCGGGGCGTCCGTAACGGGGAGCTGCAGGGGGGCGAGCGCGCCGAGGGTCAGGAGCAGGGTGAGGACGCCCATGTCAGAGCTCCGAGAGCTCTATGGTAGGCGCCTCTCCGTCCTCCTCGCCGGGGAGTCGCTCGTCCTCCGGCACCATCTCCGCGCGCAGGCGCTCCTCCTCGAGCTCGAGCATCCTGCGCTGCGACTCGTTCCAGGACCTCATCTGGGCGAGTATGGACATCCTCCGGTCCTGCAGCTCGCGGATGCCCTCCTCCAGGCGGCTCACCCTCTCCCTCGCCTCCGAGAGTATGCCGGCCGCCTTGACCTCGGCGTCCATGATTATGAGGCCGGCCTCGCGGTCAGCGTCCTCCCTGGCCTTCTCGGCGCTCTGCTGCTGCTGGACCAGGACGTCCCTGACCGCACCCTCCATCCTGTCGAAGTCCGCCGCCCTGGCCTTGAGCACGCCCAGCTCGGAGGTCGCGGCCTCGAGCTGCTCGACCAGCTCCTCCCAGGCGGATGCGACCATCTCCAGGAAGGCCTCCACCTCCTGCGGGTCGTAGCCCCGCATGGTCCTGCGGAAGCTCTGCCTCCTTATATCGAGCGGCGTAATCCGCAAGTCGGTCCCTCCGTTCCAGACTGCAGGGGACGGCGACCCGGCAGCGTCCCTCCCCCGGGCCGTAATGCGGCTCGATGCCGCTCAGCAGCTACAATACCCCCGCATGCCAGCAAGTCAAACAGAGCCCCGGCGGTTCCTGGGGCCGAGAAGGTACCTGCCCAGCCTCACCGTGGTCGCACCCTCCGCCGCCGCAGCAGCGAAGTCGTCGCTCATGCCCATGGAGAGCTCCGGGAGCTCCATGCCGGTGGAGCGGGAGAGGTCGTCCCGCAGCCTGCGGAGCATGGCGAAAGCCCTGCGCGTGGCGCTCTCGCCGCCTCCGAGGGGACCTATTGTGAGAAGACCGGATACGGTCAGCCCCAGCGATGCGGCGTGCCCGAGCTCCTCCTCCAGGAGGGCGGCCTCCGGAGGCCAGCCCATCTTGGACTCCTCCCCGGAGGTGTTGACCTCGAACAGGATGCCCGGCTGCTCCCTCTCCCTGGCGACGGTCCTCCTGGCCACCTCGTCGACTATCTTCCTGCGGCAGACCGCGTCCAGCCAGGCGAAGTCCCGCACGGCCTGCCTCACCTCTCCCCTGTGGAGGGGGCCTATCATATGGAACTCCGCCCGCCCGCTGCCGACCTCCCTTATCTTCCGTCCCCCCTCGCTCACCCTGTTCTCGCCTATCAGCCGCACTCCGGCCTTCAGCGCGGTAAGCACCACTGACGCGGGATGCGTCTTGGTAACAGCCATTATCCTGACTTCGTCCGGCGACCGGCCGGTGCCTTCGAGAGCACCGGCGATAACCTCCCGGGCTTCGGCCAGCCTGCGCCTGACATGCTCGGCGCCTCTTCCGTCCGCGGCTCCGTCGACCATGGCATCATCCTCCCGGCGGGTAATATGCTCCTCGGCAGGGGTGGTGCGGGACCCCTTGTGCGAAGGGGGACGGGCCGTATAATTGCGAAGAGTTTGCAACAAGTCTCCGTAACATGTGGGAGGACCCATGGGCGACCGACCCGCGGAGGAGGCGGTCAGGGAGGCGGGACTCAGGATGACCCCGCTGAAGAGGGGCGTGATAGGTCTCTTCAGGCGGGGCGGCTGCGGCCTGTGCGCGACGGACGTCCATCGAATGCTCGGCGGAGGGTGGCACATCTCGTCGGTGCACAGGTGCCTGGTCTCCCTGGAGGGGGCGGGCGTCCTCAGGACCGACAGGAGCACCGACGGCGTGGTCAGGTACAGGAGCGCGCCGGAGCTCTATCCGGACCACGGCCACCTGAGCTGCACCGTCTGCGGCGGCAGGTTCCCGGTCAGGTTCGACCCGCCGCAGGCGTTCATACGCGAGATGGAGAGGAGCCACGGGATGAGGGTGATGAGGATGGACATCCACCTGGAGGGGTGTTGCTCCGGGTGCGCCGCCCCGGAGCGCGATGGAGGGACGTCAGGCGGGGAGAGCTCCCCTTGAGCACGGGCCGGGCCGCGCCGGCCGTGGTGGCTGCCGCCCTCTCGCTGGCGGCCTGCTCGGGCGGGGATGCACCCCCTCCCCACTCATCGGAGCAGACCGTGAGGGTGACGGTGAGCATAGTTCCCCAGACCTACTTCGTGGAGCGCCTGGGCGGGGGCCTCTTCGAGGTGGACGTGATGGTGCCCCCCGGCGCCAGCCCGGCGGCATACGACCCCTCGCCCTCACAGAGGGCCTCCCTGGAGGAGTCGGAGGTCCTTCTGACCGTAGGGGTCCCCTGGGAGGAGGCCTGGGTGCCCAGGATAGTCTCCGGCTCGCCGCACCTCGAGGTGGTGGACACCGCCGAGGGCATAGAGAGACGCCCCATCGGCAGGCACGGAATCCCCGGGAGCGGTCGAGACCCCGAAGGAGGGCAGGGGGAGGAGCACGACCATGAGGGCGGTGAGGGGCACGGACACGGAGGCGGCTCGCCGGACCCGCACATCTGGCTCTCCCCGGAGCTGGTGAGCGTCCAGGCGGAGAACATCGCCCGGGCGCTGGAGGAGCTCTCCCCGGAGGACTCGGCGGTCATCCGCGACTCGCTGGCCTCCTTCCGGGAGGAGATAGCCTCGCTGCAGGACAGCATCACGGCCATCCTGGAAGGCGGGAGCGGCGACACCTTCGTGGTCTTCCACCCTGCCTGGGGCTACTTCGCCGACGAGTTCGGCCTGCGGATGGTCCCGGTGGAGGTGGCAGGCAGCGAGCCCTCCCCCGGGGAGATGGCCGACCTGGTGGACCTGGTGGTCGAGCTGGACGCGGGCGTGATCTTCGTCTCGCCGCAGTTCAGCACCTCCTCCGCCGAGGCGATAGCGGCGGCTACCGGCTCCGAGACGGCCCTCCTCGACCCGCTTGCCTCCGACTGGCGCGACAACCTGCTGAGGGCGGCGGTGGCTGTGGCGGGGGGCTCCGGTGGCTGAGACGCCGGCCGTCAGGCTGGAGGGCGTGACCTTCGGCTACAGGCCGGGCGATCCGGTGCTGGTCGACCTGGACCTTACCGTGGAGCGGGGCGACTTCATGGCCCTGATAGGCCCCAACGGCGGCGGCAAGACGACCCTCGTGAGGATGGTCCTCGGCTTCCTCGAGCCCTGGAGCGGGAGCGTCCGGGTCCTCGGGGGGAGCCCAAGGCGGGCCCGGGAGAGGATGGGCTACGTGCCCCAGCTGCAGAGCGCCGAGTCCTTCCCGGTGACGGCACTGGACGTGGTGCTGATGGGCAGGCTCAGGGAGTCCGGCTTGCTCGGCCCCTACGGCGCCGCGGACAGGGAGGCGGCAATGGCCGCCCTGGAGGAGATGGGCATGCAACGCTCCGCGCACCGGCCCATGGAGGTCCTCTCCGGCGGACAGAGGCAGAGGGTGATGATAGCCAGGGCCCTGGTCGGCCGACCGGAGCTGCTACTCCTCGACGAGCCTGTGGCAAGCGTCGACACGGAGACTGAGGAGAGCTTCTTCAACCGGCTCGCCGAGCTGAACGAGAGCATGACCATAGTGCTCGTCACCCACGACATAGGGGCGGTCTCCTCCTGGGTGAAGACCATAGCATGCCTGAACCGGAGGCTCTACAGCCACGCCGAGACCCTGGAGAGGGGGGCGGTGGAGCGGGCCTACGGCTGTCCCTTCGAGCTGGTCACCCACGGCGTCCCCCACCGGGTCATAGGCGAGAGGAGCGACTGAGTTGGCGGACCTGCTGGGCTACACCTACATGCAGCACGCGCTGCTGGCCGTCCTCCTCGGCTCGGTCGCCAGCGGCATAGTCGGCTCGCTGGTGGTCTCCAACAGGCTCTCCGGTCTGGCGGGCAGCGTGGCCCATGCCTCCTTCGGGGGGCTCGGCCTCTCCACCCTCCTCGGCTTCGACCCCTACCTGGGAGCCCTGGCTGTCAGCGTGGCCTCCGCCCTGGGCATCGGCCTAGTCTCCGATGCCGGCAGGGGGCGCAAGGACATAGCCATGGCCGCCTTCTGGGCGGTGGGCATGGCCATGGGCCTGGTCTTCATCAAGCTCTCCGGCAGCTACAGCGCCAACCTGATGAGCTGGCTCTTCGGCAGCCTCCTCGCCGTCTCCGGGGAGGACCTGCTCTTCGCCGCCGGCCTGGACGTGCTGCTGCTCGCCTCGGTGGTCCTCCTCTGGAAGGAGCTGACCGCTGTCTCCTACGACCCGGAGTTCAGCGAGCTGCAGGGAGTCCCGGTGAGGCTCGTCCACTCCGTGATGCTGATACTGATGGGGCTCACCGTGGTCATGCTCATGAGGATGACCGGCCTGATAATGGTCATCGCCCTGCTGACCATCCCCGCCGGCATATCCCTCCGCCTGACCGCCAGCCTCAGGACCATGATGGTGCTGGCATCCGTGCTGACCCTGGCCTTCAGCCTGGCCGGGCTGGTCCTGGCAACGCTGCTGGACCTCCCCCCGGGCGCCTCCATAATACTGGTGGCCGGCGCCGCCTACATCGCCACCCTGGGGCTAAGGCGGAGGCTCTAGCGGTAGCGCAGGCCGTTGACAACGGCCGCTCCCGGGGCGATGACATGGTCCGTCAGGCTAGAGAACCACCGCAGGAGGTCCGGTTGTCCCCGTGGAGAGAGCTCTTCGGCACCCGCGTACCCCGTGAGGTCGCCGCCCGCTTCAGGAACCCCGAGGAGGGCGGCCTGGACGAGCTGGAGCGCGCCCTCGCTGAGGGCTTCTTCGCCTCCAGGCCGGAGGGCTACCTGTACACCGATGCCGGCCGCCGGGACATGCGGGAGCACCTTACCGGGAGGCTGCGGCGGGACCGCACCAGGGTCATCCCCTGGCTTGCCTCCGTCCTGGACCTGGACGGCGCACGGGTCCTCGAGGTCGGCTGCGGCACCGGCACCGCCACCGTCGCCCTGGCGGAGCAGGGCGCCGGCGTAACCGGGCTCGACCTGGACGCGCCGGCGCTGGAGGCTGCCCGGGTCCGTCTGAAGGCCTATCGCCTGGGGGCCGACCTGAGACTGATGGACGCCACCTCGGCCGGGGAGCTGACCGGGGAGGCGGCTTTCGACCTCGTGGTCTTCTGGGCCTGCCTCGAGCACATGACCCACTCGGAGCGGATGAGCTCCCTGGGGGGCGTCTGGGAGGCGCTGCCCCCCGGCGGCCTCCTGGGTATGGTGGACACCCCCAACAGGCTGTACCCGCTGGACCGCCACACCTCCGGCATCCCCTTCTTCGACTGGCTGCCGGACGAGGTGGCGGTCCGCTACGTTCGCTTCAGCGATCGGGAGGAGCTGGCCCGCAGCTTCCGGGGGACCGATGCCTCCGTGGAGGACCTGCTCCGGCTCAGGCGGTGGGGAAGGGGATTGAGCTACCACGACCTGGAGCTGGCTCTCGCGCCCCTGAACGAGCTGGAGGTGGCCGGCTGCCTGGCCATCCACGAGAGGGGAAGGGACCCCTACCACAGGCTGAGGGCGCGTCTGACCCTTCCGGGCCGGTACGAGGCGCTCATGCGGAGGATGTTCCCCGGTGTGCCGGCCGCCTTCCTGCAGCCGGGCCTGAACCTCGTACTGAGGAAGAGATGAAGGGAGAGACCATGTGCCATTCCGCTGCAGACGTACCGGCGTCCCCTGCCGGCCGGGAGCGTATCGCCGCCGGCGCCTTCCTGCTGCTGGCGGCATCCCTGGCCGCCGGGACGGCGACGGCCGGGCTCCGCTACGGAGAGCTGACCGGGGACAGCGCCAGGGTATTCCGCGAGGGGGCTCTGCTCCTGGAGGAGCCCAGGGCGGCGGCTCCGGCGGTCGGCTCGCTCCGGGTCGGCGAGCTGCTCGTGGACGTTGCCGGGGTGGACGTCATCTACGAGGATGAGGGCCTCCCCTGCACCTGGATGGCGGCCCGGCTCCCCGGTGAGGACGGCGCGGCAGGCTACGTGCCGCTCACATGGCTCGCCCTCGCCGACCTGACGCTCGAAGACGGCTCGCTGCTTCTCTTCGGGCTCCGGCCACATGCCGACGGCGCAGCCGGCGTCGGAGTCCTGGCGGGCGAGAACGGCATCGAGTGGCGGGTCGCCTTCAGACCGCCCGGTGTCCATCCGGGCGAGCCTTACGGCTACAGCGTCTCCTCCCGGCGGGAGGATCCGACCGGGCTCTCCGGGGTCTCCGACGCGGTGGTGCTCTCGTTCTCGTACGAGGCATGCGGTTACGAGAACAGGGACATCCTCCTGGTCAGGACGGGAGAGATACTGGTACTCGGCCCGGACGCCAGCATGGTCTCGGAGGCCGGGCTCTTCCGTTTCGCGGAGGAGCTGGTCCTCCCCCGGGAGCCCGGAAGGGACGTGATGATGGTCACGGCCACCGAGGAGAGCTGGGACGGGGCGACGGGCAGGTACGAAGTCGTGTCGACGGACACGACCCGGTACCACTGGGACGGTCTCGGCTTCACGGAGCTGATGGGCTCCCTCGACTCTCAGCCCCAGTAGTCCCGGTCCAGCGACCTGTACTGAACGGCCTCGGCTACGTGGGCGGGGGTTATGCCCTCGGAGCCGGCCAGGTCCGCCACGGTCCTGGCCACCCTGGTGATGCGGTCGTAGGCCCTGGCGGAGAGGCCGTACATCTCCATGGCGGAGCGGAGCAGCCTGCCGGCCTCCCCCTCGAGCGGGCAGAGCCTCCGGACCATGGCAGGGGACATCCCGGAGTTGCAGTAGACGCCGGGAACATCGCGGAACCGCTCATCCTGCAGACGTCTTGCGGCGACCACCCGCTCCCGTACCGAAGAGGAGGGCTCTCCGGTGGGGAGCCTGCTGGCCAGCTCGCTGTAGCGGACCGGGGCCATGTCGACGTGCATGTCTATCCTGTCCATGAGCGGGCCGGAGAGCCGGGCCAGGTAGCGCTGCACCTGGGTGCCGGTGCAGTTGCAGGACCTTCCCGGGTCGGTCAGATAGCCGCACGGGCAGGGGTTCATCGCGGCCACCAGCGTGAACCTGGCGGGGAAGGTCAGCGTCCCGGTCGCCCTGGCGATGGTGACGCTGCCGTCCTCCAGCGGCTGCCGGAGGACCTCCAGCACGTTCCGCCTGAACTCCGGCAGCTCATCAAGGAACAGCACCCCGTTGTGTGCCAGGCTCGCCTCCCCCGGCCGGGGCACGCTCCCCCCTCCCACCAGCCCGGCGTCGGAGACGGTGTGGTGCGGCGACCGGAAGGGACGCTCGGTCAGGAGCGGCGGGTCGGTCGGGCCGGTCAGGCCGGCGACGCTGTGCACCTTGGTGGTCTCCACCGCCTCCCCCCTCACCATGGGCGGGAGGATGGATGGCATCCGCCTGGCCAGCATGGTCTTGCCCGACCCGGGAGGACCGATGAGGATCGCGTTGTGGCCTCCGGCAGCCGCCACCTCCAGCGCCCTCTTCGCGTACTCCTGTCCGCGGACGTCCCTCATGTCCTCCCGGGAGGACGGGCGCAGGGGGCCGGGAGCGCCCGGCCCCGCATGGGGCGCGATGGCCGCGTCCCCCCTGAGGTGGGAGACGACCTGCTCCAGGCTGCTCGCCGGGAGCACGGCCTGGTCGCCCGCCACCGCCGCCTCGGCGGCGTTGCCGGCCGGCACCATGAGACCGTCGTGCTCGCGGCCGGCTGAATGGTCCGCCATGCAGAGGACGCCGGGCACCGGCCTCACCGTACCGTCCAGGGCGAGCTCGCCGGTCATGTAGAGCCCGGATGCGGAATCCGGGGGGACCGCGCCTGATGCAGCCAGCACGGCCACGGCGACCGGCAGGTCGAAGCCGGTCCCCTCCTTCCGCCTGCCCGCGGGGGCGAGGTTCACGGTGACCCTCTTCCCCGGCAGCCTGTAGCCCATGTTCGAGAACGCCGCGGCTATCCTCTGGCGGGACTCGCGTACGGCGCTGTCCGGCAGGCCGACTATGGAGAAGGTGGGGAGACCCCGGGACATGTCCGCCTCCACCTCCACGGTGTAGGCGTCTATACCGGATACCGCCATGCTCCTCGTGCTCGAGACCATGCCACCCTCCGACCGGCCGGGACACGCGCCCTCGGAGTCAGTGTACCCGGGTCCGGAGCGGATTTCAAGTGGGGAGCGCACGGGGCGCGCAATCGCCGGCCGACGGCGTACCGCTCAGGGTCGGAAGGCGTCCTCCAGGTAGCCGGTCAGCCTGAGGGCGCCGGGTCTCCCCCCGACCACGGCTACGTCGAACCTGGTCTCGTCCGGGGCGGGGACCCTTGCAAGGAAGGCCCTGGCTGCGTGGACCAGCCGCTCCATCTTGGCGGGGTCTATCTTCTCGAGGGCCATGGTGGCGCTGCCGTCAGAGGCCAGCTTGACCTCGACGAAGGCGACAGTGCCCTCCCTCTCGGCGATTATGTCCATCTCGGCGCGCCTGGTCCTGAAGTTGCGCTCGAGTATGCGCCATCCGGAGTCCCTCAGGTGGTCGGCGACCAGCTCCTCCGCCTCGGCGCCGGGACCGGAGGGGGGCGCCAGGTCAGAGCCCCAGGGGGAGCTGTCCCCCCTCTTTGAGCGGCGAGAATGAGAACCGGTGTATGGGGCAGGGGCCCAGGCGATGGATCGCCTGCAGGTGCTCCCTTGTGCAGTAGCCCTTGTGGCTCTCGAAGCCGTACCCGGGCCAATCCTCCGCCATGCGGAGCATGATGTCGTCCCGGGTCACCTTGGCCACGATGCCGGCGGCGGCGATGCTGCTGCTCCGGGAGTCGCCACGAACGAAGAAGCGGACCCGGCCTTTGCCCCGCAGCCGCAGGCCGGGTAACGGGAGACCGTCCAGGGCCCACAGGTCGGGGGCGACCACCAGACCGGAGGCGGCCCGGAGGAAGGACTCCCTGACCGCCCAGGCCATGCCGTTGCCGTCTATCTCGTCCGGCTCCACGTGGCCGGTGGAGACGGCCAGGGCGCTCTCCTCTATCAGTTGGAGCAGCTCCCTGCGGCGGTCGTCCCTCAGCCTCTTGCTGTCCTCCACCCCGGGGACGGGCGTCTCCGGGTCGAGGACGACGGCGGCGGCAACCAGGGGGCCGGCGAGAGGGCCGCGGCCCGCCTCGTCCACCCCGGCGACCAGGCCGAAGTCGAGGGAGAGCCCGGGGTCCAGGTCCTCGGTGAGGGGCAGGGCCTCAGCTCCTTCCCCGGTAGGTCCTCTTCTCCCTGATGCGGGCCGCCTTGCCCTTCTTGTCCCTGAGGTAGAAGAGCTTGGCCCTGCGGACCATGCCCCGCCTAGTCACCTCGAGCATGCTGATGAGCGGGGAGTGGAGCGGGAATATCCGCTCGACGCTGACCCCGCCCGACATCTTCCTGACGGTGAAGGTCTCGGAGAGGCCGGAGCCCCTCCTGGATATGACCACTCCCTGGAAGACCTGGGTCCGCACCTTGTCCCCCTCCACCACCTGGAAGTGGACACGCAGGGTATCGCCGGCGCGGAAGTCGGGGATTTCGGTCTTCATCTGTCCCGCCTCCACGCTCCTCAATAGATCGTCCATGACATCAATCCTCCCGGCGGTCTGCGCGACGCATGAGCCCTGCGAAGCGCTCCCGCAGCTCGTCCTCGTCCGACGGGCCGGGCAGGAGGTCCGGGCGCTTCGCGCCCGTCGTCTCCAACGCCCGTCGGAACCTCCATTCCTCTATCGCCGCGTGGTCCCCGGAGAGGAGCACCCGCGGCACCTCCATGCCCCGGTACTCGGCCGGCCTCGTGTACCTCGGGTAGTCCAGCAGGCCGGTGGCGAAGCTGTCCGACTCCGCCGACTCCATCCTGCCCAGAACTCCCGGGACCCACCTCGCCACGGCCTCGAGGAGGAGCATCGCCGGCACCTCGCCTCCGGAGGTGACGAAGCTCCCCACGCTCACCTCGTCGGTCACGGCGGCGTCCACGAACCTCTGGTCGACGCCCCCGTACCGTCCGCAGAACACTATCATCCCGCCGGCGTCCGCCAGGTCCCTCACGAGGGCCTGGTCCAGCAGCCTCCCGGCGGGGGTCATGAGGACCACCCTCGCCCCACCGCGCCAGGAGACCGACTCCAGCGTGCCGAACAGCGGCTCCGGTCTCATCACCATCCCGGCTCCGCCGCCGAACTGGTAGTCGTCCACCGAGCCGCGGTCGTCCACGGCATGCTCCCTGATGTCCAGCAGGGAGATGTCCAGTCCGCCGGACGCGACGGCCCTTCCCAGGACGCCCTGCTCCAGGAAGGGGGCGAACAGCCCGGGAAACAGCGTGGCCACCGCTATCCTCAGTGCCGTCCCCCCGCTCCACGTCCCTTAGGCGCCAGCTCGTCCAGCCCCTTCGGGAGCTCCACCTCGATGGTCCCGGAGGACCAGTCCACGTAGCCCTCCGCCAGGACCAGGGCCACCGGCACCGGGAAGCCGGTATCGGCATCATCCGGGTCAGCCGGCCCATCCCCGGAGCGGAGCACCAGCATCGGGTTCGCCCGGTCGGGTATGACGTCGACCACCCGGTAGGTGCGCCCGCCGCTCCCGAGGGTCATCCCCTCGAAGAGGTGGAGCGGCAGGAAGGGCAGCTCCATCGCCGCCTCCCTGTCGAGGCGGACCTCCGAGCCCACGAGGGCCTTGGCGGAGTCCCTGTCGGTCAGCCCGGCCAGACCCACGAGACCGACCTCGCCGTCCCTGGCGGAGAAGGCGGTCACCCCGCGGGGCGTCCCGTCCAGCATCAGCTCCGTCCGGGGGGGGAGTCCCGGTGCCCCCCGGGCGGGGAAGAACCTCACCAGCAGCCCTCCCCTCAGCCCGTGGGCCCTCAGGACTATCCCGACGAGCACGGCGTCGTCGGGAGCCATGCGCTCAGTCGACGATCCGGACCGTCGCCTTCTGCTCCATCCTGGCGGCGGCGGACCTCACGATAAGCCGCATGGCCTTGGCTATCTTGCCCTCCCGTCCGATCACCCGGCCCAGGTCGCTCTCGGCGACCCGGAGGAGGTAGACGGTTACGTCCTCCTCCGTGGTCTCCTCCACGGAGACAGACTCCGGGTGCTCAACAAGCGTAACGGCCATCAGCTCTACAAGCTCTTTCATCGGAGACCCCTCCAGCTAGTTGTTGTCGGGTCGGTAGGTGTTTCCGAGGTCATCCCCCCTCGGAGGTCCTGCTCTCGCCCCTTATGAAAACTTCCTCGGGCGCGACGCTCTCGTCGCCCGAGGACCACCTGGTCCACTTGCTCCAGGAACCGGTCCGCCTCAGGATGTCCCTGACGGTCTGCGAGACCTGCGCACCGTTCCCGAGCCAGTGGAACAGCTTCTCCTCGTCCAGCTTCACCTCCATGGGCTTTCTGAGTGGATCGTAGTATCCGAGGGTGTCGAGGAAGCGACCGTTCCTGGCCTTCCTCCTGTCAGCCGCTACGATCCTGTAGAACGGCTCCCCCGCGCTGCCCATCCTCCTGAGCCTGATTACGACCAAACCCTGACCTCCAAGCTCAGCGGAGCATGCCGGCGAGACCGCTCCGCCCCGCCGACTTCATCCGCTTCATCATCGACCTCATGGTCCTGAACTCCTTGAGCAGTCGGTTCACGTCGTTGACGCGCACGCCGCTGCCCCTTGCTATCCTCTTCCTGCGGCTCCCGTTTATCATCTCCGGGTGCCTGCGCTCCCGGGGGGTCATCGACTGGATCATGGCCTCCATCCTGTGGAGCCTGTCGGTGTCCAGGTCCGCCCCGGAAGGACGCATGTTCTTCGGCAGCATGCCCAGTATGTCACCCAGCGAGCCCATCCTCTTGAGACGCTTCAGCTCCTTCGCGAAGTCCTCGAGGGTGAAGGAGGCGGAGACTATCTTCCGCTCCAGCTCCTCGGCCTCGTTCTCCTCGTAGGCGGACCGGGCCTTCTCCACCAGGCTCAGGACGTCCCCCATGCCCAGTATGCGCCCGGCCATCCTCTCCGGGTCCATCTGCTCCAGTCCGTCCACCGACTCCCCGACACCGACGTACTTGATGGGAACACCGGTCGACTCCCGGAAAGAGAGGGCGGCACCCCCCCTGGAATCGCCGTCCATCTTCGTTATCACCGCGCCGGTGTACCCTATGCGCTCCCCGAATGCCTCGGCGACGTTGACCACGTCCTGGCCGGAGAGGCCGTCGAGCACCAGCAGGGTCTCCGACGCATCCGCGGCCCCGGACACCCTGGAGAGCTCGTCCATCAGCTCCTCGTCGACGTGCAGCCTCCCGGCGGTGTCGGCGATGACCACGTCGTAGGAGCGCAGCCTGGCCTCCTCCCGGGCCTCCCGCAGCACGGCGACCGGGTCCTTCGTGTCCCTCCTGCCGTAGAAGCCGGCTCCGGCGGCCTCGGCCACCTTCTCCAGCTGGTCGACGGCGGCCGGGCGCTGGAGGTCGCAGGCGGCGAGGAGGCAGCGCTTGCCCCTCCTCTCCGAGAGCCAGACGGCCAGCCTGGCAGCGGTGGTGGTCTTGCCGGAGCCCTGCAGGCCCATGAGCAGGACGGTGACCGGCGGGGTGCCGCCCAGGTCCAGCTCCGACCTCCCCGAGCCGAGCAGCGCGGCGAGCTCGTCCCTGACGATGCCCACTATCTGCTGGCCGGGGGTCATGCTCCCCAGGACCTTCTCGCCCAGGGCCTTCTCCCTCACCGAGGCCACGAAGCCCTTGGCGACCCTGAAGCTGACGTCCGCCTCGAGGAGTGCCCTGCGGACCTCCCTCATGGCGTTCTTCAGGTCCGCCTCGTTGACGACGCCCCTGCCCCGCAGGTTCCTCAGCGCCTCTCCCAGCCTCTCGGTGAGCCTGTCGAACAAACTGATTCCTCCAATGGATAACGTGCGCCCCCTGCCCGGACGGACCTCACCGCCCGGGCCACCGGCGCAGAGCATGCAACTATAAAGAGGATGGGGCTCATGCTCAAGTGCCGCAGGGAGGGGGGGCTTCAGCCCCGGAGCGCCGCTATCGCCTCCTCGGGGTAGGCGGACCCGGTAACGAAGGAGCCGCTCACGAGGATGTCCGTCCCCAGGGCGGTCAGCCTCCTGGCGTTGGAGGGGTCCACCCCGCCGTCGACCGATATCATGGCTCCGGAGCCGGTCTCGTCGAGTATCTCCCTTATCTCCGCTATCTTCCCGTGGGTGTGCGGGAGGTGCTCCTGGCCGGCGTAGCCCGGGTTGACGGACATGACCAGGACCATGTCCAGGACAGGGGCGAGGTACCTGAGGCAGTCCGGCGGCGTGGAGGGGTTCAGAGAGACCCCCGCCAGGCAGCCGAGGTCCCTTATCCTGGACAGCAGAGCCTCCAGGTGGCTGGTCGCCTCCGCGTGGACGGTCACGTACCTGCACCCCGCCTCCGCGAAGGCGTCGACAAGTCCCTCCGGCCGCTCCACCATCAGGTGGGCATCCAGGGGCAGGTCCGTCACCCGGCCGAGGGAGGCGGCGACGCCTGCGCCGAAGGTAAGGACGGGCACGAAGACGCCGTCCATCACGTCGAGGTGTATCATGTCGGCTCCGGCCCGCTCCATAGAGACCGCCGCCTCGGCCAGCCTGCCGTGGTCGCAGCCCAGCAGGGAGACGGAGACCAGGGGGCCCTCCGGCGGCCCGGCCATCACCAGGTCCCCCATCCGGAGCCGGAGGTCCCCACGACGACATCGATCGTATCGCCGACCGCGAAGGGCGAGCCGGCGGTGAGCGCCTGCTCCAGTATCAGGCCCTGCTCCATCACGTCCCCGGTCTCCCTCTCCTCCGAGACCCGGAGCACGAGGCCCATTCCGGAGAGCAGCGAGTCGGCGTCCGTCGGCCGCATTCCGGTGAGCCTCGGGACCCCCTCCCAGCCGGTTGAGACCAGGAGCCGCACCGGGGTGTGTACCGCGAGGCTGTCGTACTGCCTCGGGGATACCGCCAGCACGGTGCCCTCCGGCGAAGAGGGGTGGGACACCCAGCTCCTTCCGATGCTGTAGAGCTGCCAGTCGGCTATCCGCTCCTCCGCCTCCACCGCGGTCAGACCTACGAGCGAGTCCGGGTGGAACTCGCGGTAGAGCGGGCCGGTGTTCCAGAAGATGCTCACCGGGGCGCCCCTGGGGGTCTGGGCGCCGGGGGGCGGGTCCTGCCGGATCACCGTGCCCATCGTCTCGAGCGGCCCGTACTCCGACCACTGACCGGCCAGGACCAGGCTGCTGGACTCTATGGCGGTCCTGGCCTCCTGGCGGGTCATCCCGATGACGTCCGGCACGGTTACCGGAACCGCCTCCGCTCCCACCGAGCTGACGAACTCCGGAGGGTCGAACACGATCCCGGCGAGGACCGTACCGGCCACGCCGGCGATGACCGCCGTGGCGGCGAGGATGACAAGGTACCTGACGGCCGGGCTCATCGCTCCCTTCTCCAGGCTGCTGCGTACATGCCGTCCATCCCGTGCTCCGGGGGGAATATGCAAACAGCGCCGTCCCGGACAACCTCGGGGGGCGCGGGCATGTCGAGCCTCAGGAGTCCCGGTCGCCTCCGCTCGAGGTCGGCGGCCGCCTCCTCACCCTCCTCCGGCTCCAGGCTGCAGGTGGAGTAGGCCAGAACCCCTCCCGGCCTTACCAGCCGCGCTGCGGCATCGAGCAGGCGGGCCTGGAGGGCGGTGCAGGAGTCGAGCAGTCCCGGCCCCCACCTCCATCTGGCGTCCGGTCGGCGCCTGTAGACGCCGGTGTTGGTGCATGGCGCGTCGACGAGCACGCAGTCGAACAGGCGCCCGAAGGGGGGGGCCAGGCAGTCGCCCACCAGCGGCAGGACCGCCTCCCACCGGTGCCTCCGGGAGTTCTCCGCCAGCAGCGCCGACCTCTCCACCGAACGGTCCATGGAGATTACCGTGCCGCCCCCGCCCTGCAGGTGGTGGGTCTTGCCCCCCGGGGCGGCGCATGCGTCCAGGACTCGCCCGCCGGCCAGACGGGAGACCGCCCTGCCTACCAGTGCGGCGCCCTCGTCCTGGACGTAGGCCCCGGGGGGCAGGCCGCCGGTCGGCTCGGCGCCGGAGCGCTCCAGTACCCTGTAGCCGTCCACCCATCCGCCGGGGGAGCTGCCCGGCGGGTCGGGCGAGCCGGGCGGCATGCAGCAGCCTATCGTCGGCGGTGAGTTGTCCCAGGCCAGCAGGGCCTCGGTGCGCTCCCTGCCGTACCTGGCGAGCCAGCGCTCCACCAGCCCCTCCGGATGGGACATGGCCACATGCAGCGGAGCCTCCTCCAGCGACGGCTCGCCCCGCTCGGCGAGCCTTCGCAGCACGGCGTTCACCAGCCCGGCTGCCCTGTGACGCCCCATGGCCCCTACCGTGGTCGATACGGCAGCGTGGGCGGGCACGCGCATGAGCAGGAGCTGGACGGCACCGGCCCGGAGCGCCGCGCGGACCATCGGCTCCAGCCCCGGGAGCGGCCTCCGGCAGTGGGGCTCCAGCGCCCGGTCCAGCCTGGCCCGCCAGACCTGTGCCTCCCGGGAGATGCGGAGGGCGAGGGAGCGGTCGGCCCCCGTGGGGCCCCCGCCGCCTCGCCCCCGCCTGCCGCAGAGGATGTCCATGGCCAGTCGACGGGCGGCCACGCCCCCCCCGTCGTCAGCCGACGTTCTCCACCTTCTCTATGTCCGGGAAGACGGCCTTCAGGTTCCGCTCGACGGTCCACTGGAGGGTCATGGTCGCCATGGCGCACCCGGCGCAGGCGCCCCGCAGCCTGACCTTGACCACGTCCCCCTCCAGGCCGACCAGCTCGATGTCTCCCCCGTCGGCCTGGAGCGCCGGCCTTATCTTCTCTATCTCCTGACGGACGTTCTCCTCGTTGTAGTCGGGAGCCTTCTCTTCATCAGTCATTGAACGGCTTCCTCCCGTCAGACCTGGGAGATGACCAGGGAAACCATGGTCATCAGCTTGATGAGGATGTTCAGCGAGGGGCCGCTGGTGTCCTTGAACGGATCACCCACGGTGTCGCCGATTACGGCGGCAGAGTGGGCCTCGGAGCCCTTGCCGCCCATGTTGCCCTCCTCGATGTACTTCTTGGCGTTGTCCCACGCGCCGCCAGCGTTGGACATGAAGATGGCGAGCAGCACACCGGTGACGATGGCCCCCGCCAGCATGCCGCCCAGCGTCTCGGGCCCCCGTGAGCCGAAGACGAAGTAGACCAGCACCGGTATCGCCACTGCCAGGAGGCCCGGGAGCAGCATCTCCGTCAGGGCGCTCCTGGTGGCGATGTTGATGCAGCGCTCGGTGTCCGGCTCGGTCTCCCCCTCCATGATGCCCTTGATCGTGCTGAACTGCCTCCTCACCTCGTTCACCATCTTCATGGCGGCCCTGCCCACCGCCCTGAGAGTCAGCGAGGCGAACACGAAGGGCAGCAGCCCCCCGAAGAGGAGGCCGGCCACGACATGCGGCTTCAGGAGGTCTATCGCAGCCAGGTCCGTGGAGGCGGCATAGGCGCTGAACAGGGCGAGTGCGGTCAGCGCCGCCGAGCCTATCGCGAAGCCCTTGCCCATGGCGGCGGTGGTGTTGCCCAGGGAGTCGAGCTTGTCCGTCCGCTGCCTGACCTCGGAGGGCAGTCCGGACATCTCGGCTATCCCGCCGGCGTTGTCGGCGACCGGGCCGTAGGCGTCGACGGACATCGTCATACCCACGTTCATCAGCATGCCCAGGGCGGCCATGGCTATGCCGTAGAGCCCTGCGAAGTGGTAGCTGACGAGCGTGGCCGTGCATATGAGGAGTATGGGGACTATGGCCGACTCCATCCCGGTGGCCGTCCCCTCGATGATGCAGGTGGCCGGCCCCGTGGAGGTGCTCCTCGCTATCCTCCGGACGGGCGGGCCGCTGGTGTAGAACTCGGTTACGAGACCAATGAGGGTACCGGCCGCCACGCCCGAGAGGATGGCCCAGAAGACGTCGAGGGAGACCCCGAGCCCGAGGACCGCCAGGAGGGCCAGGGCTATCGCGAGCCCCGTGCTGATGAAGCCGGCGTTCCGCAGGACCGATGCCGGTCTGCCGACCCTGCTCAGCAGCCCCACGGAGACTATCCCCCCGATGCTGGCGATGGCTCCCAGCGCGGCTATGACGATGGGCAGGGCTATGAGCGTGGCGCCGCCGGCGCTCTCCGAGGTGAGCAGCCCCGCGGCACCGGCGGCGCTGAAACCGAAGGCCAGGACCACGCCGGCTATGATGCTGCCGGCGTAGGACTCGAAGAGGTCGGCGCCCATCCCGGCCACGTCCCCGACGTTGTCCCCCACGTTGTCCGCTATGACCGCCGGGTTCCTCGGGTCGTCCTCCGGTATATGGGCCTCGACCTTCCCCACGAGGTCGGCCCCTACGTCCGCGCTCTTGGTGTAGATACCTCCCCCGACCCTGGCGAAGAGCGCTATGGAGCTCGCGCCCATACCGAAGCCGGCGATGTTCTGCAGGTTGATCGTGCTTCCCAGCATGTTCTCGAGGAACCGTCCGGCTGCGGGCACGTCATGGTAGAGTATGTAGAAGAGGGATATCCCCAGAAGCCCCAGGACCGTCACCGCGAGGCCCATGATGCTGCCGCTCCTGAAGGCGATGTTGAGGGCTCCGGGCAGCTCGGTCCGGGCCGCGTTGGTCGTCCTGACGTTCCCCATGGTGGCCGCGTCCATGCCCACGTAGCCGGCTATCATGCTGAAGGCGGCACCGACCACGAAGGCGATGGCGGTGCCCGGGCCGATGCCGAGGTAGAGCCCGACCGCTATGAGGACGACGAAGGCCAGCAGAATACGGTACTGGGTCTTCAGGTAGGTCATCGCTCCCTGGTATATGAGGTCCGAGAGGTGGTCCATCCTCTCGGTGCCCCTGGGCTCACGCCTGAGCCTCGAGTACTTGACCAGGGCCGTCACGGCTGCCACCACCGCTACCACCGGCGCCAGGTAGCGGAAAAGAACCTCGGGAATGCTCATCAGCTCTCCTTGGTCGTAAACATGCACCTGAACGCCCGTTAGCAACGGGTTGCCCCTCCCCCGGGCAAGCCCTTTTCTACTGCCCCCCCTCCGCAGGGTCAAGACTTTCCACGACCTGCAGGGCCCTCATGGCGCCCGGATGCCCCGGGCTTCGCACGAGCAGCAGCTCCCACCACTCCACCGCCGCCTCGAGGTCCCCCCTGCGCGCCTCCAGCACTCCCAGGTCGTAGAGCGCGTCGGTCCCGCACATGTCCAGGTCCTGCCTCGCTTCGGCCCTCTCGAGGGCCTGGAGGTAGAGCTGTCGGGCCCGCTCCAGCTCTCCCGACTCCATGTGCGCGCATGCGTTGTGGAAGGGCATGTTCACCCCCCCCATCGGGACGGTATGAGAGGTCAGGAGCGCCAGGGCCAGCCCGGCCGCGGCCCCGGCGGGAGCGAGCAGCCAGGCCCTCGGCTTCGCCCGGGGCAGCCTGGCCGCCGCCAGCAGCAGCAGGAAGGGCACCACTGGCAGCCTCAGCCTGGAGGTGACGAAGAAGAGGAGTACCGGAAGGGCCAGGAGCAGCGACCAGGCCAGGAGGATCCTCTGCTCCCGGCTCCACGGTCCGGCCGCCGCCGCCACGGGCAGCACGGCCAGGAGCAGCAGCCACGGAAGCCCGGGGACCGGCCCGGAGACAAGCGCGGCGACCACCGGGGAGAGTCGGCGCCAGTAGTAGACGTCCTGGTTGCCGGGCACCTCCACGGGCGAGAGGAGGAAGGCGGCCTTCCGCCCCATGAGCCCGGCCCACTCCAGCGGCGCCTCCGCCACCTCTCCGACGGTCCGTGAGACCCACGCGGCCGAGACCGCCGACTCCCTCTCCATATCCGGGTGGGCCGCACGGCTGGCTGCATGGACGTTGTCGACGTAGGGGAGCCCCTCCCGTCCGGGCAGACCGGCTTCAGGCCCGGCAGGGAGAGGGGCGAAGGCGGTGAAGCCGTCCGCCGCCCTGGAGTTGCCGATGTAGAGGTTCACCCCTCCCTGGCTCGATATCAGCGTGAGCGGGTCGCCCGACATTGCGTTGCACGCCCATACGACGGCCACCGGCAGCAGGACCAGGGCGGCCTTCGGCAGCCGGGGCCTGGCGCCGGCCGCCCAGGCTGCCGGCAGCAACAGCAGGGCGGTGGGCCTGGTTGCGCAGGCCAGTCCGAGCAGAAGCCACCCGGAGCGCTCCCGGCCGGAGAGCAGCAGGTGCAGCGAGCCTACGAGAAGCGCCACGAAGAGGGTGACCATCAGCATCCTCGTGGAGTAGAGCACCGAGGGGCCCCAGAGAGCCCACAGGAGCGCCGCTCCGAGGGCCCACCATCTCCCGGTGAGCATCCGGGCGGTCCTGTGCATCACGCAGACCCCGGCGGCGGCCAGGACCACGGAGAGCAGGGCGCCGGAGACCGGGTGGGAGCCGGCAAGGGCGAAGTGGAGGCCGAGAGCCCACGGATAGAGCGGCGCCCTGAAGAAGGGGGCGTACGCCAGCAGGTCGCCCTCCGCGACCATGCGGGCCCAGTGCCAGTGCCAGGCCTCGTCCACCACCGGATAGACCGAGAGCGGCTCGCCGGCCGTGGAGAGGAGATGCATCGCCCGGACGCCGACCGCCGCCAGACCGACGGCCAGGGTATCGAACCAACCGCCTCCGGCCGGCCTCCGGCCCAGCGTCAGCCCTCTCCCCCGGTCCTCGAAAGCAGCGACTCCAGGAGCCCGGTGGTCGAGTGCCCCGGCAGCAGCGGTACGATGACGACACGGCCGCCGGCCCGCCTGACGACGTCGGCTCCGACCACCTCTTCCGGCGAGTAGTCGCCGCCCTTGACCAGCACGTCCGGCACCAGCTCCATTATCAGGCGAAGCGGGGTGTCCTCTTCGAAGGGTACCACGTAGTCGACGCACCGCAGCTCCGAGAGCAGGTCCATCCTGGCCTCGAGCGGCATGACCGGTCTGCCCGGTCCCTTGAGGCGGCTTACCGAGTCGTCGGTGTTGAGTCCGACGAAGAGCGCGTCCCCCATGGACCGGGCCCGCCTGAGAACCTTCAGGTGACCGGAGTGGAGGATGTCGAAGCAGCCGTTGGTGAAGACGGCCTTCAGGCCGGCCTCGGCCAGCTCCCTCCTGGCCGCCGCGGCCTCCTCCCGGTTCAGTCCAGGCCTCCCCTGCGGTAGCGGGCGGTCTCCCTCAGGATGTCAGCGGGGGTCACCGCGTAGACGCCCGGCTCCGCGCACGCCGCCGCCGCGGCGAAGCCGGCGGTTCGCACCGAGTCCTCCAGCCCCAGGCCGGCGGCCATGCACATCGCCATGGTGGCGATGACGGTGTCGCCGGCGCCGGAGACGTCGAAGACGTGCCTGGCGAGGGTGGGGCTGTGGAAGGGGGCGGAGCCGGGGCGGCAGAGCACCGAGCCCAGCTCGCCCATGGTGACCAGCACAGCGTCGGCCCCGAGCCTGCCGACCAGCTCCATCCCCGCCTCGACGGCTTCCGCGGCGGACTCGACGTGACGGCCGAGAGCCCTGCCGGCCTCCAGGCGGTTCGGCTTGAAGAGGGTGCACCCGGAGTACTCGAAGAAGTTCAGGAACTTCGGGTCGACCGCCACGGGGACGCCGCCTTCCCGGGCCGCCCCGATGGCCCCGGATATCAGCTCCGGTACCAACACCCCCTTGTTGTAGTCCTCCATGACGACGGCGTCCACTTCCGGCAGCAGCTCGCGGAGCCCACGGGCAAGCCGCCCCGCGACCGCCCCGGAGAGGGGGAGGGTCGACTCCCTGTCCAGCCTGATCAGCTGGTGCGTCCCGGAGGTGACCCTGGTCTTCGTGGTAGTCGGCCTCTCGCTGTCCGTCACCAGGCAGGCCACGTCCATCCCGGAGCCCTCCAGGAGCTCCCGGAGGATGGCGCCCTGCCTGTCCTCTCCGACGACTCCGCAGACCAGGGGTATCCCGCCCAGTGAGAGCACGTTCCTGGCCACGTTGGCCGCCCCGCCGGGCACGAGCGACTCGGCGGCCGGGTCGAGCTGGACTATCGGTACCGGGGCCTCGGGGGATATCCTCTCCACCCTGCCGGCAATGTTCCGGTCCAGTATGAGGTCCCCGATGACGAGGACCCTCCTCCCGGATATCGATTCCAGTATGTTCTTCGGGTCGGTATCAGTGAGCAACGGAACCTCCGTCCCGGTGACGTGTGGAGCGCCGGCTGGAGGGGTACGAGGAGAGGAGCCCGGTGGACCGGAAGATGATGAAACAGCCGCCGCGAATCAACGTCAAGCCGGAGGACGCCGAGGGGGTCTACAGCAACGTGTTCCTGGTGGCGTCCTCCAGAGCCGAGTTCGTGCTGGACTTCGCAAGGGCCGTGCCGGGCGTCAACGGAGCCAGGCTGAAGTCCAGGGTCATCGTCTCACCGCACCGCATGAAGGCCCTCGTCAAGGCGCTGGAGGGACAGATAACGGCCTACGAGAAGCGCTACGGCAAGCTGGAGACCGACTCGCAGCAGCCCGCCTTCGGCTTCCAGAATCCCGGCGGGGAAGGGATGGAAGAGACCGACTGATGGCCTGGCTCAGGAGCCTGCTCGAGACCTCCCTGGACAGGACGAGGGTGGAGAGGAACCTCCAGTGGGGGCTGTCCGTCTTCATCTCCCTGGTCCTCTGGGGGCTCTCGCTCTCCGGAGAGACATTCACCGTGACGCATACGCTGCCCGTCGTCACGGAGGAGCCGGCGTCCGGATACACCATCCTCTCTCCCCGCTCGCCGGACTCGGTGGAGGTGGTCTTCCGCGGACGGGGCGTCGGGGTGCTCCGGGACCAGCTCGCCGCAAGGCCGCACAGCATCAGGGTCCCCGTCCAGGACGTCCTGGACGGGGGCGGCGACTACCCCAGGACGGAGTTCATAGAGCTCGGGGGGCAGGACGTCTGGTGGGGGGGCGGCGACAGCCCGTGGAAGACGCTGGATGCAGGCGGGTTCAGCCCGCAGGCCATCGAGGTTCGCCTCGACCTCTCCGCCGAGAGGTCGGTCCCGGTCAGGGTGACATCATCCGGGGAGATGCCGTCGCGATACCTGTGGCGGCTCACCAACCCCGACTCGGTGAGGGTATCGGGCGCCGCCTCCGTGGTGACTGCGATGGACAGCTGCACCTACGGCCCGGTGACCCCGGGAGAGGCGGTCAGCATCCTCGAGCCGGAAGTCCCGTCGGGCATCACGGAGGTCCAGCCGGAGGTCCGCATAACACTCGTTGCGCCGGTCCCCGTGATCCCACCCGGCGGCGCGAGCAGCTTCGATGCGTCGTATTGACAGCATCGAACGGGGGTGGATAGATTCACCGAGGCGTATCATCGGCAGAGGTGGAGCGAAGGTGCTCCGTCCGCACAACGGAGGAATGCCTATATGAGATCCAAGGTCCTGGTCAGAGTTCTCATCGTTCTCCTGGCCGCCGTCCTCGTCTACAGGATACACCAGCGGGTGGAGACGTACAGGATTCCGCGTGAGCTCTGCAGGATGCAGCTCCAGACGATGGCCGATGCCAACATCACCCACATGTTCAACCACGAAGGCGTACCGGCGCCGTCGCTGGACAGCCTGGCCGCCTATGCGGTCGCCAACGGCTTCTACTCGGCCGAGGTGCGCTCGGACAGCGTGATCGTGAGCTACCCGGACGGTACGGTGAGGGCACTCCTGCTGCCGGACGAGTGGAAGGCGCTGTGGGACCAGAGGGCCTTCAACCAGATGGAGTCCGAGCTGGACGGGGCGGCCTACTCCCTCGACGAGGTAGAGAGGGTGATAGGCGCCCGAGAGAGCGAGCTCGGCTTCTCGCTCGACTCCCTGATGACGCTCAGGGAGACCTACGTCCAGGTCAAGTCGGAGGAGATGCTGGAGTTGGCGGAGGAGGGGCCGGACACGCTCACCTCGCCGGAGGTGATGTTCGACGACTCGGTCGGCTTCGACGCGGAGCAGCTCCTGGCCGACCGTGACTCGCTCTCCTCCCTGGTGATGTCCCTCGAGTCGGACCTCGCCCTCTTTCACGACTCGATAGCCCCGGCAAGGCGCGACTCGGTCTCCGCCCTTGCCGCCGGAGTCTGCCCCACCCTCTGGAGCGGCGGCTACTACGACTCCCTCTACAACTACGATCCGAAGCTGGCTCTCGGCACCCAGTTCTCGGTCTCCTGCCCCAACCACGAGCGCCACGGAGGAGTGGTCGGCGGCCTTGTCGAGAGCGACTTCCCCGACACGCTCTTCTCCGAGGCGGACTGGGCGGAGACCCAGACGGTCTACCCGTTCGAGGCGTACGAACAGATGCGCCGCACGGCCGTCTCCCGCTCCAATCTGCTCAGGGCGGCGGAGGAGCAGGCGGCCTACCTCGCGCAGCGCTACCCGCTGGTTCTCATGCCCAAGGACCCTACCAACCTCGATGTCAACATAGACGAGCTCAATGACCCCCTGGGCGGGGAATACGTCTTCGAGGTCGACCCGGACACCACCTACGTCTTCTACGAGAACCCGGAGGGCCGCACGCCGAGGGCCAGGGGGGACTCCATCGAGGTGGAGACCTACATGTTCCTCGCATACACCACGGCCGACCCGGACACCTCGCGGGTGGAGGTCTTCTTCTCGCCCCCGCTCGAGTTCCCCAGCAGGGCCGAGGGCGCCACTGCCGGAGCCAACGACATGGTATCGGTGAAGAAGTACTGGGACCGCTCGGAGCTGGGGACCGTCCAGGTGGATGAGAGGGAGGTCGACCTGCTCGACGACCCGACATGGGTATTCCTGCAGTCGCGGTTCGGCGATCGGGACACCACGGAGACCGAGTAGTCCGCACGAAACTGAAGCAGCCTGGAACAGAAACGGCCCGGCGGTCTATATACCCATTCGGGAGGAAGGGGCCGCCCGGTCGTATCCATATCGTCCGGAGGTAGTCATGGACGTGTTCAGGAGGTTCGATTCGTTCAGCGAGAGCGCCGAGAACCTCTACGTTCTCGCGCTGGCGGTGGCCAGGCGGGTACGGAGCCTCAAGGACGGCGCTCCCCCCCTGGTCGATGTCGAGAACGGCAGGGCCAGGCCGATGGAGACGGCGGCCCAGGAGTTCTCGGAGCAGCGGATAACCTTCTCCCCCCTCGATGGAGCAGGGGGAGGAGCGGAGGACCGGGCCGGAGGCTGACGCGCCGGCCGGTCCAGTCGAACCATCGATTCGGAGGTCTGGCATCCTATGAAGTACCTTTTGATCCTGGTGTCCGTCCTCGCGCTCGTCGCAGCCTGCGGCACACAGGAGCGCGCGGCCGGCGGCGGGGCTGAGACCGACACGTCGCGCGTGCTGGCCACTGTAGGCCAGACGGACATTACCGAGATGACCGTCGAGGAGGAGCTGGAGCGGATACCGCCCTACCAGAGGGCCACCTTCGAGACCCCCGAGGGCAGGCGCATGCTGGTGAACCACCTCGTCGAGAAGGAGTTGCTGGTTAAGGCGGCCGAGGACCTGGGCCTGGACGAGGACTCCTTCGTTGTCGCACAGGTGGAGCTGGCCATGCAGCAGGTCGAGGCCACCAGGGAGACCGCGCTGATACAGGCCTTCTACCAGCAGGAGGTCGTCGAGTCGGTGACGGTACCCGAGGAGGAGGTCGTCGCCTACTACGAGGAGCACGTGGACGACATCTACCACCAGGACGCCCAGGTCAGGGCCTCGCACGTGGTGGTGGAGACCGGGGAGGAGGCCGCGGAGGTCCAGTCCAGGCTGGAGGCCGGAGAGGACTTCGGCGAGCTCGCCGCGGAGCTGAGCATCCACGAGCCCACCGCGGAGGCGAACGGCGACATGGGCTGGATGAACCGGAACGCCCCGCTCCCCTACCTCGGTAACCAGGAGCAGGTATCCGCCGCCCTCTTCGAGGCGGACTCCGGCGAGGTCATAGGCCCGATGGAGACCACCATGGGCATCCACCTCTTCGAGGTCACCGGGACCAGGGAGGAGGGTCCAAGGCCGCTGGAAGAGGTCTACGACTCCATAGAGGACATACTCAGGCCCTCGCTGGTGAACTCCTACTTCGAGAACGATCTGCTCCCGCAGCTCCACGAGCGCTACGGCGTGACCATCGACGAGCAGGCGTTCCTCCCGGACGAGTCGGTACCTGCCGACACGCTCCTCCAGATGGCGCAGAACCTCATGGAGACCAATCCCGAGGGCGCCATCCAGTACTTCGAGCTCTTCCTCGAGCGCTACCCGGAGCACGAGAGGGCCCACCAGGCCCAGTTCCTCATCGGCTTCACCTACTCCGAGCAGCTCGGTGACTTCGAGCAGGCCGGGGCCGCATACCAGGCGGTGCTCGACAGCTACCCCGAGTCGGACTTCGCCGACGACGCCCAGTGGATGATAGACAACATGGGAGTGCCACCGGAGGAGATAATCCTCGAGGTGCAGGACGATACCGTGGAGATCGGTGAGACCGGAGCGGAGCCCGGAGAGGGAGACGTGACGGAGCAGCCGGAGACGGAGGCGCCGACGGAGGAGGCCGGGACCCCGGACTCCCCCTGACCCGACCCCGCGCGAAGTACAGCATTACAGGATCACCGCAACGAGGCCCCGGGAGACCGCTCCCGGGGCTCTCTCGCCATCTCCTTGCGGAGAGCATCCCGCACGGCTCGTCGACAGGGGCCGCGGCATCCCCGTAGGCCGATCCCGCATCGGTCGCGACGGCTCCCCTCTGTTTGCATATTTCGCCAATCATGCAAACTACGCTCCGCGTCATCCGTGCCGAGCTTGTTGCGGAGGCGGTGGGGGCGGCATATTCCCACCGCTCGCCAACCCGGACCGACGGAGGTGTCTCGTGCAGACCGGAAGGGCCAAAGCCCTCTCGGGAGTCTCCCTGGCAGTCATCCCGCTCGCGGTGCTGATGCTGCTGGGCATTCCCGGATGCAGACCGGTTACCGGCAGCGACGATTCGCCGGACGGGCTCACCTCCAGGGCCGATGCCGCCTTCGAGGGCGGCGATCCGTCCGAGGCCCTCGAGCTCTACGACAGGGCGCTCGAGCTGTATCCAGACCACGCCCTCGAGGCGGAGTGGTATCTGGGCCGGGGCAGGGCCCTCCTGGCCCTGGGAAGACGCGCCGAGGCCATGGAGGCAGCGGGGCAGGCGATATCCGCATCTCCGGATGCGGCGACCACCGCATCGGCCAGGCTCCTGATGGCCAGGAGCGCAATATCCGGCGGCTCTGTGACCGACGGCATACGCATGCTCGCCGAGCTGGACCGGGAATCGCTCGGTCGGGACGAGGCTGATGAGGCGGTCGACCTCCTGAGGGAAGCCCTGGCCACGGTCAGCACCGACTGGCTCACCGGGGAGCCGGCGGATGACTGGACCGAGGTCTTCGTCCTGCTGGAGCTGGAGAGGCGCTACGCCGAGGCCGGGGACGTGCAGAGGGCCACGCTGACCGGGATGGAGATAGACAGGCTCTACCCCGGCGCCCACGACAGATACGGCAGACCGGAGATGCCGGAGGCGACCGAGACCCCGTTCGTAGCCCTTGTGCTCCCCTTCACCGGCAGCGGCTCCGAGTACGCAGAGAGCGTATCGAGGGGGGTGGAGCTCGCCTTCCTCAGGAGGATGGACCTCGTCGGCTCCCCGCCGGAGCTGACCAGCTTCGACTTCGAGGGGGACAGCGCCACCCTGGCCGGGATGGTGGCGACCCTGGGCGACAACCCGTCCTGCATGGCCGTCATAGGACCCCTCACGAGCCGGCTCGTACACGTGGCCGCCCCGGTGGCCTCGTCGAAGAGGCTTCCGCTCCTCTCCCCCACGGCGACCTCCCCGGAGATAGACGACTACGGCAGCTACGTGCACAGGCTTGTCATCTCCGAGGGCAACGGGGCCGCAGCAGTGGCGGAGCACGCGGTCAGGGAGGACGGCCACCACCGGTTCGCCATAATCCACGAGTACAGCTCGGAGTCGGTAGGCGCCGCCGACCAGTTCCGCTCCGTGGTCACGGAGCTGGGGGCGGAGGTGGTCTCCACCCAGGGCTACGAGAGCGGTACCACCGACTTCCGGGACCAGATATCGGCGATAAGGTACCTGGGCGTCGACGCAGTCTTCCTCCCGGTAACCGCCTGGGACGCCATACAGATAGCGCCGCAGCTCCGTTTCTACTCCGTGGAGGCGGACCTGTACGGCACCGCCGGCTGGGACGACGAGATACTTGTCGAGCAGGGCGGCGAGTACGTCGAGGGTGCGGTCTTCCCGGTGGCGTTCGGCGCCGGGTCCATGAACCCCGCCACCGCCAGGTTCGCCTACTTCTACGAGAGGGAGTACGACGAGCAGCCGGTGGTGCTTGCGGCCCAGGGCTACGACGCGGCCGAGATGGTGCTGGACGCATGGTCCGGGACCATCCCCTCCAGGCGCTCCCTGGAGAGCCACCTCCGGGACATCGACGTCTACTTCGGCGCCACCGGGATGTGCACCGTCGGCGGCTCCAGCGTCCCCAGGTCGGCCTATCCCCTGGTGGAGGTCCACGACGGGGAGATAATCAGCGTTGAGTAGCTTCTGGGGAGTCGACGTGGGCGGCACGACCACGGTGATAGGACGCCTGTGCGAAGATGGCTTCAGCGTGGTGGAGGTGCTGGCCACCGACCCCTCGGACAGCCCGGAGGCTCTTCTTTCGGCCGTGGCGGCGGTCGTCCGGAGGGAGGATCCCTCCCCCGCCGGACTGGGCATGGGCATCGCCGGCCTCGTGGCGAGGGACCGTGGAGTACTGCTCAGCTCTCCCAACCTGCCCGAGTGGAGCGATTACCCGCTCCTGGAGGAGCTGGGCGAGCTCTTCTCCTGTCCCCTTGCCGTTGACAACGACACCAATACCTTCGCCAGGGCAGCCATCGAGAGGGGCGACGTCCCGTACGCCGGCCTCTGGCTGGTGCTCACCCTCGGCACCGGGATAGGCGGCACGGTGGTCCTCGACGGAAACATCCTCTACGGCACCGGCTTCGCCGGCGAGTTCGGCCACATGAGCGTCGAGGCGGACGGTCTCCCCTGCCCCTGCGGGAGCATGGGCTGCTGGGAGAGGTACGCGGCCTCGCCCTCGGTCATGCGCTACTTCGAGCGGGCCGGCGGTAACCGTACTGCGGGCGACACCCGCGACGTGGCCCGGCTGGCGGCGGCGGGGGACCGACCGGCCGTCCGGGCCTTCTCGGAGCACGGCCGCTGGCTGGGCATCGGGCTCGCCAACCTGGCTCACTGCCTCAGCCCGGCCGGGATGGTCCTCGGAGGGGGCCTCGCCGGCGCCGCGCCGCTCTTCCTCGGCGCCGCCAGGCGCGAGTACCGGATGCGCTGCCCTCACCGATGGAACGTGAGCATCATCGCCGGCGGCTCGCAGGCCGGCGCCGCCGGCGCCGCCCTGCTCGGGCGGGACGCCGCCGGATGATACCCCTCCTCCTCTTCCTCCTGGCCGCCAGCGACGGTGAGGGGACCGCACCCGACTCGGCTCGGGCGCCTGATGCGAGGATAGAGACCATCGCCTACTCCACCGACTCCCTGGTCTTCGAGCCGGAGACCGGGGACCTCCTGATGATGGGGACCGGACGGGTCGACTACCGCGACATGACGCTGTTCGCGGACACCATCAGGTACTTCCCGGAGAGCGAGCTGGTCATGGCCGGAGGCGAGTGTCAGCTCCTCGACCGGGGCGAGACCATCCGGGGCACCGCCATGATCTACGACCTGGACACCAGGAAGGGGCGGATAGTCGCCGCGGCATCGCAGTACGAGTTCGGCTTCTACACCGGCGAGTCGGTCACCCGGGTCGGCCGGGAGGAGTTCAACATAGTTGACGCCCGGTTCACCACCTGCGAGCTGGAGGAGCCGCACTACTGGTTCTTCAGCCCGGTGATGAAGGTCTTCCCCGACGACAAGGCAGTGGCCAGGCCGGTCTACATGTACGTGGACGATACGCCGGTCTTCTATTTCCCATGGTGGGTCTTCCCGATAAGGCGGGGCCGGAGCCCCGGCTTCACCATCCCCAAGATAGGGGAGACATCCAGGGACGGCAGGTACCTCAGGGACGTCGGATACTACTTCGTCTTCTCGGACTACGCCGACCTCTACATCCACGGGGACATCATGGAGAAGACCAGGTTCGTCCTCGGGGCCAGGGAGCGCCACAGGCTGCGCTACGTCCACCACGGACAGGTCGAGACGGAGTGGCGGAGGGAGTTCGAGGACAAGAGGGACAGGTGGATGGTCATGGCCAGGCACCTGCACGAGTTCCCCGACGGCACGTCCGTCCGCGTGCAGGGGGAGTTCCTCAGCGACAGGTCGTACCTGGAGGAGACACAGCAGACCCCGGAGGACAGGATGACCGGCGAGGCCAGGTCATGGCTGAGCGTGAGCCGCTACATAGGCAGGGCCAGCCTCCAGGCCACGCTCGACAGGACCCAGTACCTGGACGTCGACCCGGACACCATACCGGACCAGCTCGAGTCGACCCAGGAGCTGCCCGACATCCGGGTTACACTGCCCTCCACCCCGCTCTTCGAGACGCCGGCCGACCCCTCCATGATCAGGCCCTGGCACTCCCTCTACTGGAGCGGCAGGCTGCGTTACCTCTCCACCGACGAAGAGCGGGAGGACTCGAGGACAACCCATTCCGGTCTCAGGGGGCAGCTCCAGCTCTCCGGCTCCAGCCGGCTCTGGGGCATCCTCTCCTTCTCCCCGTCGGTCGACCTCACCGGAACCGTCTACGACAGGGACACCACCGGCGACGAGTATCCCTGGTGGCTCTACGGGAGGGGCTCCGTCTCCCTCTCCACGGACCTCTACGGCGTCTTCGGCACCGGCATGCTCGGCCTCCAGGCGCTCCGTCACACCATCACGCCCTCGGCCACCCTCACCATCTCCCCGGACAGGCTCCTGGACGACAGGGGATTCGTGGACGCCGACTCCGCCGCCCTCCGCTACTACTCCTTCTCCGGCTTCGGCCTGCCGGCCCCCGGAAGGACCCTCTCCCTCTCGCTCCTGAACAGGCTGGAGGGCAAGAGGGTGAGCGGCTCCAACATCGAACGTTTCGAGATAGCCGTCCTGACGCTGTCGACCTCGGTTGACCTCGAGGGGGGCGAGGCCCCCTTCTCGCCCCTCTCCGCCTCGCTCGAGCTGTCACCCGTAACGGACTTCAGCGTCCGCGCCAACGGCTCGTACGACCTGTACGGCGAGGGGCTGCAGAGCATGTCGATATCCACCTCACTGCGGCTCTCCGGTTTCGACAGGACCCTCCTCCCCGACACGGGGAGCGTCTCCCGCGGTCTCCCGGTCAGGCTGACCCTGAGCCACTACTACCGTCTCGGCCTGGACGGCGACGACGACACGAGCAAGCTCAGGCTCGGCACCTCCCTCGATGTCACGCCGGGCTGGTCGGTGGACTACAACGCCTACTACGACATCATCGAGGGGGGGTTCATCAGCCAGTCCTACGGCCTCCGGAGGGACCTGCACTGCTGGGAGGCGGTCTTCGAGAGGCAGGTATCGGGCGTGGACAGCGGGTTCTACTTCAGGATCAACATAAAGGACCTCCCCGATATCAAGGTAGAGCAGCACGTCAGTAATTTCTGATATAGAGCCTGAGATATACATAAAACTATCATAACTTTACAGAATAAACCGGGAGAAGAGGGGGCGGAGCCCCCCGGAGATGCGCAGCAGCGCGGTAATCGCGCGTGAATACGAGTGGCCCGGGGGCTTGACAATCCATCAATCGCCTCCTACACTTGAACAACAGCGAGGGAAAGGGGGTGATCAAGTGACTAAAAAGGACCTCGTAGCGCACGTGGCATCCGAGGCGGACATCACCAAGAAGCAGGCCGGCGTCGCGGTAGACGCCTTCCTCGAAGGCATCAAGAAGAGCCTGTCTGACGGCTCGAAGGTCAGCCTGGTTGGCTTCGGCACATTCTCCGTGAAGCAGCGGTCCGCGCGGGAGGGCATCAATCCCATGACGAAGGAGAAGATGACCTACCCCGCCAAGACCGTACCGCACTTCAAGGCAGGCAAGGGCCTCAAGGACAGCGTTTCTTAGACACCCGGGGGCTCGGGGACGGGGGCTCTCCCCGTCCCCCCCCTCCCTCTTATTATTCAGCACATGACCCTGGACCTGGCGGTGGTCGTCACCACCTACAACAGCGCGGGAACGATCGGCGAATCCCTGGACTCGCTGCTCGGCAGGGAGGAGGACGACTCCCCGGCCGAGGTGGTGGTGGTGGACAACGCCTCGCGGGACGACTCCGCCGCCCTGGCCGCCTCGAGGCCGGGCGTCCGGCTCATCCGCTCTGAGCGGAACCTCGGTCTCGCCGGGGCCAACAACCTGGGCGCCTCCCGCACCTCCTCCGGGAGCATCCTCTTCCTGAACCCCGACGCCACGGTCCTTCCCGGATCTCTCCGCGAGCTGGCCCGCTTCGAGGCCGACCACCCCGATGCGGGGGTGCTGGGCCCGAGGATGCTGGACGGCCACGGCCGTGTGCAGTCCAGCGCCAGGACGGTCCCCTCCCTCCTGGACGTCGCGCTCCGGAGGACCTTCCTCGGCAGGCTCCGGCCGTTCCGGGGCAGGCTCCGGCGTCACATGCACCCGGTATCCGGAGAGGGGCCCGCCAGGGCGGACTGGCTGGTCGGCGCGGCGCTCTGGGTCACCGCCTCCGGCCGCTCCAGGTTCGGCCTGATGTCCGAGCGCTACTTTCTCTACTTCGAGGATGTGGAGCTCTGCGTGCGGGCCTGGCGGTCCGGCTCCGAGGTCTGGTACGTCCCCTCGGCCTCGGTCATGCACGTATGCAGGCGCGCCAGCGCCGGTCTGCCCGGCAGGACCACGCTGGTCCACCTCCGCAGCATGCTCAGGTTCTTCCGCGACCATCCCTCCGCCCTCTTCGGCCCGTCCTCCAGGGTGGTGGGCAGGTGAGGAGGAGGACTCCCGGCTCGGCGGTGCTGCTCCCTCTGGGCGACCTGGTGCTGGTGATAGGCGTCTTCCTGCTGGGGTTCTGGGTAAGGCACTTCCTGCTGGCGGGCGTGCTGGAAGGACAGCTGGGGCTCCCCGGCGGGTTCCGGCTGGACATATGGCAGTACGTCATCTCCGGAGCGGTCATGGGTCTCATCGAGGTGCTCATGCTCCAGGCCTTCGGCGTCTACAGGGAGGTCTACGGGCTGGCCCAGATAGAGGAGCTGGCCTGGATACTGCGTTCGTCGTTCATGGCGGTGCTCGTCACCTTCGCCTTCACGTTCGCCACTCGGCAGCTGCTCTTCTCCAGGTTCGTGCTCGTCTTCGCCTTCCCGGCGGCATCGCTCTCGGTCGCCTGCTGGCACTGGCTCTTCCACAGGCTCTCCCGGAGCATCGCTCTCAGGAGGGGCAGGGCCACGCGGGTCGCCCTCCTGGGCAGCGGCAGGGAGACGGAGGAGGTGGCGGAGTTCATGAGGACGAGGGCCACCGTCCCCTACGAGGTGGTCGCCAGGTTCGGCTCGGTACCGGGCGGAGGGGCCCCTGACACCGAAGGGGGAGCGGACGGCCTGGCCCCCATGTTCGGTCGGATGGATGAGCTGGGGGTGGACGAGCTGATAATCACAGAGAGGGGACTCACCCGGGAGAGCACCGCGGCCATCATCTACAGGTGCGAGCAGGAGGGCATCCAGTACAAGCTGGCCGCAGACGTCTTCGACCTGGTGAGCCTCACGACCAGGATAGTCCACCTCGGCGGCACCACGATGATAGAGTCGGCCCCTCCCCCCCTCTCGGGGAGCAGGAGGCTGCTGAAGAGGGCCATGGACCTGGCGGTGGCCGTTCCCGCCTTCGTCCTGCTGCTGCCGCTCGGGCTGGTCGTCTCGATCTGCATAGTCGTGGACTCCGGCTTCCCCGTCTTCTACCTGCAGACCCGGCTGGGCAGGGACAACAGACGCTTCCGGATGGTGAAGTTCAGGTCGATGCGCAGGGGTGCCGACAGGGAGAAGAAGGAGCTGCTCGGTCTGAACGAGTCCAGCGGGCCGCTCTTCAAGATGCGGTCCGACCCGAGGGTCACCGGGGTCGGCAGGATACTGAGACGATGGAGCCTGGACGAGCTCCCGCAGCTGCTGAACGTCATCACCGGCAGCATGAGCCTCGTCGGCCCCCGGCCGCCGCTCCCCGAGGAGGTCAGCGAGTACTCGGAGCGACAGATGAAGCGCCTTCAGACCGTTCCGGGCATAACCGGGGTATGGCAGATATCCGGCAGGAGCAGCCTGACCTTCAACGAGATGGTCAAGCTGGACCTCTACTACGTCGACAACTGGTCCATATGGATGGACGTCTCCCTGCTCCTGCTTACCGTACCGGCCATACTCAGCCGGCGCGGCGCCTACTGAGCCCCGGCCCGGAAGGCTGCGGAGCCGTCCTCCAGCAGGCCGACCAGGCCGGCTCCTCCCTCCCCGGTCTCGCCGCCCACCACCAGCACGCCGTCGCCGACGGAGGCAGTGCGCGGCAGGATGTCACCGCCGGCGTGCATGGTCGCCCATCCGCCCCCCGGCTTTTCCAGGGCGACCGCTCCACGGCCGGCACCGTCGGTCCCGAGCGCGATCAGCAGACCGCCCGGCGCCCCGTACACCGACTCGACCGAAAGACCCTCCGGCAGCGGGATCAAGCGGGAGGAGCCGGAGCGGCCGCCCTCCAGCATGGTGACCGCCAGCAGCTCGCTCCCGCCCTCCTCCCCCTCTGACAGCCAGGTGGAGATGATTACCCCTCCGGAGACGGTGGCGGCTACCGGCTCGCTCATGGTCGGGAGCCCGAGGCCGTCGGCCGTCCAGGCGTCGACCCTTCTGCCCGAGCCGTCCAGCCTGACGGCTACGGTGTCGTAGCAGGCAGCCGGATGCCCGAGGACCAGGCACCCACCGTCCGGAGCGGGCCACAGCATGCAGGTCATCGGGTGCATGGTAGGCAGCGCGAAGGCGCGCCACGAGACCTCCCCGTCCGGCCCGGCCCGCAGTACCCAGAGGCCGCGGGAGCCGGACCAGGAGTCCCATCCCAGCAGCAGAGAGCCGTCCTCGAGGTACTCCAGCGCGAAGGGGGCGTCGTAGCAGAGCGAGTCCTGCAGGACCTCCCACGAGACGGAGAGGTCCGGCTCAAGCCGGACCAGCCTGACGGCGGTGTACCCGAGCCCCACCTCCACTGCGGCTGCCACCCCGCCGCCCGGGAGGGGGGCCAGCCTGCAGGAGCCGGCGTCGGACCTCACAACGCCGAGGGTCTCCGGAGGCAGCACCTCCCCGTCCGGGAGGACCGGGCAGAGCAGGACGGGCACCCCCTCCCCCGGGAGCGTCGAGGGAGCCTCCCCGAGCAGGGCCGCCCACGCCCCCCCCTCCCCGGAGGGGACAGCGTCCAGCAGGGTACCCGGCAGTCCGGTCGCCCGGGCGGAGAGCGATATCGAGAGCAGGAGCAGCGGCAGAGTAAGCATTCAGCACCTCCCGCGGGCAATATGCCACCGGCGCAGCGGGGGGCAAGACCGTAGCGCCAATATGCCCGGCGGCAGCTTCGGGGAGCGGCCCGCCAGCAGGCAGCAAAGCCACATCCGGTTGCTCCGCAGGGAGGTTCACTTGCAGCGGGGGCGTGGCATGCAACATGCTTCTAGGACCGGCAGAACCAGAAAGGAGGGCACCATGCCCGTCAGGAGGATAGCTGGCAGCCAGATAGCCGAGGTAACGAAGGAGAAGGAGGCCCTCAGCCTCATCGATTTCGGCGCGACCTGGTGCGGACCCTGCAAGATGATAGAGCCGGTGCTGGAGAAGGTATCCGAGAGCATGGAGGGCAAGGTCAGCTTCTACAGCGTCGACGTCGACGAGAGCCAGGCGGAGTCCTCCCGCTTCGGCATACGCGGGGTCCCCACCCTCATCGTCTTCCATGACGGCGAGGAGATCGACCGGATGGTCGGATTCCGCGACAAGGGAGACCTGGAGAGCCACCTGGAGGGTCTCGTCTCCAAGCACCTCGGGTAGCGACCGTGGAGCTGAGCCTGCGCACCGGGCTCGTCGGCGGCTCGGGAGTAGAGGACGGGGAGAGGGACCTTGTCATCGCCGGCGGCGGACCGGCAGCCCTCTCGGCATCCATCTACGCCGGACGCTACGGCATAGACCACCTGGTGCTGGAGAGCTACCAGCCGGGCGGTCAGGCGGCCATGACCGCTCTTGTCGAGAACTTCCCGGGCTACGATACCGTGAGCGGCGGGGAGCTGGCCTCGACGATGAGGGAGCAGGCCGTCAGGTGGGGCGCGGAGCTCCGACAGGAGAGCGTAGCCGGGGCCTCGGCGGCCGAGGACGGCAGGCTGCGGCTGAAGACGGACTCCGGCGAGATCCTCTGCAGGAGCCTGATAATCGCCACCGGAGCAGCCCCCCGGAAGCTGGGCGTCCCCGGAGAGGACAGGTTCTACGGCAGGGGCGTGAGCTACTGCGCCACCTGCGACGCCCCCTTCTTCAAGGGGCAGCGGGTTCTGGTGGTGGGCGGAGGCGACAGCGCCGTGAAGGAGGGCCTCCACCTGGCCGGTTTCGCCTCGGAGGTGACGCTGGTCCACAGGAGGGACGCCCTGCGGGCCGAGCCGGTCGTGGCGCGCCGATTCGAGAGTTGCGGGAACTGCAGCATCGCCTGGAGCTCTACCCTGAGGGAGATAAGGGGTACGCCGGAGGGTGACGGCGTAGGCTCCGTCGTACTGGACACCCCGGAGGGCGAGAGGGAGCTGCCGGTCGACGGCGTCTTCATATACGTCGGCAGGAAGCCGGCCACCGGGCCGTTCGAAGGTCTCGTGGCCCTCAACGAGGACGGTACGGTGAGGACCGATGACATCGTGAGGACCTCGGACGAGCGGGTCTTCGCGGCCGGAGACGTGACCGACAATCCCCTCCGGCAGATAATCACCGCAGCCGCTGACGGCGCAAGGGCGGCAACAGCCGCCTTCGAGCTGCTCCAGCGCTGATGACCACGGAGGTCCACCTGCATGGCAATGCTCTCTGACAAGGACGCGAAAGAGGTCACCAGGATATTCGGGGCGCTGGTCCGGAACGTGCGCATAGACGTCTTCACCAGGACCATCGACTGCCCCACCTGCCCCGATACGGAGAAGATACTGAGGGAGCTGGACACGCTCTCCGACAGGCTCCGGGTCCGGATGCACAACCCGGAGACCGACGGGGAGAAGGCGGCGGAGATGGACGTCGACGCCGTCCCCACCATCATCGTCTCCGCGGAGGGCCACGGCCGGGTCCGTTTCGTCGGCACCCCCTCGGGATACGAGTTCACCTCCCTCCTGACCTGCATAGTGGACGCGGGCGGCGAGGAGGAGCCGCTCGGGGAGGAGATGAGGAGCTTCCTGGACCGGCTGGAGGAGGACCTGGAGATGAAGGTCTTCGTCACGCCCGAGTGTCCCTACTGCCCCGCCTCGGCCGTCCTGGCCACCAGGATGGCCAGGTACTCCGAGCACGTCAGGGCGTCGGTCTACGAGGCGCAGGAGTTCCCGGAGATATCGGCCCGCTACCGGGTCCAGGGAGTCCCCAGGACGGTGGTCAACGACCGTCTCTATGCGGAGGGGGCCCTACCGGAGCCGAGGCTCGCGAAGGCGCTCTCCCGGGCGATGGAGGCCGGAGGAGAGACCGAGGTCGACCTGCTCGGTCTTGCAGCGGACTGAGAGGCGGCCATGGCTTCGACCTCGCTACTGGCGCTGGCCCTGCTGATCGCCCCGCTGGAGTTCCCCATGGAGACCGACGGGATGCTGGACGCCCACAGCTTCTTCCAGCAGGACATCGCCCACTACATCTTCGGCAGCATCGGCGTCGACATAACGGTCCTGCGCATCGGTGACTTCTCCTGGGGCATCGGCCACCAGTTCGACACGTTCATGGGCGTGAACTGGAACAACCCGGTGATGCTCTTCAACCTCTACGGCGGGCACTGGCGGCTCTCCACGCAGTTCGGCTACAGGCTGGAGCCGGTCCTCCTCAGGCTCTACTCCGACCACGAGTGCTTCCACAACATCGACCAGTCGGACACCCTCTCCGAGTACATGAACAACCTGAAGCTGGGGGTCGTCCTCGAGGACCCGCCCCCCGAGTTCTCCGAGGGCTTCGAGCCTCTCCCCTCCGGCTGGCCGGACGGCTGGCTGAGCCTGGGCGTCTACACGCCAACCGGCCCCTCCTTCCAGCAGGGTCACGACTTCGACTGGTCGATGCACGGCGAGACGGACCTGAGGGGCGTCGGCTTCAGGGACTGGACGGCCGGGCTGCGCTACCACCTCGACCTCTACTTCCACGAGAGCGGCGACGTGACCAACAGGCAGTGGATGGAGCTCTACACCCACTACGAGGCGCCCTTCGGCGCGTTCGAGGCGTACCTGACCGACTACCTCAGCGACACGCAGCCCTTCCGCTCACTCGCCGGCAGGAGCTTCTGGGGCGTCCGCTTCCTCTGGTGACCCCCACGGTATCCGTGCCACCCACCCGAGGGGTGCTCCCGGTCACTCCTCTCAGAGTCGGGTGGGCGGGTCGATCTCCCGGGTGGCACGAATCTCCGGCTACCCCTTGATGACCCCCAGGGGGACCAGTCGGGCCACAGGCCTTGCGAGGCCTGTGGCCGCGGAGACGGCCACGACCTCCTCGATGTCCTTGTAGGCGCCCGAAGCCTCCTCGGAGACGCCCTTCCCGCTCGCCGCCACCAGCTCCACGCCCATGGAGGCCAGGCTGCTCCGGACCTCCCCCGCCGGAAAGGCCTTCCGCGCCCTGGAGCGGGACATCACCCTGCCTGCTCCGTGTGGAGCCGAGCCGAACGAGGCGCCCTCCGACTCCCGGGTACCGGCCATCAGGTAGGTGGCGGTCCCCATGCTGCCGGGCAGCAGCACCGGTTGACCCACCGCCCTGCAGTCCTCCGGCACCCCCGGCCTGCCCGGCCCGAAGCTCCTTGTCGCACCCTTCCGGTGGACGCAGACCTCCCTCTCGCCGTCCGGCGTTCCGTGCACCTCCATCTTCGCCACATTGTGGCAGACGTCGTAGACCTGCCGGAGGTCGCAGCTCCCGCCGAGTACCTCCAGGACGGCCTCCCTCACCCGGGCGGCTATCACCTGACGGTTCGCGAAGGCGTAGTTGGCGGCGGCGCACATGGCCGCATAGTACGACTCGCCCATGGGGGAGCGCAGAGGGGCGCAGGCCAGCTGCCTGCCCGCGCCGCGGGTCTGCGGCTCGTCCGCCATCATCCTCACGTAATCCGATGCCACCTGGTGACCCAGCCCCCTGCTGCCGCAGTGTATCATCACCGCCAGACGCCCGGCCCCGGCGCCGAAGGCCTCCGCGGCCTCGCCGTCCATGACCTCCTCCACCACCTGCAGCTCCAGGAAGTGGTTGCCGCTCCCGAGGGAGCCGAGCTGCCCCTCTCCCCTCTCGACGGCGCGCCGCGAGAGCTCCGACGGGTCGGCTCCGGCCAGGCATCCGCCGTCCTCGGTCCTCTCCAGGTCCTCCGGCGTTCCGAGCCCGTTCTCCACCGCCCACCGGGCTCCGCCTGCGCAGACCGCCTCCAGGTCGGCACGGTCGAGCCTCACGCCGCAACCGCGTCCGGTCCCGGTGGGGACCCTTCCCCGGATCGCATCCAGCAACCGCCTCAGCCGTCCACGCGCCTGCCCGGCAGCGAAGTCGGAGACCAGCAGCCTTACCCCGCAGTTGATGTCGTAGCCGACCCCTCCCGGGGATATCACGCCGCTGCCCGGGTCGAAGGCGGCCACGCCGCCGATGGGGAATCCGTAGCCCTGGTGCGCGTCCGGCATCACCAGGGAGGCCCGCAGTATCCCCGGAAGGCCGGCGACGTCGCAGGCCTGCTCCAGCGCCCTGTCACCCTTCATGCCCTCGATCAGTCCCGGGGATGCGTAGACCCTTGCCGGCACGTGCATGGGGCCCCGGGCGGGGATCTCCCACGCGAGCTCTCCGACCCTGCGCAGCCTGGACGCGGCGCTCCCGCTCATACGTCCAGCACCACCTGCACGAAGTGCCTGCCCTCCCGCATCCCTATCTCCATCTCGTCGTAGGTCACCGCCTTCACGCCGCCGTGCACCTCCACGTCACGCCTCCCGACATCGCCGACCAGGTCGCCCCGGAGGGAGAAGCCTCCGGCCCCCTCTTCTATCGACAGGCCCTCGACCCGGGAGAGCATGAAAGAGCGGGTCTCGAAGAGGAAGACGACCTCCTCGAGGAAGAGGCAGAGGAGCCGCTGGAGGTCGGGGGCGGTGAGGGAGACCTCCTCGGTCTCCCCCCTGCCGATGGCGGAGGTGTTGTACGAGACCGACGCAGTGCCAAGCGCCGCGCCTTCGAAGGCCTCCTCGAGGGTCTCTCCGTAGCCTACCAGCTTGGCGTCGGCCGTATGCTCCAGGAACCTGTAGCGCCCCTCGCCGCACTCGCTCACGAAAGGGGCGTCGGTCCCACCAGCATCGGAGGCACGAGAAGCTGCCCCTTGCGGACCGGCTCCCCCGCCGCCTCGATCCGGGAGAAGAGGTCCAGCGGCTTCCAGTTCCAGCGGAAGTCCCGCACCGGCCCCTTCACCCTGCCGTCCTCGACCAGGAAGACGCCGTCGCGGGTCATGCCGGTCAGGCTCAGCTCCTTCTGGTCGACGAAGCGTATGTACCAGAAGCGCCGGAAGAGCAGCGCCCTCCCCTCGACCCCGGCCGCCAGGTCGGGGATGCCGCCGCTGCCGCCCTCCACCTCGATGCAGAGCGTGCCCGGGATGAACAGCGGCTCCCGTCCGGTATCGGACGCCCACCACCTGTCGCAGGGCTGGTTGGTCAGCACACCTGAATCGACCCAGGTGACGTCCCTCGCGGCGAGCCCCTCGTCGTTGAAGGGCACGCCCTTCACCGCGCCGTCGACCACGCTGCTCATGTTCAGCTCGGGGGACATGACCCTCTCTCCCGCCCGCTCGGAGAAGACGGTGAGCCCCTCGTCCGCCTGCCTGGCGTCGAGAGACCAGGCGATGTAGGGATAGAGGTCCGCCACGGCCTGCGGCTCGAGGAGCAGCCTGTACTCCCCGGGCTCCAGGTCGACCGCGCCCTCGGCCCGGGCCGTCTCCTCCGCCACGGCATCCACCGTCTCGTCCACGGGCAGGCCGGCCCAGTCGGTGGAGCTGAGAGCCCTGTAGCTGGAGCCGTCCGAGCGGTCCATGGTGAGGTTGAAGTATGCCCTGGTGCTCCTGTGGAAGGCCAGGTTGCCGCTGGACGTGCCCAGCGCCTCCTTCGACCAGGTGGAGCCGGTGATGCCCGATGCCTCCATGCCTTCGCCCCGGGCCTTGCCTATGGCCGCGCCCGCCGCACCTGTCCTGCCGTCCGGCCCGGCCTCGGCGGTTGCTTCGTCCCAGTCGCGTACTATCGGGTAGACCTGCCCGCCGGGCACCACCGGGACGTACTCCGGGTCGGGCGAGGCCGACTCCAGCAGATCGATGGCCTTCCCGGCGGTCTCGTCGAAGGAGCCGGGGTCGACCCTCCTGGTCCTGTAGGCGGCCTGCCTCTCGCCGTCGCCCACGTGCAGCGTGAGAACCCGCTTGAACGTGTCCATGTTCTGGGTTATGCGGTTCTGGCCGAACCGCACGAACGAGTCCCTCTGCTCGGACAGGCTCACCACCGCGTCGGGGACGGTGAGGCGGTCCAGCATCGCCGATACGTGCTCCAGCATCTCTTCCCTGGTCATCAGGCACCACCTCCGACCTCTATGCCCCGGAACCTGGAGACGCTTGCGCCGTGCGTCATCCTCGCGGCCTGCATCGGCTCGCCCTTCCCGCAGGTGAGCAGCCCCATGGTCCTGAAGTACCTCTCGTCCGCCATGCCGTCGCAGCTGCCCCAGAAGTCGGTGGTCTTCGACCTGTAGATGACCTTCTTCAGCGGCTTCGTCCGCTTCCCGTTCTCTATCATCCAGAAGAGGTCTCCCCCGAACTGGAAGTTGACCCTCCTCTGGTCGATGCTGAAGGAGCCCCTGCCCTCGATGTAGACCCCCCTGTCCACCCCGGAGATGAGGTCCTCCGGCGTGCATTCCTCCTCGCCGGGCAGCAGGTAGAAGTTCGGCTGGCGGTTGATGGGGAAGCAGGAGAAGTCCATGGCCCTGCAGCACCCGGTGCTGCCGTCGGCGCCGACCAGCGGCGCCGTCTCACGGACCGTACCGAACCGCTGGAAGATGCCGTTCCTGACCGTGTACCACTTGCGGCCGGGCACGCCGTCGTCGTCCCAGCCCCAGCTGGCCACGCCGTAGGGCAGCGTGTTGTCCGCCTGGAAGCTCACCAGGTCGGAGCCGTACCTTCGGCTCCCCTGGTCACCCATCTCCAGGAAGGTCCTGCCCGCCATGTTGGCCTCCCAGCCGAGCAGCCTGTCGCTCTCGGTGGGATGCCCCACCGACTCGTGCATGGTCAGGCTGAGGTGGAGGCCGTCCAGCACCAGGTCCATCTCGCCGGAGGGGCCCTCCTCGGCCTTGACCTTCATGATGGCCTCCTCCCTGGCCCTCTCGCCCCAGGAGGCAAGGTCGAGCTCGTCGACCCACTCCCAGCCGGCGATGCGCGCCCCGTCCTGCAGAGAGCGGCTCTGCATGTCGCCGCCCTCCACCGCGAAGGCCTGCAGGTACGGCTGGGTGAAGACCAGGTCGGAGGAGACCAGGGTTCCCTCGGTGCTGGCGATGACCCTCCTGCGCCTCTCGAAGAAGAGCTGCGCCCAGCTCATCGAGATGAGGGGCGAGGCGTTCATGGCCTCGGAGGCCCGGACCAGCAGGTCCAGCTTCTCCGATCTGGGCACCTCGAACGGGTCCCTGTCGCAGGGGCCCTCGTAGTGGCCGCTCTGCGGCTCCTCCTCGGAGAGGCGGACGTCTCCGCCCACCGCGGCCGAGGCGCTGCCGGCCACCTCGACGGCCCTGTCCACCGCCCGCTCGACGTCTTCCCGGCGCATGCCCGTGCAGGAGGCGAAGCCCCAGCAGCCGTCTATCAGGGCCCGGATGCCCACTCCTTCGCTCGACTCCAGGTCGGCGCCGGCCAGGCGCTCCTTCCTGTAGGTGAGCACCTCCTTGTCGATGCTCTCCACCCTGGCGTCGCCGTAGTCGGCCCCCCTGGACTCCAGCTGCTCCGCGACCCTCGCGGCCAGCTCCCTCATGTCATCGAACATCCGAGCCTCCAGTTCCGCTCTCTGCGCCTCCCTCTCCCCCGCACTCGGGCGGCTCGTGCATCTTCCTCACTATCTTCAGTCCGTAGTCCCTGCCCCTGGAGAGCATCCTCCTGTTGAACAGCACTGCCAGCAGTATCCCGACCACCAGGCCTATCCCCGCCCCCAGGGCCCTGCTGAGATCCGTGCCGGTGGTGACCATGTAGCCCACGGCCAGGGCCAGCACGGGCAGCAGGAACGTGGTCGAGATGATGGTAAGCGAGGTCGAGGGGGCAAGCTCCAGCTCCACAAGGTCTCCCGGCGAGGCGTCCACGGTGTTCTGCATCCAGGTCCTGCGCTCGCGGGGCTTCCCTCCGGTGATGGCGTGGCAGGAGTGCCTCGCTCCGCAGCCGGAGCACTCCTCCCCGCCGGTCAGGGTGACCAGCACCTCGTCTCCCCGCCTCTCCAGCACCTTGCCGCTCCTGGTCATCCGTCCTCCCATGGCATGCAGAAAACCCTGCCCCGGGCTCCGGAGCAGACGCTACTGCCTGAACCTAATCCCTCAGCGGGTCCTGACCAGCCTCAACGAGCCGCTCCCCGTCCCGGCCAGACGCGCCAGGTAGACGCCTGACGGTGCGGGTGCGCCGTCCTGCGTCATGCCGTCCCACACCACGGAGGCCGCACCGCCTTCCGTGAGCCGGAACGGCAGCTCCCGAACCAGCCTGCCGGAGAGGTCGAACACCTCGATGCTGCCCGAAGCAGACGGCGAGGTCACGTAGAAGCTCACCGAGCCGCCGAAGGGGTTCGGAGCGGCCGAGAGGGAGACATGCGTGACCGCTGCGCCCTCCTCGCCGATTCCCGTGGGGAGGTCCACGGCCACGTCGTCTACGTACCAGCCCTCGCGGTTCCCGGAATCGTCGGAGCCGAAGACGAACCTGACACGGAGGGGGCCCGCGTAGGCCGAGGAGAGAGCTATCCGTCTCCAGGTCCAGCCCTGGATGCCGGAGAAGACGCCCGTACCAGGCTCGAACGGCCCCGTGGTGCCGGTCGGTATCGTGTACGGGTAGCCGCCCGACGGGGTGAGCGTATGCCAGGTGCCGTACTGCCCCACCTGCACGATGCCTCCGTCCATGGCGTTCTCCGACTCGGCCAGCTCGAGCTGCGCGTCCATCCAGTACCAGAACTCCAGCGTGCTGTAGCGGGGGGCGTTGAACCAGGGGGATACGAGGGCGCAGTAGAGATGGTCGTCGTAGTCGCCGCTGCCCATGGACCCGCACTTCATGCTGGCGGAGCCGCCGGAGGTGTGGTTGCGCTGCGTGGACCAGTGCCAGTCGCTGCCCCAGCCCGCCTCGAGGGGGATGCACTCCCATGAGCCGGCGTCCTCCATATCGTCCGACATCCCGGAGCCAAGCGGCAGCTCCAGCTCGATGGAGCTCTCGAAGCCTCCGTCGGCGAAGAGCGTCAGGCTGAACGGGTAGACCTCCCCCTCCACGGCGCCGGCTGCGGCCAGCACCCCGAAGTCATCCAGGCACCAGGCGGAGCCGCCGGCGGGTATGGTGCCGTAGTCCTCGTAGTTGTCGGTCACCGAGAGGTCAGGATGCAGGGACTGGAGCACCGCGAATGCCCCGGTCAGGTCCTCGTCCGTGCCGTTCGCCAGCTCGATGTCCAGCTCTATCTCCTCGCCGGCCTCGAACGCCCGGTCGTCGTCGCCGTCGGACTCGCCCTCGGCGTCGTCGTCCACGGTCATCCAGGACGGGGCGACATCACCGCCCCCCGGCCCGGAGCCTGCCTCGAACCATTCCCACATGGCGTACGGCTCATCTCCCATGTGCAGCCCGGCGATGCCCTCCTGTGGATACTGGTCGATAGCCTCGAGAACCCAGCTCTGGTCGAGGGACGGACACTCGATGGTGAAGGTCAGCTGGTCATCGTCGCACACAAGAGTGAGATCGTACCAGACGCCACTCGGGAAGTCATAGTTGAGAGAGGTGTAGATCGTGCTGACGTTCCCGGCGACCAACCTCCTGATCCTGGCGACGTTGTGGTCCGGGGAGACGTAGGCCACTATCCCGGTATCGGACTCGTCGAGCCGCGCGTTCAGTCCTACGACATGCTGCGCAGTACCGCTGGTCCGCACAGTCCAGTTCATGGCCGGTTCGAGGGCATCTACCGGGACAAGCAAGCATGCCCCTCCGTAGAGCCCGGTACCATGCACCTGGCCGTTCTGCGCCCACCAGTCGGCTGCATGCGCCCTGGGCTCCCAGTCGGAGATGTCGTTGTCCTCGAAATCGTCGTAGAGATAGCCGGCGACTGCTACTCCGGGTATCAGTGCCAGCAGCAGAAACAGTGTCGGGAGACGGCTTTCTCTTCGTGTCATTCTCTCACATCCCGTCAGGCCAGATCGAGAGTTCGTGGCTGCCCCTGCCTGTAATGTGGGAACCGGGGGCATCCGGATGCCGGACCTCGACCGTATTCATGGTACCCAGCATGTTAGCATGTGTCAAACAAGCTCTGTTCGTGCCGCGGAAGGGAATCGGGTTCGGATGGCCGATGCGAGGAGACCCGGTGAGAAGGCTCGTGGACCCCTGCGCGAGGTCTTCGGCGAGATGCCCCTGCCTGAAGACCTCCTTGAGTTCGACGAGGACTACGAGGAGTACTGGAGACAGAGACAGCGCGAGCGGGTGATAACCGAGCCGGCGAGGAGAAGGGCGCGAGGAGTCGAGCGCTTCATCAACGAAGGAGACTCCGTTCTCGACGTGGGTTGCGGAACCGGTGAGACCCTCGAGTACCTCAGGAAGGCCAGGGGAATCAGGGGTACCGGTCTCGACATATCGACCACCGCACTGGAGTCCGTCTCCGAAATGGGCTTCGACGTCCTCCGTCTCGACCTCACCGAGACCGACGTAATCCTTGAAGGAACCTGGGACCACATAATCCTCTTCGAGGTCGCCGAGCACGTGGTCAACGCGGAGATGCTGCTCGCAAAGCTCAGGGGACACTACCGCAGGGGTCTCTACGTGACCACTCCGAATCTCGGCTATATAGCCCACCGGCTCAGACTCCTCTTCGGGAGATTCCCGGTGACCTACATCTCCGATCCCCGGGAGCATGTCAGGTACTGGACCGTCAGGGACTTCAGGTACTGGGCCGGCAAACTCGGATACCCGAGGCCTTCGGTAATCGGTCTCAGGGGCAAGGGTGGTCCCCTTCCCCGCAAGTGGCCATCTCTCTGGGCCAGCGAGGTAGTCTACCGAATGGGGACGGTCGGCTGAGATGAGCATATTCCCGGAGCTTCCGTCAGCTGCGCCCTGTACTCCGGTGTAGAACCCGCACCGGCTCAATCGAACGCTCCTTGCCTGCACTCAGATCCGCAGGCACATCACCCGTGGACCTTCATCCGTTCTTATCAAGTACAGTCCTCCCGGAACCTGTCGTCCGTCCCCGTCGGCTCCGTCCCACAGAACCTCGGCGGTCTCCTCCCCCGAGCTTCGCAGGGGGAGCTCCCGAACCAGCCTGCCGGAGAGGTCGTAGACCTCGACCGTACCCGTCTCCCGGGGTGCCGGCACAATGATGGTCACCGAGCCGCTGAAGGGGTTCGGAGCGGCCGAGAGGGAGACATGCGTGACCGCTGCGCCCTCCTCG
>CAYREX010000017.1:0-64822 GCA_964423505.1 uncultured bacterium | reverse complement strand
CCGCCCGACCTGCCCGCGTACAGCTTCGCAGCCCCGAGGGCCAGGAAGGCCGCGGCCACCGCCAGGAAGGGCGTCAGCACCGCGATGCCGATGACTATGAAGGAGCAGCCGAGCGCCAGGAAGGCTACCCCCTGGATGAAGCTCCTGCCGTCTCTCACGGATGGCTCCCGGCAGAAGCACGGCGCATGTCCCGCACCGCCTCGCGGCCGGCGGGCCTCATCCCGCTCCCTCCTCCCCGAGCAACCCCGCCACCCGCTCCAGCAACCGGCGCATATGACCCCGGTCTATCATGGCGGCCCAGTGTCCCTCGCAGAACCTCTCTCCCCTGACGCAGTACGTCAGCATGGTCTTCAGGGCCCGGATGTCTGCGCGCATCACCAGCTCCCGGTCCATGAGCATGCTCCGAGCCTCGTCCGGCCGGTAGTCGCAGTCGCGCCAGCATTCCCTCGAAGCCGTTCGGAAAAGCGCCACCACCGCATCGTCGTAGACGGGGAAGGACATGGTTGCGGCCCGCTCGGCCAGCTTCTCGCCCCCGCTCCAGCGGACGACCGGCCGGAAGCCTTCCGCGCATATGACGGGCAGGAACGAGACAAGCTCCCGCATGTCCGCCGGTGTAGGTGCCGGGCTTCCCGTCATGCGTCCTCCCGACGGTCCGCCCCGTGCACCCCGCAGAGGAGCATGTCCCTCCTCCCGAGCCCGGACGTCGGCTCTCCCCGGAGCTCCGGGTTGGCCATCCTTCCCTCCCCGACAGCTGTCTGCGGCCGCTTCGTGCCTCACCTTCGAGCATACTCCCCGTGCATCGGCGGGGACCAGTGCCGGCGAACCTGCCGGCAGGGGGACGTACGCCGCACCTGCACGGGAGCCGGAACCGTCCGCCCGCCGGGGGGTATCCGGGAGGTGCGGCTACCGCCCCGGCATGGGGTTGGTTAGCTTCGAGGACGCGGAGACGGGAGGTCTTATGGAGCGTACTCTGGTGATACTCAAGCCGAACGCCGTCCAGAGGGAGCTGGTCGGGGAGCTGACGGCCAGGTTCGAGAGGCGTGGGCTCAAGATAACCGCCATGAAGATGTCCACCATAGACAGGGCCACTGCGGAGGTCCACTACGGAGAGCAGAGCGAGAAACCGTTCTACGACGACCTCATCGGCTTCATAACGAGCGGTCCCTCGGTGATGATGATACTGGAGTGCGACGACGCGGTGGAGATAGTCCGCCGTATGGTCGGCAGCACGGACCCTTCCGGGGCCGCTCCCGGGACCATCCGCGGCGATTTCGCCACGTCGCCGGGACACAACATGATACATGCGTCGGACAGCGTCGGGGCCGCCGAGGAGGAGATAGAGAGGTTCTTCTCCGACGGCGAGATACAGGACTACCGGCTCTCGGTGAGACCCTGGCTCTAGTCCCTCAGGGGTTCCAGGTCATGCCGACGGAGACCATCGACTCGGTGTCCTTGACCTGGCTGTAATCCTCGTAGCCGAAGGCGAGTGTCTCCCTCGTGCTCGAAGACCAGTGGAAGCCGACGTCCAGGCTCACCCTTCCAAGGCCTATGGTGCTGCCCAGGCCCAGGCCCAGCTCCTCCGACTCCACCTCGCCGCCGGCGCTGCCGAAGAGCAGGCTCCCCCTGAAGGCCAGCGAGCTGGAGGGCGAGAACTGCCCGAGGACCCTGGCCAGGAAGTCCGCGTCGCCCGAGGGGTCTTTCAGCTCGACCTCCGCGCCGAAGGAGGCCTGTCTGGAGTCGTCCGTGTAGAGCATTCCCCCGAAGGCGGCCCTGGCCGGGTACATGTCCGTCTCGGAGGCCCATGAGGCCCCGAACCGGCCGAGCGGCAACTGAACTATCGTGCCGGCGTGCCAGCAGAGTGCGCTCTCCTCCCTCTTCCAGCTCACCTCCGCGTCGTTCTCAGGCTCCCGTCTGTCCTCGAAGGTGGAGTCGTAGGAGACCTCGCCGAACCGCAGCCCGGCCGACCCCCCGAGGGTGAGCCAGTCCGACGCTCGCCATGAGAGCCCTCCGACCGACTCGTAGAGGCCGCCGACGACACGAAGGTTCCGCTCCTCGATTATCTCCCCGAAGCTGGGGCCCGGGTCGAGGTCGAAGGTGTAGTAGACGTCGTCGAAGGAGAAGTCCGACACCCTTCCCACGGCGGCCGCGGCGGCTAGTGAGCGCGCCAGGTCGAGCTTGAGGCCGGCAGCGAGGTTGGCGGGGGAGATCCAGTCGCTCCTGTACCTCCCGGTGGTGTCCTCGACCTGCTCCCCCGCGACTGTGAAGCCGGCGGAGAAGGAGATGGAGAGACCGGGGATCCTGTAGATATCCGCGGGGTTCAGCATGACCGACATTGCGTCGCCCAGACCCACCGCCCTGGCGCCGCCGAAGCCCATGGAGACGGTGCTTATGCCGGGAATGCCGGTACCGGTCCCCCTTGCGTCGGCGTAACCGTAGGCGAGAACGGCCGACGGCGCCGAGAGCGCCACGGCCAGAGAGATTGCGACAACCCTGCCGCTCATCTGGATCCTCCTGACGGAATGGGGCGGCCGCGGTCGGCCGCCCCAGACCAGCACCGTCCGGCTAGAAGTTGTTCCTGACGTAGTCGAATCCGGCCGCGACGGCCTTCTTGTTCATCTCGATGACCTTCTCCGGCTTGCCCGAGAAGAGGTTCGGCATGAGCCTCGCTACCTCTTCCCTGTCGAACAGGCCGGTGATGGCGGCGAACGAGCCGACGCTCACCATGCTCTGCACCCGGGTGTCGCCGAGATCGTCCGCCATCTTCGTTATCGGGATGGGGTAGACGTCCACGTCGTCCCTCGACGGCTCGATCCCTATGAGGGTGCTGTTGTAGATGAGGTCTCCGCCCGGGACCATGAGCTTCTCGAACTTCTCGAGGCTCGGCTGGTTCATGGCGATGACCATGGTCGGCTCCGTGCACTCGGGGGCACCCACCGGGTTGTCCTGTATCCTGACGGAGCAGTTCGCCGTGCCGCCGCGCATCTCCGGTCCGTAGGAGGGGAGCCAGCTCACGTTGTAGCCGTACTCCATGCCGACCTGCGCCAGCGCGATTCCGGTGGACATTATGCCCTGGCCGCCGAAGCCGGAGACCCTCAGGGCGACGTGGCTGTACCTCTCCTCCACCTCGTGCTTCCTCAGGTCCGACGAGGGGACGTCCAGACCCAGCGCCTGCCGTATCGCCTCGGGCTCGTGGACCGGTACCGGCCTCTCTATGGGCACCGCCCCGTCCGCCACGTCCTTGTAGACGCCCAGGGGGAATACGTCGAGCATCCGGTCGACTATCCAGGCGGGGGCGTCCGCCGGCTGGAGCTTCCAGCCGCTGGGGCACATGCTGAGCACCTCGACGAACGAGAATCCCTTCTTCTCCTTGGCAAGCTGCAGCGCCTTGCGCACCGCCGCCCTGGTCTTCCGGATGTTGCCGATGTCGTGCAGGGAAGTCCTGGTGACGTAGACCGGCGCGGTGAGATTGCTTATCAGCTCGCACATCTTGATGGGGTAGCCGTCGGTCTTCGGGTCCCTGCCGTAGGGGGTCGTGGTGGTCTTCTGCCCCTCCAGCGTGGTGGGGGCCATCTGGCCGCCGGTCATCCCGTAGATGGCGTTGTTGACGAAGAACACGACCACGTTCTCTCCCCGGTTGGCCGCCTGGAGGATGTTGTTACCCCCGATGGCGGCCAGGTCGCCGTCACCCTGGTAGCTGATCACGACGGAGTCCGGGTTGGCCCTGGAGACGGCGGTTGCCGTAGCGGGAGCCCTGCCGTGGGGGACCTGGAAGTGCCCGGTGTCGAAGTAGTAGTAGACGAAGACGCTGCAGCCTACCGGGCTCATCATGATGGTCCTGTCGACTATGTCCAGGTCCTCCATGGCCTCGGCGATGAGCTTGTGCAGCTCTCCGTGGCCGCATCCGGGGCAGTAGTGGGTCCTGTCCTTCTCCGCCCCGGGCTTGTGCTTGTAGACCTCCAGAAATCCGGTCGGCTTCCTGAGTACTGTCTTCCTCGCCATGTTCATCACACCCCGTATAGCTCGGAGACCCTCTCCAGGATCTCCACTGCTGAGGGAACGTTGCCGCCCATCCTGCCGTGGAAGTCGGACCTCATCCTGCCGCAGAGAGCCAGGTTGACGTCGTCCACCAGCTGGCCGTTCGACATCTCCACGGTGAGCACGCCCTTGACTCCCCTTTCGGGCAGGGCCGCTATCTCCTTCTTCGGGAAGGGGAAGAGGGTTATCGGCCTGAGCATGCCGAGCCTGATGCCCTTCTTCCTCGCCATGTCGACCGCGGAGCGGATGACCCTGCTGGAGGAGCCGTAGCCTATTCCCACGTACTCCGCGTCGTCCAGCATGTACTCCTCGACCCTGACTTCGCTCTCCTCGATGAGGCGATACTTCTCCTGGAGCTTGCGGTTCCACTCCTCCAGCTCGTCGTGGTCGAGGTAGATGGAGTTGATGAGGTGCTTCGTGTCCGGCGTCCCCATGACCGCCCAGTCGCTCTTGTCAGGCAGGTCGGTGACCGGCTCGGGGAGGTCGACCGCCTCCATCATCTGGCCGATGACCCCGTCGGAGAGGACGTATACCGGCGTGCGGTAGCGGTCGCCCAGCTCGAAGGCGAGCATCGTCAGGTCGCACATCTCCTGGCAGGAGGCGGGTGCCAGGACGATGGCCCGGTAGTTGCCGTGGCCTCCGCCCTTGACCACCTGGTTGTAGTCGCTCTGCTCCGGTCCGATGTTGCCCAGACCGGGGCCGCCCCTGACTATGTCGACTATCACGCAGGGGAGCGCCGAGCCTGCGGCGTAGGAGACGGCCTCCTGCTTCAGGCTTATCCCCGGACCCGAGCTGGCTGTCATGACCCTCTTGCCCGCGCCGGATGCGCCGTAGACCATGTTCATGGCCGCCACCTCGCTCTCGGCCTGCAGGAAGGTGCGGCCGAGCTTGGGGAAGTAGGTCGCGGCGGCCTCCGCGATCTCGCTAGCGGGGGTTATCGGGTATCCGTAGTAGGCTTCGCAGCCGGCCAGCACGGCGCCGTATACGGCTGCGTGGTTGCCCTTCATCAGCATCCTGGGCATCAGCTCACCTCCTCGGGCTCGTAGCCCTTGAGGTAGACGGTTATGGCACAGGGCTCCGGACAGGCGTAGAAGCAGTTGCCGCAGCCGATGCAGCCCTCGCCGTCGTACACCGTGAAGTGGAACCCTTTGGTGTTGAGCTTCTCCGAGGCGCTGAGCACGTCCTTGGGACAGGAGATGATGCAGAGACCGCAACCCTTGCACATCTCCGGGTCGACCTCGGGGAAGGGGTACTCCCTGTTCTCGCTCACTGGAATACCTCCCGTTTCGATGAGGCAGCGGGGAATCCGCAGCGCATTGTGAATAAGCATGTGAAGATGACCCATCGACCCCTCGAAGTCAACGAGACTGGTACCCTCGCGGAAGGCCGTTATCACGTTGACGAGGGGGACATCGAAGTTTATCCTAACCTCCAATAATCTCCTTGAAGAGAAGGTCCCCGAGGGAGAGCTGGTTCCGATTGCTGTTCAACTCGTTCGCCTTCGCCGTCTTCCTGCCGGTCGTCTTCGTCCTCTACTGGCTCCTTCAGCGCTCCCCCCTGAAGGCCCAGAACCTCTTCCTCCTCGTGGCGAGCTACGTCTTCTACGGATGGTGGGACTGGCGCTTCCTCATACTCATCTTCGCCAGCTCGCTCACCGACTACATGGTGGGGAGGGGGCTGGCCACCACGGGCGACGACCAGCGCCGCAAGCTGCTGGTCGGGGCGAGCCTCGTGGTCAACCTGGGCCTCCTGGGCTACTTCAAGTACTACAACTTCTTCATCGAGTCGGTCTCCGACCTGCTCCGCATGCTGGGCATGCATCCCAGCGTCAGCACCCTTAGCATCATCCTCCCGGTCGGGATAAGCTTCTACACCTTCCAGACCCTCAGCTACACCATAGACATCTACCGGGGCAAGGTGGAGCCGGTGAGGGATCCCATAGCCTTCTTCGCCTTCGTCAGCTTCTTCCCTCAGCTGGTGGCTGGGCCTGTGGAGAGGGCCAGGAACCTGCTGCCGCAGTTCACCGTCAGGAGGAGGTTCGACCCGGCGCTGGCCAGCGACGGCATGAGGCAGATACTCTGGGGGCTCCTGAAGAAGATGGTTGTAGCAGACAACGTCGGCCTTGTGGTCGACCATGTCTTCGGGGCCTACCACGAGATGGGGTGGCTGTCGCTGCTCATAGGCGGCACGATGTTCTCGGTGCAGATATACTGCGACTTCTCCGGCTACACGGACATCGCCATAGGCACGGCCAGGCTCTTCGGCTTCGACCTGATGCGGAACTTCGCCTACCCCTACTTCTCCCGGAACCTGACCGAGTTCTGGAGCCGCTGGAACATCTCCATCTCCTCCTGGTTCAGGGACTACGTCTACATACCGCTGGGCGGCAGCCGCGTCTCCAGCCTCAGGCACATGGTGAACCTCGTAATCACCTTCACCGTGTCGGGCCTCTGGCACGGCGCCAACCTGACCTTCGTGGTCTGGGGCTTCGCCCACGGCCTCTGCTACGTGGCGACAATGGTCACCGGCCACACCACCCGGTACGACGACATCGTGGCGAAGGGCAGGCTGCTGCCGTCACCGCGGGAGGCGGCCGCCATGCTGATGACGCTGGTCCCGGTCGTACTGACGGCGATCGTCTTCAGGACGCCCACCATAAGCGCTTCCGGAGTCTTCATCGCCAAGATGTTCACCCTGCAGGGCGGAACCTGGCCCGGCCTGGCGTACTTCGCGGAGGCGCTGGTCATCACCGGCGTGATGTTCGCCGTGGAGTGGCTCCAGAGGGAGAGGCGGCACGGCCTGGCCATCCACTTCATGCCCAGGCCGCTCAGGTGGGCCGTCTATTACGTTGCCGTGGCGGTGCTGGTCCTCTGGGGCAACTTCGGCCAGCACGAGTTCATCTACTTCCAGTTCTGAGGAAGCCGTGAAGGGCTGGGCCCTCCGTGCCGCGCTCTTCGGGCTGACCTGCCTCATCTTCCTGGAGCTCCTGCTCCGGTTCGCCCTGCCGGCGACCGAGCGCCCCCTGTCGGTACGGACGCCGGACGGCTTCCTGCTCTACGACGCAAAGGGGCCCCGGAGCGGCGAGAGCAGCTACGGCAGGCTGCCGCTTGTCACCTACAGCTGGAGGATAAACGACCAGGGCTGGAACAGCCCGGTGGACTTCCTGCCGCCGGATGAGAGGCAGCGCCCGCTCATCGCCCTCATCGGGGATTCCACCGTGGAGGGCCTCACCTGCGACCAGTCCGGGAGCATCGCCTCTGCCCTCCGGGAGCTGCTGGCCGGCAGGTTCGCCGTCTACGAGTTCGGGAGGGGCGGTCAGCCCCTCTCGCAGATGGTCCTCCTGATGGAGCGGGTGGACAGCCTCTACTCCCCGGACGTCTTCATCATCGTCATCGGACAGGAGACGCTGAGGATAAGCGTGGAGCCGGAGACATGGCCCAACGACTACTCCTACGTGGTACCCCGCGACTCGGTCCTGATCTGTGTGGAGTCGGCCTCCTGGGAGCGGCGCGGCTGCGCGGAGCTGGCGCTGCGCAGCGCCCTCGCCAGGTACATGGTGTTCCACGTGAGGGCGAGCGTCTTCCCCCTCATCCGCTTCACCGACGCCGAGCCGAACATGGCGGAGGGGCTGTCAGAGGAGGAGGTGGAGGCGCGGATGAGGCTGGCCGGGAGCCTCCTCCTGGACAGCATCAGCGAGATCCTAGGCGAACGGGAGCTGGTCCTGGCGATGGACCACTTCGTGGCCAGGTACCGCATCTACGAGGGGGAGAGCTCCCCCTTCGTGTCCGGGATGCACGTCCACAAGGACTACAGGATGCTGGAGGAGCTGGGGCGGGATTGCGGCAGCGTATCCGTTGTCAGGCTGGACGAGTGGTTCAGGAGGGCCCACCTGGCCACCGGCCGGCGCTTCGAGTCGTCGGACAGGATACACCTGAACTCCGCGGGCAACCGGGTCGTCGCCGAGGCGCTCGTCGAGACCATGGAGCGCCGGGGCATCCTCCGGGAGCTGCCGGCCGGGGCCGTGGAGGCTGGCGGGTCCGCCCCCGAGGGGCGTCCGGAGGCCGGACCGGGGCCGTCGTCGTGAGCGACGCGGAGCGCATTGCGATCGAGCACGACCTGGGGAGGGTCCTCTCGTGGGGTGGGAGGGCGGCGCTGTGGATGCTCTCCTGCGCGCTGCTGCTGGAGCTCATGTTCAGGACCTTCCTCCCGGCGGCGGAGATGCCAGTCACCGTGCAGACTCCTGACGGGTTCCTCCTCTACGACACGTGCTGCGCGAGGACCGGCCACGCCAGCTACGGCAACATCCCCACCACCACGTACGGGTGGAGGATAAACGACCGGGGATGGAACTCGGCCATCGAGTACGTCCCGGCGGATTCGGGGGAGAGGGAGAGACCGCTGGTTGCGCTCATAGGCGACTCCAGCATAGAGGGCCTCAGGACCGGGCTCGACGGGCACATCTCCACCCACCTCCGTGCTATGCTGGGGGGGGACATCGACGTGTACGCCTTCGGGAGGGGGGCGCAGCCGCTCTCCCAGATGGTCCTTCTCATGGACCGGATCGACTCCATCTACTCGCCGGACGCCTACGTGGCGATCCTCGGCCAGGAGGCGGTCTTCACCAGCCTCATCCCCGACTGGGCCGTCTCGTTCCACTACATCGTCCCCGGCGACACCACCTTCTACTGCGTCGACCCGGCGACCCGGAGGAGGTCGCCGACCGCCGACCTCCTGATGCGGAGCGCGCTCGTGCGCTACTTCATCTTCCACACCAACGTAAGGCCGTTCAGCCTCTTCGAGCTGGTGGACGTCCCCCGCAACTGGAACGCCGACCTCACCCGCGGACAGATGGACGAGGCGGTACCCGCCGCAGCCAGGTTCCTGCTGGACGAGATCAGTCGAAGGCTCCAAGGCAGGCGGATGCTGGTGTTCCTCGACCACTGGATATGGAGGTACGCCATATACGAGGGGCCGGACTGCCCGTTCATAGCCGGCGAGTCGGTGCCTGAAGACTTCCCTCTGCTGATCTCCCTCGACGAAGCCTACCGGGACATCGGAATCGTGAGCCTCAGGAGGCACTTCCGCGATGTGCACGAGGCTACCGGACGGAGGTTCGAGTCCTCCGACGGGAGGCACCTGAGCGGGGAGGGCAACAGGGTCGTGGCGGAGGCCATAGTCCTGGAGCTGGAGGAGCGGGGCATCCTGGACCTGCTCCTCGCAGGCGGGGAGAGCGCCGGGGGAACCGGGACCGCCGCCTCGGGGGAGCGGGAGGAACTTTCGCGGCAATGACGGGCAAGCGCTTCGGAGGGGCTGGGGGCGAGAGCAGGCGCCTCCTGCGCTGGGGAGGTAGGGCTGCGCTGTTCGCAGCCGGGCTTGTGCTCCTCCTTGAGCTGCTGTTCAGGACGGTGCTGCCATCCTGCGAGATGCCTGTCTCCGTGCAGACCCCCCGCGGCTTCCTCCTCTACGACGCCTCGGCCGACAGGAGCGGGTATACGAGCTACGGCAGGCTGCCGACCACCACGTACTCCTGGAGGATCAACGACCAGGGGTGGAACTCCGCCTTCGACTACATGGCGGCGGAGGAGAGGGGGCGCCCGCTCATCGCTCTCATAGGCGATTCCAGCGTGGAGGGTCTGAGGTGTGACGTAGACGAGCAGGTGGGGAGCCATCTGCGGGAGCTTCTGGGCGGGGAGGTGGAGGTCTACTCCTTCGGGAGGAGCGGCCAGCCGCTCTCCCAGCACGTCCTGTTGATGGACAGGATAGACAGCCTCTACCGGCCGGACGCCTACGTACTCCTGGCTGGACAGGAGCTGGTCCACAAGAGCTTCATGCCCGACTGGGCGGTCTCCTTCCATTATCTCGTCCCCCAGGGGGACAGCATGGTCATGGTCTCCCCCGCCGGCAGGAGGAGGTCGGCCCTGGCCGAAACCCTCCTGCAGAGCGCCACGGTTCGCTACTTCGTCTTCAACGTCGGGGTCCGGCTCTTCCCACTCTTCGAGCACCTGGACGCGCCCCACAACTGGAACGCCGGGATGCCCCCGCCGGAGCAGGACATCATGATGCAGAAGGTGGCGCGCTATCTGCTGGACAAGGTGGCCGTGCGGCTGGACGGCCGGGAGATGCTGGTGGTACTGGACCACTGGGTCACGAGGTACCGCATCTACGACCCGGACGACCCGCTAGTGAGCGGGCTGGGCCCCCCGGGGGACTTCGGGGTGCTGCAGGCGCTGGACGGGAGCTATCCCGCCATCGAGGTGGTGGAGATGGCCGGCTACTTCCGCGAGAGGCACGAGGCCACCGGCATGAGGTTCGAGTCCTCCGACGGGAAGCACCTGAGCGGCGAGGGGAACAGGGTGGTCGCCGAGGCCGTCATGGAGGAGATGGGCAGGTCCGGCATGCTGGGCCGCCTGACCGGCGCCGAGGCGGACTCCACCAGGACCGGACGGTGACTCCGGGAGGGGGGGCTACTCCCAGACGTAGATCTCGGTGCCGTCCGTCGCTATGATGAAGCTCCCGTCCAGGTCGGTCCTCAGTATGTCGACGCCGTAGCTCTCCAGCCTGGCCGTCACCGTCGGGTGCGGATGCCCGTAGGGGTTGCCGGCGCCCACCTCGATCGCCCCGTAATCGGGATCGACCGCCTCCAGCCACGCGGAGGAGGTGGAGGTGTTCGACCCGTGGTGACCGACCTTCAGCACGTCCGCCGATATGTCCTCCACCGCGTCCATGATGTCGTTCTCGCCGCCGCTGGTCTCAAGGTCGCCGGTGAAGAGGAAGGAGACCTGGTCGAAGGTGACCCTGAGGGTCACCGAGGAGTTGTTGACGTTGCTCGAGGGGAGCGGCTCCACCGGGTGGAGGGTCTCGACGGCAAGCTTGTCGTCCCAGTCGAGCATGTCCCCCCGTCTGGGCGTGACGTAGTCGGCTCCGTTCCCGACGATGGCCTCCAGGTAGTCCTCGTATATCCAGGAGGCCCCGTAGGGCCAGCCCGAGTCCCAGACGGTCCCCACCGGTATCGAGTCCAGCACAGCTATGAGGCCGCCGATGTGGTCGGCATGCGGATGGGTCCCCACCATGCCGTCCAGCTCCGAGATGCTCAGGCTGTCCAGGAGAGGAAGGACCTTGGCCTCTCCGCAGCTCCAGCCGCCGTTCCAGTAGCCCCCGTCTATCAGGTAGCTCCGACCCTGAGGAGTGCGGAGCAGGATGGCGTCGCCGGAGTAGGAGCCCTCCGTCGGGTCTATGAAGAATACGGTGAGGAGATCCGGCACCTCCGGGACGCTCACCGCTATCTCGTTGCTCCAGGAGCACCTCTCGTGCTGGTCCCACGTCCTGATGGCGTAGTGGTAGGTGGTGGAGCCGAGAAGGTCGTTGTCCTCGTAGGCTATCTCCGTGGGCCTGTAGAAGACGTCCATCACCCGTGCCGAGGAGGGGTCGTCCTCGATGCCCGGCTCCTCCGAGCGGTAGAGCACGTAGGAGTAGAAGACCTCCTGCGAGTTCTCGGTCCAGGAGAGGCTGTTCTGGGGCCACATGACGTTTCCGGTGTAGCTCCCTGAGAGCACCGCCGGGTCGGGCGGCTGCGTGACCGGTACGTCGATGGACTCCTCGTTGCTCCAGGCGGCGACGTCGGCGGTGTTCACGGTCTGCAGGGCGTAGTGGTAGGTGTTCCCCTCCTCCACCCTGGTGTCGACGTGGCCCGTCTCCGATATCTCCGTGATGACGAAGCTGGTGTCCGAGACGGAGGGGTCGTCCTGGATGCCGGCCGTCTGCGACCTGTACAGGACGTAGTAGGCGAAGTCGGCGTCGGGGCACTCGGTCCAGGAGACCTGCACGCAGTAGGCGTCGGTGCCTCCGCCCAGGGAGAGGGCGTTGCCGCCGGCCTTCCCGCCGCCGAGGGCCAGGCTCAGGGTCGACGGGGTCGGGTCCGGCACCGACATCGGGCTGGAGCTGTCGTCGCACGAGAGAGCGAGAGGGATTATGAGGGCTGTCGCGAGTGCGAGAGCTCCGGCTGTCCTGCGCATCGGTCCTCCATCGTTGAATGGCTGTCCGGCCGTGTGCCGGGAATATAGCGGTCCCGCCTGCCGCTAGGGGGCAATCGGCTTGCGGAAGCCCCTCTCCCCCTCACGGTATCCGGAGAGGCGCAGAGCCATCGGGTCTGCGGGCCAGCTCTCCACGCAGAGGACCCGCGCCCCGCCCCGCAGCGCCTCCTCCAGGCAGCCGAGAAGCTCGTGCGGATCTACGCCGCCGGCTATCTCCCTTACCCTTACCCTGCATACCGCTCCAGGGTCCAACTCCAGTCGGCCCAGCTCCGTTCCCGAGGGTGAGAAGAGGACCAGCTCCGAGTCGCCCCCGCGCTCGAGGGTCGGTGCCGCCTCCCCCCTTCCGGAGCTCCTCCTGATGAAGGCCAGGGCGCCCAGGTAGAGGAGCGCCAGAGATACGATCCCGGCCAGGAGGGGCGGTGAGCCATCCAGCAGCACCATCACCGCCAGGAACAGCCCGTGAACCAGCAGCATCACACCCAGCACAAGGGAGGCCCTGCGCATCGCGGAGCCGCCCGGCAGCGGGAACCCGGCCCTCTCGGCCATGGAGAGCAGCCAGGGCCTGCCGCGGAGGGCGCTGACCGCCAGCGCACCGCCGAGCAGCAGCTCCATGAGTGGCCAGGCGCTGCCGCCGTAACCGGCCCTCCCGAGCAGCCAGGAGAGGAGGACCAGCAGGGCCAGGGCAGCCGCCTCGACGAGGGGAGCCGGCTCCCTCCGGCGGCCGAGGATGCGCAGGAGCACCACCTCCAGGACACCGGCCGCCATCACCGCGGCGGCGGCCGCAGGTCCTTCGAGCAGTATGTCCGCGGCGACATAGACCGCCAGGACGGCGAGCATCGGAGCCGGGGAGGTCAGGGGAGGCTCCCGTCGGGTACGTGCCTGTATACCGGTACGTTGGCGCCCCCCGGCTCCTCCCAGTAGGTGAAGCCGGCGGCCAGCGCCGCTTCGATGACCGTCCGGTGGGAGTCGTGGATCATCATGTCCACGTAACCGAGGCCCAGAGAGTGGGCCAGCACAAGCGCGCCGAGGACGTACCCCTCCGGGTCTTCCGCGCCGGAAGACAGAGGTGAGATGCGGTTCCTGCTCCTCGATGAGAGCAGCCTGGCACCGCCGGAAGTCTCCCAGGCACGGGCGTTCCTCCCGAGCCACGCCATGGAGTCAGCGGCTCCGGCCAGCGGGTACTTCCACCCGCAGGGGGCGTGCCCGTCGTAGACCGAAAGGTCCTCCCGGCGCAGCCTGGCCTGTACGGGGGGCGGCACCGGCTCGCCGAAAGGCCCCTCCCTCCCCAGTACGTGGAACCACTCCACCACCCGGAAGCCCTGCTCGGAGGCCAGCGCGCGGCTCTCGGCGTTGCCGGCGTAAGTCGAGAACTCGATATGGCTGCATCGGCCCTCTTCCCTCAACCGCAGCGCCTCCCGGAGGACGGCCCCGGATATCTGCCTGCCGTAGCCCTCCCCCCTGAGGTCGGGGTGCACCCTCAGGCCCTCCAGCCAGGCCACCGCTCCGGGCAACATGGTGACCTTGGCGCAGGCCACCACCCTCCCGCCCAGCTCTCCGACGAGGAATCCACCCGCGGCCATCCACTCCGGGGCGACCAGCTCCAGGTAGTCACGCCCCTCCCATGTCCCACGGGATATGGCGGCAATGTCCTCCATGTCCCCGGGCCGGGCACTCCTGACCGAGAGCCGCATATCCCTCCTTCCTGCCCGCGACCGCCGGCGCCAGTCCCCGCCGCTCTCCACTATGTCCGGGTCGGACCGGTAGCGTTGTTGCGATTATAGCCGATGGATGAGGAGAATGGACTTACCAACGCAAACAAGGAAAGCCCGGCGTCGCTCAGGCGGGGACCAGGACGAGGTCGCCGTCCTGGTCGTCAAGCACCACCTCCGAGCCGGAGGATATCTCTCCCCGGAGCACCGCCTCGGCCAGCGCGTTCTGCACGTGCCTCTGTATCACCCGCTTCAGCGGCCTGGCGCCGAAGGCCGGGTCGAAGCCCAGCACGGCCAGCCGGTCCAGGGCCGCCTCGGTCGGCTCCAGCACGATGCCCTCGCTCTCCAGTATCCCGCCCAGGCGGCGGAGCTGTATGGCCACTATCTGCCGTATCTGCTCCCGGCCCAGTGAGTGGAAGACGATGGTCTCGTCCACCCTGTTCAGGAACTCCGGCCTGAAGTGGCGGGAGAGCTCCGTCTTCGCCCTGGAGTCCATCTCCTCCTGGCTCATGGAGCCGGCGGCTTCCGCTATCCAGTCGCTGCCCACGTTGCTGGTCATGATGATGACGGCGTTGCGGAAGTCCACGGTCCTGCCCTGGCCGTCGGTCAGCCTTCCGTCGTCCAGTATCTGCAGGAATACGTTGAAGACGTCCTGGTGCGCCTTCTCTATCTCGTCGAAGAGCACCACGCAGTAGGGTCTCCGCCTGACGGTCTCGGTCAGGTAGCCGCCCTCCTCGTAGCCGACGTATCCGGGAGGGGCACCGATGAGCCGGGAGACGGCGTGCCTCTCCATGAACTCGCTCATGTCCACCCTGACCATTGCGTCCTCGTCGTCGAACAGGAACCATGCCAGGGACCTGGCCAGCTCGGTCTTGCCCACTCCGGTGGGGCCCATGAAGATGAAGCTGCCGAGGGGGCGGTTCGGGTCCTGGACGCCGGCCCTGGCGCGCCTGACCGCCTCGGACACTGCCCTTACCGCCTCGTCCTGGCCGACCACCCTCCTGCGGAGCTCCTCCTCCAGGTGGAGCAGCTTCTCCCTCTCGCTCTCCAGGAGGCGCGAAACGGGGACGCCGGTCCAGCGGGAGACCACCTCCGCTATGCACTCGGGGGTGACCTCCTCCGTGAGCATCGCCCCTCCCTCCTGCAGCTCCTCGAGCTTCTTCCGGAGCTCCGCCGACTCGGCCTCCAGGTCGCGGAGCCGCCCGTAGCGTATCTCGGCCACCTCCTCCAGGCGCCCCTCACGCTCGAGCACCCTCTCCCTGCCCCGGAGCTCCTCCATCTCCCTTGAGATGTCCCGGGTCCTGTCTATGAGCTGCTTCTCGTTGCGCCACCTCAGCTCGAGGGCGTCCTTCTCCTCCCTGAGCTCGGCGAGCTGCCTCTCCACCTCCTGCAGGCTGTCCCGATGCTTCTTCTTCTCCCGGCGAAGGCCCTCGCGCTCTATCTCCAGCTGCAGGATGCGCCTTCTTATCTCGTCCAGCTCCTCCGGCATGCTGTCTATCTCGATGCGGAGCCTGCTGGCCGCCTCGTCCACCAGGTCTATCGCCTTGTCCGGGAGGAAGCGGTCGGTGATGTAGCGGTCGGAGAGCCTGGCGGCGGCTATGAGCGCGTCGTCCTGTATGAAGATGCCGTGGTGGCTCTCGTACCTGTCACGCAGGCCGCGGAGGATGCTCACCGTGTCCTCGACGCTGGGCGCGGTCACCATGACCGGCTGGAAGCGCCTCTCCAGGGCGGCGTCCTTCTCTATGTGCTTCCGGTACTCGTCGAGGGTCGTTGCGCCTATGCAGTGGAGCTCCCCCCTGGCCAGGGCGGGCTTCAGCATGTTGGCGGCGTCCACGGCGCCCTCGGCGGCCCCGGCCCCAACGAGGGTGTGCATCTCGTCTATGAACAGGATGATGCGTCCCTCGGCGGCGGATATCTCCTGAAGGACCGCCTTGAGCCTCTCCTCGAACTCGCCCCGGAACTTCGCCCCGGCAACCAGCGAGCCCATGTCGAGGTCCAGCACCGTCTTGTCTTTCAGCGTCTCGGGCACGTCCTCCTCGGCCATGCGCCTGGCCATGCCCTCGACTATCGCCGTCTTGCCGACGCCCGGCTCGCCTATCAGCACCGGGTTGTTCTTGCGGCGCCTGCCGAGGACCTGCATGACCCGACGTATCTCGTCCTCCCGGCCTATCACCGGGTCCAGCTTCTCCTGCCTCGCGAGCTGGGTGAGGTTCCGCGTGTACTTCTCCAGTGCCTGGTAGCGGTCCTCAGCGGTCTCGGAGTCCACCCTGCTGGAGCCCCGGACCGGGGCCAGCGCGGCAAGGAAGCCCTCGCCGTCGACGCCGGCCTCCCGCAGGATGTCGGCGGTAGCGCCGCCGGAGTCGAGGAGCCCCAGGAAGAGGTGCTCCCGGGCGACGTAGTCGTCCTTGAGACGGTCCGCCGCCTTCTCCGCGGCGGCGAGCACCCTGGTGAAGGAGCGGGACATCCTCGGCTCGGAGCCGCCCTCTGCGCTCGGCAGGTCGGAGAGCCTTCCGGTGAGGGCCTCCGTGAGCCTTTCCGTATCCACCTCCATGCCGCCCAGCACCGCGGCCACCACGCCCTCCTCGTCCGAGAGGAGGGGCACGGCCAGGTGGACCGGCATCAGCTCCGGGTTGCCGCCCTGCAGGGCCAGCCTCCCGGCGTCCTGCAGCGCCTCCCTCGAGCGTATCGTAAACCTGTCCGTCTTCATCTCTACCTCCCTGCACCTCCGGATGCATATACCTGACCAGATCGAGGGCGGTGCCCCTCGACGGAGCGACACACATAAATACTTGCAGACCAGGATAATGGAGATATGCTGCCCGGCTCGGCGGGCACCTGGACGGGGCTGGCGCGCCGGAATGACGCACCGGTTTCTGCTTTACCCCGCCCCGCTCCGTTTGTAGCTTCTGGCGGCACGGAAGCAAATGCGGGCAACCGGAAGGAGAGCCATGGTGAAGACGGGGATAGTCGGGCTGGGATACTGGGGACCGAACCTGCTCCGGAACCTGCACGCCAACAGGCGCTGCTCGAAGCTGGTCATATGCGACAGGGAGCCGGGCCGGGTAGACCGGATAAGGTCCCGGTACCCGGACGTCGAGGTCGCCCGGGACTACGACGCCATGGTAGCCGATGACTCGGTGGACGCCGTGGTGATAGCCACCGACGTCTCCTCCCATCACCCTCTGGCGATGCAGGCGCTCCGGGCGGGTAAGCACGTCTTCGTGGAGAAGCCGTTCGCGGCCAGCATCGCGGAGGCCGAGGAGATGGTCGAGCTGGGCGAGGAGAAGGGCCTGGTCACGATGGTCGGGCACACCTTCCTCTACTCCCCCCCGGTGGTGAAGATACGCGACATCCTGGAGAGCGGCGACCTGGGCGAGGTCAGGTTCATCACCTCCAGCAGGGTGAACCTCGGGCTGCACCAGAAGGACGTCTCCGTCATATGGGACCTGGCGCCCCACGACTTCTCCATGATACTCTACTGGCTGGGGGAGGAGCCCTCGGAGGTGAGCGCTTTCGGCCACGCCTACGTGCTCGAGGGGATACCGGACGTGGCCTTCATCAACCTCGCATTCCCCAGCGGGGCGATAGCCAACGTCCAGGTCTCCTGGCTGGCCCCCTCGAAGCTCCGCAGGACGGTGATAGTAGGCAGCGGCAAGATGCTGGTCTACGACGATACCGAGCCATACGAGAAGATAAAGATATATGACAAGGGTGTGGAGCTCCTTGAGCCGGAGAGCTTCGGGGAGTACCAGCTCTCCTACAGGACCGGCGACATAGTCTCGCCGAAGCTGGACACCTTCGAGCCCCTTGCCGGCGAGATGGAGGAGTTCCTCCGATGCGTCGAGACCTCTTCAGTACCCAGGACGTCCGGCATGAACGGGCTTGCCGTGGTCAGGGCCCTGGAGCTGGCCGACTCGAACCTGCTGGAGTGACATGGCCGGAGGGTCCGTAAGGCTCAGGCTCAGGGAGGTCGTCCTGCGGGGCAGGGAGGGTATGGAGCCGGTCGACCTGGCCCTCCTCGCCAGCTCCACCCTGGTTCTGCTCGGCGACCGGCGGAGCGTGGCCCCGGATCTGGTCGGAGTGATCGGGGGAGTGGATTCCCCTGCGTCCGGCAGAGTACTGGTAGGCAGGGAGATGGTGCCAGTCGGCAGCAGGAGGGGAAGGGAGCTGACGGCGTACGTACCGCTCGGGGGGGGCCGGCAGGGCGGCTCGGACATGACCGTGTCCGGTTATCTGTCGCTGGGAGCCGCCGCCGCGGGGCTGGGTCGGAGGGAGAGCCGCGAGGTCACCGCCCAGATGCTGGAGTGGTGCTCCCTGCGCGGCATCGCCGATGAGCGGCTGGGGGATCTGGGCAGCGACGACCTCTACCGCGTCAGGTTCGCCGCCTCCTGCATGGCCCTGCCGAGGGTGATGGTGCTCGAGGGGCCGGTGCCCTTCGACGTGCATCCCCTTGTGAGCGACCTCTGCGAGAGCGGATGCACCGTAGTGGTCTCGGCCCCTGGCGTGGAGTACATACCATCGTCGACGGAGCGCGTGGCCCTCTGCACCGGAGAGGGCATCGAGACCGTGGTCGGATACAGGGAGCTGGTCCAGGCGACCGCCGGGCTCGTGAGGGTGAGGGTCGGCTTCTTCCCCTCGCTGAGCCGCAGCGTTCTGGACAGGCTCCCCGGGGCCACGAACCTGCTGGCCGAGGAGGGCGGTTTCTCGTTCCATCACCGCAGCATCGCGGCGGCGGTCACGGACCTGGTCAACATCGCCAGGGCCAACTCCAGGAGCCTAGTGCGGCTGGAGGTCCTCCCGCCGTCCCCGCCGGAGCTCGCCGAGCAGTTCCGGCGCAGCGCCGAGCCGGAGGAGGGGGAGCTCTTCTGCCCGGAAGACCTGGATACCTGAGGATATGGAGGGCGGCCGGAGAGGGACTCCTCTCCGCCGCCTCCCGCAGCTCGCTCTCGGCCTGGCTGCTCATCGGCGTGCCGACCGCTTCCTGGCTCCTGGTGGCGGGGGAGGGAACCGCTCCCGGCAGGCTGCTCCCGTGCATGCTGGCCTGGCTCTTCCCCCTGGCCATCGGTATCGCCTGGCTGCCGTCACCGGGACGCCGGGCCATCGCCGGGCTTCTCGGGCACTCGAGGTCCGGCCTGCGGACGCTGGCACCCGCCGAGATCTCCATCCCGCTGCTGCTCTCCGCGGCCTGCGGGGCTGCGGCCGTGCTGCTCTCGACCGGTGCAGGGGAGGCACCCTGGCAGGTATGGGTGACGCTCCCGGCGGCATCGCTGACCGCCGTCTGGGTCTCCATGCTGGCCGGGAGCTCACCGGGTGTCTCATCGACCCTCTCGGTGGTCCTGGCCGTATCGGCACAGGCAACGGCGGCACCCTGGAGCGACTCCGCATGGTTCCAGGTGATGGACGTCCCGGGCTACCTGCTCTTCTCGCTGCGGTGGGCCGCGGGGGAGGGAGCCGCCCTCCACGGCGACCTCTACATGTCGCTGGCGGTCTTCCAGGCCGTCGGCCTCGCCTTTCCCGCCCTCGGGAGGCTCTACGGGGGAAGGCTCAGCGCGGTCGGAGGGTCGCGGGGCCGGAGAGCCAGTCGGAGCCGCTGAGCACCCAGCGCCTCTTCATGTCCCTGCCGCGGCTTATCCCTATCCTGACGGTCCTGGAGACCCTATCCGGAGGCGAGTCGGGCAGGAGGAGCCTCGGGCCGGGGGAGGCCAGTGGCCGGCCGCTCCATCTGCGGTCTATGCCCAGCGCCCTGCAGAGCCTCCCGGGCCCTCGGCAGAGGTCCCTCTCCGGGCACCTGCCGGACCGGGCCCGCATGATGTCCAGGCCCACCTCCGGCCTGATGGCCCTAACCAGCACGCCCTCCCCGCTCCCCTCCTCGCCCGCCGAGACGTTGAAGCAGCTGTGCATGCCGTATGCCAGGTAGACGTACGCGACACCGCCGGCCATGAACATGGGCCGATTGCGCTCGGTGAGGCCGCAACTGGAGTGACTGGCAGGGTCGTCTCCCGTGTAGGCCTCCGTCTCCACCACGACTCCGCCGGCCTCTCCACCGACCCGGCCGCAGAGCAGCATGCAGCCGATCAGTTTCTCCGCGAGCTCCTCGGCACCGCTCCCGAAGAAGCCTTCGGGTGGCTCCCGGAAGGTTGACAGGGTCCGCCTCCATTGCTTCTGGGACAGGCATCCGTAATGATGGGCCGGGCGAAGCAGACTACAGGCCAAACGACCGGAGGACAGACGATGAAGGACTGCCCTTTCTGCGACCCGGACCCGGAGAGGATACTATGGCGCGACGAGAACGTCTACGTCATGAGGGACCTCTACCCCGTATCCCCCTCCCACTCGCTCATCATCCCCTACCGCCACTTCGGCAGCGTCTTCGAGGCGACCGAGGAGGAGCTCGTGAGCATAGCCAGGGCCCTTGGCGCCAGGCGGGACCAGCTGGCCAGGAGCCTCGCGGCGGACGGCTACAACATAGGTCTAAACGAGGGCACCTCCGCCGGACAGACCATCCCGCACGTCCACATCCATCTCATCCCCAGGTTCGAGAGGGACGTTGACGACCCGAGAGGCGGCATCCGAGGGGTCATCCCGGAGAAGAAGAACTACCCGGGCTCCTGAGCCGCCGGTCGGCGGAATGGAAGGCGGGAGCCCGCTCTCCGGCCTTGCGCCGGAGTCGCTTCTCGACGTGGCCACAGGGAGCGGAGGGATGGTCTGCCGTCTGCTGGAGCGACTCGGGAAATGCGGCCTCATGGTCGGGCTCGACGGCTCCGTGGAGACCCTCGCCCGGCGGGAGGAAGGGACGCCCTTCATCCCGGTGGCAGCGGACGCGCTCAGCCTCCCCCTCCCAACGGGGAGCTTCGGCATGGTTTCCATGACCAACTCCCTGCACCACATGGACTGCCCCCACTCCGCCGTGGCGGAGATGGCGAGAGTCCTCGAGCCGGGGGGATGGCTCCTCCTCGGCGAGATGCACGGCGACTCCCCCGGGCCGCCCCAGGTGACCCACATTGAGATGCACGCCTGGTGGGCGGCCATAGACCGGCGCCTCGGGAGGTCCCATTACGGCATCTACGACAGGGAGTCCATCCGGGGCTTCGCCCGAGCGGCCGACCTGGAGGATCCGGTGGAATGGGAGGAGGGGCCGGATGCGGACTCCGACCCGTTCGACGCCTCGGCTCGCTCGCGGCTCGAAGAGGCCCTGGAGCGCTACGCGAAGACCGCGGAGGGGCTGCCGGACGCGGCCGGGCTCCTCTCCAGGGTTCCCGAGCTGCGCTCCATGCTTGCCTCGACAGGGGTGCTCAGGCCCCGGATGCTCTTCCTGCTGGGGCGGAGGCAGGCCTAGTACCGGAAGGTGTAGTGGAGCTCCAGCGTCGGCTCCAGGTCGCCGTGCAGGGTCGAACGGGTCGATGCCTCCAGGAAGAGGTCGGTGCTGAAGAGATACTGCGCGCTGAACGTCCCGGGGCTCGTGGAGAACACGTCCCCCTTGTACGAGAGGTAGAGGTTGGGCAGGACGTACTTGCCCACGTTCACGACGAGGCTCGTGGTGTCCGAGAAGAGCTCCGGGGTCAGCTCGAACGTGTCGAGGCCCACCTCGGCCCTGACGTTCCGCGCTATAAGGCTGCCGACCACGCTCTGTGCGACTCCCTCGACCTGCTCCCTCAGGGCGGCGGTGTTCAGCTGCTGCATCTCGCCGTAGGTGACCCCCACGCTGAGCAGGGTCAGTATGTCCTCCTGGGCCAGCGGACCGGCCGGCCCGGTGCCGGTGAGGTCGATGTCGGGACTCTCGGCGTCGCCGGTTATCCTCACCGTGATGTCGTACGTCGACCTGTCCATCAGGCTCCTCACGGTGGTCTCGGCGGTGACGTCCAGCATGAGCTGCGGGGGGATGCCCTGTATGAGCTCCACCCGGCCGTCGGTTATCCTGAACTCCCTCTGCAGCATGGAGATGGTCCCCCGGACGGCCGAGACGTAGCCGTTGACCGTGGGCTGCCTCTCGATGGTGATGATCCGCAGCTTGGTGGCCAGCTCGATGTCGGCGAAGTTGCTCCTGAACCAGAGCCCGCCTGTGGCGCTCACGTTTATGGCCATGTCGAAGGGCAGCTCCGCCTCCCCTCCACCGTTGCCGCCGCCACCGCCTCCGGTGGGCATGCCGAAGACGCCGTCGGTGAGAACGATGTTCCCTCTCACCATGGGCCTCTCCGAGAGTCCGCTCCCGCTGCTCGCGAGGCTGCCGTCGGCGAGCACGGCCCCCAGGCCGGTGAGGGCGAGCTGCATCTGCTCCATCTCGAGGGATATGTCGTAGTCGCCGACCGAGAGCGGGCGAATGCTCTCCACCATCGCCAGCCAGGTCGACGACAGGCTTCCCGCCTCACCGTCACCGGCGCCCAGCGTCAGCCTGGCGTTGTAGCCCGTGCGCGCGGTGTCGGGGTACGAGAGGTAGAGGTTCAGCCTGGGCAGCTCCAGGCCTAGCGCGGTCACGTAGAGCTTCTCTATGCGGGCCGACGCCTGCACCTCGAACAGCGGCTCGCCTCCCCCGTTCCTGTCGTACTCCATCCTGGCGGAGACGCTGGCCCCCATTGTCCGGATGGGAACGGGCAGCGCGTAGAACAGCCAGTCGCCCAGGTCGTTGGCCTCCATCTCCACCCAGGCCAGGGTCATCTCCCCCTCCCCGGCCAGCAGCCCTCCCGGCGGCGCGTCGACCCTCAGCTGCATACCCGAGCGGGTGCCCCCGCGCCAGGCGTAGAGCCCCTCAAGGCGTATCCCGGAGTCGTCGGCGGAGACGTCCACGGTGATGCTGTCCATCGAGAACCGGCCGTAGGACGGGTCGCTCACGTGACCCTCCAGGCTTCCGGAGACGCCGGAGGGAGAGGAGGAGAAGACCAGCCTGAAGCTGCCCTTGCCGGCCAGGGATGAAGGCAGGTCGAGCAGCGCCCCGAGGCTGGAGAGGTCCACGTCGTCCACCCGCATCCTCAACCTGGCCCCCTCCCCGGCCGGGTCGAAGGAGCCGGACATGCCGAGCAGACCGACCGGCGGGTCGAGCCAGAGGGTGTCGAGGCGCACCTCGCCCTCCTCGAGCGAGGCGGAGAGACTGCCGCCGGTGAGCACCCTGAGCTTGGAGTGTGAGGCCCTGATGTCGCTCAGGTCGAGGGTGGGGCCGGGCGGAAGCGTGATGGTGGCATCGGCCGTGTAGACCCTGTCGCCGGGAGCCGTGACCCTCAGTCCCTCCAGCATTGCGACCCCCTCCTCGACGGAGAGCCCCGCGGAAACCCTGAAGGCGCGGTCGAGCGCCCTCAGGCTGTCCACCACCAGCTCCGCCTCCGCACCGGGCACCCCCCCCTCGAGCCGGTACGTGCCGGAGAGCGATGCGGAGTCGGCAGCCACCGGCCCCGCCTCCAGCCCGGCCAGGATGATATCCCCCTCGGCCGAGATGTCGGGGGCTGGAGAGGATAGGCCGGAGACACCGAAATCGCCCCGGAAGCCGGCCTCCCCCAGCAGGAGCCCGGGGGAGCTCAAACCGGTCACGGAGACTGAGCCGGAGCCGTCGAGGCCGAACCTGGTCCCCGAGGCGTCGAAGGAGAGGCTCAGGCCGTCCAGCTCCGGGAGCCCGCCGGGGCCCAGGAGCGACAGCAGCCTGTCGGAGGAGAGCTCCGCCGAGCCGGTAGCGCTCCAGGACTCCGGCAGCGGCCAGCTCTCGACCACGGCATCACCCCGGATGCTCACCGAGGCGGAGGCCATGTCCGCCTCCAGGTCCAACGAGAGGGAGCCGGAGGAGAGGGAGGCGTCCATCCGGACGCTTCCAGCCCCGTAACCCATGACGCCCCCGGCAGCCACGTCCGCCGAGACCCAGACGCTCGCAGGCTCGGCCCCGACGCCGCTCCCGCCCACGGAGAGAGCTCCCTGCAGCCCGACCACCTCCAGCTCCGGCATCCATGACGAGAGGTCGGCCCCGCTCAGGCCCAGGTCGACGCGTCCGGACCAACTGCCGCTCCGGGGCTGGAAGCTGCCGTCCAGTACCAGGGAGGCGTCCTCCGAGATCACCTGGAGGTCGCTGACCGTTACCGAATCGGTGGTGGCCCTGACCGAGTCCGCCTCGAAGGAGACCTGCCTTCCCATCAGCTCGGCGGAGCCCTCGTCGAAGGCGAGCTCAGCGACCGGCCCGCCTACGTCGCCGCCGACGCTCCCCGCGAAGGAGACCTCCAGCTCCACCGGCAGGTCGAGGAAGCCGGTTCCGGCCCTGCCGGAGATTCCTGCGTCCAGCGAGCCGTCGCAGTCCATCCTGCCGTCGACCGTCACCGAGCCGGGAGGGCCGTAGGCGGTGAAGCCCTCGGCGAGGACCGTGCCGCCTATCAGGGAGATTGTCCCGCTCCCCTCTACCGGGCCGAAGCCGGGAAGGCGCACCCCGACGTCGCTGATCTCCAGCCTCACCCCCTCCTCCCTCTCCAGGGCGGTGGCTATCCGCATCGAGTCGAGGATGACCCCACCCTCGCCCCTGATCACCCCGTACCCGAGGCCCAGGTACCCGGCGCTCACCGGGATGGCGGCGTCTATGTTCCCGAGGACGCACTCGACGGTCCTCTCCTCCCGGTCCGGTCGGGGCGGCGGGAGGTCTATCTCGATGGTCTCCACGGTCAGCTCCCCGACGTCGCCGGCTATCAGGAAGCCGGGGACCCCTCCACGGATCGAGGCGCCCGAGACCTCCACCCGCAGCCCCCTTCTGTTGGTTACGACCAGGGAGTCGAGGGAGGTCCTCCAGAAGAGGTCCGTCCTGAGGCCCTCCAGCCTTATCGTGGTGCTGTCGTTCGACGCGAGCCTGCCTATCGCGTCGGAGAGACCGTCGCCGAGGCCCCCGGTGGCGAGCATCGCGTAGAGGCTCAGGAGCAGCAGGGCCAGCCCGGCCAGGGAGAGCCTGAGAAAGGCTGTCGGGCCACGGCCGAGGAGAGGGCGGAGAAGAAGTCCGCCCCGCCTTCGGCCGCCCGTTCTAGAAGGCATGCCCGAGACCGAAGTAGACGCGCCCCCTCCGGAGCGAGTTGCTCCTGGTGGGGCCGAAGCCGTAGTCGAGCCTGACCGGCCCGAACATCGTGTCGTAGCGCAGGCCGATGCCCGTCCCGAGACCGCTGGAGTCGAGCTCTATGCTCCGGATGTCCCTCCATACGCCTCCCCAGTCGAGGAAGACCACCACGCCCAGGTTCCCTATGACGCCGGTACGGACCTCGAAGTTGCCCAGGAGCTCGAACTGACCCCCGAGCGGGTTGCCCTCGGAGTCCTTCGGGCCGAGCCTGTTGTAAGGATAGCCGCGCACGGTGGTGCCGCCGCCGAGGAAGAACCTGTCGTCCGGAGGCACCGACGTCCCGTCCCCCCACGGAGCGGCGTTCCCGGCCCTTCCCCTCCCGGCCAGGACCAGCGACGGTGTCAGCGGGAGGAAGAGGCGGACCTCCCCCTCCAGCCTGTAGAAGCTCCTCCCGCCCAGGGGGCCGCCTGACAGCTTCGTCCCCACCCTCGCCCAGTGGCCGGCGCTCGGGTCCAGTATGGGCCTCCTGGTGTCGTGGGTGGCGGATGCGCTGATGCTGGAGGTCGTCTCCCAGTCCTCCGGCTCCACCTGCTCCCCCTCCGGCTCCCAGTACTTCTCGTACTCGAGCGCGTAGCCAAGCGAGATGTCCAGGTGCTCCGTCAGGCTCCTGCCGAAGGTCGAGGTCGCGGAGTAGCTCCTCTGCTCCAGCCCGGCGGTCTCCAGGTAGAGGTACCCGAGCCTGAGCTGCCACCGCCACCTCGTGGAGATGAACCAGGGCTCCTCGTAGATTACTGTCGGCTCTATCCGCTGCCCCCCGTAGGAGCCGACGTACCTGAGGTAGTACGCGTCGAGGGTCAGGCGCTGGTTGTTGCCCATGATGTTGGGGTGGGTCCACCTGGCGCTACCGAAGAGGGCGCTCGGGGAGACGTATCCCGTACCGAGGTCGACACGCCTGTAGTCGCTCTCGGTGACGTTGATGTCCAGGTCGTAGACCGAGCTGTCCTCGCCTGCGGGGGTGTACTCGAAGCGGACGTCCTGGAAGAGCCCCAGCCTGTAGATGGCGCTGACGGACTGCCTGAGCAGCTCCATGTTGAGGGAGTCGCCCGGCGACACCAGCAGCTCCCTGGTGACCACCACCCTCCTGACGGTCTCGAGCCCGTTCACCTCCACGTCGCCCAGGACAACCCGGGGACCCTCCTCGATGGCGCACCTCACCGAGCGATAGCCCTGCTCCACCTCGGCGCCGTCGCCGTCCCGGCCACGGCCCTCCATCGGCCCGAGCATGATGTCGACGTCCGCCCTCACCCTGCCCCTGGACCTGTAGAGCTCGAGCACCGCTCTCCTGAAGGAGCTCGTGTCGGAGGGGGTGACGGGGGAGCCGGTCGCCGAAGGGTAGAGAGTGGCCAGGGAGTCCGCGGCGAAGAGGGTCGCGCCGGTTATCACCAGGCCGGAGAGCATGCTCCTCGGCCCCGCATCCACGTCTATCCTGACGAGACCCTGCGGGTCGTCCCACTCCGGCCAGGTCACCGAGACCTCCGGGGAGAGGTACCCGAGGGACTCGAGATTGCCCTCGATGGCCCTCTCCACCTGGCCAGGGGTGGTCCTGAGCAGGGAAGCGCCTCTCTCCAGGCCGGTGCCGTCCAGCAGCTTCGACTCCGATACGGGCGGGTCGCCGGTGATTGAGAGGGAGTCCACCTCCGGCTCCTCTATCTGGGCGGACGCGGAGACGGCCGCGATCAGCAGCAGGGCAGGGAGCAGGAGCAGGTTCCGGCCGGGCGGGGCTGTCCGTATAGTTCCACTCATGCCTGCAAGCATAATCGAGCCTGGTCGATCGGAGGTAGGCGGGATGGATGGGGCGCCCGCTGGTGGAGAGCGGGTAATGGGAGCCGTGATGGCCGTCGGCGGAACCGACCCCAGCGGTGGCGCCGGTCTCTCCGCGGACATCCGAACCGCCTCGGCCCTGGGCGTGCACTGCTGTCCGGTGGTCACCGCGGTCACCGTGCAGGACAGCGGAGGAGTCAGGGACTTCGAGCCGGTCGACCCCGGCGCCCTCTCCGCCCAGATGGAGGCGGTGCTCGCCGATGGGCCGGTCCTGGCCGTGAAGTCGGGGATGCTGGCCACGGCCCGGAACGCCGCTGCGCTGGCCGATATGCTCGATGACATGGAGGGCGTTCCGTACGTACTGGACCCGGTCCTGGCCTCCGGGGGAGGCGTGCCGCTGGCCGGCTGCGAGATGGCCGAGGAGCTGGTCCGGCTCCTGCTCCCCCGGTGCAGCCTCTGCACCCCGAACATCTCGGAGGCGGCCGCCATGGCCGGCATCGACGTCGGGAACGAGGCCGACATGGAGGAGGCTGCCTCCAGGCTGCTGGAGGCGGGGGCAGGATCGGTCCTGCTCACCGGCGGTCACCTGGAGGGCGACCCGGCCGACCTGCTGGCGTCGCCGGACCGCTCGCGCTGGCTCCGTCACCGGAGGGTGGGGGGCGGAGAGGTCCACGGCACAGGCTGCACCCTGGCATCGGCATGCGCCTCGCTCGTCGCCCTGGGCATGCCCGTGGAGGAGGCGGCCGAGGCCGGCGTCTCCTATACGCTGACGGCGATATCGGCAGCCGGACGCAGGCTCGGCGGGAGGATCCCCGGTCACCTCCCGGGCGCCGCGCCGACCCCGGGGCGCCTCGACGGCGAGGGGTTCTACCTGCCGCCGAGGTTCTGCCAGAGGTGCGGCTCCGCCCTCTCGATGCGGACCGGAGACACCCATCTCTTCTGCCCGGCGTGCGGCCTGGCGCGCTGGAGGAACCCGCTTCCGGCGGCGTCCCTCCTCGCCGTGCGGGAGGGGCGTCTCTTGCTGGTAAGGAGGGCGGTGGCCCCCTGCCTCGGGAGGCTCTCCCTCCCCGGCGGGTTCATGGAGCTGACCGAGACCGCGGAGGAGTGCGCCGCGAGGGAGCTCCTGGAGGAGACCGGCCTCCGGGCGGGACGCCTGGAGCTGGTGGCGGTGGAGAGGGACGACACGGCCTACGGCTCCGTTGTCCTGCTGGCGTATGCCGCCTCCGCCCTCGAGGGAGAGCAGGCGGCGGGGGACGACGCCTCGGAGGTCCTCTGGGTACCGCTTGCGGAAGTCCCCCCGCTGGCCTTCCGCGCCCACGACAGGCTGGTCCGGAGGATCCGTGAGGCGAGTGGCTTGACCGAAGAGACCGAACCGAGCTGAAGGGAGAGAAGAATGGCGCTTGTGGAATGCGCGTGGTGCGGGGGCTCCGGATCCGATGGACCGGGAGACTCCCCCTGTGACGTCTGCGGAGGCGACGGATACGTCGACGTGCCCGAGCCCTCGACGCGGTGCGGCAGGTGCAAGGGCGAGGGCAGGATAGTCAACGAGATTACGGAAGAGGTCTCGAAGTGCTCCGGCTGCGGGGGATCCGGCTGGGCGACCTGAGCCCGGCGGTCAGTCCGCCCGGGAGAGCTCCGTGAGGGTCCTCTCCAGGGCCTCGGCGTCATGGGTGCCGTAGACGGTCACGTCCGGGACCCTTCGCAGGAGCCCCTGCAGCACCCTCCCAGGTCCGACCTCGACGAAGGTGTCGAAACCGCTCCTGACAAGGCGGTCCATCGAGTCGGCCCAGAGGACCGGCGAGGTCACCTGGCGGCATAGCAGCTCGCGGGCCTCGTCGCCGCTGCGGACGAACCCGGCGGTCACGTTTGCCACGACGGGTATCTCCGGCTCGAAGAAGCCGGCGTCGTCCAGGGCGGTCTCCAGGCCCTTGGCTGCCTCGTTCATGAGGGGCGAGTGCCAGGCTCCGGAGACGCGGAGGGGTATCACCCTCTTCGCCCCGGCCTTCCTGCACAGCCCGGCAGCCTCCTCCAGGGGCGCCTTCGCCCCCGACAGGACGACCTGGCCCTCGGAGTTCATGTTGGCGATGCCCACCGGACCCTTCGCCGATGCCTCCCCGACGCAGGCCTCGGCCTCGGGGAGCCCTATGCCCAGGACGGCGACCATGCCTCCCGGGTGCCTGTCGGCGCACCGCTGCATCAGCTCTCCCCTAATGCGGGTCAGCCTGGCCGCCACCTCCGGCATCAGAACGCCGCCGGCGACCAGCGCCGCGTACTCTCCAAGGCTGTGCCCGGCGGTGCCCTCCGGCTTGACCCCGGCCGCGACGAGCACGTTGAGGGTGGCTATGCTGACCATCGTGATGGCCGGCTGTACGTTGTCGGTACGGGTAAGGAGCTCCTCGGGCCCCTCCGCGATGATGGCATCCAGGTCGGGTACGCCGGTCATCTGCCCGGTCTTGTCCAGGTAGTCGAGAGCGTCCGGATAGGAGCGGAGGAAGGAGTCCATCCCCACGCTCTGAGAGCCCTGACCCGGGAAAAGGAACGCTAGTCTGCCCATCTGGGTCTCCTCCGCCTGGAAGGGTCCGGAGGGCCGAGAGGGTCCTCCAGGATCGCATCAAGGAGCAACCGGTGCCGATCCCATGCAGGATCGGCCTGGATAGCCTCCTGCAGGAGCTGCTCCGCGTCAAGACCCCTCCCCGTTACCCACAGCTGCTCCGCCGCCGTGGTAAGCACTACCGCCAGCCACCTGCGTTCCATCGGGTCCTCCGCGGAGGCCCGCAGAATGTCCATGGCTCCCGGGAGGTCTCCCGACCAGTAGAGCATCTGAGCCTGTCGCAGGCTGTCCAGGCCGGACCCCCCGAGCGCCACCAGCTCCGCCACGTCCGGCGCGATGGTGGCCTGGGGGTCCAGCGGCGCCCTCCTCCTTATGAACTGGCAAGGGGCGTGGTCGTCCGTGTTGGAGGCGGGGCCATCCTCTGCCAGGAGGTCCAGCCCGGCGTCGGTCACCACCGGCTGGAGGTATGCGGGCCGCTCCCGCGAGAACCCAACGGATGCGAGTTGCTCCTCGGCCCCGGGGGCGTCCATCATGGCCTCCGGGTCGAGCTCGAGGGGCTCCGGGGAGCCTGCCAGGATGGCGTGCCTGCCCCCGGCCAAGTGGACGGAGCCGTAGGGGAAGACCCTGGCCCAGGTGGCCAGTATCCTCCTCAGGTCCAGCACCGGCAGCTGGTGCAGTGGGAGCCACTGCACGGCCACGCCGTCCTCTTCCAGGGAGCCGAGCACCGTCCCGTAGAACTCCTCCGTGTAGAGGACCCAGCTGTCCGAGGAGCCGGGGTGGGTGGCGTCGCAGATGACGGCGTCGAACCTCTGCCCGCTGCCCAGGAGGTAGTTCCTGCCGTCGTCCGCCACCAGGGTGAACCGGGGGTCCAGGTCCGGCCTCCGGTTCTCCTCCTCGAAGAGGGGCAGCGCCTCGAGGACCGATGGACAGAGCTCAACGCAGACCAGGGTGTCGACCGGGTGGGTCAGCGCCGCTCCCGCCGTGATGCCCCCCCCGAGCGCCACCACCATCACGTCGGAGGCCCCGGGGCTGTACCCCCAGGGGAGGTGACCGAGCATGTAGAAGGCCTCCAGCGAGGCCTGGTCGACCGGGACCTCCTCGACGCCGTTTATCCGGAGGCTCCTGTAGTCGTCCCACTCCCTCCCGAAGACCGAGACGGTTGCATTCCGGTCCTCGCTGAAGAAGAGCACCGAGAGCCCCTCCGGCGGGATCGAGCCGGGGGGGGTCGAGCCGACTGAGACCAGGACGACCAGGGCGGTGGCCGGCGCCGCAGCCACGGCGCTCGTCCCGCCCGAGCGGAGCAGGATCACCGCTCCCAGCAGCACGCTGCCGAAGGCCAGCACCGCCCCGATGACGGTGGGGCCGGCCAGCCTCAGCAGGACCTGGGATGTGACCAGCGCGCCTGCGGCGGCCCCGATGCAGTTGGCCATGGAGAGCATTCCGGTGTCGCTGCCCAGCCTCTCCCTCCGCGCCGCCGCCGAGAGCATGAGCGGGAAGGTGGCTCCCATGAGCACGGTGGAAGGCAGCATGTACATGGCCGCCGTGAGGAAGGATGCGGCCGTCGCGGCGGTCCATCCACCCCCCGCGGTCAGCATGGAGGAGAGGGAGCCGAAGCTCCCGAGGGCCGCCAGGGGCAGCATACTGGAGATGCCGAGGCCCAGCTCGACCAGGCCGAGGACCAGCAGCGGCCTTCCGGAGCGGGTGGCCACCCTCTGGCCGGCCAGGCTGCCCAGCCCGATGCCGGTCAGGAAGACTATCCCCATCGTGGCGAAGGCGTAGGTGCTGTTGCCCAGGACGAAGGTGAGCTGCCGCGTCCATATCACCTCGTAACCCAGGGCGACCATCCCGCTGAGACCGTAGACCGCCATGAGGAAGGTGGAGGGCCTGCCCAGGGGGACGTCCGGAGGCGGCACCGGCCGCTCCCTCCCGCGGCCGACCAGCGGGGCCGCGCCGGCGCAGAGGAGCGCGCCACCGAGCAGGGTCAGGGAGGCGCCGAGAACCTCCAGCAGCAGGAACCCCGCAGCGAAGCCGCCCGCCGCCGAGGCCAGGGCGTTGAGCCCGTAGAGCCTGGATACCTCCGACTGGGCGCCGCCGGTCTCGGCTATCCTGCCCATCACCGGTATTATGCCGCCTGCGAAGAAGGTGGCCGGCAGCAGCGTGGCGCAGGCCAGCAGGAACCGGACCACCACCGCGGGCAGCGGTGAGTTGTAGAGCAGGGGATAGACCGGCAGCAGAAGCCTGACCAGGACCATGGGGACGAGGGAGAGCGCCGCGGTGAGCATGAGCACCCTGCCGAGCAGCCTCCGGGGAGAGGGGGAGCGCTCCGCCATCCGGCCGAGGTGCCTGCCGCCGAGGCCGAGGCCGAGCATGAAGGCGGTCAGCACCGCGGCCGCCGAGTCCACGCTGCCGCCGATGAGGACCAGCAGGTACCTGTTCCAGGCCAGCTGGGCCAGCAGGACGCCGGCCCCCGCAGCCACCGCGGGGACGTAGAGACCTGAGCTCCTGACTCGACAAGCTCTCACCGGGAGGGCCTCCAGATGTGTCGTCCTACTGCCTGGACTCGGTCAGACGGGAAGATACCAGCGTCAGCCGCCCCGGGTACCCCTGTCCCGGCTCCGGGCCATCACCTCCGTGTAGAGAGCGGCGGGGCGGAAGCCGAGCCTCCGGTAGCAGGCCATGGCCGGCCCGTTGCCCTCCTTCACGTTCAGGCCGACGGTCCGCGCCCTCTCCATCACCGCATGCGTCAGGGCGGCGGTGACCCTGGTCCCGTACCCCCTGCCCCGGTGCTCCGGGCGGGTGGCTATGTTGCCGAGGGCCGCGACGCCCTGCTCCTCGGAGAAGACGTGCACGCCGGCCGCGCTGACCAGCCTACCCTCCTCCCTGAGCCCGCGGTAGAGGCCCGTGGAGAGCATCCGGGGGTCGAACCAGCTCTCCGGGTAGCTCTCCCGGTAGAGCTCCAGGAGCTCCCCGGTATCCGAAGCGGAGAGGACGACCGTTCCCGAGGCGTCGGCTGCCGCCGCTGCGTCACGGTCCTCCAGCGTCATCCTGAGGCAGCGCTCCGCGGGACCCAGGATCCACCCTTCGCCGAACGCCGCCCCGACCCCCGGGCTCAGGTGGCAGTGGAAGCTCCCCGGCAGCTCCGGCAGGACCGAGGAGACCAGCCGGGCCATCCGCTCCGGCTGGTGCGACAGGGCGAGGAGCGTGGGGGTGGGACCGCGGTAGAGCATGGCCACCTCGACGAGCTCCCCCCTCTCCTCCCGGGCGAACCAGTCGCAGCGTGACCACCAGGGCTCGTCCAGGTCGCCGAGCAGGTAGAGGTAGAGCCGCCGGTCCCGCCCCAGGAAGGCGCCAAGCCGCCCCCTGTCCGGAACCGGGATGGGGCCGCCGGGCCGGGGAGGCCGCATCAGTTGACGATGCGCATCTGGTAGTCGGTGTCGTAGCAGCGGACGTAGACGATTCCGAGCTCCTCGTCGAAGTAGTCCGGGGCCGAGCTCACCGGCACGCTCTGGACCACGCTGCCGTCCAGACGGTTCAGCACGTACACGTAGTCGTCCTCGGCGGTGAAGCCGTAGCCGCAGATTATGGCGTCGCCGATGACGAGGAAGTTCTCGCTGTTGCAGACCAGCGGCTCGCTCCGCCAGAGGACGCTGAAGTCGGAGAGGTCGATGGCCGTGATGTAGCCGTTCATGCCCTCCGTGAGGTCTGCGTATGTCCGGTGAGCCGTGGAGACGTAGAGGACGCCGTTACGCTGTATGGCCCACCTTACCGCCAGCACGAAGGGACTGGCCCCTCCGTCCCCCCGCGGAGGGCTGGTCAGGGATGTCAGGTCGAGCACCCAGTCGATTCCCCCGCGGCGGCTGCCCCGGCTGCAGGAGACGAGCACCGTCGGGTCCAGCACCACTCCGAACCTGTTGGGCGGCTCGCCGTAGGAGGCCAGCAACGCGTCCCGGTGGCGCATGACCTGATAGAGGTGCCTCGGACCGTGGTCGGTATCGATGACCGGTGGTATGTCCTCCGGCGGGTCGGTGCCCCGTATGGCGTCGTTCACCCCGCCGGCGTGGAAGATCTCTCCGGGGTAGCTGCGATCTTCGAACCAGCTCTCGTAGTCGGTGACGCCGTTGGGCTCGGAGCCTACGGTCTCCAGGGTCAGCAGCTCCACGGCGTCCGCTTCGTGGTGGTACTCGAAGGGGACTGACCCGAGGACGTGGATGTCCGGCATGGCTGCCCCGGGCCGGACCGGCTCCCGGTATCCGTCCCCGGCCGCTCCGGTCATCAGCAGCGCCAGAATCAGCACCATGCGTCACCCTCCCTTCGAGCATGCGGTGTACGGGTCCCTCCGGCGTGAATATGTACGCAGTGGGGTGCTCCGTGCTATAGTCCATGCTGCAGTCGGTTTGAATAGAGTATTACCTGGTTATCGGCATTGCAGGTGGTCACCGGGCCCCCTCCCGGTCGGTGCTACCTTCGAGCCCGAGAGAGGTGGAGATGCTCTGCAGGAGCTGCGTGCTGCCGGACACCTATCCGGGGCTGGAGATGGACGAGTGCGGCGTATGCTCACGGTGCAGGGAGCAGAGCCCCCCACCGGAGCCCCTGGGTATGGACGCCCTCCTGGACGCCGTCGAGCCCTACCGGGACCCGACCGAGCCCTACGACTGCATCGTGGCGCTCAGCGGCGGCCGGGACAGCACCTACATGACATGGCTGGCCGTCAGGGAGCTGGGCCTCCGCGTGCTGGCCGTCACCACGGACAACGGCTTCGTGCCGGAGCACACCCGGAGCAACCTCCGGAGGACGGTGAACGAGCTGGGCATCGACCACGTCGTCCGGAGCTACGGGATCCAGCGCAGGGTCTTCCCCGGAATGCTGAGGGCCTGGGTCCGGAGGCCTTCCGCGGCCACCGTGGGCCTGCTCTGCACCGGCTGCAGCTTCGGAAGGAGGCTGGCCCTGCCGCGGGCCGCGGACGAGAGGCGCATACCGCTGATGCTGGTCGGCGGAGGCGAGCCGGAGCGCTCCTTCGCCGAGCCGCTGCTCGCCGGTACGGGAAGGGTCACCAGGGGCACGCTGGCGAAGGGTATGGCCAGGGAGTGCAGGAGGAACCCGTCGCTGCTCGCCTCCCCCGTGAGGTTCACCGCCATGGCGCTCGAATGGGGGAGCCGCTACCTGGAGAGGCGGCTCATGGAGGTCCTCGGGCTGGACTACCCGAAGCGGAGGGTCTTCCCGTTCAGGTACGTCGGCTGGGACGAGGACACCATAATGGAGACGATTACCGGGGGGCTCGGCTGGTCACCCGGGGACATCTGCGGGACGGCCTGGCGGAGCGACTGCCTCGTCGCCCCGCTGAAGAACTACATCTACGGCGGCATCCTCGGGTTCCACAAGGTCAACGAGCTGCTCTCGGGGATGGTCAGGCTGGGCATGCTCACAAGGGAGGAGGCCCTGGCCAGGCTGCCCTCGGAGTCATCGATAGACAGGGGCAGCCTCGAGGAGCTCCTGGGCGGGTGCGGGGTAACCCTCTCCGAGCTGGACTACGCAATATCGAGGGCGCGCGCCGAGCGGGAGGCTACCGCCCGCTGAGAGGCTCCCCCCCCTTTGCCGGCCCGGTCGCCTGATCGGTCGTCTGCCCTCCTTCCGGAATGCCGCACGCGCCGTCGTCCGAGGGCGGCATGCCGGGAAGGGTCAGGACGTACTCCCGTATCCGGTCGCGGACACGCCTGTAGTGACCGAGGGCCTCCTCCTCGTCGGCTGCGGCCGCGGCCAGCAGCGGCGGGTCCTCGAACCCCTCGTGAAGGAGCCTCGTCCCAGCCGGGAAGAACGGGCAGCTCTCCCTGGCATGGTCGCAGAGGGTGACCACGTAGTCGAACACCATCTCCGGCAGCTCCTCCGTGGTCTTGCTCCTCTGACCGGAGATGTCCACCCCGGCCTCGGACATCACCCGGACCGCCCTGGGGTCCAGCACGCCCTTCGTGACGCCGGCGGACCGGGGCTCGATGGCGTCCCCCCCGAGCTCCCTGCAGAACCCCTCGGCCATCTGGCTCCGGCACGAGTTGCCGGTGCAGAGGAAGAGCACCCGGGTCTTCGCATCACTCCGCATCGAACCCCTCCCTTCCGGCGGATACCTCATCCGGCGCGGGATGCCGGCGCCAGGCCGTCTCCAGCCAGCTCACCCTCCCCTCCGGGACGAAGCCGAGCCCGGCGGCGAGGGAGAGGGAGGGACGGTTGTCCTCCTCTATCTGGACGAAGGGTATCCTGCCCATCTCCCGAAGCCTGCGCACCAGGTCCGCCGTGACCGCCCTGGCGTAGCCCCGACCCCTCCACCGCTCCAGGACGTGCAGGAAGCCTATGGCCGAGTCGTCGTGGGTCATGGCCCAGGCCACCGGCTCTCCGCCTACCCTGACGCAGGCGCTCAGCCCCCGGGCTATCCGGGACCTCACGTAGGACTCCTCCATGTACTCGGAGTAGGTGGAGCGGGCGCGGACCAGCCCCGCCTCGCCGGGGTCCAGGGGTCCGACCGCCACGCCCGGGACGGTTATCCGGGGCGCATCCGGGGGGAGCAGTAGCCTGAGGGCCGTGAAGGTCCAGAGCGGCTCCCTCTCCCGGAGGAGCTCGGGGACCATCCAGTCGCGCAGCTGGGCGAAGCACCTGTCCTCGGGTACCAGGCGCTCCAGCAGGGGCTCCATGTCCTCCCTTCGGGGGCAGACCAGGTGCACCCACCGCTGGTCGCTCTCTCCCCGGACGATGAGGGCGTCGCCGACGATATCGTGCTGCACCGGCCGGTTGTCCCTGACGAAGTAGAGTGTCCCGATGGTCCCGGGCAGCCCCTCCTCGAGCCGCTCCTCGAGCCGGTCGCAGCCGCCGGACACCCGGCTCTCCCCCCTACTCCCCCAGCCTCGGGGTCCGTCCCAGCAGGACCAGCAGCCTCGCCTCGGCTATCAGGCAGTCCATCCTGGCGGAGACGACCGAAGCCTGCGAGGAGGCGAGGGTCGACTGCGCCGAGAGCAGGTCGAGCAGGGATATGGAGCCCAGCTCGTAGCTCATCTCCGAGAGCCTGAGCTGCTCCCTCGCCTGCTCCTCGGCCAGCTGCGCGACCTCCAGCGCGGATATGCTGATGAGGAGCGTCTCCCTGGCGTTGCGGACCGAGGTCCTGAGGGTGTTCTCCAGCGACTCCAGGGTGGCCTGCCTGCGGAGGAGGGAGGCCCTCTGGGCGGTTATCCCGCTCTCGCGCATGAACCCGTCGAAGACGGGGTAGCTGAGCGACACGGAGACGCTTAAGCGGTCGTGGTGGTCAAGCTGCTCCAGGTCCGGCTCGTCGTCGGTCCAGCTCCATCCGGCAGAGGCGCTCAGCGAGGGCCAGTAGCTCCTTCGCTGGGCCTCCAGGGCCAGCTCCGCCTCCCGGACCCTCTCCCTGGCGGCGAGGATGTCGTTGGAGGAATCCAGGTCCACCCGGTAACCGAGGGCGGTCTCCCTCTCCACCGGACCGAGCACGGCGGCGGTGTCCACCCGCATGGAGGAGCCGGTCACCCCGGCAACCCTCCGCAGCTCCGCGTACGCGGACGACAGCGACTGCTCCCTCTGGAGGAAGCTCAGGCTGTCGTTGCTCACCTGGACCTCGGCCTGGATCATCTCCAGGTTGGTGGCGGCTCCCATTCCGTATAGCGAGGCGGTCCGCTCGGCCTGGCTGGCGCTGCGCTCCAGCGCGGCACCGGCTGCGGCCAGCAGCCTCTCCGACTCGATGACACCGTAGTAGGCCTCGACGACGTCGAGAATCAGCTCCAGCTCGGTCTGCTCCATCTCGTGCCCTGCAGCGGCCACGGCGTGCTCGCTGGCGGACATGCCCAGCCAGCTGGCGCCGCCGGAGGCGAGGAGCTCCTGGGAGAGGGAGAGGCTCAGGGAGTAGCTGGAGGCGTCGGTCGCTTCCCAACCGCCGGTCGTCGCCGGTGTATCGTACCAGCTGTGCCCCGCGGAGGAGCTCAGGTGCAGTGAGGGCCAGAGGAAGGAGCGGGACGAGCGCAGCCCCGCCTCCGCGGACATCATGTCGGCCTCCGAGATGTCCATGGCCGGCGAGCTCCCCAGGGCGACGGCGACCCAGCCGGAGAGGTCGAGGGTCGAGTCTGCAGGGGCTCCGGCGCCGGCGAGGAGCGCCGCGGCGATCAGAAAGGTCATGGCTTCTCCGTTCCGAGTCTGTCGGGTCCCTTCGGGATGGGCATCATGCCGACGGGGCGAAGAGGACCGGCATCGAGACCATCAGCAGGCCGGCCAGGTAGACGGAGGAGCAGAGCCTGAGGCCGTAGCTCCTCGGCCTGTCCATGATGGCCGAGAGGCCTGTGCCCCACAGGTAGAGGGTGACCACCGTCGGCAGGTCTATGCCCGCCAGGAACCTGAATGCAAAGACGTGGAGCCTGGAGGGGTCGGCGGTGTCGGTGGGCACGAGCGCGGAGAGGTCGAGCCTTACCGCTCCGGGAAGGTCCGTCAGCGTGACGAGCAGCAGCACCAGCATCCCCACCAGCATGTAGGCACCCTGGGCGAGCATGGAGGAGGTGATGTAGTCGGTCGCTCTCCCCACTCTGGTCCCCTCTATGGCGTAGGTGAGCCCGAAGGCGGCCAGCCCTGCCAGGAGGGCTAGTATGGCCCTCTCTATGATGGCGACCAGGGGCATGCTCTCGGCCATGCCGCGCATCTCGGTGAGCTCCGAGGAGACTACGCTGTCCGCCGCTGCGACCGAGTGACCCTGCGCCAGCAGCTCGGGGGTCCTTCCGGCCTCCCAGTCGGCATCGACCTGATCCCAGTCTATGATCAGCGCAGGGACCAGACCGGTGGCGGCGATGACCGCGACCGTTGCCGCCATGGCCACGACCGCCGACCGCCTCTCCCGCAGGAGCAGGTAGGATCGCGCGGTGTCCCAGAACTGCGTGACGACCGCGGCCGCCGCTCTCAGCCTCGGCTCAGCCAATCTCCGCTTCCTCCCTCCTGAGCCTCAGGGCCCTCTCGTAGGCCTCCCGGTATCGGGACGCGCTGCGGCGCCAGGAGCTGTCCACCCTCATGCAGCGCTTGGCCAGCCAGGGCCACATCCGTCTCCTCGCGTGGTGGCGGGAGGCGCGGCGGACCGCCCCGGCCAGCTCCGAAGGGTCCGCCCCGTCGAAGACGAAGCCCACGCCACCCTGCATCACGTCCGTAACCGTGTCCGCCAGCCCGCCGGTCCGCCTGACCACGGGCACGGTACCGTAGCGCATCGCCATCATCTGGGCCAGGCCGCAGGGCTCGAACCTGCTCGGCATCAGGAGCGCGTCCGACCCGGCGAAGACCTTCCTGGCCATTCTCTCGTCGTAGGTCAGGGCCAGCCCGACCCTGCCGGGGCATGCGGCCTTCAGCTCCGACAGCGCTTCCATGAGCCTCCGCTCCCCGGTGCCCAGCACGGCCAGGCTCACGCCCCCGGCGATGAGCCGCCCGGCGGCGGAGACCACCAGATCGATGCCCTTCTGGCGGGTCAGCCGGGAGACCATACCCGCTATCATACTGCCGCGGGGCTCCAGTCCCAGCGTCCGGGCCAGGTCCAGCCTGCAGCGGTGCTTTCCCGAGATGCAGCCGGAGTCGTACGGAGAGGCGATGTGCGGGTCGGTCGCCGGGTCCCATCTGTCGAAGTCTATCCCGTTCAGTATGCCGACCAGCCGGTCGCGCCTCCCCTGCAGGACCCCCTCCATCCCCTCGCCGTACTCCGGGGTGAGTATCTCCCTCGCGTAGGTGGGGCTCACGGTCGTCAGCAGGTCGGAGAAGACCAGCCCGGCCTTCAGGTAGCTCATCCGGCCGTGGAACTCCAGCCCGTCGATGGAGAGGAGCTCCGGCGGGAGCCCGGTCACATGGTACCTGGATGCGGGGAAGAGCCCTTTGAAGCCGAGGTTGTGGATGGTGGTCAGGACCGCCGGGGAGGGCGCACCCCTGAGCATCGCCGCCACCAGCCCCGTCTGCCAGTCGTTGCAGTGGACGAGGTCCCATCGGCGGCGTGAGCGGCGCACGAAGGCGACTATTGCCCTGCAGAGGAAGGCGAAGCGCTCGTCGTTGTCCGGGTAGGCGCTCGAGTCGTCCGGGCCGTATATGCCCGGCCTGTCGAAGAGCTCGTCCCTGGCTACCAGATAGGCCCTTGCGCCGCTGCCGGGCAGCTCCGTGACAGCGACCCCGAACTCCTCGCCCATGTCGGTCCTGAGGGGACGGGGGAGCCACTCGTGACCCCTATCGCGAGTAGAGGCGTAGAATGGCGTTATGACGGAGGCGTCCACGCCTGCGCCGGCAAGCGCTCCCGGCAGGGAGCCGGCCACTCCCCCGAGCCCGCCGGTGCTGGCCAGCGGCGAGACCTCCGCGGAGGCCACCAGCACCCTCATCGGCACCGGCTCTCCCTCCCGCGCAGGTGGAAGAGGAGCGCTATCACGGCCGAGACGAGTATCGCCGCCCATACCCAGAGCTCGAAACGGCGCATCAGGCCTCGGGCGGCCGGCAGCGACCGGCCGACCACGCTCCCGCCGGCCGCCATGAGGGCGTACCATGCGGTGGCGCTGAGCGTCACCGCCGGCGCCGCGCGGGACAGCCTCATCCCGGACATGCCGGCGAGCACGACGAGCAGCGACCTTATGCCGGGAAGGAAGCGACTGGCGACCAGTATCAGCGGCCCCCTCCTCCGAAGGAGCTCCCTCGCCCTGTCGTAACGGCCCTGGCGGACCCTCCGCATGAGCCAGGGCTCCACCAGCCGCCTTACCGGCGAGCGCCCCAGGAGGAAGAGGAGGAAACTCGAGACCAGGCAGCCGGCGGTGCCCCACGCCGCTGCGGCCACGGGGCTGCCGCCCCCCGAGACGGACCATCCGGAGAGAACCACGAAGAGCACGTCGCCGGGGAGCGGTGGAAAGAGCGTCTCCACGAAGGCTACCAGCATCAGGAGCGGGCCCATCCACTCTCCCGGCGGGTTCCGCACGAGGTAGTCGAGCAGACTCTCGAGCAACTTCAGTCCCGGGCTTCCCGGCGCTCCAGCACCGCCATGGCGAGACAGCCCAGACCCTCGCCCCTGCCCAGTGCTCCGAGCGAGTTGGTCGTGGTGCCCTTGACCCAGACCCTCTCGTCCGGAACGCCGAGCAGCTCCGCCAGGGAGCCGACCAGCTCCTCCCTGATGGCGCCCACCCGGGGTCTCTCCCCTATCAGGGTGACGTCCAGCTGGGCCAGGCTCCAGCCCTCCCGGGCCACCCTCCCGGCTACCTCGCCGAGCAGAAGGGCGCTGTCGGCGCCATCGAAGCGGGGATCGCCGGGGGGGAAGAGCGCTCCGATGTCGCCGGAGCGGGAGGCGGAGAGGAGGGCGTCGGCCACCGCATGGAGCATCACGTCGCCGTCGGAGTGCCCTAGGAGCCCGCCCTCCTCCGCCAGCCGCAGCCCGCCGAGCACCAGCGGCCTGCCTTCGGCGAAGGGATGGAAGTCGAGACCGTTACCCACGCGGCTGGTGAATGCTCCACCGGAGACGGCTTCGAGCCGTCGCAGGTCGTCGGGCCAGGTGAGCTTCATGGCGGACGTCTCTCCCCGCACCGTCTCCACCCTGTGGCCGGCCAGCTCCATGGCCTGGCACTCGTCGGTCACCTCCGGATGAGCCTCCAGCGCCGGGATGAGCAGGTCGAGCCTGAAGCCCTGGGGCGTCTGGCTGAGGCCGAGCAGGCTCCTGTCCAACGTGGCCTCGACCGTGCCGTCCGGGTGAAGCCTCTTGACCGTGTCCGGGACCGGCAGGACGGGAACGGCCCCGCCGGACCTCTCCGCCGCCTCCATCACCCTTCGGAAGAGCCGGGGTCCCGCCAGAGGCCTCGCCGCGTCGTGTACGAGGGCGTGGGTGCATCCCGGGAGCGCTTCGAGGCCGCTCATCACCGAGTCCCTGCGGGCCTCGCCGCCGGGAACCGTCCTGACTGCAGTTGGCACGGACCATCCGGGCAGCCCCCCGGCCGGCAGGACCACCACGGCCCGCCCGAGGAGGCCGACTGCCCGAAGGGACTCCATCGACCAGTCCAGGACCCTCCTGCCCCGGAGGGGAGCCAGCTGCTTGGGTGCTCCTCCGCCGAACCGCCTGCCGGCGCCGGCTGCGACAACCACCGCCCCCCACGAAGCGGACGGGTGGTGCCTAGCTCCCCGGCGCCCCGGCGTCATCTCCCTCCTCGATCAGCTTCCCGAAGGCCATGGTGCCCCCGGACGCCCGGAACGTGGTATGGGTGAGTACGTCCACGGTCTTGCCGATGTGCTGGTCAGCCTCCTCGACGACCACCATCGTGCCGTCGTCAATGAAGCCCACCGCCTGGCCCTTGTTCCTTCCCCTGCGGACGAGCTTCAGGCTGAGGGTCTCCCCGGGGAGCACCACCGGTCTCGTGGCCGGACCGACCTCCCTCAGGTCGATGAACCGTATGCTCTCGCGGACGGCGCTCTCCAGCAGGTCCGGGTCGGCGCTGATCAGCTTGCTGCCCTCCTTCCGGAGGTACTCCAGCATCCTCCCCTTCTCCTTGCCGGGCTTCCCGAAGTCCCTGGTCTCGAGGCCACCGGACTTGCCCACGGCCTCCTCGAGCCGCTTGAGGGTCTCCTCCCCGCGACGGGCGCGGCCCCGCTCTACAGGGTCCCTGGCCCCCTCCATCTCCCTGAGTCGCTCCCTCACGCTCTCCGGCAGGACGAAAGGCCCCGCCAGAAGGCCGGCCACCGTCATGTCGGCCACCCTGCCGTCGACCACCGCGGTGATGTCGAGCAGGGCCGGGGCGTCCGGCCTCTCGACGGTCTCCGGCTTCCCGGTGGCGATGCCCATCCGTCTGGCCTTGGTGACCGCCACGTGAGCGAACACGTAAGCAAGCGCGAGGGGGACGAGGACCAGTGGGTCCACCCCCTCCTCGTTCAGCCTGAGTCCGCCTATCCTGAGGGCGGCCATCACCAGGAGCCCGCTCAGGACCCCCACGAATCCTCCCGCAACCACGCAGAGTATCTGGTCGGCGGGCAGCTTCACGAAGAGCAGCTCCGCACCAACGGCCAGCACGCCTATACCGAGCCCGACCAGCCCGTAGAGGGGCGAGAGCTCGTCGAATGCGAACGTGCCCAGCAGGCCGAGGGTCACCACGAAAAGCAGCCTGACCTCCCAGCCCTTCATCTTCACAGCCATCTTCCTCCGTTCTCCTCGCTCTCGCCTGCGACAAGGAGCTCCCCTATCGAATCGGACAATGTCCGGAAGCCCTTCGCAGGCTCACCTGCCGCCTCGGCATCCTGTTGTGCGCCGGCCAGCGCCCCGAAACCCAGGGCGACGGCCTCCCTCATCCTCGTGCGGAAGCGGGGGACCGGCCTGAGCTCGCCGCCGAGGCCCACCTCCCCGCTCACCGCCGTGCCCCTGGCGAGGGGCCTGTCCATCCTGCTGGAGGCGACCGCCAGGCAGACGCCCAGGTCGGCCCCGGGGTCCACCAGGGTGACGCCCCCGGCTACATTGACGTAGACGTCCTGGGAGCCCAGGTCCATCCCGCACCTCTTCTCCAGCACGGCCAGCAGCATTGGCAGCCGCCTGGAGTCCATCCCGTTCACGCTCCTCTGGGGGTATCCGTACCTCGTGGGGCTCGTCAGCGCCTGCACCTCCACCAGGAAGGGCCTGGTCCCCTCCATGACGGCAGTCACGGCCGTGCCCGGCCTGTCCAGGTTCCCGTCGCCGAGGAAGTAGGCCGAGGCGTCCCGGACGCCCTCCAGCCCGGCGGAAGTCATCTCGAACACCCCGAGCTCGTTGGTGGAGCCGAACCTGTTCTTGGCCGCCCGGAGAAGCCTGAAGGAGCGGTCGCCCGAACCCTCGAAGTAGATGACGGCGTCCACCATGTGCTCCAGGACCTTCGGGCCGGCCAGGGCCCCGGTCTTCGTGACGTGACCCACTATCATCACAGTCGTCCCCGAGCCCTTGCACAACCTGACCAGCTCCCCGGCGCAGTGCCGGACCTGGGAGACCGAGCCCGGCGCGCTCGCGAGGTCGGGGTCGAACAGGGTCTGTATCGAGTCGACCACCAGGAAGCTCCAGTCCCCCTCCTCCAGCTGCCGTGCCACGTCGTCCAGTGCGGTGGCTGCCAGGATGGAGACCGCCGGGTCCACTGAGCCGCACCTGGCTGCCCTGCCCGCGACCTGTGAGGGTGACTCCTCCCCCGAGGCGTAGAGGACCCGCTCCCCCGTGGAGGCCAGGCGCCCGGCCAGCTGTATCATGAGGGTGCTCTTGCCTATCCCCGGCTCCCCTCCGACCAGGTTGACCGAGCCGCGCAGCACGCCGCCGCCCAGGACCCTGTCCAGCTCCTCTATCCCGGTCAGTACCCTCTGACCCTCCTCGTCCTCCACGCTCGGGAGGGGGACCGGGGCGGACGGACGGCCATCCCGGCAGACTCGCCGCGAGCTTCCCGCTGGGGCCGGGGCGACCGTCTCCTCGACGAGGCTGTTCCAGCTGGAGCAGTGGGGACATCTGCCGGACCAGGCCGGCGCTGTCCCGCCGCACTCCGAGCAGACGAAGCGCGTCCTCCTCCTCGGACTCACGGCCGCCTGTCCAGCCCATCGGCCAACGCGGGCATGAACCGGGTGGTGGCGCCGTTGAAGACGAGCTGTATGTCACCGATGGGTCCGTTCCTCTGCTTGCCTATCTTGAGCGTGACCTCCTGCTCGAAGAGGTCGAAGTCGTCCGGCTCGTCCATCATCGCCTCGTTGTCCCGGTTCTTGCTGAGGAAGAGGACAAGGTCGGCGTCCTGCTCGATGGCGCCGCTCTCCCGGAGGTCGCTCAGCATGGGCGGTCCCGCCCTCCTGTCGGCCAGCCTGCTGAGCTGGGAGAGGGCTATGACCGGTACGTCGAGCTCCTTCGCCAGCGCCTTCAGGCTTCCGGAGATGGAGGCTATCTCCTGCTGTCGGTTCTCGGCCCTGACCTCCGAGCGCATGAGCTGCAGGTAGTCGACCACCACGAGGTCCAGACCCTCCCTCCGCTTCAGCCCCCTTGCCTTGGCCCTGACCTCCATGGCGCTCAGGCTGGCGGTATCGTCTATGTAGATGTTCATCCTGTGAAGGGTGTCGGCGGCCTCCTGGAGCTTGAAGAAGGCCTCCTGACCCATGGCCTGCCTCAGCGCCTTGAGGCCGACGTCGGCCTGGGAGCAGATCATCCGCTCCGAGAGACGCCTGGACGACATCTCCAGGCTGAAGAGGGCGATTATCGCATCCGTCTCCTGGGCGACGTGGGTGCAGATGTTCAGAGCCATGCTCGTCTTGCCTATCCCGGGCCTGGCGGCCAGGATGATGAGCTCTCCCCCATGGAAGCCGGTAGTGAGCCTGTCCAGCTCGGGGAACCCGCTGGGGAGACCGGTGAGTGAGTCCTTGGCGTTCTTGAGGGTCTCCAGCGAGTCTATGCCGGCCCCGAGGAGCCTGGCAATGTGCACCAGCTCGCCCTTCAGGACCTCCTCGCCCACCTCCATTATCCGCTTCTCCGCCCTGTCCAGTATGGACCGGGGCTCGTCGGCGCCGTCGAAGACCTCCTGTATGTTCTCCTGGGATACCTTCACCAGCTTCCGGAGCAGGGAGCAGTCCTTGATAATCTGAATGTGGTGAGAGACGTTGGAGAGCACCGGTATGTCGTCGGTGAGGGAGGCCAGGTAATCCAGCCCGCCTGCTCCCTCCAGCTGGCCGGTCCGCTTGAGGTCCTCGCTGACGGTTACCAGGTCGAGCACCCTGCCCTTGCGCTCGAGCTCGGCGCAGACGCGGAAGACCGTCTGGTTCCTCCGGTCGTAGAAATCGTCCGCACCCAGGTTCTCCAGCGCCTCGTAGGAGAGGTCCCGGTCGAGAAGCATGGCGCCGATCACGCTCCTCTCGGCTTCGAGGCTGTGCGGCGCCTGCCTCCCGCGGACCGGCTCTTCGGTCAACTCCGTCCTCCCCCCCGCCTCCGCGGCAGGCCGAGCGCATCGAGCATCTCCCGCAGCCTCTTCATGTCCTCCCATACCGGTCTCTTGAGGGAGGGGTTCCTGAGAAGGGCCGCAGGGTGGTACGTGGGGACGACCGGGATATCGGCGCCGACATAGGTCTGCACCGCCCCGCGCAGGCTGCCTATGCCCTCGCTGCTTCCGGTCAGGGTCCTGCTGGCCGGTGCGCCCAGCGTGACTATGACCCCGGGCTCCATTATCCCCACCTGCTCCTCGAGGACCCACCGGCAGGCGGCCACCTCGTCACCGGACGGGGTCCTGTTCCCCGGGGGCCTGCACTTCACGATGTTGGTTATGTAGACGCTCTCCCTGTCCAGGTCGATCGCCGCAAGTATCCTGTCGAGGAGCTGCCCGGCCCTACCGACGAACGGTCTCCCGGTCTCGTCCTCCCTGGCCCCGGGGGCCTCCCCGACCAGCACTATGCCCGCCGACGGGTTCCCCTCGCCGAAGACGAGGTGTCCCCGCCCCTCCGAGAGCCTGCAGGCCTCGCAGTCTCCCAGCCGGGTCCTCAGAGCATCCATCCGCTTCTCCGTATCGCCCATGTCCCCGCTCCCGTCATCCCGGCGCCCCCCCAGGGCCGCCACCCACTCGGGCTCCGCGAAGACCTCCTCGATGCCGAAGGAGGCCACCGCCCCCCACAGGGGATCCTCGAGGCCGGAGCGCTCATCTGTGGGCATGGCCCCCACTCCCGCCCAGCCTGTCTCCGAGGGCGGCGACCAGGACCTCCGCCACGTATCGCTTGGAGCCGTAGGGTACCCTGGTGCGCCCGCCGTCCGCGAACAGGAGGGTGCCGGCGTTGCCCGGGGTCTCCATCCCGCAGCCGTCGGCGTCCATCCGGTTCAGCATGATCGCGTCCAGCCCCTTCGTCTCCATCTTCCCGAGGGCCGCGGCCACCGCATCCTCCCCCCCCTCGAGGGCGAAGCCGAGGACCAGCCGGGGCCTCTCCGGCCCCCGGGAGGCGGCCAGGGCGGCCAGCACGTCCGGCGTGCTCCTCAGCTCGACGCGGAGCTCCCGTGTGGAGCGCCTCATCATCTTCCCCTCAGCCCGCTCGGTCGGGGCGAAGTCGGAGACGGCCGCGGGCATCGCCAGCAGATCCGCTCCGCGGGAGGTCTCGGAGAGCGCCTCCAGCATGCCTGCCGCCGATGTGACGCGCACCACCCGGACCCTTGCCGGAGGCCGGACCGGGGCCGGCCCGGTGACGAAGGTCACTTCCGCGCCGGCGTCCCTGAGGGCCTCCCCCAGGCTCCTGCCCATGAGCCCGCTGGACCTGTTGGACAGGAACCTCACGTCGTCCAGCATCTCCCTGGTCGGCCCGGAGCCGACCACGGCCCTCGCTGCTCTCCAGGCATCCCTTCCCCGGAAGAGCTCCGGCTCCAGGAGCCTCGCCGCCTCCGGGTAGGGCTGCAGGGCGAGGCTGGACGCGGCCGCCCTGTAGACGGCCGCCACGGCGGTCCTCGACCGGGAGAGGGAGTCGTTCAGCAGGAAGTGGTCGAAGGCGCCCATCCATGCCGTCTCCCTCGCCGCAACCCGCATGCGCTCCCTTATCACCTCCGGGGCATCCGTGTTCCTCGAGTCGAGCCTGGCCCTGAGCTGCACCGGGTCCGGCGGGAGCACGAAGACCAGCACCGCCTCCGGCATCGCCCGTTTCACCTGGAGGGCGCCCTGGACGTCTATGTCGAGCACCACGCTGCGGCCCGAGCCCAGCCGGGAATGCACCCACTCCCCAGACGTCCCGTAGAGATGGCCGTGCACCTCGGCGTGCTCCAGGAAGTACGAGCCCCGCATCCTCTCGAGGAACTCCTCCCTCTCCAGGAAGAAGTAGTCTCGGCCGTGGACCTCGGTCCCCCTGGGCGGACGGGTGGTGCAGGAGACGGAGAAGACCGCCTCCCGGAACTCCTCCACGAGGTGGTGCGCGAGGGTCGTCTTGCCGGCCCCGGAGGGCCCGGATATCACGATGAGCATCCCGGCGCCGCAGCTCTCACTCAACGTTGGCCACCTGCTCCCTCATCGAGGCCAGCAGGTTCTTCATGCCTATCACGCGGTGGGAGAGAGATGCGTCGTCGACCTTCGACCCGGTGGTGTTCAGCTCCCGGTGCATCTCCTGGAGCAGGAAGTCCAGCTCCCTGCCCAATGGCCCGGAGCCGGTCTCGAGCAGCTCGCGGGCCCGCTCCAGGTGGATCTCCATCCTCTGCAGCTCCTCGGTGACGTCCGACCTGTCGGCCAGAATCGCCAGCTCCGTCATCAGCCTCTCCTCGTCGAGGGTCGCGTCTGCCGAAAGCTCCGATGCGCGCTGCCTGGCCCGCTCGAACCTGGCCTCCACGGAGGCTGCGGTCCGCTCGGCCACCGGTCCGAGCATGCCGGCCAGCTCTGTCAGGCTCCCCAGCAGCAGCTCCCGGAGTCCGGTCCCCTCGGTCTCCCTCTCCACGTGCAGGGCCTCCAGCGCCTCCGAGGCGCAGGCCAGGACCGAGTCGGCGAGCCGGGGGTCGTCCCTCTGCGCGCCCTCCTCGGCCAGCACGCCCGGCAGGTTGAGCAGCTCGGCGGCGGTGATCCCCCCCTCCACTCCGTCCAGCGAGCCGAGACCGCGGATCAGCTCGAGCCAGCCCTCCACCGCCCGCATGTCGACCTCTCGCGCCGCGGCGGAACCGCTCCTCTCCACATGTACCCTCACGCTCACCCGGCCCCTGGAGAAGAGCTCCCGGGCGCGGGCCGAGACGGCCGGCTCCAGACGGGCGAGCTCGTCGGGGAGCCTGACGGAGAGGCTCAGGGACCTGTGGTTCACCGAGCGGGCCTCCGCGCGGAGGGTGAGCGCTCCGGAGCTTCTCTGCGAGCTCCCGAAACCGGTCATTGATTGCATGGGCCCCTCCGTGGGTCTGACCGCAGCCACGATGACAAGAGGTATTATATACGGAAGGAGCAGTCCCCTCTCAAAGCGCCGGGATGGTGACATGGCAGTCGAGGGAGCCTTCATGTCCGTGCAGGTCAGGGAGCTGGCCGACCGGGTGACCGGCGTCCGGTGCCGGGAGGTCGGGATGCCCATCCCCTCCGCGCTCGGCCTCCGGTTCCGGAGGGGCACCCTGGTGCTGGATGCGGACCCCTCCGGTCCATCCCTCTGGTGGGACTCCCCCGATGTGCCGATGGAACCGGCCGAGCCCCCCGTCTGGGCTCATCACCTGGAGGGAGCCACCGTAACCGACGTGACCCAGCGCGGTATGGACCGGGTGGTTCTCATCCGTGTCGCGGGCGCCGCGTCTTACGGGACGGACGAGGTGCTGCTGGTCTTCGAGGCGGCCGGCAGGAACGCCAACCTGGTCCTGGTGAGACCGGCCGACGACAGGATACTGACCTGCATGCGCAGGGTCGACAGGGAGAGGAGCAGGTACAGGACAGTGGTCCCCGGCGCGAGGTACGTCCCTCCTCCTCCATCCGGAGTACCCCCTGCGGACTGGCTGGAGGACGACTCCGTGATGCGGGTCGCCGCCTCTCCCTCTCCGGCGGCCCGCGACCTCTACACCGTCCTCGAGGGGGTCGGACCCGTGACCGCCGGGGCCCTGCTTCGTCAGGCGGCCGATGCCGGTGGCGACCTTGTCGGTGCGCTCGGTGACCTCCGTGAAGCTGTGCTCGGACGACGTCCGGAGCCGTGTATGGGACCAGAGGGGCCCCTCCCGGCGAGGATGGGTCCCGGTGAGCCTATCGAAGATCCGCTTGCGCCGCCGCAGAAGCCCGCGGGCGGGCCCGTCCGGGAGGAGCGGCGAGAGAGGCTGGAGCGGCTGCTCTCCGAGCGCAGGGACAGGCTGCTCAGGCGGCGGGACAACCTGCTGGAAGCCCTGTCCGGGCTACCGAGGGGGGAGACGCTCAGGCACTGGGCCGACCTGCTCATGGCCAACCTGCACTCGGTGGGCAGGGGTGCCGGCTCCGTGACCGTCTCCGACTGGGAGGGGGGCGAGGTCGAGATACCCCTCCGCTCGTCCAGGACCGCCAGCGAGAACGCCGCCCGGTACTACAGGAAGGCGGGGAGCGCGGCCCGGGAGAGGACCCACGTGCAGAAGGCGCTGGAGGGGGCGGAGCGGGAGCTGGCTCGCCTGCGGGAGCTCCTCGGACGGATCCCGGACATGGATGACGATGAGCTCGGGGGGGCGCTGCGGGAATGGGAGCCGGAGAGACGGCGGGGCGGAGAGGGCCGGGAGCCGAGGGAGGTGAGGCTCGGGGACGGATGGCGCTGCTTCGTCGGCAGGAACGCACGCGACAACGAGAGGGTGACCTTCGGCCTCGGCCGCCGGGGCGACCTGTGGCTCCACGTCCGGGGCCTTCCGGGCCCTCACGTCCTCGTCAAGCGTGAAGGAAGGGGCGACCCGCCCCCGGCCGGCGTAGTGCGGAAGGCCGCCGCCCTGGCCGCCGCCGGGAGGAGCGGCGTGGTGGCGGTAGACTGCACCGAGGTCCAGTACGTCAGGAGGATGAAGGGCGGCAGGCCGGGAGAGGTGGTCTACTCCAGGGAGAAGACGTTATTTATCGATACGTCATGACCTGCCAAACCGTGGCGGGCAGCGAGTCGACGGGAGGGGAGACGAAATGGCCGAAGGCGAGTTCACCCGGGAGCACATGGACGTGTTCAGGTCGGCCTACCTGTTCCGGGACCTGGAGCCGGCGCAGCTCCAGCGGTTCGTGGACGCGGCCGAGCTGACCCGATGGATACCGAACGACGCGATCATCCGGGAGGATGAGCCCGGGGAGCACCTCTACCTCATCCTCTCCGGCAGGGTGAGGGTGACCAAGAGGACCTACGAGGGCATCGAACAGGTGCTGGGCATACTGAGCACCGGCGACTTCTTCGGCGAGATGGTCCTGCTCGACCACAAGTCCAGGAGCGCCTCCGTCTACGCCCACACCAGGACCGAGCTGGCGGAGATACCTCACAGCACGGTCTCCGAGATACTCAGGGACAACCCGGGGATAGGCCTGGCGGTGCTGCGCTCCTTCGCGGAGGTGCTCTCTCTCAGGCTCAGGAACGCCAACGACAAGCTCCGCTCGCTGCCGTTCATCGAACGTACGTTCTGAGGCCGCCGTGACTCTCGGCGAGCTCGAGGAGCGAATGCTGGAGATGGCCCTGGAGCTGCTCCCGAGGTGCAGGTGCCCCCATTCCGGCTTCCGAGTCACGGCGGTTCTCGAGGACGGTGAGGGGGAGCTCCACGGCGGCGTGAACGTCGAGGCGACCTCATACGGTCTCACCGTCTGCGCCGAGAGGTCCGCCCTGGTCTCCGCCCTCTCCGCCGGCGCCTCCGGCTTCCGGCGCCTGCTGGTTCACTCGCCGGACGGCGAGCCTATACCATGCGGTGCCTGCAGGGAGCTGCTCTCGGACTACTGCGGCGGGGGGATGCCCGTCCTGGTGTCCGGACCGGGTGGAGTCAGGCGCTTCACCCTCGGAGAGCTCCTGCCGGAGAGGTTCACCCTTCCAGGCCGCTCCACGGGCAGTACCCGCTAGTCCTCCAGCGCCGCGAGCGCCTCGCCCAGCGCGGCATGAACCTTCTCCATCAGCTCCGGTGGAAGGGTCAGCCCCTTTTTGGTGGGCTTCCAGTCACCCCTGTCGTCCATGTAGAAGATCCTGGCCCCGACGTACTGCCTGCCCTGGAACTCCGACAGGGAGACCCTGATCAGGTCGGGTCCCTTCTCTATCTCGTCTATCACCTTGTCCATGTCATCGGCTCCCGTCGCTGTGCCGCCAGGCGCCGGCGGCGATGTACATGTCTTACGTCACGCCCCCGGACGGGGGCGCCTACGCGCTGCTCGCCGGGTCCGCCCCTGTCATCCGCACTCGGAGTATCCGCAGTTCAGGGCGCAGGCCACGCATCCGGACTCGTACTTCAGCGGCCCGCCGCACATCGGACATGCTCCGGCGAGGTTGTTGACCTGCTCGACTCCTCCGGCGTCCCTGGTTACTGCCGCGGCGGCCGGCGGCTCTTCCTCCACCGGCTCCACCGACTGGATGGTCTCCCCCGGGACGGAACCTTCGTCATCGTCCCTCTCCCCGATGTACCACTCGATGGTGCGGCCTATGGCGTCGGCGCACGAGAGAATGCGCTCGCCGCTCTGCCAGACCACCCTGTGGCAGCTGATACCCCGGAGCTCGCGGACTATCTCGTCCGACTCGATGTTGGACCTCAGCGCGAGGGAGATGAGCCTGCTGATGGCCTCCGATTGGCTGGCCGCGCACCCGCCGGCCTTGCCCATGGTGCTGAAGAGCTCCACCGGGCCCTGCTCGTCGCAGTTGATCGTGACGAACAGCTTGCCGCAGCCGGTCCTTATCCGCCTGGTCACACCGGTGGTGACCTCTCCCCTCTCCCGGGGCGCGGCTGGCCGGTCGGGAAGGTCACCGGCCTCCTCCGTCTCCGAGGGGCCGAGGTTCAGGACCTGCTTGTCCCTGCTCCTGTCCCTGTAGACCGTCACGCCCTTGCAGCCCAGTCTCCTGGCCAGCTTGAAGACCTCCGCAACGTCCTCCCTGTCGGCGTGCTCGGGGAGGTTCACCGTCTTCGAGACGGCGTTGTCGGTGTACTTCTGGAAGGCCGCCTGCATCCTCACGTGGTAGGCCGGGGAGATGTCGTGCGAGGTGGTGAAGACCCTCTGGACGTCCCTTGGTATCTCCGGCATGCCCTGGCAGCTGCCCCGCTCGGCGACCCTCGCGAAGAGCTCCTTCGAGTGGAAGCCCCTCTCCCTCGCCACCCTCTCGAACTCGGGTACCGCCTCGCTGAGCTCGTCGGACTCGTCGAGAAGGTTGCGCCTGGTGAAGGCCAGGGCGAAGACGGGCTCTATGCCGCTCGAGCATCCGGCTATGATGCTGATGGATCCGGTCGGCGCTATGGTGGTGACGGTGGCGTTCCGGGGTGGGGGCAGGTGCTTCTCGTCGTATACGCTCCCCCTGAAGTTCGGGAACGGCCCCCTCTCCTCCGCCAGGTCCGTGCTCGCCTTCCGGGCCTTGTCGGCCACGAAGCTCATCAGCTCCTCGGCGAAGAGGAGCGCCTCCTCCGAGTCGTAGGGCATGCCCAGCCGGAAGAGCAGGTCGGCGAAGCCCATCACCCCTAGGCCTATCTTGCGGTTCCCGGCCACCATCTCGGCTATCTCCGGCAGCGGGAAACGGTTTATCTCTATGACGTCGTCGAGGAAGCGGACCGCATCCCTGACGGTACGCTCCAGCCTCGACCAGCTCATCCTGAAGCCGCCGTCCTCCCCCCTCTCCGCCATGAGGGCGAGGTTGATGGAGCCCAGGTTGCACGCCTCGTAGGGGAGGAGCGGCTGCTCGCCGCAGGGGTTGGTGGCCTCTATCTCTCCGATGTGCGGGGTCGGGTTGGCGTCGTTCATCCTGTCGATGAAGACGACCCCGGGCTCGCCGCAGCTCCAGGCGGAGTCCACCATCGAACCGAAGACCTCGGTGGCGTCCCGGACCGCAGTGGTCTCGCCGGTCCGGGGGTTCACGAGGTTGTACGTGGTGCCCCTCTCCACGGCGTCCATGAACCGGTCGGTGCAGGCTACGGAGAGGTTGAAGTTGTTCAGCCTCGTCATCTCCCGCTTGGCGCCTATGAAATCGTCTATGTCCGGATGGTCCACCCGCAGCACCGCCATGTTCGCGCCTCGGCGTACTCCGCCCTGCTTGACGGTCTCCGTCGCCTGGTCGAAGACGGTCATGAAGGAGAGGGGGCCGCTGGATACGCCCCTGGTCGACCTCACCGTATCGTTGGCAGGTCTGAGCCTCGAGAACGAGAAGCCGGTGCCGCCGCCGCTCTTGTGTATCATGGCGGTGCTGCGGACCGCCGTGAATATGCTCTCCATGTTGTCCTCCACCGGGAGGACGAAGCAGGCCGAGAGCTGGCCGAGGTCCCTCCCGGCGTTCATGAGGGTCGGCGAGTTGGGAAGGAACTCCCTGCGGGCCATGATGTTGTAGAACCTGACCGCGTGAGGCTCAGGGTCGCTGCCGAAGGATGCCTCAGCCTCCGCCACGGACCTGGCGACCCTCCAGAGCATCTCCACCGGCTCCTCCAGTATCTCGCCGGTCTCGCTGCGCATCAGGTACCGCCTGCGGAGGACGGTCAGTGCATTCTCGGTGAAGTCAGGCTCGGCGAGGGCCGTCGGCTCGGTCTCCGGCGGCTCGGTCCGGCGGTCCGCCCCGGGCTCTGTCTCCGGGGTTCCGGACGATGTCGAGAAGAGATCGTGCTGGAGGTCGAGCTCGTCCAAGTGAACCCTCCGGACCCCGTCGGGCGGACCCGCCTGGGGGCTTGAGAACGAACGTCAGCGGAACAGACGGCTCCCCGGATGCATCCCCCTGCCCCGGGAAGCGGCTGTGCAAGCTTACCAACATTTGGTGTCGCCGACAAGGGGCAGACACTACCTGTTGTGTTCATGAGCGGCTATTGGCAGTGGCATGGCCGCCTTTTAGTTTACCTCGTGCAGACGTGACGCACGCCGGCAGGGAACGGAGGATGATGGGGCAGAGCAGGCGAGAGCGGTTCGAGGCGGAGGTACTGCCGCACATAGACGACCTCTTCGGCTACGCCGTGCACCTGTGCAGGAACCGTGACGATGCGGCGGATCTGGTCCAGGAGACCTACGAGCGCGCCCTCAAGGCCTCCGAGCAGTACACCCTGGGAACAAATGCCAGGGCCTGGTTGTTCGCTATTCTACGAAACACCTTCCTCAACCAGAGGAGGGCGAGGAGCCGAAGACCTGAGAGCATGGGCGGCACCTGGATAGAGGAGATGGCCAGGATGGACGTGGCGGAGCTGCACAAGGTCGGACCGGACCCGGGGGTCAGGATGCTGGACGACCTTCGTGCGCGGGACATACAGGAGGCGCTGGAGACGCTCCCGGAGGACTTCCGGGACGCCGTGGTCCTCTGCGACGTCCAGGGGTTCAAGTACGCCGAGATAGCATCCATCCTGGACATCCCGATAGGCACCGTGCGTTCCAGGATACACAGGGGCAGGATAATCCTGAGGAACCTGCTCGCCGGATGGAGAGAGGGTCGAGCTTCCGAGGAGGGGACATGACCTGCGAGGACGCCAGGAACTGCATACAGGACCTCGTTACCGGCGAGCTGGCGAGCGAGCACCACGACGAGCTGATGGACCACCTCGAGAGCTGCGAGCGATGCCGCACGATGTACGAGCAGACCAGCAGGATGAGGTCTCTGCTCAGGGGAGTGCTCCGAAGCCCGGCGCCACCGGAGCTCAGGACGGCCGTAACCGGCCTGCTCGCCGGCATCTGACGCAGGGGAGTGGTCCACTGCGAGTAATGACCGTCACGACCGCCGCGCTCGCAGCGGTGGTCCTCGCCTCCCTCCCGGTGGTCTACCAAAGACCTGCGACGACCATACTCACGCCGTACGAGCTCGCGCTGAACGTTCTAGCCCTCTCCGAGATGGAATCCACCCCGCCCGCCCCCGGTGCCGACAGCCGCTTCCCGACCCCGCCCCCCCCGGGTGTTCGGGGTCGGAGGTACTCGCTCTACCCGTACACCGTCGACGTCTACGACGGGCCTGCGCAGGCGGGCACGCTCGCGGTGCTGACATCTAGGGCGGGACTGCCCCCGGCATCGGGGACGGTCCGGTACCGCGGCGTCCAGGTCCGAATGGCCCCCGCCGGAGACGCCCTGATGCTCCTTCCGGGGGACTCTGAGGGCACATGGGCCGCGGACGCCTTCGACGCGGCGGTCGCAGGCGTGGCGACGCCCCGGTGATGATGGGGACCCGGCCGCCGGCGGTCGCATCCGCCTGCCTCCTTCTCATGCTCATCCTCTCCTGCGGCCCGGACGATGGCGGTACGCCGGACGGGAGAGCTTCGGGCGACAGCATCCCCCCTCCGGCTCCCGTCACCATCGAGGGAACCGTGATGACTCCCGCCGGGGACACCGTTGACGCAGATGGTTCGGAGGCGGTCCTCCTATACGCGTGGCTGCCCCTCTCCATGCACGGCGAGACGGAGGAGGACCTCCGCTACCTGGCCGACCTCTCCGGACCGGAGCTGCTCGTCCTGCCGGTCCAGCCCGACCCGGCCTCCAGGAACAGGGCGCAGTCGGACGTGAACGACCTCGGTCTCTCGCTGCCCGTCCACCTGGCGGACGAGGAGGTGATGGGGCTCTTCGGAGAGGGCGTCCTGCCGGCGGCGGTCCTTCTCCGGCCCGGTGGAGAGACGCTGGTTGAGAGCGGGTTCGGCGCACCCTCGCGGCTGGTCTCGGAGCTCCGGAACAGCTCCCCATGAGACGAGTGGTGCTCAGCGATGTCCATCTTCTGCCGGACTGGCGGCCCCACCCTGGCCGCGGTCCCCTTCGGGCCACCCTGAGGATGCTGGGGTCCAGCCCCCCCGGCGAGCTCTGGATACTGGGGGACCTCTTCGATTTCTGGTTCGAGTACCGCTCGGTCCAGCCCGCCGGCTTCGAGCGGGAGCTCGGCCTCCTTGCCGCCCTGGACGTCTCCGGATGGGACATCCACTTCGTCCCCGGCAACCACGACTTCTGGGTCGGGCGTCACTTCGCCGCCTGCACCGGCGCCACCGTCCACGATGAGAGGGTGGTGGAGACGGATGACGGCGTCGTCATGGTCCATGGCGACGGCATCGGCCGAGGGGACATCGGCTACAGGTACCTCCTCAGACCCCTTCTGAGGGGCAGTGCGACGAGGTTCCTCTTCGGTCTCCTGCACCCCGACCTGGCGTCGATGCTTGCCAGGGCGGCATCCGGGACCAGCAGGGATCTGCTCAGGAAGCAGGTCCGGTCGGTGCCCGGCGGCCTCCGGGAATGGGCCCGCGGGAGGCTTGAAGGGGGCGCCTCGGTCGTGGTCGCCGGCCATACCCACGTGCCCCTGGTTGAGCGGATGGCCGGGGGCTGGTTCGTATCTCTTGGCGGCTGGCTCTCCGATCCTTCATACTGCGTCCTGGAGGAGGGGGGGGTCCCCCCGACGATGCACTCGCCGCCCGGCGCCGCGGATGAGGACGGCGACTCACGGAGGGACGGTGTTTCCGATGGAGCGTGAGGTTCTGGAGGAGGGTCCCGCGGTCTCCGTCGTGGTTCCCGCCTACAACGAGCGCGGCAGCCTGGAGGAGCTCGTCGGCGAGACCGGCGCCGCCCTGGAGCGCGTGCCCCACGAGATACTGATTGTGGACGACGGCAGCACCGACGGCACCTGGGAGGTCGTCCTGGACCTGGCGGAGCGTTTCGATCGGGTCCGAGGGGTCAGGCTCAGCTCGAACCAGGGCAAGGCGGCCGCGCTGGCCGCCGGGTTCGCCGACTGCAGGGGGGGGCGGGTGGTCACCATAGACGCCGACCTGCAGGACGACCCGTCGGAGATACCGGGTATGCTGGCCATGATGGACTCGAAGGACCTGGACCTGGTGAGCGGCTGGAAGCGCCGACGGAAGGACCCGCTGGGCAAGCGGGTTCTCTCCAGGGTGTTCAACGGCGTCGTAAGGGCGACGACGGGGGTCGGCCTTCACGATTTCAACTGCGGGCTCAAGGCCTACAGGAGAGCGGTGGTGGAGAACCTCGACCTCTACGGGGAGATGCACAGGTACACGCCCGTACTGGCTGCCCAGAGGGGCTTCAGGGTCGGAGAGACCCGGGTGAACCACCGGCCCAGGCGGCACGGCGAGAGCAAGTACGGGGCCGAGAGGATATTCAGGGGCTTCTCCGACCTGGTGACGGTTCTCTTCCTGGGCAGGTACTCCTTTCGCCCGCTGCATTTCTTCGGAGGCATCGGCACGCTCATGGCGCTGGCCGGCTTCGTCATATCCGTCTATCTCACGGTACTCAGGATAACGGGCGAGTCCATAGGCAGGAGGCCACTGCTGCTCATGGGGGTCCTCCTCCTGGTGGTGGGCTTCCAGCTCGTCTCCATCGGCCTCCTGGGCGAGATGCTCCTGCGCTACTCGGGAAGGGCTCCGTACATAGTGGCCGAGAGGACGGAAGACAGGCCCCTCCGGAGATGATCATTACCGAGATAGGGCCGTTCCCGCCCTATCGTGGCGGCATAGCGCAGTTCTCCCTTAGGCTCCACCGGGCCCTGTCGGCCTCCCCCCTCGGACCGCGGCTGCTACCGGTCACGTACAGGAGGCTCTACCCCGGCGTACTCTTCCCCGGGACCTCTCAGAGGGAGCGGGGAGAGGGGACGGACATCGGGGCGCTGCCCCTGATCGACTCCCTCCTGCCCTGGCAATGGGCTTCGACCCGACGCCGGCTCCGCCGGCAGGCCCCGGACTGGTTCATCGTACAGTGGTGGCATCCCTTCTTCGCGCCGGCGCTCCTCGCCTCCATCCCCCGAGGGGCCAGGTGCGCCGCCGTATGTCACAACGTTATGCCCCACGAGTCCTTCCCCCTGGGTCGAGCCCTGGCCCGGCGGTTCCTGGGGCGGATGGACCTCGCGGTGGTGCACGGGGCACCGTCCGCGGAGGAGCTCGGGCGCCTGGGAGGTGGACCGGAGGTGCTCAGGCTCTTCCACCCGCTCTACGACCAGTACCTGCGCGAGGGACTGGACCGTGACGCTGCCAGGAGGCGGCTCGGGCTGGACCGGTTCGGGCCGGATGCCCGCGTGGTCCTCTTCTTCGGCCTCGTCCGGCCGTACAAGGGAGTGGAGGACCTGCTCGAGGCATTCCCGGGCATGCCGGACGACACGGTCCTGGTCGTAGCCGGCGAGACGTACGGCGACAGGCGGCCCCTGGAAGAGGCGGCAGCCGCCCCGGAGACCGGCGGCAGGCTCGTCTGGCGGGACGGCTTCGTGCCGGACGACGAGGTTCCCCTCCTCTTCGAGGCGGCAGACGTGGTCTGCCTGCCCTACCGCGACGCCACCCAGAGCGGCGTAGCCCAGATTGCCCTCGCCTTCGGCCGTCCGCTGGTCCTCACGAGGACCGGAGGTCTCCCCGAGCTTCTGGAGGAAGGCGTGACCGGGACGCTGGCCGAGCCGGGAGACCCGGCCTCTCTGCGCAGCGCCCTCGTCGCGGCCCTCCGGCTCTCCCGCACCGAGGGCATCACCCTCAGGATAAGGCGGTTCGCAGGCCGTTTCTCCTGGTCCGTCTACGCCGGTCGTCTCCTGGAGGCCATGTCGCGGTGAGGGTAATGGTCGTGGGCGCCGGCGGCTTCATCGGGAGGGAGGTCTCTTCCCACCTGTCGGACCTCGGCCACGAGGTCCACCGGCACATCAGATCCGAGAGCGGCAGCTTCGGGGAGGCAGACCTCCCCAGACCGGTGGACGCAGTTGTAAACGCAGCCGGTCGGCTCGGCGGCGAGGGTGTGAACTACTCTGCGTTGACAGAATCCAACCGCGAGCTCCCGAAGATGCTGGCAAGGCTCTGCGCGGAGCGTGGCATCCACTACGTCCACATTGGAACTCCCGGTGTATGCGGCCTGCTGCCCGGCGTTCGAGAGGATTCGGACCCGGCTCCGTGGGGCCCGTACGAGGAGACTAAGCAGCAGGGTGAACTGGCGGTGCGTAAACTCATGGCCGGCATCGAGGCCCAGTACGTGATCCTGAGGCCCGACTTTGTTTACGGCCCCGGAGACATGCACAAGCTGCCCCTGTTCCAGCGGGCCGCGGGCCGGCTGTTTCCCCTGGTCGGCCGCAACGGGGCCAGGCTCAGGCCCACTTTCGTCACGGACGCCTGCAGGGCTGTCGCCATGTCCCTGCCTGGAGGGCCGCTCGCGGGTGGAGGAACGGTGAACGTGGGGGGGCCGGACGTGGTGACAGTGCGGGAGCTCGTCCTGGCCATCGCGGAGAGCGCCGGGACCAGGGCCAGGCCTGTCGGTATCCCCAGGTGGCTGATGGAGGCGGCCTGCAGGCTCCCCCTGAGGCCCCGAGCCCTCTCCGCCTCCAGGGTAAGGCTGCTGGGAGACGACCACTTCGTCGACATCACAAGGGCGGAGAGCCTCGGTTTCCTCCCGGAGTGGGGGGTCCGGAGGGGTGTCGGGCGTACCGTCGAATGGTACGCCGGGCACGGTCTCCTGGAGAAAGCGGAGAGCTGAGGACCCAAGCCTGCCGGGTCCTCCGGAGCGTACCAGCAAGGCTGCGCAGAGGGCTCCCTGCGTTATAATACGCGGCGGCGGCCTGTCCGGCCGGCACCGGGAGGAGGACCCATGAGTACGGATGGACGGAAAGCGGTCGGCGGTCCGGGCCTCCGCGTGTTCCTTGTCATAGCGCTGCTGGCCACGCTGGTCGTCTACTGGCCGGTCCTTCGCGGCCCGGGGCTCCCCGGCGGTGAGATGAGCGACACCATCGCACAGGGATACCCCTTCATGACCTTCACGATGGAGGCCATGAGGGAGGGCAGGCTCCCCCACTGGAACCCCTACGTCTTCTGCGGCATCCCCTTCTACTCCTCGTTCTCCGCGCCGGTCTTCTATCCGCTCAGGGGCATCCCCATGCTGCTCTTCGGCGTGGAGGGGGCGGTGCGGCTGCTCTTCCCACTGCACATGCTGCTCGGCGGCATCTTCGCCTGGCTCTTCCTCCGCTCTATCGGCACGGGCAGGGGGGGGCGCCTCGTCGGAGCGCTGGCATACGCCCTTACGGCATGGTCGAACACGCTCTTCTATGCCGGCCACGGGAGCAAGGTCATATGCTGGGCCTTCCTGCCTCTCCTGCTGCTCGCCTGCGAGCGCTGGTCGGCGACGGGGAGGCCGCGCTTCCTGGCTCTGGGAGGCTTCGCGCTCGGGATGCAGGCCCTCTCCAGCCATCCCCAGATGGTCATCTACTCTTCGGGGGCAGCCGCGTTGTGGACGCTGTGGAGGTGCCTTGGCGGTACCCGCCTTCCCCTTGCCAGAGGCGCCGTCAGGGCCGTCTCCGGGCTGGCGGTCATCATGGTGCTGGGGGCCGCCCTGGGGGCCGTCCAGCTCCTTCCCGGCTACAACTTCTCGGAGCATTCCAGCAGGGGCGACGACCTGGAGCTCGACGAGGCCGCCAGTTATTCCCTCCCCCCGGAGGAGTCGCTCACCATGGTCTTCCCGAAGCTCTTCGGTTACCGCCACGGCTTCGACGACAGCTCCATCTCCGGAGTGCCCCTCTACTTCGGCAGGCTCGGCCTGAGGCTGAGCAGCGAGTTCGTAGGGGTGAGCGTCTTCCTGCTGGCCCTCCTCGCCTTCATCTCCCCCGGAGCGCGGGGGCGGCCGTACAGGTGGCCGCTCATGGTCATCGCTGCCGTCGGGCTGGCGGTCTCCTGGGGCGGGTATACGCCCCTCTTCTCGATCATGTATCGTCTCCTCCCCTTCCTGAGGAAGCTGAGGGCGCCTCACATGGCCGCATTCCTCACCACCTCGGGAATCGCCCTGGCCAGCGGCCTAGGTTTCGATGCCATCTTCGGCACCTCGCCCGGGGGCGACGCTGAGGTCCGCCGAAGGAGGAGGGCGCGCTTCGCAAGGGCGGCTGCGGCCTTCGGTCTCCTGTGCGTGGTTCTCTACGTGCTCGCCGGTCCACTTGTGGTCATGCTGCAGTCCGGCTGGTGGGAGAGGATGGGCGCATCCCCTTCCGGAGGGTTCGCGGCGATCGAGGACGCCCGGGTCGACCTGGCCAGGCCCGGCTTCCTCGCGGCGGCGGCTGCGGCCCTCGTTGTCGCCGGCACCGCGCTCGCCGTCGGCCGGCTCCGATGGCCCGCATGGGTGCCGGCGGCGGTTGTCTCTCTCGTGCTGGCGGTCGAGCTTGTCCCTCTGGACAGGGACTTCCAGGCCCTCACCTACGAGGACGAGGTGGAGGAGCTCTTCCCTCGTGGAGGGGACGTTGCCGCGATGGTCGGGGGGGGAAGGCTGCTGCCCGGCGGCAACGAGTGGGTCCCGCTGCACGTGCGGTCGGTCCTCGGATACCACGCCGCGAAGCCTGCGGTCATCGAGGACCTGCAGGGCGTCATCAGGGAGGGTGGCATACCGGCCGCCAGGAGCACGTCGTTCACGGCGGTGCAGGGCGAGGGCGGGCCGATACCCTACGGCCAGGCCCGGGAGATGATACTGGAGCAGGCGGCCGCGGAGAGCCCGGCGGCGGTCGGTGAGCTCGAGGCCGCCCTGCCCGAGCAGCCTCTCCCCCGGGTCTTCTTCCCGGAATCCTGGACCGTCATGGGGGAGGACCAGTGTCTGGACCTGCTGGCAACCGGCCTCGACCCGCTCGAGACAACGGTCCTCTACGAGCCGCCCCCCGGCCTTGCGTCGGGCTCCCGGGAGGCCTTCTGCGAGGCGGAGCTCGTGGTCCGCGACCCGGAGCACCTGGAGATAACCGCGGACTGCGGCGAGCCGGCGCTTCTGGTGCTCGCTGACACCTGGTATCCGAGGTGGCGAGCCGAGGTGGACGGCGAGCCGGCCCGGATCCTGAGGGCCAACCACTGGCAGCGGGCAGTGGTGGTGCCGGAGGGAGAGCACACGGTGACTATGCGCTTCGACTCGTCGGATGTGGGCGCCGGACTGGCCATCTCGCTCGCCGCCCTCCTCGCGATACTCCTCCTGGCCGGGCTGGACCTCTATCTCCGGGGGAGGAGGGGCGGAGCTGAGGGCTAGGAAGAGCAGGCTCCTCGGGTCGATATCAACCTGGGGCGGAATACTCCTACTCGTAGTCGCCATCGTCTGGTTCGTCCTTGACGCCTGGCCCAGGTGGCAGCCGGAGCTGAGGGAGTTCTGGGATACATCCGGGGATGACGCGAGCCTGCCCATCCTTCTGCTCTCCCTCCTGACCCTGGCCATCGGTTACTACTTCGCTCCCTCCCCGTGGAGGCGGATAGTCGAGGCGCTCCGTACCCCGGGGATAGAGCGGGGCAACCTCCGAAGGAACTGGTACGTCACCCAGATGGGGCAGTACGTCCCGGGCAAGCTCTGGATGGTGCTGGGCAGGCTGACCTTCCTGAGGGCCAACGGGACCGGCACCGTGAAGGGCATCACCGCCTTCGTCCTGGAGAACATCTACATGATGGTGGCGCTGACCATCATGACGCTGGCCGCCCTCCCGTTCCTCAGCCTGGTCAACGTACCGTTCCCGGTGGTGGTAGCCCTCTGGGTATCCGCCGGCATCGGCGTGGTCATGCTCTTCGCCCCGGGCATCCAGAGAAAGCTGGCCAGGTTCATGAGCCACAGGTTCGGCACGGACGTCGAGCAGCTCCCCAGCATAAGCCACAGGGACCAGGCCATCTTCGTCGGCTACCACCTGCTCTCCTGGAGCCTGCGCAGCCTGGCACTCTACTTCTGGTTCAGGGGTTTCGGAGTCTCCTCGGACCCGCCGCTGGCGATGGTCGGCATCTGCCTGCTGGCCGCTCCTGCGGCATGGTTCATCGCCCTGGGCATGGTCTTCATCCCGGGCGGCCTCGGCATCAGGGAGGGCATACAGGGCCTGCTCCTGGCCGGGTTCGTCCACGGGGGCGTGGAGGTCGCCACGGTCATAGCCCTGGGTCAGAGGGCCGGGCTCATGCTGGTGGAGGGTCTGTTCGCGCTCGAGGCGGTGGTCTACGGTGCCCTGAGGCGAAGGTGGCCGGCCACGGTAAACCACCTCGAGCAGCTCATGCACATGTGCGGCAACGTCGTACGGGGCTTCCTTGCGCTGCACGGCCTCGGTCCGCCCCCGAGCCCCATCAACGTGACCTTCTCGGTCACCATGCGCTGCCAGTCCAGGTGCAGGACCTGCTTCATCTGGAAGCACGAGGGCTGCGAGGAGATGGACCTGGAGACGATTGAGCGGCTCTTCCGGGGCATGGGCTGGACGTACTTCTTCAACGTCTCCGGTGGGGAGCCGTTCCTCCGGAGCGACCTGCCGGAGATAGTCAGGCTGGCCTGCCGCCACCTGAGGCCGGCGGTCGTCCATGTACCCACCAACGCCCTGGCCCCGGAGCGGATAGAGAGGATGACCCGGCAGATGCTCTCGGTCATCGCGGAGGAGGCGCCGGGGACCATACTGACGCTGAAGCCCTCGTTCGACTCCATCGGCAGGATGCACGACGAGATAAGGGGCGTTCCGGGCAACTTCGGGAAGCTGCTGGACACCCTGGAGAGGCTGAAACGGCTAAGGGAAGAGCACAGCGGCCTACACGTCGGTGTCGGCACCGTCATATCCAGGATGAACGCCGACAGGCTGGGCGAGATAATCGAGTACGCCAGGAGCCTGGACGTCGACACGTACATCAACGAGGTGGCCGAGGAGCGGGAGGAGTTCTTCAACCTGGGCAGCGGCATAACCCCGGAGGGGGACAGCTACGCGGAGATAACCGCCGAGTTCAAGGCAGCGGTGCTGGAGAGGATGTCCGAGATGAGACTCCTCTCCAGGATCACCACCGCGCTCAGGGTGGTCTACTACGACATAGCGACGCGGATACTCAGAGAGAAGAGGCAGGTCCTGCCGTGTGCCGCCGGGATACTGAACGTGCACGTCAACGCCGACGGCTCCATATGGCCATGCGCAGTACTCGCGTACAAGGGTCAGATGGGCAGGGTTGACCGGGAGACCGACTTCAGGGACGTCTGGCGCTCGGAGAGGGCGCGGGAGGTCAGGCGCTCCATTCGGCGGGGGGAGTGCTTCTGTCCCCTGGCCAACCAGGCCTACTCGAACATCCTCCTCCACCCCCCCAGCCTCATGCGCACCCTTCTCGTCGCCCTCCGCGGCCGCACGCGGCCGAGCACGGGGTCGGGCCAAGATAGCTAAGAAAGCTGTCTTTTTACTTAAGGTTTGCTTCGCTCAGAACCTGTCTGAGAAGCCCATCCGAGTCTTCGGCTCTGCCGATTGCTGCGGTTACGGATGGGATGGTAAGCCTCAGCCAGAGGGCCGTATCGCTCTTGCTCATACCCAGAGTGTCAACACAGACCTTGCATAGGATCGACCTGGCCCTGCTGACGGACTCCGACCTCCGGCCTCCGCGGAGCATCTGCTTCGTGATACGGAGCTTGTCCGTCACTGAATCCTCGACCTCCCGAAGCAACGAATGCGTATCCCCCCGGCGACGCATGAGTCCCCTGGTACCTTTCGACAGCTCACATGCCCTCAATGCGAAGTCCCTGTCACCGAGTACGAAGCCACACCTGACTTGATCGAACACGTCCGAGCCTTCCACCGGATGCAGGCCGCTACGGTCGATGGCATAGCTTCCCGAGGAGAGGAGGTTCTCGTCTATTTCATCCGGTTTCTCCAGACAAGAGAGGTATGCTCCAAGCGCATGCCGTCGATCTGGACCGAAAGCCGCAAGGACCTCGTCTCTGTTCACGAAACCGTCCTCGAGACCCAGGATGGACCTGTGGCCGGACCATCTGTACTCGCCCAGCTCTCGAATCGACCGGACGAGCCCGGCCTTCAGCGGGTTCAGGTGTATGTAGCGGACGAGCCTCCGGAAGTAGTTCTCCGGCTGGACGACTATCGACTTGAACCTACCCTGGAAGACATGCCCCATCCTCTCTTCGGACCTGTTGTAGAAGCTCGCGAATCCGGTGAGGAGCCGATGCATGAGCCTGCTGACGCTGCTGTGGGTGGTTCTGACCATCAGGTGGAGATGGTTGGGCATAAGAACCCAGGCCAGAATGCCGAAGCCCATCTCGGCCGAGAGGGAAGCCAGTCTGTCGCGCATGTAGGAGCAGTAGGCGTCCGAGTCGAAGACAGCGCGGCCGTCTATCCCCCGGGCCATCAGGTGGTGGACCGCTCCAGGCCAATCCAGGCGCATTCTCCTAGCCATCTCACTACGAGCGTACCCGGAAAGCGGGTTCAATGCAAGTCGATGGCCCTATGCTTGTTCGGAACATATTGCCGGCAGTAA
>CAYREX010000016.1:0-66614 GCA_964423505.1 uncultured bacterium | reverse complement strand
CGGTGGGCAACAGGATGGAAATGGCCCTGTGCACTGGCGGCCAGCCTGCTGACCCTGGCCGTCGCCAGCACTGCTGTCTGGTTTGGCCTGCAGGACGGGGGCGGGGGGGGAGAGCCTCCGCCTGCCGGTGCCGCCGGGCACCATGGTCTACGACGACGGGACCGGCGAGCTGCTCGGAGACCTGACCGCGCCGGGGGAGGAGCTGGTGGTGGCGAGGGGCGGCGCTCCCGGCAAGGGCAACGCCTCCTTCGCGACGCCGACGAGGCGCGCCCCCCGGGAGGCCACCCCGGGCGAGCCGGGCGAGAGCCGGCGGATCCGGCTGGAGCTCAAGCTCATAGCCGACGCCGGCCTCCTCGGTCTACCCAACGCGGGCAAGTCGACTCTTCTCCGCACGATGACGGCCGCCAGGCCCAGAGTGGCAGGCTACCCCTTCTCCACACTGCACCCGGGACTCGGAGTTGTGAGCGTCGGCGGGGGGCGGAGCTTCGTGCTGGCGGACCTGCCGGGCCTGGTCGAGGGCGCCAGCGAGGGTGTAGGCCTTGGACTGCGCTTCCTGCGCCACGCCGAGAGGAGCGGTGTGCTGGTGATGGTGCTGGGGGTCGGGCTGCCGCTCTCCCCGGTCGAGCAGCTCTGCGTGCTGAGGGGGGAGCTCTCCGCCTACGGCTCGGACACCTCCGGCAGGCCTGTGCTGCACGTGCTCTCTCGGGTGGACATGGTCCCGGATGAGGAGACTGAGCGAATGCTGGGCGAGCTGCCGGATGGCGCCATGGCGGTGAGCGCCGCTACGGGCAGGGGGATGGACCTCTTCCGCATGAGGCTGCTGGAGGCGGTCGAGTCCCGCTCGGCGGAGGACGGCTGAGGATGGACCTCCGCGAGGCCGTTGCCCTCTCCCTCTGGAAGGGGGTCGGCAGGAGGGAGCTCGGTCGGCTCCTTGGGCTCATGCAGCCGGACGAGGTTCTCTCCCGGCTGCGCAGGGCGATGCCCGGGGGCGGCCCGGACGAGGCGGAGGTGGAGAGGCGTCTCAGGCTGGCCGACCTCAGCGGCACGCTGCTGCTCCTCCCCGGGAGCCCCGGCTACCCGGAGCTGCTCCTGGGCGTGCCCGACCCTCCGCTGTTCCTTTTCTGCAGGGGAGACGCCGAGGCCGCCCTCTCCCGCCCGGCGGTGGCGGTCATCGGCTCGAGGAGATGCACCGCCTACGGCAGGAGGGTTGCCCGGAGGCTCTCCCGAGACCTCGCCTCCGCGGGGGTGACGGTCGTAAGCGGCCTGGCCAGGGGCATAGACGGCGAGGCCCACAGGGGCTCCCTGGACGGTGGGGGGCCGACGGTGGCCGTCCTGGGCTGCGGCCCGGACGTGGCCTACCCTCCCGAGCACGCCAGGCTGATGGAGCGGGTGGCCGGTTGCGGCGCCCTGCTGAGCGAGTACCCGCCGGGAAGCGAGCCGACCAGGCATGCTTTCCCGGAGCGCAACAGGATAGTGAGCGGCGTCTCGCTCGGGGTCGTCGTGGTGGAGGCGGGCGCCAGGAGCGGCACCATGATCACGGTGAACACCGCGCTGGACCAGGGCCGGGAGGTGATGGCGGTACCGGGAGAGATAACCGGCGCGCTCTCCGTCGGCACGAACAGGCTGCTCCGCGACGGCGCCTGCCTGGTCGCCTCCGCCCGGGACGTACTGGAGCCTCTGGGGCTGGAGACCGCCGTCGGGAGCGTGCCGGCGGCCGCCTCCGGCGAGCTGACGGAGACTCAGCGGATGCTTCTGTCGGAGCTGGAGCGCGGCCCCATGCATTTCGACTCTCTGCTGCACAGGACCGGCCTCGAGCCGACGGCGCTCCGCTCGGCGCTCCTGGAGCTGGAGATGGCGGGCAGGATGGTTGCAGGGCCGGGCAGGATCTACTCGCTGGTCTGAGGCGGCCATTCCAGGACGGCCAGGGCCCGGGAGGCCGCCTCCTCCGGTGTCAACATGCTGGTGTCCAGCCTGTTGGGAAGGGAGCGGTAGTGCGGCTCCCGTCGCGCGAGCAGCTCCCGGAACCTCTCCCCGGAGGGGGCCAGCGGCCTTCTGCCACTCTGGCCCGCCAGCCGCTGAAGCAGTACGTCAGTCCCGGCCGTGAGCGTGACGAGCCTTCCCGCGCTCAGGACGTCCCGGAGGTTGCGGGGGTCGAGCAGGCAGCCGCCGCCGAGCGAGACCACTCCCGGAGGCCCCTCCGCTATCCTGCGGAGCAGGCCCTCCCGCTCCAGCTCCCTGAAGCGCTCCTCGCCCAGCTCGGCGAAGACCCGGTGCACCGGCATGCCGGCCAGCTCCTCGACCGAGTCGTCAAGGTCGAGGAAGGGCACTCCGAGCATGCGGGCGAGGATGCCGCCCACCGTAGTCTTGCCCGAGCAGGGCTGACCGCATACGAACAGGATAGGGCCATCTTCCGAAGCCGCCATGCCCCCACCTCCAGGTGACCACGATAACACCGGCAGGGGGGGAGGCAAAGCCCGTCCTTGACGGAGATGGGCAGTCGGAGTATTGAACTCCAACAAACGCTGGCATGGTGAGATATGTGGGGGGATCATGACCAAGGAGGAGCTTGCGCGGGAGGTCTCCGACAGGACGGGCGTCAGCAGGAAGGTAGCGCGCTCCGTTCTCGTCTCGTTGCTGGACGTGATAACCGAGCAGCTCTGCGAGGGGGACAGCATCTACCTGCGGGGGTTCGGCTGCTTCCAGACCCGGGAGGGGCGCAGGAGGAGGGCCCGTGACCCGCAGGGGAACGGCATAATCGAGATACCACCCAAGATACGCCCGGTCTTCAGGCCGTACAACGAGCTGAAGGAGAGCGTCCAGCAGAGCCTGGGCAGCAGGGTGAGGGTGGACTTCCTCTGCCTCACAGCTAGGAACGCCGAGCGGGTCTCCGTCGTGGGCAGCTTCAACAACTGGGAGGAGGGCAGCACTCCCATGCAGCGCCTCCCGGACGGGAGCTGGGTGGCGGAGATAGAGGTGGTATCCGGACAGACCCTCAGGTACAGGTACTGCGTCGACGGCAGGATGGAGCCGGACCCGGCATTTCCCTCCGACAGCAGGGGCAACACCCTGAGGCAGGTCTAGCTTGGCACGTCGAAGGACCGGCAGGCGCCGGAGCAGGAGGCGCAGGAGCAGCTCCATGAGGAGCGTGCTGGTGGTCCTGCACGTATTTCTCGCCGTTGCCTACTCCCTGGCCGTGCTGGTGCCAGGCTCCGGCTTCGTCTCCTCCGTCCACGGTTTCCTGACCGGCGCCCTCGGATACCTGAACGTCTTCCCGCCGCTCCTTCTGCTGGTGGCCGCGGCCGGTCTCCTGGGGCTGGACTGGTGGCGGGGCGCCTTCAGGGCTGTCGCCGGAGCCGCCGTGACCGGCTACTTCCTGGCTGCGGTGCTGGACCTCTCGGTCTCCCGGCTGTCGCCCGGCTTCCACGACGTGCCCGGCGGCACGGTTGCGGGTGGCATAGGGGAGCTGCTGGTCCCGCTGACCGGGGCCCCTGTGGCCTACCTGGTTCTCTTCACGGCGTTCGTCACCTCCCTGGTCTCCTTCACCGGGTGGGACCTGACGGAGGACCTGAGGGAGCTAGCCGAGAGGGCTTCCGGGATGCTGGGCAGGTTGCGCTCCGGCAGGCGCGGGAGGCCGGCGCCCGTACGGCGCCGGAGGAAACGGGAGCCGGCGGAGGAGCCGGCCGAGGCGGAAGGCAACGTCTGGGCCAGGGAGAAGGAGGACCCGCTACCGGTGAGGGAGCTGCCCTTCGAGGGACGGGAGCCGGGCCCGGCGACGGACCCGCCCAAGGAACCTACGGGGGAGAGGACCGCCTCCGGCGGGAGGAGGTCCTCCGGGAAGTCCGGCGGGCAGCGGAAGTCGGTGGGCCCCGGCGAGACCACCATGATAACCGTGCAGGACGGTGAGAGGGAGTTCGTGCTGCCGCCCCTCTCCTGCCTTGACCGGCCGCCCGAGAGGGGCGGCAGCAGGGAGCAGAGGGAGATGATACGCGACCAGGGGGAGCTCCTCCTGGACAAGCTCTCCGACTTCGGCATCGAGTGCAGGCTGGAGAGCACGCACCCGGGCCCTGTAATCACCCGGTTCGAGGTAGCTCCCGGTCCCGGGGTGAAGGTGAACCGGTTCGTCTCCCTCTCCGATGACCTGGCGCTGGCGCTGAAGGCGAAGAGGGTCAGGATACTGGCGCCCATCCCGGGCAAGGGCGCCGTGGGCATCGAGGTCCCCAACCCGGACCCGGAGACCGTCCACCTGGTGGAGATAATGGAGAGCATCCGTGGCGAGCGGCTGCCCATGGCCATGGGGAAGAAGATAGAGGGGGAGCCGTTCGTGGCGGACCTCTGCGACATGCCCCACCTGCTCATCGCAGGGGCGACCGGCTCCGGCAAGAGCGTATGCATACACGCCATCATCGCCTCCCTGCTGCTTCAGCTCAACCCCTCGCAGGTCAGGCTGGCAATGATCGACCCGAAGATGCTGGAGCTCTCAATCTACCAGGACATCCCGCACCTGTGGGCGCCGGTCGTGCTGGAGACCAAGAAGTCGAAACTCCTGCTCGACGCGCTGGTGCACGAGATGGAGACCCGCTACCAGAGGCTGGCCAGGAACGGCGTCCGCTCCATATCGGAGTTCAACGCGAGGCTCACCGAGGAGTCGGAGGACGAGCGGATACCGTACATCGTGCTGGTGATCGACGAGCTGGCCGACCTGATGGTCACATGCGCCAACGACATAGAGCCGCCCATAACACGGCTCGCCCAGATGGCGAGAGCGGTTGGCATCCACCTCATCCTGGCCACCCAGAGGCCGTCGGTGGACGTCATAACCGGCGTCATCAAGGCGAACTTCCCGAGCAGGATAGCCTTCAACGTCCAGTCCAAGACGGACTCCCGGACCATCCTGGACATGAACGGCGCGGAGAAGCTGCTCGGCAAGGGCGACATGCTCTTCCTGCCGGCGGCCTCACCCGAGCCGGTCAGGGTGCACGGCTCCTACATCTCCACCGCGGAGACCAGGGCGCTGGTCGAGCACCTGAAGGAGCAGCCCAGGCCGCCGTACGAGTTCGAGCCGCCGGACGAGACCCACGGGAACCTGGCGGACCCTGCCGACATACAGCTCTCCGACCCGCTCTTCGAGAAGGCGAAGCAGGTGGTTGTGCAGACGCAGCAGGGCTCCGTATCGATAATCCAGAGGAGGCTCAGGGTGGGCTACTCCAGGGCTGCCAGCCTGATAGACATGCTGGAGCAGGCCGGGGTGGTCGGCCCCTTCCAGGGCAGCAGGGCCCGGGAGGTGCTGATAGAGCCGGAGACGGAGGCGGACCTTGACCCTACAGAGGACCGGTAGCCCAGCGGCGGCGCTGGCTCTCTCGGTGCTCGTACTCTCGTGCGGCGGCGGCGCCGAGGTGGACACCGAGGGGCTCGTTCGCGACCGGGACGCCCTCACCCTCTTCGCCAGGGCCAGCCAGCAGTACTTCCGGGGCAGCCTATCAGACGCCTCAGAGAGCTTCAACGGCGTGGCCTACGGGCACCCGGGCTCGCCTCTGGCGGACGACGCCAGGCTGGCTGCCAGGAGGATAGACGCGGAGCTCTCCGGCTCCCTCCCCTCCGACACCGCAGAGGCCGCGGGAGGAGGCGGGGAGCAGACCTCCTTCCCCTCCATCGCGCTGGTCGGAAAGCCTTCGGTCTCCAGTGCCCTGGACATGCTCCAGGTGACCGTCTCCGGGACCGGCTCCCCACCGGTGGTCCTGGAGGATCCGGGAGCGCCCGACATAACCCTGGTGCTCTACCCGCCGGGTATGGAGCCGGAGGCCCAGATTGTGGCCGACTCCCTGGCCTCGTGGCTCTCCTCCCACTCTTCCGTCCCGGTGCAGCCGGCCGGGGAGATGACCGAGGCGATAGCGCCCGGCCACCAGGGGGTGCTGGTGGTGGTGGGCAGCGACGCCGTACTGCCGACTGCGGCGGCGACCGGAGGAACCCGGTGATGCTGATCGCGGCCCTGGTGTTGGCCTCCGCGAGCCCGCTCGCCCCGCTGGTCAAGAGGCTGGAGACCGCCGGGTACATGACCGGCAGCTTCGTGCAGGAGGAGACGTGGGCCCTTACCCTGGAGACGGAGCAGAGCGCCGGCACCATGCACCTGGCCCAGCCGAACCTCTTCCGCCTGGAGTACAGCGACCCCGAGGGCGCCTCCACCGGGTACGACGGCGATGTCCTCTACTCCGCGGACCCGCTGGCCGGGCAGGTCCTCGTCTACCCTGACCGCTCTCCGACAAGCTTCCTGCACATGGTCGAGGAGGCCCGGGACAGCGGTACCGTCCTGTCGGAGGAGGTCTCCGGAGACAGCGTGACGGTCTCTCTCTCCGGCAGCTTCGGGGAGGGCATATGCCGCATGACAGTCGGCTACACGATGGCCGACAGCCTGCCCTGGCTGTTCGGCACCACCGACGTGAACGGCAACACCGTGCTCTACAGGATGTACGGCGTCCAGACGGCGGACGAGCCGCCCGAGGGCGTCTTCTCGATGGAGGTCCCCGAGGGCTGGGAGACCGTCCAGGCCGGAGGCCGCTAGACGCTTGAGGCTCGCCTGCATAGTAACGCTCGGTTGCCCCAGGAACGAGGCCGACTCGGACCTGTACGCCGGCTGCCTGACCGCGGCCGGCTGGCGGCTCACAGACGAGCCGGGACGGGCCGACCTCCTGCTGCTGAACACCTGCGCTTTCATAAGGCCGGCGGTAGAGGAGTCGCTGGAGGCGCTCGGCTCCGCCATCGAATGGAGGACGGAGCGCCCGGGACGCACCCTGGTCCTGGCCGGATGCCTTCCGGGCAGGTACGAGAGGGACGACAGCGGCGGGCTGGAGGACATCGACCTGGTCGTAGGCCCCGGGGAGTGGAGGCCGCTCTGCGCCATGCTGGGGGCCGACCGCCCGCCTTTGCCGGTTCCCTCCGCCCGGGTCCACTGCAGGTACCTGAGGGTGGCGGAGGGATGCCCAAACAGGTGCAGCTACTGCACCATACCGGCGATAAGGGGAGCGCTGGCCTGCCGGTCTTCGGACGAGCTGCTAGAGGAGTCTTCGCTGATGGTCCGCACCGGGGCGCGGGAGATAGGGGTGGTGGCCCAGGACACCGGCAGCTGGAGGGAGGGAGGAGACGGCCTGCCCGAGCTTCTCCTCCGGCTCTCGGACGCACTGCCGGAGACGTGGCTCAGGCTCTACTACCTGCATCCCGCACGCTTCTCCGACCGGCTCCTCTCGGTGCTGGAGGAGCGGTCGAACGTCATGCCCTACCTGGATCTGCCGGTGCAGCACGTCTCCGACCGGGTGCTGGCCCGGATGGGCAGACCCTACGGCGGCCGGGAGGTGGAGGACATCCTGGAGAGGGTCTCCTCGGCCCGTCGGGAGATTGCGGTGAGGCTCACGGTGATGGTGGGCTACCCGGGAGAGACCGAGGAAGACGGCGAAAGGCTCGTGCGGGCCATCTCCGGGAGCCCCTGCGTCAGGACGGTGGTGGCATTTCCCTACTGGCACGAGGAGGGCACCGAGGAGTACCGGAGAAGCTCGGAGTACGTCCCCCCGGGCGATGTCTCCTCCAGGCTCTCCCGGGTGGGTGAGGCGGCGGAGCGCGCATGGATGGCATGGGCGGGGCGGATGGAGGGAAGGCGCATCCGGGTGATGCTCGACGGCGACGGGCTGGGCCACTCGGAGCTTGACGCCCCATTCGTGGACAGGCCGGTGTTGCTCCCGGACGGGGGGGACGGGACGCCGGGGGAGGTGGTGGAGAGCGTAGTCCAGGAGCTGGACGCCGAGGGGATGCACGCGGCGCCGCCCGACCGGTCCGGGCGCTGAGCCCTTTATTCGGAGCGCCCGCTGGTCCTATATTATCGACTGGAACCTGAAGCGGCGGGACCACCTGTCCCTCCGTGGAACCCGACACCCAAGAGGATGGACCAATGACGATTGCGATGCTGCTGGCGGTGATGGCCGCCCAGCCGGTTCCCCCGAACATGGAGCTGGCGGAGGAGGCCCTGGAGATTGCCTGCGACCCCATTGCGGACACCGTCTCGGCCATGGGGCTCTCGGAGGTGCTCATAGAGATGTCCGGCGAGCACCAGGGGGAGTGGTTCGCCCTGCAGACGCTGACCAGGATCATGGACGATCGGGGGCTCACCGTCATCGACAAGGAGTCGGACAGCACGCTCACCGCGGTGCGGGTGCGGCCCATGGAGATAGCTGTCGAGTACGGCGACGTCAGCCGCCCGTGGGTGGTGGGCGCCAGGAGGGTGGATCGCATGGCCAGGTGCGAGCTGTCGGCCTCGGTGGTCGCCCCTGACGGCGAGGTCCTCGCCACCCTGAGGACGAGCGGCACCGCGGAGGACAGGGTGTCCTGGTCGGATGCCGAGACCCTGACAGGCTCCACCGACTGGGACTGGCTCGCCGCGGAGCTGCCCGAGGGGGGAGGGGGCGGCATACTCGAGCCGGTAATCGTGACCGGCGTGGTGGCAAGCCTCATCTACCTCTTCTACTCGTCGAGGGCCGACTGACCGGATGAGACCCACCGCCTGCGCGCTGGTCGCCGCTGCCGTCCTGCTGCTCCTCCCCGCCGCCTGCGGCGGGGATGGGGAAGCATCCTCCACGCTCGAGGAGGCCAGGCTGCTCCGCCAGTCCGGGAGCTACTCCCAGGCGCTGCTCATGTACGAGGACGCCGTTGCCCGGGGGGACAGCCAGCCGGAGGTGCTGCTGGAGATGGCGGAGACAGCGGTCCTGGCGGCCCAGGCCGAGAGGAGCACCCTCTACAGGCAGAAGGCTGTGGAGGCTCTCGCCCTGCTAACCGAGAGCCCGGGGGAGACCGACGGACTGGTAATCGGCGAGCTCTGGCGCAGGCTCGCCTGGGAGATGGTCCGGAACGGCGACTCCCTGCAGGCCTTCCAGTGCCTGGAGAACGCGCTGGACCTCGGCTCGCAGGGCGGCTTCGAGGAGGAATGGCTGCTCCGGGGCACCTACGCCGGCGACCACCTGCAATCGCTGACCGACCTGCCGGACAGCCTGGCGGGCACGCCGACCGCGGACAGCATCCTCTCGGTCGCCGCCGAGGAGTTCATAGTGGAGCTGGACAGGGTACCCATGACCAGGACCGACCTGCGCACGGACGTGCTGAAGGCCAAGGCCGACCTGCTGCCCTTCACGGGCAGGAGGGAGGACGAGCTGGGGGTCCTCACGGAACTGGACCGGCTCGGCGAGATAGAGGCCGGTGACAGGCAGAGGAGGATACAGCTCCTCATCGAGGTAGCGCAGCAGGACATCGAGGCGGGGAGGGAGATGATGGCCAGGGACAGGCTCCTGGAGGTATGGGGGAGCGAGTTCGCCGGTGAGAGGATAGAGGCCGCCTACGAGCTGGGTCTCATGTCCGAGGCCGAGGGCGACCCGCAGGAGGCCCTCCAGTGGTACCGCAGCGCGTGCAACGCGGCCAGGGGCTCCACCGCCCCCATAGCGGCAATGGCCCGGGCCAAGAGGGACTCCCTCGTGTACGAGACGGGGCTGGAATGACCGGCGCCCGGCTCGCTGCCATGCTGCTGGCCGCTCTCGCAGCTCTCTCCCTCTCCTGCCGGAACAGGTACGACACATCCGGCATGAGCAGGTCCGAGCTGGAGGAGCTGGCCCTGGAGGTCTACGGCGAGGGCGGCTACGACAACGCATCCCTGATGCTCACAGAGCTGCTCTTCAGCTACCCGGGGAGCTCCTCGGTGGACATGTACCTCTACTACCTCGGGATGTCCGAGGCGGCCCAGCGAATGTGGGCCGACGCCGTCTACTACTTCGAGAGGGTGACAGGCGAGTACCCCAGGAGCGCATGGGCGGACGACAGCGCCATGGAGATAGCCAGGACCTGGTGGAGGCAGAGGCGGGACTACAGGAAGGACCTGACCCCCGCCCTGAACGCCAGGGTCGCCCTCCAGGATTTCTTCGACGAGTATCCCGCATCCGCCCTGGAGGAGGAGGCTGAGCTCCTCCGGGACAGCATAGGCACCTACCTCTCGCGCAGGGCTCTCTTCGTGGGCAGGTTCTACGCCAGGAGGGAGGAGTTCGACGCGGCCATCCTCTACTACCGCGAAGCCCTTGACGACTACGGCGAGAACAGCGTCAGGGGGCGGGTCCTCCTTGCCATGGCCGACCTCTACCGGGAGATGGGCAACGACTACTCCGCCGGCAGGTTCTACGAGAGGGCCATCGAGGAGGGCGATCTGGAGGGAGAGCTGCTCGAGCGGGCCGAACAGGCCCTCGGGGAGCTCTGAGACTTGACCGGCATCCTCGGGGGCACCTTCGATCCCCCCCACTCGGGACACCTGGTGCTGGCACTGGAGGCCCTGGAGCGGTTCGAGCTCGAGCGTCTCCTCCTGGTGCCCTCCCGCATCCCCCCGCACAAGGACCGGTCGCTCCACACGCCCTTCGAGGGCAGGATGGAGATGACCCGGCTCGCCGTCTCCGGACTTCCCGGCCTGGAGGCTGTCGACCTGGAGCCGGAGGAAGGACCCTCCTACACGGTGAGCCTGCTGGAGTCGCTTGCCTCCCGGGGCATGGATGTCTGCTTCGTGATGGGCATGGACAGCTTCAGGGAGATAGGCACATGGCGTGAGCCCCGCAGGCTCTCCCGGCTGGCCCGGGTGGTGGTCGGCACCAGGCCGGGCTTCCAGCCCCCCGACGAGCGCCTGGCCAGGGACTACGGCTTCGAGACCTTCCCGATCCCGGGGGTCTGGATATCCTCCTCCGAGCTCCGCTCCAGGTTTGCGCAGGGCCGTAACACTAGGTATCTTGTCCCCGCTGCAGTAAGGGACTACGTGCTTCGGAGGGGACTCTATGCCGACCGAGCAGAGCGCCATTGACAGGCTCCTCCTCGCCCTCATGGAGGACGAGGTGAGCGACCTCCACTTCAAGGTCGGATGCAGGCCGATAATCAGGATTGGCGGCGAGATCCGCCACGTCGAGACCTTCCCCCGCATGAAGCTGGAGCACATAGAGCGGCTCATAGCCGACCTTGCCACCGAGGCGCAGATAGAGCGTCTCGGAAGGGGGTACGAGGTGGACCTGGGCCACTCCCTGCCGGGGCACGCCAGGTTCAGGGTGAACATCTACTCTCAGCGCGGCAGCCCCGCCATGGTGCTGCGGCGCATACCCTTCGACGTGCCCCACATAGACGAGCTGGGCCTGCCGGAGGTGGTCCGCCAGATAGCCATGGCCAGGCGCGGCCTGGTTCTCGTCACCGGCGCCACCGGCAGCGGAAAGTCAACCACCCTGGCGGCGATGATAGACCACATCAACAGCAACCGCCGGGCGCACGTGGTGTCCGTGGAGGACCCGATAGAGTTCCTCCACCGGGACCGCATGTCCACCATCTGCCAGAGGGAGGTGGGCATAGACACCGAGAGCTGGGGGTCGGCGCTCAGGTCGGTCTTCAGGCAGGACCCGGACGTCATCCTGATCGGCGAGATGCGCGACCTGGAGACCATCTCAACCGCCATCACCGGAGCCGAGACCGGCCACCTGGTCCTCAGCACCCTCCATACCACCGACGCCATGGAGACCGTGGCCAGGATCATCGACATGTTCCCCGAGTCGCAGCAGGGGCTGGTCCGCCTTCAGCTGGGGCAGCTCCTCAGGGGCATCATATCCCAGAGGCTCCTCCCGGGGCTGGAGGAGGACGGCAGAAGGGTGCTTGCCACCGAGGTGCTGGTGCACTCCTCCACCATCCAGGAGTGCATCGAGGACCCCTCCAAGACCTACCTCCTGCCCGAGAAGATGGCCAGCAGCTACAAGCACTGCGGCATGCAGACCTTTGACATGGCGCTGTACAGGCTCATACTGGACGGTAGGATAGACAGGGAGACCGCTCTGGCCGCCGCCTCCAACCCGACGGCGCTCGACCTGAAGCTCAAGGGCGTGGAGACGGCCTCCGACTGGAGGATAGACTGATGGTTGTACTGATGCTGGACTTCCTGGGCATGGAGGTGGGGCCGGTCTTCTGGACCGCCGGCTTCGTGCTCCTCCTGCTGGGTGCCCTGCAGCTCTACCTCGGGCTCCGGGCACAGAAGCTGCCGAAGGCCACCGGCGAGCAGGCCATGATAGGGGAGACGGGGGTCGTGCTGCGCTCCAGCGGCTACAGGGAGCGCATGGTGGTCGAGATAAGGGGCGAGCTCTGGTGGTGCGAGCGCTCCGACCGGGGTCTTGACTTCTCCCCGGGTACGGAGGTGGAGGTCACCGGTCTCCGCGAGGGGACCATGGTCCTCGTCGTCAGGCCCACCGGCGGCTAGCCCGGGGGTAGACAGGGTCTTTCAGGGAGGTTGATATGCCGTTCGTCGTAATCGGGATAATCCTGTTCATCTTCATTCTCTCGGCGCTGAAGGTGCTCCGGGAGTACGAGAGGGGCGTCGTGTTCAGGCTGGGAAAGGTGATCGGCCTGAAGGGCCCCGGCCTGATAATCGTCTGGCCGCTGATCGACCAGCTGCGCAAGGTGGACCTCCGAATCGTCACAATGGACGTCCCGCCGCAGGACATCATCACCATGGACAACGTATCCGTGCGAGTGAACGCCGTGGTCTACTTCAGGGTGCTCGACCCGCTCAAGGCGGTCCTGGAGGTCGAGAACTACATCTACGCCACCAGCCAGCTCTCCCAGACCACCCTCAGGAGCGTGCTCGGCGAGGCCTCGCTGGACGAGCTCCTCTCGGAGAGGGACGACATCAACTCCAAGCTGCAGGACATCCTGGACAGAATGACCGACCCGTGGGGCATAAAGGTCAGCACGGTCGAGGTGAAGCACGTCGACCTGCCGGAGGACATGCAGAGGGTCATGGCCCGCCAGGCCGAGGCGGAGAGGGACCGCAGGGCCAAGATCATCAGGGCGGACGCGGAGTTCCAGGCCTCCCAGAAGCTGGCCGACGCCGCCGACATCATAGCGGCCCATCCCATTGCGCTGCAGCTCAGGTACATGCAGACGCTCTCCGAGATAGCGGTCGAGAACAACTCCACCACGATATTCCCGCTGCCCCTGGAGCTGCTCAGGCCGTTCCTCGACGGCCACCAGGCCCTGGGGCCCAAGTAGACGTGCCGCGGGGAGCGATAACCGCCCTGGCCACCCCCTTCAGGGGAGGGCGTCCCGACCGGGAGGCGCTCCGCGCCATGGTGGAGTGGCAGATATCCGAGGGCATCGACGGGCTCCTTGCCTGCGGCTGTACGGGCGAGGCGGCCACCCTCACCCAGGTGGAGCATATGGAGGTCGTTCGGACGGTCGTCGAGGCCGCCGGCGGCAGGGTGCCGGTCATGGCGGGCGCCGGCAGGAACGACACGGCGGCCACCGTCGACCTAGCCACGCGGGTGGCGGCGCTGGGCGTGGACTCCATCCTCCTGATAACGCCCTACTACAACAAGCCCACCCCCGCCGGGCAGGTCGAGCACTTCACCAGGGTGGCCGACTCGGTCGACTGCGAGGTGGTCCTCTACAACGTGCCGGGCAGGACCGGCACGAACATGATGCCGGAGACGGTTGCCGAGCTGGCCGCCCATCCTCGGATAACGGCCATCAAGGACGCCGCCGGCTCCTGCGAGCGGGTGCCGGCCATACTCGATCTCTGCGACATCACCATACTGAGCGGCGACGATGCCATAGCCATGGGCCAGGTGGCCATGGGGGCCGAGGGCGTCGTGTCCGTCGTGGCCAACATCGCCCCGGCCTGGATGGCGCAGATGGTCGAGGCGGCCTCGACGGGCGAGCTCCGGCGGGCGCGGGAGCTACAGGCCATGCTGTATCCGGTCATCCGTGCGCTCTTCATCGAGACCAACCCAATCCCCGTGAAACGGGCGCTGCACCTCATGGGGAAGATGGAGGACGAGCTGAGGTTGCCGCTGGTACCGATGGGCCCGGTCACCGGGGCAAGTCTGGAGTCGGCTCTCAGGGAGGCCGGTCTGCTGGCGTGAGCCCCGGGATAGCGCTCTTCGGCAGCGAGGGCAGGATGGGCGCGGAGGTCCTCCGGGAGGCGGGGGACGCCGTGGTGGCCAGGTACGACTCCGCACCGGGCGCCCTGGACCCCGAGACGCCGCTCCCAGATGCGGTGGACGTGGTCATGGACTTCTCCGCCCCTGCGGCCTGGGCCGACCTCGACCGCCTTCTCGAGGGCGCCGCTCCCGGCGTGTCGCTGGTGTCCGGCACCACGGGGATAGGCGATGACGGCAGGAGGACCCTGGAGAGGTGGGCGGAGGGTCGGGCCGTGCTCTGGTCCCCGAACATGAGCCTCGGCATCCTCGTCCTCGGCAGGCTGGTGGACTCCGCCTGCCGGATGCTGGGCGAGGGCTTCGACGTGGAGATAGTCGAGCTGCACCACCGGGGCAAGGTGGACAGCCCGAGCGGCACGGCCCTCTCCCTCGCCGGCATGACCGGCGCGGCGGAGGTGGTGTTCGGCCGCCGGGGGGCTGCCGGCCCCAGGCCCGCTGGCCAGCTCGGCGTGCACGCCGTGCGCGGCGGCGACGTCCCTGGAGAGCACCAGGTACACCTGCTGGGTGAAGGGGAGAGGCTCACTCTCACCCACGCCGCGACCAGCAGGAGGGTATTCGCGATAGGCGCCCTGAGGGCGGCGGCGTTCCTCTCGGGGAAGTCCCCGGGGCTATACGGAATGGGGGATCTGATCGGAGGTACGCGATGAGCGAGGCAGTCAGGCGGCCGGCAGTGGCAGGGGCGTTCTACCCGGGAGACCCGAGCGGGCTCCGCAGGGCGGTGGAGCAGTACCTGGGGTCATCGGGGGAGTCGTCCGACCCGGCCGTGACCGGAATAGTCACACCCCATGCGGGCTACGTCTACTCCGGCCCCGTGGCCGGGGCGGCCTTCGCCTCGGCGCCGGAGGAGGTCGATAGGGTACTCGTCCTGGCGGCACCGCACAGGTTCCCGGTGGCCGGCGCCTCGGTCTACGACGGAGGCGGCATCCAGACCCCGCTGGGCGTGGCCCGGGTGGACCGGGAGCTGGTGGAGCGCCTGATGGGCCGGGGAATCGGCTTCGAGCCGACCGCACACGCCTCCGAGCACTCAGCCGAGGTCCAGCTGCCGTTCGTCCAGGTCAGGTGGCCGGAGGCGGAGGTCTGCGTCGTGCTGCAGGGCACCACCGGCGAGGGCTTCTCCGGCAGGCTGGCGGAGATACTCGCGGACCTCTTCCCGCCCGGGGAAGGAAGGCTGCTCGTCGTCTCCACCGACCTCTCCCACTACCACTCACTGGAGCAGGCCGAGGTCCTTGACGGCGCTGTGATGGAGGCCTTCGAGACCGGCGAGCCGGAGCGGCTCTCCGGCGTCCTCTCCACCGGCAGGGGTGAGGCCTGCGGAGGCGGCCCGCTCCTCACCTCCATGTACTACGGCTCATCCGCCGGCTGCGGCTTCCGGAAGGTAGCCTGGGACACCTCCGCAACTGCCTCCGGCGACAGGTCCGCGGTTGTCGGTTACATGGCCGGTGTCATCACACTGCCGGGAGGGTCGGAATGAACGGGGCGGAGCGGGGCGAGCTGCTGGACCTCGCCCGGAGGGCGGTGAAGGCCGCCGCATCCGGCAGGCCGCTACCGGAGCCTCCGGATAGCGGGGCGGCAGCCGGACCCGGCGGCGCCTTCGTCACGCTGAAGCGGCGCGGCTGCCTGCGCGGCTGCATCGGTCACTTCGAGGGTACCGGCACCCTGGGGAGGACGGTCGTGGACATGGCGTCGGCGGCGGCGGTCCGCGACCCGAGGTTCCCGCCGGTCAGGCCGGACGAGGTCGACTCGCTGGACATAAGCATATCGGTTCTGAGCCCGATGGTCCCGGCGTCTCCGGAGGACGTGGTACCGGGAGAGCACGGGCTCTACGTGAGGATGGGGCCGCTCTCGGGGACTCTGCTCCCCCAGGTGGCCGAGGAGGAGGGATGGGACCGGGAGACCTTCCTGGCCCACACCTGCATGAAGGCCGGTCTGCCTCCCGACGCATGGAGGAAGCCGGATGTCAGCCTTTACACCTACACGGCGGAGGTCTTCGGCGACGGAGACCGGAAGGGGGAATAGCAGGATATGAAGAGGTACGTCTACTCGATGGCGATGGCGGTCGCGCTGGTACTCGCCGGCTCGTGCACGATGCCGGGCACGGGTGACATAGTCGACAGGCTCGACTCTCTGGAGACCGTGGTGGCGAGCGGCGGCGACGGAGGCCTGGAGAGCAGGGTCGAGGAGCTGGAGTTCCAGCTGCAGTCGGTCCGGGACGCTGTGGACGAGGTGGAGGAGATGGCCTCCTCCATGGTCTACGCACCCTCCGGGGACGGCAGGGAGGGCGAGGACGGCAGACCCGCCCAGCCCATGCTCGACCCGGCGGCGGTCGAGGAGCTGGGCGAGGCGGTGACCGGGCTCAGCGACAGTCTCAGGGTCATCATGACGGGGATGGAGACCCTCTCCGAGAACGTCCAGCGAATGGGCGAGGACCTGGACGGCCTCGCTCAGGAGACCAGCGGCTTCGGCATGCTCACCGCGGAGCTCTCAACGCGGATGGACAGCCTCATGGCCATGGCCGAGGAGAACGAGGACAACATAGGCTGGCTCAGCAACAGGATAGACGCCCTGGAGAGCTCCGGGACCTCGGGCGGCCGCGGAGGCACCTCCGGCGGCAGGGGTTCCACCGGCGGCTCCACCGGCGGACGCGGCTCCACCGGAGGCTCCACCGGAGGCTCCACCGGCCGCTGATTCAACCCCGGGGTCGCAGCACGCGGTTGAATTCTTTCAACCACGGGGTCGGAGCAGGCGGTTGAATTCCGCAATCCCCGCTCCGGCCCCGCGGCAGAGTGGTGATCGGCCTCTGCAAACACCCCCCCGGGGTGCGGCATGCTGACCACCCGGGTCGGCGGTGAGCTGCAGAGGGGAAGGGTGTTCCTGACCCGGTAGTAGGTCAGCGGACGAAGACGACCCGGTAGTATCGCTTCTTGCCGGCCCGTATCAGGACGGCCTTCCCGTCCTCGTCCACGTCTATTCGGGAGGTGGGATCCTCTATCCGGACGTCGTCGGCGTAGAGGCCTCCCTGGCTGCCCAGCCTCCGGACCTCGCCCCTGCTGCCGCAGAGACCGGTCTCCGTGAACAGGTCCAGCCAAGTCACCTCCGGCAGCCTCGAGGCCGGCAGCTCCAGAGTGGGCACCTCGGAGAGGTCCCGTCCGCCGCCGAAGAGGCTCCTGGCGGCCCGTTCGGCGGCCTCGGCCTCCTCGGCCCCGTGGACCAGCGTGGTGACCTCACGGGCCAGTCGCCCCTTGGCCCTCCTGATGTCGGAGCCCTCGAGTGAGGCCAGCTCCCTTACCTCGTCCATGGGCAGGAAGGTGTAGAGGCCGAGGAAGCGGCCGACGTCCGCGTCGTCCACGTTCATCCAGAACTGGTGAAAGTCGTAGGGGGAGGTCATCTCCGGGTCGAGCCATATCGCCCCGCCCGGCTGGGTCTTGCTCATCTTCCCGCCGGTGGAGGTGGTGACTAGCGGGCAGGTGAAGCCGCAGGCCTCTCCGCCGCAGACCCTTCTGACCAGGTCTATGCCCGCGACGATGTTCCCCCACTGGTCGGAGCCTCCGGCCTGGAGGCGGCAGCCCCTCTCCCGGTAGAGGTGCAGGAAGTCGTAGGCCTGGAGGAGGCTGTAGCTGAACTCCAGGTAGGATATGCCGGTCTCGAGGCGGAGCCTGACCGACTCGGCGGTGAGCATCCGGTTCACGCTGAAGCGCTTGCCGACCTCGCGCAGGAAGTCCACGAGGGAGAGGTCCAGGAGCCAGTCCGAGTTGTCGAGCACCTCTGCATCGGCCCCGCCTCCATCCATGAATCCCTCGAGCTGCCTGCCGATGGCCGCGGACCACTCGGCGACCTCGTCCGGCTCGACGAGCGGCCTCTCCGTGCTGCGGCCGGAGGGGTCGCCCACCAGGGCCGTACCGCCACCCACCACCATGAGCGGACGGTGGCCGGCGGCCTGCAGGTGCCGTGCCAGGACCATAGGCACGAGGTTGCCGAGATGCAGGCTGCGCGCCGTGGAGTCGAAGCCGATGTAGAAGCTCTGCGGGGGGCCGTCCAGCATCTCCCCGAGCATCTCCTCGGAGGTCATCTGGTAGACGAGTCCGCGCTCCTTCAGCTTCCCAAGCAGCTCCATGTCTTCCTCCCGGTCGTCTGGCAGCGTGTCCCGCGCGACCTTATGTTCACGCCTGCAGGAACGAACGCTAATATAGCCCCGGAGGAGCCGATGGAGATAATCGAGTTCGAGCACCCCGTCGCCAGGGACATCCTGACGAGGCTTCGGGACAGGAGGACAGGGCCTGAGGACTTCAGGAGGCTCTCCCACCGACTCGGCCTGCTGCTGGCGGTCGAGGCCACGAGGAACCTGCCCACCGCACCTGTGAACGTCGAGACGCCCATGGAGAGCACCCTGGGCGAGAAGTGCTCCGAGCGGCCGGTGATAGTACCGGTGATGCGGGCGGGGCTGGGTCTGCTGGGCGCCTTCCAGGAGCTGCTGCCGGACTCCTCCACGGCGTTCGTTGCGCTGAGGAGGGACGAGGACACCGGCAATGCCTCGTGGCTCTACGACTCGGTGCACAACCTCAGGGGGAAGAGCATCATCCTGCTCGACCCGATGCTGGCCACCGGCGGCACCGCCTGCATGGCGCTGGACTTCCTGGCGGAGAGGGGGGCCGGCCCGGTCATCCTGGTCAGCATCGTGGCCGCACCGGAGGGCATAAGGCGTCTGGACGACTACGACGACGTCACACTCATCACCACGTCCGTTGACCGGGAGCTGGACGCCAACTGGTTCATACTGCCAGGACTGGGCGACTTCGGCGACCGGCTCTTCGACGAGGGCCACCACTAGAGCCTTGCCCAGGAACCGCGGCGTCTACGTAGCCGGCAGCTCCATGAACGCCGGCAAGACAACCCTCAGCCTGGGTCTGCTCTCCTGGCTCATGGAGAACGCCGAGGGCGGCGCCACCTTCATGAAGCCGCTGGGCCAGAAGACCGCCCTGGTCGACGGCGTCTCGGTGGGGGAGGACACCCTTCTGGTCGCCAACTCCCTCGGCCTGGACATCCCCCTCGAGCTCTCGACACCGTTCAGCATGTCCTCGGGCGCCAGCAGGAGGTACCTGGACGGCGAGCCCCCCAGGGACATAGCGAGGCTGGTCAGGCGGGCGTACAGGAAGCTCCGGGAGATGGCGGGCATCGTGGTCGTCGAGGGCACCGGCCACCCGGGGGTCGGCTCCGTCTTCGGCCTCTCCAATGCGGACGTGGCAAGCATGCTGGACGTCCCCGTCATACTGGTGCTCGACGCCGGGATAGGGGGGACCATAGACCGCTTCGCCCTCTGCTCCAGCCTCTTCCGGCTTGCAGGCAGGCCGGTTGCCGGGGTGGTCTTCAACAGGGTCGTGCCCGGCAAGACCGACAGCGTGAGGCGCTACCTCGATCCATGGTTCGAGGAGCGGGGCATCGACGTTCTCGGTTACATCCCCTACGTCAGTGCAATAGCCAGGCCGTCGCTAGGAGTTCTCAGCCGGAAGCTGGGGGTAGAGGCGGTCATCGACTGGGAGCGCGACCCGGACTCCCCGGTGGAGGGCTTCATCACCGGCTTCGGCAGCAGCAGCGAGATACTCCAGGACGTCGCGGAGAACCCGGAGCGGGCCCTCATCCTCAGCACAACCCGACAGGACGTGGTGGACGCGGTGCTCGCCCGGAGGCTCTCGGGGGCGATACCGAACGGTCCCGGTGCGCTCGTTCTCTGCGGAGAGGAGACCGGCCTGGAGGAGCACGTGGCCGGCTCCTGCCGGAAGCTGGGCATCCCGCTCTACAGGACCGGCGAGTCTCTGGAGCGATCCGCCTCCCGCATACACCGGAGCGTCTTCAAGCTGGAGCCGGGCGAGTCGCTGAAGATAACCGAGGTGGTGCGGACCGTCCGGGAGAACGTGGACATCTCCCGGCTCATGGAGTCCCTGGAGGAGAGGCCCAGGCGTGATGCGGAGCAGCGCCCGGGAAGGCTGCGAAGGGCGGCAAGGCTGGTCTCCCGTCTCCTGAGCGGCGGTGGACGGGACGGCGGGGGCCGATGACCCGGGGGCGCCTCTCCAGGTCAGCGAGATGGGTGATGGTCCTGCTCTTCGTCGGCGGGGCGCTGGCTACCATCCTCTTCGGCGGCTCAGGTCCCGGGCCATCCGGGAGCTGCTGGGACTGCCTGCGGCACGAGGAGCAGCTGGCTCCCCTCCGGGACTCGCTGCTGGCGGTGCTCGCGGACACGGTAGACGTGGTCAGCGCATGCGTTGGCGAGGGGGGAACGCTGGGCGGGCTGCTCTTCGAGACCGGGGTGCAGGGCTCCAGGTACACGGAGAGCTGCAGGCTGCTCATCGACAGCCTCGGATGGACATCGGTGCATGTGGGCGACACCCTGGAGGCCTGGTTCGTGCGGGACACCCTTGCGGAGGTGAGGGGCAGGCCCAGGAGCGCGAGAGGTTACTACAGCGTGGTCTTCGACGGTGACGGCAGCCCGACCGAATGGAGCTGGGTCCCCTCCGACCGCTGGACCAGGATGCGGGCGGTGGTCCTGGAGGTCGACACTTCCGTCTGGGAGGCCATCGCCTCGGGCGCCCTTCCGTCGGACCTGACCCCCACCGGGTCGGTGGTCACGTACCGGGACTCGGTCAGGGAGGTGGCATACGTAAAGGAGCTGGAGGACGAGCTCGCCAACAGGCTCTTCGCCTACGACATAGACTTCTATCACGACGTCCAGCCCGGCGACAGGATATGGCTGCTGCTGGAGGAGACGCGCTTCCCGGTCTCCGACGAGACCTCCTTCCGGAGGATACTGGCGGCCAAGTACGTCTTCGCCCTCGGCGGAATCACCGAGGCGCTGCCCTACTACCACATGCCGGACACGATATTGAACGGCGAGACAACCGCCATCCTGGACCACTACCACCGCGATGGGGCATCTCTACGGACGATGTTCCTCCGCATGCCGGTCCCGTTCGGGAGGGTGAGCTCACCCTACTCCGACGCCAGGATGCATCCGGTGCTGGGCTACACCAGGGCCCACAGGGGAGTCGACTACGCCGCCCCCATGGGAACGGAGATCTTCGCGGTGGGCGACGGGGTCATAACCCAGAGGGGCTGGCACGGCGGCTACGGGAACATCGTCCGGGTACGCCACTCCAACGGATACGAGACCGGCTACGGCCACATGAGCTCCTTCGCCTCCGGGCAGGAGATAGGCACCTACGTCAGGCAGGGCGAGGTGATAGGCTACGTCGGCAGCACCGGCCTCTCAACCGGTCCGCATCTGCACTTCGAGATGAAGAGGAGCGGCTCCTACGTGAACCCTGCCAACGAGATAGTCCCGCCGGCGGACCCGCTGGAGGGGGAGGAGCTGGCCGACTTCCGGGAGCAGCTTCCGGTGCTGGAGGCTTGGTGGAGCAGCCTCTCGCCAGAGCCGCTTCCGGAGCCCCAACCGACGGAGACAGCCGCCTCGGAGAGCGGCGGGCAGGAGGTCGAACCTGCCGAAGGATGACCCGGCCGCCGGGACCGGGGCCGACTGGGTCACGGACGAGCTCTTCTGGGACGGCGTCTTCTCCGGGATGCTGGACAGCCTCGCCTCCCGGAGGCGCACCGTCGTCGGCGGTCTGCTCGGCACGGCCAGGTCCCTGGCCGCCGCAGCGGCTCACAGGCTCGCCGGCCCCACCATCATCGTGGTACCCGGAACTGCGGACGCCGAGGCGGTCAGGGACGACCTGAGGGCCATCCTCGGCGACGTCCTCTACTTCCCCGCCTACGAGACAATGCCATGGGCCGAGGAGCCGGCCCACCCCGGCGTCATCTCCGACAGGGTGGAGTGCCTCTGCGCGCTTGCCGCAGCGAGGCCCGGCTCCGTCGCCGTCGCCCCGGCCGCCGCGCTGGTCAAGCGGGTCCCCGCTCCCGGCGACCTGCCCTCCCTGAGGCTCTACTCCGGCATGAGGATGCCGCTGGAGGAGCTGGAGGCCTGGCTGGTGGCCGCCGGGTACGACAGGGAGCCCTCCGTCTGGGAGCAGGCCCGGTGGGCCAGGCGTGGCGGAATCGTGGACGTGGCCTCCATCGGTATGGAGAACCCGGTCCGCCTGGAGATGATGGGCGACACGCTGGAGTCCATCAGGACCTTCGACCTGCGCTCCCAGCGGAGCATCCGCAGGCTCAGGGAGTGCACGCTGCTTCCTGCCCGGGAGGCGTTCCTGACCCCCGACCACTGGAACAGCGCCATGGAGAGGTTGCCGGAGGACCACCCGCTCTCGGAGCGTCTCTGGAGCTCCAACAGCTTTCCGGGGATAGAGCACCACCTGCCCCTGTTCCTCGAGGGTCTCGCAGGCTTCCTGGACTATTTGCCGGAGGACGGCACCCTGGTCGTCATGGACGGGCAGGGGGTCAGGACACACGCCGATGACGCGCTCGCCTTCTACCGCGAGGGCTTCGCGGAGGCCGGGCTGCCGTTCGGCCTCGACGAGCAGTTCCTGGACATGGCGGGAGTGGAGGAGTCCGTCCGCCGCAGCGGTCGGCTGCTGGAGCTGGAGCCCTACCCGGGGGAGTCGACGGACGTCGATTACCCCACCGTGCCCCAGGAGAGCTTCGTCGGCCACAGGGAGGAGATGGTCCGCAGGCTCTCCGAGTGGAGCCTGGAGGGGAGGGTCGCCGTGCTCTGCGACTCCCGCGCGGAGATGGAGACCTTCTCCTCGCTGCTTCCGGAGGGGCTGGACGTCGGGCTCGCCGTCCTTCCAATAGCGGAGGGCTTCAGGATGCCGGATGCCGGCATCGCCGTTCTCGCGGAGAGGCGGCTCCTCTCCCGCAGGCGCAGGCCGGAGAGGATAAGGAGGTTCCGGGGGGGTGAGGCCTACGCGGCGGCGGACGACATCGCACCGGGCAGCCTCGTGGTCCACGAGAGGTACGGCATCGGCCGCTTCCGGGGGCTGGAGAGGGTGGAGACCTCCGGCACGGTCCTAGACTGCCTGGCCATCGAGTACCGGGGCGGCGACCGACTGCTGGTGCCCATGAGCGAGATAGGCTCGGTGCAGCGCTACATGGCTCCGGAGAAGGCCTCCCCCAGGCTGGACGTCATCGGCGGAACGTCGTGGGAGGGGAGGGTCTCCAGGGCACGGCGGAGAGCCAGGGAGATAGCCGGTCGCCTGGCCGCCCTCTACGCCGAGAGGAAGGCCATGAGGAGGGAGCCGCCTCCTCCGCCGTCCAGGCTGGTGGCCTCCCTGGAGGAGAGCTTCCCCTACGAGGAGACGCCGGACCAGATGAAGACCATCCGCAGGGTGATGGGCGACTTCGACACGGACCTGCCCATGGACAGGCTGGTCTGCGGCGACGTGGGTTACGGGAAGACCGAGGTGGCCGTGAGGGCGGCCTTCAGGGCCTGCGACGCCGGCAGGCAGGTGGCGGTCCTGGTACCCACCACGGTGCTCGCCGAGCAGCACTACAACACCTTCAGCGACCGCCTGGCGGAGTTCCCGGTCAGGGTGGAGATGCTGAGCAGGTTCCGCAGCAGGGCGGAGCAGAGGGAGACCCTCAGGAGGCTGGCCGAGGGGGAGGTGGACATTGTCGTCGGCACCCACCGGCTCCTCCAGAAGGATGTCCGCTTCCACGACCTGGGCCTCCTGGTGATAGACGAGGAGCACCGCTTCGGCGTGAGGCAGAAGGAGTACATCAGGGAGATGAGGACCTCGGTGGACACCCTCTCCATGACCGCCACGCCCATCCCGAGGACTCTCCACATGGCGCTCTCCGGCTTCAGGGACATCTCGCTCATCACCACGCCGCCCAGGGACAGGTACCCGATACACACGGAGATAGCCAGGTTCGACCCGGGACTCGTGGCCAGGGCCGTGGGCAGGGAGCTGGAGCGGGGCGGCCAGGTCTTCTTCGTACACAACAGGATACACAGCATCCATGGTGCGCTCGAGCGCCTGGAGAGGGCTCTGCCCGGCGTCAGGATAGCTGTAGGCCACGGCCAGATGCCCCCGGGCGAGCTGGAGAGCGTCATGCACGGCTTCATGGAGGGGGACTTCGACATCCTGCTCTCCACCGCCATCATAGAGAGCGGCCTGGATCTCCCGCGGGTGAACACCATCTTCATAGACGACGCCCACACCTTCGGCCTGGCGGAGCTCTACCAGCTGCGGGGCAGGGTCGGCAGGAGCCATCACCAGGCCTACTGCTACCTGCTGATACCCGGGCTGCGCAGGCTGCCGCCGGAGGCCCGGGCGAGGCTGGACGCCATCCAGCGCTACACGCAGCTTGGCTCCGGATGGAGCATAGCCATGCGCGACCTGGAGCTCAGGGGCGCCGGGGAGCTGCTGGGCGCCTCGCAGCACGGCCAGATGATATCCATCGGATACGCCATGTTCGAGGAGCTCCTCAGGCAGGAGTCGCGCAGGCTGGAGGGAATGGGCGAGGAGGTCAGACGAACCGTCCGCGTGGAGATACCGGGGGAGACCTACATCCCGGAGTCGTACATGCCGGATGTGGCCGACAGGGTCAGGATGTACCGGGCGGTCTGGAGGGCCGGGTCGGAGGAGGCCATAGACGGCTGGCTGGAGAGCCTGCGGGACAGGTGGGGCGACCCGGACCAGCCCGTTCTGAGCTGCGCGAGGAGGGCGAGGGTGCACCTGCTTGCAAGGAGGGCAGGCGCCGAGGAGGTGGTGGTCTCGGGCGGTGCGGCCAGGATAGTCTTCCCGCCGGAGTCGCTCAGCGAGGGCTACGCGTTCCCCGGGAGCGGCGTGCGCCTGGAGGTGGAGCCGACGGGCAGGGCCGTGCTCAGGGTCTCGGTCAGGGGAGTGGACGAGGAGGCCGCCGTATCCCGCATCGCCGATGTGCTCCGGCATTCCCCGAAGGTCACCCCGGGGTTATAATCGCAATTCGTGCAAATACGTGTCTGCTCACCCGGCCCCCGGCCGGGGGGAGGGGAGGACGCCTCTTGATCCCAGTTCGCAGGACCAGTGCCGTCGCTGCCGCTCTTGCCGCCCTAACGCTCGCCGCCTCCTGCGGCAGCGGGGAGGCCCCGCTGGCGAGCGGCGACGGATTCGAGATAACGGTGGAGGACTTCAGGTCGGAGTTCGAGAGCCTCACGCCGGAGGGACAGGTATCGGTGCTCGAGCAGGGCGGCAGGCTCCAGCTGGTGGAGCGGATGATAAACCGCAGGCTGCTGCTCTCCGAGGCCGGGGACGCCCCTCCGGAGGGGCTGGACGACTGGCTTCGTCTCAGCGAGACCGCATGGCTGTCGAGGGGCTGGCTCGAGGCCAGCCTGGACTCCATGTCCGAGGCCGGGCCGGACACCGCCGAGGTGCTCCGTCTGGCGGGCACCGAGGTAGACATCCGTGCGGTGCTCATGCGCGACTCGGCTGCCGCGGCCGGGGTGCTCGCCCGGTGGTCCTCCGAGGGCCCGGGTGAGCCGGAGGGCGGTATGGCCCTGGCCCCCTGGACCGAAGGGGACGAGAGCTACCTGGAGATGGGCTCAGGGCTTCTCGCCTTCATGGCCGGGGGCCCGGCACTGGCCAGGGCAGCGCTGCCGAGGGCCGGAGAGGGGCCGGTGCTGGTGCCGCTCTTCGACGCCTGGGCGGTTCTGAGCGTGGATACCGCATCGACGGACCTGGGGCCCGACGAAGTGGACCTGCAGCAGGCGGCGACCTACAAGGCGATGTGGGAGCTGGCGGCGGCAGGCTCGGTCAGGGTCAGCTCCCCGGCGGTGGAGCAGGTGGCGGGGATGCTGTCCGTAGACGACGGACGGTACGTCCTCGACCTGGAGCCGGACGCAGCCGGCCTGGTTCTGGCCGACTACGCAGGTGGCGAGCTGACGGCGGGCGACCTGGAGCGCCTCTTCGAGATGCTGGTGCCGGAGAGCTTTTTCGGCGGCGTACCGGAGGAGCTCGCCCACATGGCGCTCCCCTCGCCGATGGTCGACCCGGGCATAGACCTGTGGATGTACGTCTCCAGCGTCTCCTCCAGCATGGCAAGGGCGGAGGCGGCCCGGGAGTCGGGCATGGAGATGCCCGATGGGGAGTCGCTCCTGACCGTTACGGAGCACGTACTGAGGAGGGCGGTCCTCCAGCCGGAGTCGGACGTCGACAGCACCGAGGCCATAGCCTTCTACGAGGAACAGAGGGACATGTACACCGTCCCGGAGCTCAGGTCGGTGCTGCTGGCCTACGTACCGGCTGAATGGGCGCCGGAGGGGGCGGTGGACTCGTTCGACGAGCTGGGCGACTACTACACCAACGCAGACTCGGCCGGGAACATGCTCCCCACCCCACTGCAGCCCAGGGAGGTCTACGGACCCCTGGCGGACGCCGTCTTCCAGGCGGACACCGGCGTCATAGTAGGCCCCCTGGAGGTGCCAGGCACGGACATGCTGGCCTTCCTGGAGGTGGTCGAGGTCATGGAGGAGGGGGCGGCGGACCCTTCGGCCATACTGCCGCAGCTAAGGGCCGACGCGAGGCTGTCGGCGGTGTCCGAGAGGCTGCAGGACTACCTGATGGAACTGCGGGAGAGCTACGACGTAGAGGTAGACACGACGGCCGTGAGCAGGGTGGATCCCTGGCGGAGCGTCTACTAGGCGATGACGACACGGGAGCGGGGACGACGTCCCCGCTCCCACTCGAGGATACCGAAAGGATGTGATCGCATGCGTTACCTCTCTGCGGCCCTTCTCTGCGTCATAGCGGCGGCGGGAGCCGAAGTGCTGGCCCAGGTCGAGGACGAGGACCTCACCTGGGAGGAGCTGGTGGTCATGGTCGGCGGGGAGCAGAACGTCTCCGGCCTCGGCATAACCTCCGAGGAGATGGCGGAGCAGGTACTGGACTCATGGGTGGACGACCAGCTGCTGGTAATGGCCGCGGAGGCCGAGGGGCTGGACCGGGATCCTGAGGTGGCCGCAGCCCTCGAGATGGCCAGGCGTCAGATCCTGCTCGAGGCGTACGCCACCAGACTCCTGGAGGACGTGCAGGCTTCCCAGCTCCAGGTGGAGAACTACGTCGACCAGTGGCTGGACACCTACCGGAGGAAGCTCCGGGTCCGTCACATCATGGTCATGGACCAGCAGCTCGCGACATCCCTCCGCTCCAGGATAGCCGGCGGCGAGAGCTTCGAGGACCTGGCGATGGAGCACTCCCTGGGAGGCGCCTACCAGAACGGCGGCAACCTCGGCTGGATAACCAGGGGCGAGAGCGGACTGATGGCCTTCGACGAGGCGGTCTTCAGCATGGACGAGGGCGAGCTGAGCCCTGTTATCGACGCCGGCGGGAGCTACCACATCGTCGAGGTGCTCGAGGAAGGTACCGTCTCTCCCGAGCCGGCGGAGGAGGAGGTCAGGCAGCTGGTGGCCATCGAGCTCAGCAGCGAGATGCAGCAGCAGGCCATTATCGACGCCGCGGAGAGCCTGAGGGACACCTACGACGTACAGCTCTACCCCGAGAGGCTGATGGACCATCTCTGACGCAGACCGCAGACGCTCAGTCCTCTACTGGGCCCCGCTCGGGCTGGCGGTACTGGCCGTCGGGGCAACCGTCGCCGTGCTCATGGTGGCTTCGGACAGGGCGGGCAGGCAGTACGACGGAGCATACCGGCCGTCGGAGGCCATGCAGGGAGAGACCCTCGCCGTGGTGGACGGCCGGGTCCTTCTGGCCGAAGAGCTCCAGGCCCTGGGCCTGCCGCGTCAGGAGGCCCTGGAATGGGCGGAGGACCAGCTCCTCGCCGGTCTTGCCGAGAGCAGGGGGCTGGATAACTCATTCGCCTCCGGCGCGGTCCGGGAGAGGGCCAGGCAGCTCCTCCTCAGGGACGAGCTGCTCTGCTCGGTCTACGAGTCCATCCCATTCCCCGACGCCGGCGAGGTGCTCGCCATGATGGCGGAGGACAGCCTGGGGCGCATGGTCGAGCGGCAGTACTACCACATCCTGCTGGCGGACAGCGCCATGGCCGACTCAGTCCGCCAGCTCCTGGAGGCGGGGCGGAGCTTCCAGCTGCTCGCGGAGGAGCTCTCGATGGGCCAGAAGGCCGGGCTGGGCGGTGACCTGGGCTGCATGACCGAGCTGGAGCTCCTGGCCGCCGGGTTCCCCCCGGAGGCCGTGGTGAGGGAGGGCATGGGCGGCCCCACCGAATCCGACGCCGGCTGGCATCTCCTACTCGTCACCGACGAGATGCCGCTCACCGATACCTCGAGGGTGACCCACGCGATAGCCGGCCATATGTACGAGCAGAGGCGCATGGCAGCGAGGGACAGCCTCGTGGAAGTGGCCCGGGAGAGGTTCGAGGTCAGGCTCGCCCCCGACCTGGCCGGCCCGGCTGAATGACGACTGAGAGGGGAGGATGCCGATGCTGACGGCTATGCTCTTCATTGCGGCGGCGGCCCAGCCCGTCACGGTCGAGAGGGTGGTGGCGGTCGTCGACGACTATCCCATACTCCACACCGACGTGGCCTCGTACCTCGACCCGGATGCGATAGTAACCGAGCTGACCCCCCTTCCGGAGACCCCGGACTCCCTCTACATGGCGGTGCTGGAGCAGATCATCGAGAACCGCCTGCTTGTCGAGGGGGCCATGGACGCCGGTTACTACCCGAGCAACGAGATGGTCCAGGAGCTGGTAGACGCCGAGGTGGACAGCATTGCCGCGAGGGCCGGCTCCATGCCCCAGCTCATCAACGAGCTTATAGCCGCCGGAACCACTATGGACGAGTACCGGGACGCCCTGGCCCGGATGCTGGCGGAGGAGCAGGCCACCCAGTCTCTCGTCGGCTCCAGGATACAGGGAGCGATGCAGACCATGCCTCTCAGCTCCGAGGCCTTCCTGGAAGCGTCCGGCGAGACGGTGGGGCGGGTGCTCAGTCCCAGGCGCATGGCCTGGATATACCTCCCGGTCCTGCCCTCCGGCCCAGAGCTCGACGTGGCGATCCAGGAGCTGACCGACCTCCTCGCGGAGATAGAGGCCGGGATGGCCTTCGAGGAGGCGGCCGCGGCACATTCGGAGGACCCCTCGGCCCAGCAGGGGGGCTACCTGGGCGAGTTCGTCAGGGGAGACATGGTACCCTCCTTCGAGGAGGCGGTCTTCTCACTGGAGCCGGGCCAGGTCAGCCGGCCGGTCGTGACGCCCTACGGCGTCCACCTGGTCAGGCTTGAGGAGGTGGTCGACTCGGTTACCGTGGAGGCCAGCCACATCCTGAAGCTGGTCCCAACAGGCGACGAGGACATCCAGCTCACCCTGGCGAGGGCGGAGGCGCTGGTGGACAGCATCAGGTCCGGTCGGTTAAGCTTCGGGGACGCCGCCTCGCTCTACAGCGTCGACCCTGCCTCCCGGTCCGCCGGCGGCGAGATAGGCACCGTCCTGCTCTCCTTCTGGAACCCCACCCTCGCCGATGAGGCGGAACGCCTGGAGCCCGGGGACGTATCCGAGCCCCTGCTCATGCCCGGCGCCGGTGTGGTCATCGTGCTGAAGCGCCTGGAGGACGACCCTTCGGGAGTGGACTGGTCCGACTACACGGAAGAGGAGCTGGAGAACGTGGTGCGCCAGGTGCTCTACCTCGAGACCTACGAGGCCCTGGTGGACTCCCTCAGGGAGGAGATACCGGTGGTCTACAACGTGGGGGACGGTAGTTGAGGGTCGACCTCTTCCTGAAGCTCTCCGGCCTCCTGAAGACCCGCTCCATTGCCGGCAGGGCCTGCTCGGGCGGCTACGTCCAGGTGAACGGCCGCACGGCGAAGCCATCCCAGCAGGTCTCGGAGGGCGACATGATACGCCTCGAGAAGCCACGGGGCGACGTCATCAGGGCAGAGGTGCAGGAAGTCCCCATATCCCGGCAGGTCTCCCGGAAGGACAGGGGGAGGCTCTACAGGCTCCTGGGCCCGGAGGTGGACTAGGTGCTCGTATCGCTGACCGGCGTCAGCAGGTACTACGACGAATGGCCCGCCCTCGAGGGAGTCGACCTCTCCATGGAGCCGGGCGAGTTCCTGGTGGTATCCGGACCCAGCGGTGCGGGAAAGAGCACGCTCCTGAGGCTGCTCTGGATGGGTGACCTGCCGGACAGGGGCCTGGTCGAGGTGGCCGGCTACCGCTCGGACAGGATCCGCCCGGCCGACCTCCCCGGCCTGCGGGGCAGGCTGGGGATAGTCTTCCAGGACTTCCGGCTTCTGCAGGAGCGCACCGTCTTCGACAACGTCGCCCTGCCGCTGCAGGTCACCGGCGCCCCGCCCAAGATGATAAGGCGGAGGGTCTTCGCGCTCCTCGCCGAGATGGAGCTCAGCCACCGCAGGGCCTCGTATCCCCATGAGCTCTCCGGAGGAGAGCAGCAGAGGGTGGCCATAGCCAGGGCCATGGTCGCACACCCGGTGCTCCTCCTGGCCGACGAGCCCACGGGCAACCTCGACCCGAAGGTCTCCACGAGGGTAGTGGAGCTGCTCATGGAGATAAACCGTGCCGGCACGGCCGTCATACTGGCCACCCACGACCCGAGGCAGGTCCCCTCCGGCAGCGCCCGCTACCTCTACCTTGACAGGGGCCGCATAGTCGACCCGGCCAGCTGGAGCTGGCCCGAGCCGTGACGGCGCACCAGCTCAGGGCGGCGCTGGCGGAGAGCGTCCGCAACGTCCGCAGCAAGCTGCCGTCCTTCCTGGTCACCCTGCTGATGGTCAGCCTCTCGTTCATGGTCTTCGACATCTTCATGCTGGTCTCCTGGAACCTCGGCTCCGTGCTCCGCACCGAGCAGGAGAGGGTGGGCATAGAGGTCTTCCTGGAGGACGGCGTCACCCACACCGAGGCGGTGGTCCTCGGCGACAGGATCGCCGGCATGGACGGAGTGCGCTCGGTCTACTACGTCTCCAGCGAGGAGGCGGAGGCGCTGTTCCGCGCGGACCTCCCGGAGCAGGCTGACATGATGACGCTGCTGGGCACCTCGTTCCGGCTCCCGGCCTCGATACAGGTCAGCCTGCACCCGGATTACCGCACATCGGAGAGGGTCGGCTCCATGGCAAGGACCCTTGCCGGCTTCCAGGGGGTGGAGGACGTCATCTACGGCGAGGAGTACCTCCCCGGCCTGACAAGGGCCGTCTCCGTGCTGGGCAGGCTGGTCCTGCTGGCAGGCCTGGTGCTCGCCGTGAGCCTCTCCCTGGTGGTGGCCAACACGGTCAGGCTGGCGGTGTCCAGGCGGGCGCGCACCGTGGAGATAATGAGTATAGTAGGGGCGCCCGGCTGGTTCGTCCGCCTCCCTTTCGTGGGTGAGGGGATGCTGCTGGGCACCGCCGGAGCGGCCGGCAGCCTCGTCCTGACCCGGGCGGTCTCCGCCGCCCTGGCCGGCAGCGTGGAGCACAGCTTCCTGCCGGGCAGGTGGGTGCTGTCGGTACTGGCCCTGGGGCTACTGGCCGGATGGCTGGGCAGCTGGTTGGGAATGCGTACCGGCATACCCGGGCCCCGCGGTGGAAGATGAGGATGCACGCAGAACGACACGGAGGATGAGATGCCCCTACGCACAGCGATGACGATACTCCTCTTGGCAGCGGCAGCTGCCTTCGCTCAGGGCGAGCAGACCGTGCCACCTGAGCCGGGCACCGAGAACGCCCCCCAGGTGACGGAGCAGACCGCCGTAAACGAGACCGGCCAGGGCACGGCAGAGACCTCCGGGGCCGCCACCACGACGACCACCACCGAGCAGCCTCCCCCCGAGGCCTGCATGGGCGGAGGCGGCATCATGAGCTTCCTGCCCATGATAGCCATCATTGCAATCTTCTACTTCCTGATGATCCGTCCCCAGCAGAAGCAGGCCAAGAGGCTCCGCGAGATGCGCGAGGCCTTCCAGGTCAACGACCGGGTGATCACCGGGGGGGGCATCCACGGAGTCATCACCAACATCAAGGGCAACGTCGTAACCGTCCGCATCGCGGACGGGGTGAAGATAGACGTCGACCGCGACTCCCTGCACCTCGAGGGTGCTCAGGGCGAGACGAGCGCGAAGGGCTCCTGACATGCGCGGCCTCAGGTACTACGGCGACCCCTGCCTGAGGCGGGTCTCCAGGGAGCTGGACACGCAGGCGGAGGCCGAGTTCGTGCGCGAGCTCATACGGGACATGCACAGGGTACTGCGTACCGAGCGCGGTCTCGGCCTCGCCGCTCCCCAGGTGGGGGAGAGCGTACGCCTCTTCATCCTGAACATGGCCGAGATGGGCATCCCGGGAGGCGGCATCTTCATGAACCCCGTGATCACCACCGACGGCCCGGAGGAGCGCGACGAGGAGGGCTGCCTCAGCATCCCCGGCGTCTTCGAGCGGGTGAACCGACCCTCCCGCACCAGGGTGGAGGCCACCGACATAAAGGGGGACCGCTTCTCCCTGGAGCTCACTGGCTACGCGGGCAGGGCGGTCCAGCACGAGTTCGACCACCTCGAGGGCACCCTCTTCGTGGACAGGCTCTCCCACCTGAAGCGGCGCCTCCTGCGCAAGCGGCTGGCCGAGATAACGGACGAGTACGTCTCCGGGGAGGACAGGATACTCTGATGGACCCGGAGCGCCTGAGGCTCCTCTTCATGGGCACCTCCGGCTTCGCCCTGCCGGTCCTCGAGTCGCTCCAGGCCTCCGTACACACCGTCGCCGCGGTGGTATCCAGGCCTCCCAGGAGGGCGGGTCGCGGACGCAGGGTCACCCAGCCGCCGGTGGCTGAGAGGGCGGAGGAGCTGATGCTTCCCCTGCTCCAGCCGGAGGAGCTGGACGACGACTTCCTCGGAGAGCTCCGTGAGAGAACCCCGGACATCATCGTCACGGTGGACTACGGCGCCTGGATACCGCGGCCGGTACTGGACGCAACCCCTCTGGGCGTCCTGAACGTCCATCCCTCTCTGCTCCCCAGGCACAGGGGCGCAGCTCCCATAGAAAGGGCCATACTGGAGGGGGACGAAACAACCGGCGTCGCCTTCATGCTCACCGACGAGGGCTGGGATACTGGCCCCGTCCTCGCCCTCTACGAGGAGCCGATTAGAGAGAGCGATAACAGGAGGACCCTGGCCGACCGCCTCGCGATCATCGCGTCCGAGCGGATACTGGACGTCCTCCCCGCATACGCACGCGGCGAGCTGGAGCCGATGCCGCAGAAAGGCAGGGAGTCTTACGCCGGGAAGATCAGGAAGTCCGAGACCGTACTCGACTGGAGCGAGCCGGCCGGGAAGCTGGAGCGGCAGGTCCGCGCACTGAGCCCATCTCCCGGCGCAAGGACCACGTATGGAGGCAAGCTGCTCAAGATCCTCCGCGCGGAAGTCTCGGAGACAGCCCTCGGCCCCGGCACCGTGAGGGCGGAGGACGGAGTCCTCGAGACGGGTACCGCTACGAAGGCGCTCCGCATCCTGGAGCTCCAGCCGGCGGGCAAACGGGTGATGACCGCCGAGGAGTACCTTAGAGGCAGCCCCATGGCAACGGGTGAGACGCTTGGCCGATAGGGGGGGGGCACCGCTCCTCCATCTCGGTATGGCGCTGGCCGCCATACCACTCTGCATCATCGCCCTCCTCGCCTGTATCGCCCTCGGGCTCCCCGCGTTGCCGACCGTCATCATCACGACGTTACCGCTCGCGCTGCTGCAGACTGCCGCGATGGCCGCCGGTGCCGGCATGCCGGGCGCGCATGCCTTCACCAGGCTCGCCTTCTGGACGCTCAAGCTCTTCCAGAAGCCGCTGGGCATACAGCAGCACGCCCCGGAGCGCATGGTCATAGCGGTGAACAACAGGCGCGCCAGTGCCGCAGGGGAGAGCTACGCGCCCGATGAGACTCTCATTCTGCTTCCCCACTGCCTGCAGGTCCACACCTGCCCCCACAGGCTGACCTTCGACACAGGCGCCTGCACAAGGTGCGGCAACTGCCCGGTAGGCCCCCTCCTGGACCTCGCCGACCGCTTCGGCATCCCGGTCGCGATTGCCACCGGCGGCACCTCCGCCCGCAAGGTGGTAAGGGAGAGGAAACCGAAGCTCATCATAGCCGTGGCCTGTCCGGTAGACCTCTCCCTGGGCATCCTGGACGTCCATCCTGTCGAGACCGTAGGCATCCTGAACGAGTGGCGTCACGGCGCCTGCATAGATACCTGGGTGGACGTGAGCAGGGTGGAGGATGCCATCAGGGGCAAGCTCGGGCCGAGAGGGACCATGGCAGAGCAGGAGGGCCGGTACTGACCGCCCGCAACGCAGAGCGCTCGCCGGAGAGACATGAATCGAATACATGCCGTCATACTCTGTTTCGTACTCGCCGGCTCCACTCCGGCGTACGGTGATTCCTGGAGGCTCGTACTCGGTGAGGCGGAGCGGGAAACCGGGTTCCGGCCGACGGCCTCTGACGGTGCCCCCTGGGGCGACTCCTGGGGGGCATCGGTCCTGCGGGACGACGACGGTCTCTACCACATGTGGGTCTCCGTCATGGCCTGCGACGCAGGCATAGAGTACTGGCCTGTAAACTCGTACGTGGTCCATGCCACCTCCAGGGAACCGGAGGGACCGTACGCCTTCGTGGCGGAAGCGTTTCCGGTATTCGCTCACGCCGCAGACGTGAGGAGAGGGCCGGGAGGTATCTGGGTGGCTTTCCTCACCGCGGGCGTCGTGGAGGGGGAGCTCGGGCTATCGGAGTACGGCCCGCCGGTCACGCTGGATGAAGACGGGAGGCCGCAGCGGGAGGTCGACCTCGGCGCATCGACTGAGGCGACGGTCCTCGTGACGGCGGACACCCCCTGCGGTCCCTGGTCCGAGCCGATCGTCCTGCTGGAGCCGCGCGCGCTGCTCGACGGCATCGACGCCAACTTCTCCGCCGTGGTCCATGAGGACGGCTCGCTCGTGGGCCTCTGGCGGACATGGCCGGGAGCGTCGCAGGTACACTGGGTCAGGGCATCGGACTACCTGGACCCCGATACCTACGAGTGGCAGGAGGAGGAGGAGTCCGTCTTCGGCCCGCCGTACGACGGGCACACTCCCGAAGGGCTGGAGGACATGTTCGTCTGGTACGACCGGGAGACGGAAACCTACCACTCGCTGTTCCACGACATGGTCGTACCGGAAGGAAGGGAGTTCCACGACGCACTGGGGCACGCATTCTCAGAGGACGGGGTCAACTGGACGTACACGGGTGAAGCCGCGGGTACCACTGTTCGCTACTCCGACGGGACGACGACCAGTTCAGCGCGCGCCCGGCCCAGACTGATAATCGTGGATGGTCGCATCACCCATCTCATCTCCGCGGAGCAGGAACCGGAGCAGGGACGTAGCTTCACCCTCATCGAGCCGGTCGTCCGTGTCGAGACCGGCCGGGACAGGGGCCGCTCAGCGGGAGGAGCGGATGATGCCGGCTGACCTCGCGGCATGGGCAGGGGAAGACGGATGATACTGAGACTCTCGGCGAAGCTCGCGGGAAAAGTTAAGGTGGCACCGGGAGATCTCGAGGCGCTGCCGCTGGACATGAATCCGTTCGCCGACTGGTCGGCGCACCTGTTCGTGGCTCAACGGAGGCAGTTCATCCTGGTCACCAACACCGCTTCGCTCTACTCCGCAGTTGTCAGCGGCAAGGGCACAACAAGTGACGTCGCCCTGGTCCGATGCCTCCTCGCAGGGCTCGGGAAGGTGATGCGGGAGGACGGCTTCCGCTTCCATTTCGACCGGCTCGTTGCGCCATCGTCTGCAGGGGTCTTGCTCGCGAAAGCCCTCAATCGGTCCGTGACCGGCTCGATGAACGAGCTTGTCTACCTGGCCAGGCTGTTCCTGACGGAGGATGGACTCTCTCCGTACGAGTCGTCCTTCCGTCTCAACCGGACGCCCATGGGCCGGCTGGGATACGCGTTCCCGGTGGAGGCCTTCGCCGGATTGACTCCGGCCTCCGGAGATGGATCATCCAGGAATGCGCCCCCGGGGATGGACGATGGCGTATGACCGCGCTCAGCGTGCATGCACCGGCTCCGGGCACAGGACGATGACAGGCTCGAAGCGCCCGTGGCTCTGGTCGGGGTACTGCACCCTGGCTTGCTGCGGAGTACCTGCCCGACCAGGCGGACCGGGTCCGGCTGCGGACCGCGATGACGGAGAGCGATCCGACCGGGGGAGGGTCTCGTGAGCGGGAAGAGCGGGAGAAGGCCGATACTGGTAACGGGATCGCACAGGTCCGGGACGACCTGGGCGGGTCGGAACCTGGCCCTGGCGCCGAACACCGGGTACATACAGGAGCCTTTCAACGTGGAGGAGGGGTTTCCCTACTACGAGAGCCCGCTCGACCACTGGTTCCAGTGCGTCTGCGAGGAGAACGGGGAGGAGTACCGTGAAGCGATTGACAGGGTCATCCGCTTCCGCTACCCGCTGCTCCGGAACCTCCTCCATTCGTCTTCCCCGAGAGACGTTGCCAGGGCACTGAGGGACTGCTGGAGGATGCTCCTCCACAGGCTCGCAGGGAGGGTCCCCATAGTCAAGGACCCGATAGCTTTCTTCTCGGCCGAATGGCTGTGCAGTACCTACGGCATGAGGGTGCTCGTGCTGGTGAGGCATCCGGCGGCCTTCTGCTCCAGCCTGAAGATAAAGGGCTGGGGCTTCGACTTCTCGAACTTCCTGGACCAGCCGCTGCTGATGGAGAGGTACCTGGGGCGCTTCGAGGAGGAGATACGGGAGCAGGCGGAGGTGAAGAGGAGCATCATGGAACAGGCCATCCTGCTCTGGAGGTGCATATACGGCACCGTCGGGCTGTACGCCCGCGAGCATCCGGAGTGGCTCTACGTGAGGCACGAGGACCTCTCCGTCGACCCGCTTGGGGAGTTCGAGAGCCTCTTCGACGAGCTTGGCCTGGAGTTCACCCGGGACGTCAGGGAGGGCATCCTGGAGAGCTCCGGCTCCCACAATCCGGCGGAGCAGCGTCCGGGCGACGAGTTCAGGAGGGACAGCAGGGCAAACGTAGAGAACTGGAAGAGGCGGCTTGACCCTGCAGAGGTCCGGAGGATAAGGACGGGTACCGAGGACGTCTGGGTGGAGTTCTACGACGACTCCGAGTGGTAGCGGCCGCGATGGAATCTACAGTGAGAGGCTTCGCTGACCGGGGTGGACCACAGAGGGGATCCGGGTTACCCGTACGGTCCGCCTGAAGGTCGGGTGGAGCTGGTGGACGCTTCCGGCGGGGATTCCCCCGGACCCCGCGCTTTGCTATTCATAGCTCATCCATTGCCGAGCTGGGCAGAGGGACTCAGCCCCTGTCCCGAGCTGCGCCGAGGGGGACGGATGGACGTACGCCGAGCGACCGCGGAGGACGCCACTGCTCTGGCCCGGGTGCACGTGGACTCGTGGCGGCACGCCTATGCAGGTCTTCTCCCGGAGGAGAGGCTCGCAAGCCTGGACTGCGAGAGGCGTGCGGCCAGCTTCCGCAAGTCCATCGAGTCCGGCATGGAGGAGACCTACCTGGCCGAGTCGGAGGGAGAGCTCGTCGGCTTCCTCACCGTAGGTGCCTGCCGCGACACCGACCTCGACCCGGACACCACGGGAGAGATATGGGGCATCTACCTCGCCCCGGGGCACTGGCGGAAGGGCATAGGCCGGTACCTTTGCAGTTACGGCGAGTCGGTCCTGCGCTCCCGTGGATGCAACCGGGCGGTCCTCTGGGTGCTCGAGGCCAACGACCGGGCCAGGAGCTTCTACGAGGCCATGGGCTTCAGGCTGGACGGCGGCGTCAAGGAGCTCGACCTCGGGCGGCAGCTTACCGTGGTCAGGTACGGGAAGCCTCTGGGCGGTGACTGAGCGGCCTTCATCCTTCCTCTCCGAACCGTGACGGAGCTTCGACCCCACTGCAGAGAAGTCTCTGAGCGCTCTTGCGGAAAACGGGCGGTTGCATACACTGCAAGTGGCCGGCCGCATTCGTCCTGAGGGGGGCCAATGGCCATAGGGTTCGAGTCCGAGGTACATGACGGCATCCTCTTCGTGAAGGCGGAGGGGACGGACGAGAGCACCGAGCAGGTGCTGGACTACGGCAGGTCTGTCATAAGGGCTGCGGCGAAGTCCGGCTGCACCAGGGTGCTCTGCGACGAGCGCGAGGTAGCCTACTCCCTGGGCACCGGAGGTACCATCGAGGCTGCCGAGAGGCTCGTGGAGCATGTTCCCCGGGTATGCCGCGTGGCGATAGTCTGCAGCCGGGACTGCCTGGAGGAGGGGAGGCTGTGGGAGACCGTCGCCGGCAACCGCGGCCTCATCGTACGTGTCGACACCGACCCGGAGAGGGCGGAAGCCTGGATAACCGAGGACCGTCGCTCCGGCGGGGAAGGCGACCCCTGTGGAGGCCGCTGATAGTCCGATGCGTTCTCTCCATCGGGCCGGATGACCAGGGGGGAAGCACTCGATGCCCTTGCCGGCGCGATGGCCGCCATTCATGCTGACCGTCCGCTGCGGGTGGGGGTAGACGGCGTAGACTGCGCGGGCAAGACGGTCCTGGCTGACGAGCTCGCCGGGCGTCTGCGCTCGCTGGGGCGGGAGGTGCTCCGCGCCTCCGTGGACCGGTTCCACAACCCGCGTGAGACCAGACACCGTCGGGGCAGGCTCTCCCCCGTCGGCTACTATTGCGACTCCTTCGATACCGAAGCCATTCTCGAGCGCCTCCTCCTGCCGCTCGGGCCCGGTGGCGACAGGCGCTGCAGGACAGCCTCGTTCGACCACTCGGCGAACGAGCCTGCAGACCCTCCGCCGGTCCGGGTGCGGCCAGAAGCGCTGCTGCTCTTCGACGGCGTGTTCCTGCAGCGCCGGGAGCTGGCTCCGCACTGGGACCTGACCGTCTTCGTCCATGTCGGCTTCGACGAGGTGCTGCGCAGGGCGGCGGCCAGGGACACGGGTCTCATCGGGGAGACGGAGGAGGAGGTCCGGGAAGTCTACGGGAGGCGCTACATCCCCGGTCAGATGCTCTATCTCCTTGACAGGTGCCCGGCAGAGTCCGCGGACGCCCTCCTCCAAAACGACGACCCGGGGTCGCCGGGGCTGGCGCTCCGCGGCCGGCTGGCCGACCGGGCGCCGAGGTCGGGATGAGCCGCCGGCCCGGCGCGTACGCCCCGGTGGAACGGGACCTCGATATCGGCGAGGTGACCATCCGCTACGCGGAGGGCCCTCCGGGCGGTCCCCCGCTCCTGCTCATCCCGGGCCAGGGGATGAGCCATGATACCTACTCGAGGGTCCTGCCGCTGCTCACCGGCCGCTTCCACGTAATGGCGATGGACGTGAGGGGACACGGGGGCTCCACGTGGACCCCCGGGCGGTACGACTTCGACGCAATGGGCTCTGACGCCGCCGCTCTCCTGGAGGAGAGGGCGGGAGGCCCCGCCCTCGTCTCCGGAAGCTCCTCTGGCGGTCTGATCGCCCTCTGGCTAGCCGCCAACCGTCCGGAGCTCGTATCCGCTCTCGTCATGGAGGACGCGCCGCTGTTCAGCGCGGAGTGGCCGAGGCTGCGGGAGGACTGCTACGTCTACCGGGTGTTCGGCCGCGCGGTCGAGTGCCTGACCGGGCCCGTCAGGGACCTCCCGGGCTTCCTTGCGTCGGTTGGGATGCCCTCCAGGCGCAGCGGCAGGGTCCACTCGGTCCCGAGGTGGCTCATGGCGCCACTCGGCTGGCCCCGTGCCGCGAGAAGGCCGGGGCAGCCTGTGGACCTCCCCCTTCTGCCTCCGGCAATGCGCATCATGGTGCGCTCGCTCACATCGTACGACCCGGAGTTCAGCAGGGCCTTCCTTGACGGCAGCGCATGCCGGGGACTGGACCACTCGGAGGCGCTCTCGCTCGTCAGGTGCCAGGCGATGTACCTGCACGCGGACTGGTTCCGAACCAGGGGGGAGGGCCTTCTGGCAGGGGCGGCGGACGACCGTGACGTGGAGCGGATGCGGCGCCTGCTCCCGGCCGTCAGGTACAGGCGAATGCGCTCGAAGCACCTGATCCACCTGCACAGGCCCGCGGACTACGCGGCGGAGCTGACGGGGTTCGCTGATGACGTCCTCCCCGCCGGGAGGGAAGCCGACTTGCGAAAGGAAAGGAAGGAAGGCAAGGATGATCACAAGGAACCTGGATGAGACGGGCGTCATGGACAACGCCCACGGTGTGGACGCCCGGAACCTCTACAACACACCGGACGCCATGATAACCGTCATAACCCTCTCCCCGGGACAGTCGCTCCGCCGGCACATCACCCCGGTGGACGTTGCCTTCTACGTCCTCGAGGGGACCGGCGAGGTCGAGATAGGGGAGGAGCGGCGGGAGGTGGGTGCGGGTACTCTCGTGGAGAGCCCGCGGGACATCGTCCACTGCTGGTACAACGAGAGCGACGACGTTCTGCGCTTCATGGTAGTGAAGGCGCCCAGACCCGTCCGCAGGACCGTCTTCGTTCCAGCGAACGGATGACGGCCCCTGACTGGAAGCTGCGGGAGCCACTGCTCACGGCTCTCCTCTTCAACACAGCATGAACGGGGGGCTCTGGAAGGGCTGGTCCGGTTCCTGGCGCGCTCCGGTATCGAGGGGCCCTCAATCCTTGCTTACCCGCTCCTCAAGGAGCCCTGCGTGATGCCGTGGGAGAGGCAGCGGTGAGGCCGATACCACCGATTGCGGGGCCTTCTCCCGGCAGCAGCCTCCTACCGCCGTCCAGCATCCGGTGATTTGCTCTCTGACGGCGATTTAAACATGATAGCAAAGGGACGGAAGAAGGAACCGTCCCTGCCGTTACGGACGGGCCGGCCGGGACCCTAGCGCCCGGCGGAAAGCCTGAGGGGTCAGGTCTGACGGTGCCGATGGCCATTCTCGCCGTATCGCTGATCGTACAGCTCGTCACCGCCGTGAAGGCGCTGACACTCGTTCGACCGAGCGGCGCTCGTGCATGGGCGCTCATATCCGCGGCGCTGCTCCTGATGGCGGTCCGCAGGGCCGTCACTCTGTACAAAGCGCTTGGCTCGGACGCCGCAGGCGTAGACCCGGCGGCCGAGTCGGTCGCCCTGCTCATATCCCTGCTCATGCTCGCAGGCGTGTGGATGGCTGGCGAGGCGCTCTTGAGGCTCAACAGGCTCAGGAGGGAGGCGGAGGAGGAGGCCGGACGCAGGAGGAGGGCAGAGGAGGAGGCGAGGGCCAGCGAGGCCAGGTTCCACGCCATCTTCGACGCCGCCGAGGGCGTGCCGGTCCAGGGCTACGACAGCAACAGGAGGGTCATCTTCTGGAACAGGGCGAGCGAGCTGCTCTACGGGTACTCACGTGAGGAGGCCATGGGGCGGCCGCTGGAGGAGCTGATAATCCCGGGGCCCATGCGTGAGGCGGTCGTAGAGGGACACCGCAGGTGGATCGAGGAGGGAGAGCCCATACCGGCGGGTGAGCTGGTGCTGGTCAACAGCGCCGGAGAGGATGTGCCGGTCTACTCCAGCCACGTGATGATAGAGAGCGCCAAGTATGGGAGCGAGATGTTCTGCATCGACGTGGACCTCTCGGAGCAGAAGAGGAACGAGCGGGAGCGCCAGAGGATGCAGAAGCTTGAGGGACTCGGCACGGTTGCCGGCGGGATAGCGCACGACTTCAACAACCTGCTCACGGGTGTCTTCGGCAACATCGAGATGGCGGCCGGCGACCTGCCGGAGGGGCATCCCTCCAGGGCGGCCCTCGAGCGGTCCCACCAGGCCCTCCGGGCCGCGAGGAGGCTCACGAACAGGCTCCTGACCTTCGCCAGGGGAGGTAACCCGGTGATGGTCAGCCTCGACCTGCCGGACTGCATCCGTGATACGGTTGCCTTCAACCTCAGCGGAAGCAGCGTGGCCCCGGTCCTGGACCTGCCGGAGGACCTTCGGCCGGTATGCGCCGACAGGGGGCAGCTCGAGCAGGTCATCTCCAACCTCACCATCAACGCCCAGCAGGCCATGCCCTCGGGGGGCTGCCTCCACGTGAGCGCCAGGAACCTCGCCCTCGGGGAGGGGGAGCACCACGCCCTGCACGCGGGCCACTACGTGAAGCTGGAGCTCAGGGACGAGGGAGCGGGGATACCGGAAGACGTCATCGAGAGGATATTCGACCCCTACTTCACGACGAAGCGCTCCGGCAGCGGCCTCGGCCTGGCGGTCGTCCACAGCATCGTGGCAAGGCACGGAGGCCACATCGCCGTCGAGTCCACTCCCGGCGAGGGATGCACGTTCGCGGTCTTTCTCCCGGCTGGTGGGGAGCAGGAGGAGGAGGAGCCGGCGGGTGAGACCGCACGGCTCCAGAAGTCGCCGGCCGGTGTCGCCCGCGCCCTCGTGATGGACGACGAGCAGACGGTGCGCGCGATAACCTCGGAGATGCTCCGCCGCCTGGGATTCGAGGTCGAGACCGTCGAGGAGGGAGGCAGCGCCCTCGCAGCCTATCGCAGCGCGTTGGATGAGGGGCGGAGGTTCGATCTGGTCGTCATGGATCTTACGATACCGGGGGGCATGGGCGGGCGGGAAGCGGTCCGGAAGGTCCTGGAGTTGGACCCGGAGGCCAGGGTCATGGTGGCCAGCGGCTACTCCTCCGACCCGGTCCTCGCAGACCCCCGGTCATTCGGCTTCCGGGCCGCCCTTGCCAAGCCCTTCCTGCTGGAGGAGCTGGAGGAAGGAGTGGCAAAGGCGCTCGGCGACCGCTGAGCCCTGCTTCCCGGACAAGAGTCCCGTCCATGGTTCGATCTCAGTGCCCCCGGAGCTTGCGCACGGCCGAACAGGCGGCTATCCTGTCCGCAAGATTGCGCAATCCATCCCCATCTGCGGGTGGAGGGAGCGGGGAGCACATTGGAAGCAGAGACCGGCGGGACGCGCCGGGCGGTCCACATGCCCACGGTTGCGGCACTGGCCGCAATTGCCATAAGCGTGAACGTGGCAATGCACGAGGGGACCCACGCCCTCGCCTGCGTCGCTGTGGGCGGGGAGCTGTCGGAGTACACCGCGCTCTACGTCTCCTGCGATGTCGAGACCATGGCGGAGAGGAGGGTGGTGGCAGGCTCCGCACCCTTCGTGAACGTGCTGGTCGGGCTCGGTCTCTTCGCGGCGCTGAAGAGGATGAGGGACGTCGCCGGGGCCCCGTGGTACCTTGTCTGGCTCCTCATGCTGATGAGCCTTCTCTACGGCTCCGGCTACCTCCTCTTCTCCGGGGTTTCCGGCATCGGCGACATGGCGGTGGTGACGGAGGGCCTGGAGCCGGCCTGGCTGGTCAGGGCAATCATGGTGGTGGCTGGTGCAGCCCTCTTCCTCTCCTTCGTGCGCCTTGCGCTGGGTGAGATGGGCGGGAGGATAGGCGGCGAGCCCGGAGAGAGGGAGACGAGGGCCTTCCGAATGGCGCTGGTCTCGTACGTCACTTCCCTCGTCGTCGTGGCGGCGGCCGGTCTGACCAGCTCCGCAGGCTTCACTTCCGCCCCGTCGCTGGCAGGTATCGCCGCGGTTGCTGGAGGTCTCTCACCGCTCCTCTGGATGATGGAGTGGCTCCGGTCGGACCGAATCCGGAAGCCGCCGGGGGAGCCGCTGGCCGTGACCCGGAGCTGCGGTTGGACGGCTGCAGGCGCGGCGGTTGCGCTGCTCTACGTGCTGGTGCTGGGCAGGGGCGTCGTATGAGAACGCATCCCGGGTACGCTTCCGCGGACCCGGGGCTTCCGGGAAGGGCAGAGGCATGCATACCGAGGATGAGCTACGAAGGCTTCGCAGGAGGGTCGATACGCTGGAGGAGAACCTGAGGGCGGCGCTCCGCAAGCTCGGGATGTCCTGGAGCGAGCCCGGGGACGAGCCGCCAGCAGAGGTGGTCGAGCTCGTAACGCAGGGCAGGAAGAAGGACGCCATACGTGAGTACCGAGAGAGCACCGGCGCCAGTCTGAAGGAGTCGAAGGAGTACGTCGAGGCCCTCGCGAGGAGCATGGGGCTCGGAAGGAGGTAGCATGGCCGTCGAACCGGGGCTCGTGGGCGGTCTCGTCGGCTGCGCTGTCGGCCTCGCGGGGGGCATCATCGGCACCAGGGCAGGCATCAGGAGCGCGGAGGGGCCCAGGGAGAGGAGATTCATGGTCCGGTCGGCGGCTGCCTTCTGGGTTGCCGGTCTGGCGCTGCTGGCGATGCTCCTGCTGCTCCCGCTCCGGCTGAAGTGGATACCGTGGGCGGTCTACGGAGTGGCCCTGCCGCTGGGCATCATACGGCTCAACAGGGCACAGAAGCGCATACGTAGCGAGGAGTCGGGCGGGGAGGGCGGCGTGCGGCCGCCCTCCGGAAGCTGACGGCCGGTCCGGGCTAGCCCAGCAGCATTCCCTCCAGGTCGGAGAGCCTCTCCGCCATGAAGCCGAGAGCGCTGCTCACCGGCTCCGGTGTCTCCAGGTCGACCCCGGCTCCCCTGAGGAGGTCCAGGGGAGGCTTGGAGCAGCCTCCGGAGAGGAACTCCATGTAGCTCTCCACTGCGCCCTCCTCGCCTGCGAGGATCCTCCTGGATATGTCCACCGCAGAGGCGAGACCGGTGGCGTACTTGTAGACGTAGAAGTTGTAGTAGAAATGGGGTATCCGGGCCCACTCCCGCGAGATGAGCCGGTCGACGTCGTCGTAGGAGAAGGCGTCGCCGTGATAGCTCCGGACCAGCCCGCCGTAGGTCTCGTGCAGCCAGTCGGGGGGCATCGGATCTCCGGCCTCCACACGCTCGTGGATGGCCCTCTCGAACTCCGCGAACATGGTCTGCCTGTACAGCGTGGAGCGGAAGTTGCCCAGCAGGTGGTCCACCAGGTAGGCCCGCGTCCTGTCGTCCTCCAGCCTGCGCATGAGCAGGTCGACCAGCAGCATCTCGTTGGTCGTCGAGGCGACCTCGGCCACCAGTATCCTGTAGTCGGAGAGATGGTAGGGCTGCGCCCGGCTCGAGAGCAGGGTGTGCATGGAGTGCCCGGCCTCGTGGGCCAGGGTGAAGACGCTCCTCAGGGTGCCGTTGAAGTTGTGCAGGATGTAGGGGAACGAGTCGTAGCAGCCGCTGGAGTAGGCTCCCGCCCTCTTGCCCCTGTTCTCGTAGCGGTCGGCCCAGCGCTGCTCCCGGAGCCCCTTCTCCAGGAGCGAGACGTACTCCTCGCCGAGAGGCGATACCGCCTCCAGCGTCAGGTCCACCGCCTCGTCCCAGGTGTAGTCGCCCTTCGCCTCCTCCACAACCGGGACGTAGGAATCGTAGAGGTGCATCTCCTCCTCGAGGTCCAGGACCCTGCCGCGCAGGGAGTAGTAGCCGTGGAGGGTGGGCATGTTCTCGTGCACCGTGTCGATGAGCGTGTCGTACACGGAGACGGGTACCCTGTCCCTGAACAGGCTCGCCGAGAGGGCGCTGTCGTAGTCGCGGACCCTTGCATAGAAGACGTGCGAGCGGACCTGTCCCTCCAGGAGGGCGGCGAGGGTGGCGACGTTGCCCGTGAGCTCCTCGTAGTAGCCGGTGAAGGCGCTCTTCCTGACGTCCCTCTCCCGGTTCTGAAGCAGGCGACCGAGGTTGGCGTTGGTTATGCGGACGGTCTCACCCTCATCCACCTGCACCTCGGGAAGCCTTGCGGGGATGTCCACGTTGTTCATCTGGCCGAAGGCGGTGGAGAAGCCCCTGGAGACCTCGTGGGTCATGGAGACTATCCGCTCCTCAGGGCCGGTGAGCGTGTGAGGCCTGTACCGCAGTATCTCGCCCAGCCAGGTGACGTAGGGGGCCAGCTCTTCCGACTCCAGCCAGGAGTCCATCCGGGCCTTCGGGATGGAGAGCAGCTCCGGGCGGAAGAAGGAGTGCGCCGTGGCTATCTCGGTCAGCCTGGAGGATATCCTGGAGAACATCGAGCCGTACTCGCCGTTGGAGAGGTCCTCGTCCCTCTTCATGCTGGCGTAGACCACCAGCCTGGAGAGGAGCCTCTCCTGGTCGAGCATCTCCTCTATGGCGCTGCGCAGAACCGAGGGTGACTCGCCCAGCCTGCCGGTCCACCTGGACATCTCCTCCGCGAAGGAGGCGGTCCGCTCGAAGTCCCTCTCCCATTCCGAGTCGCTGGCGTACAGCGCCTCTACGTCCCACCTGTCCCCGGCCGGGACCTCCGACCTCGGGAGCGGCTCTGCCGTCGATGCTCTTCCTGCCATCACTCCGCCTTTCGGGACCCGCGGATCCTCTCCGCGAGCCCTTCCATGAAACGCTCCAGATCAATAACGAACCTCGTGTGGGAACCCTCGCCCACCCTGCCGCATGCGTCCTCGGCCCTGACCGCGTAGACCAGCTTCCTTCCCTCCACGGCGGTGACCTCGGCATGGACGGTCAGGTCCGACCCGACGGGTGTGGGGGCAAGGTGCCTGATGGACACCTCGAAGCCGACGGTTGTACTCCCCCCGGGCAGCCGGTCCTGAACCGCGTCCCTGGCCGCCTGCTCCATGAGCAGCACCATCGTCGGGGTAGCCAGGACGTCCACACCACCGGAGCCGACTGCCGATGCGGCCATCTCCGGCCGAACGGTTCGCTCGAGCCTGAAACTGCATCCGAGGAGGTGCCCGAAGGGCATTTCCTACCTCTTTCGTACGTAGAGGTTACGATTCCCGCACTCGCGTAATATATACACCGGGTCGGGCTCCACAGCCGTGGAGAAGTGCCGCCGGCCCTCCGGCGGCGAGTAGACATCGGGAAGGAGACGAGCTGAAGACGAAGCTGCTGCTGTCGATTGCCGCGGCGCTCCCGCTGATCGCCTCCTGCGGCGATAGCGAGCCGGCCGCGAGCGGTGGCGGGGAGGGCATAGGGGCCGTCCTGGCCACGATGCAGGCTCCCGGAGCCTCCATCACGGGCCTGGCAATGGGCGACGGGGCCCTCTGGGCCGTGGATGCCTCCACCAACACCGTGCACATGATGAGCACCACCGACGGCAAGGTGCTGTTCTCGTTCCAGATAGACCTGCCCCAGTCCGTGGACGCCACCGGTCTCGCGTACAGCGAGTCCGACGGGCTGCTCCTGGTGGGGGGATGGGACTACGGCTACAACGGATACGTCTACAAGTACTCGCAGCAGGGGGTCTACCAGGGCTCCGTCAACATGTGCGGCGGTTGAGGCAATCCGGTCTCGTCGGTGACGGGACTCGCATGCAGCGGAGACGACCTCTACATGTCATCGAGGGCTCAGAACGCCGTCTACCGATACAGGCTGCCCTCCATATCCGGCAGGACACATGTGCTCTCCACGGGCAACAACAGCAGGACCCGGGACATCGCCAGGACATCCGGCGGCACGGTCTGGGTGGCCACGGACTACGAGGACGCGCCTCTCAGGAGGTTCTCTTCCTCCGGCGAGATGACCGGGTTCGTGGACGGCTCCCTCGTCGGCTCCGCAAGGGGCGTCGCGATGGACCCGGACGGCAGCGTCTGGGTAAGCGACATCTCCGAGGGCGTGATACTCAAGCTGGACGTCAGTGAGTAGGAGAGACGGGAAGGAAGACCCTTGACCGCCGTTTCCATGGACGACTGCATATACGGTGTCGACGCGACCGTCCCGCTGCTGGACGGAAGGATGGTCCGCTACGTCAACCTGGACAACGCCGCAAGCACGCCCCCCCTGAGGACGGTGGTGGACGCCCTCGAGCGCCTCGCCCCCTACTATTCCAGCGTACACAGGGGCACGGGATACAAGTCCAGGCTCTGCACCGAGGCCTACGACAGGGCGCACGACGTGGTGTCGGAGTTCGTCGGTGCCGACCCGGGGACCAACACCGTAATCTTCGTGAAGAACGCCACCGAGGCCATCAACAAGCTGGCCCACAGGATAGCGGTCCCGGAGGGCTCCCTCGTCATCTCCACCAGGATGGAGCACCACTCCAACGACCTGCCCTGGAGGGACCACCACAGGACCCTGCACGTCCGCACCACCCCGGACGGGCGTCTGGACGAGGAGCACTTCGACCACCTTCTCGAGCGGCACGCCGGGAGCGTGTCGCTGGTGACCGTCACCGGCGCCTCCAACGTCACCGGTTGGATACAGCCGGTGCACAGGCTCGCCGCGAAGGCGCACGAAGCCGGGGCCAGGATAATGGTGGACGCCGCCCAGCTAGCTCCACACAGGCGCATCGACATGAGGCCGGACGACGCCCCGGAGCACCTTGACTTCGTCGTCCTGGCCGGCCACAAGATGTACGCTCCGTACGGCACCGGCGCCCTCGTCGGTCCGGCAGGCGCCTTCATGGACGGCGGCCCCGACTACAGCGGCGGCGGCACGGTCACGGTCGTGACGCCGGAGGAGGTCCACTGGGCCGGGATGCCGGACCGGGACGAGGCGGGCAGCCCGAACGTGATGGGCGCGGTTGCCATGGCGGTAGCCGCCTCGACGCTCATGGAGCGGGGCATGGACAACGTTGCCGAGCACGAGAGGGACCTGACCGCCTACGCCCTCGAGAGGCTTGCCGGGATGGACGGCGTCACCGTCTACGGAGAGACCGACCCGGACGGCGCCTCCGCAAAGGTGGGCGTCATACCTTTCAACGTCGACTCTGCCGACCATGCCCTGGTGGCGGCGGTCGCCGGCTACGAGGGCGGGGTGGGGGTCCGAAACGGCTGCTTCTGTGCCCATCCCTACGTGATAAGCCTGCTCGGCCTCCCGGAGGAGCAGGTGAGCAGCTGGCGGAAGCGGTTCCTCGGAGGCGACAAGAGGGGCATGCCGGGGATGGTCAGGATGAGCTTCGGCTGCTACAGCACCAGGGAGGACGTCGACCGGCTGGTGGAGGTCCTGGAGATGGTCCGCAAAGGAACCTACAGAGGCGCGTACGAGCAGCTGTCCCTCACCGGCGAGTACGTGCCGGAGGGATGGCGTGACGACTTCGGCCCCTTCTTCAGCCTGTAGCGGAAGGGCGAACCGGCCCCGGTGGAGCTGAACCGGGAGCAGCTGGGGGCGGTCACTCGCTCGGGCGGCCACGTTCTCGTCCTGGCCGGGGCGGGTACAGGGAAGACCAGGGTGGTCATAGGCCGGGCCGCTCACCTCATTGGGAGCGGCACCTCTCCCTCCAGGATTCTCCTGCTGACCTTCACGAGGCGTGCCGCCAGGGAGATGCGCTCGAGGCTCACCCTGGAGGTCGGCCCCTCCGCCGACGACGTCCCCGCAGGTACGTTCCACCACTACTGCCTCTCGGTCATACGCAGGATGCCGGCGGTCTTCGGCACCGAGGCGATGACCGTCATAGACAGGGACGACCAGCTGCAGGTCATGCGGATGGTCAGGGCGGGGGTCCGGCGGAAGGGCGAGAGGTTCCCGAGGGCGGGCGAGATACTGAGGGCCTACTCCTACGCCCGGAACACGAACATCCCGCCGAGGGAGTACCTCGAGCGATACCCGCAATGGGACGATCAGACCACCGAGCGGGCCCTCCTGTGCATGTCCGGGTACGTCGAGAGGAAGACCGCCTCCGGCTACCTGGACTTCGACGATATCCTCTACGTCTTCGCCGAGAGGCTCCATGCCGACGAGCGCCTCGCCGCAAGGCTCCGGGGAGATTTCGACCACATCCTCGTGGACGAGATGCAGGACACGAACCCCCTCCAGATGCTGATACTGGAGGGCCTGTACGACCCGGCCCTGCTCTTCTGCGTAGGGGACGACGCGCAGAGCATCTACTCGTTCAGGGGCGCCGACTTCCGGAACGTCCACCGCTTCACCGAGCTGGTCCCCGGCTCCACCGTCCTGAAGCTCCAGCTGAACTACCGCTCCACGCAGGGGATACTCGACCTGGCCAACTGGCTCCTGGCGGAGTCGCCGCTCGACTACGACAGGAGGCTTAGGGCCAGCCGGGGAGCCGGACCCCGTCCCTGGCTCCTGGACTTCGACAGCGACTTCGACGAGGCCGCCTGGGTCGTGTCGGACATAGTCGAGCGCTTCGACCGGGGGGCAAGGTGGGGCGACCACATGGTGATCGCCAGGACCGGATGGTCCACCAGGTCGGTGGAGGCCACCCTCATCGAGCGGAAGGTGCCCTACAGGTTCATAGGCGGAACCATGCTCTTCCAGGCGGCCCACGTGAAGGACGTGCTCTGCTTCGTCAGGTCCGTGGCAGGGATCAGGGACGACATCGCCTGGATGCGCTTCCTCACCCTCTGGCCCGGTATCGGGGAGAGGACTGCGGCCAGGGTCGTGGAGGGCCTTCGGGAGAGGGAGGGGGCGGAGACCGGGGAGCTGCTGGGCTGGCTCCGGGGCGAGCTGCGCCGCAACCCCGCAGCCGTCGATGCCCTCGAGCGTCTGACCGGTTCATGGACCACCCCTGCGGAGATAGTAGGCAGCGCCTTCGCGGAGCTGGAGGAGCTTCTCGAGTACCGCTATCAGAGGTGGGCCTCCCGCAGGAGGGACCTGGAGCTTCTGACCAGGCTGGCTGCCAGGCACCGAAGCCTCCGCGGGTTCCTGGAGACCTACGCGCTGGACCCGGTCACATCCTCCATGGTGGAGCGCCTGCAGGAGGACGACTGCGTTACGCTCATAACCGCCCACAGCGCGAAGGGCACCGAGGCCGACGTCTGCTACCTGGTCAGGGCCGAGCCCGGGATGTACCCCCACTCCAGGAGCCTGGGAGACCCGGACGCCGAGGAGGAGGAGCGCAGGGTGCTCTACGTCGCCATGACCAGGGCGCGTGACGAGCTGCTCATCACCAGGAGCCTCCGGAGGGTGGCGCCCGGACCTGTATCGCTCGCCGGTGACGGACCGCAGGCCTACGCCTGCGGACCGGCCTACCTGCTGTCGGATGTCCCGGGCGGGCTGATCAGGGCCGGCCTATGCGAGAGGGAGGACCCGATGGACCGCGCCATCAGGCCGTCAAGACGGAGGCGCGGCGAAAGCCGCCCCCGTCGGATATGAAGCTCACGTCCATAAGCTCATTTCGCTTTCTGCACGTTGATGAAGGCCATAGCATCCCTTTAACGATATCCATATACTACAATTGTACTGGCATTATTCTTGCATCTCTAATGGCAGGGGTCTGGACAGGGGATGCGTCTGATTCTATCGAGGAAGAGAGGGTTCACGCTCTTCGGACTGGTGGTTGCCGTCTGCCTGCTGGGCGCAGCTACGGCTCTTGCCATCCCAGAGCTCATGGAGGTCCGCCGGGAGGCGATCGCCGCAAGGGTCGCCAACGATGCCGACCTCATAAGGAGCGCCTGCCGCAGGTACCTCTACGAGAACGGCAGCTTCCCGGAGAGCCGGGATACCGGAGAGGTCCCGATGGACCTGGCCCCCTTCCTCTCTCCCGAGGTCAGCTTCACCATCACGTCATCCCCATCGCTCTCCTACGAGCTGCACCCGCTCACCACGACCGTCTCCGACGCTTCCGGAGCCGATCGCAGGGTCGACCTCCTCTGCATGACCATCCGCACTGAGGACAGGGCCCTGCTCCTCTGCATAGACAGGGCTATGCCCGAGGCGGCCTGCGTAGAGGACGGCGGATACGCCATGGTCCTGCTCGACTCGTTCGAGAGACCCTGAGGAGCTCTGCTGGCGAAGCCGCCTCGTCCCTGTTAGCTTTCCCGCGTTGTCACTGCCACGCACCCAACAGCAGTTCGGAGGCGAGCATGGAATGCAAGGAAGACCGCAACCTGGAGGTATGCAACTGCACCTACCGGGGATGCCCCAGGAAGGGCATCTGCTGCGACTGCCTGGCCTACCACCTGCGAATGAGGCAGCTGCCCGCCTGCTGCTTCCCGGATGACGCCGAGAGGACCTACGACAGGTCTTTCGACCACTTCGCGAGGCTTGTGAGCGAAGGACGGGCCTGACATGACTGCTCGTGCAGCCCTGCTCCTCTCCGGGGGCCTCCTCCTGCCGGCGGCAGCCGCTGCCGTCCGCGCCGAGGCCGGCTGGGACCTGCAGGGGCTGAGCGCCGGAGGCGACAGCCTGGCCGTTGCCCAGTACGGCTACGGCGTCGGTGCAGGGGAGGGGGGCGCATGGTGCGACCTCCGCATCATAGACCTGATGACCGGCGAGGCGGTCTACCAGGCCTACTCCAGCGACGGCTCCGGACAGCTGGGCACGACAGACGTACTCGGCATGATGATGATCGAGCACGGCGTGCTCCTCGCGCAGCTCGGCTTCGACACCGGCCATATCGTATCGCCTGCGCTTGTGTCGCTGGGGGATGGTGGGTACCTCTTCACGGTCCCCGGGGGACTGGGGTCCCTGCCGGAAGGTGACTGGAGCCTGACCCTGCTGAATCGCACGCAGAGCGGCGCGCCACTCCGCGGATTCCCCCCGGTAGACCCTCTCCTGACTGCCACCGATCCCGGCGGCGGCACCTGGTCTCCGGCGGGCTGCTGGGACCCGGCCGGCGAGGACCCGGTCTGGCAGTGGTCACCGGAGGAGCTGCTGCTTGGAGAGGACGGCAGCGTCGTAGTCGTCCTGAGAGGAGAGTGGACCGGCCCGGAGTACCCCGAGGGCCGCATATACGCGGCCGGGCTCTACAGGGACTGAGCGCAGGGCATACTCCCTGAAGCACTTGGCCCGGCGTGGCTCACGGTTTATCTATGATCCAGGGGTTGCACGGGAGACCGTGCCCGGTGCTGAAGGAGGAACTCCGAGAGAATCCTTGAACTGGAGGGGAATCATGAGACTATCCTGCATCGTCCTTCCGATCGCGCTGCTCTCCGGGCTGGCCATGGCCACATCCGTCCACGGGTCGGACATCGATATCGCCACCGACCTCCCGACGGTTGCTGCCGGCCATGAGCCGCTGCCGCGGGGCGGCCGAAACGACCAGATACTCTGGGACCTTACCCACGGCGTCTATCTCACCTACGAGCCGTCCGGCAAATACGCCGACCTCACGGCCCAGCTGGCCGGCGAGGGCTTCGACATGGAAACCACCGACCTGGGCGTGAACAACATCGACCTGACGCCCTACGAGATGATAGTCATCGCGGTCGGCTCCTCGTGGAACTCGACCTACACGGGCGCAGAGGTGACGGCCATCGAGAACTTCGTGAACGCCGGCGGCGGCCTTCTAGTGATGGGGGACAACCCCGGCTGCCCCAACGGGAACATCAATCCGGTCAGCACGGTGTTCGGCGTGACTTGCGGCGTGAGCACGGGAGAGCCCTCGGACATCTACTTCACCGACTTCATATCGCACGCGATATTCGACGGCATCGGGACCATCTACTACAGGTACGCCGGTGCGGTCTCCGCCTCGCCGCCGGCATCGGAGGCCGCATGGTCGCCGAACTACTCCGACGTGATGATAGGTCTCGTCGAGACATCGCCGAGGGTAGTGGTGCTCAGCGACATGAACATCTTCGACAGCAGCTACTACTCGATCGCCGACAACATCGCCTTCTCCCTCAACCTCTTCCACTGGCTCGCCGGGCACGGCGTAGCGCTCGAGCAGGACACCTGGGGAGCGATAAAGTCGGCCGGTTACTGAGGAACCCGGTCGGAACCGGTCCTGCTGCGGAGACGTAAGGGATTCAGCCGCTGCCCGGATGAGAGGCGGGGTTTTGCAGGACTAGAAGGATGCCTTTATACCGGCCCAGGTCTCTCTCTGTACGGCTGTTCCGTCGTGGCCGGTAATCGCAAGGTCCCAGACGCTCCAGTCCAGGTCGACGTAGTGGATGTAGCCGTAGGAGTTCGTGCCCCCGGTGAACGTCAGCTGCAGGCTGTCCCCGGGGAGGATGCTCATCCCCTCCGCGATGGATGATGTGTCGGAGCCGGTATAGGACTGGTAGTTCCAGCAGTTGACGCCGTCCTGGAGGCTGAAAAGCGCAATCGGGTCCATACCGGTATCGGCTTCGATCTGCATCGATACCTCCGACCCGCCGTCCATGGCGTAGCCGTAGTAGTAGTAGCCGTTGACCCAGTCGATGGTCAGCGAGTCGAAGCTCCCCGGGAGCTCCATGTAGCCGCTGTACATCCGGGAGTAGGACCAGTCAGTCCCCCCGGGCTCCCTGTCGTAGCCGTAATGCCCGCCGGTCGGGTCGATCGTCCAGCCGCCCTCCGCAGTCCATTCCGCACCGAGCTCAGTGAAGGGGAAGTACCAGGTCTCGTCGGCGGGAGAGACCTGCGCGAGCAACAGAACGAGAAGGAGCAGGATAAGCATGCGGTAACCTCCGGAGAGCGGATCCGAAGAGAAGATACGGTTCCCCAAGGAGCGGTACAAGTGCACCCCGCTGACTCAGTGCTTCCCTCCGGACGCTCCGGTCAAACGGCAGTCCCGGGGAACAGGAGGGTCTTCTACCGACCGGGATCGGACCTGGCGCCTCGACGAGGACTCGAACCTCGGACCTAGTGGTTAACAGCCACCCGCTCTACCAACTGAGCTATCGAGGCGCCGATCTTTGCAGGGCGGCATAATACGGCTGAGGAGGCTCTTGCGTCAAGAAGGAGGGGACGGCTCGCGCCGCCCCCTCGGGCCCGGCCCGGATGTACCGCGTGGCTGCGGGAAGACCCGGGTCATGTCGGTCTGGCCTACCTGGTGACCACGCTCCCGGCTGTGAAGCTGCCGTCGGAGGACTCCATTCGCACTATGTAGGCTCCAGAGGGCAGTCCGTCTGTCGTGACGGTGTATGTGCCCGGGGAGACCTCCCGGTCCACCGGGATGGTGACGCACCTGCCGGAGACGTCGTAGACCGAGATGCTGACCCTGCCGGCGCTCGCCACGGTGTAGGCAAGGGTCGGCTCGGCGCAGGGGCTCTCCGAGATGACCGAGAGTCCCGGTGTGGAGTGCAGGCCGCTCGCCGACTCGGATACGCCGGTGACGCCCCATACGAGGGTGATGTCGTTCAGGGTGGGCGTCCTTCGGAGGTTGCCGGTGGTCAGGTCGACCCGGTACTGCACGTATCGGTCGGTGCTCTCCAGTATGCCCTGGAGCGAGCCGGGCTCGTAGATGTAGGAGGACCAGTCGCCCATGGTTCCCGGATTGTGGGAGCCCCGTACCCGTACTGCTACGTTCGTGCCGGCGGGCTGCTCCGAGTCGAAGTGGATGAAGTCCCATGAGAGGGTCGTGGCCCCGGTATCCAGTATCGAGGAGACGAGGTATCCGGGGGTCTCGTAGCCGGCTATGCGCCAGGTGCGCACGTCGTTGCCGGCGTAGGAGCCGCAGGCCAGCTCGGGGAGACCGTCGCCGGTGAGGTCCGCGGCGCAGGCCTGGAAGGTCCTGCCCGCGCTGAAGAAGTCTCTCGTGATCCAGCTGGTGCCCTGCTGGTCCATGCTCTCGTACCACCGGATGGAGCTGGAGCCGCTCCTGTAGGAGGCGTGCAGAAGGTCCGGCCTGCCGTCGCCGCTCAGGTCCGCCGCGCCCACGTACGAGGGATCCTGCAGGTCGGATGCGACGTTGTGCCGCTGCCATATCGCCACGCCGTTGTTCTGCCACCAGAAGAGATGGTCCTGGCCGTAGTCCGTACCGATCATGTCCAGGGCGCCGTCGCCGTTCATGTCAGCGGTGGCGAGCCATATCGGGTTGCCGAAGTCCTCCTCTACCCGGGTCTTCATCCAGCCGTCGCCCACGGCGTAGTAGACCGCCACCTCACCGGAGGTCCAGGAGCCGGCAGCTGCATCCATGGTACCGTCTCCGTCGAAGTCGCCGGCTGTGCAGGAGTAGGCTCCGCCGAAGCTGCCGTCGATGTACGTGGGTGTCCAGGTGGTGGGGAAGCGGTTCCGCCACCAGACCACGTCGCCGGAGTCGTAGACCGTCACCAGGACATCGGTCCAGCCGTCACCGTCGAAGTCGGCCACTGAGCAGCCCCGCACGTCCGAGTAGGTTATCGGGCGCTCGGACCAGCTCGAGCCGGGCAGCGGGTTGCACCACCAGGAGAGCCGGCTGCCCTGTACGGAGGTGACCAGGTCCTGGTCTCCGTCCCGGTCGATGTCCGCCGCCCACATCCATGTCCGGGAGAGGGAGGAGGTGGTGACGGAGTGCTCGGTCCATGAGCCGCCGGTGCCGTCGTTGGACCACCAGGATATCCCGTCCAGCCCTGCGGTGGCTACGTCGATGTCGCCGTCGAGGTCGAAATCGGCGGCCACTATGCCGCTGGGGCTGTCGAAGTCGTCGATGGTCGTGAGCCCGTAGGGGAGGTCCAGCCTGATGCAGCCCGGGTCGCTGTCGTGGTCGATGCTCTGGGCCAGCTCGAAGGTATCGTCCCATGAGCCCACTGGACCCGGGACTGAGCCACCGCCGGACCAGTCGGTCTGTGTCTCCGAGACTGCGTAGGCGCTGCCGACCAGAAGTGCCAGTGAGACAAGAAGAGCAATCCGCATAACACACCCCCCGGAATGGAATCCTGTGCATCCAAGGTGTATATGCAGCAATGTCGGAACACGTCAATGAGAAGGGGCCCCGGGACGATGCCCGGGGCCCATGTCGAGCGGCCTTCTCCCTAGATCCTGACCAGCGATGTCACGGCGCTGTTGCCTGCGCCGTCAAGTACGATGACGTGGTAGGAGCCGGTGGGGACCGGTGAGCCGGAGGAGGAGCTGCCGTCCCACGTGAAGGCGCCGTCGAAGCTCTCGCTGACGACCGTCCTGCCGCTGGCGTCCAGTATCTCGACCCTGGTGTCCTGTCCGAAGCCCTCGGGGGTTATCACGGTCCGGGCGACGAACGGGTTGGAGGAGACCGAGAGGGTGGTGCCGGCAATGCCGTGGCCGCCTTCCTCGACGCCCTCGGTGAGGTCGAGCTTGTAGATCTTGTCGTTGACCATGTCGCTGACCCAGAGGTAACCGTCCGGGTCGATAGTGACGCCGGTGGCCGCGGGGACCAGTGTCGCGTCGATGTAGTCGACCCAGCTTCCGGTGGAGTTGTAGAGCCGCAGCGGGACGCTGGTCCAGTCGGAGGCGACCCAGACGTGGCTGTCGGGCGTCCAGGCGATGTCGCGTGTCTGGCTGTAGCCGGTGTAGGGGTTGCTGGTGACCCGGCCGGCTATGCCGGGGAGCACGTACCTGTATGTGCGGTTCTGGGCCTGCGAGCCCAGGTAGAGGTAGTTGCCGTAGGCGCTGAGTCCCGTCACCGACGAGACAGGGTTGCCTCAACCACCGCACATGTCCACGGACCCCTGGAAGGAGCCCGCGGGGGTGTACTTGTAGACGTATCCGGTAGTGTAGCTGTTCCAGAGCCCGACGCAGACCAGGTCGTGGGTCTCGCTGTAGGCGAGGCCGGTGGGCTGATAGGCGCTGGAGTGGGTGACGTAGAAGCTGTCCAGGACGTCACCGTTGTCCGGGTTCAGGGTGTAGACGAAGTCGGTCTCCTCGTCCACCGCCCATAGCTTTCCGTCCCCCCAGGCCAGGCCGCTGATGTTCGTGTCGGGGGCGTCGAGCGTCAGGACCACGCTCTTCCCCGCGGCAGCGGCTATGACCATGAGGGCGATGATTATCGCTTTTCTCATGTCTCCTCCAGTAGGTGCCGTTACGGACGTACATGCAAGCGCTGTGAATATATCCTACCAACCGGGTAAGTCAATCTGGTGCCTGCGGGTTCCCGGCCATGACGAAGGGCTGGTCGGGTCAGACCGGACGGTTTATGATCGCAGCGGTCGTCCGTGATGCTGAGCGATGCCACCCGTAGGCTGCGTTTCGAAGAGGTTAGAGCTATTACCCTGACCATCGGGTACACAGGAGCCCCTCCGAGCCCCTCCGAGCCCCTCCCGGGGCCCGAGGAGGACGCATGCGCTCCCGTGCGCCGCTCGGAGCCTGCCGACCCGGGAGAGGGCGCGCTGAGAGACGTCACGGCTGGGTGGCCGGCCCGAGGGCCGGGAGAGAGGGACGCGGTCCCGGAACGGAGTACGGATGAGCAACAGGAAGCTTTTCGTGGGGGGTCTTCCCTGGGCAACCACCGATGAGGAGCTGAGGCAGGCCTTCGAGCCCTTCGGCAACGTCATCGAGGCGAACGTCGTCCTCGAGAGGGAGACGGGGAGGTCCCGTGGCTTCGGCTTCGTGACCTTCGAGACCGTGGAGGAGGCCACTGACGCGCAGCAGCAGATGCAAGGCCGCGACATAGGCGGCCGGCAGGTCCGGGTGGACTTCGCCAACAGCAGGCCCAGGTAGCGGCAGCTGCCGGAGAGCCGGGGCGGCTTCCGCCGCTCCGGCGATCCTTATCACGGTAACCCAGTCGACGGAGGAGCCGGGACTACCGGCCGAGGGAGGAGCGCATCCCCGGAGATGAAGATAGGCAGTCCCAGGGACTACTCCGTCCTTGCCCAGATAATCGTCTTCACAATCGTTCTCAGCACCCTGGACGGGGTCATGACCGTGGCCTGGGTGTCGGGGGGGCACGCCATGGAGGCCAATCCGCTGATGGCCGACATCCTCGGCAAGGGCGTGAACGTTCTCCCCTTCATGATAGTGAAGACGCTGCTGGTCGCCCTGGGCGGGTGGCTGCTCTGGCGATGGCGCCACAGGCCCCTGGCGGTGATCGGGGCCTTCGTCGTCTTCATGGCCTTCCTGGGGATATTCCTCTACCACCTCGTAAGCTGGCGGGGAATGTTCTCGGACATGCTGCAGGGCCTTCTGGGTCTCTAGTAGCCGCCGGGCACCATCTCCACGACGTATATGACCGGCCACAGCTTCCCGGTGAGAAGGAAGGCCTCCCGCTCCGGGTCCCAGGCTATGCCGTTCATCACTTCGCCCGAGGGGGGCTGCAGCGCCGAGCAGTCCGCCACGCTCACCACGTTTCCGTCTGCGGGGTCTATCGCCAGGATGGTCCGCGTGCCCCATACGTTCGCCCATAGAAGGCCGCCCTGCCACTCCAGCTCGTTCAGGGAGCCCCGTGGCATTCCACCGGCGGTCACCAGCAGGCTCCTCACCGGGCTCAGGTCGGTCTCGGAGCGCAGCTGCAGGTATGCGCTGCCGTCGGAGGTGGCCACCAGCGAGCTCTCCGGCATGTGGCAGATGCCCCAGCCCTCCCCGGATATGCCGTACGGAGATTCGAGCGGGTCGAGGCCGCGGCTCCAGGCGAGCACGCGGCCCGACCTCCATGTGAGCTGCAGCAGCATGTCGCCCATGACAGTGAGTCCCTCGCCGAACAGCGTGTCCGGGAGGTCGGCCGAGAGAAGCAGCTCGCCGGTCGCCGGGTCCATCGCCCGTACATCGGACCTGCCGTAGAGGCCGGTGGACTCGAACAGGACTCCCCCCGAGACCTCCAGACCCTGGGTGAAGGCCTCCGGGTCGTGGGGGAGGGTGTCGAGAACGACGGGAACGATGGTGTCGGGGGCGTTCTGCGAGGTGCCGGGCGACGAGGGCTGGCCGTCGCCGCAGCAGGCGGCTGCGAGGCCCAGGGCGGGGAGGATGCCCCGCATGGCGCAGGAGAGTCGGAGGGAGGCTATCTGGGCCTTCCTCCGCCGGTGCCGCCCTCGTCGGGGGAGGAGGTGGCGCCGCCCCCCGTGTCGGGAGCGCCCCTGCCGCCGCTGGACTGGCCCGAGCCGGAGTCGCCCGTCTCCCCGGAGCTCCGTCCGCCGGCCGAGGAGCCCCGACCGGTGCTCCCGCCGGAGGGAGCGGACCCGGCAGACATGGCGGCCTGGAACCTGGCCGTGCGGGCCGGGTCCTCGGAGGTCTGCGGCAGCCCTGCGAGCAGCCCGGAGACGGAGTCGAGACGGTCCTCGGGAGAGGGATGGGTCTGCCAGAAGCCGGGGCCGCTCCTCTCCGTGACCGTCGACATGGCCTCCAGCACCCGAGAGAGGGCGCCGGGGTCGTAGCCAGCCGCCGCGAGAATGCAGACCGCGGCGCTGTCCGCCTGGTACTCGGTACTCCGGCTGTAACCCCTGGTGGAGAGGGTGGTCACGACCTCGTCGATGCCCTCGCCGTAGTCCTCGAGCATCTCCCTGGCCTGGTCGCTCCCCCACCTGTCCACCGCGCTCTCCGCGAGGAGCGTGGTGAACTCGGTCCACCTGGAGCGCTCGATGGAGCCCAGCCCGTGGGATAGCGCCACGTGCGCAACCTCGTGGGCCAGGATGGCTGCCAGCTCGTCCTCGCTGTCGGCCATATCGAGGAGCCCCCTGCATACGAAGACGAGGCCGCCGGGACAGGACATGGCGTTCAGGTCGCCGCTGTCCAGGACTACGAAGTGATAGCCGCCGTACACGGACGGCCTGCTGGAGAAGCGGGAGACCGCGCTGCCAACCAGGTCCACGTACGCCTGCAGGGTGTCGTTCGCCAGCGGCGAGCTCCCCGTCAGAAGGTGCGCGGCAACGGACCTGCCGATGTAGTACTCCTCGACGTCGGTTATCTCGTCCCTGGCGGTACGGAAGGCCTGTACCAGCTCCATCGTCTCCTGCAGCTCGTCGCTGCCCAGGATGTCATCCACCTGCTCCAGGCCCTCGGTTATGTCGCCAAGGCCTATGGCGAGTAGGGCCGTCAGAAGCAGCGACGCTGGCGCCGTCATCGCGGCCTCCTCTCTCCCGGAGAGGTCTCTCCGGGCTCCTCCTCCTGAGTCTGCTCCGCCCCCTCGACCGGCTCCAGGAGGTTGCCCTCGACCAGGAACGCGTAGAGCTCCTCCGGAGTCACCTCGCTCTGGAGGAGCAGGTCGACCTCCGCGAAGTCCAGGGAGGGGTTCCCCTCCGAGTAGGCCTGCTCCATCTCCTCGCTGAACCCCCTGCCGGCCAGCATCACCTCGCTGACCTGCACCTCGCCGGAGACCTCGGTCCAGTCGCTGTAGTCACCGTGGAGGGCGCCGGTCGCGGCCGTCCTGTGGAGCCAGCCGCCGTCGGTGCCGGGCACCTCGACCTCCAGCCAGTCCATCTCGGTGCCGACGACCACCGCCATCGTTCCGTATGCGATTGGCTCCGCCGGCGAAGCGTAGAATGCCGGATAGGGGTATATCCGCTCGTTCTCGATTATCACGGCGACGGTGTCGCCCGCCTGCGGCTCCGCCTGGTCCGCGAGCGCCGTGCCCGCAGCGGCCAGGACCAGGAGCGCGGTGAGTCCTGCAGCCCTCATATGCTCCTCTCCATGGGTGTCCGGCACCCGTTCACTTGCTCGTGAGGTTCCATACTCCGTCCCATGCGGCCGGGGGCGGCCCGGCGGCCATGCTCCCGCACCTGTCGGCCATGGCGGCGGCTGCGGCCGGCGAGCCGCCATGGAGGGCGACCTCCCGGAAGGCGCTGGAGGCCTCCCCGAAGCGACCGCTCCTGTACAGCTCCAGAGCCTTACCGTAAGCCTTCAGCCTTCCCGGCAGGCCCTCCGTCTCCTCGCCCCTCCTGCAGACCAGCTCGAACAGCGTCACCGGCCTCCTCTGCCCCACCACCCTCACCGTGTCGGTCTCGCAGAGGACGAAGGAATCGCCCGCTGCCCCGGCGGTAGCCGACGGGACCAGTATACGCGTTCCGTAGACCTTGTTGACCCCCTCCAGCCTCGAGCCCAGATTGACCACGCTTCCCATCACCGTGTAGTCGAATCGCCGGGAGGAGCCCATGTTCCCCACGACCATCTCACCGGTGCTGAGGCCTATCCTGGTGACGAGCCTCGGCAGGCCCCCTGCGGCCGATATGCCGTCCAGCGCCGGCTGCAGGTCCCGGCACTGCAGCGCAGCCTCGCAGGCCCTCGCAGCGTGGTCCGGCATGTGGATGGGCGCGCCCCAGAAGGCGATGATGGCGTCCCCCTCGAACTTGTCCACGGTGCCGCCGGTTGCCAGAATCCTGTCGGTCATCAGCGTCAGGTAGTCGTTCAGCAGGGCGACCAGGTCGGCGGGGCTCATCGTCTCCGCTATGCCTGTGAACCCCCTGATGTCGGAGAAGAAGACGGTCATCTCCCGGGAATCGCCACCCAGGACCAGCGACTCCGGGTCCTCCGTAACCCGCGCGACGACGTCGGGGGAGAGGTACTGGGAGAAGGCGTTCTTCACCTCCCTGCGCCTGCGGCTCTCGGTGCCGAAGAGGTAGAGCCCGGCGAAGAGCACCGTGAGCCCGCCCGAGGCCATGGGCACGACTGCCTCAAGCCAGTAGCCCATCCTGAAGGCCAGGAGGACGGAGCCTGCGTAGAGCGCTATGGGGAGCAGCGCCAGCAGCGCCCCGACCGGAATGCTCCTGGAGGTGGAGAGGGCCAGGGCTGCCAGTATCGATATCGCGATGGTGGCCACCGGGAGGACCCATCCTGCCGGCCTGCTCCGCAGGTAGTCGGCGTGGAGGATGTTGTCCAGCGCCGTCGCAAGCACCTCCACCCCCGGACAGTCCCGGGAGTAGGGCGTCGGCTTCAGGTCGTAAAGACCCGGTGAGGAGTAGCCGACCAGCACGTAGGCGTCCCGGAAGGCGGCGGAGTCCATCGGGCAGGGCTCCCCCATGTGCCGGGCGTTCAGCGCAGCTGTGAGGTCGGTCAGGGGGAAGCTCCTGTAGGAGAATCTCGGCCCCCTGAAGCGGAGCTGCAGCCTGGCCCCGCGTCGGAGCTCCAGCTCCCGCTCGCCCAGCCGGAGGATGCTCCCGTCGAAGGCGATGCCGGGACGACCGAGGCCTGTGTAGGCCATTGCCAGCGGCAGCGATGCAACCACGCCGTCGGGGGTTGCGGTGAGCAGCCTGACGCTCCTGTAGACGCCGTCCGGGTCCTGTACGTCCGCCGTCGTGGAGAGCAGCTCGGCGCCCTCGCCTATGGCTCCCCAGGGGGGGGTGCACGAGCGGGCCGAGTCCAGCCCGGCGTCCTGCGGCATCTCGATGTCGATGAGGGCATTGGGCGGGAGCGGCTCTCCCACCCTGTCCGACAGCGGCATCACCATGACGCAGCTCGCCTCCGAGGCGTTGGCGCCAAGGAGGGAGTCCTCCCGGGCCGAGTACCTGGAGGCGGTGTCGAAGACTATGTCGAATCCCACCACCAGAGCGCCCCAGTCCTCGAGCATCGGGAGCATCTGGGCGTAGAGCTGCCTCGGTATCGGCCAGGGGAACTCCGATAGGGTCTGGTCGTCCACGAGAACCATGATGATGTCGTCGGCAACGGCCGCGGTGTCCGGGAACATCCTGAACCTGAGGTCGAGGGTCCTCCGCTCGAGGTCCCTGACGAACCCAACCTCGGCGAGGAGGAGGCAGAGAAGCGCCACCAGGAGAGCTACAGCCAGCGCCCTGGCTATCCTGGCGCCGGTCCTCCTGCCCCGCAGGATGTCGGTCGAGACCGGCAACTAGGCTTCCCCGATGGCGGTGCGGCAGCCCCTCGCAAGACATCGGCGGTCGGAGGAGACCGACCGGGGGAGCAGTATGTCCCCGATCCCGGGCACGGAGCGGGCCACCGTCACGGGAGCTGCGTCATACCCGGGCCCGAAGGCCGCATCGGGCGGAGGGTCTGATGCCACCGGCGAGTGGGCCGCGGTGGGTATGCGGAAGGACATGGCTGGACCTCCGTGCAGGGCTCGGGCTCCCTGGAAACAGGTACCGGGCGTATATTCGCACCTAATTCTACGGAGGGGGTGGAACCCTTGTCCACCATGCCAGTGGTAGCGGTCGTCGGCAGGGTCAACGTCGGAAAATCGACGCTCTTCAACAGGATGGTCGGCGGCAGGCTGGCCATAGTGGATGACGCGCCCGGAGTGACCAGGGACAGGAACATGGCGCCGGCCCATTGGGCGGGCAGCGACTTCTTCGTGATTGACACCGGCGGGCTCGCCCCCGGAACGGAGGACGGCTTCCAGGAGGGCATAGAGCGTCAGGTCCGTCTGGCCCTCTCCGAGTCGGACGCCGTCGTGCTGGTGGTGGACGTCACCACCGGCATCCATCCCTACGACACCGATGCCGCCGAGATGGTCCGGAGGTCCGGACTGCCGGCGTTCCTGGCGGTGAACAAGGCCGACAACGACTCCAGGCTGGGGATGGCGGACGAGTTCTACGCCCTCGGTCTCGGAAAGCCCTGGCCCGTGAGCGCCCTGCACGGCTACGGTACCGGCGACCTACTGGACGAGGTGGTGTCGGTGCTCGAGAGGACCTCCTACGAGGAGGGAGACGAGCTCTCCCTCGCCGTGGTCGGGAGGCCCAACGTGGGCAAGAGCTCCCTGGTGAACCGCCTCTGCGGGAGCGAGAGGAACCTCGTCACCCCGAAGGCCGGCACCACCAGGGACGCCACCGACACCCTCGTGGAGTGGAAGGGGCGGACGGTCAGGCTGGTGGACACCGCCGGGTTGCGCAGGAAGTCCCGCCGGATGGACGACGTGGAGTTCTACAGCACCGTGAGGGCCTGGAAGGCCCTCTCCAGGGGGGACGTGGTGCTGGTCATGATGGACGGCAGCGAGCACCCGACCCAGCAGGACATCAGGATAGCCGCCAGGGCCTGGGAGATGGGCAAGGGCGTCCTCGTCGCAGTCAACAAGGTGGACCTGGGCGTTGAGAGGGAGCTGTGGGCGGCAGCCCTGGTCGAGCGGTTCGCCGCCGCCAGGTGGATGCCGCTGCTGTTCGTCTCCGCCCTTACCGGCGAGGGAGTACGGGACGTGCTGCCCCGGGTTGTCGCGGTGGGGGAGAGAAGGCGCTCCAGGATGCCCACCTCCGAGCTCAACGCGTACCTCGAGGAGGCGGTGGAGGCGGTGCAGCCCCCGTCGCCCGGCGGGAGGGCCGTCAGGCTGCTCTACGCCACCCAGGTCGGCTCCGAGCCGCCCACGGTGGTGATCTTCGTCAACCGCCCGGGAGACCTGCCGGAGAACTACAGGCGGTACATCGAGTCGAGCCTTCGGGAGCGGATGGGTCTGCGTGGCTCCCCGCTTCGGGTGCTGTACAGGAGGCGGAAGCACTGAGCCCCGCCGTCTGGACGCTGCTGGTGGCCGCGGGCTCCTTCCTCAGCGGGTCGATTCCCTTCTCGCTGCTGTTGGGGCTGGCGGCAGGGGTGGACATAAGGAAGGTGGGCTCCGGCAACGTAGGCGCCACGAACCTCCTACGGGCCAGGGGACCGGCCATCGGCGTCACAGGGCTCGTCCTTGACGCCGCCAAGGGCGCCCTGCCGGTGGCGGCCGTCGGGTGGCTCGCCGCAGGCGGGGCCGAGCTCCCCCTCTGGGCCGCCCCGGTGGCTGCCCTGGCCGCGGTCGCCGGACACGTGCTGACCCCATGGCTGGGGTTCAGGGGCGGCAAGGGCGTGGCGACCTCGCTGGGCGCCCTGCTGGTGCTCTCGCCCCTGCCGACCCTTGCCGCGGTGGGGCTCTTCGCCGCTGTGGTCGCCGTCACCAGGACCGTCTCCCTCGGCTCGGTTCTGGCCGCCGTAGCGCTGCCAACTGCCGGCGCCGTCATCGGCGGGAGGCCCTGGCCGGAGCAGGTCGCTCTGGTCATCGTCGCACTGGTGGTGTTGCTGCGGCATTCGGGGAACATCCGAAGGCTTCTCCGGGGCGAGGAGAGCAGGCTCGGGAGCGGCAACGGGAAGGGGGACCGATGAGCGCCAGGGGAGACTGGGACCTCCCTCGGCTGAGGCTTCTCATGGAGAGCCTGGTCTCCAAGGACCTGAAGGTCCGCTACAAGCGCTCGGTCCTGGGCTTCGCCTGGTTCCTCCTGAAGCCGCTCTTCAGCATGCTCGTCTACTACTTCGTCTTTACCAGGGTGCTCCGCTTCGGAGGCGCCATACCCCACTTCCCGCTGTTCCTGCTGACCGGCCTGCTTCCCTGGACCTTCTTCTCCTCGTCGCTCTCCGCCTGCACCACGGTCCTGCTGGACAACCACAGGCTCATACGCAGCATCTACTTCCCCCGGGCCGCGCTCCCCGCATCGGCGGCAGCCGCCAACCTTATACACCTGGTCCTGGCGCTGTGCGTGCTGGAGGTGGTGCTCGTCCTCTTCGGGCACGTACCCGGCCCGGAGCTGCTGACGGTGCTCCCCGCGCTGATCCTGCTGGCCATGATGACAGTCGGACTGGGCATGCTGCTCTCCGTCGGGAACGTCTTCTACAGGGACGTGAAGCAGGTGGTGGAGGTGGTACTTCTCGCATGGTTCTACGCCTCGCCCATCATCTACCCGCTCGGCTCCGTCCCCGGCGTCGACATCGTGCAGTCGGAGACTCTTGGTGCGCTGCTGAGGCTGAACCCCGTCTCCGGCTTCATGGAGATAATGCATTCGGCCATGTACGCCGGCCGCTGGCCCGCCGCCTGGTGCTGGATCTCCCTGACGGCCTGGAGCCTGGCGCTCCTGGCCCTGGGCGCCGCCGTCTTCAGGAGGGCGGAGCCGGTGGTGGTGAAGGAGCTGTGACGGTGGCCCGGCCCGGCGGCGTGAGGATGGAGGGGGTCGGCCTCCGCTACAGGATATACCACGACCGGTCGGTGACCCTCAGGGAGACCATGCTGAACCTCTTCGGAAGGAGGAGCAGCAGCGAGTGGTTCACGGCCCTCTCCGGGCTGGACCTCGCCATAGAGCCGGGTGAGTCGGTGGCGCTCATAGGGGCGAACGGTGCCGGCAAGTCCTCCACTCTGAAGCTGCTGGCCGGGGTCTACCAGCCGAGCGAGGGGGTGGTGGAGACCGGGGGGAGGACCGCCTCTCTCCTGGACCTGGGCGTCGGCTTCCACCCGGAGCTCACCGGCGAGGAGAACGTGATGCTCAACGGCGCCCTCATAGGCCTGGACCGGAGGGAGACCGGGGAGCTGGTGCCCGGCATCGCCGAGTTCGCCGAGCTGACACGGTTCATGGACACCCCGGTCAAGTACTACTCGGCGGGGATGTTCATGAGGCTGGGATTCAGCCTGGCCACCTCCGTCAGCCCGGACATACTGCTGGTGGACGAAGTGCTCGCGGTGGGCGACGCCTCCTTCCAGGAGAAGTGCTACGACAGGATCGCCGGATACCGGGAGGGGGGGGGG
>CAYREX010000015.1:17081-71584 GCA_964423505.1 uncultured bacterium | reverse complement strand
CGTGGTCGGGGAGAGGGTTCTCACGGCGCGGTTCGTGAAGCTGTAGCTCTCTATTGCACTCTCGCAACCGCTACGGGTCAATCTCGAGGTGTTCGAAGAATCTGACCGGTGGTGCGCCTGGCATCCTGTGTGGTGCCCCTGACACGACTCGAACGTGTGACCTACGGTTTAGGAAACCGCCGCTCTATCCTGCTGAGCTACAGGGGCACCGAGAGGCAGACGCAATTATAACAGGGGCTTCCTGCCCGTCAAACGGAGAGGGGCCTCCCGGGACAGTTCAGTCTCCAGCGCCGAATGCAGCTCCAGGGCGATCCGGTCGGCCAGCAGGATTCCCGCCCGGGTGGGGCGGATGGCGTCTCCCTCCCGGCGAAGCAGACCGGCCCGGACCAGCCCATCGGTCATCCGGGAGAAGCGTTCGGTCACCTCGATGTCCTCCATGCACATGAGCTCCCGCGGCTCGACCCCGCCGCGCCATCGCAGACCGAGCATCAGCCTCTCCAGGGCTGTCTCCCGCGGCGTCAGGACCTCTGAGCCGGCGGTCGGACACTCCCCTTTCTCCAGGAGCCCGCAGTAGGCCCCGGTGTCCGCGGAGTTCCAGGATCGGGTCCGTCTGCCGTCGAAGGAGTGAGCGGCAGGGCCCAGGCCTGCGTAGGGCCGGCCCTCCCAGTACGAGGAGTTGTGCAGCGAGATGCTCTCCTCCGCCATCGCGTAGCTAGACACCTCGTAGTGAAGGTAACCTTCGCCGGTCAGGAGGTCGTGTGCCGCCAGGTGCATCTCCCTGCAGGTCTCCTCCCTCGGCCCCTCCAGCTCACCGGAGGCGACCGCACGCTCCATCGGCGTGCCCGCCTCGAGGGTCAGCTCGTAGCAGGAGATGTGCCGGGGGTTCAGTATGAGCACGTCATCGAGTGTCTTGAGCCAGCCCTCCGTCGTCTGGCCGGAAACCCCATAGATCAGGTCGACGCAAACCTCCTCGAAACCGGTCTCTCCGGCTACCCTGAGCGCGTGGAGACCCTCTGCCCGCCCGTGGAGGCGGCCCAGTGTCCGGAGGACGGCGTCGTCCGTGGACTGCAGCCCGATGCTGAGCCTGTCGAAACCTGCGTCCCCGAGGGCGCAGAGGTACGCGCTGTCGATTGTGCCGGGGTTCACCTCCACGGTCGCCTCCAGGAGACCGGAAAGGTTCGCCACACCGCGCAGCCCGTCCATGAGCCGTCTCCAGGCGGACTGCGGCAGCAGCGGGGGAGTACCGCCCCCAACGTAGAGGGTACGGACCGGAAGTCCCCCGAGGCGCAGCTCTATCTCCCTCGTAAGAGCTGCGAGGTATCGCTCGACCTGACCCGGTGCGGGCCTGGCGGAGACGAAGGAGCAGTAGCCGCACTTCCGGGCGCAGAACGGCACGTGGATGTAGACGCCGGTCGGCTCCCCATCGGCTTCAGCGGTATGGTGCCGCAGCGCGTCTCCAACCCGGGGCGATGCGCTTTGCTTGCGAGGCAGGGGCCTTGTCACCGCTCCCTGGCCGCGGCGTCCCCGGAGTCCTCCGGATGCGCGGCTATGAGCTCCCGGACCTTCGCCCTGACGACGTCGCGGACCTCGCGGAACTTCGCCAGCCTCTCCTCCTCAGTACCCTCGAAGGCGGCAGGGTCCTCGATCTCCCAGAACTCCCGCCTGCCCGCCCACGGGTAGATAGGGCAGTTGCTCTCGGCCCGGCTGCACACGGTGATGAGGTAGCCAACGTGAACCTGCTTTTCGAAGTACTCCCCTATGAGGCTCTTCGGACGGTGCCCGAGCTCCTCCAGGTCGATGCCGTCCTCGCGCATCACCCGGATCGTCAGGGGATTGATGGGAGCCGGCTCGAGGCCGGCGCTGTGAGCCTCGAACCTCTCGGGGGCGAGCTCTCCGAGGTAAGCCTCGGCCATCTGGCTCCTGGCGGCGTTCTCAGTGCAGAGGAACAGGACCCTGGTCTTTCCCATGTCGTCCTCCATGAGAGGGTTGTCACGATCGTACCGAGCTTGCTGATAGGGACCGGGCGGAAGAGACGCTCTCGGATGATCGTGACCGGGCAGCGGTCCTCCCACCCTGGCTTACCCCGGTAATTTAGGCTCCGCTCTCCTCCCTGTCACCGCCCCGGGGCGGGCCGGCATGCTTCCGAAGGTGGCAGTATGGCGCCGACCGCCCGGGTATGCGGCTCCGGGCATGGAGCGGCAGGCGCTCTACATGGCTCCTTCCATCTCCCGGTAGAGCTCGGTGAGCTTCTGCTTCTGGAAGCCCCAGTGGTGGCGGGCGAGAGCGGCCTCGCGGCCCCTCAGTCCCATGGCGAGCCTCTGCCCGCGTTCCATGGAGGCCAGCCGTCCGAGGGCGGCGGCGATGTCCCGAGGGCTCTCCGGGTCCACGAGGAGGCCGCAGTCCTCCGAGCGGATGACCCTGCCCATCTCCGGGAAATCGCTGGCGATGATGGGCAGCCCCGCCATCATGTACTCGTACAGCTTGTTCGGGAGAGAGTAGTAGTTGTTCAGGCAGGTGTTCTGGAAGAGTATGAGGCCGGCATCTGCCGAGACGGTGAGTGAAGGGAGCTGCTCGGAGGGTACGGGAGGATGGAGTCGGACAAGGTCCTCCGCACCTCTCTCCCGGATCATGCGGTGGAGGGTTCCCTGCCAGGAGTCGTGGCCTACTATCGCCACGTAGATGCCGTCGCTCCGGAGCAGCTCGGCCGCCCGCAGCAGGTTGTCCAGGCCCCGGCCGGGGCAGATGACCCCCTGATAGAGGGCGAGGAACGAGCCTTCCGGTATGCGGAGCCTGCGGCGCAGATCGATCGGCTCGGGCAGCTCCGTCAACCTTGGCGTGCTGTTCTCCACTATGGCAAGGCGCCGGATGAGTCCCGGATACATCCGCTGCATCGCCTCCGCACGGGAAGGGGTCACTGCTATGACCGCGTCGGCCATGGGGAGCAGGGCACGCTCGGTCAGGCGATAGCGGAGCCGGTTCAGGGGCGACGTCGACGTCCTGTAGCGGGAGGACTCCAGCCATAGCTCGTGCGAGTCGTAGACCAGCATCGCACCGAGCGCCTCCGCAGCAACCGCGGACACCAGCAGAGCGTCCAGGTCGTGGGCGTGGTAGACGTCAGCCCCCGCCGAGAGAGCTGCGCCGAGCAGACGGGCCTCCCAGGGGAGGTCCCTCTTCAGGTCGGTGATGGCGATGCGGAGACGGTTCCTGCGGATGGCTCTGAGAAGCTTCGCCCTCGGAGAGGGGTCGTCCTCGCAGGATGCCGCCAAGACCTTCTCCCTGAGGACCTTCCGGGCGGCCGAGTCCTTAGGAGGTCTCAGGACCTCGACGCCCCGCCAGGCTTCCTTCGGCGGGTGGCCCTCCTCGGGCTTGGCGACCAGTGTAACACGCCAGCCCTCCTCCCGAAGGGCCAGAGCCTCCTTCTTCACCCTCGCGTCGCTCCACAGCTGGTTCTTCACCACCATGCAGACATGCCTGCCGGACAAGCTGGCCCCCTTCCGGATTGGATGGAATATAGGGCCATCGCGCCGTGCCCCCACGGGCCGGATACATTATCGGGCTGAGGGTTCCCGGGATCAGGTGGCGGAGGGCCGGCCGCCAAGGGAAGGGGGTTCCGGGCGTCAGCCACGCTCTGCACGACTATGTACCGGTCGATGACACACTCGGGGTCGGGCCAAGATAGCTAAGAAAGCTGTCCGGTTAAATACCTGATGGAAGCAGTTCTCGGCATGCAATCTTAGCTATCTTGGCCCGACCCCGCCCCGATGGTAAGCTCGATGCGGTTGCCGGAGAACCCTGTGACGGTTACGCCCTCCATGCCGGAGATGGTGTCCATCACCTCCTCGGTGGACGTCTCGGAGACCACCTCCATGGTCGCCCTTCCTCCCACCAGGCTGTGGGTCACCACGTCGGTGACTCCCCGTACGTCTTCGAGTATGGCTGCCCGGAGCTCCTGGATGGCCGAATAGTCGGCCCCGGTGACGACAACCTCGGTTCTGTTCACGCTTCGGGTCCAGGTCTCAAGTATCTCGGACTCCAGGTATGCCGCGGTGCTGTCGGCCGCGCGGTCCCGGGCCGCCGATTCGCTGAAGGGCAGCTCCAGGGTGAGGTCCCGCGCTGCGAGGAGCGCTCCGGTGTTCGCATTGACCGCCCTCACGCTGCTGGAGTAGGCGTGGATATCCCTTGCGGAGCCGGCTATCATCCTCCGCTCCTCCTCGTGCATCACCGTGCCGGTCACCACTATCTCGGCACCCGCCTGCAGACCGACGAGCTCGGCGGTCCGGTCGTCCCCCTGGAGGATTAGCCTCAGCTGGTCCGCCTCCAGGACGCTCTGCACCGTTGCAGCGTCCACCACCGGGAAGCCCCGGTCCCTGAAGTGCTCCATGACCCTGGTCTCGAACAGGTCGCCGCCCATGCTCAAGTCGTCCAGACCTGCGCTGGCGGACAGCTCCCTGACGAGGACCATGACCCTGGGCTGGCCCTGCTCTCCGAGGAGTATACCGATTGCAGTTAGGTCGTCCTCGACCTCTCCGCTCTGCACGTCGGCTCGGATGACGACGGAGTAGAGGTCGCCCTCCTGACCCTCGTCGATTATCCTGTAGCTGCTAACGTAGCCCTGCGAGTTGGAGAGTATCCTGTCCTCGATGAGCTCGAAGTTGCCTACCTGGGTCTCCGAGTCGATGTAGACCCCTACCCCCTGCTCCACGGCCTTCCTGAGCGCGTCGTCTATCGCCCGGTCTCTGGCCGCGGCAACGGATGACGTCACCACGGCCACTCCCTCCGCGAGGACCTCCGTATCCTCCGGGGTCGGCTCGGAGAGCTGCACCGTCGACTGGTCTGACTGGGCCGTCTGCGACGTACCGTAGCCGGACACCACGGTGCCGCAGGATGCCAGCAGGAGACTCGCCGCTACCGCTGCCGCCGTCCTCTTGGACATCATGCCTCCCCCTAGAGCACGCCGAGGACGAATCGTCCCGCCTCGGCGAGGAATGGAAGGCCGTTCCGCAGCCAGCCGAGCGCCTGCGACTCCGCCGGCCCGAGCACGATGTCGGTCCCGAGGGCGCCGGCCGCCTCCCGCACCTGGACCACGAAGGGCTCCCGTGCGTAAACGGAGCTGCCGAGGATCCGGTCGAGGTCGCTGACGAACTGGACGGCGCTCTGCATGTCCGTGCCCAGGTAGTCGGCGTAGGCGCCGGTGTCGAGAAGGAGGTTGCCCTCGGAGTCGTAGATCTTCGGGTACATCGAGGGCTGGAGCCCGGCCCCGGTTCCGTCGAAGACCAGCGCCGAGTACTGCTGGAGGAACTCCTGGGTCTCACCGCTCATTGGCAGGGCACCCTCGGGGGCCTCGAGCGCGGCGTTTATGGCGCCCGACAGACCCTGCTGGTCGTGTATCTCCATCTCCAGCTCGACCTCCACCGTACCGGTGACCGAGTCGTAGACCGCTGGTCCGACCTGGCTGGCGTTCCGGACCACACCCTCCACCCTGGAGTAGATGACGTCGTAGTCGGTCATGAAGTTCTCGACGCGGGTCTCGGAGTCGATGGTGACGCCCTGGGCCGTCTCCAGCAGGTTGCGCTGGGCCACGACTACGGCGGCCCTCTCGGCCATCAGGATCGCCTGGGCCCTGTTCGGGTTGTCCGGGTCGACCACGCCGGAGCCGGTCGCCCTGACGACGTTTCCGGACCAGTCGATCTCTCCCGAGGGAACGCTCTCGGTCACCTCTCCCGGGACCTCCACCCGGGGGACCCCGACGTCCATCTCCGCAACCTCCTGCCGGACCTCCGCAGGCGAGAGCAGGTCCACTGCGGTACCTATCGCCGCGGTGGCAAGCTGTACGCCTGCAGTCCCGCAGCCGGATGCCACTGCGAGCAGCGCGACGGCTGCGACGTACCTCTTCATGCTACAGCCCTCCCTGGCCGGTAATGCCCATCATGGCCACCTGGAACGCGCTCCTCAGCGCCCCCTCGGCGCCGTCGAAGTCGCTGCCGTAACCGGTGGCGGTGTAGAGCACCTCGGATGTCTCCACGCTGATTATCTTCACGTGCAGGGTAGCATCGCGCTGGTTCGGCTCGTCCTCCCAGAATGAGTCGTGCTGGATGGAGGTGATGCTGATGGTCATCACGGCCTCTGCCCCGGTCAGTCTGCCCAGCTCCACGGCGGTGCCTTGGTCCACCACACCCGAGTATGAGAACTCCTGCTCCTCGAGTATCCGGTCCAGCGTGGCCCGGTCAACCAGCGAGAACCTGCCGGTCTGGAGGAGAACCATCCCGGCGTAGTCCTGGAGACCCGAGGAGACCTCCAGATAGGAGCGGTTGGCCGCCGCAGGGGGGAGTATCACCGTGGACCAGACGGGTTGGGAGTCCAGGACCGGGGATACGGCATACTCGGGGCGGTAGCCGAGCCTTGCCAGGTCAGCGGTCGAACAGGCAAGCGTCAGCAGGAGCGCCGACGCGGTGACGATGCGGACATGCGTTTTTCTCAATCTGAGTCCTCCGTAGGGAATCCAGCCGGTAACCCTATACCGGTTCCGTGAAAGAAAACCGGGCTCCAGGACAGGCGCAGCTCCGCCAGCCCATTCCCGCAACCCCTAGATACCTCTGAGCCCTGCCCGTGTTCCGGAACGCACAAGGACGACATCGCTCAGATGGCGGATGGTCGGCATCCGGCAACAGGCGGTATAATCATGCAGCTCTGCGGCCGAGGTCTGCCAGATGCAGCGGTCATCTGCCCGGCTTCCCGGAGGAAGACCTGTCGGCCGCGGGCCTGTACAGGGATCCGTCGGTATCTAAGACGGGCAACCTGTACATCGGGTGTTGTGGGGGGCCAACGAGCCGAATCCTTCCCGAGATCGAGCGGGTGAGCCGAGTGCCGCACGTTCCGCAAGCGCTCAACGCCCCCCGGAGCGGAGGTGAGCCATGGGGAGAGCCATACTGGTCAGTTACGCCGGATACCCCTACACGCCGAGCAGCCTGATGCCGGACAACGGCCTCGCCAGCCTTGCCGGACAGCTCGTCGGTGCCGGCCATGAGGTCACCATCCTCGATTACGGCACGCTGGAACTCATGGGCCGGCTGGTGCCTCCGGCCTACAGAGGCCGCCTTGGCAGGCTGTACGATGCGCTGTCATCGGAGCGGAAGGGGCCCCTCGCCAGGCTTCGACAGCTTGTCGCGCTGATCGGGCTGCGCCGGCTCGAGGCCAGGCTGTCCTCCTGGCAGCGCTCCCAGGTCGAGGTGCTCGCAGGCGAGCTGTCGGACCTCGTCTCCCGCGAGGGCGCCGGGGTCGTCGGCTTCAAGCTCTGGAACGGTGACGGCTTCGAGGGCTCGATAGCCATGGCGGAGCGGGTCCGCAGGGACCATCCTTCGGTCCGGATCTTCGGCGGGGGTCCTCACGTCTACCTGTTCAGGGAGAGGATACTCGACCGAGCGCCGGTCTTCGACGCTCTCGTGGCGGACGAGGGGGAGAACGCGATTCTCCCTCTGGTGGAGGGTGAGCTGCCGCTGGAGGAGATACCGGGGCTCATCTACCGGAGAGGTGGCGACCTTAGGATCAACCCCCTGGAGAGGCCCCGGGATCTCGACCGGCTGCCGATGCCGCTCTACGACGAGGACGTCTATCCCGCCATGGAGGGCGACGGCAAGATCCGGATGATGATCCTCGACGAGAGCCGCGGTTGCGCCTTCACCTGCCCGTTCTGCCCGCAGAGCTCCAGAGACGACAACAGCTGGCGGAAGAAGTCGCCGGAACGCGTGGTGGACGAGATGGAGAGATGCTGCGCCCTTCAGGGAACGAGGCTCTTCAGGTTCGGGGGGCAGTTCACGCCGGGAACCCTGATGGAGCGGATAGCCGCAGAGATCCTGGATAGGGGGCTGGAGGTCGAGTTCACCTCGTTCGCCCACGTCTCCGCCATGAGGGGCACCGACTTCGATCTCCTGCGCCGTGCCGGCCTGCGTGCCGTCTTCTACGGCGTCGAGTCCGGCAGCCAGCGTATCCTGGACGGCTCTCTCGAGAAGAGGATACTCGTCGAGGACATAGAGCAGGTGATCCGCCGCACGAAGGAATCGGACATCGCCGTCGCGGTGAGCATCATCCACCCGGCTCCCGGAGAGACGGCAGAGACGGCCGAGGAGACGCTCGCGCTTCTGGAACGGACCCGCCCCGACTCCGTTCTGATATACTTCCCCGGAGTGTATCCCCACAGCGGATGGGCCGAGGACCCCGGCCGCTACGGCATCGAGCTAACGGAGGACTTCGCCGCCAAGAGCATGGACTACAAGATCAAGACAATGTACCCCCCTCGCTTCTGGGACCCTCTCCCCTACCGCGTGGACGGCAGGGGCTTCTCGGAGTTCACCGCGATGACGTCCCGGTTCGTGGAGCGGGTGGAGAGGCTGGGCATCGTCACCTTCATCACGGACGAGTCGCTCCTGCTGTGCAGCAGGCTCGACATGCCGCTGGCAGAGTACGCCGGGTACGTGAAGCGGTGCTTCTTCACGGCGGACACCGACCGGATAGGAGACCTCGTCCGCTTCGTCAACGGTCGGGACCCCGCAGTCTCGTCGGGGCTCCCGCCGGGAGCCGTGCGCCGCGGGGAATGAGACCATGAGCGGCATGAGGCGGGTCGTTGTAACGGGGCTGGGGGCTGTCGCTCCGAACGGCGTGGGGACCGAGGCGTTCTGGGACTCACTGGTTGAGGGCAGGTCGGGTGTCGGTCCGCTCACCCGGTTCGACTGCTCCGGGTTCCCGGTCGGCATCGCCGGAGAGGTCGACGAGTTCGACACATCCAGGTACATCATGAACTGCAGCCAGAAGCGGATGAGGAGGTTCGCCCGGTTCGCTCTCGTCGCGGCGAGGATGGCCGTCGAGGACTCCGGCCTGCGGCTGGAGGGTATGGCTCCCCACAGCGTGGGAACCTGCTTCGGCAGCACCATCGCGGAGATAACCGCGGAGGACCAGCAGGTCCGGTTCCACCGCCGCGGATACAGAGCGGTGAGCCCGGTCACCTGGTCCGAGACCGGCGTTCACGCGGCCACCGCCTACGTGACGATGGAGCTTGGGCTAAAGGGACCTTCGCTAACCCTCTCGTCCGGATGCAGCACGGGTCTCGACTCGGTCGGATGGGGCTTCCAGTCCATCAGGAGCCGCCGGGCGCGGGTGGTGATCTGCGGCGCCTCCGACACTCCGATAACGCCGTTCATCTTCGGCACGATGTGCGCCAGCGGCATACTGACGAGATTCGACGGCCCGCCGGAGAAGGCCTGCAGGCCGTTCGCGCGGGGCCGGGACGGCATCGTGCTCAGCGAGGGTGCCGGCGCGGTCGTCCTCGAGGACCTGGACTCGGCGGTAGCCCGGGGGGCGGACATCTACGCGGAGGTGCTGGGCTTCGCATCCCGCAGCGAGGCCGGCGACATGATCAACACCGACCCTGCAGGCGTCGAGATATCCAAGGCCATGTTCGGGGCGCTGACCCGGGCCATGGTCCTGCCGGAGGAGGTGGACTACGTCCACGCCCACGGCTCCGGCTTCCCCGCCGGCGACGTGGCGGACACGAACGCCATAAAGAGGACGTTCGGACAACGGGCCTACTCCATCCCCGTAAGCTCGATCCGCTCCATGACCGGTCAGGCCCTGGCGGCGGGCGGGGTGCTGCAGATAATCTCGACTGCTCTCACGCTCAGGAACGGGATAGTGCCGCCGACCATCAACTGCGAGACGCCGGGCGAGCAGTGCGACCTGGACTACGTGACCGAGGGCTCGAGGGCGGCAAGGGTGGACGTGGCCATGATGAACAGTACCAGCGTCGGCGGTACGCATGCGGTCCTGCTCCTCGGCCGACCGGTCGAAGCGGAGTAGGGGGGAGCGCCGGTGACGGGAAAACTGCTTCTCCTCCTCGTCGCGACGCTGGTCAACCTCAGCCTGAGCATCTTCATCCTGCTCAAGAATCCTCGGATGCTCGTCAACAGGGCGTTCTCCATCTTCGCCTTCCTGGTCGGTCTGTGGGTCTTCAGCAACTTCATGGCGGAGGGCGCCACCGACGGTGAGACGGCTCTCTTCTGGATACGGTCCGCCCAGGCCGTCACCAGCCTCATGGCCGTATCGCTCCTCATCCTCGTGACCGTGTTCCCGCTCGGAAGGAGCTTTCGCCCCGACAGGGAGATCAAGGTCTTCCTGGGGCTCTCGATAGTCTTCTTCGCCCTCTCCTGGACCCCGCTGGTCATGCGTGACGCCACGGTCGAGGAATGGGGGGTTCGGGACCACCCCGGCCCCCTCCTGTCCCTCTTCACCGCCTACCTCGTGGCGTGCATCGGCCGGGCCATGTGGAAGCTCTACCGGAAGGTCACCCGCACCAGGGGCCTGGAGAGGCTCCAGATACAGTATCTCGTGCTGGGCATCTCGCTGACCGCCGTCTCCGCCATCACCACCATCCTCATCCTCCCCCTGGTCATCGGCACCTCCCACCTGGCCGGATACGGCCCCTCCTTCTCCATCATCCTGGCGGCGGTGGTGGCCCACACCATAGTCCGATACCGGCTCCTGAAGATGCACCTTGTCATACGGAAGTGGGTCGTGACGCTCCTGTCGCTGGGGCTGGCCGTCACCGCCTTCACGCTGCTCCTCTCACCCCTTCAGAGCTTCATGAAGGAAGCCTTCGGGCTCGGCCCGACGGCCTCCGCCTCCGCCGCGGTCGTGGTCATCATGGTTCTGTTCCAGCCGCTGCGGAGAGGTATCCAGAGCCTGTTCGACAGGTACTTCTACCGGGAGGCGAGGAACTACTCCGCAGTCATCCTCGAAGCCAGCAAGACCATCAGCTCCATACTCGAGCTGAACAGGCTGACGAAGTACATCCACGACACCCTGACCGACCTCATGCATCCGGAGCGGGTCCATATCTACCTGAGGTCCTCGCCGGCAGACGTCCTGGAGCTCCAGGCCAACGGAAAGGCATCGGCCTTCGAGAACGGGGCCCCCCTGCTCCTCCGGGAAGACGGCGCCATAGTCTCCCGCCTCTCCACGGAGATGGAGCTCATCAACCTGGAGGAGCTCCTCCGCCGTCCGGGCGACCCGGATGCTGAGGCAGTGGTAGAGGAGATGAGGGACCTCGGCATCAACCTGGCGGTTCCGGTGGTGCTCAAGGAGAGCCTCGAGGCGGTGATGATGCTGGGACCGCAGCTCTCGGGCGACGTCTACACCGCCGAGGACCTCGGCTTCCTCGTAACGCTTGCGAACCAGTCGGCGGTGGCGATAGACAACGCCAGGCTCTACGCCGAGATCCGCCGTGTGCGGGATTACAACGTAAGCGTCCTCGCCCGGATGGAGAGCGGCGTCATCACGGTGGACCGGCAGAACCGGATAGTCTTCTGCAACCCGGCCGCCGCCGGAATCCTCCATCCGGACGGCCCGCTCCCGGTCGGACGCCGCCTTGCGGAGGTGGACCGGACCCTCGCGGAGCTCTCCGATGACACCCTGGAGAGGGGCATCACCCGGGCCAACCTGGAGATAAGCATCTCGCATGGAGACAGGAGACATCCGCTCGTCATCAGCACCTCCACCCTCTCTGGCAAGAAGGGGGAGACGGAGGGTGCGATACTCGTCTTCAACGACATCTCCAGGATCAAGGCGCTGGAGGAGGAGAGGAGCCAGACCGAGAGGCTGGCCTACATCGGCAGCCTGGCCGCCGGCCTGGCCCACGAGATCAAGAACCCGCTGGTGACTGTCAGGACAATGGCGGACCTGCTGCAGGAGCGGTACGACGACCCCGAGTTCCGTAGGGAGTTCGTCGCTCTCGCCGTACAGGAGATCAAGCGCATCGACATCCTGATATCCCAGCTCCTGGGGTTCGCCCGTGATGTGCCGGCGGAAATGCAGGTGATGGACATCACCTCTCCCCTGGAGGACATGCTGCTCCTGCTCTCCCACAGGCTCCAGGAGAGCATGATCGAGGTCACCAGGCGATACCCTGCCGAGCCGGTCCGGGTCAATGCGGACGGTGGGCACCTGAAGCAGGTCTTCCTGAACCTCCTGCTGAACGCGGTGGATGCTTCCGGAGAGAGGGGATCGCTCGTGCTTGCGGTCGATACGGTCCGGAGGGCCGGGAGCGAATTCGCGAGGGTGACCGTCGGCAACAGGGGAACGACCATCCCGGAGGAGATCCGGGAGAAGATCTTCACGCCCTTCTTCACCACCAAGCCCGGAGGTACGGGGCTGGGGCTGTCGATCTGCCAGAAGATCGTACGGCAGCACGCGGGAGAGATCCGCCTCGAAGAGGAGAGGGAGGACATGACCAGGTTCAGCGTCATCCTCCCCCTCTACACCGGCGGACAGAGAGATTCGGAGACGTAGGCGGATGGATACCGTATTCCTCGTGACGGACGCCAGGGAGCAGAGGAAGACGCTCCGCCGCGCGCTCCCCCGAGACTGCTCCCTGGTGGTCCTCGACTCCTCCAGGGACCTGTCCGAGAGCCTCTCGCTGAACCCGCAGCTCACCGTCGTCGACCTGACCTCCGGCATGAAGCGCAGGCTGGTCCTCATGGAGGAGGTCCGCCGAGAGCTGCCCCTCTGCTCCATCGTCGTGCTGCTCCCCGGACCCTACCGCGAGGAGGAGGCGCCTGTAGGACCCGTGTACGACATCCTGTACACCCCTCTGGAGGTCCCCGTCCTGAGACACGTCCTCAGGCACGCCATGGAGCGGGGGAGGCTGCTCGGCGAGCTGGACTACTTCAAGAGGATGCTGCGCTCCGACGATGAGCGGAGGGAGACGAAGCCGGCGCCCCCACCGGAGGTCGGCTTCATGCTCGGCAGGGCCCTGAAGGGCTTCGCCAAGGGACCGGGGGCGGGATTCGACATCAACAGCCTGGCCGAGTTCATCCACGAGTCGATAGGCGAGCTCAGCTCCGTCACCAGGATCTCGCTCGTGTTCGGCACGCCCGAGAAGGGTTATCGGATTCACAGCAGCCGAAGGCTGAAGCCCGACATGGCCGACAGCATATCCCTCTCGGCGGAGAGGGGGCTCCTCCGCTGGCTGCGCGACCAGGGCAGGATACTGCGACGGAAGGAGGTCAACCTCTTCTCGGATCCATCCATGCACGAGGCGGTGCGGGAGATGGACATGCTCCAGGCCGTGGTGAGCATCCCGATCATCGGCCAGGGCCGGCTGCTCGGAGCTGTGAACCTGGGCGAGAAGGCGGTGGGAGGCACCTACGAGAACGAAGAGCTGGAAATGCTCTACGTGCTGGCGAGCAACGTGGCCATCGCGCTGGAGAACATACAGATATTCAGGGAGCTGAGGCACCAGAAGAGCTACATCGAGGACATCCTGCAGAGGATGAACAGCGGCGTCGTCACCATCGATGCCCGGGACACCGTGACCATCTTCAACCAGCGGGCGGCGGACATCCTCGGTCTGTCGAGGGACTCAGTCCTCGGAAGCGACCTCCGCGTCCTGCCATCGCCCCTGGGGGACCTGGTCCACCAGAGCCTCGAGGGCAGCGGTAACCTCGAGCGGCACGAGGTCCGCGTCGCCGGTCCGAGGAGATGCAGGGTGGAGGTGAGCACGTTCCGACTGCGGGACGAAGGGGACGGCTCTCACGGGGCCGTGCTCATCCTGGATGACATCAGCGTAGACAGGGACATCCAGCGGGAGAGGGAGCAGCAGCAGATACTTGAGCTGCTAAGCCGCGTGATCACGACCATCGCCCATGAGCTCCGGAACCCGCTGGTATCGGTCAACACCTTCATCAACCTCTTCCCCGCGAAGAAGGACGAGGAGGAGTTCGCCACCAGCTTCTACCGGACGGTCCGCACGGATGTCAGCCGGCTCGAGGACCTGCTTGGCAAGCTCATCGTGCTGTCCAGGACCGCCGACTACTCCCTGCGTAGGCACGACCTCCCGGCGATCCTGCGAAGCAGCCTGGAGAACGTCCGCGGCATCGCCGAGGATGCCGAGGTAACGCTGGAGGAGCATCTCGGTGCCGAGATGGAGATAGACGCGGACGGGAGGGAGCTGCGGAGGGCCTTCGACTGCATCCTCCGGAACGCCATCGAGGCTACGCCGCCGGGGGGCGTCGTCAGGGTCGGAACGGAATCGGTGATTGAGGAGGGGAGGTTCCGGGTCACGTTCGAGGACCCGGGCAAGCCCCTGCCGGACAGCGGCTCGGACTTCATCGTCCGGCTCTTCTACCAGGGCGAGGGCAGGGGAGCCGACATCGGGCTGGCGGTAGCCCAGCGGACGGTGGAGAACCACGGAGGGGAGATGTCGACCGCTTGCGTGGACGGACGGACTTCCATCGTCCTGACCCTGCCTGCCGGAACTGACCCGGAGGGCTGACGCGGACGGGGGATGGAGCACGCCTCCTCCGGAGCCTGCGGACCGTCCATGCTTGCCGAGAGGGAGAAAACCTCCTATACCTGCATCGTTCCTGTATCCGGAGGCTGCAGTATCCGGTGCCGACTCGACCGGCCCTGCATGGGGGGACGACTTGAAAGAGCGAGGATGAGATGAGCGCCGTACTGAGTTGCGCCGGTGTACCCCGAGGCTTCCGTGGAGAGGACCTGGACAAGAGGGCGACCGTGCTCGTCGTGGACGACAAGCAGGGACCAAGGCAGTCCATCAAGATGATACTCAAGAACCAGTACAACGTGCTCTCCGCGGCCAGGGGCGGTGAGGCGCTGAAACTCGTCGATTCGCAGGGCGACGAGATAGACGTCGTGCTGCTCGACATCCGGATGCCGGACACAGACGGCATCTCGGTCCTCAGGGAGATCAAGAACAGGAACCCCGACATAGAGGTGGCGATGGTCACGGCCTACGCCTCGGTCGACACCGCCGGCAACGCCCTTCGTCTCGGCGCCTTCGACTACCTGCAGAAGCCCTTCAGCTGCGAGTCGGTGCAGGAGATAGTCCTGAGGGGGGTCTCCAAGAGACGGGAGCGCAGGGAGAGCAAGAAGAACCTGCGGCAGCTCCTGCTGGCCAAGAAGGCGCTCATCGGAGAGCACGGTCCGCCGGATGAGACCGCCATGCGCACCGACGGCATCCTCACCGCGGACATGGACGGCCGGGTGGTGATGATGAACCGCATCGCCGAGCAGCTGACCGGCTGGGAGCAGGCCGAGGCGGTGGGGCGCCCGCTGGAGGAGGTCTTCAGGATCCGCTGCGGCAGCGAGAGGATCCCGTGCACGGGCATCGCCCGGTCGATAGTCAAGGCGGGGTGCATGGTGGGCCTCACGGACCAGTCCGTCCTCGTCTCCCGAAGCGGCGAGGAGCACCTCATCTCGGACAGTGGGGCGATCGTCCAGGGGATCGACAAGGAGCCGCTCGGCATAGTCGTGGTGTTCCGCGACATCACCGAGTCGATGATGATGGAGCAGGAGCTCCTGAAGGCCAAGCAGATGGAGTCCCTCGGCCTTCTGGCCGGCGGCATCGCGCACGACTTCAACAACTACCTCACGGCGATGCTCGGCAACATCACCCTCGCGCGAAGGGATGCCGAGGAGGGTACCGACCTCGCCACAAGGCTCTCCGATGCCGAGAAGGCGACTCTGCGGGCGAAGGAGCTGGCCCAGCTGCTCCTCACCTTCTCGAAGGGCGGACACCCGGTCCGTCAGCCATCCTTCCTCGAGGACATACTGAGGGAGTCCGCCGAGTTCGCCCTGCACGGATCCAGCGTCACATGCAGCTACCGGATACCGGAGGACCTCCTGCCGGCCGAGGTGGACAGGGTCCAGATGGGGCAGGTGGTGAGCAACCTGGTCATAAACGCTGTCCAGGCGATGAAGGACAGCGGGAGGATATCCATAGAGGCGGAGAACCTCCCCCCCGGCCAGGGTCCGGACGGCTCCCGCGAGGGCGACAGGTACGTGCGGATCACGGTCCGGGACGACGGCCCGGGCATACCCTCCGACGTACTGCCCCACGTCTTCGACCCCTACTTCAGCACGCGGAGCGAGGGGAGCGGGCTCGGACTGGCAAGCGCCTACTCGATAGTCAGCCAGCACGGCGGGACCATCACCGTCTCCTCGGAGCCGGGGGAGGGGACCGTCTTCAGCATCTACCTCCCTGCAACGGACAAGGCGCCGAAACGGGAGGAGCAGACGCAGGTCACCGACCGTGAGAGGCTGAGCGGCAGGATCCTGGTAATGGACGACGACGAGACCGTCCGGGAGGTCGCCGGCATGATGCTGCAGCTACTGGGCTGCTCCGTCGAGTACGCCCGGGAGGGGGGGGAAGCCCTGGAGGCCTACCGCATGGCTATGAGCCGGGAGTGCCCGTTCGACGCCGTCATAATGGACCTGACCATCTCCGGGGGCATGGGAGGCAGGGAGACCATCGGCAGGCTGCTGGATATCGACCCGGATGCGAGGGTCCTGGTCTGCAGCGGCTTCACCAACGACCCAGTGATGGCCGACTACGGGGAGTACGGCTTCAGGGGCATGGTTGCCAAGCCGTACAGCCTCGAGGAGCTCGCGGAGGCCCTCGGTCGGGTACTGACAGTGGATTGAGCCTGTCCCTCTCCGGGGCAGGCTAACCTCATGCAGGCATCCGTCGACAGCAAACCCGTTGGATCAGGGGTTTCGCGCCGTGGGATGGATGCCGCATCGACGGGGGGCACTCCGGAGAGAGCCGGCCGGAGGCCCGGACAGGGGCTGAAGGGAAGCGCATGTCCGGCGATGTCGTGAAGGTGCGCGGCCTTCGGAAGACGTACGGCGGCACGGTGGCCGTGGACGGTCTCCACCTCTCCGTCCGTCGCGGGGAGGTCTTCGGCATCGTGGGGCCCAACGGTGCCGGGAAGACCACGACTCTCGACTGCATCGCGGGGATGAGGTGCCCCGATGACGGCGAGATATCGGTACTGGGTCTGGATCCAGTGCGCTCGTCCGGCGAGCTGCGCCGCAGGATAGGGCTCCAGCAGCAGGAGAGCGAGCTTCCGGAGAGGCTTCGGGTCGGAGAGGCGCTGGAGCTCTTCTCCGGGTTGTTCGGATGCGCTCCCCCGGATCCGGCGCTCCTGGACCGGGTGGGCATGTCGGAGAAGCGGGAAAGCTACTACGGTGCTCTCTCCGGGGGACAGAAGCGGAGGCTCTTCGTGGCGCTGGCCCTGGTGAACGACCCGGAGCTGGTCATACTGGACGAGCTGACCAGCGGTCTCGACCCCCTGGGCAGGAGGGCCCTCTGGACCCTGGTCGATACGGCCCGGGATCAGGGACAGACCGTGCTCCTCTCAACCCATTACATGGACGAGGCGGAGCGGCTCTGCGACCGGGTAGCGGTGATACACAGGGGACGGGTTGTGGCCCTGGACACCCCCGAGGAGCTCATCCGCGAACACTGCCCGGGCCTTCGGCTCCGGCTGGGCTGCGGGCGGGGCTTCGACACCTCCGTCGCGGCGGGTCTTCCGGGAGTCCTGTCGGCGGAGATGCGATTCGACGAGTGCGTGATGGACCTGGAGGACGCCGGGTGCGTGGTGCCCGTGATACAGGCGCTGGACGGGCTGGGGGTTGGGATGGGTGACCTTCACACGGAGCAGCCGGACCTGGAGGATGTCTTCCTCCGTGTCACCGGGGAGTCCTACGATGGATAGCCTCCGCGCGGCGGTCCGCATCGCCCGTATGGAGCTCCGGCTCTACCTGCGGGAACCGAGCGCCTTCTTCTTCACGCTGGTCTTCCCCCTCCTGCTCATGCTGCTCTTCGGGAGCATCTGGGGCAACGAGCCCTTCCCGGACCAGCACTTCGGGTACATCGACTTCGCGACCCCGGCGTTCATAGGGATAGTCCTGCTCACCGCCGGGATCATGAACCTGGTCATCAGCGTCGCGGTCTACCGGGAGAAGGGCATCCTCCGCCGGTTCAGGGCGACCCCCGTCCGGCCGGTAGCCTTCCTGGCAGGCCAGATGGCGACCATGCTCATCGTCACGTCCCTGGGAGTTGTGCTGCTGCTGCTCGCGGGAGTCCTTGTCTTCGACCTGCATCTCTGGGGCAACCCGCTCGAGCTGTTCGTCGCCTTCCTCCTGACCTGCGCAGCAATCGCCGGGCTGGGGTTCGTCCCGGCGAGCCTGGCGCCGAACGCCAGGACCGGGACGGTCATCGCGAACGTCCTCTACTTCCCGATGCTTTTCCTCTCCGGAGCCGCCCTCCCTCGGCAGATGCTGCCGGACTTCCTGCTGGGAGTGTCCGAGGTCTTCCCCCTCACCCACGGGATAAGGTTGATGCAGGAGCTCTGGCTGGGAGGCAGCCTCGGGGACGACCTCGTCGAGCCTGCAGTGCTCCTCGCCTTCGCCCTGGCCGGGGGCGTCGTGGCGGCACGGACATTCCGCTGGGACTGAGCCGGCACCGTGCGACCATCATCGCCTGCGTACGGTACACCGCCCCCTCTCGGACAGCCTCGGGAGCACAACAGAGGGATTCTCCCGGATACGCCCGCGAAGCCGGAGGGCGCTTACAGGGGGTTCCGGGGCCGGGTGCTCCGTCGCTGTGCGATTATCTCCGGTCAACTCTGACCGGTACTCTGCTCAGGGGGACGGAACTCGAAGGCAAGCCTGTCCGGCTCCTCAGCGTCGGCCCACGCCAGTATCCATGATCCGGGCTGCACGTTCCGGAGACGGAGGACGCTCACACAGCTCTTCAGCTCCACCCTCCGCCCTTCCATCCCGGGTATCTCAACGTCCAGAACCAGGTCCAGCTGTGGGCTGTTGTTTATGTAGGTCCCCGTCTCCAGGGCCGATACGACCAGAGCTCTACCCTGGATGCCCGTTTCCTTTATCCTACCAGTCTCGGAGACGCCCCTGCGCATCCGGTTGGCTAGGCCGAGGGCATAGAGCTGCGGTCCGACGATGAAGAATATTCCCAGCACCAGGAGCTCCGTCCTCCTGGGCATCCCCAGAAAGCCCGATCTGACCGCCTCGGGGATGTTGAAGGCCATGATGATGATGAACACCCCGGCTGCAACGAAGGCCACCGAGGGAAGCAACCATATCCACCAGTGGCCCTTCACCGGCTCCCAGTTACCAGTCATCCAGTATCATCTCCCGATGCGTTCGGGGTTCGGGGTCGGGCCAAGATAGCTAAGAAAGCTGTCCAATTATCCAAAACAGAATAGCAGTTTTTCGAATGCAATCTTAGCTATCTTGGCCCGACCCCGGCACCCCGGCAGGGGGTTTCAGGAAGAGCAGGGCGATGAGGAGGCCGAGGGCGGCGAGGCCGATGACAGGGAGGAAGACCGGGAGATAGGCGCCGGTCAGGTCGCATATCCTGCCGGAGAGGAGCATGCCGGCTATCGCACCCACCCCGTAGGAGGTGAAGACGAGACCGTAGTTCTGTCCGTAGTGCCTGGTGCCGAAGAAAGTGGCGGTCGCCGTCGGGGCGATCGCCAGCCAGCCCCCCAGGTTCAGGTAGAGCACCGAGAAGGCAACGAAGTAGAGCGCCGGGCTCTCGCCGCCCCAGAGGTAGAGCAGAGCCGATGCCGCGAGTATCAGCAGGAACGACAGGGCAGCGGCCTTCCGGGGTCTCAGCAGGTCGGTCAGCCAGCCGAACAGCGGCCTGCCGACTCCGTTGAAGATGGCGAACAGCGCCACCATTGTGGTCAGGAGGCTCTCCATCCGGACCTCGCCGTACCCGGCGGCGGTCATTATCTCCGTACCGAAGGGCTTGGCTATCCCGATGGCCATCAGGCCGGCCAGGCAGCCTATGGTGTAGGTGCTCCACAGAGCGTAGAAGGAGCCGGTCCTCAGCATCCGTCTGCGGTCCAGCTCCACCCTCCCGGAGCCGCCACTGCCGGTGGACTGGGGTGTCCATCCGGCCGGTCTCCATCCCTCTCTCGGGCTCCGCAGCGGTAGGGAGAGCAGGACGAGGATGGCGAGGAAGGCGATGCCGAGATACCTGAAGGCGCCGAGAGCGCCTATGGACTCGTTGCCTATCATCGCCGTCATTATTGGGACCATGAGCAGCGCCGACAGACCGAAGCCCATCACGGTCAGTCCCACGGCCAGACCCTTGCGGTCGGGGAACCACTTGGCGGCGACCGCTATCGGGCAGCCGTAGATTATCCCTACTCCGCCGCCAGCTATCACGCCGTAGAAGATGGTTAGCCAGGTTATATTCGGCGCGAACCCGGAGAGGATCCAGCCCAGCCCCACGAGGCTGCCTCCGAGCAGGGCCGTCCTCTTCGGCCCCCATCTCCCGACCAGCCCTCCGGCCAGCGCCATGAGCAGGGCGAACATCGCCAGGAAGACCATGAAGGGCATTCCGCTCTGGGTCGCGGAGATGCCCCATCCGCACGAGCCGGCAGTCTCCTCCAGGGGACGGCGGAAGACGCTGAAGGCGTAGACCGCTCCGAGACAGACGTTGATGAGGAAGCCGAGGAGCACGAACATCCAGCGTCCGCTCTCCGCCCGCATGCCGAACAGCCGCTCCCCGTTCGCCGCCTCAATGCCGCCTGACGCCATGTATCCCCACCTTCTTTCCCGTTGCAGTGCCAGCTCGGTCCAGCCGATAAGTGAGTCTACGGCCAGGAGGGCGGATCCGACAAGGTGCACGGGGGGGCCCTGCAGTGCGAATCGCAGCCTGCGGCTCAGGCCCTGCTTTCAGTCCAGAGCAGCTTGATCGCTCCCCAGGTAGCACGTTCCCGGGGTCCACCGCGGGGGAGGACCGAGCCTCCGAAGCAGGTGTCGGACTGGTCGTACCACTGCCAGACGTACCAGGAGCCCTCGGAGTCCCGTCTGCAGATGAAGAGCGCCATCCCGGTGGCGTGGTATCCGGTGGTCTGCTCATCGCCCGTGTAGACCTTCAGGTCGAACTCCCGGGTCAGCAGCAGCGATGCGCCGGTGCTGTCCCCGCTCCAGGGGGTCTCATCGTCACCCTCGAGGGTCAGCTCGATGCCGATGACGGAGTCGAACATCGCCTCGTGGAGCGCAGTCTCCAACTCCAGCCCCCAGGATGTGGTGTCGGTCGATGCTCCGGAGCGGAGACCGTCCCATTCGTACTGCAGGCGGTGGAACTCGAAATCGTCGCGGAAACAGGCAACGTAGGAGGCGAGGTCCATGCCGACGTAGGCGGACGCCAGGCTGTCCACGACCGCCGATGCGACGGGATACGGATCCGGGACTACGGGATCCGCGGGGCTGCCGCAGGACTGGACGGCCATGGCGAGGACCGCCGCCGCGAGCGGAACTGGTCTTTCAGGCATTCGCATCCCTCAACCCTCCCAGCGCGGGTCCTCGAAGCGCTGAATCTCCACCAGGTATCCCGCAGGGTCGCGTAGGAAGCAGTGGTAGATATTGTACTCCGGGTTCAGGGCCGGCTCCTTCTCGAACGCGACGCCCGCTTCCCTGAGCCTGTCGTACCAGCCGTCGACGTCCTCGGTCACGAGAGTGAGTATCACCGCACCGGGCTCGGGAGCCTCCGCCTTCCGGCAGAACCCGATGTAGGCCGCGGGTGCCGAGCGGAATATCCTGCACCCGCCCTGGTCCAGGACCATTGGCAGCCCCAGCAGCTCTCCGTAGAAGCGGCTGGCCTCCTCCAGGTCGGTCGTGTAGCAGAAGGTCATCTGCGAGTCGAACTCGGCCATCTCTTCCTCATCTCCCCATGCAGTCGACGCCCAGCCTTCGCAGCAGCTCCAGCAGCGGTCCGTAGTGGGTACCCTTCCAGTAGACCTGTCCGCACGCGGAGCACCTGCGGAAGTCGTGGTAGTACAGCTTCGTCAGCGGCTCCAACTCGTCCATGACCTCCTCCTTGGCAGCGGTCTCCAGCGTCCCGCCGCAGGAGGGGCAGCGGGTGAACGGCCTAACTCTCCCTCTCAGGTCGAGCCTGTCCAGTATCTCCCGGGCCTGCTCCTCCGGGTCCTGGCTGTGAAGGTAGCAGCCGTGGGTCACGTTGCTCCTCTTCAGCAGCATGGTGTCCCTGGTCAGCAGAATGCGCTTCTCCTCCTCCGATATCCGGGCCAGCTCCCCGTCGGGGACGTCCCCCGGGAAGAGGGCGTCGAAGCCGAGCAGCCTCAGGATGAGGGCGAGCTTCCCCAGGTGGACATCCAGCACGAACCGGGTCTTCCGCAGCGGCTCCGGACGCAGCCTGACCAGCGGCGAGACGTCCATGCTCTCGAAGACCGGGTAGACCGAGACCCTGTCCCCGCTCTCCACCCGGTCGTCGAACCCGACGGGCCTGCCGTTCACCAGGAGCAGCTCCACCTCCGTATGGGGGATGCCGGCTGACTCTACGAGGTGCTTCACGGAGTTGCCGCCGGAGAGGGGATACTCGAACTCTCCGCCGCGCAGCCGCTTCGGGAGGAAGTCGTTCAGCTCGGCGTATACCCTGAGGGTGACGCTGCCCGGACCGTCGTCCTTCCCGGGGCCGCTCAAGGGCTAGTCGATGAAGACAAGGCGGGCCTCGACGGAGTGCCGGCCCGAGGTCGCGCGGAGAAGGTAGACGCCCCCGCCGGGCAGCTCCAGCGGCTGGTGGCCGCGAACCCCGGCGAGCTCGAGGACGAGCCTACCTGAGATGTCGTAGACGGCCAGACCGGCCGCTTCCTCGGGAGCACCGATGGTGACCGAGGCGCTGCCCCGCTGCGGGTTGCCGGGGACGTCGATGGTGAGCATGGGGGGAAGCACCCCCACCCTCTCCCCCAGGGCTGTGACGGAGTCTCCCGGGACGAACTCCAGCTCCGGGTACGCGCGCCCTTCCTCCAGCCAGGCGACCCAGTATCCGTCGTCGTCGCTGCAGACGGCCAGGTCGTCCTCGCCGATGCTCCCTACGCCGGTCCTCACGGTACCGGTCAGGGGGCTCCAGCCACCATCGTAGTACCTGAAGAGGACTGCGTCGTCATCAGCCCAGGTCAGAAGGAGCCCGTCGTCGGCCGGGTCGCAGGACATCGCCCAGGGCCTTTCATGGTCCAGATCGAAACCGGTATCCCACGTGCAGACCGTGTCCGACGAGAGGCCGTCGAAGGTGGAGCACATGGTGCCCAGGCTGTCCTCGCGCGTCCAGAGCAGCAGCACTTCGTCCGAGCAGCTCCCCGACGCCTTCACCAGCAGCTCGTCGTAGAAACTGTGCCGGTAGACGGTCGACCAGTCCATCCCCTCCATCTCCACGTAGGTACCGGGCTGCCACGGAATGTGAGTGCTGGAGAAGATGGCCTGCTCCGGGCCGTGCCAGTAGTAATCCCACCGGGTGAACATGGTCGGCACCTCCGCCGCTCCGCAGAGGACCGGCCGGGAGATGTCGTCGAAGCGGCCGCTGTACCACATGCCGCTCTGGTGGAAGAGCTCCTCGTCCAGGATGATCCCGAGCGATGGGTCCGGGACGTATCGGAGGGAGAGGGAGACAAGCCCCTCGTAGCCCGGGTTGTAGATGTTCCCGGTGGCGTGAACCCATATGCCGCTGTCCGGGCCGTTGTACCGGGCCACTCGCAGGGCCATCGTGTAGGCGTTTCCGCTGCCCGTCTCGACCAGCTCCGGCAGGAGGACGTTCTTCCCCATGACCGTGGAGAGGTCCGCCGGGTCGAGCACGTAGAGGGAGTCCCGGTCGTAGCCCCCGGTGTCGTGGCTGAGGGCTACCGTCAGGTAGTCGAGACCTCCGCCGACTTCCCCGATGGATATCTCCGGCTGGACGAACGACCTCTCGTGGCCTGTTCCGTGGATGGCGAGCATGGAGCCGGTGCCGTCGGTCCAGGCCAGGTAGACCTCGCCGCCTAAGCCAAGCACGTCTACGTCGGCCATGACGGAAGCGACTGGCAGCATCAGTAGCAGCGCCGGCCAGACCGGACCGCGCATACATGCACCTCCCGTCAGATGATTGACACGGATTAAGATACAGCCTCTGCCCGGTCGGTCAACCGATGCCCGGACTATCGGTCCCCGGCGTAGGCCTCCACCTTCTCCCTCGCTACCGGCAGGGGGCCGTCGAAGCCGCTGCCCGGGTAGTACCAGCCGGTCAGCCTGTAGAAGGCGGCAATATCCGGGGCGTCTATCCGCTCACCGTCGGCGGCGGCCTCCATCCGAAGGAGCAGATCGAGGTAGAGCTCCTCCAGCTCCGGCTCCGCCGCGTACCGGTCGAGGGCGCTCTCACCCCAGGCCCATCTCGTTGCGAACATCGGCAGGAAGGGGAGGTAACCGGCCGCAGCAGCCCTCGCGGAGTCCTCCGAGAGCTGCTCCCGGACCTCCGCGACCACCGACCGCATCTCGCTCAGCGGCGGTAGCCCCTCCCCGCTCATGGGCTCCAGTCGGTAGACGCCGTCGGCATCCGGACCGACCGGGAAGTGCGCGAGCACACCCGGGTCGGCAGGAACCTCGCCCGCCACCAGCGAGACCACCGCCTCGGCAATCCTGAGCTGGGTCTCAGCGGCATAGCTGGGACCCCAGGCCTGGTAGTCATCCAGCTCCCTCGCCACGCTGGGCAGCAGGCGGTCGGTGGTCCATTCGATGGAATGCGCCATGCCCGGGGCGCTCAGCTGGTTCTCCCAGTGACCTGCGTTGGTCTGCGTGTTGACAGCAACCTGCAGGTTCTCGTCCGGCTCCCAATCATGACGCTCCCAGGTCACCACCCGGCCGTCGACGGTCGGGCTGCCGGACCAGGACCACCAGACGGACAGGGTGTCGGAGAGCATGGGTGGCGGCAGCTCCTCGGGCACCTCGATGGATATCACGGCATGGCCGATCGGACCGGCCCATGTGTTGCCGCTGGTCACGATGTACCTGCAGGTGTAGTCCCCGTAGGGCCCGCCGCCGTAGTAGTCCCAGGAGGTCCGGTAGGTGTTCACCAGCCTTACCCTCTCCCCCGGTTCGAAGCGCATGTCCCATACGGCCATGAGAGGATCCCAGACGAGCTCCATATCCGGGTCCCTCCGACAGGTGCGGTAGGAGACCTCGAGTGGCTCGCCGTCTGCGGCGGCGGTGAAGCCCAGGTCTTCCGGCAGCAGCTCCGAGGCGTCCTCCCCGCTGCTCCCGTCCGTCCGATGCCAGCGGTCCCTCTCCTCATCGGCTTGTATGGAGTCCAGGTGTGCCGCAAGGGTGGCGTCGTCGAAGACCGTGTATGCGTTTCCGAACTTCGCGTCCAGCGGGAAGCCCACGGTCACCTCCTGCGCCTCGTCCGTGAGGTTCTCGAGGTGGAAAACGCATGTGACGTCCATCATGGGGATAAGCCAGTAGCCGTCGCCATGCGGGTCGAAGACCGCCCTTGCCGGGACGACCGTGACCGTCTCGGCCACCATGGCGATGTCGGAGCTGTTCACCAGCGCCGCCGAGTATCCGTCGGGGAACTCGTAGATGACCGCGGAGTCTGCCGCGGCCAACGAGGAGATGATCAGCGCTGCCGCAAGGGACGAGACAGCTTTCATAGGGCTAACCTCCATGACCGGTTCGGACCAATGGACCCAGACCAATGGATGCAATGCAGGTGGGAGCCGGGTCAACAGCGAAGAGGGGGAGGGCGGGATACGGACCGGGGCCGGCCGCTCAGCGTGTCAGCACCACCCGGGTCGAGGCCGTGCCGGCATCGGTCACCGCCACTACGATGTAGACGGCCGGGGGGAGCCCGGTCGGGGTCCAGGAGAGGGCGCCGGGGCCGGCGTCCATGTCGCCCGCCCGGATCGTATCCACAAGCCTTCCGGCGAGGTCGTAGGCCTCCAGCCGGACCGGGCCCGCCTCCGGCAGGTCCAGCCGGAGCGTGAAGCTGGATGCTGGATTCGGGAAGGCCGAGATGTCGAGAGCCCGCGGGGGGGCCGGTACGGTCCCGCTCTCCACTCCGGTGCAGACCGGACGGAAGCGGACGGCGTCCGCGATGACCACCCTCCCGGTGGTCACGCCCTCCTCGGAGAGGGTGACGCATCCGTCCCCTCCAGCCTCGAAGCCGAAGCCGCCCAGCAGGTTCCACTGCCCGCCTCCCTCTGTCTGGTCCACCTCGAATGAAGTCTCTCCGCCGGCGTGAGCAACCGTGAAAACCGCATCCGGTGCCCGGTTGCCGCCCTCGGTGTACCAGACGTAGACCTCGTACCAGCCCGCCTCGGGCAGCTGGGGCGTCCATCTGGCCCAGTCGTCCCGGTCGGTGGTGGAGCTCCAGCGGTAGTCCTCCTCCCAGGGGTTGCCGTAGGCGCCGGTGCTCCATGCCGACTCGCTGCTCACCGAGAAGCCGGCGTCGAGGTTGTCGACTATCAGGTCCGGGGAGGGGCCGTAGGGCGGAGGTCCGGAGCCCATGTGCCCGCTTATGCCCGCGGCGTAGGCCCAGCCCTGCCTGCCGGAGTGGTCGTCCTGGTTCACGTAGTAGAGGTAGGACTCGTTCCATTCGTCGTCGTAGTCTATGAAGCTGCCCTCGCCGAGTATGGCGGTCATGCTCGTGTTCCGTATGACGTAGTAGACGCTGCCGTCCTTCACCCCCCTGTCGTCGTAGCCGTGGGCCCAGAGTATGCCGTCCAGCACCTCCCCGCCCAGGTCCCAGCCGGCGGAGACCGGATCCACGTAGACCTCGGAGCCCTGGACGTAGGTGTTGAAGGCGTTCTCGTGTATGGACATGAAGCGGTCGAAACCGTTCTGGTTCGCGTAGTCGCACCTGGCCTGCAGGGAGACGTCGTAGTCGCCGGTGCGGGTCATGCCGACCCATTCGCAGTCCGGCACCATGGCCAGGTAGAAGGAGGCCTGCCCGGCAACGTCCATGTTGGCGTACTTCTCCAGGTAGTAGGTGCCGGTCGCCCCCGGCTGCGAGCCGCCGTGGCCCGGGTCGAGACAGACGGTCCAGGCTACCGCCGTGGTCCAGGCGGCCGCGAGGAGGAGGAGTGACCTCAAGGCAGCGGCACCTCCGTAACCGGCTCCTCCTCAGGGGCGGTCTCCATGTAGTCCGACCTCCCGGTGACCAGGTCGACGTAGTAGACCCTGTCGCCGGCCGGGGCCGGGAAGAGCTCCAGCCTGTCCGGCGTCTCGGCAAGGGGTCCCGCCCCCCCCTCCTCGGTCCAGCCCCATATGTCGGAGGAGAGGATCCGCTCGCCGTCGTCGGTGGTGCGGATGAACAGGAGCATGTCCTTCTCGGGCCACCAGACCGGCTGCTCTCCGCCGCCGACCTCCACCGGACCCTCCTCGGAGAAGAGCCTTATGCCGCCGTCCAGCGAAGGGGCGAACACCCGGCCGTCATCCGTGAAGCGGGGCGCGTAGTACCTCAGGTCGTCCGCCAGCACCTCGGTCTGACCGTCCGACGTGCGGAGCAGCATCAGCCTGTCGTCACGGTCGGTGTACGCGACGAGCGCCCCGTCGGGCGAGACCGATATGCCGTAGGTGTCGAGCGCTATGCCGGTCGGCTCGCAGTCATGCGTCAGCTCCCCCTCCGCCGTGAACCAGAGACCGCCGGAGGAGTCCCACGACGGTAGCCCGGCCTCCGCGTAGGGACCCAGCACATCGTAGCCGTCGGCTGTGAGCAGCAGGAGGCAATCGATGGAGTCGGACCCCGCCCATAGTGCCACGGCAGCACCGTCCGGCGAGGTCTCAGGGCCGAAGAGCCTGTCGCAGCCGAGCTCCCCCGCCGCAAGCTCTCCCGGCTCTCCCGGCCACTGGACGGTGCTCCACGACAACTCGACCAGGCCGCCCTCGAAGGGGGCCACCATCAGCACCTCCGCATGGATGGTCCCGGCAGCCGGGAGCATGGCCGGCATTGCGAGCAGCAGAACGCGCGCTCTACTCATCTCAACCTCCGTGGTCCTACGGTTCCTCTACACCCGCGTCGTCCCCCGGGTTCCGTGCCCCCGGGCGACGGAGCTCCACTCCCTTCAGCGACGGGTCGAGGGAGAAGCGCCGGGCTATCCACGCTGCCAGGTTCCTCCCGACCTCCCCCTCCCTGCCGCTCTCCCGCAGCTCCGCGTTCTCCTCCGACAGGTCGGTCATACGGACCAGTCGACCATCGGAGAACTCCAGCTCCAGGAGGACCTCGAAGCACTCCGAGGGATGGAAGCCCATGTGATCGTACATGCTCCCGATGAAGCCCGATGCGACCTGCAGCCTGCCGTTGAACCTGATCCGGAGGCCGATGCCCTCGTAGCGCTTCTCGGACTCGTCCCCGACCGGCTCCGTCCCGTTCACCGGCACCCATCCGTCGTCGCAGCGCCCGACGGTCATGGAGTCCAGCGCCAGGTACCCGTCGTCGTCCACGAGGTAGGTGCAGTGGAAGCCGCGCCAGCAGGCCGTGTGGAGCGGCCTCGGGAACATGGCGAAGTCCATGGGGGAGGGCAGCGGTCCTCCGTCGACGGCGACCAGGCTGAAGCTCTCCCCCGCCATCGCAACCGTGTCATGAATCTGGGCGGTCATCAGTCCTCCCTGCGCAAAACGGCGAGGAAGGCCCTCTGTGGGATGGCCACGCTGCCGACCATCTTCATCTTCTTCTTTCCCGCCTTCTGCTTCTCCAGGAGCTTGCGCTTCCTGGTGATGTCGCCACCGTAGCACTTGGCCGTGACGTCCTTGCGCAGCGCGGATATGGTCTCCCTGCAGATTATCTGACCGCCTATCGCTCCCTGGATGGGTATCTTGAACTGCTGGCGGGGTATCTCCTCCTTCAGGTTGGAGCAGGCGGTCACCGCCCAGGGCCTGGCCCGGTCGCGGTGGACCAGCATGGAGAGGGCATCCACCTTCTCGTGGTTCACCAGGATGTCCACCTTGACCAGGTCGCCCGGCCGGTAGCCGATGAACTCGTAGTCGAAGGAGCCGTATCCCTGTGTGACCGACTTCAGCTTGTCGTAGAAGTCGTAGACCACCTCTCCAAGGGGCATGTCTCCCTTTATCTCCACCCGCCTGGCGCCCACGTAGAGGTTGGAGTAGTTGTCGGCGCGCCTGTCGAGGAGCAGCTGGGTGACCGGGCCTATATACCTGTCGGGCATGATTATGGAAGCTCTAATGTACGGCTCCTCGGTCAGCTCTATCTCCGCCGGGTCCGGGTAGGTTATCGGGTTGTCTATGAAGACGGTCTCCCCGCCGCGGAGCGTCAGCCTGTAGAGGACGGTTGGTGCGGTCAGGACCAGGGAGAGGTCGAACTCCCTCTCCAGGCGCTCCTGCACCACCTCCAGGTGGAGGAGCCCCAGGAAGCCGCAACGGAAACCGAAGCCCAGACCGGGGGAGGAGACCTTCTCGAAGGTAAGCGAGGCGTCGTTCAGCCGGAGCCGCTCCAGCGCGGAGGCCAGGTCGTCGTAGTCCTCCGTCGAGACCGGGTAGATCGAGGAGAAGACCACCGGCTTGGGCTCGGCGTAGCCGGGGAGCTGGCCGGGCGCAGGGTTCTCGAGGTGGGTCACCGTGTCGCCGGAGCGGACGTCGGCCACCGACTTGATGCCGGCAATCAGGTAGCCCACCTCACCGGAATGGAGGCTCCGGCAGGGCTCCCTGGTGAGCCTGAAGTGCCCCACCTCCTCCACGGTGTGGCTGCCGCCGGTGGCCATTAGCTCTATGTCGTCACCCTTCGAAAGGACCCCCGAGACCACCCTGACGAACACCACCACCCCCCTGTAGGGGTCGTAGATGCTGTCGAAGACCCGCGCCGCCAGCGGCGAGCCGTCGTCCTCCGGCGGAGGGGGAATCCTCTCTATGAGCGCCTCCAGCAGCTCGGGTACGCCCTCCCCGGTCTTGGCGGAGATGAGAAGGATGTCGTCCACGTCTATCCCCAGCTCGTTCTCCATCTCCCCCATGACCTCCAGCACGTTGGCTGACGGGAGGTCTATCTTGTTGATGACCGGCACTATGACCAGGTCGTGCTCCATGGCCTTGTACAGGTTCGCCAGCGTCTGGGCCTGCACCCCCTGAGCGGCGTCCACCACCAGCAGCGCCCCCTCCACCGAGGCCAGCGAGCGGGAGACCTCGTATGAGAAGTCCACGTGGCCGGGAGTGTCGACGAGGTTGAGGTAGTAGACCTCCCCCGCCCCGGACTCGTAGTCCATGGTGATGGCCTTGCTCTTGATGGTGATGCCCCGCTCCTGCTCGATGTCCATGGAGTCCATCATGAGGTCGTGGAACTCCCGCTCGGACACGGCACCGGTGGCCTGGAGCATCCTGTCGGCCAGCGTTGACTTGCCGTGGTCGATGTGGGCGATGATGCAGAAGTTGCGTATCCGGTGTCTCAACTTACCTCCATATCCGGGGCCGTAATATGTTCGACGTGATGGCATTTCCGTAGGACCCGAGAGAGAGGCCGGGACGAATGGCAGAGAGAGAGTGGGGGCCGCTGCAGCTGGTGCGGGACTGCGAGATAGGGGAGGGGACGAAGGTATGGAACTTCGTGAACCTCTACGGATGCACCATCGGACGGGACTGCATGGTCGGCTGCTTCACGGAGATACAGCGCGGAGTGGTCATCGGCGACCGCACCCGGGTTCAGAGCCACAGCTTCGTCTGCGAGATGGTGGAGGTAGGCTCCGACTGCTTCATAGCCCACGGGGTGATGTTCATCAACGACGTCTACCCCCCTCAACCCGACCCGGCGGACTGGAAGGGCACGGTAGTGGAGGACGGGGTCAGCATAGGCTCGAACGCCACGATCCTCCCGGTCCGCATCGGGAAGGGAGCCATAGTCGGAGCAGGTACCGTAGTCACGAAGGATGTCCCCCCCGGCGCAGTGGTCGCCGGCAATCCTGCCAGGGTGCTCCGGTACCGGAACGGGTACGGGCCGCCGGTCTGAGCACACCGGATGGGGAGCCCGGGTTGAGGGTCCGGAGTACCTGCGAGCTGGCGGAGACGGAGCGGCAGCTCAGCCGCCCTCAGCCGCCCATGAAGGCCAGCCCGGCGCTGAGCCAGAGGGGGAGCGTCACCAGCGCGAGCAGGTGCAGCAGGAGCTGCAGCCTGGCCACCAGCTCCCACTCCCCGCCGTACCTCCTGGCTATGAGGGCGTGGTTGGTCGCCGGAGGAGCGGCGGCCACCAGAAGGAGGACGGTGGCGGCCAGCCCCGAGACGCCGGTCAGCCCGGACCGGATTAACAGGTAGACCCCGGCCGGGATCAGCAGCAGGCGCACGGCGGCGAGGGGCACTAGGTAACGCAGGGGGACCCGTCCGCCGCCCCGACCGGAAGCTATGAGCCCGCCCAGTATCATCATGGCCAGCGGCGACAGCAGCGCGCTGACCAGCTCCATCCCGGAGAAGAGCGTTCCCAGCGGGGCGAATCCGCCCGGCTCGCCCCGCGCGGTCTCCCGGACGCCCGGTATCAGGCTCAGGAGGATACCCGCCGCCAGGGAGACGATGGGGGCGTTCAGGATTCTCCCGCCGCCACTCCCGTCTACCTCTCCCCCCCCCTTCCCCGCCAGCAGCCTCACGCCGAGCGTCCACATGATGACCATGGAGGGCAGCGAGATGATGGAGATGTACACCACCGCCCGGTCCCCGAGGGACTCCGGGGCGACTGCCAGTATCACCGGCAGGGGCAGGTAGAGGCTGTTGGATATCATCATCATGGCAGTTACCGACCGGTCCCGGGAGCGCGATTCCCCTGGCAGAGCCCGGTAGAGCCCCGTCCCGACCAGCCACGAGAGCAGTATCCAGCCGAGCGAGACCAGCGCGAGGACCCCGGCCTGCTCCAGCAGGTCGGGAGAGAAGGAGCGGGTCATGGCGAGGATGAAGGTGGCGGGGATGACGAGGTCGATGAGCAGCCGCGTCAGGTCGGTGAGGGTCTCCCGGCGGAGCCATCCCCGCCTCACCATGACGTAGCCGGCGATCACCAGGAGCGCCATCCTGCCGATGACGTCCAGAGACTCCCAGAGCCCGGTAAGGAAGACTTCCATGGACAGACCGGCGCCCCCTCTCCGTCAGGGGGGCATCCTACGGCCCGGAGGGAGACAAGGCAATCTCGCGGAGAGCCGGATAAGGAGGAGGGGGCGGGTCTTCCCGCCCCCTGCCGTTTCCCCGGCTGCTGCTAGTAGAGCTTCTGCAGCCCTATCCGGACGTTCATGGTCCCGCCGCCGTCGGGCGGGGCCGGGAGGGAGAGGCCCTCCAGCACCGCCTCCATTTCGGCGGCGAGCTCCCGGTCGAGCGCGCTGTCGACCACGGTCACGGACGTGACCGAGCCGGTGTCGTCCACGGTCACGGCGAAAGTGTACGTACCCACAGGCCAGTCGTCAGCCTCCTCGATGTCCTCCACGTAGGAGTCGTAGACCTCCTGTAGCTGGTCCATAATCTCCCTGACGGCACCCCTGGCCTCCGAGGGGAGCATGCCAAGGGTAGGCGTGACGGAGACCATCGAGACCTGTCCGTAGTAGTCCGGCGTCCACTCGGTGCCGGTGCCGTCGTAAAGGAAGTCGTCGTCGATGCTCTCCTCGGCCTCCATCAGGGGCATCACGCCGGAGCCCGGAGCCGGCGCAACCGGCTGGGCGGCACCGCCACCCATGCCCATGCTCCTGTTGGCGGTGGTGTAGGCGAGTGACGCACCGCGGTCCTCGCCGGAGCTGCCGAAGACGCCCTCGTAGGAGACGCCCTCCGGCATGTTCACCGGGACATCGACGGTTATCGGGTTGCCGTCCGGGTCGGTCCTGACCTCCTCGGAGACGGCGACGAACGATGTGTACTGGCTCATTATCTGGTAGTCCAGCGCCGTGTCGGTGATCTCGTTCACTATCACCGGGTCGTTCTGCACGTAGCCCCACTCGTCGTAGAGCTGCCTGCTCAGGTCGTGTATCTTCCTGCGCGCCCAGAGGGTGGCCACCACGTCGTGGTCGGGCTCCTCCTCCGGCAGGGTGACGTTCATCGACTGGCTCCAGCTCCGGCCGGCTATGGAGCCGGAGACGGTTATCTCGTCGGTCCCGCCGCCCTCGTACCTGCCGGATATCACCAGCGGCTGCCCGGCGAAGAGGTCCGGTATGCGGGAGGGGTACACGTCGGTCACCTGCAGGTCGCCCCAGTCGATGTCGATGCCTACCAGGTAGGGGTTGTTTATCTTCTCGTAGATGCTGCCCACCGCGACGTCCGGCTCCTCGTTGAGACCGACGTAGTAGGCGTGGCCACGGCCCTCCTCCGCCAGACCCTCGATGAGGTAGCGGTTGGGGGATGAGCCGACGCCGATGCTGAAGAGCCTGGTCCTCTCGCCGAGAGTTCTCTGTAGCTCGCCCAGAATCTCCGCCTCGTTGCCAATGAAGCCGTCGGTCAGGAAGATGACGAAGCGCATCCGCTCCGGGTCCTCCGGGTAGCCAATGGCCGCCCGGACGCCCTCTATCATCATGGTTCCACCACCGCCGCTCATGGCGTTGATGTACCGGATGCCCTGCTCCACGTTCTCCTCGGTGTTGGGCAGCGGCTCGCGGGACATGCTGCTGGCGGTCTCGGAGAAACGCATTATCTGGAAGGTGTCGTGAGGGTTCATGCCGGCGACGAACTGCCTTACCGTCTCCTTGGCCACCTCCATTGGCTGGCCGCTCATGGAGCCGGAGCAGTCGACGACGAAGAAGAGCTCCTTCGGGGTTATCTCGTCAACCGGCACGTCCGCGTCCGGCTGGAGGATGAGCATGAAGTGCCCGCCCAGCCTGCCGTTGTGGGCGAGGACGCCGCTCTCTATCTCGTCGCCCGCGGTGCGGTACCGGAGGACGAAGTCGCGGTTGGGTATCTCGTCGTCGTTCTCCAGGGCCACGTTCACGGTGCCGTCCCAGTCCAGGTCGATGTCCACGTCGTGGTTCAGCACCTCCATGTCCCTGACCGGAACACCGGTGCGGAGCCTCACGGAGAGGTCGATGTCGTAGCCGCTCCTGGTGCCCTCGGGGACCACCGGTGGTGTTATCCTCCCGGCGTCGGGGACGGACGTCATGATGGTGTCGCCTCCGAAGACCTCCGCCTCGTGTCCGCCAGGGGGCATGAAGCGGGGCCCCACGACCATCGGGAAGACCAGCTCGTACTGCCCGTCGTCGTACTCCACCGGGGCCACGTAGCTTATCTCGATGACTATGCTGTCTCCCGGGAGGATGTTGCCCACGCTCTGGGTGAAGATGTTCGGCCTCTCCTGCTCCAGCAGGCTGGCCGTCTGACCGGAGCTGATGGCCTCCTCGTATATCTCCCTGGCGAGGGAGCGCTCGTGTATCTCGCCGTGGACGAGCCTGTCGCCTATCCACATGTCCATCCGGTCCACCGCGCCGCTCTGCGGGAGGGGGAATACGTAGACCGCCTCGATTACCTCGTCGTAGGGGTTGCCGTAGACCTGGCGCACGGTAGCCCGCTGGAGGTTCCCGCTGACGTCTATCTCGACGTCGGTGTGCTCCAGGGGCAGGTCGCCCAAGACACCCTCCTCGCCCACGACCGACATGCGGCCGGAGGTGATCTCCCTCTCTTCAGTCGCCGCCTGGCCGAGCGCCGCTACCGCGACCGCCAGGACCAGGACCGTGACCATCAGCTTCGCTCTCATCTCTTCCTCCTCGGTTGTATGGCCCTTCCGCCTCTCCGGTCCTGATACACGCCCGCCCCGACCCCTATTCCGCGAGCCAACCACCCGTAACCACCCGTACCGCTTACCACTTTATGAAGAGCAGGCGAATATCCATAGGAAGAATCGTCCACCCAAGCACACGCTATGCGCGAATTTGAGTTAAAGCATAAGCGGTACGGGTTTAATCGAGGATAGTGAACAGGCGGCTGCGGTGGGTGTAGCCCCTGCGGGCGGTGATGATGTAGACGCCGGCGGGGACACGCCTCCCGCCGGGACCTGTGCCCTCCCATGCAACCCGGCCTGGCGCGCTCACGCTCGTGCTCCAGACGAGCCGTCCGGCCATGTCGTGTACGCTGACCTCCGTGGGGCCGCTGCCCCCGCCCAGGTAGTCGACCATGACCGCCACCGGGGCGTCCCTGGTTGCCGGGTTCGGCCAGGGCGCGGACATCGCGAGCGGCACTGGCGGCACCGGGTTGTTCTCCGGGACGGAGAGCAGATGGAGAGCAGGGTCGGTGAAGGCTGTCCAGGAGAGGATCGACTGGAGGTTCCTGTCGTACTCGCCCTCTATCCATGGCACCCGCATGTCCTTGGCGGTGGCGAAGGCCAGGCCGACCGTCGGGTCGTGGTCGGAGAAGACCCGCCGGGCCATGTAGGCGCACATCATCTCGCTGGCGCCCAGCTCCGGCCAGTGCCCCTCCCAGCCGTAGCTGGTGTTGAAGAAGACCGAGACGGCGCCGCCGTCAGGGGCCTTCAGGAGGGCCTCGGCGCAGCTCTCCCCCTCCGGGTAGTCTCCCGGATGGCAGGCTATGCTGGTGTGGATCCCCCGCCGGGGACCGTTCTCCAGGGTGTCGGCCATCCAGCTCGTCATCATGCCCCTGCCCTGGTCTGACCAGTAGATGCCCCGCTCGTTCCCGTGCCCGGCGTAATGGGTCCATCCGGTCCCCGAGTTGATGACCGGGATGTGGGTGTCGATGTAGTCTCCCCCCGGGACCTCGTAGGCCTTGGTGACGTCCCAGGTGGCCGGCAGGTAGGCGTCCAGAGAGTCGCAGCCCCGTGCGCCCACGTAGCCCAGCTCCTCGAAGAGCACCGCCCCGCAGAGGACCGCCCTTCTGGACCAGTCGCCGGAGGGTGGAGAGACCTGGTAGTCGACCGACCGGGAGACCAGGAGCTCGGCCTCCGCCTCCGTGGCGAAGAGCAGCCTGCCCACCACCACGTCGGAGTAGAGGTCGAGGCTGTCATCCGGCTGACCCGGAATCCCGTCGCCGCTGGCGTCCCAGTCGCCGTCCAGGTCGGAGTAGTAGAGGTCCACCGGCGCCTCGTCCAGGAAGCCCTCGCACTCGGTGTAGACCTCCAGAGCCGGCACCAGGGTCTCGTCCCCGGCCAGCAGCACGTACACCGTGCCCGCTGTCAGGTACCTGTCCCTTATCAACTCACGGACCGATTCGGCCGGGCTCCCGGCCGGGTAGGCGGAGAGGGCGTCCTCTACAGTCGCGACCTCCACCCCCATGCCGGAGGAGCGCCGCAGGTCGGCGAGCGGCTGCATCAGTCCGGCGTGGGCGCTGTCGCAGACGACCAGGTACTCCGAGGCCCCACCGTGCCCGAGGGACTCGGACCGCGGCTTTTCCGGCCAGTGGGTGGCCAGCGCGGACAGCCTCTCCATGGCGACCTCCCTCTGGGGCCCGGTAAGGGGTGACGCGGCGCCCTCGTCCCAGGTGAGGGTCACGCTGATGCCGGTGATCAGCTCCAGGCTCCCCTCGGAGGGGACGTAGCGCCAGGGGGTGACCATAACCGAGGCCACCGGGAAGCCGGCAAGGCTGCCTACACGGGGCTCTCCGGCGATGCTCTCCGGCCATGCGGATGCGGAGCCGTAGACGGCCGGGTCGGGCAGGAGCGCCGCCCGTCGGAGTCCCGGCAGCAGGGGCAGGAGCTCCCGGGCCGGGGTTATCGTCAGGCCGGAACGGGCCAGCAGCACGCGGCCGGAGGGCTCGACCGTGACCTCCACTTCACGGGCCCCGCGGGGCAGCGGTACCGTGACGGGCATGGAGGGGAGCAGCGGCTCTCCCGGAGCGCCTGCAGGCTCCGCCCCCGGGAGGCTCACCCGGGTTCGGCCCATGGGGGTCGCCTCCAGAACGACCGCCTCCGGGTCGAGGAGGACCTCGAAGGTTGTCGAGCCGGCGAGCGCCTCGGGAGCGAGCAGAGCGAACGTTACTGCAGCCGTCATTCCGGCACTGAGATTGCCCAGGGTATCCCCCTCTCTCCGGTGGCATTCCCACAGGGAATATATTACCATGCGTGTCGGACGGTTCCGCACGGCGTCCAGGAGGCGCGGGGCCCCGCGCCCATCATCCCGGGAGGAACGAATGAGGACCAGGACTTTCAGGGTCGTGCCGAGGATACCCGAGGAGCTGGACGAGCTGAGGCGAATCGCCTACAACACCTGGTGGACCTGGAACCCGGAGGCGGTGGAGCTCTTCCGCTGGATGGACTCAGACCTATGGGAGCGAACCCACCACAACCCGGTCCTGCTCCTGGGCCGCGTGGACCAGGAGAGGCTTCGGGAGCTGGCGGAAGACGACGTCTTCATCTCGCATCTCCGCGAGGAATCGGAGAGGCTCCGCGACTACCTGGACCGGAGCACCTGGTTCGACGCCCTGGCGGAGCGCCGCGGCAACGGCTGCAGAGACCTGCTGGTGGCCACCTTCATAGCCGAGATAGGTCTCCACGAGAGCATACCGGTCTACTCCGGCGGCCTGGGCGTCCTCGCCGGCGACACGATGAAGAGCGCGAGCGAGCTGGGCCTGCCCATGGTCGGGGTCACCCTGCTCTACCGGAACGGCTACTTCGCCCAGTACCTGGGGAGCGACGGCTGGCAGAGGGAGCGCTACTTCATAAACGACTACTCCAACATGCCGGTCGAGCCGGTGGCCGGCCCCGACGGCAACCAGGTCCGGGTAGAGATGACCCTGGGTGGAAGGCGGGTGCAGGTGGCCGCCTGGCAGGTCCAGGTTGGCAGGACGAGGCTGTTCATGCTGGACACCAATCTCGATGAGAACGACCCGACCGACAGGGAGATAACCGGGCAGCTCTACGGCGGCGACAAGGACATGCGCATAAGACAGGAGCTGGTCCTGGGCATAGGCGGCCTCCGCATGCTGGACGCGATGGGCATGACGCCCGCCGTCAGGCACCTGAACGAGGGCCACTCCGGCTTCCTGATAGTGGAGAGGATGAGGCAGGCCATGGCGGAGGGGCTAACCTTCCCGGAGGCCCGGGAGCTGGTCACCGCAGGCAACGTCTTCACCACCCATACACCGGTCCCGGCCGGGAACGAGGAGTTCTCGCCGGAGCTGATTGCCAGATACCTCGGCCCGACCATCGAGGACATGGGTCTCTCCATGGAGGAGTTCCTCTCCTTCGGCCGGCTCGGCAGCACGGGCAGCTTCTCCATGACGGTCTTCGCCCTCCGCTTCTCCCGTTACAGGAACGGTGTCAGCCGTCTTCACGGAGAGGTCTCCCGGGACATCTGGAAGGGCGTCTGGCCCAGGCTGCCCCGCGAGGACTCTCCCATCGAGCACGTCACCAACGGGATACACCCCGAGTCATGGATAGCCGGCGAGATGGCCAGGCTCCTCGGCAGATACGTCGGCCCCAGGTGGTCCTCCACGAAGACGACCCGCAAGTCCTGGGAGAAGGTATCCCAGATACCGGACGCCGAGCTCTGGCTGGAGCATGTCCGCCTGCGGCAACAGCTCGTCTCCGCGGCCAGGATACGCTGGGAGGAGCAGATGGAGCGGATGGGCTACCTGGGTCCCTCCTTCGAGGGCTCGCAGGTGCTGGACCCGGACGCCCTCACCATAGGGTTCGCCAGGCGGTTCGCCGCCTACAAGCGCGGCAACCTCCTCCTCCGTGACGAGGAGAGGCTGCTCCGCCTGCTCTCGGACCCGGATAGGCCGGTCCAGTTCATCTTCGCCGGCAAGGCCCATCCCCACGACGACAGGGGCAAGGAGCTCATAAGGGAGATAGTGCAGCTCTGCACCGGGGACGACGTCTACGGGAAGGTCGTCTACCTGGAGGACTACTCGATGGACCTGGCCCGGCGGATGGTCCAGGGGGTGGACGTCTGGCTGAACACACCGAGGCCCCCCATGGAGGCATGCGGGACAAGCGGCATGAAGGCCTGCTTCAACGGCGTGCTGCACTGCAGCGTCCCCGACGGCTGGTGGGCGGAGGCCTACAGGCCGGCCATAGGCTGGTCCATAGGGGACGGAGAGGTATACGACGACCCGGAGCTGCAGGACAGGCTGGAGTCGCGCATCCTCTACAACCTCCTGGAGGACCAAATAGTCCCCCTCTTCTACAGCAGGGACAGCGGCGACATACCAACCGGCTGGGTCGCCAAGATGAAGGCGTCCATCGCAGCGGTGGCCCCCGCTTTCAGCAGCAACCGCATGCTCGCCGAGTATGCCGAGCGCTTCTACATACCCGCCTTCGAGAGCAGCGCCAGGCTCACCGAGGACGACTACGCAGGCACCAGGGAGACCGCCGCCTGGATGGAGCGGGTCAGGGCCGCGTGGGAGGGCGTCAGCATAGCCGGGGTCAGGGTCGGCCTGAAGGGCGACGAGTGCCGGGTGGGCGACTCCGTCCCCGTGGAGGTGGTGGTCAGGGCCCCGGACCTCGGCCCGGGCGACCTGGTGGTCCAGGTGCAGCACGGCAGGGTGGAGCCGGACGGATGGCTCACCCTGAGGACCACGGTCGAGCTGACCCACGACCGGACCGGGGACGACGGCATGGTCTTCGCCGGCCAGGTAACCTGCGAGAGCTCCGGCCAGCGCGGGGTTACGGTGAGGGTGCTGCCCGGCAGGCCCGGCGAGGGACCCAGGGTTGAGCCCGGCCTGGTCTGCTGGTGGGAGTAGCGCCAGAACCTCACTTGACGCAGAGAGCGTTTGTTAGAATCTAACCCCTGCCGCGGGAGCGGAAGGGGACTGGTGTCCCTCCCGGACTTCAAATCCGGCGTTGGGTGCTTGAACCATCCTGGGTGGGTTCGATTCCCACACGTTCCCGCCAGCCCCCCTCATTCTCTCTCTGTCCCGGCGAGGTGCTCCAGGACCATCCGGGCCAGGGCGTATCCGAATATGCCGGGCATGGCTATGGTGCTCGGAAGTACGTTGCGCGGCCTCCCGCGTCGGAGCACCATCTCCCCGGGGTCGGGCGGGAGCACCGGCCCGGCCGGCTCCTCCGACCAGACGCAGCGCACCCCGGAGCCCAGCCCTCGCCTGCGCAGCAGCTTCCTGACCTGCTTCGCCAGCGGACAGACCCTTGTCCCGTACAGCTCGCCGCACCGGATTGCCGAGGGGTCGCTCCTGCCGGAGGCGCCCATGCTGGAGAAGACGGGTACTCCACGTTCGGCGCAACCTGCCAGCAGGGTCACCTTCGGACCGAGGCTGTCTATGGCGTCCACCAGCGCATCCGGATGGGGCTCCAGCATCCCGGGGAGTGTCTCCCCGTCCAGGAAGGCGGCGACGGCGGTCACCTCCGTGTCCGGGCAGCAGCGGCTCAGCTCCCGCGCGACCACCTCCACCTTCGGGGAGCCCACGTCTCCGGGGCAGGCCAGCGGGTTGCGGTTCAGGGAGGTCTCAGTCACGTCGTCGAAGTCCACGAGGTCCAGACGCCCCGTGCCGCTCCTGGCCAGTGCCAGGGCGGCGTGGACGCCCACGCCGCCGAGGCCGGCTACGACCACCCGGGCCGACCTGACCCTCAGCATCCCCTCCGGGCCCAGCTGAGCCTCCACCCTGGCGAACCTCTCAGGAAGCAAGGGTGCCCCCGGCCAGACCGAACAGAGAAGCGGCGTTGACGGAGGTCAGCCGGGCAAGCTCCCCCGGAGTGGCGCCCCGCAGCCCGGCGGCGGCCTCGGCAACGAGGGCCACGTGGGCCGGCTCGCTCTCCCCCGAAGGTACGCCGTCGAGACCGATGGAGGGAGCGTCCGTCTCCAGGAGCAGGCGGCCCTCCGGGATCAGCGGGGCAGAGGCCCTGGCCCTCTCGGCGCCGGGCCTGGTCACGGCGCCGCCAAGCGCCAGGTGCAGCCCGAGGTCGAGGAAGCGCCGGGCGGTCTCCGGAGCCCTGGACCAGGCATGCATCACGCCGCGCAGCCCACCAGCCCCGGCATGCCGGGCCAGCATCTGCCGCAGCCTTCCGAAGGCGCCCCTGCAGTGGAGGATGACCGGGAGCCCAATCGAATGGGCCAGCTCCAGCTGCTCCTCGAGCACCCGCATCTGCAGCTCCATCGGGACGGAGGTCTTCGAATCGAGCCCGACCTCACCCACGGCCACGGCTCCCGTCTCCCGGAGCATCGTCTCCAGCTCCTGCGGGTCCAGCCCGTCCTCCGCCCTCCATGGATGCAGGCCCAGCGCCCCGTGCACCCCCTCGCGGCCGGAGAGCTCGGCCACGGCCTCCCAGGAGGCCCGGTCGTAGGCGGGCACGACCACCCGGCCCACCCCGGCGGCGGCGGCCCTGGCGAGGACCGCGTCCGTCTCCTCCGAGAGCGGCTCCATGAACAGGTGGCAGTGGGTGTCGGTCAGCATGGGGACCTCCGCGTCCGTGTCCGGCCGGTCCCGGACGCTAGTACGATATGGTCCGCTGCCTGAAGCCGTAACCCATCACGTCGTAGGCGTCGTGGAGTACCATGAAGGCCTCCGGGTCGATGCGCCTGACCAGCCGGCGCAGCAACATCACCTGTCTCCTGTGCACGCAGACGTAGAGCACGTCCCTCTCCTCCCTGGAGTAGCCGCCCTGTGCCCTCAGGAAGGTGACCCCCCTGCTCAGCCGGTCGAAGACGGCGTCTCTGACCTCGTCCGGCCTCTCGGTTACTATCATCGCCGCCTTGACGTAGGGCATCCCCTCCGCCGCGAAATCGGTCATCTTGCTGGCCAGGAAGAGGTTCAGGTAGGCCCATATGACCAGCTCCGGGTTCTCGAAGGAGACGCCGACCAGGAGGATGATGACCGACTCCACCGCCCAGTAGCCTGTGCTGATGGAGACGCCGGTGTACTTCTTCAGTATCGCGACCGGGATGTCGGTCCCGCCGGTGGAGCCCCGGAACTTGAATATCAGCCCGAGGCCAGCCCCGAGCAGCGCCGACCCGGCCAGGGAGGCGAGCAGGATGTCCGTCTCCGAGGAGCCGGAGAGGAAGACGGCCAGCCTGGGCAGCTCCCCCGGGCCGGCCACGTTGTGCACGATGTCGCCGTAGGTCGGCAGGAAGGAGAGGTGGGCCGGACGGAACGCCCATATCATGGCGCTGGAGAGCATCATCCCGGCGAAGCTCCGAACGCCGAACTGCCTGCCCACCGCGAAGTAACCCAGCACGAAGAGCGGGATGTTGAAGCCGAACATCCACAGGCTCTCCGCCACGCCGGTCCAGTGGTAGAGCACCTGCGCGAGGCCGCCCACGCCGCCCGGCGATACCCTGAAAGGGAAAAGGAACCAGGAGTACGCCATGCCGAAGAGCACCGCTCCGGCCAGGATGCCGGCGTAGTCCCTCATCTCCTCGGAAAGCCTGCCGCCCGCCATTGCCGCCCTCCTCCGAAGAAAACCCCGGCCGTACCGGGGCAGCTGAGAGAGTCCATGTCAGGAAGAAGGCCGGAGCGGCAGCGCCGCCCCGGCAGGGGTAACATACGGAATGGGACGCCCGACCCGCCAATCCGGGCTTCAGCCGGCCGCCTGCGGGACCAGACCCGCCTCCCTGTCCAGGTGAAGGGCCCTTCTCGTCAGCCTCAGGGCCAGTATGACGGAGACCAACAGGGCCAGTATGGCGCCAACGGCAGCGGAGGGGTCCCAGACCGGCACACCGAAGAGGAAGGCGTTGTATGAGCCGTGCAGGAGCACGGCGATCGCGAGCCCCCTCGCCGCCAGCAGTCTGCCCTCCCCCCCACCGGCCATCCGACCCCTGCCGAAGTAGTAGCCCATCACTGCGGAGACCGCCGCGTGCATCGGGACGGCGGTGAGAGCCCGCAGCACCGCGACACCCATTCCCCTGCCCAGGACGAAGAGCACGTTCTCCAGGCAGGCGAAGCCCAGGCCGGCAGCCACGGTGTAGACGATCCCGTCCATCACCTCGTCGAAGCAGGCTCTGCGGCGGGCCAGCCTGATCACGGCCAGGAGCTTCAGCGACTCTTCCACCAGCGCCACCACCAGGAATCCGCGGACCAGCGGGTAGGCCATCCGGCCCAGCGTCCAGCTCAGGTGGTCCAGAACTATCTCGAGGAGGAGAGCGGGTAGTATCAGCACCAGGCCCATCAGGAACATGCGGAGGACCAGGCCGGCCGGCTCAGGCCTCGCCCTGTCCCTGCGGAGGAACCAGAGGAGGAGGAGCACAGAGGGCGCCACGGCCATCACCAGCGAGATGAGGACGTTCACCGGGAACCGTCCCCGGACGTCAGGGCCGCCGGCATGGGAGCGGCTAGTGCAGCCTGCCCCTCCACTCGCTGGACTCCTCCCATCCCGCCTGGTAATCGTAGTCCACGAAGTACACCTTCAGGTCGGCCTGGTACTCGTAGTCCACAAGGTAGACAAGGGCGTCAGCCTGGTACTCGTAGTCGACGTAGTACCATAGCCCGTCCTCGTCGTCCGCCTGGTACTCGTAGTCGACCACGTGCACGCAGAGGTCGGCCTGGTACTCGTAGTCGGTCACGTATACCGTGAGGTCCGCCTGGTACTCGTAATCGGTAAGGTAGATGCTGCCGGCGGCCGCCACTGGGGCGAGCACCGCCGCAAGAGCTGTCGTCATCCGCATCCCGCCGCTCCTCTCCCCCCGGCATTGCCGGGGAATCCGGTCCTTTCAATGTATGTACCACCGAGGAACAGGGAGGGAGCCCCACAATGAGAGAGAGAACGGGAATCTTCCGGGCCGCAACCGCCGCCCTCCTTCTCGCGGCGGCGGGGTCCGGATGCGGAGCGGAGGCGGAAATGACCGGCATGGAGGATGTCGAGAGCGGCGAGCTCTCGTTCCCGGAGCCAGCTGAGGCGGTCGCCGGGTTCGCGGAGGCGTACTACCAGCCGGAGGTTTCCAGGGTCTCGCCGGACATGCCGGCGCTTGGTCTCCCCCTGGACCCGTCCGGGGTCATCAACCTGGGCGGCGTGCTGGAGAGGGCCGGTCTCGAGCGGCCTCCGGAGGCTCTCCTCTCGAACGCCTTCGTGGTGGTCCGGGGCTACGGCACAGACGACCCGGTGGCCGCCTTCCAGAGGACCGCCGACTGGGAGGTGCCGGTCTACGTCTCATCGGGGGTGCCGCTCCACCTCCTGCACATCTTCTTCGACCAGATGCTGCAGACCATCGAGGAGGAGCACATCTACGACGATCTGGCGGGCATGTGCTCGCTGCTCTACGGAAGCGCCCTGGAACGGGGCAACGGGATGGGAGCGGCGTTCTTCGCCGTGCCCCTCTCCGTGCTCGACCCCTCCTTCGAGCCGGACCCCTCCGTGGCGGACGCGGTGGAGGCGGAGCTGGCCCTCATGGATGCCCACGAGGGCTTCGAGACAAGCCCCGTCCTCGGCTACCGTGAGGACTACTCCCAGTACGTGCCGAGGGGACACTACACGGCGAGCGACAGGCTGGAGCGGTACTTCGTGGCCATGATGTGGCTGGGCAGGCTCACGCTCCTGCTGAAGGGAGGTGAGCCCTTCGGCCGGGCCGCCCCCTACCTGGTCCCGGAGGAGGCGGCCATCGGGATGACAGCCACGGCGCTCGAGACCGTCTCGGACCTGCACGTCCTGGAGATGGACGGGGAGCCGCTGGTGGACGTATGGAGGCGGATATACGAGACGACCGCCTTCTTCGCCGGCTTCGCGGACGACCTCTCCGTGACCGAGTACGGCAGTGTCGCAAGGGCCGTCACCGGCGGCAGCGCCACAACCGGACTGGTCAGGGAGAGGGGCTTCTGGACCGCGTTCCGGGACTCGGTCGCGGCACTGTATCCGGGGCCGGCCATCTACAGCGGCACCGGCCAGCAGGTCTCCATGCCTGACGTCGAAGGCGGCTTCGACCCCGGCGACCTCTCCGAGGCCCTGGCGAAAACCGTCGGCTTCCGTCTACTGGGCCAGCGGTACACCCCGGACAGCGACGTGATGGGCAGCCTGGTCTTCCCGGCGGTGGGCAGGACCCCGGACGGCGGTCAGCGATTCATGCCGAGCGGCCTGGACGTGGCGGCCGTCCTGGGGAGCGACGTGGCCCGCGGGATACTGGAGAGCAGGGGTGAGATGGAGTTCGAGCACTACGCCGACTCCCTCTCGTCGCTCACCTCAATGGTAGAGGCCTACGGCCCGGTGGACTGGCACGAGTCGCTCTACATGTGCTGGCTGCACTGCCTCCACCTGCTCGCAGGGCCAAGGGGCGAAGGCTACCCCGACTTCATGAGGACGGACGCCTGGGAGAGACATACCCTCGGGACCATGCTGGCCTCCTGGGCCATGCTCCGCCACGACACCATACTCTATGCCAAGCAGAGCTACACGATGCAGGCAGGCTGCGCCCCGGGACCGGCCCCGGCCCCCTCGGCGGGGCTTGTTGAGCCGGTTCCCGAGGTCTACGCCGAGCTGGTGGCCACCCTCAGGATGGCCAGGAGCGGCATCGACGACCTGGGATACATGGACGAGCAGTCCGACGCCAGGTTCCAGAGGGCCATCGACCTCGTCTCCACGCTGCAGGACATCGCGGAGAGGGAGCTCGCGGGGGAGCCGCTGACCGACCGGGACACCGACTTCCTCGAGGGCTTCGCCTCCACCCTCGAGTACTGCATCTCCTGGGACGGGGAGACCGAGGAGGGTCTGGAGACATCGCTGGTGGCCGACGTACACACAGACCAGAACTCCGGCAGCGTACTGGAGGTGGCCTCCGGCGGGCTGGACATGGCTGTTGTGGTCTACCGCAGGCCGGACGGTTACGTCGAGGCGGCCATCGGGCCGGTCCTCAGCTACTACGAGTTCACCTGGCCCATGTCCGACAGGCTCACCGACGAGGCCTGGCGTGAGCTTCTCGCCGAGGACCCGCCAGCCAGCCCGGACTGGACGGAGGGCTGGCTGCTGACCCGCTAGATGCCGACGCCTATGCCGGCGGAGACGACCCAGCCGGGTGCGTCCCCGCCGGCCAGCCTTCTGTACAGCCCTCCCCGCACCACCAGCAGGCGGAGCCTGCTGCGGGCCTCCAGTCCGGCGTACGTGCAGCCCGGGGGGATACCCTGCAGGGCGTCGTCCCAGCTCCGCATGACCGAGGCGGAGACCTCCGCGGCCGCCACCTGCAGGAAGCCGAGGCTCAGGGCGGTCCTGTAGCCGAGCATCAGCCTGCCTCCGTCCAGTCCGGCCTCTGCCCTGAGAGAGGGACCGGAGTTATCGCCGAAGGGTACGGCCCACGGTACCCCGGATACGCCGACGGAGGCGCACAGGCGAAGGGGGGTTCCGATGGTGACATCGGCTGTGGGGGACCGGCCGTCAGCCCGGCCGGCCGTCGCAAGGAGCAGAGCCGCGCAGAGTGCGGACAGCCGCGGCAGGTAACCGGCCCAGCTCGTCACTGGATGCGGTGGAACTCCAGCCCCTCCCGGCCGTGGAGCAGCTCGTCCCACTCAACCGTCACCAGGATGGCGCCGTCCAGGGCCAGCTCCATCACGTCAACCGGGTACATGGTGACTCCGCCGACCTCGGTCAGCCTGACGGTGATGGTCCCCTCGGAGCCGATTATCCAGGTGCCTGTCTCCACCACCGGGGGGTCTCCGTTCTGGTAGTCGGAGCTCATCTCCGCTGTGTAGTCGTCGTTGAGGTAGAGGGTTACCTCGAGCCCGGGTATGCCGGAAGCCCCCGACTCGGTCCTGTAGACGCCCACGCAGTCGTAGTAGGAGGGCATCGAGGTGCCCGTGCCGCACCCGGCGGTCAGCGCCAGCAGGAAGATCGCGGCGGCGACTGACGAAGCTCTCGCTGTCATGGTGACCTCCAGTGAATCCTGGGCCGCAGCCTCAGATGTTGCCGGGGGAGCAGATGGGGTCTACGTCCTCCGGGTCCAAACCCAGCCGCTCTATGGTCCGCTCGTCGTACGGGGCGATGCTCCATGAGTAGACCAGGTCGCCCCTGATTCCGGCTATCCAGACGCTGGGCTCCCGGAAGCTGCCCCTTCGGGACGTCGCCGTATGGGAGCCGGTCGCCCTCCCCACCAGCGCCACGTGCTCGCCCAGCTCGTACACCTGGCTGACGTGGATCATGTAGTCCGGGCAGCTGGAGAAGTAGCCGGCCCAACCCTCCGTCATCGCCTCCCGGCCGGTGGTCACGTGGCCCTGGATGTCCGTGAAGGCGTGGTCGAACGTCATCATCTTCAGAAGGCCGTCCAGGTCCGCCCTGTTTATCCTCTCCACGAACTCCAGCGCGACCTCTACCGGGTCCCTCTTCCTCATTGCCCCTCCCTGCCCCGGGAGCGGGCGCTCCCGCCGGGCATGCCGACTATGGTGAGCGGGTGCAGCCCTGCGCAACGGCATACTGCAGGGGACGGGCTCAGCGCAGGCTGTACTCCACCAGCTCCTCGGTGCGGCTCTGGCTGTACTCCTGCAGCTGGTTCTCCGTCAGGGAGACCTGCCTGACGTAGCCGACCCCCGGCGCCCACCAGTACTCGTAGGTGAAGTGCTCCCGGCCCGGTACCTGCAGGTTGGCGTCCAGCTGGCACTCCGACCTGACCCGGACGCAGCCGTCGAAGCTCCCGGCGGGGGTCCGGACGGTCACGTCGGTCGCCACCACCATCACGGAGACGTCTATGGCCGGATTGCTGCGCCTGGTCGTGACCCAGGTCGCTCCCTGCCCGCATGGCAACTGCAGGTACGTCTCGCCCACGTAGCTCTGCGGCGACTCGAAGGCCATCAGCGTGCTGTCCCGCCAGGTGAAGCAGTAGCTGTAGCTGTAGCCGGAGGAGCCGCTCGTCTTCGTCAGCTCGAAGAGCTTGCCGTGCTCCGGCGAGTCCACGCAGGCCGTCACCTCCACAACCCGCTCATCCGTCCTGTCGTCGATGGTGGCCCCGGCCCTGGTCTCGAGCACCTCCACCGAGTAGGTCCACGTGTTCCCCACCTCCAGGGGCATGTAGCTGCCGGTCTTCCCGCAGGCCGAGGCCAGGAGGACCGGCACCGCCCCGAGCAGCAGCGCTCTCGTCTTCTTCATGGTATCCCTCCCTGTCGTAATGTACACCGGGAGGGCGCCGAGGCAAGCTCGGCCTGGACGAGGCTCCCTATATCCGCAGCAGCCTCCCGACGGAGACGCTCCCGCCGCATTCCATCCTGTAGAGGTAGCATCCCGGGGGCACCGGCGAGCCCCCTCCGTCTCTTCCGTCCCAGGTGACCTCCGCGGTACCCCCGCCGGCCTCCCCTTCCAGCAGACGCACCGTCCTGCCGGAGAGGTCCAGGACCTCCAGCAGCACGGGCACCCGGGCTTCGGGCACCTCCATGCGCAGGGTCACCGCCGCGGTCGAGGGGTTGGGAAAGCAGACCGGCTCGGCGGGTCCTGGGGCAGCACCTCCCGGACCTCCCGTGCCGTCCCTGTCGAAGTACGCGGAGTGCAGGCGATCATGCCGGAACATGGGCCACCCCGGCCCGGTCCCCTCGCCGGCGGAGAGCATGTACGCCCTGCCGTGGCTCGGGGGCGGAGGCGACGATGTCCCGTAGCCGCCCACCACGAAGACGTCCAGCTTCCCGTCGCCGTCCAGGTCGGCGACGGTGGGAGCGTGATCTATCTGGAAGGTGCTTCCGTAGTGCGCCTCCAGGTCTATGGTCCATATCGGGTCCGGGGCGGTCCCGGTGAGGGCGGTGAGCACCCCGCTGTCGTCCCCGAATATCACGTCGACCACGGTGTCCCCGTCTATGTTTGCCAGGGCCGCGCCCCTGAAGCAGCCTCCGCCGAGAGGATAACCCCAGAGGTAGGAGCCCTGCTCGTCCAGCACGCCGATGTTGCTGCCGGAGGAGTAGACGGTCTCCAGTCCTCCGTCTCCGTCCAGGTCGGCGATGGACGTTGGGGCACCGATGTAGGCCGGCGTCTGGTAGGTCCACTCGGTGCTGCCGTCCTCGGCGTTCAGCAGGAAGACCCTGCCGTCCCAGCAGCCTATGGCTATCTCCGGCCTGCCGTCCCCGTCGACGTCTGCGAATGAGCCGCCGTGGTACATCTTCTGGGTCGGCTCGTCGTTGTGCCAGAGTATGGAGCCGTCGTACCCCTCCAGGGCGTATATCCTGTTGTCGCCCAGGTACTGGGCCACAACCACGTCCAGGTCGCCGTCACCCTCCACGTCCAGGATGCAGGGCGCGGACTGTATGTAGCTGTCGGTGCCCAGGCTGCAGCTCCAGAAAATCCCCCCGTCCTCGCCGTTCAGGCAGAAGACCCACCCGTAGAAGGTCCCCAGCACCACCTCAGGCCGGTCGTCGCCGTCCAGGTCGGCCACCGCCGGCGGGGAGTCTATGCAGTTGGGGTAGCCGGTGGAGGTCGACCACTCCACGTGGCCGGAGTCCCCGCTGAGACAGTAGACCCTGTAGGGCGACGACGCCGGCATGATAACCTCCGGGTCACCGTCCAGGTCCACGTCGTAGATGACCGGAGAGGCGTCGTTGCAGCCGCCGGTGTCGAAGCTCCACAGCTCGCTGCCGTCCTCGCCGTTGAGGGCGTATATCCGCTCGTCGCCGAAGTAGCAGCCGAAGACCACCTCCGGCCGGCCGTCCCCGTCGATGTCGTCGATGGCCGCCGAGCCGAACGACGGCGCATCCAGGTCGCACCACCACCGTATCTCCGGGTAGTCGGCGGCGGAGATGGAGTAGAGCACCATCACCGGGAACAGCAAGAGCAGCGTCCGTCCCATGCCTGCCTCCGCTCGTCCTTGGTTATGTGGCCTTGATAAACCGGAGAGTGTCGCCGGTCAATGAGCCGATGCTCTGCGAGGGCTCCAGGGAGCCTCGATGGACGGCCTCCGCCGGAGTTGACCGCGGTGCGTCCGGTCACAATCATCTTCAGGAGAGGAGTGACACGCATGTCCTCCAGGAGCTTGACCCTTTCGTTGATGGCTCTCTTAGTCACCGGCTCGAACGCTCTCGAGCTAGAGGTAGTTAACCGGTTCCAGCTGACCTGCGCGGAGTCGGTCAGGGGGCTGGACTTCCTCGAGCCGGACGGGCTGTTGCTCGTCTCCCCCTCCGACCTGCGGGTCTACGTCGTGGACGCAGAAGACGGGAGCTTCCGTCTCTCCCTCTCGCTGGCGCCCGGGAACGGCCAGCCCTTCGGTGTAAGCCGGCTGGGCGACAGGCTCTATGCGAACGACATGTCCGACCCGCTGGTCTACCTGAACGGGGGCCTCTCCTGGTCATCCAGGCAGAACCCGCTGGAAGACGGCGGCAGGGGCATGGACGCGGCAGTCGGAATGCTCTGGCAGTGCAGGGTCTCCCCTCCCGGCGTCTGCGCCATGGACACCAGCCTGACTCAACACCAGACGTGCGACCTCCCCGGGATGCCCTCCGGCGTCTACGCCAGCGGCCTCTGCGCCTGGGAGGACGCCGGAGACGCGATGGTCGGCGTGACCTGCTACTGGGACGGGCGGCTCTGGGTCTACAGGATGGGAGCCGGAGGCCCCTCGCTCGAGGGCATCGCCGACATGCCCCTCCAGACCGACCAGTCCCTGGGGCTGGCATACTCCGAGTCGAGAGGAACCGTCTTCTGGTCGTACTCGGACGGGGCGGGAGGCTACTGGATAGCCGAGCTGGAGCTGATCGGCACAGCGCTGTCCGAGTCCACCTGGGGTGCCCTGAAGGCGTCGTTCTGACCGACGGTCACTTCAGGACAGACAGGGTGGCTCGAAAGGGCGGCAACTCCACCCGCGGGCAGTCGCCCCCTACGGGCGGACCCCGCAAGGATGCCTGATAGGCAGACTGCTGCTGGTGGACCATGCGCGGGGGATGCTACGGTCAGGGTGGGATGACGACGAAGTCCGCCAGCTCCGGGGAGTACTCCTCCCCTTCGGCCAGGACCTTCACCGTCATGAAGATTGTCTCCTCCGGAAGCTGGTCCGGTATTCCCGAGCGGTAGTCGCTGTGAAAGCTGCCGCATATGAAGACGCAACGCTCCCCGGCCACGGACTCCGTCATCACTTCGTCCTTGAGCAGCTGGGCCCTGTACATGTCCATGGGGTCCATGGGCATCTCGTGCATCCGCTCCCCAACGAGCCCCATTGTCTCCAGGAAGAGATCGCGGTAGAGCGCGCTGGACGAATCCACGTCCAGCTCCCCGAAGAACTCCTGGCCCGCCAGGGCCTCCCATCCCCCCCTGGCCACATCGGAGGCGTAGTGCCTCGGCACGTTGGCCGCTATCACGCGGTAACCACGGAACCTGGCCAGCTCCACCAGAAGCGCGTAGTCCCAGAGGTAGTTGCCCCAGGGCCTGCTGCCGGCGAGGAACTCCTCGCCGGTCACCTCTCCCTCCAGGTATCCGTCAAGCAGCTCCTGGACGTCGGTCTCGAACATCTCCAGCGCAAGCGCCCTCTCCGGCGAGGCCATCCTGCTCCAGATGTGGAGCTCCCAGGCGTGGGCCAGCGGGTCGTCGTGCTTCTCCCCGATGAACACCACGTCGGCCTCGGAGAGTACGGAGAGCATCCGGTCGACGGTCACGGTGTCGCTGCCGGACACGATGGTGCCCGGCGGAACCGTCACCGCTGCCAGTGCCTGCTCCGTGAACCCGGTGCAGAGAGCAATCCATGCAAGAACGGCAGCCGTCATTCGATCTCCGGATGAAATGGTGCGCGCCGGAGGCCGCATCCCGTACAGCGGCCCATGGGAAGCCGGACTCCGTTCCCTCTGGAGCCGGCGCTGGCTCGTAGCATATCCGGCATCCCGCAGCGGGTCAACGAATCTCCCGAGCGACATCGCAGATGGGCTCCCCTATGATCGCCCTCCGGAAGGCCCCCCCGAAAGGTGGTACGGATCCCCGCCGACGACGCGCTGATGGTGTAACGTCTGGACCTAGATCCGGGGGAACGCGAGCCTCTTCCATTGGACTCCGCCATGCTGGACCGCGTGGAGGTCTACTGGGCCGCACCCCCGCGGTACGAAGCCGTCCGGTCGGAGATGGGCGTGGCTCCCGCGCTCAGCGACCTGGGGTATCCCCGAACCCGGGGATGCGATGGCGGGACCGGCTCGAGCCGGTCCCGCTCTCATTCCGGGGCGCGTACCGGATCAGTCGCCGCAACCCCCCGAGCCGCAGCCGCGCCCGGCCTCCGGGGCGGTCCCGTCACACCCTTCGCGGGCCGGTTCGGGGCTACCGCCGCACCCGCAGTCGCACTCGCAGTCCTCGCCGCAGGCGCAGGCCTCGGCCTCCGCACACCCGCAGTCGCAGGTGCAGGCCTCGTCGCAGTCGCAGGCGGTCTCGCACTCGCAGGCCTCGCCGCAGTCGCAGGCCTCTTCGCACCCGCAGTCCTCGTCGCAGACGCAGTCCGCGCTTTCGACCGGTGCGCAGTCGCCGCACCCCCGGATGCCGGTTTCCGCAGCGTCCGTTACGGTGAAGGCGAAGGCGATGGTCGCGAGCACCATCCCGGTCAGCAGGGTCCTCTTCAAGGGCTCTCCTTTCGTTGGGGACGGTGAATGTATACCTATTTGATAGGAAATGTTCCCGGAGAGCAGGACGGCGGCACGAGCCCACCCTGCCGGAGGCTTCTCCGGAGGAGTCCGGAGTCGCGGGGGAAAAGCCGGGCTAGCGGAGAACGACCGCCGCGCGGGTGGCCCGTCGGCTCCCGGCCACCGCCTCCACCAGGTAGGTGCCGGAGGGAAGACCGGAGACGTCCAGCAGCGCCTCCTCCCCTCCCGGGACAAGTCGAGCGGACAGGCGGACCCGACCCGCCAGGTCCAGGACCCGGATCGAGCCTCCGGTGGAGGCTCCGGGCAGGCGCACCGTCATGCTGCCCGAGGCCGGGACCGGCGAGACCTCCAGGGCCGGGATCCCCCCGGCGGCTCCCTCCCCGATCCCCGTCCCCACCGGCTGCGCGTAGACGGCGGCCACCGCAAGGGCCGTCCGGACGCACTCCGTCCCGAAGGGGAAGTACTCCATGTAGTTGGCGAGCAGGTCGGTGGGGCTGTGGTAGTGGGGGTTCTGGTCCACACCTACCTCGATGCCCAGCACCGCGGGGTAGCCCTGCTGCCAGAAGGAGGCGTGATCGCTGTAAGTGGCCCCGGGCGCGTACTCCACCTCCACGTCCAGCTCCGGGACGTAGGTTCCGGCGGCGTCCAGCAGGTCGAAGGCCAGGTAGGTGGAGGCGGTGTTGTAGGGGACCCAGAGGGTTCGCAGGGAGTCCGGCGCGTAGAGGAGCATGTCCAGGTTCACAACCGCGATGATGGAGTCCCCCGCCGCGGCGGCGAGCGTTGCGTAGTAGTCGCTCCCGATGAGCCCCAGCTCCTCGGCGCCGAAGCAGATGAAGCGCACCGTGTGGTGGAAGTCCATCTGGCTGAAGAGGCGGGCTCCCTCAAGGACCGCGGCGCAGCCGCTGGCGTTGTCGTCCGCCCCGGGGGCGGTGACGTAGGGGTTGTCCCAGCTGATTGAATCGAGGTGGCCGCAGATTATCACGATGGCGTCCGGCTCCACGGAGCCCGGCAGCTCGGCTATCACGTTGGCGCTCTCGTAGGTCGTCCCGTAGTAGTTGAAGGAGAACGGCTGGATCTCCGCCTCCAGGCCCCAGGACTCGAACCGCGTCTCGACCCAGGCGCACGCCTCGTCGAACTCGGGGGCGACGCAGAGGCGGGTGCCGTAGTCCTCCAGGTGCTGGATCACCGCCAGAACCGTGTCCTGATCCACCGCAGCCACCAGGTCGGCGATGACGGGGTCGCTGTCGATCCCGGCGGGACGAAAGGGCTCCAGGGCCCTCGGCTCGTGGACCCGCAGGGGCCGGATCATGTGAATGCCCGGCACCGCGGCGGGCGGGACGGTCCCGTCTGCGATCCTGAGGAGTACCACGTCCTCCCTCTGCAGGAGGACCTCTCCGAGAGCCTCCGCGGCGGCGGCGCCCTCCTCGTTCCGCACGAAGGCCATCCGGAGGGTCTCCAGGTCCACCGGACCCTCGAGGATAACCGACACGTCGACCCGCTCCGCCAGATCCGGGGTACCCAGCGCGAGCATCCAGTCCACGGAGATGTGCAGAACGTCCAGGTCGTCCAGCAGCGTGTCCCCCTCCAGGTCCCGGATGTCCCGCTCCACGAGCAGGAGGTCCGAGGCCTGAACGGGGAGAGCCAGAACGGTGAGCAGGAGCAGGGAGAGCATCGCCTTCATGGTGAGCAGCCTTTCCCGGAGCCCCGAGGGGCGGTAATCATGCGGTCGAACGTCCTACTATACATCCCGCTCAGCCCGGCGGGGTTCCGATCCGGCCGACCCGCACGGATGTAGTCCCGCCAGGGGCTACTCCCACTCGATGGTACCGAAGGCTTCGTGGAGTCGTCGTAGACCACACGGCGGATGCCCTTCACCCTTGACTATCGCCGAGGGAAATATGGGCCAGGCGGCCCGGCGGCATCCGGTACGAGTCGGCGGTCATGCCGTCGGTCGATGTGACGGCTCCAGGCTTCCACGCGGTCAACATCGATGGCAGGTCCCACCGCCTGAGTCACATGATTCAGGTGATCTCAACCAGCCAGGAAAGCGGTAAGGAAAGGCACCAATGACGAAAGGGAGGCTCTGCATGAGGTGCGCGGATCTGGGTGTCCCTGGATAGCTGTCGGTGCACTATTCTGCATGCATTTCGAACTTAAGCCCAACTCAACTCCCGTGCCCTCAGATCTCGCTGGGAGTTATCAAATGGACTACTGGTTGCTGGCTTCTGTTCTGTGAAGGTATGCTTGCATGGATGCAACGACAGTGCGGTATACCAGCTCGATTCCTGAAGCAGGATTGGAGCTTGATGAAAAAGCAACTCGTTCGCCTCATGGACATGTTGAGGCTGCGCGTACTGCTGAAGACATACATCGACAGGACCAAGTACCTTCTCGACCGGGACCTTGTACGGGAAAACAGGAAGCTCGCCAGAGAGGGCGCGCCTGATGGGCTTCCCTCACCTCCTCCATATCTGGTCTATCTGGTCTGCGGCCTGTTCAGGGTATTGGATTTCCACTACAACGGCATGAGGGGAATGGGTTGGATGCTGACTCTGCTCCATGATAATGGGATTACTATC
>CAYREX010000015.1:0-17071 GCA_964423505.1 uncultured bacterium | reverse complement strand
GGGGGGGGGGGGGAGTAACACCGCTTCTGGATTTCGGATGTGGCTGCGGACGTACCCTGCGTTTCTGGCGAGCCTTCCCTGACATCGAGGTTCATGGATGCGACTACAATCCCAAGCTGGTCGCATGGTGCAGTAGAAACCTGGGCTTCTGCAAGGTGTCCACCAACGGAGCTCTGTCTCCGCTGGACTACGCTGATGAAACTTTCGGCTTAGTCTACGCAATATCCGTCTTCACCCACCTGCCTGTATCATCTCAGGAATTCTGGATTGGCGAATTAGCCAGGGTGACCCGTCCCGGTGGAAGCATTGTCCTTACTGCTCACGGCCGTCCTCGAATTGACAGTCTCACCGAGGAACAGCAATCACGCTTCCTTACAGGTGAGATAGTCGTTCGGGAGAACAAATACGGCGGATCCAACATATGTGGAGCATATCACCCGCAGGGCTCTTTCGAACGGCTGTCAGGAAACAAGCTTGAACTCGTCAGTTTCGTAGAGATGGGAGCTACTGACGCAGCCCAGGACGCATACCTCTTTCGAAAACCCCGGTTGTAGGCTGATTTATCACCGGCTAGCTACAAGTTAATACTTTTAGAGCACCTATAGTGTTGAGCCCGTTCGGCTAGCCAGTAAGCACAGAGTAGATGGCCGGGTGTGAAAGAAAGGCCGGAGCTGGATTGTGTCCCTATTTATTCTGTGAACTCATAGCGGCTGATTGGGAGGTGGCCATCATCCCCTCGGTTGGGTTTTGTTTCAACGACAACATCCACAAGCCCAAAGGAGGAAGACGATGGCCAACGGTAAAGTGACACAATCCGAGGCAGATGTCCAGAGGCTTCTGTGCGACACTGAAGCCATGAGGCAGATGGTCGAGGAGGAAGTCCAGAAGGGTTGTGCATCATTGCTTCTGTACTCTCGGATACCGTCTGATTGGCGGAGGGGCTGATCATATTCCTTCGGGTCACCACACCCACGAAGGAGGTCTCATGATCAACCCGCAGACGGACGATATGACTTTCGCCGCTGCCGGAATCCTCCTCCACTCCAGAAGCTCAAGGGACAGGTCCGAGGGCTGTGGACCCTCGGTATCCTCCAGGCCCTGCAGGCACGCCAGGGCCAGAATCGCTGCGGCCAGCGCCAGAGCTGCCGCAGCCCTTTGTTTCCAAAATCAGAGGTCCACCAGCGCAGCCTCTATATGCCGCTCCGGGGAGGTGCCCGGACGGGGGGGCATCCCGGCGCGGGCGGACAAATGCAACGGGCGCGAGTATGCTCACTGCTCCGTCGCCGGGCCCACCGGGCATCCTACGCGTCAAGTGTCGGCTTGAATCTCGCGGCGAGCCGGTCCGCCTTGCGCATGACCGAACGGCCCAGCTCCCGCTTGTATTCGATGAGCCGGTCCCGCAGGCGCCGGTCCCCGACGGAGAGGATCTGCACGGCCAGCAAACCGGCGTTCTTCGCGCCGTTGAGGGCCACCGTGGCCACGGGAACGCCTCCGGGCATCTGCAGGATCGAGAGCACCGAGTCCCACCCGTCGATGGAGTTCGAGGAACGCACGGGAACGCCGATCACCGGCAGTGGGCAGATCGATGCGACCATCCCCGGTAGATGGGCGGCGCCGCCGGCCCCGGCGATCACCACCTCCAGCTCCCTCCCGTCGGCCCCCTCCGCATACTCGAGCATCCGCTTGGGCGTGCGATGTGCGGAAACGACCGTCAACTCGTAGGGGACGCCAAACTCCTCCAGGATGTCCGCCGCCTGCTGCATGACCGGAAGGTCGGAATCCGACCCCATGATGATACCTACCTTCGGCTTTTCCATGACCCCACCTTTACGCGTTGCTTGACCTGTTCTGCGTGTTGCCTGGCCTGCTCGATCGACGGGGCGACGATCGTTACGTGCCCCATTTTGCGGAAGGGCCATGTTTCCTTCTTGCCGTAGATATGGATCTTGACTCCGGGCAGCCCAATGCTCTCGGTCAATCCATGGTACCGCACCGGCCCCTCGTGCCCCCTTTCCCCCAGCAGGTTCATCAACACCGCCGGGCGCTTCAACTCCGTGCTTCCGAGCGGAAAGTCGAAGATCGCCCGCAAGTGCTGCTCATACTGAGAAGTAACGGCGCTTTCGATCGTGTGGTGCCCGGAGTTGTGGGGCCGCGGAGCAATCTCGTTGACCCACAGTTCGCCGGCCCTGTCCAGAAACATCTCGACGGCCAGAACGCCCACCAGGTCGCATTGCTCCACCATCCGGCACGCCAATCGCGTAGCCTCGCGCTTGATCCCCTCATCGACCTGGGCCGGGCTGACGAGCATCTCCACCAGGTTCGCATCCTGGTTGAACACCATTTCCACCGGCGGGAAGCACGCCGTCTGGCCGCGCGGGTTGCGGGCGACAATCACGGAGAGCTCCTTCTCCACATCGACGGCGTCCTCGACCACCGAGGCGACGTCCAGCAGCCTGTCGAGATCGTCCGGCTGGCGGACCACCACGACGCCCTTCCCGTCGTATCCGGCGGTCCTTCCCTTCTGCACGAACGGGATCCGGCACCGGCCGTTCTTCACCGCCCGCAGGATTTCCTCGCGGTTCGGATACAGCGAAAAAGCCGCGCTGGGAACCCCCTGCCGCTGGAAGAACTGCTTCTGCCGGCCTTTGTCCTGGATCATCGCAAGCACATCCGGATCGGGAGAGATGCGCCGCCCTTCGTCCTTGAGCTGCCGAAGCGCCTCCACGTTCACATGCTCAATCTCAAAGGTAACCATGTCGACCTGGCGCCCAAACGCCCGAACCGCATGAAAATCCCTGTAATCGCCCGAGACAAGCCGGGTGCAAACGGTGGAAGCCGGGCAGTGCGGATCCGAGTCGAGGACGTACGTCTTGACGTCCCACTGGCTGGCCGCCAGCGCCAGCATCTTGCCGAGCTGGCCACCGGCGATGATGCCGAGCTTGAAATCCGACGTTACGAGCCTCTCCATACAGGGCCTGCCTCCCTATCCGTGCTTTCCAAACACACCTCGAAGTTGCGGCCGAGGCCGGGATGGAACCGCTCGCCGCATTAGCTAACCGAACCGCCACCCTCCGTGACCGTCATCCGCTCCAGCGAGAAGGGAGCCCTGGACAGGTACTCCGAAAGAGCCCTTCTCCCCTCCTCGTCCTCGACCGGCTCCCCCCCGGTAGACGGAGAAGCCTGCATATCCGGTAACATGAGGTTCCCGGGAGATCCCGGAAACCGCTGTGCTTCCAGCTCCGCATCTTCTCCGCGAGATCTGGAAACAGCTTCTCCTCTTTCAGGAGCATCTGCAGTACGAGGGAGCGAAAGACCTCTTCGATACCCTTCAGTTCCTGGTCGGTGATTGGTGGCAGCGGGAACGTGTTGCCCTTCCGGTCACGGCAGGTGTCCGTGAGCAGGCCGTGGACATGGGGGGGCCAGTTGGCATGACCGCCGAAGGTCCGGGGGACCAGCACGCCGCCCGGGAAGACGTCGCGGCGGCCGGTGGCCTCGTGCAGGAAGGTGGTGATCGACTTCCGCGCGCAGCTGCAGAGCTACGGCAGAAGCCTCCTGTGGTGCAGGAAGTGCAGCCTCTGGAGAAGCGCTACATGATCCCTCCGTACTCCGTCCACGCTGATGGTCGGGGAGGATCTGGGGCCGCTCTGGCCTATACACCGCCCAAGTATCTGATGCGTACAGCTACTCCGGAGACCACCTCTTCTCCGCAGAGGCACGCGGGAATCCGCTCCACGTGGCCTACTCTATATCCACGAAGCTCCCGGTATAGGTCAGGCCTTCTGCGACTACCCGACAGAGATAGACTCCAGGAGGCATATCGGGCAGCTGAACCTGGTGCTCGCCGGAGGTGTAGTGCTCCGGTGGAACTCGGGCGACCAACCTCCCGGAGGAACTGTAGACCTCCAGTTCCACGGTAGAGGCTGCGGTCAGAACGAAGGACATTGCCGTGCCGTTGGTGCAGGGGTTGGGGACTGGTCGTGCGAATGTGCACCATCCCGGCACAGCATCGTCATTCAGTCCCGCGGGTGGGCCGTTGTAGGCGTACTTCAGGGCGTATTCGGTCATATCGTAGTAGGCTATATGGACGAAACCGTCCTGATCCAGGGCGATGGCACTGCAGTAGCCCGTGTTGTTCGCGGTTGTGTCTACGTCCTCCGCCACCCAGCTCGAGCCCTCCAGATGGGCGTGCTGGAGGTTCTCGTCGGCAAAATCCTGGTAGCTGATGTGCGGCTCCTCCGAGAGGTCTAGGGCGATGGAGGTGTTCGAAACGGATCCCACATCCTCCCCGAGGTATGCAATGTCGACGATCTCCCATTCGGTACCGTTGTGGTGGGCGTACTTGAGATACTCATTCGACACGTCGAAGTAGGAGATGTGGGGATTGCCGGACGCATCCACTGCTATCGAAGGATACCATCCTACGTTGCCGGCGGTATCCACGTCCTCGTACTGCCATCCCGGACCCTCTTCGTAACGAGCGTACTTCAGGTCCCCGGAGGCTTCGTCGTAGTATGCAATATGCGGGAACCCCGAAGAGGCCATCGACAGCGAGACGTGTTCGCCGACGTTCCCGGAGTCGTCCACGGTCTCCCTTATCCAGCCCGATCCGGTGAAGTGCGCCATCTCCAGGTATCCGTTGGTGGCGTCGGAATAGCAGATGAATGTACCGCCCTCCGAGCAGTCCAGCGAGCTGTACTGTCCTACATTCCCCGATTCGTTGACCGTCTCGAAAAGCCATTCGGAGCCGTTGTGATATGCGAACCTCAAATCCTCGTTGGTGACGTCGAAATGGGATATCTGCGGATGGTCCAGGGTATCGTGGGCCATCGAGGTGAAGCATCCGAGGTCGCCGGTGGTGAGGACCGTTTCCGTCTGCCAGTCGGCTCCGTCAAAGCAAGCGAACTTGAGGTTTCCCTCCGACCAGTCGTAGTACGAGATCGAGGGATTTCCCGAGCCGTCCAGGGAAATCGACGGGAAGGCTCCCACATCGCCTTGGGAGTCGATAACGGTGAGCTGCCAGTCATCCGCGCTCGCGCCGATGACAAAGATGAGCAATACCAGAACCAAACCGGGTGCCAGCCTCATGGATTCTCCCCTCCAACCCCTTGGGGCAAATGGCCAATAGGAACCTGGATTATGCACCTTCCGAACCCGCCTCCCGAATCCTGCTTCATGGTACGCTATCTTCCCCTATCTTCTCATATCCGGTACCACATTGAAGCATATCAGGCATCATGCAGCCGGTCAACGAACCTCTCAAGCGACAACAGCATGAAAAGGCTCCCCAGGGGCACAGCTCCCCTACTGGCCCGGGCAGCTCTCGCTCTCACCCGACCTCGATCTCAGGCACGTCGTCCCGCCAGTGCATGTAGTCCGCATCAGGTTCGCAGACCAGCTCAAGCGGCGCGGGGGTCGGTCTGGGCTCCTCCTCCATCCACAGGTCGAGATGCTCCAGGATGCGCCTGATGACCGTGGGACGCTCTACGACGAGATGGCGCTCATGCGACCTCCGCACAGGGGGCACGAAAGGGCGTCGATAAACAAGCCATCTTGCAATATTAGCATATTGAGGAGGAACACATGGGAACGATAGTGTTTTAGTGCTCAGGCTGGTATTCGGCTATAACGACTACGGCGATAATAAGACCCTTGTCACTGTAGTCTCGCTTGATTCGACCGCTATAGTCCTCTGGTGGAAGCTTAAAGCCAGAAAGTAGCAGCCAAAGCAGGAATAGCCCGCAGAAGCTCTATCTGGTTACCCACCACTCCCCGTCGATCAGCACCATATCTATCTCAAGGTCCGCGCCGGTAACGTTGGCCTCGGCCTCATCGCCTTCAGTCATTACCATTACCTCGTAATCCGAGGGAAAGCTGGGCATTCCCCCGCTCATGGCAGACCTGAAATCACTCACCATCTCAGGGTCCACGTACTCCAGTGCAGCATCTACGTCCCCTTGTTCAACCGCGTAGTAAAAAGCTTCGGCAACCTGCAGAGGGTCGCTGGTATCAACACTGGAGGATGGTGTATCACTTTCACCGCCGCAGCCGGAAACAACAAAAGCTCCAAGAAGCAAGAACATGATGACTTTGCGTGGCATCTTCCCTCCTTTGAATGAAATCTGCACAACGAACAATATGAAGCATATTAACTTCAAAGCCAATGCTCAAATAGCAAGATTCAGGAAAGAGCGAGGAAAGCACTTAAAGCAGAGTTAATGAGAAAGCCAATAGGAAACTGGATTTAGCTCCCTCAGACCATGCCTCCCGAATCCTGCTCCATAGCTCGCTCTCTTCCCGCATCCGGCACCGCTTCGTAGCATGTCCGGCATCCCGCGGCCGGTCAACGAATCTCTCAAGAGACAACAGCATGAGAGAGTTCCCTAGCGGCACCTTCCCCTACCAGCCCGGACGACTTTCACCCGGCCTCTATCTCCGGCACGTCGTCCCGCCAGGTCACGTAGTCCGCATCGGGGTCGAAAACAGGCTTGAGCGGCACGGGCGTCGGTCTGGGCTCCTCCTCCACCCATAGATCCAGATGCTCCAGGATGCGCCTGATGACCGCGGGACGCTCCATGACCGAGGTGACCCGCATGCGGCCACCGCAGCTGGGGCACTTCAGGGCATCGATGTCCCACACCCGCTGCAACAGGATCGCCCACATGCGCCGCCTGCGGCTGGAGCGGGGAGAGGTATTCTCCTCCTCCGGCAGCACCGTCTGATCGTGCTCTGTCGTCGAGATCCGCTGCCGGTGCTCCCTGCCCCGCCACGCATGGCTGTACATGCCGTATAGTAGAAGGCTGCAATCTGGTGTTAGAGGCACAGAGCGATACAGCGGATATCAGTCTGTGACCGGGCCCCAGGCCCCTGGCCCACCTGACCAGTCGATCTGGATTGCATGATCTGCAAGAGATACGCAATAGAGGAGCATTGCGGCGGCAACAGGCAGCTTCATTTCATTCCCTTCCCTTGAGAGTATCGACGGGATGGAAACATCCGTCAAGAAATCTGCTGAGGTGGAAAAGCCGGAGGGCATGTGGCTCTGCGGCCTGCGGAAGGGATGGAGTTTGCGACTGCAAACTCCATCGCTCAAACGGGCAAGGCAAGCCTTGCCCGTTTGGGCCGTGGTGCCCCGTATTGGACGCTTTCGAACCCCGCCAGCTACTCTATGACAGCGAAACGCCGCGTCGCCTCGGAAGCCCCCGCCCTCATCCGGCAGATGTAGTTGCTGGATGAGAGTGCATACAGATCTACGGAGTGATATCCTGCGGCGAGAACTCCGACCCAGTCCTGCCCTCCGGAGCCGGGACACATTTCGCCCCGCCTAGTCGAGATGCTCGTTCCTGCGCCCCTGCACGAAGGACCCTAGCGGGTGACTACGAAGCGCTCCGTAGCAGTGAGATCCCCAGCGCTGAGCCTGACCAGGTACACCCCTGCGGCAAGGCCCTCCAGCTCGATCTGATGCCTCCCGGCGGGAAGAACATCCGAATTCCTGCTCACCACACGTCCGGCAACATCGTAGACCAGGAGCTCGGCCGGACCCTCCCCGGGCAGGGAGAATCTCACCAGGGCAACACCCCGGGCCGGGTTGGGCACGGCGCCGCGAAGTGCGAACACCCCCACCGGACTGCCGGTCTCACCCTCTACGCCAGTCCAAAGCTCCCAAGAGACGCTCACGCTGTCCAATATGGGCGACAGGCTTGGGTCGTCGGTGTGAAGAATGGCCCTGTACTGGAAGAGACTGTCACCGTCGGCGAGTACTCCTGACAGGCTGTCCGGAGAGAAGAGCGTATCCGACCAGGCCCCCATGCTGTCTGGATCGGCGGATGCCCGTACCTGAAACCCTACGCTTGTACCGGCAGGCTCCGTGCAGGTCCAGTCTATGTCCTGCCATTCAGGGCTCTCCTGTACATCCAGTATGCTTGATTCCAGGCGGCCTTCGGAAGCGAAGTTCGTTGCATCCCACCAGGTAATGTCCATGGCCAAGAAGGCTGCTCCCAGCACGTCCATGTACCCGTCTCCATCAACGTCCTGGGCATAGACTGACGCTGCTCCGTCGAAGTTCGCATCAACGGTATGCTCGGTCCAACTGGTGCCCGAACCGTCGCCGTTCTCCCACCAGGTGATGTCGTCAGTCCCATAGGCAGCCCCCAGCACATCCATGTACCCGTCTCCATCAACATCCTGGGCATAGACTGACTCTGCTCCGTCGAAGTTCGCATCAATCGTATGCTCGGTCCAGCTGGTGCCCGAGCCGTCATCGTTCTCCCACCAGGTGATGTCGTCGGCCGATATGGCTGCTCCCAGCACGTCCATGTCTCCGTCACCGTCGACGTCCTGGGCATAGACTGAATGTGTTCCACGGAAGTTCCCATCAATCGTACGCTCGGTCCAACTGGTGCCCGAGCCATCGACGTTCTCCCACCAGGTGATGTCGTCGTCGACGGCGGCGGCTCCCAGCACGTCCATGTCTCCGTCACCGTCGACGTCCTCGGCGTAGACTGAAATTGCTCCCCAGAAGTCCCCATCAACCGTATGCTCGGTCCAACTGGTGCCCGATCCGTCGTCGTTCTCCCACCAGGTGATGTTGTCGTTGGAAACTGAAGCTCCCAGCACATCCATGTCTCCGTCACCGTTGACGTCCTGGGCGTAGACTGACTCTGCTCCGTAGAAGTACCCATCAACCGTATGCTCGGTCCAACTGGTTCCCGATCCGTCGTCGTTCTCCCACCAGGTGATGTCGTAGTCGTCGTCGGCAGCTCCCAGTACGTCCATGTCGCCGTCACCGTTGACATCCTGGGCATAGACTGACCCTGCTCCGTCGAAGTTCGCATCAATCGTATGCTCGGTCCAGCTGGTGCCCGAGCCGTCATCGTTCTCCCACCAGGTGATGTCGTCGTCGTAGTACGAGGCTCCCAGTACATCCATGTCTCCGTCTCCGTCGACGTCCTCGGCATAGACTGAATATGCTCCGTCGAAGTTCTGCTCAACCGTGTGCTCAACGGGACTGTATCCTAGAGAAACCTCGCCTGGATCAGATGACCAGTTAACATCGGTATCCGAATAGAATTGATCTCCCCAGTCGATGACCGGCCCTATCACGCCGTCACCGCCCGACCAGTCGGTCTGTTCGGCCGTACCGGCAATTGCGGCACCGGCAATCCATAGTACTATCAGCGTAGCGCGCATCTTTCCAACCCTTCTAGCTCCTGCCGGTCCCTCCAGTCGGCCACAAGCCTGGGATATCATCGACGAGGGCATGGGCATGGCCAATAGAAACCTGGATTATGCACCTTCCGAACCCGCCTCCCGAATCCTGCTCCATGGTACGCTATCTTCTCCTATCTTCTCATATCCGGTACCACATTGAAGCATATCAGGCATCATGCGGCCGGTCAACGAACCTCTAGAGCGACAATGGCATGAACTAGCTCTCCAGGGGCACAGCTCCCCTACTGGCCCGGGCGGCTCTCGCTCTCATCCGTCCTCTATCTCAGGCACGTCGTCCCGCCAGGGCATGTAGTCCGCATCGGGGTCGCAGACCAGCTCAAGCGGCGCGGGCGTCGGTCTGGGCTCCTCCTCCACCCATAGATCCAGATGCTCCAGGATGCGCCTGATGACCGTGGAACGCTCTATGCCTGATCTAAATGCGTCACGCCGAGGACTTTGCCGAGCGCATCACCGAGCTGGACGGCGACCCACCACCGACCGAGCGGCAAAGGTGCAGCACGGCAAGCCGGTTGAGCAGATCTACCCGTTCGACGGCGGCCTGGAGGACGACACCATAGAGAAGTACAACGAGTTCCAGGAGACGTGCCGCTGCGCCGGCGACAACGTCAGCGCCAAGCTGTTCGAGAAGATCATCCACGAGGAGCAGGTACACCTGAACTACTTCGATGACATCGGCGATCACATAGACAAGCTGGGGCCGGCTTTCCTAACCCAGAAGGCGGGAACCCCGTCCGACACCGGTATCACCATTCTGGGATTTGTAGCCCAGGAAGGCGAGGAGTAGACCAAGCCGGGGCGGGGGCCGTTCTTGCGGTCGCCCCCCTCTACTGAATCACTCCCATGTGCCCGTCGAAGCTCACCAGGAGGCTGCCGCCCCCGTCCCTTTCGACCCAGGCCATCACCTCGGTGCCAGGCCTGAGGCTCTCCAGGCCGGTCACTCCCACACACACCTTCATGGTTGCCTCGTAGCCAGGCCTGTCCGGGGGCCGCACCTCCAGGGAGACCAGGTACTCGGGCACGTCGTTTATCGTCTTGCCGGTGGTCTCGGCGCTTCGAACCACGGCGGTACACCGAAGACCCTCGGCCATCAGTTGGTCGGCCTTTGCCGCGCTTCTTCGCAGCCCGCCTGCCAGCAGCAGGGAGAAGAGGGTGGGAAAGGCGATGAAGAAGACTCCGAGACCGAGCATCTCCGTCCTTCTGTCCATGAAGTCGAAGCTTCCATCCACGCCCGGGGGCACTGCTCGGGACAGCAGGATAATGCCGATTCCCGTCACGGTGAACACAACTAACGGTATCGCCCATATCCACCACGTCCCCCTGACCGGTCTCCATACGGTGCTCACGCGTCGTCCCCCTCCCTGCCGGACCGCAGGCGCTCAAGCTCTTCGATCATTCGGCGCAGGTCCCAGTGTGGCACCTGGGCCATGACCTTTCTGCCCTGTGCCACGCACTCCTGAAGCAGGTCGGGGTCTTCGGTGGTGAGGAAGAGCTGGCGGAGGACGTCGAACCGGCTGAGACCGTCCGGGGTTTCGTCAAGGGTCCGCATCAGAATCTTCTTTGCTTCCTCGCCTCTTCCCTGAAGCCTCCTCAGCCTGCCCCACATCAGTGGGACCTGCCAGCACTTCCCCTCCACCACCTCCAGTTCGGCCAGCCTGTCAAGATGCCGCTCGGCCCCCCGAAGCCGCCCCATGTCCAGCAGCACGTCCACCAGCTCCACAACGTAGGCGGCACGGTAGAGAGACACGCCCTGCGTCTCGCATACTGCCATCGCCTGGTTAAGCATCTCCAGCGTCTCGGCGGATCTGCCCGCCCTCTTCAGTGCGTTGCCCTGGTTGGCAAGCGCCACCGAATGGGCCTCGCTTCCCCCGTACCTTCGTGACAGCCGCTTCGACTCCTCCAGGACGTCCAGCGCTTCCTGGGAGCTGGACTCGCGTTCCATCAGGGCGCCCAGATTGCCCAGCGCCTGAAGCTCGATCAGCCTGCTGCGTATCCTTCGAGCAAGCTTTACGTGCTTCCTCGTCAGATCCGTGGCCTCATCCAGCCTGCCTGGAATGTACTTGCAGGCCACGGCCAGGTTTCCCACCGCGATGGTCTCCATGAGGATGTCGCCCTCATCCCTGGCGTAGGCCAGCACCTCTCTCAGTCCCTCCGCAGCCTTTCGAGCTCCGCCGTCGATCCTCAGCAGGCAGCCGCAGGCGTTTCCCAGAGCCTTGAAGGCGATCCTGCGCTCCTCCCCGGATCCATCGGCCAGCTCGTCGTACACTGACATCAGATGCGCCTCTGCCTCCTCGAGCCTCCCCTGCAGCATGAGAATCCGCCCGCGATGGTGGAGTATCTGCCCGCGCAGGCCGGGGTCGGCCTCCTCCAGTCCCTTCAGCTGCCTGAGAGCTTCGGCGGGCCGGCCCAGGTTGGTGGCCAGGTTGGCGCGCATCATGCCCACCGCAGCCCGCTGCACACCGTCCAGGCCATCCTCCTGCGCAGCCCTCGATAGCTCCGCCCGCGCCCTGTCCCAGCTGCCCGAGGAGCTGTGGAGATCGTAGAGCGTCCTGTGCGCCGCCATCCTTCGCGGAAGGTCGGTGGCCAGCTTCAGGACCCGCTCCATCCAACTCTCGCAGGAGGAGGTCATCCGCCGCGACAGGGCGGACAATAGAAAACTGGAACTCGCTCCCTCCGCAGTCGGCTTCCGAACGCTCTCCGGAATGGCGGTTCACTTGCGGATGTGGCGACGCTTCCTAGCATATCCGGCATCCCGCGGCCGGTCAACGAATCTCTCGAGCGACAATGGCATGAAAGGGCTCCCCAGGCGCACAACTCCCCTGCTGGCCCGGGCGACTCTCACCCGACCTCGATCTCCGGGACGTCGTCCCGCCAGGGAACGTAGTCCGCATCGCGGTCACAGACCAGCTCGAACGGCGCGGGCGGTGGCCTGGGCTCCTCCTCCACCCATAGGTCCAGATGCTCCAGGATGCGCCTGATCACACTGGGCAGCTCTATGACCGAGATGGCCTTCATGCGGCCACCGCAACTGTGGCACCTGAGAGCATCGATGTCCCACACCCGCTTCAGGAGGATGGCCCACATGCGCCGCCTGCGGCTGGAGCGGGGAGAGGTATTCTCCTTCTCCGGCAGCGCCGTCTGATCGTGATCTGTCGTCGAGATCCGCTGCAGGCGCTCCCTGCCGCGCCACGCATGGCTGTACAAGAGTCACAGGGTGCCACTACCTGTGCATCATGTCGGTACTGGAGACGTGAGCCGAGGCGAGCCCGGGCTGACCGAGCAGCTCAGCAGCAGGCCAAGCGCGACTGGCGCGATAGAACCGCTCGAAACATCACTCCACCTCCGGCAGGACCACAACCGTGTGGTTCAGGTCGGGGGCCGTCGCCGGGAAGCGAGCCTCGCCGAGGTGGCCGGTGGCCACGATGCAGTACTCGAAGTCGTCCCGCATCGGTGGCAGGACCGCCCGGAACACGCTCCGGGCCACCGGCTCGAGCTGCAGGTCCCGGAACCCGCCCTCGCCCAGGGTCCGGTAGTACAGAGTAGCGTCGGAGACCTCTCCGGCGATGAGGACCCGCAGCTCCAGGGATTCACCGGCGGACACATGAGTGCGTGCCGGGCTCACCGTGACGAAGGGCTCCCCGGCGTAGCTGCGCGAGGGGTGCGCCTCCGCAGGCAGGGGCTCCCCCAGACCGAAGGTCAGCTCATCGTCCCAGCGCTCCACCATGAGAGCCTGCCAGTTGACCAGCTCCAGATGGATGATCTCCCCCAGGTCGCTGGCGTTGGTCACCTTCTCCACCGCCAGCGTGATGATGTCCTCGAACAGCCTCGCAAGCCGGATGCGGTGCTCGAGGGCTTCCTCGAAATGCTCCTCATCCATGGCCTGCTCGAACTCGTACCGGACGCAGCCGTACTCCGCCATCAGGCGCAGGGACTGAAAGGTCTTCAGCCAGTAGTCGAAGCGAGCCCGGTTCCCGACGCCTTCCAGCTCATCACGGACCGATTCGAGCTCCGTCACGAAGTCGTAGTCCGACCGGACGGTGGACCAGGGCTCGGGGTTTGTCAGGATCTCACCAGGACCGTCGTCCACCCACCCCGTGGGGGCAGGGAAGTCTCCGTCCAGGTCGCTCATGATGCGGGCTATTGTCTCCGCATGCTCAGGGCCGAAGCGCCGGGTGGCCCAGTCGAGGTAGACGCCTTCCACCCATTCCCACACGTCCGTCGGGAGGTCCCGGTCCAGCTCGCTCCCGGTTGGACCGCGCGCCCAGTGCAGGCTGCGGACCCCGGTGACGTTGGGATCGAGGACGCGTGTTCGCCAGATGTTGCCGATGGATCCCCGGGTCCCGTACTCGAAGGAGGCGGAGATATCGTCGTATGCTCCGAAGACACCTCCCTGGGGCTGCACCAGTCCCCAATCCTGCTCCATGTGAATACCGGGCCACCCGATCCGTTCGGGGCCGAGCCGGTCATGGCCAAGGGCGTCCCCCCAGCCGCTGTAGAAGGGCGACTCCGGGGGAAACACGTCCTCCAGCTCGGCGGGGTCGTCGACGGTGCCTGTAATCCATCCGGCGTGAGCGAGCCGGAAGGGATCGCCGAGCTCGGCCAGCGCCTCACGGGCGAGCAGGATGTCCGCCTCTATGGAGGCTATCTGCTCGGGGGTCACGCCCTCAAGGCTCCATATCTCGTATGACCAGAGCCAGTAGTAGTCCAGGGGATGAGTGTTCATTATCCGGGTGAAGATACCGCGATAGACCTCCCGCACGACATCGGGATCCGAAGGGTCGAGCCCCAGGTCGCGAATCCGCTGCTGCAGCGGCAGCGGCATGCCCCGCACCCAGTCTTCCGGCGGGTCGATGTCGCCGGTCCCCGCAGGCTCCAGGCCGAGGGGCAGCTCGGTACCCACAGCCGTCTCCACCCCCAGTCGGCGGGCCAGCGTGAACACCTCGCGCTGCATGGCTCCCACCCGGTCGAACACCGCGTTGCTCCCGGACACGGTAGCGGGGACCTCGGGTCCCACCAGCTCGGAGCCGTAGCCGCAGATGGCGAAGAGATCGCCTGCGCCGGCGTGGAAGTCGTCGGTGTCACCGGTTGTGAAGCCCCAGGTGCGCTCTCGATGCGTGTGCGCATAGGTGGCCGGGTAGGACCAGGAGACGGTACCGTCGTCTTTCACGTCTCCGGGCAACCCTATCCAGACCGTGGGCTCGGGCCCCGTGCGATAGTCCTCCTCCATCGCCCACTGACTCCCGTAGCGGGTGTTGTAGCTGTGGAAGCCGATGAAGTTCATTCCCAGCTTCGGGAGCTGACTTACCACCAGAAGGTAGTCGTCGGTGTTCCAGAGGTCGGGGCCGGCGAAGAAGTCATGGTAGGGCAGTATCCCCCTGGTGCTGAAGCGCGGCTCCGATGCCTCGTCGAATCCATCGAGCTGTAGCTCGATACGCCGGTCCGGGATGGCGTCGCCCGCGAGCCCGAAACCGACTCCCAGGTGTTCGGCGAAGCGGTACGCCCCGTGCAGGGTCGAGGCAGCATCGTGACCGGCAATGACCAGCAGCGTCCGTCCGCCGTCGGTCACGCTTCGAAGGAAGTAGCCCCCCGGGCCGGCTGCGTGGCCCAGCTCATCCTCCAGCTCCGACACAATGCGATGGTCCTGTCTGGCCACGATTACGACGTCACCGCTCTCCGGCAGCCGGTTGAGCTCACTGATGGCGAGCTTCCGGCCGGTCCGTAGATAGACGTACCGCCGCACCTCTCGGGCTGCCAGCAACTCCCCGAAGGAGCCGCCGGCCGGTACGGCGATGACCGGTTCTGGACCAGGGGGATTATCGGCGCCTGAAATGCGGCAGATCAGAGCGACACAGGCAAGGAGCCATGCGACTGTAAGCTGGATCCCTCCCCCTTCGCTGTCGGCTCCAGGACGAGCCCTCCGAGGAACGAGTCGCTCGCGATGCAACGATGATCCGGAGCATATCCAGCATAATGAAACCGGTCAACGAGCCCCCCGGGGGTCACAGCCTCCTTCAGACCCTCCCCATGGCTCGGCTCCCCCATCGGCCCGGGTAACTCTCAACCGACCTCGATCTCGGGCACATCGTCCCGCCAGATCACGTAGTCCGAATCGGACTCGCGGACCAGCTCGAGCGGCAAGGGCGGTGGCCTGGGCTCCTCCTCCACACATAGCACGAGGTGCTCCAGGATGCGCCTGATAACGGAATGTCGCTCTATGACCGAGATGGCTTTCATGCGGCCTCCGCACCGGGGGCACCTGAGAGCGTCGATATCCCGGACCTTCTTGAGGAGGATCGCCCACATGCGCCGCCTGCGGCTGGAGCGGGAGGAGGTAATGAACTCTCGGTGGCGACACGCCTGTTATCCCCGATGGATACTTCATCCGGTGAGCTAAGGCCCTTCCAAGCCGGATCTCAGGATTATGACTACTTTCGTATCTGTTCGACTTTTCTGTCTCGCAGTGAAGCTCCGTTGGGCATTCACACTTGTCGCGTGATTGCCGACCGCTCCGAGGGAACCTTTGTGCGCCTCCGTTAAACCTCTGGAGGCCAACGCAGTCAGACTACCCACCTGGCACCGTCTGAGAACCGGATAACGGTTCTCCTGTCAGCAGTTTCTCCCGCATTGCGCATAGCCCATGCTCTCTGAATTCTTTATTCTTCCATTACATTTTCAAGTACATTGCAATATCTAGTGGCTATAAATTCAGCACCTTTCTCGTTGTAATGCACTTCATCAGCCAACAAGCTATCGTTAAATCCTGTAAACATATCAACTGCGATTACTTGTGATGTAGATGTACTTTGGTCTGTTGCAATACTTAAAACTTCTTGCTGCATTTGTTCAAAATAGTATGTTAATTCAGGTGTCATTATATCAGATCGACCCGGGGCCATTTGCTCAATAATGATCGTTACATTAGGATTATTGGCTTGAAATGTATCTATAATTATGTTGATATTCTCGACAGCCTCTTCATAGGGTAGTTCTTCAAGTGCATCATTTCCACCAGGTGAACTAAACAGCACAATATCGGGCGACCCCGTCTCATCTAGCCAATCCTCAAGTCCACTAGCAATTTGTCCCGAAGTCCAACCACCTCTACCTTCGTGGTCAACATCAAAATCACTCCCACTATAAGATGGATACGATGCATAGTCTGTTTGAGTCCCTATAAAATCAAAATCCCAGTCGCCATCAATCAAGTATTTCCAAAGTTCGTAACGGTAGCTTTCATATTCGGGTCTTGCCCCTTCAACTCTCGAAGCTCCCAAGGGAAGAATTTTATTTATTGAAGAGCTTTGTGGTTGCGAGGTTGTTACATCATCGTTATAGCATCCAATTAGCATCAGCAATAATAAGCCGAATGCTAATACTCTAAATGATATATTAAATGATTTCAAATATAATACTTTACTGAATACTCCCATAATGACTCCCGTCTTAAACCCATAACCAATAGGAAACTGGATTTCGCACCCTTCGGCCACGCCTCCCAAACCCAGCTCCATAGCTAGCTATCTTCCCGAATCCAACACCGCTTCTTAGCATATCCGGCATCCCGCGGCCGGTCAACGAACCTCTCGAGCGACATCAGCATGAAGGGACTCCCCAGGGGCACAACTCCCCTGCTGGTCCGGGCGATTCTCACCCGGCCTCGATCTCAGGCACGTCGTCCCGCCAGGGCACGTAGTCCGCATCGGGCTCGCAGACCAGCTCGAGGGGCTCGGTGGGAGATCTGGGCTCCTCCTCAACCCATAGGCCCAGATGCTCCAGTATGGGCCTTATCACACTGGTGTTTGACACGGGTGGTCACACGATACTGCTGTAACTGATTACCACATAT
>CAYREX010000014.1:0-76076 GCA_964423505.1 uncultured bacterium | reverse complement strand
CGACCTGGACCGTCTCGTCGTTGTACTTGGTGGGCTTGAACTTGAAGTCGATCTTCGCGTCGAACCAGTCGTTCAGGGCAGGCATCCAGCAGATGTGGGCGAGGGCGTCGAAGCCCATGTCCGGGTCGGCGTCCTCCTCGCCGTAGACGTTGAAGCGGCCAATGCCGTATCCGCTGAACTTGAGGAGCTCGGCTCCTCCGGTGCTGAACTCGCCGGTGGCGAAGGCCGCCACGGTCATCAGAGCGACCAGGACAAACGCGTACCTCATATCCCTTCCCTTCTCTCCGTTGACACTTCCCGTCCAGTGATCGCGGGAGTATAATCCTGATCCGGATAGTATTACAAGCTCAGCCCCCGGAACGGAGAGCGTCAGTGCCCATCGCTGTCATCGTACAGGCGTTCTTCGCCATGCTGGTCGGCATGGCCGCCGGCAGCTTCATAAACGTGGTCGCGCACAGGGTGCCGAAGGGCATGTCCATCCTCAACCCCGGGAGCAGGTGCGTCTCCTGCGATGCGCCCATAGCCTGGTTCGACAACATCCCGGTGGTGAGCTGGCTCATACTCCGGGGCAGGTGCCGGAGCTGCGGCGCCCGGTTCTCGCCCCGCTACGCCGTGGTGGAGCTTGCGACCGGCCTCCTCTTCGCCGGTGCGATGTTGCACGCGGAGACCGCCTGGCTCTTCGCCCGGGACGCCCTGTTCCTGTCGCTCCTGGTCTGCGCAGTGCTGACGGACCTGGACGAGTGGATCATCCTCGACACGGTGAGCATCGGCGGCACGGTAGCCGGTCTGGCCTTCTCCCTGGCGCCGGGCGGGATCGGCCTGCTCCGCTCCGGAGGGGCCGCCCTGGGTGCCCTGCTGCTCTTCTCCGGCATCCGGCTCGTCAGCGTCCTTCTCCTCAGGAGGCGGCCAGGATACACCATAGCCCCCGAGGGACACGAGGACGAGGCGGACGAGTTCCAGGGCGGAATGGGCTGGGGCGACATCAAGATGGCAGCCATGGTGGGCGCCTTCCTCGGGCCGGAGAGGACGGTGGTCGCCCTCTTCGCCTCCTTCCTGGTGGGGGCCGTCGTAGGCGTCGGAACCCTGCTCGGCGGCAGGGACAGGCGTGTGCCGATACCCTTCGGACCGTTCCTGGCCCTGGGAGCAGTCGTATCGCTCTTCGCCGGCGGATGGATCTGGGGTCTGTACATGGGCGCCGCCCGCGGCGGGGGCAAGGGAGCTCCGGGCCGGTGAGCGATGGGGAAAACCCCTCCTCCCCTCCTTTCGAGCCGGACCCTGCCTGGGGTCGCAAGAGGAACTCGGCCAAGGCCTTAGTCTCTCGCGGGGGCTCCCTCCTGGTCACCGTGAACAGGGACGGACAGGGCCTCTTCCATCTCCTTCCGGGGGGAGGGCAGAGGCTCGGCGAGACACTGGTCGACACCGTTCGCAGGGAGGTTCTCGAGGAGACCGGCTGGATCGTCGAGCCGGGCGGGCTGGTCCTGGTCAGGGACTACATCGGGAGCAACCACGAGTTCGCGGAGCAGGAGGGCGACGTCCACCAGACCGAGCTCGTCTTCGAGGCGGAGCCGCTCGAGCGGCGCGGTGGACGGCTTAGCGTGCCCGATGCCTGGCAGGTCGGTATCGACTGGATCCCGATCGAGCGCATCGGCGAGACCAGGATGTACCCCTCGGTTCTCGCGGAGCTGCTTCCGCTCATCCTGCGTGGGGAGTACGAGGGACCGGTCTACCTGGGCGACGTGAACTGAGCCGCCTAGCGTCTCAGCGTGATGACCTTTCCGAGCTCGGTGCATACGAGGGCCCTGTTCCCGCTGCCGTCTATCGCCATGTCCAGTACCCTGCCGTAGCTGGCGGTCGCCTCGGTGGCCAGGCTCTGCTCGTTCATGACCAAGAGCTCGCCGTTCTCCAGCCCGGCGTAGAGGTAGTCGCCGTCAGGCGTGACCGCCACGGAGATGGCCGGCATGGTGAGCGGATAGGTGGAGTAGCGCAGGCCGGTTCCGGTGTCCAGCCCCCACAGCTCGCTCAGGGAGTCGGCGGCGACGAAGACCAGGTCCCCCTCGCCGGCGTACATGTCGCTGACGCCGCCGGGGACGTGGCACTCGGACAGGACGGTACCCGGGTCGGCGGTGGAGACCCTCTTGACCCTGTCGTCCCCGTCGTCGGCGATGAAGATGGAGGCTCCGTCGGCGGTTATGACAGCGGCCACCGGCTGGTCGATGCCGGTCTCCCATGTGCCGGTGACGTCCCAGGAGAGGGAGCTTACAGCCGAGACGAGGCCGTCCTGCCCCACGGTGTAGACCCTCCAGTCCGAGCCGGTGGGGTCCGTGAGGACGAACAGTCCGTAGGAGGCCAGGACCGTCGGCTCGTGGACCACGTAGGTGTCGTTGCTCACGTGATAGAGCAGGTCACCGCACATGGCCAGGGCGTACCCGCCCTCGGCTGTGGCGCCGACATCCTCTATGGGGTAGCCGTCGATGCTGAGCCTGGCCAGCACGTAGCCGTTCTGGTGGTCGGTGAGGTAGAGGCTGTCCGGAGGGGAGCCGGAGACCACGCCGTCGCCGCCCGGCTTGAGGAAGCAGCAGTTGGCCGGTATGCCGGAGATGTCGATGTCCTGCACGAAGTAGAACGGGAAGTCGACGTCTATCACCGGCCCGGTGCCGTCGCAGGATGCCGAGAGGGCAGCGATGACCGCTACTGCGGCCGCTGCGATGGTGATGCTCCTCATCTTCTTGCCTCCTCGTCCTTCTCGTCGGCTGATATCATGTCGGCCAGCCTCATGGCGTCCTTCGCCGCCTGCCCGAAGTGACAGTTGTTGAACATGGCGTATACACGTCCGGTTCCTCGGCCCAGCCTGTCCAGGAGCGGTATCCAGGAGGCCAGCTCCGCATCGCTGTAGGTGTAATCATACCTCAGCGGTCCTCCCTCCCACCACTTCGCCGCGTTCCTGCCGTGGAAGCGGACGTAGCCGAACGGCTCGCCGCCGACCGCCACCGGCGGCGGGAGATGCGGCAGCCTGGGCAGGTCGACCGAGACCAGCGGGAGACCGGCTCCCGAGAGCCTCTCCAGTACCCGCGGCGAGTACCAGCCGTCGAACCTCGTCTCCACGGCCAGCGGAACCTCCCCGACCCTGTCGCCGAGCCCCAGGACGTAGTCGACGCTCGCCGGGTCCGGCTTGAAGGAGTAGGGGAACTGTGCGAGGAGGCACTCCAGCCTGCCCGCCTCCGAGAACGGCTTCAGCATATCGAGGTATGCGGACCACTGCTCCCGCGTCGCGTCCCTCGAGTGGGTCATGGAGGAATGGAGCTTGACTATGAACCCGAAGCCACGGGGGGTGCGGGAGACCATGGACTCCGATACGCGCGGGGGGAATATCCTGTAGTAGGAGCTGTTCACCTCGACGATGTCGAAGACGGTCGAGTAGTGCTCGAGCATGCCGGAGCGGCCTGTGCCCTCCGGGTAGAAGCTGCCCTTCCAGTCGTCGAAGCTGTACCCGGAGGTGCCGAGCCGGAGCCCGGCACCCCCGGGGAGGGTAAGGTCCCTACTCAAAGACCGCCTTGATGGAGGCCCATGAGCCGGCTTCGAGGGCCATCCCGGTCTCGTTCCAGGCACCGGGCGTGCCGTGGGACTCGTCGTGGCCGGGCCAGTCCTCGTCGGGGATCCCGCTGTCCTCGTCTATGCTCGACTCCCAGTTGTCGGGGTCGTCGGAGGTGCCGGAGGGGTCTATCCTCGCGAGGGAGGCGCCGTCGCCGTCGTGGTCGGGAGTGGTGTTGTCGTCGCCGTAGTCGGAGCCCCAGGAGGCAGTGTCGTCGTACTCCAGGAAGTCGACGGTGGCGTCGGAGGCGTCGGCGAGGGTGAGCTCGTCACCGCCGTTGCCCAGCCCGCTCCAGCCGCCGGTCCAGGCGGCGAGGGGGACGGAGGCGCCGTAGTGGGCGGCGAAGATGGAGTCGTCCCTGGCCAGTACGATGTACGCTCCGGACTCCAGGGTGGTGCCGGCGTCGATGGTCTGGGTCGAGCTGTTGTCGGAGAGCGTCCATCCGGAGATGTCGACGCTCGACCCGCCGTCGTTGTAGAGCTCCACCCACTCGTAGTCGCTGTCGGAGCCCAGGGCCGTCGAAGGGTTGTACATTATCTCGTTGATGACCACGCCGCCCATGACGGGCGCGGCCACCGCGAGGAGTACAAGTGATACGAGAGCGGCTGCATTCCTCATGCTTCTCTCCTTCCGGGAGGCTGTTCACGCTGGTGGGACCGGATCCGGCCTGCCTGGTCCGCCCGGATTATACTGCCGCCCCGGCGTTCAGCGAAAGGGCCGCCCTCCTCTCACCCGTCAGTACCCTGCCCCTGGAGAGCGCTCTCTCGCCGTACTTCCTCCTGACCTCGTCCTCCACGCCGTCCACGTCCGTGCCGGGGCAGGAGAACAGGTCCAGCTGGACCCCGGCGGCCGGAGAGAGGGAGGTCAGGCAGACGCCGATGAGGCGTATCCTGGAGCGTATGGCCGTCAGGGCGAGGGATCGGGCCGCCGGGTATATCACCCTGTAGCTGTCCGTGGGCACCGGGAGGCCGGTCGCCCTGCTCTTCCTCCTCAGGTTCGAGAGCCTGTACCTCAGCGTCAGCGTGCTGCCGACCAGGCCCTTGTCCCTGGCCCTCCTAGCCACCTTCTGGCAGAGCCCGGAGAGCACCGGCAGGTACTCCTCCGGAGAGGAGAAGTCCACGGGGAAGGTCTGCTCGTTGCCTATGGAGTCCGGGGCCCCGGCGTCCCGGGCCGGCACGACCGGGGCGTCGTCGATGCCCCTGCACAGGAAGAAGAGCCTATCCCCGTGAATGCCGCCCATCATGCCCCTGAGCTGCATCCTGGTGAAGCGCCGCAGGTCACCTATCCTCTCTATGCCCAGGCTGCGGAGCCTGGCTCCGCTCCTGGGGCCCACGCCCCATATGGCGTTCACCGGGAAGCTCCCTATGTCGTCCGGGGTCAGGAGGACCACCCCCCTGGGCTTCGCCCTCTTCGAGGCCATCTTGGCCAGGAACCTGTTCCCGGCCACCCCCACGCTGCCCCACAGGCCGGTCTCGGAGAGCACCGCCCGCTGGACCTCCCGGGCGAGCCCCAGTGGGGCGTCCGAGCCCGGCACCCCGGTGACGTCCATGAAGGCCTCGTCTATGCTCACCGGCTCGACCATGGGCGAGAAGCCGGCCAGCACGCGGACCACCCTGCGGGAGTAGGAGGCGTAGCTCTCGTGGCTTCCGGACACCAGGGCGGCGTCCGGGGCCAGCCTGAGGGCCTGCACCATGGGCATGCCGGCCGAGACGCCCATCTCCCTGGCCTCGTAGCTGCAGGATGCCACCACCGAGCGCAGGCTCCTGCCGCCGACTATCACCGGCCTCCCGCGGAGCCAGGGGAAGGAGAGCCTCTCCACGGCGACGAAGTACGCGTCCATGTCGATATGGAATACCGTCCTGGACATCTCAGGAGACCTCCGGGGAGTAGTGGAAGTCCAGGGTCCAGGAGAGGTCCGCGGTGTCGAAGTGCACCTCGTAGACGTCCTCGCTCCTGGTGCGGAGGACGAAGTGATGGATGGGGTAGGCACCCTCCCTGCTCTCCCACGAGGAGGAGACCGAGGCGACATGATAGACCCTGCCCTGCCACCGGAAGCGGCAGGGGGCTATCCTCCCCCCTCTGAAATGTCCTATCATCTCCACGGGCTCTCGATACTCGGTCACCATCCTCGGGACCACCTCCGGCTTCGTGGCTCGGGGCTCCGGGAGGATGTATAGTGAACGCATGTTCACCGGTCAACGCCACACCTTCCCGCCGGGCGGCGGTTGGCGGATGTGGCAGGGCTTTTCACGTTTCTGAGCTCTATCAGAAGGATTGGAGGCGGTATGACACTGCGCGGTCCGGTCATCGCGATGGCCTCACTGCTGGTCCTCTACGGATGCGGTGGGGAGGACGTGGGAGACGCTGAGGCAGAGGAAGCAGGCACAATTGTCGAGACGGGTTCCGTAACGCCGGACGACACAAGGGACCCCATGCACTCCGACCTGCCCTACGACTCCTTCCGGTTCGAGGCCGGGGCTGGAGACGTCCTGACCATGGAGGTGTCCGCCGAGGGATTCTCACCGCTCCTCAAGCTCATAGAGGTTGACACCGGGGCCGTCCTCGCCGAGTGGGATGCGCAGTACCCCACCGGAGAGGCGCTCTCCTACCGCATCGCGCTTGCCGGAGAGTACGAGGGAAGGGTCTACTCGATGGACGGCGGTGTCGGGACGTACGAGGTGACGACGACCCTGGAGCCCTGAGAGACCGGGGAACCCTCTCTGATAGTCGTATCAGATCCGCCGACTGCCGACCGGCGGGAAGACGCGGCGGAAAGGCCGGGGGGTCAGGGGCGGCCGAGGGCGCGGTGAAGGCGCCAGATGTCGCGCAGTGCCCTGGGGACTCGCCTGAAGAGCGGCAGCGGCGTAGCCCTTATCTCCCTGAGCCTTATGGGGACCTCCCTGATGCCCACGCCGCTTCGCTGGGCCCTGACTATCAGCTCCGTCGGGAACAGGTCCAGCTCGAAGCCGCACTCCGGGACTATGGCCTCGACGGCCTCCCTCCACATGACCTTGGGGCCGTGGGTGTCGGTGCCCCGGAAGCCGAGCAGCAGGCGCAGCAGGAAGGTCAGCGTATGGGTGGCCGCCCTCCTGACCAGCGGCCTCCGGTCCTCCCGGCCCGCCAGCACCTTGGAGCCCTGCACGATGCCGACGCCCTCCTCGTCAAGCAGGCGCAGGCCCCTGGCCCAGAAGTCCGTGTCCAGCACGTCCAGGTCGTCCACTATCAGGACGTCTCCCTCCGCCCCATCCAGCCCCGTCCTCATCGCCAGGCCGTAGTTCGGCTCAGGCAGCGATACGTAGCCCAGGGCACCGTACGTCCGGGAGAGCGCCTCCAGGACCTCCAGCGTCCGGTCGGTGGAGCCGTTCTCGACCACGCTGACCCGGAATCCCTCCGGCAACGCCGAGAGGACCGGCACGAGCTGGCTCTCCAGTATCGGCTCCTCGTTGTAGACCGGCACTATCACCTCGACGCTCCCGGCACTCTCCGGAAGGCGCAGCGGCAGTGTCCGGCCGGTCTCTTCGGTCAAGCCCGTCTTCCTTCCGGTGGGGGCCGGCCCGGGGGGCCGTCCCGGTCCTGCGACGCCCCCTATCCTAAACGCCCTCCGAATCCCGGAAAAGCGCGCCGGCCGACGAGAGGACGCTGCGGTAGACCACCGCAGCGGCCTCCGTGAAGCAGCAGAATGTGACCTCGATGTCGCTCCCGGTATCCTCGAGGTGGTCCATGACCGTCCGTACGGCCACCTCCGCGGCCTCCCGGAGCGGATAGCCGAAGGCACCCGTGCCGATGCAGGGGAAGGCTACCGAGCGCGCGCCCTTCTCATCGGCAAGCTCCAGGGAACGCCTGTAGCAGGATGCCAGGAGCCCGGCCTCACCGTGGTCCCCTCCGCGCCACACCGGCCCCACCGCGTGGACCACCATACCTGCCGGCAGACCGTGCCCGGACGTGACCTTCGCATCGCCGACCCCGCAGCCGCCCAGGGCCATGCACTCCTGCAGGAGCCCGGGGCCGGCGGCCCTGTGGATGGCACCGTCCACGCCGCCGCCACCGAGCAGCGAATGGTTCGCCGCGTTCACCACTGCGTCCACCCGCAGCCCGGTTATATCGCTCACCACGAGCCGGAGTCGCGCCATCTCCCACCTCCCTACGGGCTACTATGTGACCGTCTCACCCCTGCCGGGACCCGGATGGCGTTGACCGGCTCTCCGTCCGTCGGGTATCGTCTCTCCGCAGCGGAGGGAGGTCGAGACGGCATGACCGGCTTCAGGATTCCGGAGCTCAGACCCGTGGGATTCGCCAGGACGCCGTTCTCCGAGCCGGGCGACGTGCGGGACACCCATGCGACGGAGGGGGAGATAGAGGTGCTGGAGGAGCTTGAGCCCGCCCTGCTGGACGTGGAGGGATTCTCCCACCTCCACGTCATATGGCTCTTCCACAGGTCCGAGGGATACGAGATGCAGTGCTGCCCCACCAGGTACCGCATACCACCTCCCAGGGGACTCTTCGCCACCCGGAGCCCGTATCGCCCGAACCCGCTGGCCCTCACCGTTGTACGGCTGCTCGGCCGCGACGGGCGGGTGCTCAGGGTCAGGGGCGTTGACATGGTCGACGGGACGCCGGTGCTGGACCTGAAGCCCTACACCCGGAGGGACAGGAAGTCGCACCTCTCCTGCGGGTGGCTGGAGGAGGTCGACCTCGAGTCCCACAGAGAGGGAGGTAGCCGTAGATGACCATGATGACCGTTTTGGCCCTGGCCGCGGCCACGGTCCCGGAGGGCGCCTTCTTCATACCGGTGGAGGGCTGGCCGGAGCCATCCGGGGATCTCTACCTGGTCCTCGCCGAGAGCAGGGCCGCCTCGAGCGTCGCCCTCTGCGATTCGAGAGAGCCGGGGGCCGCCACCGCCACCGGCTGGGTCGAGTACCCCGGCCTCCTGAACTCCGCTAAGTCCCAGGTCTGCTTCGACCCGTCTGACGGCACCCTCACCGTCTGGTCCCAGTACCCGTTCACGGCCGACTACGAGGTTGCGACCTTCGCCCTCCGGGAGGGAGAGCTGCTCCTGCTGGACTGGGAGTCCCGGGACTACTACCTGGAGGCGCTGGAGGAGATGAGCGCAGCCCATGTCGAAGGCGACCCGGAGAGGGTCCTGGAGAGGGCCTGGGAGGTGATGTACCCGGGCAGCAACCCCTATCCCCGGGAGATGTGCGTCATTCTCCTGGATGCCGGGCTGAGCCTCGCGGAGTCGGCCTCGGACTCGGGGGCGTCACCGGAGGAGGCGATCGAGCGGATGGAGGACTTCGAGGATGCCTGCATGAACCTCTCCGGCGCCGGGCTGCACGAGATCGGGGGCATGGCATCCCCCCCGCTGGACCCCCGGGAGGACTCCACGATGCTGAGCGAGCATGCCGCCTCCCTGGAGCGCTACGCCGCGCTCCTGGAGGAGGCCGGCGAGCTCGAGAGGGCGGCTGCCGCCAGGGAGACCGTCCGGGAGCTGACAGGGGGCTGAGCTCCAGCGGGGAGCATGCAGGCGCCTGTCAGGCCCTCCCGTCCTCTCCGGTCCTCAGGACGGTCTCCGGCAGGTCGCGCAGGTCGACCCCCATCCACCTGTCCATGAAGCCGGGCTGCTCGGTCCTCCTGGCTATCTCCGCCAGCGTTCGGAGGTGCCGCCGCGGCTCCTCCATGCTGCCGAGGAGGACGAAGAACGCCCTGACCGGCTCGGAGGAGCCGGTCAGCTCCACTCCGCCGCGGCTCCTTGCGAGCACCAGGTAGGAGCCCTCCACCTTGTCGGTCAGCACGTGGGGAAGGGCCAGCCCCGACTCGCAGGGGGTCTCTCCCAGGCAGTTCCGCTGCAGCAAGGCGCCGAGTATGAAGTCCCTGGAGACACCGCTCCGGCGGGAGAGGAGGTCCGCGCTCATCTCCAGCACCCGCTCGACGGAGACCCCCTCGTCGAGCTCCACCATGTCGGCCCTGGCCAGCAGCTCGGGGAAGGGATCCTCCCGCCTTATCCCCTTCTCCTTGAGTATCTCGCGAAGCTCCCGCTCCAGACCCAGGACCTTCGCGTCCCGGGCGAGGAGCCGCTCCGCAACCCTCCTGGCGAAGCGGCTCACCGCCCCGGTGCGACTGACCCTGCGCCTGACGTAGAGGAGGTGCCAGAGAACCGCCACGCCGATGAGGCCGAGGGAGAATATCGTGGAGAGCAGACCCATCTCCGGGATCAGCACCACCGGTATGAGCACGCCGGCCACCTGCATCCAGGGGTAGAGAGGGCTCCTGAAGCCGGGGTCGTAGCCCTCCAGGCCGCTCTCCCGCATCACTATGACGGAGAGGTTCAGGAAGGCGAAGACCAGGAGCTGGAAGCTGCTGGCCAGCTTCGCAATGTGCTCCGCGTCGACCAGGAGGGCGATGCATATCACCAGCGCGGCCGTCAGCAGGATGGCGGCCACCGGCGTACCCCTCCCGTCGAGCCGGGAGAGCGCGGGCGATACGACCCCGTCCCTGCCCATTGCCAGGACGTACCTGCTGGCAGCCATCATGCCGGCGTTGGCCGTGGTGGCGAAGGCAAGCAGGGCTGCGACCCCGATGGCCACTATCCCCGGAGCGCCCATGAACCGGCGGGCGGAGTCGGTCACCGGCGTCATCGTGCCGGAGAGGTCGCCGGAAGGGAGGGTGCCCACCACGACCGTCACCACCAGCACGTACACCACGAGGGTCACTCCGAGGGCGAGGAGCATCCCGAGGGGGATGTTCCTGCCCGGGTCCTCAACCTCCTCGGCCATGCTGGCCGCCTTCGTGAGGCCGATGTAGCTGATGAAGACCAGACCTGTGGCCGGGAGTATCCCGCCAAGCCCGGAGGGGAGGAAGGGGCGGAACCTGCCGGGTGAGAGCTCGGGCAGGCCCCGCCCTGCGAAGAAGAGCAGCACGCCCAGCAGGACGGCCACCATCCCCACCTGCAGGCCGCCGCTCTCCCGGCCGCCGAGGATGTTGGCGGCGGTGAACACCAGCCCGGCGATGAGGGCGATGGTCCACGCCTCGAGGCCGATGACGCCGGAGAGGTAGGCTCCGAGGCCTACGATTGCGATGCTGGTCTTCAGGACGAGCGCCAGCCAGACGCCGACCCCGTCTATGGTCCCGAAGGTGGACCCGAGGCTCCTGCTTATGAAGAAGTAGTCGCCACCCGCCCTCGGCATGGCGGTGGAGAGCTCAGCCTGGGACATCAGCGAAGGGAGGAGGAGAAGCCCGGACAGCAGGTATGCCACCACGACCGAGGGGCCGGTCATGGAGTAGGCGATGCCGGGCAGAAGGAAGAGCCCGGAGCTTATCATCGCCCCGGCGGATATGGCGAAGACGTGCAGCAGCCCGAGCCTCTTGCCCAGCTTGCCCAAAGGAGTCCTCCCCGCTAGGGAACCTGCGGGGTGATTCTCTTCGTCCGATCCGCTCCGGTCAAGCTCCCCCGGTCGGGCGGTCCGGTCAGAGGGGGAGTGACGAGGTCTCGGTGTAGACCCTCACCCCGGAGCGGTCGCCCAGCCAGACGTAGACCATCAGCTCGTCGCTGCCCGGGGGAGGGGTGCCGTGGCTGGCCGTGAGGGTCGTGGCCTCCCCCTCGTGCAGCTCGCCGCACCCGAGGGAGCCGGAGTCGAGCAGCACGGTCTCTCCCCTGCGGCTCACGTAGACCTGCCACGTGGCGGACCAGTGCTCGCTCCCCCCTTCCCTGGCCCTCTCCAGCCCGACGCTGAAGCCGCTGGGGGAGACATCCTCTATCCGGGCGTCTATCAGGGCGCCGGCCATCCCGGTGACCAGGACCAGGACTGCGGGCACGATCATCTTCATGGCTGGCCTCCCTCCTCTCGGTGCTTCACGGAATAGACCGGAGAGAACCTCGGAAGGGGCCGCAGCAGGGTCAATTGGCCAATTGCAATATGGTAGAGATACTAAACAGACAATAGTAGGTTTACCGGACGAAACATGCTTATCGGAGACATGGCGTCCGGTTCGGCCGGCGCTAGGCGTCTTCGGATGACAGGGGGCGGGGGCGTCTCCCCGCGAACAGCCTGGAGAGCTGCAGGCTGAGCTCGAAGAGGAGGTAGAGCGGCAGCGCCAGCATGACCTGCGTCAACGGGTCGGGGGGGGTGATGACGGCGGCCACCGCGAGGAGGCCTACGATGATGTGCCGCCTGTAACGGGAGAGCCCCGAGGGAGTGACGATGCCGAGCCTGACGAGCAGGACCACGACCACCGGGAGCTGGAAGGCCGCACCGAAGACCAGCAGAAAGCGTCCGAGGAAGCCGATGTAGTTGGACAGGCTCCAGTCACCCCGGATGCCCGTGCCCTCGAAGCTCCTCAGCATCCCCAGGACCGGCTCCAGCATGACCAGCCAGGCGAAGACGACGCCGGCGGCGAAGAGCAGGAGGCAGAAGGAGGCGGCTACCGCTGCCGCCCTCCTCTCCCGGGCGTAGAGCCCCGGCGAGACGAAGCGCCAGAACTGGTAGAGGACCACCGGGGAGGCACCCAGCAGACCTACCAGCAGGGAGAGGCCCAGGTGGGCGCTGAGGGCCTCTGCCGGGGCCAGGGCCTGGACCTGCTCCGGCCCCCCTGCGAGGACGAATCCCATGAGCGTCCGGCTGAAGGCGAAGGCGAGCGCGGTGGCAGCGGCGACGGTTCCCAGCACGCTGATGAGCCTTCCCCGGAGCTCCTCCAGGTGGTCCCAGAAGCTGCCCTCCTCGACGCTCCTGGTCATCCGGGGAGAACCGCCTCCAGGGCTCCGCTCACCAGCCTCTCCTCCTCCTCCGGCTCCAGCTGCACCAGCCGGCAGTCTCCCCAGCCGAACGGGAGCGCCCAGGTCCGGGACCCGGTGCCGCTCTTCTTGTCGCCTGCCACCAGGGCCATGATGCCGGCCATGTCCACGCCGCCCGGCAGCCCCACCGGCAGGCCGCACGAGGAGAGGAGCGCCCGGAGCTCGCAGCCGAGGCCGGGCTCACCGCCGAGACCGGAGGCCATCTCCGCCTCCACCAGCATGCCCAGCCCGACCGCCTCTCCGTGGGAGAGGCGGAAGCCGCTCCGGGACTCCAGGGCGTGACCGGCGGTGTGGCCCAGGTTCAGGAGCATCCGCTCACCGGTATCCGTCAGGTCCCGGGAGACTATCCCGCCCTTGACCGCCAGGCACTCCATGGATATCCGGGCGGCCTCCGCCTCCCATCCTGCGCCGGAGGTGTCCAGGGGGAGCGACCCCCGGATACCGGGGGCCCCGATGAGAGCTGTCTTGAGGACCTCGGCCATGCCGGATCGCAGCTCCCTCGGGGGGAGCGTGCGCAGCAGCGCGGGCACGAGGAGGAGGGTCCCGGCCGGGTGGAAGGTCCCCACCCTGTTCTTCACCCCCAGCAGGTTCACGGCGGTCTTGCCTCCGAGCGCGGCGTCGGCCATTGCCAGGAGGGTCGAGGGGACCAGGGTCAGGGGCATGCCCCGCATCCAGGTGGAGGCGGCCATGGCGGCCACGTCGCAGACGATCCCGCCCCCTACGACCACCAAGGTGGTCGACCTGGTCGCCCTCGCGCCGGCAAGGGCCTGCCAGAGCCTCACCAGGGTGTCCGGTGTCTTCAGCCGCTCGGTGGCCTCGAGGACCATGGAGCCGCGGCCGCCTGCCGCGCCGGCCCCCTCGAGCTGATCGCCCCAGAGCCTTGCCACCTCGGCGTCGAGGACCAGGAAGCGGTCCTCCGGCGCTCCCCTCCCCTCCCGGAGCCATCCTGCACCCGGGTCCTCCGGGAGCGGCAGGATCTCGGTCGCGGACGACGGGGGGCTCCAGCGGAACCGCATCACGCGGCCTCCGCGCCGGCGCTCCGCAGGCGGGGGCGGGAGCGGAGAGGGAGATGGTTCATGCGGGTCACCTCCTGCAGATGGCGTAGGTCACGTAGGCGGCGTAGACCAGCAGCAGGCTGGCCCCCTGCCAGCGGCGGAGCCTCCGCCCCCGGAGCAGGTAGAGGAAGAGGAGCAGGGTGGCGCCCAGCACGACCAGCAGGTCGACGGCTATCCCGGGGTTGAAGGCGACCGGCCGTATGGCGGCGGTGGCGCCGAGCACGAGGAGGATATTGAAGATGTTGCTCCCCACTACGTTGCCCAGGGCCATGTCGTACTCGCCACGGTGCACCGCGACCAGCGTGGTCGCCACCTCGGGAAGCGAGGTGCCGAGGGCGACCACCGTCACGCTTATCAGCGTCTCGCTTATCCCCCAGGCGAGCGCGATCGCGGACGCATTGTCCACCACGACGTGACCGCCGACCACCACGGCGGCTATCCCGCCGACCGTGACCAGGGAAGCTCTCAGGACCATGCCCCTGCTCTCCCTGAGGCTCTCGATATGCCCGTCCAGGAAGGCCTTCCGGCGGTCGGAGCTGGCCATCGCGAAAAGGTAGTAGAGGTAGCCGGCGTAGAGGACCAGCAGCGTCAGACCCTCCCATCTCGCCACGAGCAGGGACCCGCCCGGCAGCGTCATCCCCATGAGAAGCAGCGCCGCGGCGGCGAGGAAGCTGTAGGGTATCTCCTTCCAGAGCGTGCTTGCCGAGCAGTGCAGCCTGTGGACGAGGGAGGCGAGCCCGAGGGCGAGCCCGAGGTTGGCGACGTTGCTTCCGACGATGTTGCCTACGGATATGTCGCTGTGGCCGGTCAGCGCCGCCTTGACGGAGACGGCGGCCTCCGGGGCGCTGGTACCGAGCGCCGCTATGCCCAGGCCGACGAAGAGCGGCGAGAAGCCGGCCACCGCGGCCAGCCTGGAGCCGCCCTGGACCAGGTAGTCCGCACCCTTCACCAGGAGAAAGAACCCGGCAAGCAGGAGCAGGTAGGGGAGCGGGGACATCTCCGGGCCTATTCCCCCGCCGTGAAGCCGGTCAGGACAAGGGTGCTGTCGCCGGTCGACTTGTGGACCATACCGATGTCCGGCGCCAGCCAGATGTCGCGGACGACGGTGGTTGTCTCCGGGGCGAAGCCGCTCGCCCTTATCCAGTTTACCGTCTCCTCCACCTCGCGGATCCTGTAGCAGTCAGGCCTGCCGTCCGGGCTGTCTCCCAGCTCCGCCACCGTCGTGGTCCTGCTCCAGTCGTGGCTGATGGTCACTCCCTGGCTGACCGCGAAGGTGCTGGCCGAGTCGGTCCTGCTGGCGCCCACGGCGAGCGGCCACTCCAGCCAGCGTACCCATGCCTGGTAGAGAGGCACCTCGTAGCCGTTGAAGGTCACCCTGTGATCCTCGTAACGCTCGATGCCCCCGTCATCTCCTATCCAGTAGCTGTAGTCCGCACCGCTCAGCACCCTGTAGCAGGTCCTCTCGCCCACCACGGTCTGGTCGATGACGGTCACTATCAGGTTGCCGCCCCCCTCGAGCTCGTACTCCCACTGGCTGCCTATGGTTGTGACCGGGTAGTAGTCGGAGGCGAGCCTGAGGAAGAGCGGGTTCCTCTCGCAGCCGGTGACGGCTGCCGCAGCGAGGACGAGGGTCATGGCCGCAGCGGTCCTTCCGCTCATATCGTCACCTCCCCGGAGAGGCCGAGCCGTATGGCGAAGGAGTCGCCCCACTGCTCCCGGGCCATCACGGCCGTGTAGTCGGCTCCGAACAGACCGCGCAGCCCCCCGCCGACGCTGAACTCCCACCTGAACCCGGCCGACCAGAACGGGTCCCAGGTGGCCGGGTCCTCGCCGCCATCGTTGCGCAGCACGCTCCTGGCCATCCCGAAGGATGCGGAGAGCCCCGGGTCGAAGGAGGGGGACTCCGGGATGAGGTGCAGCGACGCGGAGAGGTGCGGCTGCAGCATGGTCACGGAGGCGCTGCCCCCGTCCGACTGTCCGTAGACGGAGCCGCGCAGCCCTGCGCCGAACCGCAGGGCGGGCATCGCCTTCCAGAAGCACTCCAGCCCGGCGTCCACGCCGGTGCCCAGGTTCCTTCCCCACCGTCCCGTTGCGAAGGCCGGTCCGGCCGACAGCAGGACCTGGAGGTCCAGGGCGGCCGTCACCGCGATCACCGCGAGAAGCAGCGCCAGAGCGTATCTCAAATCGTCCTCCTATACGTTGCCGCGGGCCTAACGGACCGTGACGGCCTCGAGCGGCTCGTCCTGCATCCCTGCCATCACCAGCGTCCGTCGAGGGGCCACCCTGCGCGAGGCCGTCTCCGCCAGGTCCGGCCTGTTGTTCTCCTGGCTCAGATGGGCCAGCACGCAGACCGAGAGGTCATCACCGGCAACCGATGCCAGGAGCTCGGAGGCCGCGTCGTTGGAGAGGTGACCGGTGGAGGATGCTATCCGCTGTTTCAGGGGCCACGGGTAGCTCCCTCCCCACAGCATGTCCTCGTCATGGTTGAACTCCAGCACCAGGGCGGCGCAGCGGCGGAGGCTGGCCACGAGGAGCGGCCCGGCGCAGCCCAGGTCCGTCGCGATGCCCACGCTGACACCGCCGCAGGCTATGACGTAGCCGCTCGGGTCCGCCGCATCGTGGGGGAGGCTGAAGGAGGTTACCTCGAAAGGACCTATCTCCTCCGTGGTGCCGCAGGGCAGAACCTGTGTGCCGGGCACCCTGCCCAGCTTCCGCCAGACCGCGGAGAGGGTCCCCTCCGTCCCGAAGACCGGGACCCCGTACCTCCTGGCCACGACCCCCGCCCCGGAGACGTGGTCCGAGTGCTCGTGACTGAGCAGGAGGGCCACGGGTCTGGTCCCCCGGAGGCCGGAGCCGGCCATCCTGGCCGCGTGCTGCTTTCCACTGAGCCCTGCGTCTACGAGGATCACCTCACCGTCGTGCTCTACCGCGACGGCGTTCCCCCTGCTGCCGCTTGCCAGGACCGCGAGCCTCACGTCACTCGCCGCCTTCCGGACGGGGGGCCGGTCTCGAGAAGACCGAGTAGCCCATCGGGCGCGATGGCCTGCCGCCGCCCTCCCAGAGCTCCCTGAGCAGCCGGGCGTCCTCGCGGGGCATGCTGCCTATGCTGAACACGCACACTCCTCCCGCACCGAGACCCAGGGCCGCCTCCGCGCCGACCAGGGCGGAGGAGACCGGCTGGTTGAAGACGCCGATACCGTGGACGACCCTCTCGCCTCCGGTCTCCGTGCCCTCCTCCGCCAGCTCGACGGCCCTCTCGCTGCTGGTGGTATAGGCCATGGTGCACACGAAGTCCACCAGCCCCTCCTCCAGCCATCCGCCCCAGTCGCAGCACCAGACCGAGAGGGCCTCGTCCGGGTCGGCCATGACCGCGCACGAGAGGGGCATGCCCGGCGCCTCCGCCCGGAGGGCGCTTCGTACCGTCTCCACTGTCAGGGTGACCTGCTCGGTTCTCCATTCCCTCCAGGCCTCCTGCAGGACCTCGGTCATCCCGTAGCCGCGGGCCAGGGGAGTGGGATCGAGCCCGGTGTCCATCTGGAAGGCCCCCGTGGCCTCCGGCTCGAAGCCGAACGACGGCCCCGGGTAACGTATGTAGTCCAGGTGTATGCCGTCCACGGCGTAGCCGCCCGCTATCTCGGAGGCGATGTCGGCCAGCCATGCGCGGACCTCCGGCAGCGCCGGGGAGAGGGTTGCGCCGACTATGCCGGCGGCATCGAGCTCGGCATCCGTGTAGCTCCTGGTGGAGCGCCCCTCCCTGTCGGTCATGAACCAGTCGGGATGGGCGTGCCACACGTGAGCGGTGTCCCGGGGTGGAAGCGGCGCGGACCAGACCAGGTAGGCGTTGACCCAGGCGTGGACCTCCAGCCCGGCCGGCCTCGCCCTCGCGATGAGATAAGCCAGTGGGTCCAGCCCCTGCTGGAAGGTCGCCTCCGGGAGTATGTCCGACTCGTAGTAGCTCTCCCCCCTGCCCACCACCTGGGCCACGAGACCGTTGGCGCCGCAGGATACGGCCAGGTCGACCATCGAGTCGATGGAGGCCGCCGTCTCCAGGTCGTCCCTGACCATCCAGAAGTACCTGCATCCGGCGGTCCCCGAGACGGAGTTGCCGGCAAGCGACAGGAGCAGCAACGCGGCCGCACCCGCTGCACTCACGATGACACCTCCCCTGCGCAGTAGGCCCGCACGACCGAGCGAACAAGCATCTCGGCGTCTACTATGGTGCTCGAAGGGCTCGTCGCGAAGCCCAGGAAGCCGTCCGGGTCCGGCTCGCCCAGTCCGAGAGCCCGTAGCTGGGCCCTCCTCTCCGGGCTGCGTGGGGCCGGCAGGACCATTCCGTCCTCCTCGAGCATGGCGTGGAGCCTCGGCGGGGGGTCCGCGAGCCGGAGAAGCGCGGCGCCGGGCAGCCTCGGTGCGCCATTCCCCACGATCCCGTACTCCACACGGTTCGTGGAGAGCCCCGTGAGAACGTCCTCCACCAGATGCTCGGCCATCCTGGCCCTCGGGGCGATGCCGGCGGTCAGGACCGAGAGGGCTGCCAGGAGTCCCTCGACGGCAGGCAGCCAGACCGATCCGTGCAGCTCCGGCGCATGCTCCAGCAGACCCGCGCGCGGCTCCCTGAGGACTATGGCGGATGCTCCGGGGGGAGCTCCCGTCGCCGGGGAGTCCACAACTGCGGCGTCGACGCCGGAAGCCGCGAGATCCAGCTCCAACCTGCCGCAGGCGTACCTGGCGTCGGCGAAGAGCTGCGCTCCCGCCCGGGAGGCTATCCGGGCGAGGTCCTCCACCGGCTGTACCACCGCCGTAACCCCGCTGGCCCAGGCAACTGTCACCAGGCCTGCCCCGTCCTCACCCTCCAGGGCTTCCGAGAGAGCTCCGGGCTCCACCAGGGGAGCTCCGCCGGTCTCGACCACCCTCACGTCGGAGCCCTCGGCGGAGAGCCTCCTGAGGGCGGAGACCACCGGCACCGGCTCGAAGGGGGAGGCGATGACCAGAGGACGGCCGCGCTCCCTCGCCTCCCGCCCCATGGAGAGGACCGCCATGGCGCAGGCCGTCCCGCCGTCGGGCTGCAGGCGGACCTCCGCAGCTCCCAGCAGACCGGCCAGAGCTTCCGAGGCCAGCTCCAGCCTCTCCATGGCCCTGCGGCCAGGCGCGTTGGCGCTGCTGACGCACCCGCCACCCCGCTCCAGTGACCGGAGGAAGGCCGCCCCGGCCTCGTCGCAGGGCAGCGCCAGGGTCAGGTTGTCCAGGTAGCATCGACGAACGTGGTCCAGCTCCGCTCCCTTCAGCGACTCAGTTGAAGGTCTCCGGGAACTCCTCCTTCTCCGGCCTCCCGAAGAGCGTCCCAATGGCCTCGGAGGTGGAGAGCTCACCGTCGATGATGGCCCTGACCGTGGCGGTAATGGGCATCTCGACTTCCAGACGTCGGGCCAGGTCCAGGATGGCCCCGGAGGTCTCCACGCCCTCCGCGAGACCGACCGCGGAGGTATCGCCCCCGGTTGCCAGGAGCTCTCCGTAGAGGCGGTTCCTGCTGTGCGGGGAGAACAGGGTGGCCTCGTAGTCGCCGAGGTGGGAGAGTCCGTAGACGCTCCTCCAGTCGCCGCCGGCGGCCGCCACCAGCCTCGCGACCTCCTGGGGAGCCCTGGCGATCAGGGCCCCCTTCAGACCGCCCATGCCCATGCCGTCCAGCATGCCTCCGGCGAGGCCCATCACGTTCTTGGCCGCCGCGCCCAGCTCGCAGCCGCAGAGGTCCCTGGAGCGGTAGAGACGCACCAGGTCGCCGGCGAGCGCCTCGGAAACCCGCAGAGCGGCCGCCTCCGACTCGGAAGCGAGTATCATGCAGCTCGGCACCCCGGCGACGAGCTGCTCCGGGTGACCCGGCCCGAGCAGGGCCACCACGCTCCTGGAGCGGACCCCCTCACGGGCGGCCACGCCGGACATCCGCTCGCCCGTCCCCCTCTCCAGACCCTTCATGCAGAGGACCAGGTCGGTCCGGGAGAGGTCCAGACCGGCCAGCTCCGCCGCCACCGGACCGAAGAACTGAGAGGGGAGGGCCGCGAGGAGGAGGTCGCTCCCCTCCACATCCGCCAGGTCGGCGGTCAGACGGACGTCCCCGGGGAGCTCGTGGTAGCCGGTGCTCCCGGTCTCCCGCAGGCTCCGCAGGCGCTCCGGGTCCGGCTCCCAGCCCAGGACGGCGTTGCCGGCCCTGGAGCCGTACCAGAGGTGGAAGCCTCCCCACCTCCCGCAGCCGAGCACGGCCTGCCTGCGGCTCAACCGTCCTCCCGTTCCGCTGTCCTGACCATGGGCGGCATCGACTCGACGGAGGAGTACCTCTGGAAGAGCCTGCCCCACCCGGTCTCCCTGGCCCACCTGATCCTCTTCCTGCCCACCGCGTTGAGCCATAGAACGTCGTGGTAGAAGCGGCTGGCCATGTACGACCACGGGACTATGGGGCTGCGCAGCAGGAGCCTCTCGAAGGGCTTCAGCCAGCCGTGGTATATCATCTTCTGCCCCCTGCTGGCGAAGGTGTCGGTCTGGACGAAGCCGAAGTCGACGTCCGATATGTCCTCGCCGACCACCTCTATGTCCCTCGGGTCGCCCACGCCGAGGCCCTCCTCGTGAGCCAGCCTTATGAAGTCGAGCCGCATCGGGTCGAAGCCCTGCATCTTCGCGCTGATCGCGTCTATGGCCACCTGGTCGGCCGAGGCGAGGATGTAGTTCTTGACGTGGGGTATCATGGCCCGGGGTCCGGGGCCCTCACCTGCGAAGGTGCCGTCCATGACGGCGAGTATCCCCGGATGGATGTCCTTCTGGATCCGAAGCAGGTCCACCAGCGTCTCGTGTATCACCGAGTGGGTCCAATGCCTGCGCTCGGAGAGCAGGCCGCCGAAGGCGTTCTTCATCGCGCCGGTTATGGTCGTGAAGACGTGGGTCTTGACCGTGGGAAGGTGGATGATGTTCCTGCCGATGAGCACGTCCGGTATCCTCACCCCGTCGGGGAAGATGTCCCCGAGGACCCGGAAGGGCTTCTTCGGCTCGTAGCGGACCCACTTCACCGGCTCCTCGTAGAGGCGGACCTTGCCGATGCCGTGGAGGTCCTCGTCCACCTGCTTCAGGTTGTTCCCCAGCTCGCCCACCCTGTCGCTGACCACCACGGTCCTGTTGTGCGTCGATATCAGCCTCTCCCTCTCGAAGCCGTCGTCGAGGAGAGTCCTGATGACGCCGTCCAGCTGCCAGGGGGTGGTGGAGCAGGCCGGGTACCAGTGGTGCCACGAGACGTTGATCTTGAGAAGGACCTCCGCGCTCCGGTCCAGCACGTCCAGGTAATCGATGCTCCGCATGAGCCGGGCGTAGTCCGCCAGGACCCTCTCCGGGCTCGTCTTCAGAACTGCCACTCTGCTCTTCAATTCGGACCTCTCTCCTCAATCCTCGCCGGATGGTCGCCCCGCCTCGGGGCGTCGTAGAGCCCGGAGGACTTCCATCGCCTGTGCGCCCACCAGTACATGTCCGGCCTCTCCCGTACCGCCTCCTCTATCCTGCGGGTGTACTCCCGGGTCACCGCGAGCTCCGCCTCGGCGGCCGGGAGCCCCTCGGGCGGCCGGATGGGCTCTCCGACGATGAGTCGGTGGTTCGGGCCACCGCCGGTGCGCTCTAGGAAGACCGGTACCACCGGAGCGTTCCTCTTCACGGAGAAGAGGGCGGCACCCCTCGGTGTGGATGCGGCTCTGCCGAAGAAGTCGACCATGATCCCGGCGTCTCTCGCGTCCTGGTCTGAGAGCCAGCAGACGTACCCGCCTCTCCCGAGCGAGTCGACGACCCCCCTGACGGCCGACCTCTTGCCGTAGAGGGTGATCCCCATGGAGGAGCGCAGGTGGTTTATCCACCGGTCGACGTAGGGATTGCTCTGCCTGCCCACCAGGAAGGAGACGTCTCCCAGGAAGTGAGCGAGCGCCACGCCCATCAGCTCCCAGTTGCCGAAGTGCCCGGTTATCAGCAGGGCTCCCCCACCGGCCCGGACCCTCTCCAGGGCCTCCCGGTCGGCGACGCCGACATGCCTCTCCAGCCACTTCGGCCCCAGCCTCTCCTGCCTGGCCAGCTCCATCACGAAGCGGCCCACGTTTACGTAGGACCGGAGGGCGGTCCTGCGCCTCCAGGCCTCGTCGCTGCCGGGGAAGGCCAGCTCCAGGTTGGTCAGCACGACGCCGCGCCTCACCCGGAGCACCAGCCAGGCGAAGGCACCCAGCGCGGAGCCGAAGGCCAGGGCCAGGCGGAGGGGCAGAAGGCCGACCAGGAACGCCGTCGCCCGGACCGCCGCGTATTCAAGGCGATGACCGATGCCTCCCCGCCTGCCCATCTCAGCCCCCCCCGAACGGGACCCTGATGCTTATCGCACGCTCCGGGCAGACCTCGTGGCAGCAGAGGCACATGATGCACTTCCTCCTGCTCATCACCGCCCGGCCCGTGGCCATGTCTATCGCCCCCACCGGGCAGGACCTGGCGCAGAGCCCGCACCCGGTGCACCGCCCGCCTGCCCTGGGCGGCCTCTTGAAGAGCCATCTGACCAGGCTCCCCGCGAACCTGGGGAGCATGTTGTAGAAGCTCCTGCCGGGCACCCTGAAATCCGTCAGGTCAAGGTCCTCGGGTGCGTCCACCGTGATGTCATCTTCCGGCCTGCCCAGTCCCATGCCCCGGGCGGCGCGGGTCGTATGCAGCATCATGGGCTCGAGGCCCACCGCCCTGGAGACCACCGTGTCCAGGCAGACCCCGTCGACAGCGACGCCGAGCAGGCCGTCCCACCTCGGGTCGCCGTCGGTGCTGGGGCCCTTCCCGTCCATGGCGAGTATCGCGTCCATCACCGTGAGGTCCGGCGTCACCAGGCGATAGATGTCCGCGATGCGGGCGGAGAGGTCTGCCGGGCGGGGGGCGAAGCTGTGCATCATGGCCTTGGCGAGACCGGGAACGGCCCCGAACATGTTCTTGACGGCGCAGGTGAGCCGGCAGTAGGCGTGGGTCTTCAGCTTGCAGACGTTGACGAGCACGTCGCAGTCCAGGACCGGCCTCGCGATGCTGTAGCTGCCCAGCCTCCCCTCCATCCGGGTGGAGCCGGCCGCCTCGAAGTTGACGAGCTCGATGTCCAGCTCCTCGGCCAGCTCCATGTAGCCGCAGTTGCGGAAGTAGCGCTCGACGCCCTTCACGGCGCCGCCGGGGCTGTCGCCCACCTGGACCCTGCATCCCCTGTCGAGGAGTATCTCGGCCAGGGCGCCCACCACTGCCGGGTGGGTTGTTATGCCCCTCTCCGGCGACTTGGCCGAGAGCATGTTCACCTTCAGCAGCACCGTAGCGCCGTGGACGGCTCCCTCCGGCCATCCACCGGCCAGCGGGACCATCTCCTCCAGGGCGGCCCTGACCGCCGCGCGATCGTAACCCTCGAAGCCGCCTCTCAGGACGACGTCGACGGCCGGAGCGGGTCCCTCCCGACCTGAGCCGGTCATGTCGCGAACTGGCAGTTGCCCAGCGAGGGGGCGACCACCCTGTTCTTCCCGGACGACTTGGCTATGTACATGCGCTGGTCGGCGTACCTGAGCAGCAGGTCCGGGTCTCCGACGTCCGTCAGGAAGGTCGAGACGCCCAGGCTGATGCTCACCATCCCGAGAGGCTGCTCCCCGGCGTGGGGAATGTCCTCGCTGGCCTGCACGACTGCCTTCCTTATCCTCTCGGCCACCTCGGCCGCCTCCCTCTCCCCCGTGAAGGGGAGTATGCAGACGAACTCCTCGCCGCCGTACCTGATGAGCTGGTCCACCTCCCTGATCGCCGATTCCATCGCCCGGACGACCGTCCGCAGCAGGGAGTTGCCCATCGGGTGACCCCAGGAGTCGTTGTAGTGCTTGAAGTCGTCTATGTCCATCATGATGAGGGAGAAGGGCATGTTGGACCGCCTTGTCCGGAGGAGCTCCTCCTCCAGCTTCTCCTCGAAGAGTCGCAGGTTCCCGAGGCCGGTCAGCCGGTCCCTCTTGGCCATCTCCAGTATGCGGGAGTTGAGAACCGCGTTCTCCACCGCGGTCGCCGCATGGTTGGCCAGGGTCTTCACCGTTCGCTCGCTCTCGGGGGTGAACCGGGCCCTTCGGGTGCTCTGTATGTCAATGGCGCCAACCACCCTGTCCTGCACCATCATGGGAACCACCAGCTCGCTCCTGGTTCCCCTGAGATTCTCGACGTACCTCTCGTCCTCCCTGGCGTCACGCACGTTGACGACCCTGCCAGAGGCGACCGCGGTGGCGATGGCGCCCTTGGTGTACTCCCCGCTCTCCTCCTCGATCCCCTCCAGACCGCCGGGCTCGTTTATCATTATCCTGGCCCCCCTGGGGTCCTGCTCCGCGTCGTAGCCGGCGGTCACCGCAGCCCTCATGGCATCGGGGACCACCTCCTCCCTCCGTCCGTCGGTCATGAGAACGGAGACCGCCTCGTCCGGGAAGAACCTCCTGACCGCCTCGAGGACCTTCCTGCATATCTCGTCCAGGTCCTGCGAGGAGTTCATCTCCCTCCCGATCACCGATATGGCCTCCAGCTCCTCGTTCCTGCGCCTGAGGCTCTCCCTCAGGGCGTGACCCTCGGTGACGTCCTCGGCCATGAGCACCACGCCGGCGAAGTGCCCGCCGCGCCTGAAGGGGATGTAGCTGACGTTCAGCACGAAGGAGGGCTCCGGGCCGTGCCGCTCCACCCGGACTATGCTCTCCGTGACCTGGGCGGTCTCCCCCATGGCCCTCTCCCAGCCGGTGTCTCCGCCCGAGAGGACCGGCAGGGCCTGCCGGAGCTCCCGTCCGAGGAGCTCCTCCTCGTTGCGCCCGAACATCTCCCTCGCCCTCCGGTTGACGCGGATGAGCATCCCCGACCCGTCCACGACCAGTATGCCCGCCTCCAGGCTGTCCATGATGGCGGACATCTGCTCACGCTCCTCGGTGACCTCCTGAAGGACCGTTGCGTTCAGTATGGCCTCGGAGGTGTGGGCGGCGATGTGCCTGAGAGCCTCCAGGTCGCCCCGACCTGTTCGCCTGCCCGATACGGACCGGTCGCAGCGGATGAGGCCTATGGCCCTGCGGGCCGCGAAGAGCGGGGTGTCCACGTAGTCTATGGTCCCCTCCCACCAGAGCCTCTCCTCGGGCAGGTCGAGGTCGACCGCCCGCACCTGGCGGAGCTCCCTTATGGCCAGGCCGGCGGGGAGGTCTGCGTGCTCCCTGACGTATATCGAGTCCGGCACCCCGCTGAGGTTCCTTCCCCTGCAGCTCTCGGTGACCAGCTCGTCGGTCTCCGATACGTACCTGGAGACCCAGACCCTGTCGAAGCCCAGACCGGCCAGCACTCCGTTCACCAGCCGCCGGAAGATGTCCCGGACGCTCAGGGTCCTGCCCAGCTCCTCCGTCAGCTTCCAGGTGGCCTCCAGGCGGTTCACCCTGTCCTCGAGATAGAGGCAGAGCATGTCCAGTATCGCCTCCCTGCCGGGCGGCCTGGTGGCCATGCTGGAGAGACCCTCCACCTTATGCGGCCGGCCGCTCGTCAGCTCCTCGCAGACGGAGGCGAACGCCTCCGGCCTGACCGGGAGCTCTACGACCCGGTCGACACCGGCCCAGTCGGCCCTGAGCCTCAGCGCTCCGTCCAGGCCCGGTACGAGCAGCACGAAGGGGACATGGGCGGTCACCGGCTCGCTCTTCAGGTAGCGGCACACCCGCAGACCACCCAGACCGGGGAGGAAGTAGCCGCATACGACCAGGGAGGGCTCCTCGGTGAGAGCCCTCCCGATGAGGTCGACACCGTCCTGCAGGCTGTGGACGTCCCAGCCCTCCATGTCGAGGACCCGGCCGAGGACCCCCAGCAGCCCGGTGTCGCCGTCGGCCAGCAGCACCTTCCTACCGGAGGAGGGCATGGGTCAGCCGGACCCCTCCGGCGAGAGGGCGGCCTGTGCCGCGGCCAGCCTGGCTACCGGGACCCGGTAGGGGGAGCAGGAGACGTAGTCGAGCCCGGCCCGGTCGAAGAAGCGTATGGAGGGCGGGTCTCCGCCGTGCTCTCCGCATACGCCTATCTTCAGGTCGGGCTTCCTGCTCCTGCCCCGCTCGACGGCCAGCTCGACGAGCCCGCCAACGCCGGCGACGTCTATGGATGCGAAGGGGTCCCGGTCGTAGATGCCCATGGAGACGTAGTCCGCCAGGAACTCCCCGGAGTCGTCCCGGGAGAAGCCGCAGCCCATCTGGGTGAGGTCGTTGGTTCCGAAGCTGAAGAAGTCGGCGTACTCGGCCACCCGGTCGGCGGTTACCGCCGCCCTGGGCACCTCTATCATGGTGCCTATCCTGTAGTCGATGTCGCCGCTTGAGAGACCGTTCTCCGAGAGAACCCGGTCGATGACCTCCTGCGCCCTCCTGCGGGAGATGTCAAGCTCCATCCAGTGACCGACGAGGGGAATCATTATCTCCGGGTGGACCTCGATGCCCTCCCGGGAGACGTTTATGGCCGCCTCCATGATCGCCCGCACCTGCATGTCGGAGACCTCCGGGTAGGAGAGGCCGAGCCTGCAGCCCCGGTGCCCCATCATGGGGTTGAACTCCTCGAGGGACTCGACCGTCTCCCGGACCTCTCCGGCGGTTATCCCCATGACCCTGGCCGTCTCGGCCTGCCCGGCCTCGTCGGAGGGGAGGAACTCGTGAAGCGGCGGGTCGAGGAGCCGTACGGTGCAGGGCCGCCCTTCGAGGGCTCGGAATATGCCCTCGAAGTCGCCCCTCTGCAGCGGCAGGAGCTCCTCCAGCGCCTCGTCGTAGACGGAGAGGGGCCTCTCCAGCTCCCGCTCGATGGCGGAGGTGTCGCCGGTGGCCGCCTCGAGGCGCCTCCGGAGACGCCTGACCCTCTCCGCGACCAGGATGAGCTTCCTGAAGGAGACTATCCTGTCCCCCTCGAAGAACATGTGCTCCGTCCTGCAGAGCCCTATGCCCTCAGCGCCGAAGAGAACCGCCATCTCGGTGTCCTTCGGAGTGTCGGCGTTGGTCCTGACCCCGAGCCTTCGGGCATCGTCGGCCCAGCCTACGAGCATGGAGTACTTCGCGAAGAGCTCCGAGTCCTCCTCGGCCATGTTGCCCCGGAGGACCTGCACTATCTCGGAGGGCTCGACGCTGACCTCCCCGGCGTAGACCTCTCCGACGAAGCCGTCTAGCGCGATTACGTCGCCCTCCTCGATGACCGCGTCTCCGCAGGTCATGCGGCGTTCAGGGGAGTCGATGCGCAGCTCGCCCGCGCCCGCGACGCACGGCTTGCCCATCCCCCGGGCGACCACGGCCGCATGGGAGGTCATGCCGCCCCTGGCGGTGAGGATGCCCCGGGCTACCGCCATCCCGCCGATGTCCTCCGGGCTGGTCTCCTGGCGGCAGAGAATCACGTCCTCGCCCCTTGCGGCCCAGCTCTCCGCTTCCTCGGCGGTGAAGACGGCCCTGCCGCAGGCGCCTCCCGGGGAGGCGTTGAGGCCCTTCGTCAGGAGCCGGGCGCTCTTCTTGCCCTGCTGGTCCAGCACCGGCGCGAAGAGCTGGTTGAAGCCGAGCGATGGCACCCTCATGACGGCTGTAGCGCGGTCTATGAGACCCTCCTCCTCCATGTCGACCGCCATGTTGAGGGCGGCGAAGACGGTCCTCTTGCCCGTCCTCGTCTGGAGGATGTAGAGCCTGCCGTCCATGATGGTGAACTCCACGTCCTGCATGTCCCTGTAGTGGCTCTCCAGGATGCCCCGTATCTCCATAAGCCTGTCGTAGGCGGCCGGGTCGGCGTCGCGCATGGTGGCTATCGGCCTGGGCGTCCTTGTCCCGGCCACCACGTCCTCGCCCTGCGCGTTCATCAGGTACTCCCCGTAGAGCTCGTTGCGGCCGGTCGCCGGGTCACGGGTGAAGCAGACGCCCGTGCCGGAGCTCTCCCCCATGTTGCCGAAGACCATGGTCTGGACGTTGACCGCCGTGCCGAGCAGCCCCCGGATCTCGTTGAGCTCGCGGTACCGGATGGCCCTGGGGTTGTTCCAGGAGCCGAAGACGGCGTTGATGGAGAGCCTGAGCTGCTCCCACGGGTCCTGCGGGAAGTCCTCGCCGATGTGCCTGGTGTAGAGCGCGAGGAAGCGGTCCACCACCTCCTTCAGGTCGTTCTCGCCGAGCTCGGTGTCCAGCTCGACGCCACGGTCGTCCTTGACCGCCTGGAGCTCCCTCTCGAACTCCCCGTGAGGGACACCCATGACGACATCGCCGAACATCTGCACGAAGCGCCTGTACGAGTCCCAGGCGAACCTGGGATTGCCGGATCTCTCCGCCAGGCCCTTCAGCGTATCCGTGTTGAGCCCGAGGTTCAGCACGGTATCCATCATCCCCGGCATCGAGATCGCCGCTCCGCTGCGCACGGAGACCAGCAGCGGGTCCGAGGGGTCGCCCAGCTCCCTGCCGTTCTCCTCCTCCAGCCTGGAGAGGGCCTCCCTCACCTGCTCCTCCATACCCTCCGGCCAGTCGCCGTCGAGCCTGCTGAAGAGCTGACAGGCCTCGGTCGTTATCGTGAACCCCGGCGGTACCGGCAGACCTATCCTGGTCATCTCGGCCAGGTTGGCGCCCTTGCCCCCGAGCAGCTCCTTCATCTCCCTGCCGCCGTCGGTGCCGCTCTCGCCGAAGTAATAGACGTACTTGTCGGAGTTCATCGGACCCCTTCCTCCTGAGGTGGGAATCATCTCGCGCAGAGCAGGTAATATAACCGGGTCGTCTCGACGGAGCGAAATCGGCTGTCAGCCCTCGGTGGTCCTCCTGCTCCATATGTATCCGAGGAACGACTCTATCTCCCTGCGCTCGTTCTCGCCCGCCGGCTCTATCCTCTCCCAGACCCAGTCGCAGAGCTCGCCGGGTCCGGAGAAGCGCTCGAGATCGGCGGCGGCGGAGGCGATGACCTCGGAGAGCTCCTCCCGCCTGACCAGCCTGGAGAGCCCCGAGCCGGCCGCCTCGGTCTCGGTCAGCAGGTTGCCGCCATCGAGGAGCTCCGGCTCGATCGCCTCGAGAAGGGCATGGTAGTGATCCCTCAGCTGGCTGGCGGAGACGCCGTACTCGGAGGCGAGCTGCTCCTGTGTGAAGTGCGGCCCGGAGCGGGTGACGGAGTACTCCAGGGCTGCGGCCCAGATGGCAGGCTTCCTGCCCGTGGGGCTGACCCGGCTGCAGAACGCCGTCCATACCTCCCTGGCCCTCCGGGCCATGTCCCGCGAGTAACCGTGCAGCTCCAGCATGCCGCTCACCATCCCGGCCACCACGTCTTCCAGGGAGAGCCCGGAGCTGTCCAGGGCCTTCCGCTTCAGGCTCACCCGCAGCGCCTCGATGCGGAGGAGCGTGTGCTCTATCCGCCTGTCGAACGGCGCCAGGTCCCTGGCCTGCAGCAGGAGGTGGAGGCTCTCCTCGAGCCTCCCCCTCTTGGCCTCCAGCAGGGCGAGGTAGGTCAGGGTGGCCGGCACCCTGCTCCGCTCCCTCCGGGAGACCCCCACCAGGAGCCTCTCCGCCTCGGCGTCCTCGTCCGACATGAGCAGGACCAGCCCCAGCTTCCTCCGGGCGTCGAGGTCCTCCGGCAGCAGCTCGAGGTAGGCCTCCAGCGCCTCCCTGGCCTGGGGGAACCACTCCAGCTTCAGGTAGATGTCCGAGGCCAGCAGGAGGCCGGCGGGGCTGGGTACACCGTGCCACTCGAAGTCGGCCAGCCGCAGTGAGACGTCCCTTGCCCTCCCCTCGTCGAGGTCCAGCTGGGAGAGGCTCAGCATGGCCAGGTCCTCGTCGGAGGTTCCCCTCACGGCCGGGTCGGCCAGCAGCCTCTCCAGGCTCTCCCTCGCCCTCTCCGGGTCGTCATCCTCCCTGGCCCTCTCCACCTGCTCCCACAGCCATCTTATCTTGGCGTCACCGCCCCCGTCCCTGCTCACAGCGGTACCTCCCCCTCGCGGACGACGACCAGCACCCCGGTCTCGGAAGCGGTCCTGTCGAACACGCTCGAGCCGGACGCGGTTGCCTCTATCGAGTAGATGTACGAGCCGGTGGCCAGGGGGTCGCCGTCCCTGTCGAGCCCGTCCCAGAGAACCTGGTTGTATCCCTGTCCGCAGGAGGCGGAGATCTGCTCGACCCGCCTGCCGGCGATGGTGTAGACGGAGACCGAGACGGTGCTCGCCTCGGTCACCCTGAAGCTGAAGCAGCGGAGGCCGTCCCCCGGGTTGGGGTAGACCAGCACCTCCGAGAGGCCCAGGTCCGACCCGCTCACCGTGTGGAAGTCGAGGGTGTCCCTGGCCCCGTTGCCCAGCCCGTCGAAGCTCCAGAGGATGAACCTGTGGTCGCCCTCCACCAGCTCCTCCACAGGCACCGTGAGCCTCCCGGTGGTGGCGCTCCCCCTCTCGTAGAGGAAGTGCTCCCCGACGTCGGTGCCGGTACCGTCGGTGAAGAGGGTCAGCTGCCGTCCGGAGCCGCCGAGGAAGCAGATGCCGCTCTCGTCGGACAGGACGGCCTCCAGCACCACGTCGCCGGTGACGCCCGGGTCCTCCACCCCCTCGTATCCGGCTATCCACATGCTCACATCCGGCCCTTGGACGTCTCCGCCGGAGGGGGAGCCCTGGGCCAGAACGGTCGGGTCCAGGGCGGACACGAGGGTGCTGCTGCCTGAGAGGATGGTCGCGGAGGCCCTGGCGAGCTCGCCGACCCTGGACTGGTAGGGCACGAAGCAGCTCAGCTCGAAACCTCCCCCGATCGCGTCCTGGGACCCCCGGAAGGCGACGCCGCCGTACCTGAGCCACTCCAGCTCGGCGCCGCCGAGACAGGTGTAGACGTCCCGGACGGAGGACTCGAGTATCTCGACTACGGCAAGGCCGTCCTCCTGCAGGCCGGAGAGGGAGAGCGCGTTCATCTCTCCGGAGAGCATCGTATCCCCCTCGACCGACAGCAGGCTGTCCGAGCCGGGCAGTCTCAGCGGCATGTCGCCGTAGCCGAAGAGGACGTAGAGCCTGTTGTTGCTGGCGTAGGATCCGGCCTGCGCCAGCTTGGCCTCCCAGAGGGCGTCCGCCACCGTGAGGTCAGGCATCGCATAGAGGGAGTCCAGCAGCCCTCTGAAGAGTGAGTAGTTGTTGTGCCCGAAGGTCCCCCTGGTGGCGGCGACGGATACTATCGAGCCGCCGGCCGGGTGCAGCACCATCTCCTCGCCTATGGCGTCGGCACCGGGGGAGTCGAACCTTCCGACGTCGCATGTGCCCCAGAAGGAGGCGGAGAGTCGCCCGTCGTTGGTGAGGCTGGAGACGTCCGAGGCCAGCATCAGCTTCTCGTGCGCTATCAGGGTCTGGGCGCCGTGGCCCAGGTAGAGGAGCGTGGCGTGACCCCGGGAGATGGTCTCGATGAGGTCTGCCCGGGCCTCCGGCTTGAGCGGGTGAGGCCCGTCCGGCGTGGTCCCCGGGGGCCAGGGGTACTCTATCATGTAGAACTTCGTCCTGGAGGTGCTCCTCGGCAGGACCTCCTCCGCGATCGTCTCGCAGTCGAGGGTGTGCTCCGTCTCGTTCACGGAGCCGCCCTGCCCCCACTCGTCGTCGGCCACGACCATGGCCCGGTTCGTCCAGCCGCCGCCGGCGGAGCCGTCGAGGTACCCGAGCAGCTTGCCCGTACAGGCTCCCAGCTCCGAGGCATCCTCCACCGGGAGCCTCGATATGGGAACCTCCGGCAGCGAGGACCCCGGATGGGCCATCACGTAGTTGTCGTCGACGCTGGGCTCCCTCGAGCCGAGCATTATCCATGGCGGGACCATGACCGGGGTTGCGTAGGTGCGGCCCATCATGTCGTAGTGGCCGTCCCCCACCAGCAGAACCCCCTCGAGGCCCGGCTCCCAGTCGTCGATGGCCCATCGGACCGCGGCCCTGATGGCACCCGGGTCCGCCACTCCGAAACCGAGCTCGTCGTATATCTCGGAGGTGGTGGCGACCACCGGCTCGCGGCCCATGGAGGAGGCCACGGCGGACAGCGCCCACGTCCCCTCCAGCAGCGAGGGGTGGGTGACCAGCAGACGGTCTCCGCTTTCAACGGTCCCCAGGAGCCTTCCCGGCGAGGCCGGGCGTATGGTGTCCGGCCTGGCCCAGTCCCCGGGCTCCACCACCATCAGGCCGGTGGAGTCCAGCACCTCCACGGAGAACACGAGGCCGTCGCCGGACCACTGGACCCCGGTCAGGAGATCGGGCCGCGTCGTGTCGGTGACATCGTAGACGCGGGTACCGGAAGGGACGTCGGGCACCGTGAAGGTGTACCCGCCCTTGCCGGAGAGGCCGGGCAGGAGCCTCATCCCGCCGACCCGGGAGAGGGGCATCGGATGGCGCAGCGTGAAGCTGACCGGGCCGAGCATAGTCTCGGGGTTGCTCTCCTCCACCAGGGATACGGAGAGGGTCCCCGAGCCGGGGATGGTGACCCCCTCGACCGCGAGATCCCTGTCGCCCGAGCCGCTCCAGGTGTCGGTGAGCACGTCTTCACCGTCCACCGAGAGCGTGACCTTGTGGGTACCGGTACCGAGCATGGCCACCTCGGCGACTATGTCCCCGGTGGCTGACGCTCCGCCGGTGCCTCCCTCCACCGTCAGGGAGGAGCCCTCCTCGAGCTCGTCCCAGACCCATCCGGTGCTGGTCTCGTACTCCGGCTGCCAGGCGGCCTCCTCCCGAAGCCAGGTCCAGACCCCGATGTCCGGGCCCCAGTCCGGCGAGCCGTCGGGGGTGGCGTCCAGGGAGCCCATCCTTCCCCCCTCCCCGCCTCCCCAGGTCAGCCAGTAGACGTTGTGGGTGGCGTACCTGTGCTGGACCCTCTCGGGACCGCCGGCCCGGGGCTCCCACCTGGAGAGACCCCTGGCGATGAACCTGATGCTGTCTCCGCTGCCGAAGGTGCCGTCGCTACCGGAGTCCACCACCTCGATGTCCACCTCGCTGGCGGTCCAGGAGGGCTCCGGGTCGTCCGGGAACATCAGGCCGGGGCCGGTCAGCATCCTGAGGCTGGCGCAGCCAGCGCCCTCCACCTCGCAGCCGGCGGCCGCCAGGTCCTCGAAGGACAGCGCGTAGGGTCCCGTGGAGGGCACGGCCAGCCTGGCCCAGGGCCTGCCCCAGAAGACGCTCTCACTCTCCCTCTCCTCCGCCGGCCAGTAGAGGGTGCCCGAAGGCGCTACCATCGAAAGCAGGCGGCTCCCGGATACCGGGCGCCCTCCCGCGGCCGGCTCCCATGAGAGCCTGACGAAGACGGTCGTGGCGTACGACCGGCCGCCGTCCGTCACCGGCATCACCTCCACCACCGCCACCGTCGCGCCGGCCAGGGGCACCACTTCCCGGAGGACGGCCATCCCCTCCTCCCGGTCGGGGAGCGGCTCGACCGTCACCTCCCTCGTTTCGAGGCCTGTGCCCTCCAGCGCGGGCATCCTGGCCTCCGTACCGGTCAGACCGGTAGGCATGAGCGGCCCGGCGCTCCAGGTGAGCTCCGGCTCGGCCGAAGGGGGAACCGGCACGTAGAGGAACACCGACGGACGGAGAGGGCTCCCCGGGCCGGCCGACGGCGCGGCTCCCGGGAGCGAGACGCAGGAGCCGCTCCCGAGGTCATGCACGGCAGGGGGGCCGAAGCGGAGGGTGCCGGCGAACCCGCCCGACGGGTCGACCGCCGGGAGCTCCTGCGAGGTCACGGTCACCGGCTGCGCCGGGGGCAGGAGGGGGGACGCCGGAGGCAGCGCGAGGATGGAGGCCAGCAGCAGCGCCGGGCTCATATCCCCGCCTCCGCCAGGAGCTCCGGGAGCACCTCTCCGGCGGGGCCAAGGAGGTGGACCACTCCGGGGTGCCGGGTGATCGAGGTAGCATCGGTGTTGACCTCGACCACGGGCACGCTCCTCTCCAGCGCCAGGTGCGGAAGGGCCGCCGCCGGGTAGACCAGCATGGAGGTGCCGACCACCAGCATGACGTCGCATTTGGCGGCCAGCCTGAACGCCCTCCTGAGCGAGTCCTCCGGGAGCGGCTCCCCGAAGAGGACGACGTCCGGCCTGAGCAGGCTCCCGCAGGGGCACCTCGGCGGCAGCTCGGAGAGCAGCTCCCCGTCAATCGTCACCGGCGCCTCCCCGCAGCGGTCCAGGCAGGAGGCGCTGCGGAGGCTCCCGTGCAGCTCTACGACGTCCCGGCTGCCCGCGCGGCTGTGGAGCCCGTCGACGTTCTGGGTCACCACGGTGGTCCTGGCGCCGCCCTCACGCTCCAGTCTCACAAGGGCGTCGTAGCCGGGGTGAGGCGTCAGCTCCCGGCTGGCGAGAAGTCGCTCGGCGTACCACTCCCATACGAGCCGGGGATCGCGCCTGAGGGCCTCCGGTGTCGCCAGCTCCTCCGCGCGCCGCTCGCGCCACCAGCCGTCCCTGCCCCTGAAGGTCCTGACGCCGCTCTCGCTGGACATGCCGGCCCCGGTGGATACGACTATGGCGCCAGCCTCACCCACCAGCGTGGCCGCCTGCTCCATGGCGGTCCGGGCCGCTCCCCCGCCGGCGGTCGTCATGTGCCCTCCCTGACGTTGGCGAGGACCCCCGTATGGCTCCCGGAGCCTTCCGGACCCTCCAGCCTCACCCGGAAGATATAGGCTCCGGTGGCCGGAGGGTCCCCGTCGGCGTCGAGGCCGTCCCAGACGACCTGGTTGTAGCCGGCCCCGCACTCCACCGTGCGCTCCCATATGCGGCGGCCGGCGACGGTGTAGACGCTCACGGTGACAGTGCCCCCCGCCCCGGCCATGAAGCTGAAGCAGCGCCGGCCGCAACCGGGGCTGGGGTACACCAGGACATCGGAGAGGGCCCTCTCCTCGAGGTCTACTGTCACGAAGTCCAGCGTGTCCCTGGCCGAGTTGCCAACGCCGTCCCAGAGGACCACCACCGCGCGGTGCGGCCCCTCGGCCAGCTCGGGGAGCGGATAGCTCAGCTCTCCACTGGTGTAGCTGTCGGGCAGGTACTGGAACCACCTGCTCAGGTCGAGCCCCCGGGAGTCGAGGCTCATGAGTATCGACCGGCCGGCGCCGCCCCCCATGCTGCATATCCCGCTGGAGTCGGTGGCCGCGATCCTGAGGGTCGCGTCCGTGGGCACCTCCGGTGAGTCGTCGTAACGGTAGCCCTCTATCCAGGTATCCACCTCCGGCGGCGTCTCGTCCTGCCTGTACCCCCCCCGGTCCACCAGGCCGACCCACTCCAGCCAGGCGACGGTGGCATCCGGCAGGCCGGATGCTCCGGCCCTGGCGCAGGAGCCGGTATCGGCCTGCACCGGAACGAAGAAGTCGGCGCTGAGCAGGCCCTCCTCCGCATGCACCATGCCGCTGTAGATCGGGGCTCCGTAGCCCATGTACTCGAGGACCATGCCGCCGAGACAGTTGTACGTACGAATGCCGCCGCTCTCCGTGACCCGGACCATCGCCGACTGCGCCCGGCCGATGTCGGCCTCCACCGTGGCCATCCTCCCCCTCCTGAGGGTGTCTCCCTCGACGACCAGAGAGCAGCCTTCGTCGTCCGGCCGAACCTGTGTGAGCCCTCCGTCTCCGAGCACTACGTACTTCATGTGGTTGGAGTAGCTCCCGGTCCCCATGACCTTCGCCGCCCAGAGGGCCTCGCCGATGGTGGGGGCATCCTCGCCGTAGAGGACCTCGTAGTAGCTCTTGAACAGGTACTCGTTGTTGTAGGAGTAGGTTCCCCTGGTGGCCGCTATGACGGCTATGGCGCCACCGCCCGCGGCGTTCAGGAGCTCCTCCGACATGCAGTCCGCCGAGACCAGGTCGAAGTGGGCCACGTCGCAGCTGGCGAAGACGGCCACCGGGAGCCTGTCTCCATTGCCCAGTCTGTCCGCGTCGCTGGAGACGAGCACCTTCTCGTGGGCTATCTGCCCGTAGGAGCCGTGGCCGAAGAAGGTGAGGGAGGCGCAGCCCTCCCCGAGCAGCTCCACCAGGTCCTCCCTCGCCTCCGGCTTCTCCGGGTGTATGCCGTACTGGGAGGTGCCGGGCGGCCACGGGTACTCGACGAGGTAGAGCTTGTCCCGCTGCATCAGGCGGGGAATGACCTTCTCGGCAAGGGAGTCGCATGACCAGGTGTGGACCCTCTCGCCGACGTTCGACCCGCGGCCCCACTCGTCGTCGGCCAGCAGCACGGCCCGCCCCCGCCATACGCCGGACGGCGGCGAGGAGTCGTACCGGATGAGCCTGCCCAGGTAGGCCGAGAGCTCCGTCGGGGAGGAGGAGGGTATCCTCGAGACCGGCAGCTCCGGGAGGGTGCTGCTCTCGTGGGTCATGGCGTAGAAGTCGTCCGCGGCCAGGCCGTCCGAGTGGCCGAGCTCTATCCATACCGGCATGAGGGTGGGCACCGCGCTGATCCTCATGAGCGGGTCGTACGTGCCGTCGCCGACCAGCAGCAGCGCCCGCACCTGCTCGGGCCAGCTCTCCTGGGCGTGGCGCAGGAAAGACCTCACGGCGCCCGGGTCCGGCACTCCCTGTCCGAACTCGTCGTAGACCTCGGAGAGGGAGACGACTGCGGCGGAGAGCCCCCTGGCTGCGTAGATGGCCTCTATGGTCGGGGCGGAGCCCATGAGAGTGTCGGCGCAGACCACGGCTACGTCCCCGGAGACGCCTGTCCCGAGTATCCGCCCGGGGGGGTCGGCGAGTACCGTGTCGGGGAAGAGGAGGTCGTCCCGGCGGGCCATGATGAAGGCCGATGAGGGTACCAGCTCCCTGGAGAAGGAGAGCGTGCCGTCAGCCAGACGGCCGTCCAGCGCCACCGGACGGCACGGGTCGGTAAGGTCCAGCAGCCTGCATCCCTCGGCTGCACCGCCCAGCCTGAGGGTGTGCGGACCCACCAGCGGGTTGGTGAGGAGAAGCCTTCCCCGGCCGGGGTCCAGCGACCGCGGGTAGGAGACCTGGAAATGGTTCAGCCATACCTGGCCGGGGCCATCTGCATAGGTGACCTTGAGCAGGTTCACCGAGGGGTCCAGCTCCAGGTCCCGGAAGACGAGCTCGGTCTCGCCGGTGTAGACCCAGCTGGTCTCAGCCAGGGTGGAGCCGTTCAGCTGGAAGACGGCCTCGTGCGGGCCTGTGGCGTCGGTGAGCAGCGAGACGGCCAGCGTGCCGCCGCCTTCGGGGGAGGGCGTGCTGAAGTAGAAGAAGCCGGGCACCCCCTCGAAGAGCTGTGTCCAGGCCCATCCCGTACGCGTCTCCCGGTGCGGGAGCCAGGTGTACTCCCTCTCCTGCCATACGTAGTGGGGCAGCGAAGGGCCCACCTCCGGAGAGCCGTCGGGCAGCGCCTCCTCCCGGGTCATCCGCAGTCCGTCCCCGCCGCCCCAGGTCAGCCAGTAGACGTTCCGCTCGGCATAGGCGTGGCTCAGCATCTCCATTCCGAGCATGCCGCTCGGTACGAGCCTCTCCAGGGCCCTTCCGTACCAGATGAGGGAGTCGGCGGCGTCGAAGCTCCCGTCTCCTCCGTCCACTACCTCCAGCGCCACCTCGACCGGCTGGTGCTCCTCCCCCGGCTTCTCGACGTCGTACTGCACGCCGGGGCCGGTCAGCATCCTGAGCGACGAGGAGGGCGTGCCGAGCAGCTCGCACCCTGCCGCGTCGAGCTCGCTCCCGGTAAGCGCGTAGAGGCCGCTCCCGGAGAGCTCTATCCTCGCCCATGGCATCCCCCAGAACGGGCTCTCCCCGGGATCCTCCGGGGAATCCGGCCAGAAGAGGACCCCGGGCGGGCAGACTCCTGGGAGCAGGGGACCGGAGACAGGCACCCCGCCGGCCGTCTCGGGCCACTCGAGCTCCACCCTGAGGCCCTCCGGGACCGAGGAGGGGCTGGCGGAAGTGAACGGGTAGAGAGTGACCAGCGCCACCCTGGTACCGGCGAGTCGGGTCACCCGCAGCTCGCCCAGGTCACGGGGGACGGCTGCGGTCGACGGCTCGGAGGGCCGCCAGGAGGTGGCCAGACCGGTACCGTGCTGCACGGGAGCATAGGCCGGCGCCCCGGGCGGATCGACCGGGACGGATCCCCCGGGCGTTACGGTGAGGTCCGGCGTAACGTCCGGAGGGAGCGGGATGACCAGGGTCAGCGAGGGCCTGAGGATGTCGCCCTCCTCGAAGGACGGCTCGAACCCGCTCACATCCATCATCCAGCCCTGTCCGGTCTCTACGAACGCGGCGACGGTCACGTCTACATCCAGCGTGCAGCCACCGCCGGTGGACGAGACCAGGCGCACGGGGCCTCCGTCGTCCTGCAGTCCGGCCACAGACCGGAGCAGAGCCAGCGTCAGTGCCAGTACATGCAAGCGGCCCGCTCCCTTCCTGCGTGCAGGTGGAGAAACTACTTCCGGTGCGACACGGCCGCAACTGCCTTCCAGAGTAGTCAACAAGCCACCGCAGGAGCGGTTCCCGGGGCTCCCCCGGAGGAAGGCGGAGCGGCATATTCGACCTTCGGAGGTATGTCGGATGAACAGGTTCTCCTGGCTTCTCGCCTGGCGGTACGTGCGGAGACACCCCCGCAGGAGGCGGGTCGCCTTCTCCACGGTTGTGAGCATGGCCGGGGTGGCCGTGGGCGTAGGGGCCCTCGTGGTGGTCATGGGGGTGCTCTCCGGCCTGGAGGGCTTCATCGGAGAGAGCATCCTGACGGTCGACGCCCCGCTCACGGTGCTGCCCGACTCCGGCGGCTCGCTCGAGGCCGACAGCTCGCTCCTGGCCTCCCTCGCCGGGGTTGCCGGCGTCGAGGCGGTGTCCCCCTACATCCAGGGGGAGGCCGTCCTGCAGCTCCCCTCGCGCGGTCTGGACGCGGGCTGCGTGGTCCGGGGCATCGACCCGGAGAGGGACCTCGCGGACGACTGGATGGCCGAGCACCTCTCCTACGGCAGCCCCGCCCTGCGCGCGGGCGGAGGGGACGGCATCGTCCTCGGCCTCTACCTGGCGGAGAGGGTCCAGCACGCAGTGGGCGACACCCTGCTGGTCTTCCCCCCGAAGGCCTTCTTCTCCTCCCGGGGGTACGCCATCGGCAGGGCCGTCTTCACCGCCGCGGTGGAGACCGGCTCTCCTCCCAACGACGAGACCATGGCCTGGGTACACATAGACCTGGCCCGCTCGATGTTCCTGCCGGGAGGCGGCTACTCGGGCATCAGCATCCGGGAGGGGCCGGGGGTGGACATACGCAGGCTGGAGCGGGACCTGGCGCCACTGATCCCGGAGGGCGCCTCGGTGATGACATGGCGCGAGCTGAACCCCGACCTGACGGCCTCCATCAAGCTGGAGCGGCTGGGCGCCTTCCTGGCCATACTGCTCATCATCCTGGTGGCCACCTTCAACATAGTCGGGACCATCTCCCGCTCCGCCATGGAGCGCAGGCGGGACGTCTCCGTGCTGAAGGCCATGGGCGCCACACACGGACTCGTCTTCCGGGTCTTCCTCTGGGAGGGGGTCCTGGTGGGCCTGTCAGGGGTGCTGCTGGGCGTCGCCCTCGGGCTGGCCGGCTGCTGGTTCATAGGGGAGTCCGGGGCGATCTCCCTGCCGGACGTCTACTCCTTCCACGAGAGCATCCCGGTGGATATCCACGGCCCCGACGTCGCCCTGGTCGCCGCCGCCGCCCTGCTCCTGAGCGTGGCCGCCGCGTGCGCCCCGGCCCTCAGGGCCGCCTCCATAAGCCCCGTGGAGGGACTGAGGCAATGATCCTGCTCCTGGCGCTACTGACGGTGGCGGACTACTCGCCGGCCGACTCCTGCCGAGCCCTGATAAGCATGACCGAGATACCCGAGAGGGCCCTGCTCTTCGCCGAGGTGGCGGCTCGGGAGGGCGGTCAGGCCCTGGTGGACCTCGCCCTGCTGCTCGAGGTGGCCGGCCGCTTCGAGGAGGCCAGGGTCGTCTACGAGAGCGCCGCGGGCAACGTGGACGACGACCCGTGGCTGGAGAGCTGGCTGGCCGCAAGAGCCCTGGGGACCGCCCCCCTGGACACCCTGGTGCTCCTTCGGGCGATAGTCGCCAACGAGGGCGACGGGACAGTGACCGACCTCCAGGTCGAGATACCGCTTCCGGAGCCGCATCCGCCCTACCAGGAGCTGGAGCTGGTAGGCGGGGTGTTCGAGGTCTCCGGGGACGTCATGCTCGCCCCGCTGGACTCGGTCGCACCCGGCGAGCAGGCGTCGCTCCCGCTACTGCTCCGCATCAGCCAGCAGCCGTACACCTTCCGCCCCATCCCGAGGACCTACGCCGGCATGGACCTGGACGCGCTGACCGAGTTCGTCCGGATGGTGCCGGACCCGGAGACGGTTCAGGGGAGCGGCCCCTGCCTCTACAAGGCGATATTCCTCAGGGACCTGCTCGAGTACGAGGGCATAGAGGTGAGCGTGGTCGGCGGCCTGCTCCGCTCCGCCGACGGCAGCCTCGTCTTCCACGCCTGGAACCTCTCGGACGCCAACATGCCCCTGGACCCGGTCATCTTCACGGTGGACTCGCTCCGGGGAATCGGACACTGCCCTACCGACATCATCCCCCTCTGGGACCTGATGGCCACCGGGGGCAACGAGATATCCGTCTTCTACCCGGCGGACCAGGACGCCCAGCTCAGCATAGGGATGACCGCGACCTTCGAGAGCGTGGACCTGGAGGAGGAGGTCAGGTCCTTCCTCCCCACCTTCCTCGGCGGCTGACCTGGACAGGCGAACCTTCCTGCGCACCGGGGCCGGAATCGGTGCCGCGGCCGCCCTCGGAGGAGCCTGGGGGGTCTTCGTGGAACCCCGGCTCCTGGAAGTCACCCGCACCCCCGTCCCGCTCCCGGGGCTCCATCCGGACCTCGACCGGTTCTCCATCGCCTTCATCACGGACATCCATCACGGCACGTTCGTCCCTGCCGGCTGGATAGCCGAGGTAGTACGAAGGACCAACGCGCAGTCCCCGGACGCCGTCGTCCTCGGCGGCGACTACGTCCTGGGCGGCACCGAGTACATCGAGCCCTGCATGGAGGAGCTTGCGGCCATCGAGGCCCCGACCTACGCGGTCCTCGGCAACCACGACCACTGGGAGGACGCCGGCCTGACCGCCCACCACCTGGAGGCCACCGCCGGGGCCACCCTGCTCCGGAACGCGGGCGCCTGGCTCGGGAGGGGCGGCGCGAGGGTCAGGCTCTGGGGCGTTGGTGACCTCTGGGAGGACGTGCAGAGCCTGGAGGGCATCAGGCCGGACGGATGGAGCGGACCGACCGTGCTGGCGACCCACAACCCGGACTACGCCGAGGAGCTGCCGGAGGGGGTCGCCGACCTGGTGCTGGCCGGGCACACCCACGGCGGACAGATAGTGCTTCCGCTCGTGGGCGCCCTGAAGCTCCCCTCCTACTACGGCCAGAAGTACCGCTCCGGAGTGGTCCGGAAGGGCGGCACCATTGTATACGTATCGAGAGGGGTGGGCACCGGCAGCCCCCCTGTCAGGTTGAACTGCAGACCGGAGCTGGCCCTGATGGAGCTGGTCCCGGAGAGACGGACAGCGGAGGCGACATGAGCAGCAGGACGATGACCTTCCTCCCGGCGGCGGCCGCCATCATTCTTGTCCTTATCCTCTCGCAGTCGGCGTGCGGTGGCGGGGGCGGCGGAGAGCCGACGCCGGCCGATACTGCGGCCACGCCGGAGGGGGACCCCATAGCGATGCACGTGGAGGCCCTCGGGGGCCGGGAGAGGCTGGAGAGCGTCGAGGTCATCCATACTGTCGACAGCATCTCCCTGGCCGGAATGGCCGGCTTCGTGGAGAGCTGGTGGGTCCGGGAGCCGTTCATGGGGCACACGGTCATGCAGGCGGGACCGGTCCGCGAGGAGATACTCATGACCGGGGACAGCGTATGGTCGGTCGACCGGAACGGCCACCTGACCCCCGGCGGAGCGGAGAAGCGCCGCGAGGCCGAGATATCCCGCATGACCATCTTCAGGGACTACCTCCTCGACACCACCCTCGTGGAGGTCCTCGGGGATACCATCCTGCCGGAGGAGGGCGAGGCTCTCGTCCTGGCCCTCCGCGACCACGACATCAGGTTCTACGTCTCCACCGAGTCATGGCTGCCGGTCCTGGAGACCGCCGAGGCCATGGGCATGACCGTGGAGAGCCGCCCCTCGGACTGGAGCGAGGTGGACGGCCTGGTCTTCCCCATGACCACAGTCAGCTCGATACCCGCGATGGGGCAGGAGATAGTCTCCGAGAACCAGCTCACCGAGGTCGACGTCCCGGTCCCCGAGTCGCTCTTCGTCCTCTCCCCCGGCACCGCCGACTGGGAGCTGCCGGAGCCCGGCACCCCTCACCCCTTCAGGCTCACCGGCGACCACATCTTCCTCGAGGGAGAGGTGAACGGCACCCCGGTCACCATCCTGCTCGACAGCGGCGCCGGGGCCACCGTGCTCGACTCGGCCCTGGCCGACAGGCTCGGCCTGGAGGGGGAGGGCACCCTCTCCGCACAGGGAGTGGCGGGCACCGGAGAGTTCTCCTTCGTCAGGCTGGACAGCTACTCCGCCGCCGGGGCCACCATCAGCGACCAGCACGTCGCCGTCATGCCCCTCGACGATGTCTTCTACCCGGCCACCGGCGAGCACATGGGACTCATCCTCGGCTACGATTTCCTCAGCAGGTTCGTGACCGAGCTGGACTACGGCGGGCGGACCATCACGCTGCACGACCCGGCCGGGTACCGGCCGCCGGAGGGGGCCGACATCGTCCCCGTCGAGAGGGCCGTCAGCCTGCTCTCCGTCGACGCGGTCCTGGAGGACAGCGTCCCGGTCAGGCTCCTGCTGGACACCGGGGCCGGGGGCAACGTCCACCTCACCACCACCTTCGTCCGGGACCACCCGTCCTTCCTGGAGGAGAGGCAGACCTTCACCTCGACCCTCGCCGGGGTAGGCGGCGAGGACAGCGTCCGGGTGTTCCGCCTGGGCTCGATCGCCCTAGGCGACCACCGTGTCCCCGGAGGGCTCTCGTCCACCTTCCCGAGCCAGGGTCCCCTCTCGGAGTACGACGGCATCCTGGGGGCGGGAGTCCTGGCCAGGTTCGTCCTCACCCTGGACTACCGTCACGACCGCATACTGCTCAGGCCCTCGGACCTGTTCGAGAGCGGCCTCCCGGAGAACGTGACCGGCCTCGGCATGGAGATACTCGGCGACGTACTCGTGGCCGGCAGGGTCCTCCCGCAGTCCCCCGCGGAAGAGGCGGGGATAGCCGAGGGAGACACCATCCTGGCCATAGACGGCGAGCCGGTCGGACCGGACGACCTCTCCACGATCGACGGGCACCTCCCGCAGGAGCCGGGCCGGCGCGTGCGGATAACGGTGAGGCGGGGAGAGGGGACGGCACAGCTCCAGATGGTCACCGACCGGCTGCTGCCCTAGCGGCGGGAAGCGGGAGCGGCCGGCAACGGAGAGGGTACGCGGGAGCACCCTCGAGGAGCATCACCGACGGTGTCGCGACCCCGCATGGTGGCAGCGGGGGTCGACACGTCAGGGAGCTAGTCGTCCTCGCCGTAGAACTCCGGGTATATCTCGCGCATGCAGTCGGGACAGAGGCAGCGGGAGACGTCGGTGTCCGGGGATGTCTCCAGGTACTCCTCCACCTCGGCCCAGTAGCCCTTGTCGTCGCGGACCTTCTTGCAGCTTATGCAGATGGGGAGGAGGCTCCTGACCCTCTTGAGCTCGTCCAGCGCCTCCCGGAGCTCGCGGTTGGCCTTCCTCAGCCTGCGCATGTCGTCGAAGCGGGCGAGGGCTATGGTGAGGGCCCTGTCTATGTCGGCGACGCTGGAGGGCTTGACCAGGTAGGCGCCGGCGCCTGCATCCGAGGCCTGCCGCAGGAGGTCCTCGGTCTCGTAGGCGGTCAGCACCACCACGGGGACGTCGAAGTGCTTCCGGATGAGCCGCATGCCGTCTATGCCGTTCATGTCCGGCATGTTCAGGTCCATCAGGACGACGTCTGGATCCAGGTCCCGGGTCTTCTCGGCGGCCAGGTGGCCGTTCTCGACTATCTCGAGCACCTCGTGACCGAGCTGCTCCAGCTGTCCGCGCACCATCTCGGCCACCAGGAAGTCGTCCTCGGCGACCAGCACCCTCAGCTCCCTCTTACCTTCTGCCATGCGAAACCCCCTGCAGTCTCCCTCTGTCGACGATCATCTCGACCACTGCGCCCCCGTCGTTACGGAGGTACATCTCTCCGCCGAGAGACCCCCTGACGATGTTCCTCATCAGGTCGAAGCCCAGGCTGTGGCGCTCCATCGAGAGCACCTCCTCCGGGAAGCCCGGGCCGTTGTCCCTGTACACTATCCTGACGCCGCCGTCCTCGAGCCTGGCCTCTATGTCAACCTCCACCGTGCTCCTCTCGGGTACGGCGTACTTCAGGGTGTTGGCGGCCAGCTCGTTCACCAGCATTCCCACCTGGTGGGCCTGGTCGGCACCCAGGCGTATCTCGTCGGTACCGATGGAGAGGTCCAGCTTCCTGCCCTCCGGAAGGGCCTTCAGCGCGCTGTTGACGATGCGCTCCAGCAGCCTCTCCATGGGAAGCGGCGACCATCTGGAGGTCGAGAGCATGCTGTGCACCGTGGCCAGGCCCTCGATCCTGCGGACCAGGTCGTCCTGTATCGGCTTCCAGACGTCCGCGGTATCCGCGTCCATGTACCGCCGGGCGGCGTAGAGCAGCCCGATGATGGCGGCCAGGTTGTTCTTGACCCGGTGGTTCACCTCCCGGAGGAGCTCCATCCGGGTCTCGGCATCGCTCCTGGCGGTCTCGTACATCGCCAGCAGCTCCTCCTCGCCCGCCACCCGGGAGAGCGCCCTGCCCAGCCAGGAGGAGACCCGGTCGAGGAGGAGCCGGGTCTCGCGGGGAATGGGTCTGCCGTCGCCTGCGAGGCAGAGAACCGCCAGGAGGTCGTCGCCGTAGCCTATCCTGATGGAGTGGAGGCGGGAATCGCCCTCCGCGAGCCCCGTCAGCGCCTCGTCGCTCCCGGGCCTGTCCGGAAGGTCCGGGTGCCGGCTCCCCGACGACGCCACCCTCCGGAGGCGGCCCTCGTCGTCCGGGACGTAGGCGGTGCCGCCCTCGAACGGCTCCAGTCGGCCGATGACGTCCAGCGTAGCCTCCAGGGCCCGGTCCATCCGCCTGGCGGCTCCCACCGAGGCACCTATCTCCCGCTGGAGGGAGAGCCTGCGCTCGTCCAGCCTGACGTCCGTGACGTCCCTGGCATGGCCCGTGATGGCTCCGTCGCCGGATTCGACGGCGAGGCAGTCCAGGTACCGCCGGCCGTCCCCCGTATCGATCACCATGGAGGCCTCGACTGGGCCGACCGTCTCCCGGGCGCGCCGGATGTCCTCCCTGAAGGCCTCCAGGTCGCCCGGCGTCATGACCTCCCGCGCCGTGAGCCTGCTCCCTTCGAGACCGAGGTGCCCGGCGAGGGCAACGTCCAGCGTGATGGTGCCCCTCTCCGGGTCCCATCGCCACAGGCCCGCCCCCGGGCCCGCGAGGAGCCGGAGGAGGACGTCCCTGTCCGTGCCGCGCTGGAAGCTGCTCATTTCTCGAAGATAAGAAATGGGCGGTACCGGCGCACTACCGGCGGGAGGCCTCCCTGGAGAGGACCAGGATGCGGCCGGTTGCGTCCTCGCTGACGAAGACCCGGCCGTCCGGCGACCATTCGGCGTCCTCCACGCTCCCAGCGCCGGTGAGCAGAGTCTCCAGCTCGCCGCTCCGGTGGAGCAGATGGACGCTCCCCCCCTCCTCCGTCACCAGCACGGGAAAGACGGTCAGCGGGTGCGCGCCGAGTCCCTCGCACGCGGTCAGGCCCTCGGCCATGGGCTCGACCGCTCCCCCGGGCAGGAGCAGGAGGACCGGGGGGGCGGGTACGGGATGGATGCCGGCGGCCTCGTTGGCCAGCAGCAGCGAGTCATCCCCGACGCAGACCACCTCGGAGAGGCTGGCCGTTCCGATGCTCTCGTAGAGGGTGGTCGGCTCTCCGTCGTCGCCGATGCCCGTGACGGTGACCCGGAAGAAGGGGAGCACCGCCTCCTCCGCGCTGGAGGTGGTCACCAGGAGGCTGCCCTCCCGGGTGACGCAGACGCCCTCCGGGTAGTTGAGCGGTCCCATCAGAACGCGCAGCCCGCCGATCGGGTCCAGCCGCAGTAGCCGACCGGCGCGAACGTCCTCTACGACGTAGAGGCTGCCGTCCGGCCCGTGGGCGATGCCCTCCGGGCTGTCGAGCCCGGCGAGGACCGTGTCAATGATCCCGTCCTCACCCAGCGCCAGGACGCAGCCGCCGCTCTCGCTGGCGGCGTGCAGGACGCCGGTCGGGGAGAAGGAGAGGCCGTCCGCCGAGGAAACGCCCTCGGCGAAGACCGCGACCGTCCAGCCCCGCGCGGGCTCGGGCAGTCGGCGGAGCTCGCCTGCGGATGCGGATGAGCCGCCCGCGTGCGCCGCTGCCGGCAGCAGGCAGAGCAGAGGGAGAAGGAGAAGGGCCCCGCCCTTCGCGGGGCGGGGCCCTGATCTGCCGATGGTCAGCCCGCTAGCGGACGACGGTGAACCTCTCGGTGGCCGTGCCCTCCGGTGAGGTCACGGTGAGGAAGTAGAGGCCGCTGCCGACTCCCGCGGGCGGCGTCCAGACGTACGTGTGCACGCCGTCCTCCATCATGCCCTGGTTTATGACCGCCACCTTGCGACCGGTGAGGTCGAAGACGGCCAGCTCGGTCGTGCCCGTCTCGGTCATGCTCACGGAGAACTCCATCGAGCCGGTGACCGGGTTCGGGACAACGGGGCTGAGGTGCAGGCCGGTGGCCGGCACCAGGCCGCTCTGGTCCTCCGCGACGCCCGTGCCGAGCGCCTCCTGGACCGCCTCGTACGCATCGATGCGACCGGCGCCGTAGGTGTTGTCCTTGCCGCCGGAGCCGAGGTCCAGCGAGGTGGTCTCGAGGATCTCCTCGACCTGTGCCGGGGAGAGGCTGGGGTTGGCGTCGAGTATGAGCGCCATGAGCCCGGCGACGTGCGGCGCGGCCATGGATGTACCGCTCATCGTGGTGTAGCTGTTGTTGTTGGGCCAGGTGCAGCTGGTCACGTTGACGCCCGGTCCGGAGACGTCAGGGTCGATGAGGCCGCCGCCGGTGTCCGGGTAGTCGTACCAGGGAGCGTCGCTGCCCCAGGTGGAGTGACCCCTGGAGGAGAAGCTGGCGATGTTGTCGCCGCTGTCGGTCGCTCCGACCGTGGTGACCGCGCTGAGCCCGCCCGACTGGGGCTGGTCCGGATGGAGCCAGGGCGGAGGGCAGTCTCCGGGGCTGCCGATGGTCTGGCTGCCCGGGCCGCTGTTGCCGGCGGATATCGAGCTGCACATGCCCAGCGCCAGAAGGTTCTCGTTGCTCGTGCGGAAGGAGGCGGACATGGAGCCGTGGGGCTCGCCCAGCGAGGTGCTGAGGACCCTGGCGCCGTACTCGGCGCCGAACTCCCAGGCCGCTATCCAGGTGGACTCCCCGCCGTAGTAGTAGTCGATGCGGAGCGCCATGATGGTGGCCTCGGGGGCGACGCCGCAGACCGTCCCGGCGGTGCCGTCGCTGGCCACCGAGCCGGCGCAGTGGGAGCCGTGGCCGTAGTCGTCCATCGGGTCGCCGTCGTTGTCGTAGAAGTCCCAGCCGTTGGTGTAGCCGCTGCCCGACCACATGTGGTCGGCCAGGTCGACATGGTTGTAGTTCACGCCGGTGTCGACTATGGCGACGATTATGCCGGCTCCCTCGTAGCCGAGGCCCCAGGCGCCGGGGGCGTTTATCTTGTCCACGCCCCACGCGTTGCCGTCGACCACGTCGCCGGCCTCTACGTCCCTGACCTCGGTCGGCTCGATGAGGGCGATGCCCTCCTCCGGATGCCGCCCGAGTTCGAGGGCTGCCACGTCGCCCCTCTCACGGATGGACTCGATGACCTCCGGGGTGGCGTGGCAGTAGACGGCGTTCACGAGCCAGAAGGACTTGACGCCGGAGACCAGCTCCTCCGGGTAGGTGGCGAGCTCGTCGAGTATGCCCTGCTGGGCGGCCCTGGCCTTGCTCTGCAGGAGGTCTATGACGAACTCCCTGCGCTCCCAGTAGCCCATGCCTGCGGTGGCGGTCTCCACGAACTCGAGATCCAGGTCGCAGCCGGTGAGTATCATCACGGGGATCTTCTCGCCGGGCAGGGCCGCCGCAATCTCAGAGCGGAGGTTGGCGTCCATGCTGCCTGCAGCGAGGATCCCGACGATACAGACGAGAGGAAGGATATACCTCAAGGTCTCTCCTTTCGGGTTTCGATATCCGGCCGGAGATATCTCCGGCATCTGTGGCGCAATCTGGTACGTAAGATTCTACGATGGCGGGGGCGAGTCAATACTGAGAGAGCTGACAAACCATGCACCGAATTAACACTCGGGAGATGGGAGAGGGCCCCGGACGATGCGTCCGGGGCCCCTTTCTGCCGCTATCCGCCGTCCTTCTAGCGGAGCAGCGTGAACCTCGTGGTCGACTCGCCCCGGGGCGAGGCCGCCCTGAGGAAGTAGAGGCCGCTGCCGACCTCGGAGGGCAGCTCCATGGCGAAGCTGTGGCTGCCCTGTGCGAGGGCGCCGTCGTGGAGCGTGGTGACCATGTGGCCGGAGATGTCGTAGAGGGCTATCTCCACGCTGCCCGCGGAACCGGTGTAGAGGTCGAAGGTGAGAGCGCCGCGTACCGGGTTGCCCCCGGTAGCTGAGATGATGATGCCCGGTGCGGGTACGCCAGAGGCGCTCTCATCCACGCCCACGTTGAGGGCGTCGAGGACCGCTTCGTATATCTGCACCCTACCGGCGCCGTATACGTTGTCCTTGCCGCTGCTGCCCAGCTCCAGCGCGGTCATCTCGAGGAGCGAGTCGACCTGGGCCGGGGTCAGGTTGTAGTTGGCGTCCAGCAGCAGAGCCATGCAGCCAGCGATGTGCGGCGTGGCCATCGAGGTGCCGCTCATCGTTTGGTATCCGGAGATGTTGTTGTAGCTGCAGCTGAGGACATCGACGCCCGGTGCGGAGATGTCCGGGTCGATCAGGCCTATCTCCGGGGAGGTGTCCGGGTAGTCGTACCACGGGTAGTCGGTCTCCCAGGTGGAGTAGCCCCTGCTCGAGAAGTAGGCGATGTTGTCGCTGCTGTCGGTGGCGCCGACCGACACGCAGGCGGAGAGCCCGCCGCTCGTCGACTGGTCGGGGTGGTGCCAGGGCGGCGGGCAGTCGCCCGGTGTCCTGAGGTCGTAGGGCTGGCCGGTGCTGCCCCCCTCGTTGCCGGCGGCTATGCTGTGGCAGATGCCGGCGGCGAGGATGTTCTCCTCGACCTCGCGCCATTCCTGGCGGTCCGGGCTCTGGCTCTGGGGCCAGCCCAGGGAGGTGGAGATGACGTCCGCATCGTGGTCGATGCTGAACTGGAAGGCGTCCCATACATCCTGCTCGTCGGAGAAGGAGACGCCGACCCTGAGCGCCATGATGGTGGCGGCCGGGGCCACGCCGCAGACGGTGCCGGCGGTGCCGTCGCTGGCGACCGAGCCGGCGCAGTGGGTGCCGTGACCGTAGGTGTCCATCGGGTCGCCGTCGTTGTCGTCGAAGTCCCAGCCGTAGTGGTAACCGGCGTCGGTGTCGTGCCACATGTTGTTGTGGAGGTCGAGGTGGTTGTAGTTCACTCCGGTGTCGACGACGCTGACGATAATGCCCTCGCCCTCGTAGCCCATCGCCCATACGTCAGGAGCGTCTATCTTGTCCACTCCCCACGCGTTGGCGTCGGTCTGTCCGCCGACCTCGACCTGGCCGACCTCGACCGGCTCGATGAGGATGTCCGCCGGCCTCATGAGCCTGACGTAGAGGACGTCCTCGCGGCCGGCTATCTGCTCGATGGCCTCGGGGGTCATGGAGACGGCGACGGCGTTGACTATCCAGAAGGGGTGCACGTCCTCCGCGAATCCCTCCGGCATGGCCTCGAGCTGCTCGATGATGCCGGCCTGGGAGGCCTCGGCCCTCTCCTTCATCACCTCGGCGGCGAACTCGCGACGCCCGTCGCGGCCCATCCCCTCGGTAGCCTGCATGATGTAGTTGATGTCGGTCCTGCCGACCGGCTTGACGAGGACCCGAAGGAGCTCGCCCTCGCCGACCTCGACCATGGCGTCCCTCAGCTCGGGCCTTACGGTCCCGGCCATGGCCATGGTCGCAACGAGAAGCATTGCTACAAGGTATCTCATCCCTCTTCCTCTCTCCCCTCTCCCCCTGCGTGATACTTCAGACTGCACTCTGTCCCCGGGGTAGTGCTGACTCGGGCAATACATACCTGCTCCGTAAGGATCTCGACAGGTGCGCCTAACGCACGCCCCAGGGAGTAGAAAGCACCGGAGCGGCATGCATGGTTCCGCACCATTCTCCGAAGAGCAGCATGCCAATGATACTACAGTGACGGCTCCCGCCGAAAGGGGAGGCGACGGGCGTCATCGGGCTTCCCCCCAATCGACCGCGATGTTGTCCGGGTCGTCCGGGTCCACGCGCAGCGCGACCTCCATCCCCGGACGGACGGAGTCGACGAGTCCGTCCGGCACCAGGGCCAGGTGTCTGACCTCGCGGACCCGTCCGGAGCGCTCCGTCTCCACCTCCACGACAATCTCGAGGTAGGTGTGGAGCCCCTTCCCCGTACGAATGTGCTCCGCTCCCCTGTCGCCGACGGAGCCCACCCTGCCCCGGGCCCGCCCCCCCCTGCGCAGCAGCGCCTCCCTGGAGGGCCTTCCGAAGAGCCTCGGCCAGATGAAGAAGGGGGTCACCACGAAGTAGAAGGCAAGGGTCAGCGATACGACCGCGACCCTGACGACCCCGTACGTCCGGGACTCCCCGAACCCCCCCAGCGAGCCGCTCTCCCCGAGCGCGAGCAGCATTATCATCGGCGCGGCCGCCGCCATGGAGATGAGTATCGCCTTCAGTACCTTCTCGGTATCCGTCGGAGCTACCTCCGGTCGGGGGAAGCGCCGTCCGCCGCTCCCGACTTCGCCAGCTGCCAGGCCCGCTCCATCCTCTCGAGGCCGGCGCCCCGGAGCGAGGCGCCCTCCTCCCGCAGTATGCGCTCCATGGCCCCGAAGCGCTCCCTGAACCTGTCGTTGGTGGCGCGCAGGGCAGACTCCGGCTCAACGCCGAGCAGGCGGCAGCAGTTCACCACGCTGAACAGCAGGTCGCCCAGCTCGTGGACCTGGGCCTCCCGGTCTCCGGTGCCGAGCTCCTCCCGCAGCTCGCCCAGCTCCTCGTGGGCCTTCTCCAGGGCTCCGGAGACGTCCGGCCAGTCGAAGCCGACCTCGGAGGCGCGCTGCTGTATCCGCCATGCTGTCTGCAGGGACGGCATGCCGGAGGGCATGGAGCCGAAGAAGCCCTCCTCTTCCTCCTCCTTCTCACCCGCCTTGATGGCCTCCCACTGTCTCTCGACCTCCTCCGGGGAGAGCTCCTCCCCCTCGCCGAACACGTGGGGGTGCCGCCTGACCAGCTTCTCCGATATGCCGCGCATGACGCCGGCCAGGTCGAACAGGCCCTGCTCCTCGCAGATGACGGACGACATGACGATGTGCAGGAGCAGGTCGCCCAGCTCCGAGCGGAGCCGGTCCGGGTCGTCACCCTCGGTGGCGTCGGCGACCTCGTAGGCCTCCTCGAGCATGAAGGGCCTCAGGCTCCTCACGGTCTGCTTCCTGTCCCAGCTGCAGCCCTCCGGGCCGCGTAGCCTGCGGACTATGGAGAGCAGCCTCTCCAGGGCCTCCGGGCTTTCAGCCATGTATGGCTCCATGGACCAGGTCCTCCGCAGCCTCCATCATCAGCTCGGTCAGCGTGGGGTGAGGGTGGACGGCCCCTGCGAGCTCCTCGGCGGTGATGCCCCGGGAGACCGCGGCACAGGCCTCGCCGATGAGGCTGCTGGCCTCGGCGCCGACTATCTGCACGCCGAGTATCCTGCCGTCCTCCTCGGCAGCGAGGAGCTTCAGGAAGCCGGCGGTCTCGTCCATGCCCACCGCCCTGCCGCTGGCGATGTACCTCGCGGTTCCCCGGCGGTAGGCTACCCCCTTCGCGCCCAGCTCCTCCTCGCCGGGGCCGACCGTCGCCACCTCCGGATGGGTGAAGATGCACGCCGGCATGGTCGAGTCGGCCGGAGCCTCCCTCGACGGGCCGTCACCGGCGAAGAGGCTCTCCACGACGCAGAGACCCTGCGCGCTTGCGGCGTGGGCCAGCTGCCAGGGCCCGGTCGCGTCACCCGCGGCGTAGACGCCTTCCACAGTGGTCATCAGCCTCCGGTCGGTCCTGATGAGCCCCCGCTCAAGCTGAATCCCCGCCTCGGAGAGGCCCATGCCCTGCGTCCTCGGCGACCTGCCCACGGCTACCACGAGCCGCTCGGCGGTCAGCTCCGTGCCGTCGCGGAGCGTGAGGGCCATGGCGTCGTCGCCCATCGTAACCGCCTGCGCAGCGTTGCCGGTGATGACCGTCGCGCCTCCCTTCTCCATGGAGCGGCGCACCACCGCCGTGACGTCCCGGTCGACGCCCGGGAGGATGTCGTCGAGCATCTCCACCACGGTAACTCTCACGCCCATGGCGCTGAGTATGGAGGCCAGCTCGCAGCCGATGACGCCCCCGCCGACCAGGATGAGGCTCTCCGGCAGTCGGTCCCAGGAGAGCAGCTCCCGGCTGGTCTCCACACCATCCACCGAGAGCGGTCCCGGCAGCATGGGAACCGAGCCGGGCGCCAGCAGGACGTTGTCCGCGCCCAGCACCCGGTCTCCGGCGGCGACCTCGCCGGCCCCGAGGAGGATGCCGTGATCGCGAACCAGCTCCACCCCCAGCGACTGGAGGCGCATCTCTATTCCCTTGCGGAGCCTCCGGACCACACGGTCCTTCCTCCTGGCGAGGGCCGGCCAGTCGCACTCCAGCGAGCCGCTGAGACCAAGCCTCCGGGCTGAGGCGGCCCGCCTCAGCATCTCGGCGGTGAAGGCCAGGGTCTTTGTCGGTATGCATCCCCTGTTGAGGCATGTGCCGCCGAGGTGCTCCTCCTCCACGAGGGCAACGCTTCGACCGAGCTGGGCCGCCCTTATCGCGGCGACGTAGCCGGCGGGTCCGCCACCGACTATCACGATGTCCATGGAGCTCATTCCGGAATCCCTCCCCGGTGGGCGTGCGATGTTGACCGGACGGAGTATGATAAGGCCTGTCCGGTCCCTCTGGTAGACGGGAGGAGGTTGCGCCGTGAGTGATACTGTCCGCCGGGAGCCCACCGAGGAGAGGGTCGACCCGCTCCTGCGGGGCAGCGGTCTCGGCAGGAGGTACTGCTACGTCGAGAGCACCGGCTCCACAAGCGACGACGTGATGGCCATGGCGGAGGAGGGCGAGCCGGAGGGCGCGGTTGTCTGCTCGCTGGCCCAGACCCGGGGCAGGGGGAGGGAAGGGCGGTCGTGGTACTCCCCCGAGGGGGGAGGGCTCTACCTCTCCGTGCTGCTCCGCCCGGAGACTTCCCCGGACCTGGCGTCCCAGCTTACCCTGGTGGCGGCGGTGGCGACAGCCAGGGCCATCAGGGAGGCCGCCCCCTGCTACCCGGGCATCAAGTGGCCCAACGACCTGCTCGTCCGGGGGAGGAAGCTGGCGGGTATCCTCTGCGACTCCAGGTCATCCGGCGACAGGGTGCGTTACGTGGTCGCAGGCGCCGGCATCAACGTCGACCTGGACCCGGCCGGGCTGCCCGGGGACCTTGGCGAGAGGGCCACCTCGCTGCTGGCGGAGACCGGCGAGAGGACGGACATGGCCGTTCTGGCCGCCTCCCTGCTCAACAACCTCTCCGAGCTCTACCGCGGGTGGAGGGCGGATGGCCTCGAGGCCGTGGCCGAGGAGTGGGAGAGCCTGTCCGTCATGCGGGGAAGGCGCGTGAGGGCGGAGCTCCCGGACGGCGTCGTCGAGGGGAGGGCCCTCGGCCTGGACCCCTCTGGTGGCCTCAGGGTAGAGAAGGCCGGCGGGGGGATGATCTCCCTCCGCTCCGGTGACCTGAGCCTGCTCTGACGGGAAGGGGGACGGTATGGCGACCATGTCCGCGGTGCTCCTGGCATCGGTCCTTCTGATACCCTCGATGGACGGGGGGGACATAGGCGGCATGACCGCTGCCCTGAGGATCGAGACAGGTATGGCTTTCCTCCAGCAGGGACTCCTGGAGCAGGCCGAGCAGGAGTTCGAGCGGGCGCTCGAGGTCGGCTCGGGCGACGAGGTGGCGGTGCTCGGTCTGGGGATGGTCAGCATGGCCGAGGGGGCTCTGGGCAGGGCCGAGGGCTACCTGAGGGACTACATCTCCCTCTGCCCAGACGACTACAGGGGGTACGAGACTCTGAGCGAGCTCTTCACGCGGGCCGGAATGCCCGACTCCGCACTGGCCTACGCGGACAGCGCGTTCCTCCGTGCGCCCACCTCCCACGAGGTTTGGCTCCTCTGCGCCGAGACCTCCCTGGCGGCGGGTGACACCACCGGGTCGGAGATGTGGCTGACCAGGGCCATCTCCGCCGGAGACGCGACCTCGCTGGAGGCTGCAGCCCTTCTGGGAGCCGTCTACCGCGCCACGGAGAGGAGCGTCGAGTCCAGGGAGCTGCTGCTGCCCTACGCATCGGCCGGGTACGCCCCGGCATGGTGGGGGCTTGCAAGGGTCTACCTCGCCTGGGGCGACTGGATGCGTGCGGTGGACGCCATCGGCCAGTACCTGCAGCTCGCTCCGGGTGGCACCTACGCCGACTCGGCGGTCATGGTGCTGGAGGACCTGGCCGAGTCGGGGGACTACATACCGCCAGACTGAGCGGAGTCCTCCTCGCTCTCCTCGCGGAGCCCGCGCAGCATCCTGAGCGGGTGCTTCGCGGCGCCCATGGCGCTCAGGGCCATTACGAGCGCGATGGCCTCGCCCAGGGTTATCCACAGCCTCGACGCAATGGCGAGAAGGGAGGTAAGCCCCGGCTCCGGCTGCGGCAGAACAGCCGCCAGTAGCCATACCAGCGACACCTCCCTGACCCCCAGCCCTCCCGGGGCGAAGACTGCAAGGAAGCCGACGGCCACCGCCGTAGGGAGCAGGAAGACGCCGGGGATGAGCGGTATCCGGAGACCGAAGCTCCATGCGAGCAACACGAAGGCCGCGCCCTGCAGCAGGAAGACGAGCACGTAGACCGGCATGAGCCTGAGGACCCTGCCGAAGCCGGGCTCCACGATGTCGAACTCCCGGCCGGTGAGCGATGTCATCCAATCGAGGACCTTCCGGAGTGCGCCGGGGTGGGCGGTCAGAACTACGACGGCGATGAGCCCCGCCACGGCGGCCACCCCCATTGCCGGCCCGACACCGAGGTTGCCGGCGGCCATCGGAACGAGGGGCAGTGCGACGACCAGGCTGCCGGAGGTTATGAAGAGGGTCTCCAGCATGAGGGCGTGGCCGGTCTGGGTGCGGCTCATCCCCAGTCGCCTGGAGAGGCCGACCTTGCCCACGGCCCCCCAGACCTTTCCGGGGATGTACTTGCCCACCTGGGCCACGAAGTGGACGTTGAAGGCCTGCATGTAGGTCAGCCTGTGCCCGGCGGTGGCGCAGACCAGCTGCCAGGACCATGCGGCGGCCATGAGGTGAAGGAGCATGAGTGCGAAGGAGGCCGCGAAGAGCAGCGGGTCGAACCTGAGCAGCTCCTCAAGACCGCCCGCCTCCCTGGTGCCCCGCAGCAGCGAGGCGACAAGGTAGTAGACCGCGACACCCGTCAGCAGTATGCCGAGCACGTTCATGACGGCCCTGCCCCTGCGCCGGCTCATGTCCGGGACCTCCCCCCCCTCCTCCGCAGAATCAGGAGGGCGGCGGCGGTACCCCCTGCGAGCAGGACCGGCCAGCCCGCTTCGAGCGCCTCCTCCGCCGCCGCCGCAGGATCGCCGTCGTAGAGCAGAAGCGATGCAAGGAACAGCCTGTCCATCATTCCAAGGCTGTCATCCGGCAGGCCCAGCATCAGATCGAGGGCAGGCTTGTCCCTTCGCAGGCGATGGAGCGTCCGGGCCAGCTCGACGGCTGTGCGCGCGTCGTCCGGGTCGGACTCGAGCCTCGCCTGGAGATCGGCCATCCGCAGCAGGTCCAGGGAGTCGCCCCTCTCCATCCCCGACTGCAGCGCCAGCACGATGAGAAGCAGGGGAACAGGCTGCACCCGCTCAGTCCAGGACGCTCAGCTCGGCGTCGCCATGTCCGCGGGGTCTCCCGGGCCTGCGGCCCCTGGATACCAGCGATGCGAAGTGGGGGAGGCTGGAGGCCTCCAGCAGCCTCTCCAGAAGCGCTCGGGGCTCTGCGTCGGGCAGGCCGTCCACCAGCTCGATGAGCCTTCGGCGCAGGGCGGGCAGGCGTTCTCCGGGCGGGAGCGAGCCGTCCCGACGCCAGGCATCCGGGTCCTCCATCCTGCAGAGGAGCCGCCGGGCCTTGAGGTCCGGCTCGATGGTCTCCAGCCACCATGTGGTGGCGTCGGAGGAGCGGACGAGATCCAGGAGCTGTGAGCCCATGAGATCGTCGTCAAGGAGACCCCGGCCCCTCAGGTCGCGCATTCCCCGCAGCCTCTCCAGGAGCCTCTCGAGGCTCTCCCCTGCTCTACGGTCGCTACGGGCCATGGGTTCCCTCCACGGAGCAAGCCGGTCCGGAAAGACGTCGGAGCCTGCGAAGCGCCTTCGAGGATCTCATCCTGCCGGCCACGGAATCATAACCCCTGGGAGCTCCCGCAAGGAGGCGCACACCGCCGTCGGGCAGGTCGGTCGACTCTCGGACCACGCAGTTCTCGTAGAGCCAGTTGAGCCTGCCGCCATGGTCGGGGGCGAGCTCCAGCTCGAACCATTCCAGGGAGGCGTCCCGGCTGGCTGCGATGCTCCCCAGCAGGTCGTCAAGTCCCGCACCTGTCCTGGAGGAGACCGCGACGCCGCTGCCGGGAGACTCCCGGGGCACCAGGTCCATCTTGGTCCAGACCATGACCCTGGGCACCTCCCGTGGGACTCCTATCCGGTCGAGCGTCCGCCTGACCGTGGCGAGCTGACGCTCCCTCTGGGGGCTGGAACGGTCGACGACCACCAGCAGCAGGTCGGCCTCCCTCGCAACCGCCAGCGTGGTGCTGAAGCTGGCCACCAGCGTCTCAGGAAGCCTCTCTATGAAGCCGACGGTATCCGAGAGGAGCACGACCGACCCGTCCGGGAGCCCGAGCCGCCTGCTCGTGGTGTCCAGGGTCTCGAACGGGCGGTCGTCCACCGGCACTTCGGCGCCGCAGAGCCTGTTGATGAGCGTGCTCTTGCCCGCGTTGGTGTAGCCGACCAGCGAGACGCAGAACATGTCGCCGCGGCCGGCGGAGGTTACGTCCCACCTCCGCTCTATCCTCTCGAGCCTCGCCTGGAGCCTGCCTATCCGGCTGCGGACCCTCCGCCTGTCCACCTCGAGCTGGGTCTCCCCTGGACCCCTGGTGCCTATCCCGGCGCCGAGCCTGGAGAAGTGATGCCACATGCCGGACAGCCTCGGCAGGGAGTACTCCAGCTGTGCCAGCTCTATCTGCAGCCTGGCCTCGGTGGTCCTCGCCCTCCTGGCGAAGATGGCCAGGATGAGCTCGGTCCTGTCTATGACCTTGCAGCCGGTCACGTCCTCGAGCCTCGAGGCCTGGCCGGGGCTCAGGTCGTGATCGACGGCTATGGTCGTGATCCCGCCGTCGGAGGCTGTCGAGGCCAGCTCTTCGGCCTTGCCCTTCCCGACGAAGGTGGCGGGGTCAGGCCTTCCGCGTGACTGCGAGGCCTCGGCGACCACCTCTCCGCCTGCGGAGCGGACGAGGGAGCGCATCTCCGCGGCCTCGTACTCCCCCCCGGACCTGCCGCCTATGTCGACGGTCACCAGCAGGACCCGCTCCGGAGAGGCTGCCACGGCGGCCGTCCCGCCGCCGGGAACGGCTCTCATCCGGTCTTCGATGCTATTCCCGGGGACGTCTCGCGCACCTCTTGATGAGATCCTTCGCCGAGTCGCTCTTGATCTCCCTGACCAGGGCCACCTCTCCCGCCAGGACGTTCACGGCCTCGGCTAGGACGCGCTTCTCGGAGGGGTTCATCTTGCTCCTGGCTGCCCTTGCTATGATGTCCCTGATGGCCCTCGCCACCTGGACCGGCTCCCCGGAGTGCACCCTCTCCTTCAGCTTCTCTATCCTGCGCCGCCAGTCCTTCGGGAGCTCCTCGGCATCCCGGGAGAGCTCCTCGAGGGCGTCCTCGAGCTGCTCCCCGGTGACGACCGGTCTGAGCTCGGCCTCCTCGAGGTTCTCCGTGGGGACGAGCACCCGCTTCCTGCCGACCACGATCTCGATGACCACGCACTCCCGCATCTGGCCGGAGACGTTCTGCATGGATATCTCCGTGATGACGCCAGCACCGTGAATCGGATCTACGACCTTGCCCATTACGGCGTACTTCATTTCTCCTCCCGGGGTGCCAAACAGAGAGGCGAATATAGGGAATCGAAAGGGGATTGTCAAGCCTAAGCGCCCATGCGGGGGGGAGTTCCGGGGAGAGTCGGTCAGGAGCCCAGCAGTATCCAGACGTCCGGCACCGGATAGTCCCCGGTCGGAGGGGCGATGGTGTCCATCAGGGCGGACCTGAGCTGCTCCTCGGCGCTGACGAGGAGCGGGTCCTCACGGGCCAGGAAGACGGTGGAGTCCAGCTCGGCCGGGATGCCCAGCTCCGGGTTCTCCGTATCGCCGTCCCGGAAGTCCACCACCCTCACCAGCCACTCCTCTCCCTCCAGCGAGAGGCTGCTCCCGTCCAGCACGGACCGGGTCCAGGTGGCGGCTCCGGTGCCTCCGTACCTGCCTGTAAGGCCGTGGTTGGCCACGTCCACGTAGAGCGTGCCGGCCGGGGAGACCGGCTCCAGGAGAACGCCCTCGCGCAGGACGTCGTCGGTCAGGTCGGCCCCGAGCAGGATGGAGAGGTCCACCGGCCGGACCGCGATGGTGGTGTCTTCGGCGAGGAGCTCCGTAAGCGCGTTCGTCAGTCTTTCCTGGCCCTCCAGCGGACTCCTGGGATCGTCCCGCCTTACGAGGGCGACGGAGCTGCTCCTGGGGCTGGCCGTGCAGGTGTACACCCTCGAGAAGCCGGAGGCCGGCCCGACCCGGAAGTCCGAGGCCGCGCCGGCGGCCCCGGTCCCGTTGCTTATCCATATGTAGGGCTCTACAACCGTCTGCGTATCGACCGGGGCTTCCACGTCCTCCTCCGGTAGGGAGTCGGGTCCGGTCGGGACCGGCTCCGCCGCGACACCGTCGGGGGGACCCTCGGCCGGCTCCCCCTCCCCCCCGGGGATTCCCAGCACCAGCATCAGAACCAGAGCGGCAGAGACCGCTGAGAGGAGGACCCAGACCCAGCGCGACCAACGGCCGCCGGTCCGTCCGGGTGTCGTCGGCTCGGACTCCCTCCATCTCCCATCCTCCTCCCCGGGCGGCAGCGAGCGGAGACGGCCCATCGCAGAGGACAGCGCCGTCAGGTTGGGGAGCCGCTCGTCGGGCTCCGGGGAGACCATCTTCTCCAGCAGGGCCAGGAGGGGCGGGGAGAGCTCGTTCCATGCGTCTATCTGCCTCTGGCGGTCGTCGCTTCCGGCTATCGCCCTGAATACGAGTATGCCCAGGGCGAAGACGTCGCTCCGCGGATCGTGCGTGGTCCCCTCCAGCATCTCCGGAGCGGAGAATGGCGTAGCCGGGACTCCCCGGGCCCCGGCCAGCAGCAGAGGAGCTCCCGACTCGGTCATGAGCACGCTCTCGGGGCCGATGTAGCCGAGCCTCCTGCCCTCCGCATGAAGCCTCCGGAGCGTAGCGAGGAGCATCATGCCGAGGGAGAGGGCCTCCTCCTCCTGGAGCGGTCCCCGGGAGGCCACCCTCTCCAGGAGGAGCTCCGCCCCCCCTGGCGGGTCGAAGAGCCTTATCCTGCCCCCCTCATCCCCCCTGTGGTCCACCTCGGACTCCGGTTGGAGGACGCCCTCCACCCTCGGCCAGGTGGCTGCCTCCTCCCGGGTGACCTCGGCCAGCATGCTCCGGCCGTCGACGACGACCCTTGCAAGCAGGTAGCCCTCCTCGGACACAAGCGTCCCGACCTCATCCGCAACCGATGAGAGCAGGTCAGAAAGCATGGCCCTCCATGGAGTAGTTGGGAGCCTCCTTGGTTATCATCACGTCGTGGGCATGGCTCTCCCGCAGGCCGGCGGCGGTCACCCTGACGAAGCGGGCCCTTCCGGGCATCTCGCCGACTCTCCCGCAGCCCATGTAGCCCATGCCCTGCCGCAGCCCTCCGGTGAGCTGGGCCATGTAGTCGGCGAGCGGGCCCTTGAAGGGGACCATCCCCTCGATGCCCTCGGGAACCAGCTTCCTGCTCTCGGTGCGGCTCTGGAAGTACCTGTCGGCGCTGCCCTCCCTCATGGCTGAGAGTGAGCCCATTCCCCTGTAGGTCTTGAATTTGCGGCCCTTGTAGATGATTGTCTCCCCGGGGCTCTCGCTGATTCCCGCCAGGAGGCTGCCCACCATCACCGCACAGGCACCGGCAGCCAACGCCTTGACCACGTCGCCGGAGAACTTTATCCCGCCGTCCGCGATTACCGCGGCCCCCATCTCCGAAGCGGCGGCGGCGCAATCGCGGACAGCGGTGAACTGGGGACATCCGACCCCGGCTATGACCCTCGTCGTGCATATCGAGCCGGGACCCACACCGACCTTCACGGCGTCCGCGCCGGCCTGCAGCAGGTCCCTGGTGGCGTCTGCGGTGACCACGTTCCCGGAGACGAGCGAGACCCCGGGGAAGCGCCGCTTCAGCTCCGTCGTGGCCTCCAGCACCCTCTCGGAATGACCGTGGGCGGTATCCACGAAGAGGCAGTCCACACCGGCCTCGACCAGGACACGTGCCCGCTCGCCCGACTCCGGCCCCACGCCGACAGCGGCCCCCACCCGCAGCCTCCCGGAGATGTCCTTCGAGGCGTTCGGGTAGGCTATGGCGTTGTGTATGTCCTTCACCGTGATGAGTCCGACCAGGTGCATGGCCCCGTCGACAAGGGGGAGCTTCTCCAGCCTGTGCCGCCTGAGGAGCTCCAGGGCGCTCTCCAGGTCGGTCTCCGGAGTGGCGGTTATCATCCTCTCGACCGGCGTCATGAGCTCACGTACCGGCGTAGAGGGGTCCTTCTCGAACTGGTAGTCACGGTTGGTGAGTATGCCGGCCAGGCGCCCGCCCTCCGTCACGGGGAAGCCGGAGACGCCGTGCCTGTCGGAGAGATCCAGCGCGTCGGCTATGGTTGCCTCCGCGTCGAGGCAGATGGGGTCGACTATCACGCCGCTCTCCGCCCGCTTCACCCGCCTCACCTGCTCCGCCTGCACCTCCGGGGGAAGGTTCTTGTGTATGACCCCCATTCCCCCCTCCTGGGCCATGGCGATGGCCATCTCCGCCTCCGTGACGGTGTCCATAGCGGCGCTCAGGACCGGGATGTTGAGGACGATGTCATCGGTGAGCCGGGAGCTGAGGTCGACACCGTCCGGCATCACCTCGGACCTGGCCGGCAGTATCAGGATATCGTCGTACGTAAGGGCTTCCCTTACAGGAGAGCGACTCATCGGAGGACCCCCGGTGTCACGGGCCTTCAGTCGGCCCAGTATATGAACCTGCCGCAGGACGGGCAGGTCTGTACCTGCTCGTTTCGCTCGGGGGAGGCGGAGATCGCGGTGGGGAGCCTGGTGAAGCAGCCGCTGCACATCTCGTGCACGACGGGGACGACGGCGTTGCCGTAGTGGCTGGTGAGCCTGTCGTACATGTCCCGCAGCTTCCTGGTTATGGAGGCGGCCAGCTCCCGGCGCATCTTCGTGAGCTCCTCCCTGGCCTCGTCCGGCGAGAGACCCAGCCTCTTCTCCTGCCTCCGGACATCCTTATGCTCGAGATCATCTATCATTATGTCCAGGTCGTGGAGGCTGATGAGGCGCTCAAGGTCCCTCTCCATCATCACCTCCGTCCTCGCAGAGGTCCAGCTTCAGCAGGGCCGCGGCCTCGGCGGCGTCATCCGCCCGCCGGAGCCTGCCGCTTCCTTCGCCCCTCAGCTTTCCGGCGACGTGCCTGATGAACTCCATGTGCTCCCCGGGGCCGGTCTGCCTGGCTGGAGATACGAAGAGGATGATCGTGCTGACCTTCTCGTCCGGCCACGGTATCCCCCTCCCGGACCTTCCCAGCACGACCTGCATCTCGTCTACGAGTATGCTCCTGCAGTGGGGTATGGCTATACCCTCGCCGACCACGGTGGGGCCGGCCTGCTCCCTTGTCTCCAGGGCGGCCGCGAGGAGCTCGCGCTTGGGGGCGGAGAACGGCAGCTCCCTGAGCAGCTCCTCTATGGCGGAGCTCAGGTCCACGGACTCGAGGTGCCAGTTGTGGTAGCAGGTATAGGCCATGGGCAGGGTCCCTCCGTATGCTTGGCATCTAATATAGAATATGCATCCGGGCCTGCAAGTAGCGGGCGGGCCGGAGCCCCTCGGCAGAGGGCTGAAAGCGATTGGAGGCTGTCCTGGAAGACTATGCGGGTCTTGAGGTTGCGCTGCCGGGCGAAACCATGCTTGTCACCTTCAGGGGGGGAATTCCTCAGCAGATATCCAGCTCCCTGAGCGTGCTGCTGGATTCGCTCGGGAGGGACCGCGGGAGCGTCCTGACCGCCCTGGGCTCCCTCCCGGACGGCACCGCCCCTTCGATGCTGTCGGGCAGGACGCTGCTCGTGACCTCCTTCAGCGCCGGCGAGATCCAGCTGGTCGTGCTTAGGGACGCCTCCTCGCTGGACCTGGAGGAGTGGCTGGAGGGACACACCGACGGCGGCGCCGGAATGCTGCTGGAGAGGGCCGGTTCGGTGGTGGCCTCCACCGAGGCGGCCAGGCGCTTCTTCCGGGGATGGGAGGGGCGGAAGGCCGCCGAGCTGTTCGACCCGGTCTCCAGGGCGGCCTTCGACACGGCTTTCGAGGGGTGCCTCGTCCGGGGCAGCAGCGAGAGCTTCTCGGCGATGACCGGACGGAGGGTGGAGAGCAAGAGGCCGATGACCGTCTCGCTGAGGCGGCTTGGCGCCATGGGCCACATGGTAGTCTCCCTCTTCTCGCCGCCGACCCTGGGGCTCTCCGCGTTCGAGTCGGCCGAGACGAGGTTCATAAGGAGCATCTTCTCCATGATACCGGTGCCGGCGGCCATCATAGACTCGGACGGGACGATAGCCTCGGTGAACGCCAGGGCCGCCGGGCTGGCCAGGGAGACCGGAGGGCGAAACCCGGTGGGAACGCAGTTCCTGAACTGGATATGCGAGAGGGACAGGGAGAGGGTGGCGGCAATCCACCGCGACAGGGCCGCCGGCGACGAGGCCCCCTTCCGCTTCAGAGCCTCCCTCTCACAGAGGCGCGACCAGGAGATACTCTTCGAGATAACCAGCCTGGTGATGCCCGAGGGGGACAGCACCCTGGTGATGTTCGTGCCCCTGAGTGGTGCCCGGGATGCGGGCAGCGGCTTCATGGCCGGGCAGAAGGTCGATGAGCTCGTCCGGCTGCTCGAGGAGATGACCACGCGGGAGGATCCCTTGATGCCCGTCCTCGAGCTCTTCATGGCCGGAACCGGGGCAACCGGAGCGGCGCTCTCCTCCGGCGACGGGAGGATCACCGCAGGTGACCCGTCCGTCACCGAGGAGGATGAGCAGCCTGCCCGGTCCGACGGGAGGCGATGGTCCGAGACCCCCTCGGGCCTGTTGCTCTCCGTACCGGTCAGGACGAGCTCGGGCAGGGCAAGGTTGCTCGCCGGCGGTCTGTCGTCCCGGGACCTGGACGCCCCGGGCAGACTGGTCGTCGGCATCTCCCCCCTCCTGGTGGAGATGGCCGGCAGGACCGACAGCGGCTGGAGCGCCATGTCTCTTCTGAGCTCGCTCGGCCAGCTGGCCGGCTTCCTCAGGGGCTCCGAGAGGGAGGCCGGGCAGGTGCTGGACAAGCTGAGCGGCATGGTCGGGGCACAGTACGCGGTGATGCACGAGATGAGCGGCAGGGAGCCCGTCCTGAAGCCGCTGGCCGTTTCCGGCACGGCAGCATCGCCTCCCCAGCTCCACCTGGAGATACCCTCCACCGCCTCATGGGCTTACACCCACAGCGAGACATGCTACGTCCCCGACACCGCCATAGACCAGCGCTTCGCCCCGGTCTTCCAGTCCTCCCGGAGCGAGATCGCCGTCCCGCTGGTCATCGAGGGGCGGAGCGCCGGGACGATGGTCCTCGGGAGCGACGAGAGGGAGGCCTTCGAGCCGCCGGTCCCGGCCCTGCTGGGGCTCCTGGGCACGATCGTCTCCCTCTGGCTCTTCGGCACGAGGAGGAGCGGCGGGAGCACTACGGGCGAAGCCGCAAGCGCCGATTCCCACATAGGCCTGGATGACCTCCTACTGAGCCTCTCCCACAGGATGCGGTCCCCGGTCACGGTCCTCAGGGGGCACACCGACATGCTGCTCTCCGGACGTCTCGGCCCTCTGGGGGAGGCCCAGAGGAGCTCTCTGTCCCAGATGGGTACGGCCCTCGTCGACCTTGTGGAGTACACAGAGAGGCTGCTGACCTTCATGCGGATAGAGCTCAGGGAGGAGAGGCTGGAATCCGTCTGGGCGAGGCCCTCCGACGTTGTGTCGGCGCTGCTGCCGGTATTCGCCGAGAAGGGGGAGAGCAGGGGCATCACCGTCACCGCCGAGCTCCCCTCGGAGCCCTTCACGGCCAGCTTCGACCGCTCGAGGCTCGAGCAGATAGTGGGCAACCTGGTCGGCAACGCCATACGCTTCTGCGAACCCGGTGGCATGGTGAGCATATCCGTCAGGACGGAGGCTGCCGACACATGGGTTCTCGAGGTCTTCAACTCCGGCGAAGGCATACCGCAGGAGGACCTCCCCCACGTGTTCGACCGGTTCTACACCGGCAGCAACGCCGAGGGCTCCGCCAGGGGCCTGGGCATAGGCCTGACCATCGTGAAGAGCTTCTGCGAGCAGATGGGCGGAACCGTCAGCGTACGCACCAGGCCCGGGCACGGCACGTGGTTCAGCGTGAGGCTTCCGGTATCGTGACCGATATCGGAGGGGGCGGAGAGGTGGAGGAGCCGCTCACACTGCGGGACCTGCAGTACGACCTGCCGGAGGAGCTCATAGCCCAGGAGCCTCTCCCCGAGCGGACGGCAAGCAGGCTGCTCCGGGTGCGAAGGTCCGACGGGACGATCGGGGACGGACGCTTCACCGACCTCCCCGGCATCCTCCGCCCGGGCGACCTCCTTGTGCTCAACGACACGCGCGTGCACAGGGCCAGGCTCCGGGGCAGGCGCGCAGGCACAGGCGGCAAGGTGGAGATGCTCCTTCTGCGAAGGCTCTCGCCGGGCACCTGGAGGGTCCTCCTGCGGCCCGGGAAGAGAGCCCGCAAGGGGGAGCTCATGCACATGGACGGCGGCCTCGAATGCAGCGTCCGGAGGCGGCTGGCTCCCGGCCGGGCGGAGGTCTCATTCTCCATGCCAGGCGGCGGAGACCCGGAAGAGGTGCTCTCCGATGCGGCTGAGGTACCGCTGCCGCCGTACATAAGGCGTGTCCCGGGCGAGCTGGACGACGAGCGATACCAGACGGTCTACGCCGCCAGCAGCGGGGCGGTGGCCGCCCCCACCGCCGGGCTCCACTTCGACGGGCGGATGCTCGATACCCTTGCCGGCATGGGCATCGGGATGGAGCGGGTCACCCTCCACGTGGGTCCCGGTACCTTCGAGCCCCTCCGCCGCGAGGTAGTGGCGGAGAACAGGCTGGAGGCGGAGGAGTACGTGCTGCCGGACCGGACCGCGGCGGCGGTAGCGGAGACCAGGAGCCGTGGAGGCAGGGTGGTGGCGGTTGGTACGACGGTATGCAGGGTGCTCGAGTCCGTGGCGGACCCCGACTCGGGCCGGGGCTCCTCCGGTGAGACATCGCTCTTCATATTCCCCCCTCACGACTTCAGGGTCGTGGACGTCCTGCTGACAAACTTCCACCTGCCGGGCAGCTCGCTGCTCGCGCTGGTGGCCGCCTTCGCAGGCCTGGAGCTCACCGGAAGGGCCTACTCGCATGCCGTCGACTCACGCTACCGCTTCTACAGCTACGGCGACGCAATGATCATCGAGTAGGGGGACGGCTTGTCCATAACCGCCCGCAAGCACGCCTGGCTCGGGGGGGACACCCCGGGTCATCTGCACAGGCTCGGGCTCTACGCCACCGAGACGGTCCTGCTGCTCTCCTGGACCATGCTCCTGGACTCGCTCTTCATGCTGCTCTCCGGGAGCCTCTTCCTCCTCCTCCCGGTGAGCTACCTCCTGGCCTGCATGCTCCTGGCGGCTATGGAGCACGCCAGGGGGGGCACCGCCATGCCGGACCCGCAGGCGGCCTTCGGCCTTGCCGAGGTGCGCCTGGACGGCGGCCAGCCGACCCAGTGGCAGTCGCTCGTCCGGCTGCTCCTGACCCCTCCCCTGCTCCTGGCCCTGGGGCTGGCGTTCCTGCCGGTGCCCGGCAGGGACCTCTCGCTGCTGCAGCTGCTCTCCGGGACCAGGATGGTCCACCTCAGGGAGGAGCTGGACACGAGACCGGCGTCCGAGGTCCAGAGGGCCCGGAGGATGGAGAGGCTGAAGGTGGCTGCCTACGCGTTCTCCGCTGCCCTCTTCGCCGCGCTCGTGCTGCTCGCTCCGAGGGGCGCGGCCTGGGAGGAGACCGACCGGCCCGACATAGGGGCCGTCGCCGGCATGTCGGCGGCCGACGCAAGGCTCCTGGCCGGCTACCTCGAGCTGAGCGGCCTCTACCCGGACAGCCTGGAGTACCACGTCCGCCTGGCCAGCCTCTACTGGAGGAACGACATGCACGAGGACCTCCGCATGGAGCTGCTGGAGATAGCCAGGCTGGACCCCTACCACCCGATGCTCCTCCTGGCGGAGGACCTGTCCGTATCCATCGAGGACCTGCAGCCCGGCGAGCTGGAGCCGGACACGACCGCGGAGGAGCCGGAGACGGTGCCGCCTTCCGGCGCTGCCGCCTACGCGCCCGCTGCGCAGGACAGCATCCCCCCGTTCGATGCGGATACCATGGTGGCCCCGCCGGACACGGCCGTCTCGACCGGAGCGCAGCCCGACACGTCGGCCGCCGTTGTCCCACCCGGGCCGGACACCCTCCGGGCCGCCGGGGACGCAGACCCCGAGACGACACCCGCGGACACAACGGGGGGGCCGACAGCAGGGTCCGGGGATGAGCCGGCGACGGAGCCCGGTGCGGCTCCACCTTCGGCCGGTGATGCGGCGGACCCCCCGGAGCCCGGCGAGGGGAGACTGGAGCCTGCCCCGGCGGAGGACGACGGGGCCGCCCCCGCCGGCGAGGTGCCCCCGGAGACCGATGACGACCCCGCCTGAGGGTCCGCCCCGCTTCAGCCTCGTAAGGAGGTCGGGCAGGGCCCGCAGGGGCGTCCTCTCCCTCCTCCACGGGAGGGTGGAGACCCCCGCCTTCATGCCGGTGGGCACCCAGGCGAGCGTGAAGACCCAGAGGACCAGGGACCTGGAGGAGGAGGGATGGCCGATAATCCTTGCCAACACCTACCACCTCTATCTGAGGCCCGGCGCGGACGTGGTCGCCGAGGCCGGCGGCATCCACGGCTTCATGGCCTGGGAGGGGAACGTCCTCACCGACAGCGGAGGCTTCCAGATGTTCAGCCTGGCGGACCTGCGGAGACGTACGGGAGACGGCTACAGCTTCCGGTCCCACATAGACGGCTCCACCCACACCCTGACGCCGGAGGACGTGGTGAGCATCCAGACCGACCTCGGCAGCGACGTCATGATGGTCCTGGACGAATGCCTGGAGCAGCCCAGCGACCGCTCCAGGACAGAGGAGTCGCTGGAGCTGACCCTGGGCTGGGCCGAGCGCTGCAGGCGGGTTCACCCGGGCGGGGGCAGGGCACTCTTCGGGATAGTCCAGGGCGGAGCGTTCCCCGACCTCCGCCGCAGGGCGGCCGTCAGGCTCACGGAGCTCGATTTCGACGGCTACGCCATAGGCGGCGTCTCTGTGGGCGAGAGCAGGCGCGGGATGCTTGGCGCCGTCCGCTCCTGCGTGGACCTGCTGCCCGATGACAGGCCCCGCTACCTCATGGGGGTGGGCAAACCGGAGGACCTCGTGGACTTCGTCGGGATGGGCATAGACATGTTCGACTGCGTGATACCGACCAGGAACGCGCGGGGAGGCAGCTTCTTCGTCCCCGGAGGGCACCTGAACATCCGCAACGCCAGGTTCGCAAGGGACCCCCGCCCCGTCCAGGAGAGTTGCGGCTGCTACGCCTGCAGGACCCACTCCAGGGCCTACCTGAGGCACCTGTTCATGGCCGGGGAATGGCTGGCCCCCATTCTGGCCACGGTGCACAACCTCCATTACTACTCCGTCCTCATGCAGTCCATCAGGACCGCCATCGAGGAGAGGCGCTACGGCGCCTGGCGCAGGGAGTGGAAGGCGGTCAGGGTCGGACCGGCCGCCGCCGGGGACTGATGGCTCCGGGACTTGCGGTCCGCATCCGGGCCCTGGGCAACCGGGTAGGAGGCATCGGCTCCCGGGGGGAGGGGGGCCGCAAGGTCTTCGTCAGGGGGGCGCTGCCGGGGGAGCTGGTCAGGTGCTCCATCGACGAAGGGGGGGGTGGCAGGACCTTCGACGAGGCGGCGCTGCTGGAGGTCATCGAGCCCTCCCCCGACCGCCGGGAGCCCTTCTGCCCCCACTACGGCACCTGTGGTGGCTGCACGCTTCAGCACCTCCGCTACGAAGCCCACCAGGAATGGAAGAGCAGGTGGCTGGAGAGGGCCCTGGCGCGGGGTGGCATCGAGCACCCGCCGCCGGAGCCCACCGTCCCGTCCCCGGTCAGGGTCGGCTGCCGGAACAGGCTGACAATGGACGTGCGGGACGGACTCACCTGCATGCACGCACACAGGGGCGACCCCTTCCCGGTGGAGTCCTGCCCCATGCTGTGCAGGCCCGCCTCGGAGCTCCTCCGGGAGCTGCCCCGGGGCTCCCTCTCCGGCATGCGCAGGGTATCCATCAGGGGCTCCGTCGCCACCGGCTCCAGGATGCTGGAGCTCCGGGGGGGGCGGCCCGGCGTCGAGCTCCTGGCCATGGCCGGGGCCGGGACGACCGTTGCCTGGCTCTCCGGGGAGGAGTGGCTCGAGGTCCCCGGGGGAGGGGGGATGAGAGAGCTGACCGGAGGCATCCCCCTGACCGTACCGCCCGGCTCCTTCTGCCAGGTCAACCGGGCGGTCGCCGCTCTCCTCGTCGAGAGGGTCGCTGCCGAGTGCGCCGGGGCGGCGAGCGTGCTCGACCTCTACGGCGGGGTGGGCACCATCGGGCTCCCGCTGGCCATGGCCGGCATGCGGGTCACCTCGGTGGAGCTGGACGCCAGGGCGGCGGAGGCCTGCTCCCGGGCAGCCGCAGAGGCCGGGCTGGAGAGCCTGGAGGTCGCGGCCGGAGGCGTGAGGGGCTTCCTCTCCCGGGCCGTCTCCTCCGGCCGCGCATGGGACGCCGTGGTAGCCGACCCGCCCAGGTCCGGGATGGGGACGAGGATATGCAGGCTACTGCGCAGGCTCGATACGGACAGGCTGGTTCTGGTGAGCTGCAACCCCTTCACCCTCGCCCGGGACCTGGCCGTGCTCGGCGGAGGCGGGTGGGAGATAGCCTCGCTCCGCACCTTTGATATGTTCCCCTGGACCGACCACGTGGAGACGGTAGCCACACTGGAGAGGAGGCCCCGGGTATGAGCGCCCTGCTCGTCCTGCTGGCTCTTGTAGGAAACGATGTGCAGGGGCCCGGGCTCCCGCTCCAGAGCCCGCTGTCATGGTGGCTGGGGGTGCTGGAGGCGGTCTCGCCCTCCCTCCTGCCCGCCACCCTGCCGGCGAGCGAGGGCTGGGACACCGGAGGGACCGACCTACCCCGGGCGCTCTCCGGCCCGGCCGGGCTGCTGGCCCGGTGGAGCCTCCCTCCGGGTACGGCGCCCGGTGACACGGTACCCGGTGGCTTCGGGGCACGCTTCTCCGGCACGGTGGCCGGGCAGGTCCTGCTCCCGGACGAGGGGGAGGCGGTCACCCGGGCCGGACCGACCCTGCGGGGACACGCCTTCCTGCTCCCGGGTCTGACCATCGACGAGCAGCTGAGCGTCTGGGCCGGGTCGGACGAGATGCCGCCAGACCACTTCTCCCCATACCACGAGGGGAGGGAGGAGGGCCGCCACCTGTACGTCGACTGGGGCTACCTGGCGTGGGAGGCCGGACCGCTGGGTCTCGGTCTGGGCAGGGTCCCGCAGCAGTGGGGCCCCGGCCGCTTCACCCAGCTCATGCTCTCGGACAACAGCCCTCCGCTGGACATGATCAGGCTCTCGCTGGACCTGGGCAGGCACGTCGACTTCACCGGGCTGACGGCCACCGTCGACAGCGACTCGTCCATCTACCTGGTCGCCCACAGGCTGGACGTGCGGCCGCTGGACTGGATGAGGCTCGGCGTCAGCGAGGCGATTCTCTACAGGGCGGAGGGGCTGGACTTCGCCTACATGAACCCGCTCATCCCCTGGTACCCGGTGCAGTGGAACGAGAGGCTGGACGACAACGCCTTCATCGGCCTGGACGCCACCGTCAGGCCCTTCCGCGGTCTGGTCGCATACGGGGAGCTGCTGGTGGACGACATCCAGTACCAGACCGAGTGGGACAGGCCGAACAAGCTGGGCTGGACCGCCGGCCTCTCGGCGGTTGCACCCGGCGGTGAGGCGGCGGTCACCGCGGAGTACACGAGGATAGACAGGTACGTCTACAGCCAGCGCAGGCCGTGCAACTACTACCTGCACCACGGGGACATCATCGGCTCCGGGCTCGGGCCGGACGCCGACAGGATACGCGCCGAGGCGGGCACCGCCCTGGCCTGGCCGCTGACCGTCCGTGCCGGAGCCGACTACACGAGGCACGGGGAGGGAACCGTCACGGAGGGGTGGCCCGACTCGGTCACCGCCGGCGGCGTCGTCTTCCCCTCCGGAGTGGTCGAGCGGACCACCGGAGGCGACCTGACGGCATCCTGGTACCCCACCGGGTGGCTGGACGTCCATGCCTCGGTGCGCGCGGACCGGGTGGAGAACGTCTCCCACGTGCAGGACAGCACGGAGAGCGGGCTCAAGTCCTCGCTCGAGCTCTTCCTCAGGTGGTGAGGAGGGCGGAAGGCGGAACGGCTCGGACGGGCCGGCCTTCCGGGTGCCCGTCTAGGATCCGGGCAGGTCCCCTCCCCGGCCGAGGCCCTTCGAGGAGACCCCTTCGATTATCCTGCTGACGGAGCCGACCACCCCTGCGACATCGGACATGTCGGTGGGGATTATGAGAGTGTTGCCGACCTTGGCGAGCTTGCCGAACTGCTCTATGTAGCCCTCCGCTATGCGGAGGTTGACCGCGTCCCTTCCCCCCTCCTCGTTTATTGATGCGGCGACCTTGCGGATGCCCTCCGCAGTGGCCTCGGCCAGCTCCAGTATCTCCCGGGCCCTTCCCTGGGCCTCGTTTATGCGCTTCATCTTCTCACCCTCGGAGATGGAGATTGCCTCCTTCTTCTGCCCCTCAGCCCTGTTGATGCGCGCCTGACGCTGTCCCTCGGATTCGGCTATCTCGGCCCTCTTCTCGCGCTCCGCCCGCATCTGTTTCTCCATAGCGTCCCTGACGCTGTCCGGAGGGGTGATGTCCTTGATCTCGTACCGGGTGACCTTTACGCCCCAGGGGTCCGAGGCCTCGTCGACGGCGGCGACTATGCGCGAGTTGATGAGACCGCGCTCCTCGAAGGTCTTGTCCAGGTCCATCTTGCCTATCTCGCTCCGCATGGTCGTCTGGGCTAGGGACTGAGTCGCGAAGCGGTAGTCGTCTATACCGTAGGAAGCCTTCCTGGCGTCGAAGACCTGGAGGTAGAGTATCCCGTCGACCGTGACGGAGATGTTGTCCTTCGTGATGCAGACCTGCTCCGCGACATCTATCGACTGTTCCTTGAGCGTATGCCTGTATGCCACTTTGTCTATGAAGGGCATCAGGATGTGGAACCCGGCCTCGAGGGTCTTCGAGTACTTCCCGAGCCGCTCGATTATGAAGGCGCTCTTCTGCGGTACTATCTTCGCGGTCTTCACAAGCACGAGTATCGCGAGACCTATGATCACCAGAATCGCAACGACCCCGCCGATCTCCATTGGCGCCCCCTATTCCCCGCCCAGCGCAGCGACTTCGAGAGTGATGTTCTTCCTGCCTGTTATCCTGGCCCTCTCCCCCGCGGGAATCGTGTCGGCGGAGACCGCCTCCCAGAGAGTACCGTGCAGACGCACCCTGCCCTTGGAGTTGGGCTCGATGGCCTCGATCACGTCCACTATCTCGCCGACCGTCTCGTCCCTTCGCTCTCCCGGGACCTGCACCTCGTCGATGTCCCCGAGGAAGTAGGGCTTCAGCCAGCGCCGCAGCAGGAGGAGCGAGAGGATGGAGGAGAAGAGGAAGATGAGGAGCTGATAGCCTATCTCGTCTACGTTCCCCAGCCAGGAGGCGAGTGCGGTCACGAAAGCCCCGAGACCGAAGAAGCCGATTATGAGCCCCGGGAGGGCCATCTCCAGCACCAGCAGGAGCGCACCGATTACCACCCAGGCCGTGCCGGATGTGAGAAAGCCCACTAACTCCCCCCCCATGAACATGTCCGGGACGGAGGTCACCATAAGACTGCACGCAGCACCACGTCAACTGTAACGCGTCCCGGCGGTCACCTTATCCGGAAGAGCCGTCCCGCTCCCGGGCAGTACCCGCGGCCGCAGGCAGGACGGAGGCCGCGAGAGTAGCCGGGTCCGTCCTCTTCATCGGTCCGACTCCGCCCCCGGGCTCAGCTCCGGCGCAGAGTAGATACCGGGCACGCTGCCCTCTATGACCCTGGCGCCGCATACCCGGCGGAAGAAATCCGTCGGACCCGCGCCCCCGACGATGGCGTAGCCGTAGCCCTGCACGCGCATGGCGTGCAGGCAGAAGAGTAGAAGGGCGGCGCCTATGCCCCTACCCCTGGCCGTCGCTGACGTGCCCACCGGACCGAGGAACCCCAGGGCCGTGCAGTCCCACGCGCAGAAGCCGAGCAGCTCCCCGGACTCGACGTCTGCCGCCGCCATCACGGTGGAGGGCACCCGGGCGAGCCCGGGGGCTGTCTCGTCGGCCCACTTCCGCCCGAACTCGCGCTCGATGAAGCGGAGCGCCGGCGTGGTCATCCGGGCGGGCACGCGACCGATCCAGACGCCCTCGACCGCGGCGGCCGCGGGCAGCCCGTAGAGAGGGACCAGCATGTCAGGCATGCCGGTCCTCCCCTCCGTCACCGGCTCCCGGGGGCCGCCCCCCGTCCCTGGTGCCGGTCATCGGGTCGCCGGCGAGGACCTTGCTCATCACCGTTATGTCCTCCCGGCGGTGCCAGCCGACCCTCTCGTAGAAGCGGACGGCCGGATTGTCCGCGTAGATGAACAGGTGGACCTTCTCAATTCCCGCGTTCCGGAGGGCATCCTCGCAGGCCTCCATGAGCCTTCGGCCGATTCCGCCGTGCCTGAGGCCGGGGTCCACCGCCAGGTGGTAGACGTAACCCCTGCGCCGGTCGTGGCCGGCCATTACCGAGCCGACCATCCTCTCCCCCTCCCTGGCCACGAAGCAGCAGTCGCCGTTGGCCTCCAGGAAGAGCCGGAACCCCTCCTCACCATCCGCCGCCGTGAGGGTGTTACCGGGGTGACGGCGCCAGAGCGCGACCAGCTCGCCGTGGTCCCCGGGCGACATCCTCTCGACCTCCACGCTCACTTCCCCCTCTCCATCGCCTCGCGGTAGAGGGCGAGGTATTCCTCCGCCGTCGCGTCTATGTCGAACATGCGCGCCCGCCCGACCCCGCAGGCCCCCATGCGCTCACGGAGCCCCGGGTCGTCGAGCAGCAGGGCGACCCTCTCCGCCATGGCGGAGGCGTCGCCCGACGGGACGAGGTATCCGCACTCCCCATCCGGGCCGAGGACCTCCCTTACCGGCGGTAGGTCGGAGGCGACCACCGGCAGCCCTGAAGCCATCGCCTCGGCCACCACCAGACCGAATCCCTCCCACCTGGAGGGGAGGAGCATCGCGGTGGCGGAGGCCATCCGGGAGGGGACGTCCCGGACGTCTCCCAGGAGCTCCACGCAGGAGGAGATGCCCAGCTCCCCCGCCGCGATGCGTATCCGCTCCCCCAGGGGGCCGCTGCCGGCTATGCGGTAGGTGACCGGGTAGCCCATTCGCCGCAGCTCCGCGATCGCCCGGAGACCGGCTTCGTGGTTCTTCGCCTCGGTGAGCCTGCCGACCGAGAGCAGCACCGGCTCATCGGGGGAGGGGCGCGCCGGGGCCGGCCGGAACCGCCGGAGGTCTATGCCGTTGGGGACGGTACGGAGCCTGGGCCCCGACCACGGGAGCCAGCCGACCATGGCGTCGCTGACCGACTCGCTGACGCATGCTATGAGCTCGTATTCCCTGTAGGCCAGCCGGTCCACCAGCTTCCCCGCCAGGGTGCCCCTCCTCCGGTTGGAGGTGTTGTGCTCCGTGGTTACCAGCACCCGGCGGCCACGCGCCGGCGGCAGGGCCAGGGGTACCGCGAGCTGGGCCGGGAAGAGGTGCGCGTGCACCACGTCCGCATCGTACAGGCCGGCATCCGGGGGCATGTCGGCGAGCGCTGCCGGGGAGAGGGGCGAGTAGGGGCTCCCGAGCCCGAGGGTCCTGACCCCGGGTTGGGCCTCCGGCACCTCTCCGGCCAGCGCCACCAGCGAGCTCCGGTAACCTGCGGCCAGGTAGCGGCCGTGGAGCTGGAGGGCTATCCTCTCCGCTCCGCCGACCCCGAGGCTGTTGATGACCTGTGCTATCCGCATGCTGTTCCTTCGGGGGATGGGACATGCGCTCCGGCGGCTTTCCGTGGTATTCTAGCCCGGCAGGGACGCAATGGGAAGCGGAAGCCGGCTAATCGACGGAAGGCGGCCGTGGAGAATCATCCGAGAAGGTGGCTCGAGAGCTGCAGGAGCGGGCGGGACCAGGAGGGGATGGTGCCGGGGGGCGGAGTCGAACCGCCGACACACGAATTTTCAGTCCGTTGCTCTACCATCTGAGCTACCCCGGCGCCGACCACGGAACTTATGAAAGGGCGTCCTTTCGGTCAAGCTGGCCGCAGGCCCTCACGAGGTCCTCGAAGGCCAGCTCCCTGCGGATGCCGAAGCGGGTGAGGGCGAAGTCGTAGCGGGTCGGGTCGTCCGGCCGCAGTCGGGCGAATCCGGCGGTTATCTCCTCGGCGGTCCTCCAGCTGCCGTCCGACCTCCGTGTGAAGCCGAGCATCCGGCCGGCCCTCTGCATGTGCACGTCCAGTGGCACCAGGAGCTCCGAGGGCTCTATGCCCTCCCACCCGCCCGGGTCCACGTCGTCGCTGCGGACCATCCAGCGCATCATCAGGTTCAGGCGCTTGCATGCGCTGCCGAGAGAGGGCCTCGGGAGAAGGTGAGAGCGGGGGAGCCCCGCCAGGTCCAGCAGGTCGGCGGCGAAGCGGTCCAGGCCCGCCCTGTAGCCCTCCGCCTCGACCCTCTCGGCCATCGCCGCCCCCAGTGAGCCGCTCTCCGACTGAAGCTCGGAGGCGGCGGCCAGCACGGCCGCCAGCTCCCTCCCGGTGGCGAACCGGTAGCGGAAGCCGGCCAGGCGCTCCTCCAGCCCCCCCCTGCCCAGGCGTGCGGCGGTCCTGGAGGGGGTGCCCTCGAGCAGTTCCAGTACGCCGGATATGGCACGCAGCATGGAGGCGACCCGACCGTATGCGAGGGATGAGGCCAGCAGGGCCGCCATCTCCCTGTCGGGGAGGTCTTCGAAGGGAAGCACGAGCTGCAGGGGGTCGGGCGGGACCATGTCCGGCCTGTTGTACTCCGCGTAGACGGCCTCCAGTCTCTCCCGGAGGCCGTCCGCGCAGTCCATCCCCCCGTCGGGGGAGCTACTCAATCAGGTGCAGCCAGTCGCCCAGCAGGAACTGCACCCTGCCGATGAGCAGGCTTATCCGCCCCATCACCGTGAAGCCGAAGGTGGCGCCGAAGGCTATCATTATCACCCAGATGCCCACCTTGGAGCCGGTCCCGAAGAACCAGCCCTTGTGCGGCTTGGAGAAGAAGAAATAGATGAGCGCGGAGAGCGTGCCGATGATTATCACCACGTGCCCGAGTACGTCGTGCCACGCCATCCCGCTCTGGTAGATGGGGATGACCGTGGCCTCCGCCTGCCTGAGCACCATGGAGAGCATCGTCCTGGGGAAGGAGAGACCCATGGCCATCCCGAAGACCACCGCTATCGGGTATCGGGAGAGCCAGGAGACGCTCTTGAAGAACCTGGTTATGTAGAGCAGCCCGAGTATCAGTATCGGGATGAGCCCTATCTGCCCCTCTACGAAGAGCGGCCTGAAGAGCCTGGGCTCGAGCACTGAGTTCCAGGTGTAGACCATGAAGTAGCCGAGGGATATGCCGACCACCGCATGCTCGGCGAACCTGTAGACCGGGTTCTCCTTGTAGAGGAACGAGTAGATGGCCAGCGTGAAGAAGGCGGCCACCCAGAT
>CAYREX010000013.1:0-81660 GCA_964423505.1 uncultured bacterium | reverse complement strand
CCTCGCGGTTCCCGGAATCGTCGGAGCCGAAGACGAACCTGACACGGAGGGGGCCAGCATAGGCCGAGGAGAGGGCCATCCGTTTCCAGGTCCAGCCCCCGGAACCTGAGAAGACCCCGGTGCCCGGCTCGAAGGGGCCGGTGGTGCCGGTCGGTATCGTGTACGGGTAGCCTCCCGAGGGGGTGAGGGTGAACCAGCTATCGTACTGGCCCACCTGCACGATGCCGCCGTCCAGCGCGTAGCCGGACTCGGCCCGCTGCAGCTGCGCGTCAATCCAGTACCAGAGCTCCAGCGTGCTGTAGAGCGGCGCGTTGAACCACGGTGAGACCAGGGCGCAGTGGAGGTTGTCATCGTAGTCACCGCTTCCCATGGACCCGCACTTCATGCTGGCGGAGCCGCCGGAGGTGTGATTGCGCTGCGTGGACCAGTGCCAGTCGCTGCCCCAGCCCTCTCCGAGAACCATGTACTGCCAGCCGTCGGGGTCCTCCATATCGTCCGACATCCCGGAGCCCAGCGGCAGCTCCAGCTCGATGGAGCTCTCGAAGCCTCCATCGGCGAAGAGCATGAGTCTCAGCGGATAGACCTCCCCCTCCACGGCGCCGGCTGCGGCCAGCACCCCGAAGTCATCCAGGCACCAGGCGGAGCCGCCGGCGGGTATGGTGCCGTAGTCCTCGTAGTTGTCGGTTACCGAGAGGTCCGGATGCAGGGACTGGAGCACCGCGAATGCCCCGGTCAGATCTTCGTCCGTGCCGTTGGCGAGCTCGATGTCCAGCTCTATCTCCTCGCCGGCCTCGAACGCCCGGTCGGCGTCGCCGTCGGACTCACCCTCGGCGTCGTCGTCCACTCTCAGCCATGCGGGCTCCGCGCAGGCGGCGCAGGGGCTCTCGGCCTCGAACCATTCCCACGATGCACCGGCCTCCTGTGCCATGTGCAGCCCGGCCGACCCCGGCTGCGGGTACGGGTCGATGGCGTGCAGCTCCCAGCTCTGGTCGGTCCCGGGTACGTTTATGTAGAAGCTGAGGCTGTCCCCGACGCACCGTAGCTCCAGCTCGTACCAGACGCCTGAGGGGAACGGCTCGTACAGGGAGGCGTAGACCGGACCGGGGGAGTTGAAGCGGATACGCCTTATCCGGGCGACATTGTCGTCCGGCGATACGTACGCGACTATCCCGGAGTCGCTCTCGTCGAGCCTGGCGTTCACTCCGAAGTTGTGGAAGCCGGTCGCACGCACCCTGACCACGATGTCCCAGACCGGGTCCAGGGCGATGGGGACCAGCTCCACGGCGCTGTAGCCGCCGGTGTTGCCATGCACCTGTCCGCCGGCGGCGTACCAGTTGCCCGGGTTGCTGCGCATCTCCCAGTCGGAGATGTCGTCGTCCTCGAAGTCATCGTAGTATAGGTAGTCGGCGCCGGAGGCAGTCGCGGCCGGGGCGATCAGGACAGACAGGAGTAGTAGGAGTGGCAGGAGACTCTTCATGATGGACCTCCATGCTCGGAACCCACATTAGCATGATGTCTGTGAAGATTCGCCCGTGTCAACTGCCGACTCTCAGACAGCCTTGTTACAGGCATTTCCATGGACGGAGCTCGAATTGACGTTCCTATTTATACTATTTACATCCATTGTATGCAGTCAGCAGGGGTTTATCGAAGCCTCACTGGAGACGAGGCGCTTCGAGGAGGCGATGGGGCATACGTCCGGCTCCGACTCCCTCACCGCGGAGGTAATGGAGGCTTCCGGCAACCACGAGGCGGCCGCCATGCTCTTCGCCAGGGCCTTCTCGAGGGAGCCCTCCCCGGGGCTCCTCTGTCGCATGTGGGAGTCGGTGGCGGCAGGAGCGGAGCACTTCGAGGAGCTGCCGGCCGGTGCCCTCGCTGCGGACATCTCCCGCTGGGCCGATGGGATGGAGTGGTCGTCGGAGGACCTGATGTCCCTCCTGGAGTCCTCGGTGATGCTGGGCGACAGCGCGCTCTCCGACAGCCTCATCCTGGTTCTGGTGGAGGCCTGGCCGGGCTCCGAGGAGGCATACGAGGCGGTGGGCTGGGAGTTCTGGGACGGCCTCTACCCCGTCTGGAGCGACGACTCCGCGAGGATCGCGTTCCTGGAGGAGTTCATCCGTGAGTGGGGCTCTCTCTCGGACATGTGGCGCTGCAGGGCCAGGAGGTACATGCTGGCCGCCGCCCTCGAGACGGCGGACTCCGTCATGTGGGAGACCTACCTGGACCGGTGGCTGGAGTCCTGCCCGGGGGACCCCCGGGCCAGGCTCTCCGGGGCAGCCCTCCACCTGGAGCGGGGAGAGGACCCGGAGAGGGCGCTGGAGCTCGCGGAGGAGGGACTGGCGCTTTTCGGGGAGACCTGGTACCCCGGCGGCATGCCGCAGCCGGAGAGGGAGATCACGCTTCCCGCGCTGCTGGCCGACCTGCGCTTCAGGAGGGCCTGGGCCCTGCTGGCCGTGGGAGATGCGGAGGAGGCGCTGTCGGAGGTGCTGAGCGTCTCCGCGGAGCGGCTCTTCGACATGGACGACCATCACACGAGGGCTCCCTACCTCTGGCTGGAGGGCGAGGCCAGGCTCGCTCTCGGCGACACCGCGGGGGCGAGGGATGCCTGGCTGGAATCGGTGGTGCTGGGCGACGAGAGGAACAGGTGGGCGGACAGCTCCCTGGCAGCTCTCGGCGCCTCCCTCCCGCTCTCCGTGGAGGCGGCGGCCTGGGGGAGGGAGCAGTCAGGCTACGCGGGACCGGTCTTCGAGGACGTGACCGGGATGCTCGGGCCGGACAGCCTGGTCGGCGGCTCCCGGGTCTCCTGGTGCGACTACGACCTGGACGGATGGCCGGACCTGCTCCTGGGGCGGGACCTCTACAGGAACCGCTCCGGCCAGGGCTTCACGAACGTCAGCGGGTCAGTCTTCGCCGACAGCAACCGGGGCAACGGCGGCGTGTGGGGCGACCTGGACGGAGACGGGGTGCCGGACCTGGTCACCTCGGGAAACCCGGTGCAGGTCTTCCTGCTCAGGGAGGGCATGCTGGTGGACGTGACCGACTCCCTCGGCATCTCCGCGACCGGGGCGAGGGTCGAAGGCGTCGGCCTCCTGGACTGGGACGCCGACGGGTGGCTGGACGTCTACCTGGCCAGCTACGAGGGAGGCGGTCTTGGCGAGGGCACCGCGGACGCCTTCTACCTCGGCGGGCCGGACGGCTTCCGGGAGGCCTCGGACAGCCTCGGGATGACGCCGTTCCTCGGCGAGCCCAGGTGCGGCAGGGGGGTCAGCCCGTGCGACTGGGACAGGGACGGCGACATGGACATCTTCGTCTCGAACTACAGGCTGCAGGAGAACTTCCTCTGGGAGAACGTGCCGGGCGGCGCCTCCAACTCAGCGCTCGAGCTGGGCGTGGCCGGCCACGAGAGCGACGGCTGGTGGGGACACACCATCGGTAGCGCCTGGGGCGACTACGACGGCGACGGCGACTGGGACCTCTTCTCGGCCAACCTGGCCCACCCGCGCTACATCGGGATTTCCGACAGGAGCGAGCTGCTGCGCCGGGACGCGGACGGCTTCACGGACGTGAGGGCCGAGAGCGGCATCAGGTTCGAGGAGACCCACTCCAACCCGGTCTGGGGTGACTTCGACTGCGACGGTCTCCTCGACCTCTTCGTGACGAGCACATACGAAGGGCGCAGGAGCTTCCTCTACAGGCAGCTGCCGGAGGGCGGCTTCGAGGACGTCACCTTCCTGTCCGGCGCAAGGGTCTGGAACGGCTGGGGCGCCTCGGCGGCCGACTTCGACAGGGACGGCAGGCTGGACCTGGCCGTGGGCTCCGGTAGCGGTCCGGTCCTGCTCCGGAACGTTACCGGCGGCGGCAGCTGGCTGCTGGTCGAGGTCGACCCGCCGGCCGGCACGAACCGGTCCGGCATCGGCTGCACGGTGGAGGTCGCGAGGGACTGCACGACGCTTATCCGCCAGGTCAGCGGGGGGAGCGGCACCACCAGCCAGGACGCACCGCTGCTGCACTTCGGGCTGCCCGGCGGGGAGGGGCTCCTGGAGCTGAGGCTCTACGTGCCCGGCTCGGAGGAGCCGGTATGGTCGGCCGTGGGAGTCTGGCCGGACGGGGCGGTGACCGCCGGAGGATGACCGGCCGTCAGTGGAAGTAGCCCAGGTCCCTGAGAGCCTGCACCCTGCTCTGCGTGTCGGGGACCGGGACCGGCATTGCCGCGGGTGGCGTCGCCCAGTACCAGGCGGCCTCGCTCACCAGCCCGCTGTCGGCCGGCACGGGATGCTGCTCGTAGGGGTCCTCCGAGAGGTCGTACGCCCAGGCCGAGTCCGCCTCGTAGTCCCAGAAGACCCTTCTGCTGCCCCTGCTGACGGTGACGTACGTGGCCACGTCGGAGGCGAAGCCGCTCGCAGGCAGCGTCCGCCGGCCGGCGGAGTCCGATAGCAGGTCGACGCCCACAACATCCTCCGGGACCTCCGCGCCGGTCAGGGCCGCTATGGTCGGCAGGACGTCCATCTGCGAGGCCGGAGTGGAGTCCACCTCCCCCGAAGGCACCCCCGGCCCGCATGCCACCATCGGCACGGCTGTTATCTCCCTGTGGAGGGTGAAGCCGTGCAAAAGGCTGCCGTGCTCCATGAACTCCTCGCCGTGGTCCGCCATGACCAGAACGACGGTGTTCTCGAGAAGCCCCCTCTCCGAGAGCCCCCGGAGCAGCAGGCCGAGCTGCTCGTCGGCGTAGCCTATCTCTCCGTCGTACAGGTCTGTGAGCCGCTCCATGACGTCCGGCCCGAGCAGGCCGTCGTTGCAGGCTCCCAGTATGGTCCGGGAGGACTCGGTGGCCCAGTGGGTGGCCGGATGGTCGGCGGGGCTCCACAGCCGGTCCCAGGGCTCGGGCGGGTCGTAGGGGTAGTGGGGGTCGAAGTAGTGCAGGACCGCGAAATAGGGCGTCTCCGGGTCGTACAGGCTGTCCACCCAGAAGAGGAACTTCTCGTTGATTACCTCCGCGTCCACCGCCAGCTCGCAACCCTGGTAGTCGACGTAGTCCATTCCCTGGGAGAAGCCATACCCCCTGTCCAGGACCGGGACGTTGTAGAAGCCGGCCGTGGCGTACCCGGCCTCCGACATGACCTCGGGAAGGGTCACCAGGGCGTCGTCGACCCCGTAGAGAGCGCCCTCCCTGAAGCCGGCCAGGTGTCCCCTCTCGGAGAGGCCGGTGTAGATGGTGGCGAAGGCCGGGAGCGTCCAGGCGGACTGGCCACGGACCCGGCCCCACCTGGTACCGGCCGCGGAGAGGCTGTCGATGGTCGGGGTGATGTCCCTGTCGTAGCCGTAGCACCCCAGGTGGTCCTCCCTGAGCGTGTCTATCACCACCAGGAGCACGCTGGGGCCCGACTCCCCCGCCACCCCCTCCGGCTGAGCGCCCGGAGCGGCGCAGGAGATGGCCACGATGATCTGGAGGAGCATGACGGCAACGAAGGCCGGCGAAGTTCGTCCATTCATGACCGCACAAAGATAGCATGAGCGGACGGGGTCCGGAAGCTCCGCGGTCACAGCCTTACCCTGGAGCGGAAGGTCCTCCAGGCGCGGAGAACCCGTCGCCTGTTGAGGAAGCGCCAGGTGAGAAGGAAGAAGGGCGGGCCGCAGGGGTAGCTGCCCAGGTCCATCAGGATGTGCAGCACCGCTCCCCCGGCCATGCCGAGGAGGAGGGGAGAGCCCATGAGGAGGCCGGCGGCACCCAGCGCCATGACGATCTCCAGCCCGTGCAGGGGCGGGAAGAACCAGCTGGACGGCACCCCCCTGCGTATCGAGAAGCCGCTCTCCAGCTGTGCCTCGTTCATGCGAAGCACCCTGAGCAGCGCCCCCGGTCTCATGGGCAGGCCGGCCGACCGGAAGTGGGGCAGGTGGTCGACATCCATGAAGCCGCCCATGAGAACGACGCCGGCGCCGGCGGACGGTCCAGAGAGGTACCATGTCACGCCCCCGGCCACCGCTGCTGCCGCAATGTGCGTGATCGCCCTCATCCGTCGAATCTACCGGGCGGTAGTGACCGCTGGAAGTGCCTTGGTTAGATTAGGGTCCGTCTGCAACCTAAGCGAAAGGACCGATATGTCCGTTCCCTTTCTCGACCTGAGAGCTATCTACCGGCAGATCGAGAGCGAGGTCAGACCCGAGCTCGAAGAGGTGCTCGAGAGCTGCAGGTACGTCCTGGGGCCGAAGGTCTCCGCCTTCGAGGACGCCTTCGCCGAGACCGCTGGGACGAGCCGATGCATAGCGGTCTCCAGCGGCACAGCGGCCGTGCACCTGATGCTCTGGGCCTCCGGCATGCCGGAGGGGAGCGGCGTGGTGGTCCCCCCGAATACGTTCACGGCAACCCTTGAGGGAGTCATCCTCGCGGGGTACGTGCCGGTCTTCGCCGACGTGGACGAGGGAACGTGGAACCTCTCCCCATCCAGGGTGAGGGAGCTGCTCGAGTCCGGCGCAGGCGGCGGTGAGCCGGTCGACCGCAGGACGGGCGCCCGCATACGGGCAATACTGAGCGTAGACCTGTACGGGCAGCCTGCCGAGAACGAGGAGCTGGAGGCCATCGCCAGGGAGCACGGCCTGATGCTGTTCGAGGACGCCTGCCAGGCCCACGACGCGGAGCGGGGCGGCAGGAGGGCCGGGAGCTACGGCCGGGCGGCGGCATTCAGCTTCTACCCGGGCAAGAACCTGGGAGCCTTCGGCGAGGGTGGAGCGGTCACGACGGACGACGCGGAGCTGGCAGACGCGATCGTCTCCATGAGGGACCACGGCTCCAGGGAGAAGTACTACTACGAGCGGATAGGGCACAACTACAGGATGGCCGCCTTCCAGGGGGCCGTCCTCGGCGTGAAGGTCCGCTACATCAGGGAGTGGAACGACCAGAGGATAGAGGCGGCGGCCAGGTACGGCGAGCTGCTCTCGGGGACGCCGCTCGAGCTTCCGGTCACCATGCCGGGCACGCGGCATGTCTTCCACCTCTACGCCGCCCATACCCCCCGCAGGGACCGGCTGCGCGAGTACCTCTCCGGCAGGGGAGTCGCGTCCGGGCTCCACTACCCGCTGCCGCTGCACGTCCAGGAGGCCTACGCCCATCTGGGCTACTCCGAGGGCGACTTCCCGCGCGCGGAGAGAAACGCCCGGGAGAACATCACGCTCCCCATATTCCCGGGGATAACCGCGGAGCAGCAGGAGGAGGTGGCCGAGGCCGTCTCGGCGTTCTTCGGCGGGACGGGCTAGGGGCGGATGAGAAAGCGCGGCTACGCCCTCAACAGGGCGTACTACCTGCTGCTGCTCTTCCTCGACTTCGTCATACTTGCGGCCTCCATCGGCATTGCGGTGCTCATGCGGTTCGGCACGCTGGACACGCAGGAGGCCCCCTTCTCCGCGATGCTGGGCACCTGGGTCTTCTTCGCCGTAGCCATGCAGCTCTTCAGCCTGATCGAGAACCTCTACGCCGTCCGGACCACCGTGAACAGGACGATGAACGTCTTCCGCACCATCCGGCTGATACTCATCTCGGTCATCATCTACGTCATGCTGATGTTCCTGACCCACTTCCCCGAGGACACCTTCATAAGCAGCAGGATGGTGATGCTGAACTTCATGCTGACATGGCTGGTGCTCTCGGTCCTCTTCCGCATCCTCATAGCGCCGATGATCTTCGGGAGGGCCGCCAAGCTCTTCGGGTTCGGCCCAATCAGGGTCCTAGTCTTCGGCAGACCGCTCATGACGAGGAAGATAAGCGACCTGCTGCGCAACTCGCCGGTCTACAGGAGGGTCCTGGAGACGGTAAGGGTCGAGTGCGCTCTGGAGGACGACCCGGACGAGCGCTTCGCGCAGTGCATGGGGCACATGGAGGAGGAGGACGGGGACGAGTTCGTCATGGTCTTCGAGGAAGACGAGGAGATAGACTTCATAGCCCCCTTCGCGCTTGCCGCCAGGAGGAGGGGCATGCCGTTCACCATCTACTCGCCCAGGATAACCCCCCTGGGCTACTTCGACCCCTGGCTCACCTGGAGGAACTTCGGCGCGCTGACCTTCTTCAGCAGGGAGTGGTCCCCTCTGACCCGCAGGTTCTGGAGGCTGGCCGACATCCTCCTCGCCTTCCTCGGCCTCATCGTCTTCTCCCCCCTCTTCCTTCTGATAACGCTGGCCATAATCCTGGACAGCCGGGGGGGCGTGCTCTTCCGCCAGAGGAGGATAGGGAAGGACGAGGAGCCCTTCGAGTTCCTCAAGTTCCGCTCCATGAGGGTCGAGCACGAGGACCGCGAGAGGAACCACAGGGAGTACTTCGAGCGCTACGTGAACGGCGACGCAGCCGGTGAGGACGAGAGCGGCGAGGCGGTGTACAAGAGCGTGGCGAGCAGCGCGGTAACACCGGTGGGCCGCATCATCAGGAAGACCTCGCTGGACGAGTTGCCGCAGTTCATCAACGTCCTCCGCGGGGAGATGAGCATAGTCGGGCCGAGGCCCTGCATCGACTACGAGCTGAAGTACTACGACCGGGAATGGCTCAGGCAGCGCTTCACCGTGAAGCCGGGCCTCACCGGCATATGGCAGGTGTACGCCAGGAGCAGGCTGGACTTCAGGCGGGCGCAGTTCCTCGACTTCGTCTACGTGCTCTCCAGGTCGGACGGGGTGAACCTCCGCCTCATCCTGAAGACCGTGCCGGTGATGCTGCTGGGGAGGGGCGGGGTCTGATCAGTCCCTGAAGACCCTGGTGTTGCCGAGTATCCAGTCGGCCACCCCGGCCTCGCCGTCCCGCACTATCATGTCGATGGCTGCCACCATGTCGTCCCTGCGCAGGACCAGCCTGGCCTCCGGGATGCGTATGGTCACGCCCAGCGGGTCCCACCCCGTGGCGATGCTGTCCACCAGCGTGAAGAAGACTCCACCGTAGTGCTTCAGGAGGGAGTCGCCCTCGGCCAGGGTGCCGCTCATGTAGACGACCAGAGTGGTATCGCCCAGCACCGCGGCGCTGTCCGCCGGCACACCGGCTCCGCGGAGGTCGTCCGCTACGTCGGCGCCGGACGCGATTACAAGGGCCGCCACGAGAGGTAGACAGAGGCGCATCGGGAACCTTCCTTTCCCCGCGGAAACCTAAGCTCGGGCGGCCTTCCGGAAAAGGGGCGGATTGAGCATGCTGGCGCCTCGGTCTATATTCGGGCATGATGCGAAGGTGTACGGGTACCCTCGTCCTGACGGCGGTCCTGGCGGCCTCGGTCGCCGGCCCGTCCGTCGCCGCACCCTACTCCAGGCGGGTGCTCCTCGACCTGGACAGGGAGGTATCGGGGCTGCTCGACGCGTACCTGGAGGCGATTCCCGCCTGTCCCCCGGACGAGGGGGACCGGGTGAGGCCCTGGCTCTTGGACGTAGCCTGGCTCAGGGCCTCGGCGACGCTCGAGCGGGCGGAGGGGGTCGACCCCTCGCTCATGGGGCCCGGTTTCCCGGCGGAGGAGTGGACGGTCTGGATAGACCTCTCCCGGGACTGCCTGGAGACCTTCCGGGAGATCCAGGTGGCTTACCATTCGGATGTCCTCCCCGACAGCGCCACATGCGTCGCCCTGGAGGACGAGCTGCTGATGAGGGACTCACTGTGGAGCGCCCGGGAGAGGATCCTGGTGGAGCTCCTCGCGGAAGAGGGATACAGATGAGCGGAGAAGACAGGAGAGAGGGCACCTGGACCGCCAAGACAGGGCTGGCCAGGATGCTGAAGGGCGGGGTCATCATGGACGTGGTGACCCACGAGCAGGCGGAGATCGCGCAGGAGGCCGGCGCGGTGGCCGTGATGGCCCTGGAGCGCGTCCCGGCGGACATACGCGCCCAGGGCGGCGTGGCCAGGATGACAGACCCGGCGATAATCCGCAGCATTCAGGCCGCGGTGGACATACCGGTGATGGCCAAGTGCAGGATAGGCCACTTCGTGGAGGCGCAGATACTGCAGGCGCTGGAGGTGGACTTCATAGACGAGTCGGAGGTGCTGACCCCCGCCGACGAGTGCAATCACGTCGAGAAGCACGCCTTCGGCATCCCGTTCGTCTGCGGCGCCACCAACCTGGGGGAGGCGCTCCGCAGGATAGGCGAGGGCGCCGCCATGATAAGGACCAAGGGCGAGGCGGGCACCGGGAACGTAGTCGAGGCGGTGAGGCATGCCAGGGCCGTCCTGGGAGCCATCAAGCGCATCGTCTCCACCCCTCCGGAGGAGCTGATGTCGGTGGCCCGCGACATGCGCGCGCCGTACGACCTGGTGGCCTACGTCCACGAGAAGGGCGCTCTGCCCGTGGTCAACTTCGCCGCCGGAGGCGTGGCCACGCCGGCCGACGCTGCAATGATGATGCAGCTTGGGATGGACGGGGTGTTCGTCGGCAGCGGCATCTTCAAGAGCGGCGACCCGGCCCGAAGGGCGAAGGCGATCGTAGAGGCGGTCAGCCGGTACGACTCGCCGGATGTCCTCGCGGAGGTCTCCACCGGCCTCGGCGAGGCGATGGTGGGAATCGACATCAAGACCCTCCCCGAGGGCGGGAGGATGGCCGACAGGGGCTGGTGAGCGTGGCCCGCATAGGCGTCCTGGCTCTCCAGGGGGGTGTCCGCGAGCACGGCGACATCCTCTCGTCCATGGGCACGGAGGTGGTCCCTGTCCGTACACCGGAGGACCTGGAGCGGCTGGACGCCCTCGTCCTCCCCGGGGGCGAGTCGACCACCCTCATCACCCTGATGGACAGGTGGGGCCTGACGGAGCCGGTCAGGCGACTGGGGCTCGAAGGGCTCCCGATGCTCGGCACCTGCGCCGGCGCCGTTCTGCTCTCCTCCGCGGTGGACGAGATTGAGCACGAGGTCGAGCAGCGCTCGCTCGGGCTGACGGACGTCGCGGTCGTCCGGAACTGGTTCGGCAGGCAGTGCCGCAGCTTCACTTCCCTCCTGGACGTAAGTGGGCTCGAGGAGCCCTTCCCCGGCGTCTTTATCCGCGCCCCCATACTCAGGCCTGGACCGGCGCCCGAGGTGCTGGCCGTCAACTCCGACGGCCCGGTGATGACCAGGGAGGGCAGTATCTGGCTCGCCGCATTCCACCCGGAGCTGACCGGCGACGACCGCGTCCACCGGCTGTTCCTGGGTAGCCACGGTATCCTTGGAGGGAGTGACTGATGCCGGTGTACGAATACCTCTGCGAGGCCTGCAACACCATCTTCTCCTTCCTGGTGAGGTGCGCCTCCGGGGAGGTCGACCCGAGCTGTCCCAGGTGCGGTGGGCCGCTGGGTCGGGTGATGAGCAGGTTCAGCGTCGGCAGTGGCTCCACCTCTCCCGGAGGCGAGCCGGACGACTCCATGCTGGACGGGCTGGACACCGAGGACCCGAGGGAGATGGCGAGGGTGATCCGCCACATGGCCGACGACATGGGCGAGGACCTGGGCCCGGAGGTAATGGAGGCGCTGGGTCGTCTGGAGGCCGGGGAGGACCCGGAGGAGGTCGAACGGGAGCTCGAGGAGTCCGGATTCGACCTGGACGAAGGGGCCGGAGGCCCCGCCCCGGCTCCCAGCAGGGACCCGGGGCTCTACGAGGCCTGACTCTCAGAGCCGCTTCAGCAGAGCGCTCACCCTCCCGCCGGCGACCAGCCGGGCGACACTCTCTATCTCACCTCCGAGCGGCCTGTCCCGCTCCATCGGCTTCATCACCGTCCTGACCAGCCGGTAGAGCTCGCCGGTGCCCCTGCCGTGCCTTCCACGGTGGATGAACTCCGCGGCCTGGGCGGCGCAGGCCAGCTCGGTGGCTATCACGTGGGTGGAGTTCCGGACCACCTCCAGGGCCTGCCTTGCGGCGGTGGCGCCCATCGAGACGTGGTCCTCCTGGGAGCCGCTCACCGGGATGCTGTCGGCGCTGGCCGGGTGGACGAGCACCTTGTTCTCGCTCACCAGGGAGGCGGCCGTGTACTGGGCTATCATCATGCCGGAGTTCACGCCCGGGTCGGGGGTGAGGAAGGGCGGCAGTCCGCTTAGGTCCGGGTTGAGGAGACGCTCTATCCTCCGCTCGGAGATGTCGGCCAGCTCGGCCGCGGCCAGCGCCAGGTGGTCGGCGGCCAGCGCCACCGGCTGCCCGTGGAAGTTGCCGCCGCTGACGAACTCGCCCGACTCGCTCAGCAGCGGGTTGTCGGTGACCGAACGGAGCTCGATTTCCAGCACGGACCTGACGTAGCGCATGGCGTCGCGGCTGGCGCCGTGGACCTGGGGCACGCACCTGAGCGAGTAGGCGTCCTGGACCCTGTCGCAGGCCTTGTGCGAGGTCAGTATCTCGCTGCCCTCCATCATGCGGAGAAGGTTGCCGGCCGTCTCCAGGGCGCCCGGATGCGGCCTGGCACCGGTTATCGTCGCCTCGAAGGGGGCGGTGGTGCCGAGAAGAACCTCCAGGGACATGGCCGAGGCCGCGTCCGCTGCGTCGGCCATCCTCTCCGCCTCGAGGAGGGCCAGGACCGTCACGGCGGTCATCATCTGGGTACCGTTTATGAGCGCGAGACCCTCCTTCGAGCAGAGCTCCAGCGGCTGGAGGCCGAGCTCGCTCAGCACCTCCTCCCCGCTCACCAGCTCGCCGTTCTCGGGGTCGACGCAGTGTCCGAGCCCGATGAGCGGGAGGGCGGAATGCGCCAGGGGGGCGAGGTCGCCTGACGCTCCCAGGGAGCCCTTGCAGGGGACGGCGGGGTAGTAGCGGCTGTTCAGCAGGCAGACCATCATCCGCAGTGTCTCCGGCCTGATGCCGGAGCGGCCCCTGGCCAGGGAGGCCACCCGCAGGAAGAGGAGGAGCCTGACAACGTCCCTCTCCAGGAGCACGCCTGTCCCGCAGGCGTGGCTGAGGAGCAGGTTCCTCTGAAGCTCCGAGAGCCTGCTCCCGTCGACGATCCTGCCGGCAAGCCTGCCGAAGCCGGTGTTCACTCCGTAGACCGGCCTGTCCCCGCCGGCCCTCTCTTCGGTGAGCCGTCTCGCCTCGCTCACCGCTTCCAGTGCCTCGGGACCCAGCTCGACCCCGGCTCCGCGAAGCAGGCCGACCACCTGCTCCAGGCTCGCTCCACCGCTTCCTACGATCAGTATATCGCTGCTCATTGCCGGACCTCCGGGGATTGCCTCTCCTGGAGCCACGAATATCCTAAAGAGAGACGTGCGACGCCAGGATGCGGGGTACGCGTCAATCTGACTCACGGCCTCGCGGAGGGGCATCGGGGGAGATGGAGGCGATGTGGCATGCAGCGGTCATATTCATGACAGTCAAACATATAGGGTGTCCATGTCTCCCGTGCTCACGTGTGGCACGCCCCTTGCTCTCTTCACTAGCGATCAGCGGAACCGTAGCATTCACCGTGGGGTCACGGTTGAAAAGAAAGGAGAGCCCACATGGGTAACGAGAGCATACGTCCGCTTTTCGACCGCGTGCTCATCAAGCGCGAGGAGCCGAAGGAGACCATCAAGGGCGGGATTGTAATCCCCGATACCGCCAAGGAGAAGCCCCTGGAGGGGACCGTCGAGGCGGTAGGCGAGGGCAAGAGGAACGAGGCCGGCGACGACTTCGTGAAGCCCGTGGTAAAGGTGGGCGACAGGGTTCTGATCGGCAAGTACTCCGGGACCGACGTGAAGGTGCTGGACGACGAGTACGTCATCGTCCGCGAGGACGACATCCTCGCGGTCCTCGAGTAGACTCCGGGAGGTACGAGGCATGGCAGCTAAGGAGCTGAAGTTCGACCAGGAAGCCAGGCAGGCCATACTCCGGGGAGTGGAGCTGCTCTCCAAGGCCGTCAAGGTGACGCTCGGCCCCAAGGGCCGCAACGTCGTCCTCGAGAAGAAGTGGGGAAGCCCCACTATAACCAAGGACGGGGTGACGGTCGCCAAGGAGATAGAGCTCGAGGACAAGTTCCAGAACATAGGCGCCCAGCTCATCCGCGAGGTGGCCAGCAAGACCAGCGACGTGGCCGGAGACGGTACGACCACCGCCACGCTGCTGGCCGAGGCCATCTACCGGGAGGGTCTCAAGAACGTCACCGCCGGCGCCAACCCGATGGCCCTGAAGAGGGGCATTGACGCGGCGGTCGAGAAGGTCGTCGAGAAGCTGAAGGAGCTCTCCCGAGACGTCTCCGGCAAGGACGAGATAAGGCAGGTGGCCGCAATCTCCGCCAACAACGACATGAGCATCGGCGACATCATCGCCGAGGCCATGGAGAAGGTTGGCAAGGACGGAACCATCTCCGTCGAGGAGGCCAAGTCCATGGAGACGACCCTCGACGTCGTCGAGGGCATGCAGTTCGACAGGGGCTACCTCTCCCCCTACTTCGTAACCGACGCGGAGAACATGGAGGTGGTGCTGGAGAAGCCGTACATCCTCATCCACGAGAAGAAGATCTCCAGCATGAAGGACCTCCTCCCCATCCTCGAGAAGATAGCCCAGATAGGCAGGCCGCTCCTCATCATCGCCGAGGACGTCGAGGGCGAGGCCCTCGCCACCCTCGTGGTGAACAAGCTGCGCGGCATGCTCCAGGTGGCCGCGGTCAAGGCGCCGGGCTACGGTGACAGGCGCAAGGCCATGCTCGGCGACATCGCCGTGCTCACCGGCGGCAGGGCCATCACCGAGGACCTGGGCATCAAGCTGGAGAACATCACCGCCGACGACCTGGGTAGCGCCGGAATTGTCAGGATAGACAAGGACAACACCATCATCGTCGACGGCGACGGCACCACCGACGCCATCCAGGGCAGGATAGGCCAGATCCGGAAGCAGATAGAGGACACCACCTCCGACTACGACCGGGAGAAGCTGCAGGAGAGGCTGGCCAAGCTCACCGGCGGCGTCGCCCGCATCAACGTCGGCGCGGCCACCGAGACCGAGATGAAGGAGAAGAAGGCCAGGGTCGAGGACGCGCTCCACGCGACCAGGGCTGCCGTCGAGGAGGGCATAGTGCCCGGTGGCGGCGTCGCGCTCCTCAGGTGCGAGGAGGCGGCCCAGAACCTCGGTCTCGAGGGTGACGAGGCCATCGGGGCTGAAATCGTCCTCCGCTCGCTCAGCGAGCCGCTGAGGCAGCTGGCGCTCAACGCCGGCCTCGAGGGCGCCATCGTGGTCGAGAAGGTGAAGGGGCTCCCGAAGGACGAGGGCCTCAATATCCAGACCGTGGAGTACGGGGACATGTTCGGCTTCGGCGTGGTGGATCCCACCATGGTGAGCCGCACCGCTCTCCAGAACGCCTCGAGCATCTCCGGCCTCCTCATAACCACCGAGGCCATAGTCACGGAGATCCCCGAGCCCGAGAAGCCGATGCCCGAGGGCGGCGGCATGGGCGGAGGGATGTACTAGGCGACAGGGACCTGCAGGACCACCGATCCCACATCGCCGCATCGCCCAAGACGGGGCGGGCCCACCCGGGCCCGCCCCTCCCTTTTCGGGGTCGGGCCAAGATAGCTAAGATTGCATTCTTGAAGCTATGGCTGATTCAGCGGTAAATGGACAGGTTTCTTAGCTATCTTGGCCCGACCCCCTGGCGAGCTGCATGGGGACGGTTACGGGGAGAGGGGTGGTCCTGGGGGTCTCCAGGTCGACTTCCACCCCGGTCATCATGCTGCGCACGGCGGGGACTATCGGAAGGAGGCTGGAGTCGGCCTCTATCTCTATGTTCCATAGGCTCCCGTCGGGCATCACGTCGAAGCTGAGGGTCATGCATCCCCCGGCTGTCGAGTCCTCCTCGAGCAGCTCACCGTAGATACCGGATATCTGCTCGTTCAGTATGCCGATCGCGGAGACGATCGACTCGGGCACCGGGACCTCGATATCGTCCTCCGCAGATGCCGCGACCACAAGTGCGCATGCCGCGATGGCTGCAAGGGCCCTCATGTCATACCTCCAGGTGTAATACGAAGCCGGGCGCGGGAGTAGTCCTCCCGCGCCCCCGCTTTCCGCTGCCTGTCCCGCCTACTCCGGCGGCACCAGAACCATGGGCACCGTCATCGGGATGTTATCGGTCTGCTCGCTGGAGGGCCCGAAGTTGAGAGACTGGACCGCCGCCTGCACGGAAGGCGTCAGCGAGGAGAGGCTTCCCGGAGCCGAGACGGACACTCCTACGACCGTGCCGTCGGGCGTTATCGAGAAGGAGACGTTGATCGTCCCCCCAGCCGTCGGGTCGTTCCTGAGGAGGTCCTCGTACGCCCGCTTGACCCTCATGTTGATCATGTTGATCTTGCGCCTGATGTCGTTCATGGACCGGCCCTGGACGCCTATCTGGGAGCTTGCGGAGTGGGTCTGGAAGGTGACCTCCGCAGCCTGGTGCACCGCCTCTATCTCGGAGGAGGAGACCCCTTCGAGGCTGGTTGCGGGACCGCTGCCGCCGCCGCCCACGAGACCCTCCAGGCCGCCGGAGCCGCTTCCGCCGGCACCGGCGATCAGCGCTTCTCCGCCCCCGCCCGAGACGAGACCCGCACCGGACGCTGCTGCGCTCTGGAGGTCGGCGGCAAGCCCCGCCGAGCCGCCCTGTCCTCCGGTCCCGTAGGCCGCGAAGCCTATGCTCTGAAGGACCGCCTCTCCGGCTGCCTGGCCGTCGGAGACGCCACCGGCCTCGCCGCTGCCGCCCGATGGCCCGCCACCACCGCCGCCCATCTCGGCGACCTCCTCGCCGACGCCCATGTCGGCGACTATCTCCTCGCCTACGGCCTCCACCTCGGGGGCCTGCCTGGCGAGGGTTGCGACCCTGGCCGAGGGCGCCCTGCGGAGCATGCTGGTCTTGGTCTCGGTCACCACGGTGACGAACCTGTCGAAGACCGCGCCGGTCAGCACCGCCACGGCAAGACCGATACCGAGGATTATGGCTATGCGGTTGGACTCGTCCCTGTTGCCCTTCATCGCGAGACCGTCGTGCGGGCGTGCTGCGAAGTTGTCCCAGTCGTACTCCGGAGGCGTGTACTCCTCCCTGGGCATCTCGACCGGCACAGGCTCGGGCTCCACCTCCTCCGGTGGCTCGACGAAATGGAAGTAGACCTCGGCCGGGCCGATTGTGAACACGCCCGAGACGTTCTTGTCCAGGACCCACTCGTAGGGGTCGCCCTCCTTCTCGCGGGTCATGACGTTGCGCTCGATGAGGGTGGCGAAGGGGATTATGCTCCCCTTGACCTCCACACCGCCCTTGATGCCGGGGATGAGCCTGAGGAGGTACTTCCCGTCGGCCGGCTCAAGGAGGGTATGTATGCGGGGAAGGCCGATGCCCTTTATCGAGACCGTATTGTAGTCCGCCTCGCCGACTGTCATGAGACCGGCGTTCGGCATGAGCTCGCGCTTGCCAGATGCGTCCTCGACGGTAATGCTGAGGACCCTTTCGTCAGGCTTCTCCTCCGGCTCTTCCCTGGGCTGTTCCCTCTTCTTCCTGTCGGGCCTGGCTGCCGCCGGCTTCTCCTTCTGCGTCGGCGGCTCTATGAAGCCGAAGTGTACATCGAAGTGCCCCGCCTTGATATGGCCCTGGTCGCCCTGCTTTATCGTGAGGAGGTAATGCCCTTCGTGGTCGACCGGGAAGATGCCCAGGTCCCTGAGGTCCGAGAACTTCAGGTGAGTCCCGTCGGCGGACTCGATTACCGCCTCCATCTCCTTCGTGACACGGAGTATCCAGGTGTCACGGTCCTCCCCCTGGGTGATGAAGACCATCTCCTCGGGGAGGTCGTCACCCTCGACGACGATGCTGTTGTTGTACCCGGTCCCGAGCCTGACCGGCTCGCCGCCCGGTATCATCTTCCCCACTACCTTGCCGTCCCGCATTATGGCGAGGGCAAGGACCTTCTTCTTCGCTTCCTCCTTGGGCGTCATTCTTCCCCGTTGCCTTCCACCTTGATGACGGCCAGGTTCTGCGATGAGTAACCCGCCTGTGCGCAACTGCTCATGACCCTCTGGAGGAGGATGGCCTGGGTGGCGACGTCGCCCTGTATGTTGACCTTCATCTCCTCCGCTGCATCCGTGATACCACGCATCTGCTGCGTGTATTCCAGATGGTCCCTGAGCCGCTCGACCAGCGCGGGTATGGGGTTGCCTTCGGCGAGGACGGTCTCGTCCACGTTCACGACCGGGTCACCGTCCACCACTATGGTTTCGTTGGTGACGATTATCTCCAGGTTGAGCTCGACGGCCTGCTCGGCCGACGACCTCGGCAGCGTGAGGGCGTCGCTGACGGTCACTATCTGGCCCTCTGCGCTGTAGCTCTTGAGCAGGAAGACCACGAGGATGGTGAACATGTCGATCATGGAAGTCAGGTTCAGGTTGACCTTCTTGTCCTTGCCCCTCACCATGGCCTTGCTCTTCTTGTAGCCCAGGAGGAGCGGCACGTGCCTCTTGCTCGGGGCGCTCACTCCGAGCCCCCGTCCTCGGCCGCCTGCTGCTGCAGCCTTATCTGGCGCTGCAGAACGTCGTAGGCCGCCACCTGGAGGCCCGGCTCGTCGAAGCCGTTGTCTCCGCAGACGTCTATGGTCAGGACGATGTTGTCGTACCTCACCTCGTCCGAAGTCAGTATGACTATCTTGTGGACGGGGATGGTCTCGAACTCCCGGTTGAGCTCCTCCCGCAGGTTGGCCAGGGCCGAGCCGAGCGAGTCGAAGTCGTAGCTGGGGACCATCTGCCCGTCGCGCTCCTCCATGAACACCGAGCTGACGTGCCGGGTCCCGAACACCGTACCGAGGAACATGTCGGAGTCGGTCATTATGACCTTCGGCTGGAGCAGCTCCTCCTCGCTCCTCTGGAGGCTGGTGGTACCGACCCCCGAGGAGCTGATGCCCTCCGTCGGGGCCATCTCTATCACCGTGATCTCCAGGAAGGAGGCGCTAAGCAGCAGGAACGGTATGATGACACAGAACAGGTTCATCACCGGGAGGAGATCCAGCTCCGGGATGTGCCTGACCCTGTGGCTCCGACCGGTTGCTGCTTTCGCCATCAGCTCTCCTTCCGGGCCTGCGCCAGCATGTTGATGACCATCACGGAGTACCTGTCGATGTCATCGACCAGGGAGTCCGTCTTGGAGGTCAGTATGGAGTGCGCCAGCAGCAGGGGAATGGCGGATATCAGGCCGAAGGCGGTGGTGCTCATCGCCATGGAGATACCGTTGGCGAGCATTACGCTCTTCTCGGCCGGGTCCGCCGCCGCCACCGACTCGAACGCGACGATGAGACCGAATATCGTCCCGAGCAGGCCGACCATGGTAGATACGTTCGCCAGGGTCGCAAGGTAGCTGGTCCTGGCGTTCAGCCTGGGCAGCTCGGCCAGCGCCATCTCGTCCACGGCGTTCTGTATGTCCCGCTCAGTGTTGCGGTAGTTCCGGAGGGCCGCCTCGATTATCCTCGCCAGTGGGGCGTCCTTCTCGGCGCAGCTGGCGATGGCCCCCTCTATGCTGCCCTTGCGGATGAGCTCGGCTATCCTGCCCATGAAGCTCTCAGGCTTCATGTCGGCGACGAAGAAGAGGAATATCACCCGCTCGACCGTGATGGCCAGACCGGCTGCGAGGAAGGCGAGGATGACCCACATGGCGGGTCCGCCCTCTCGGAAGAACCTGGCGATGTCGGAGAAGATGTTGCCGGTCACCACCGGCTCGATCTCCTCGTCCTCGATGAGCTCATCCGAGGGCTCCATGACACCGGCCCCCGCCGGCAGCTCTTCCTCGGGCTCCGGCTCGTCCGCGACCTCGGTCGTGTCGACTGCCAGGGTATCCTCCGCGGCAGCCGTGTCCGCCTCCGTCCCCTCAGCAGCGGGGCCGGTAGCCTGCGCGAGCGACACGGCGCTGAGGGCGAAGAGGACGAAGACGAGGGTGAGCAGGTTGCTTCGCTTCTCCGTTGTCATCAATGGATCTCCTCTCAGGCGACCCGCGGTCAGTTGCCGACTAGGTCGAGTATCAGGTTTCCCACGAGGTCGAGGCCGGCTATAACCCCGAACACGAGCCCTTCCTCGTCATTCCCCTGCGAATACATAAGCACGGAGGTTCCCGCCAGCACCCCCACGGAGCCGTACCTGGCCCAGGCCGGGAGCACGAGCATCTCCCTTCCGGCGCCGAACGACTGCTCCTGCGAGAACGCGCCCGGGTATATAGGTCTGACGACGTCCTCGAGGAAGCTGCGCTCCAGCAGGACGTTGCTCAGGTTCGGAGTGGTCTTGAGCATCATGAACAGGGCCTGAGGGGTCCTGAGCTCTCCCCGGATGGTTATCTCCTCCAGCACGAGGACGCCGTCCTCCCACCTGGCCTCGTCCCCCTCCTCCTGCTCCACCTGTGCGGAGAGGCCGGCTGCCAGCACGAGGACCACGAGCGGCAGGAGCCTGACGGCCACTGACATCCGGTCCGTCAGAACGGCCACAGGAAGCACCCCCCTCCGCCCCCGTCCTGCTCATCGGGGGTCTCGGGCCCGTCGGTCTCGGTCGGCTCGCCTGCGGCCCCCTCGGCCGCATCGCCGTCGGCCGGCTCCCCGGGCTCATCCGTACCGTCGTCGGCGAAGCCCTCCTCGACGTCCTCCGGAGCACCCGCGTCGTCCTCGCCGGTAGCGAAGCCCTCGTCCTCGGCGGGCGGTCCTCCCGTGCCGGTGGTGTCCGCCGGAGGTGCCTCCATCCCGCCGGTTGGCGTGTATCCCATACCGCTGCTCGCCCCGGGCGAGAGGAGGTCGAGGTGCTCCGCGATGCTGTCGGTTATCTCGTTCTTGATACCGTTGTTCATGGCGACCTGCAGGCCGTTCTCGTAGGTGCTGATGGCCCTGCCGATATAGGTATCGTAAGCTTCCATGAGCACCTGGTAGAACCCTTCCTCACCCTCCGGGTCAAGGTCTTCCGGCGGGTCCATGAAGCCGATGGCGTTGGCGAAATCCTCCTGCAGCTCGCCGATACCGAGGACCGCCCTGAAGAAGTACTCGTTGTCCAGGTAGGTGAAGGTCTGGTTGTAGCTGGCTACCGCCTCGTTGAAGAGCTGGGTCTTGTACTCGACGTTCTCTGTGTTCACCGGGGTAACAGCGTAGTAATCCGCCGCGGTTATCTCACCGAGGTGGTACGCCGCCATCGCCGGGTAGGTGATGTCGGCCTCGCGGTACTGGTCGTAGACCTGCAGCGCGTTCTGGTAGTTGGTCCGGGCGATGGAGTAGTTGCCCATCTCGTAGTTGTACTCGCCTATCTTGGCGTAGGCCTCGGTGACCACGGCGGGGGTGCCGGCGCGGTCGGCGGCTATCTGCTCGTACACCGTTATGGACAGGTCCTCGCGGCCGGCCAGCTCGTAGCTGTTGGCCGCGCTGCTCAGGGCGGCGACCATGCCCTCGGCGGTGGGGAAGGTGTTGTAGGCCTCGAGGTACATCTCCGCCGCGTCGAGGTAGCGCTCGTCCTCCCTCAGGAGGTAGGCGGCCCTGAGGAGGCCCTGGGAGGCGCTCTGGTTCTCCGGGTAGAGGGTAGCGAGCTCACGGAAGAGCCGCACCGCGCTGTCGATGTCGCCGGCCCTGCCGTAGGTGTCGGCCGCATCGTACAGGGCCACCGGGGCGACCTCCGAGCCCGGATGCTGGTGGGCCGTCTCCTCCCATCTCTGGGCTGCGGCCAGGAGGTCCTCGGTGTTCTCGCTCTCCGCCAGCATCGCCGCGTCGTTGTATGCGGAAGATGCGGCGAGGTACTCGATGTCGGCCCCGAGGTCCTCGCCGGTCACGGCGGCCATCTCGGAGGCCATGCCGTACCACTCCTCCGCCTCGGCGTACGACTCCTGCAGCTGGTAGGAGTCGGCTATGAACTTGGCGGACCGGGCCGCATAGCCGGAGTTCGGGTAGTCCTCGTATATCCGGCCGAAAAGCTCGCGGGAGGTCTCGTACTCGCCCGCGTTGAAGTACTTGGGCGCGGCGGCCCAGAGGAACCAGGCCACGTTGTCGCCGTCCGGGTACTCGTCGACGTAGGTGTTGACGACCTCGAGCAGCCTGCCACGGACGTAGGTGCTGTCGACCCCCGGTACATCCTCGTACGCGGTGAGGTAGGAGGAGAACGCGTTGTTCAAGGCGACCTCCTGCCTCTGGAAGGAGGTGCTGTCCCGGGCCACCTGGTAGTAGGTCTCTCCCGCGCTCACGTACTCGCCCAGGTGGTAGTAGGCATCTCCGAGGTGGAACCTGTACTCGTACGCTCTCGAGGTGTTCCCGTACTCGTCGAGGTAGGTGTTGATGCGCTCCACCAGCGCCTCGTTGGCCGCCGCGTAGGCGACCGGGTCGCCCTCGGCGGTGACCGTCTGCTCGAGGTAGTACTGGATGGCCTGCTCGAAGGAGGAGCCCCTGAGGGAGTCGGCGGTGGCGAGGGCCTCGTCGCTGCCGACGGCGGAGGCCCACTCGCTGTCCTCGCCGTACTGCGTCACCAGCTCGTCCCGGGCCGCAGCGGCCAGTCCGTACTCGCCCATCTCCTCGTACGCCTGGGCTATCTGCACCTGGTAGACCGGCGCCTGGTCCGACATGGGGTCCTCCGCCAGAAGCGCCTCGTAGGCGTCTATGGCGGTCATCCAGTCCGTGAGCTCGCTGGAGATCTCGGCCATGTGGTTCAGGACTCCCACCGTGGTGGTGTCCGACTCGAGGGTGTGCAGGTAGTCGACGGCGACGGGCACCCGCTGGGAGGGGCTCTCGGTCATCTCCAGGAAGGCGTAGGCCATGTACTCCATGGACTCGTCCAGGATGCGGATGTCGCCCCGCCTCTCGATGCCGATGTCCTCTATGTTCCGGTCGTCCTGCAGCAGGTAGCTGAACACGGCTATCGACCTGTCGAAGTCCTTGTTCAGGTAGAGGGTCCACCCAAGCTTGTACAGGCCGTGCTGGTAGAGGTTGGGGCTGGTGTTCGGGTAGTCCAGTATCCTGTCGAAGTAGGTCTCGGCGTTCGAGTAGTCGAGCATGTCGAAGTAGTAGTTGCCGACTCTGATGTTGCACTCGGCCGCCAGGTCGCTCTCCGGGAACCTCTCCAGGACCTCCTTGTAGCTCTCGACGGCGCCGTCGAAGTCCATCATGGCCTCGAGGCAGTAGCCGAGGGAGTAGAGCGCGACGTCCTCGACCTCGCTGCCCGGGTGGTTGTTCAGCACCCTCTCGTAGAGCTCGATGGACCTGGTGTAGTCCTCCGGTATGTACTCCTCGCCGGCGACCGCAGCCTGCTGCTGGCTGTGGGCGAGGTTGTCTATGTCGTAGTAGAGCTGGGCCAGCCGGACCAGGACGTCCGGCGTGAACCTGGACTCGGGATAGGTTGCCAGGTAGTCCTCGAAGTAGCCGGCGCTGACGATTGCCGCTTCGTCTATCCGCTCGTTGAGAGCGGTTATCTCCCTGCTGCGCATGCTGTCGAGCCTGGCGGCGGTCACCGAGTCGCCCCCGTCGAGCGCCTCCTGCATCCGGTTCCTGTAGTAGGCGCCCAGGTAGTCCAGCGAGTCCCGCTTCAGCTCCCTCTCCATGTAGGTCGCGACGGCTATGCCGTACTGCGTCTCCTGGACCCAGTCGTGCCCCCGGGTCATCCCGCCCTCGAACTTCGTGGAGAGGTCCTGCAGGGCGAGCCTTATGCGCTCGACCTCCTCGTCTATCTCCTCGACGTCCTCGACGTCCTGGGTGGTTCCCTGCTCCTGTGCGAGCGCATGGACCTCGTCCACGGAGACCGCCAGCATCTCGGTGTTGGACCTGCTCACCTGGATGAGCCTGGTGAGCTCCTGCTCCATGGTCTCGGAGTCAAGCTCCACCGGTAGTGCCAGGGCCGCCTCCAGGCTGCTTATCTCGACGAAGAGCTGCCTGAGCGCCTCCTCCTCCTCCTCTATCAGCTCCACCAGCTCGAGGTCGCCCTGGGTGTACGCCTCCTGCTTGAGCTCGGCCAGCCCTATGCGGATGCGATCCAGCCGCTCCCGTTCCTGGTCGAACTCCTCGTATGTGAGGGAGTCGCCGGAGAGGAAGAGGTCGTAGCTGTCGCTGACGTCCATGTACTGGTCCAGCAGGTCCTCGTACATGGTGACGGCCATCTCCAGGTCCTCCGCACCCAGAGCGCAGTTGGCCATCGCCAGCTCGAACTCGGATATCAGGTCGGAGGCGGGGACCTCCTGTCGAACCCGCTCCGCGAGGTTGTAGGCCTCCTGGTACCTGCCCTGGCGCATGAATGTCCATACCTTGCCGAGCATGGCCACGTCGTAGTAGGGGCTGAACGGCGACACCCGGGAGTAGCTCTGGACCGCTGCGTCGAAGTCGCCCTCGTCGACCTGCAACTGGGCAAGCGCTATCCTGACCCGGTCCATCAGGCCGGTGTCCGCCCCCTCGGCTCCGCTGCCTCCCAGGATGCCCTCCAGGGTGCTCCTGGCCGCCTCCCGGTCCCCCTCCTCGACGTATGCTACCGCCCTCAGGTACTCGGCCAGGGCGCCGTACTGACCGGCGGGAGAGACCAGGTCGTAGAGCTGCCGGGCCCGGCCGAACTCGCTCATGTTGTAGGCTGAGAGGCCGGCGGCTATCTGGGCCAGGTCCAGGTTCGGGAAGCCCGGTGCGACAGCGCTCAGGGAGTCGTAGTAGGTAAGGGCCCCCTCGTAGTCCTGAAGCTCGAAGGATATGAGCTCCAGTCTGAAGAGGGCCTCGTCGTAGTAGACCGACTCGGGGAAGTTGTCTATGACTGACCGGAAGGCGTCACGGGCCCACACGATGGACCCGGATAGGTAGAGCTCCTCTCCGAGGAGGAATGCGCTCTCGGCGCTGGAGAGCATGGCGTGCTGCCGCCTGAGGGCAACGAGCTGGGACTGGATGCGGGCCAGCCTCGCTTCCTCGCGGGCTATCTGCTCCTCCAGCTCCTCCAGCTCGGACTGGGCCTGCTGCAGAAGGTGGCTGGCAGATACCGCCTCCGGCGTGGAGGTGGTGTCCTGCAGGGGTGCGGTCTCGTCCTGCGCCGGAGAGAGGGCGGGAACGAGCAGCACCAGCAGAGCCGAGAGCAGCGTGTTCCTCATATAAGCAGTCCGCTCCGTCAGCGGTTCTCGAGCAGATCCTGCAGTACCTGAAGCTCCGCCTCGGCAGCCCTTCTCCTGTCCTCCAGCTCCTGGAGCCTCTGCCTGGCCCTCTCTATCCGCTGCTGCTCCCGTTCAAGCGCGAGCCTGTCCGCACCGAAGAGAGGGCCGAAGGTGGAGGTGACGCCGATGGTGACCTTCGAGTTCTGCATTACGTCAGTCCTGTCCTGCCCCTCCGGCGGGAAGACCGCCTGCTCGAGCTCCGCCCAGGCGAACTGTACTCCAATGTACTCGTTGATGTCGTAGCTGGCCCCGAAGTTCAGGTCGCGGCCGTCCTGCTCCATCGAGATGGAGAGCCCGTCGGTTGGTCGCACTACCACGGAGCCGAAGATGCCGTTCCCGATGGAGCTGCCGATTCCGAGGGCACCCTCTTCGATGACTCCGACGAACCTGCCTATGCCTATACCTAGGCTTGCCGTCACAGGTATGCCGAGGAGGTAGCTCATGTCCTTGGAGACGACCCCGTAGGCCGACCAGTTCTGGTCGTGCCGGTAGGGGTAGAATATCTCCTCGCCGTCCGGTCCCTCGACCTTGAAGCACTCGATCTGCTCCTCGCCGGTCATGTTCTCGAGACCTATGGCGAACGCGGGGGACCCTATCCCCTCGTGGAGGATGGCGACCTTGATGTTGCCCGCCAGGCCTCCCTCGCCCAGGTAGGAGACCCCTATCTGACCGTACCTGAAGAGACCTATGTCCAGATGGCCGGTCACCATGAACTCGCTGTTGCTGCTGCCCGCGGAGTCCTCCACGGAGTAGGCTGACGCGGCCAGCTCGGCCTGGACCTCGGTGTGCTCAAGGACGTAGGCGTCCGGCGTGTCCAGCACGCCCGGCCTGGAGAACGGGAGAGAGCCCGCACAGGCGATGAGTGCGATTGCCAGAACCAACAGAGCAGATATCCTCATACCCTCTCCAACTCCAAACTACCTCCGGACCCCTCTGACCAGCGGCACGCTGAGCCGCTCGGACGACGCGCGCCATCGGATTCGATTATTCGCACAGCATGGGCGGGAGTCAACCTCTGCTTCCTCTGGCCGGGAACGCATCAGCTTGACTTCCCTTTCCTTCATCGGATAATATGCGAAAGGCATTCGATGGTTCCCCGGAGGTGTCCGCTTGAGCTTCTTCACCCTTGTGCTGCTCATGTCCACGGCCCAGGTCCCGGAGTGGGAGGTCCAGCTCCCCTATACCCCGATGAACGGAGCGCTGCTGGCCGAGAGGGGCGACGGCGCGATGGCCATCTTCGTCCCCATGGGCGACCACGGGCTGGGAGGCTGGGACGGCGACGGCGCGGCTCTCCCGGGCTTCCCCGTCGCTGCGGACGAGGGCGTCACCAAGAGACCGGCCGGCTGCAGGACACCGGAGGGCAGGGACCTGGTCGTCTTCCCGGACAACGAGGGCTCCGTGCACGCCGTATACCATGACGGCAGCGAGGCGCCGGGCTGGCCGGTCTTCGTCGGACCGTCCATAGTGTCCGGCGTATCCGTCGTAGACCTGGATGACGACGGCGAGCCGGAGGTGGCCTTCGGCACCGCCGACGCAAGGGTACATCTTCTGGAGCTCGACGGCTCCAACGCCGACGGCTGGCCTGCCACCCTCCCCGCACAGCTGCAGTGGCAACCCTCCCAGCTCTCCCTGGGCGGCGGGTACGGTTACGGCCTGGTCTGCGGGCTGGTCTCCACCGATGTCTACGTCCTGGCCCCGGACGGCTCCGTGCTCCCGGGATGGCCGGTCGACACGGGTTACTCCTCCGGCTCGGTACCGGTAACCGGCGACATAGACGCAGACGGCCTGGGCGACGTCGTCGTGGCAACCTACAACGGCAGGCTGTACGCCGTGAGGAGCAGCGGGAGCAGGCTGGACGGCTGGCCCTTCTTCCTCGACGACCGCACTACCAGGGGGCCGGTGGCCATAGGAAGGCTGGATCCGGACATCGAGGGGCTCCAGGTGGCCGTCTCGACCGTGGACAGCACGGTCACGCTGATAGACGGCGACGGGAGCCTGGCCGGCACCTGGAGGTGGCCGAACAGGATAGGCGGCAGGCCCACCGCGCCGATAATCGCCAGGACCCATTACGGCATGGCGGTCATAGTCGGTTGCTCCGACGGGCTCGTGTACGCATGGAACGCGGAGGGGAGGAGCCTCGAGGGCTACCCGGCCGACCTGGGCCAGTCCATGGCGCATCCCCCTGCGGCCGGCGACGTAGACGGAGACGGGCACCTCGAGCTGGTGGTCATGGGCCGGTCCGGAAGGCTGGCCGCGTGGACGCTCTCCGGTCTGGGCAGCTCCCCCGGTCCCTGGCCGCAGGCCATGTCCGACCAGGGCAACTGCGGGTGCTTCGGCAGCTCCTTCCTCCCCAGGGCCACCGCCGGTGCCCTTACCGGCGAGCAGTCCGGCAACGTCGTCCTCCCCTACGAGATATCGGACGGGGGCGCCACCGGCGTGACCCTTGCGTACTCGACCAACGCGGGGTTCACCTGGACCGAGACCCCCCACTTCGCCGACAGGGGCGGAGAGGTGGTCTGGTACAGCGAGGAGGACCTCCCGGGGACGGACGTGTACGAGTGCATGCTGAAGATGACCCCCTACCAGACCCAGGGGCCCGGCGTCAGCGCCATATCGAACATCTTCCACCTGGACAACAACATCCCGCCCTCCGTCTACCTCTCCAACCCGGAGGAGGTCTCCGACGGCAAGTTCAGCATACACTACGCCGTGGAGGACCCGGAGGGAGACGTGATACAGCTCCAGGCGCAGTACTCCACCGACGGCGAGACCTGGCACAACGCCCACCTGAGGGGCAGCACGGTGGAGATAGAGCCCTGGTTCTACGGAGAGCCGTTCACCTGGTACGCGGTGGAGGACCTGGGCAACGCGGACATCGAGGGGATATCCCTCAGGGTCAGGGGAGCGGACGCCGACCCCGGCCCCTGGAGCGTGATAACCGACATCCACCTTGACACGGACAGGCTCCCCTCGGGACAGGTGCTGGCCCCCTCCGAGGAGGTCGGCGGGGATGTGGAGCTGGGCGTCAGGCTCTCCGACCCGGAGGAGGACCCGCTGGAGGTCAGCTACGAGTACTCCACCGACGGCGGGAGCAACTGGCATCCGGCCACGGTCATCGGCAGCTCGGAGCCGGTGGTGGGAACCCACCAGTACGAGATAACCTGGGCATCGGAGGCGGACCTGCCGGAGTACGACGGCATCAGGGTGAGGTTCCGGGTGGTCCCGCGGGACCTGGAGACCGGGATAGCCGTACCCTCCGCACCGTTCCACGTCGACAATAACGAGCCCCCCTCCGTGGAGGTTCTCTCACCCGGCGACTGGGACTCCTTCTCCGGCAGGGTGCCCATCTCGCTGAGCATCACCGACGGCGAGTCGGACAACGTCCAGGTCGGGCTGCAGTACAGGATATCCGGCACCGACTCCTGGATACGTGCGGACGGTCTGGACGCCAGGAGCTCATACCCGCCCTCCGCCTACCGCTCGGTCATCAACTGGAACAGCACGGAGGACGTACCAGAGCTGGAGGGCGTGGAGCTGTACCTCAGGGTCTCCGCCTCCGACGGCGACACCACCTTCTCGGACGTTGTCGGGCCGATATCGGTGGACAACTCCAGGGTCCCGTCGGTCATGCACGCATCGCTCAGGGAGGTCGATACCGATGCCAGGCTGGCCTACGTCACATACGAGCTGGCCGACCCCAGGGAGAGGACGCTGGACCTTAGGGTGACATACAGCATAGACGAAGGCGAGACCTGGAGCGAGGCCACCGTCGCCGGGGACCTTCTGGGCAGGCATCCCTCTTCCTACGAGGGAGAGGTGGAGTGGCACTACAGCCTCGACCTGGGCGGAAGGAGCGGAGGGGTACTGCTGAAGCTGACGCCCTCCTCCGGGACCGTCCTCGGCACACCCAGGACGATCGAGACGGCCTTCAACTGACGGGGGCCGCAGAGGCCCCTCCCTAGAAGCTCTGCCTGCCCCCGGCACGCATCATTGAGAGGGGAGCCCTCTCCGATACCGCCCTCATCATGAGACCGGCCAGGCGCCTGATGTCCCACTGGGCGTGGGGGTCCTCCCTGAGCCTCGAGAAGTGATAGAGCGCCCGGCCGTTCATGGAGAGCAGCACCACCCTTCTGTGCGCGTTGGTGAGGAGGTATCCCGGCAGGCAGCCGAGCCCGGCTGCGGAATCGACGGCCTCGCCGGCCGCCTCCAGGAGTACGCCAGAGAGCCCCGCCCTCTCCAGGCTGGGCGGGACCGTCAGTCCGAGCCCCGGGTCGTAGCCGGAGGCGAGCCTCGTACAGATCCGGTGCCTCTTGAGCTGGGCGTAGGCCGAGGCGGAGAGCGTCAGCCGGAAGTCGGCACGGAGCAGCTCCCACTCCCGGGGCACCGGGTCGTGCGGACCGAGCCCCGCCAGGGCCGACTCGAAAAGCCCCGCCCTCTCGCGTGGGCCGAGCCCCTCCCATGAGCCCCGGGGCAGCGGCATACCGCGCGACCTGGCCAGCAGGGCCTCCCCTATCCGCGAGTCGTCGTCGGAGCCGAGCAGGACCATCTCCCCCGAGTCGGCCGGCGCCCCGGAGACCGGGTAGGGAGTGAGCGCGAAGCGGTCCATGGGGGTGGGCTCGGTGTACCTCATCAGCGAGGGCGCGACCGCCGAAGCCTCGGAGAGGAGCCCGGACGCCAGCTCCCGGACCTCCCCGGCCGGATGGGCCGCCAGCCTCCTCACCATGTGCTCGAGCTCCCTTGCGTTGACGGTCATCCCCATCTGGCACGAAGTGGCCAGCGGAAGGACGTACCTGGCGTCCTCCCGGGCAACCGACTCGGGCATGCCGGCAGCGAGCAGCCCCTCGTATATCCGACCGTAGGAGTCGAAGAGCCTGCCGGCCGCCCCGGCGAACGAGTCGGCATCCTCCCCCCGGAGCTCCACCGGGACGACCACGTCGGAGCCGTCCAGCCGGACGTAGCGCTGGGACTTCTCGGTGAAGCTGGCCAGCCTGAAGTCCTGGAGCGCCTCCGACGCCAGCCGGGAGATACCGGTGACGTCGAAGCTGAGGACCGCGTGCTCCGCCACGGAGCCGTGCCCGAAGCCGAACACTATCCTGCGGTTGGAGGCCCTGGCCGCCGAGACCTCCCGGGCGGCCTCCCTGCGGAGCTCGCCCACCGGCCTCGGGTCCCTGCTTATCCTGGCGTAGGCGGCGGAGAGGGTCTCCGGAGTCGAGGCGCGGTTCTGGACATCCGTGTTGTACCCTGCGAGCGTAACCCTCATGGCCCCTCTCCCCGCTCCGTCCCCAGTGTCCGCTTGGTCACCAGCAGGGCCAGCGGGTGCTCCCAGGGGAGCCTGCCCAGCGCCGCGCGCCGGAGCTCCGCGTCGAATCCGTCCGAACCGGCGTCGAGCGCCCCGGCTGTCCACCTGAGCATCTTCCTGAGGTCCATGACGTAGGGCAGCAGGTCGAAACCGCCCCGGATCCCCGGCAGCCGGTCCACGAGGGGGTCCAGTCGGTCGGCCATCCCGAGAGCCTGCCGCCGGAGCTCCCCCGCGTCCACGCCGCCGTCCGGGGGGAGCCGTCGCAGACCGTCGAGCAGCCCCGAAGCCGGCGGGGCCGTCGACCAGGGCAGGTGATGGAAGCCGGAGAGAACCTCCCATGCGCTCTCCGGACCGATGTCCTCGGGCCATGTCGGCTCCAGACCCTCGGCCCCGAGCATCTCCGCCACGGCATGTACGGCCACGGGGAGGACCTCGGAGGGGTTCAGGAGGTAGCCCCTGCCGGATGAGCCGACCCTCCCCGCCGGGCTCCCCAGGTAGATGCGGCGCAGGGCGTAGTCGTCGGCGAGGAGGTTGTCCCAGAGCACGGGCTCCCTACCGAGGAGGCCCGCCCCGGCGGATACCTGCGGGGGACCGAGCTCACGGCTGACCACCCCGTCACCGGTCCACATCACGTCGAACCGCTCCGGGCAGTCCGCCCTCCAGGCCTCCAGGTAGGCTGAGCCGCGGAGCGACTCCATGAGCTCCAGGCAGTAGACCGACGGGCAGAGCACAACCGGGCATCCCAGGCCACGGGTGGCTTCATCGGCCAGCTCCAGCTGCGCCCGGGCCAGCCGGGCGTCCGCCCTCTCCGGAACGTCGTCGAAGAGCAGGGCCAGCCCGGCGGCGCCATCGTCGAGCGCTCGGCTGAGCTTCTCCCGGAGGCGAGCGGCGTCCGACCGGCCCGGCTCGAACCCCCAGGGGCTCACGCCGAAGATGAAGGAGACTCCCACCCCGGCGGCGCGGCGCATGCTCCTCGCCAGGGCCGCCCGCTCCCCCTCCCCGCAGGGTGCCCTCCAGCGGAGCCTGTGGCAGGGGTCGCACTTGGGCGCGTAGAGGTAGGTGGCGGAAGGCAGGGGCGAGAGCGCCGAGATGAGACGGGCCCTCCCCTCCTCGCCGTACGGCCTGCCGTAGAACCCCTCTACCAGTCCCCTCATCGCATATATTCCTCCCGTCAGCGGACCCGCGGCCTTTCTCCGGCTTGCGCGGGCCGGACAGCCAATAGATACTCACACCGGGCGGGGTCGTAGACCCCCTCGCCGCACACGAGACCGAGCCGGGAGGACATATGGCCAGGAGCATAGTCGAGTGCGTCCCCAACATCTCCGAGGGCAGGAACAGGGAAGTCATAGACCAGGTGGTGGCGGCCGCGGACGGCGTCTCCGGCTGCAAGGTCCTGGACGTGGACCCCGGAGCCGCCACGAACAGGACCGTCATAACCATCGCCGGAGCCCCGGACGCGGTGGTCGAGTCGGCGTTCAGGCTCATCCGGAGGGCCGGCGAGCTGATCGACATGCGCAGGCACAGCGGCGAGCATCCCAGGCACGGCGCAACCGACGTCTGTCCATTCGTCCCGGTCTCCGGCGCCACGATGGACGACTGCGTCCGGCTGGCGCAGCGGCTCGGGAGGCGGGTAGGCGAGGAGCTGGGCATACCGGTCTACCTCTACGAGAAGGCGGCGTCGAAGCCGGAGTGGGAGAAGCTGCCCGATATAAGGAAGGGGGAGTACGAGGCGCTACCGGACAAGCTCGGGAAGCCGGAGTGGGAGCCGGACTTCGGGCCGAACGAGTGGAGCGACAGGGTCGCATCCACCGGTGTGTGCACCATAGGGGCCCGCAACTTCCTCATAGCCTACAACGTCAACCTGAACACGAAGGACCCGGGGGTTGCCCGGGACATCGGCCTGACCATCCGAGACAAGGGCAGGTTCCGCAGGACCGACAGGTGGAAGTTCGTAAGGGACGAGGAGGGCAGGAGGCAGAGGCAGCCGGGGCTGCTCGACTGCTGCAAGGCGACCGGCTGGTACATCGAGGAGTACGACACCGCCCAGGTCACGATGAACCTGACCGACATATCCGTAACCCCGCTCCACCTAGGCTACGAGACCGTGAAGGAGGAGGCGGAGAAGCTCGGGGCCAGGGTGACCGGATCGGAGGTGGTGGGGCTCGTCCCCCTCTCCGCGATGCTGGAGGCAGGCAGGTACTACATCGAGAAGCAGCACGAGGGGCTCTCAGGCGTGGGCAGGCAGGGGAAGACCACCGGCGTGCCCGAGAGCGAGCTCATCGAGACGGCCATCCGCTCCATGGGGCTCCGGGAGGTCTCGCCGTTCGACCCGACCGAGAAGATCATCGAGTACATGGTGGCCGAGCGGGACGTCGACCTCTCCGGGATGACCTGCCGTGACTTCGCCGACGAGCTCTCGACGGACTCCCCCGCCCCGGGAGGCGGCTCCGCGGCGGCCCTCATGGGAGCGCTGGCGGCGTCTCTCGACTCGATGGTGGCGAACCTGACGGTCAAGAAGAGGAAGCGCAGGGAGAGCTGGGAGCTGATGAGGGAGCTGGCGCCCAGGGCCCAGGAGATAAAGGACCGGATGCTCGACGCCATCGACGAGGATACAATGGCATTCAACGCGTGGATGGACGCCGCCCGCTCCGGCGGCGATGTCCAGGCCGCGGTCACCCGCGCCATCGAGGTGCCCCTGGGGGTACTCGAGCTCTGCTCCGAGATGGTGGGGATGGCGTCGACCCTGGAGACCTCCGGCATGCAGTCCTCGGTATCCGATGCCGGGGTCGCCGCCGCGGCGGCCGGGGCGGCGGCCACCGGCGCCTACTACAACGTCCTCATCAACCTGCCGGAGCTGGACGACGCAGAGCTGGCCGCCTCGCTCCGGGAGAGGGCCGAGAGGGCCCTGGAGGAGTGCGCCGGCGCGGCTGACGCGGTGGAGCGGGCGGTAACTGCGAAGCTGAGGGAGGCCGTGCGCCGGGAACTCGAGAGCGAGGAATGATGCAGCGGACCCTGTTCAGGCCGGCGGAGATACCGGGGGACGTCCGCTCCGAGCTGAAGGAGTTCTGCAGGCTGGCCCGCGGGGACGTCATCAGGATGACGACGCTGGCCGGCAGCGGTCATCCGGGCGGCTCGATGTCTTCCATGGAAGTGCTGGCCATGCTCTACTCCCAGGCCGACGTCGATCCCAGGTCGCCGGTCAGGGAGGGCCGTGACCGCATAGTGGTCAGCAACGGCCACATATCGCCGGGGGTATACTCCGTGCTCGGCAGGCTCGGATTCTTCGACCTGGAGCGGGCGGTGGCCACCTTCAGGAAGGCGGGGAGCCCCTTCGAGGGACACATAGAGCGCTCCGTGCCGGGGGTGGAGCTCACCACCGGGAACCTCGGCCAGGGACTCTCGGCCGCAGCCGGCATGGCGGTGGCCGACAGGGCCCGGGGCATCAAGAACCGGGTCTGGGTCCTGATGGGCGACGGAGAGCAGCAGAAGGGCCAGATAGGCGAGGCCAGGCGGTTCGTAAGGGCCTGCGGCCTGGACAACGTCACCGTGGTGGTGGACTGCAACGGCCTTCAGATATCCGGCAGGACCAACAGGGTGATGTACACAGACATCGCCGCGGAGTACCGGGCGGACGGCTGGGAGGTGGTGGAGGTCGACGGCCACAGCATCTCCTCCCTCTACAGGGCGCTCAGGCCGCAGGAGTCCTCCATGGCGCCCAGGCTCGTCCTCGCCATGACGGTGATGGGCAAGGGAGTCTCCTTCATGGAGAACGACCCCGGCTTCCACGGCAGCGCGCTGGACGGCGAGCAGGCCCGGGAGGCGCTCGGGGAGCTGGGGCAGCCGGACGACCTGGAGCTCTACCGCGAGCTGAGGGAGAGGAAGTGGGAGGACGGGACCGACTTCAGCCTCAGGCTCTCCTACAGCATCCTCGACCTCGAGGGAGCCCCCATCCTCTACCCCGCGGACCACGTCGGCGACAACCGGAGCGCTTTCGGCGAGGCTCTGCTCGACCTGGCAAGGACGAACCAGGACGACCTGCCCCTGGTCTTCGACTGCGACCTGGCCGGCTCGGTCAGGACGAAGGCCTTCGCCGACGAGTTCCCGGACCATTTCTTCCAGTGCGGGGTGATGGAGCACAACACGGCCAGCGCCTCGGGGGGAGCGTCCATAGCCGGCAAGGTGGTCTTCTGGGCCGACTTCGGCGTCTTCGCGGCGGACGAGACATTCAACCAGCACCGCCTGAACGACATCAACATGACGAACCTGAAGGTGGTGGCCACACACTGCGGCCTGGACGTCGGTATGGACGGCAAGACGCACCAGTGCATCAAGTACGTGAACCTGATGGGCTCGCTCCACCACTACAACGTCATCGTGCCGGCGGACCCCAACCAGACCGACAGGGTCATCAGGTTCGTCGCGACCCATCCGGGCAACTTCTTCGTGGCCATGGGCCGGTCGAAGCAGCCGGTCATAGCGGCGGAGGGGGGCGAGCCGTACTTCGGCCCCGGGTACAGGTTCGTCTACGGGATGTTCGACAGGCTGCGGAGCGGCTCGGACGTCGCGCTGGTGGCCATGGGCAACATGGTCTACCGGGCGCTGGAGGTACGTGAGCTGCTGGCGGAGAGGGGAGTGGACGCCGCGGTGTACAACCTGAGCTGCCCGCTCTGCATGAGCCCGAGGCTCATGAGGGAGCTGGCCGGATACCGGCTGGTGACCACCTGCGAGGACCACGACGCGGACACCGGCATGGGAGCGAGGGTTGCCCTTGCCCTGGCCCCGATGGCCGAGTCGCCTCCGCTCATGAGGGTCGGGGTAACCGAGTACGGGGTTTCGGGGGCGCCGGAGGACCTCTACCGGATGCAGGGCATGCTTCCGGAGCAGATAGCCGGGAGGATAGTCTCGGAGCTGGGCTGACGCTCAGCGACTCCCGAGCAGCAGCTCCGACATGAGCTGCCGGTAGCCGACCTTGCCGGATATCAGACGCCAGTAGCCCTCGGCGAACTTCCGCGAGCCTGACAGCCTGCGCAGGGCAGACGGCTGCAGCGCCCTGCCGAAAAGCAGGTGGCGGAAGAGAGTCGATTCCCCGACGACGCCCATGCAGCCGGCCCGGGCCTCGGCAAGCATCCGACCCCTCTCCCCCCCTCCGGCTATCGCGTCGGCAACCAGCATCCCGCTCTCCAGGGCATGGCTGATGCCCTCCCCGGAGACCTGGTCCACCAGGCCGGCGGCGTCGCCGGCCAGGTAGACCCTGCCGCGGCCCATCCTCCGGTGCAGTGACAGCGAGGGGATGGGCGCTCCCGCCGGCCGGGTCTGCAGTGGGCCGGCCCCGATTGAGCCGAGCAGCCTCTCCAGACCCGCGCGGACGTCCGCCCCGGAAGCGGGGCTGCCCACCGCCCCCGCCCCGGCGCAGAGAGAGTCGGCCCCGGGGAAGGTCCAGCAGTAGCCGTAGGGGATGTCCCCGAACCTTATGCCCAGCCGGTCGCGGATGCCGGGAGGCACCCGCTCCATCGGGAGGAAGACCTCCATGCCGAGACCGAGGCCCCTGCCCGAGCCCGCGCCTATGCTTCTCCGGACGACGCTCCGGGCTCCGTCGGCCCCGACGAGGAAGGACCAGCCCAGCGACCGCCCAAGCGACGTGGTCACCTCGCCGGGGCGCACCTCCAGGACCGCCTCTCCCTGCCGGAGAGCCGCCCCGGCCTCCTCGGCCCTCCGGAGGAGGAGGGCGTCGAAGTCCCGGCGGGAGACCAGCCTCACCGGCGGGCCGCCCGCATCGCAGGAGCAGAGGAGCTCGTCCCTCCGGTAGAGGTCCAGGCTGGTACGCGCAGCCAGGGTGAGGGAGCGGAGCTCCCGCCGGGTGAGCATCCCCGACGAGAGCAGCAGGGCCGCGCCCCGATGGCTGAGTGCGCCCCCGCAGGTCTTGTCCCTGGGAAAGACCGCACCGTCCAGGAGCAGGCACCTCACCCCCCGGGAGGCCAGCCTGAAGGCGCATGCGGAGCCGGCGGGGCCGCCGCCGGCCACGACCACCGGCCTCAGCCCGCTACCCCAGTGTCAGCCGGCATCCGCCGGAGCGCTTGCTCCTGTACAGCATCGAGTCGGCCTCGGATACAACGCTCGAGGCTTCTTCGCCGGCGGTGGCCAGCGCCGCTCCAGCGGAGGCGCACAGGGGCTGTGCGCCGCCGCCATCGAGGGGCACCGAGCAGGAGAGTACCAGCCGGAGCATCCTGTCGGCCACGTTACGGAGCCTCTCCCGGTCCACCAGCTTCACCACGCCCAGGAACTCGTCTCCGCCCCACCTCCCCCACGCGTCTCCGGTGCGGGCAGAGGCGGAGAGGGTCTTCCCCAGGATGCGCAGGGCCCTGTCTCCCGCCGCGTGGCCGTGGCTGTCGTTGAGCGACTTGAGACCGTCCAGGTCCAGCATCACCACGCCGAAGCCTAGCCCGTAGCGCTCCCGCTCGGCCATAGCGGACTCCAGAACGCGCTCGAGCTGCCTCCTGTTCGGCAGGCCGGTCAGCGGGTCAAGGAGGGCCTGCCTGCCCAGGCGCTCGATGCGCTCCCTCAGGTCCGGGCCGGAGGAGAGGTCCGAGAAGACCTCGAGGACAGCGGACGCCCCGCCGGGATGCTCCAGGAGCCTGGTCCTGACCCTAACCGGTACCCTGTGCCCGTCACGGTGCCTGAGGTACATCTCATCCGGCTCGGGGCCCCGCCCCTCCAGGGCGGCCCTTACCGGGCACCTGTCCGCGCAGAGCGTCTCGCCCTTGCCGTCGACGTGCATCAGCATCCCGTCGCAGCATCTCCAGCCGGTGGCCTCCTCCTCCGAATAGCCGGTAATGGCCACCGCGGAGGGGCTCCATCTGAGGATCCTCATGCCTTCGTCAAGAAGGCAGATGCCGTCCGAGACCGTCTCCAGGAGGGCGTCCGTCAGTCCGTGGCCGTCGGGACAGCCGCCGGCGCCATCGTTCCTGCCGCGGTCCTTGGTCAATCGAGGGCTCCTCCCTTGGGGTGGCGGGGACGCCTAATCTACCATGAGCGATCGGGGAAGGCAGCGGGGAGGAATTGCGTTCCTCAGTCGATGACCTCGGCCAGCGTCGAGGAGAGCTGCGACATCTCGTACGGCTTCGGCATGCTCCCGCTGAATCCGTACGCATGGTGCTCGCCCATGACCGGGTCGGTGGAGTATCCGCTGGAGGCTATCGCAGGGATCTCCCTGTCCGGCCACCGCTCCCTTATCCGGGCCAGTGTCTCGACACCGCCCATGCCTCCGGGAACGGTCAGGTCCAGTATGAGGGCGTCGAAGGGCCTGCCGGCCTCGAAAGCCTCCCTGCAGGCCTCAACGGCCTCCTCTCCGCTCCTGGCCGTATGCGGCTCGTACCCGAGCTTCTCCAGCATCCGGGTGGCCACCCGGAGCACCTCGGGCTGGTCGTCCATGACCAGCACCCTGCCGCCGCCGCTCCGCTCGCCCCGGGCAGGCTCCGGTAGCGGCTCCTCCTCGGTCTCCCCGGCCGGCAGGTGCAGCACGAAGGTGGTCCCCCTGCCGGGCACCGACTCGACGGCAATGTGACCGTCGTGTCTCCTCACGATGGAGTAGACGGTCGCCAGGCCCAGCCCCGAGCCCCTCTGCTTGGTGGTGAAGTAGGGGTCGAATATCCTGCGGATGTGCCTGCGGTCTATGCCTATCCCCTCATCGGCGAAAGCGATGCGGACGTAGTCGCCCGGAGGGAGGCCGAGGTCGTTCGCCGCACCGAGGCTCACGTTCCCGGCCGATATGCGCAGGACCCCACCGTCCGGCATGGCCTGCTTGGCGTTTATGACCAGGTTGTCCACCACCTGGCCGAGCTGGGTCGAGTCGGCCTCCACCGGCAGCAGGCCCTCGGGAACTTCCAGGTCCAGGGCGACCGGCGATCCGCTGAGGGCGAACTCCGCGCAGCGCCAGAGCAGCTCCGGAAGGCTCACCATCCGCTTCACCGGCGAGCCGCCCCTGGCGAACGTGAGCAGCTGCTCGGTCAGCCCGCGCGCCCGGATGGTTGACGACTCTGCGTCCCGAAGCATCTCCAGCGCCCTGCCGGAGCGACCCTCGTCCTCCAGCCCCATCCTGACCAGGGAGACGTTGCCGAGTATCGAGGTCAGGTAGTTGTTGAAGTCGTGGGCTATGCCTCCGGCCAGCACGCCGAGCGACTCCAGCTTCTCGGCCCGCTGCCTGGCCTCCTCCGCCCTCCGCTCGCTCCCGACGTCCCTGAAGACGAGCACCACCCCGATGATGTCACCCCCGGAGTCCAGGATCGGCGCGCCGCTGTCGGCTATGGCCCTCTCGCTCCTGTCCCTGGCTATCAGGAGAGTGTGGTTGGCGAGGCCCACCACCCTGCCCTCCTCGAGGACCCTGTCCACCGGGCTGCGGACCGGCCTCCTGGTCCTCTCGTCGATTATCCGGAAGACCTCCGGCAGCGGTCTGCCCAGCGCCTCGTCGGAGCTCCACCCCGTGAGACGCTCGGCCTCCCCGTTGAGAAGCTCCACCCTGCCGGAGGTATCTGTGGAGATGACGCCGTCGCCTATGCTCTCCAGGGTCACCCTCAGGCGCTCCCTCTCCTCCTCGAGGTGCAGCTCGGCCTCCCGGAGGTCGGTGATGTCCTTGAATATGACCTGGATGAGCTCCTCGCCGGTTGTAGTGTCCCTGGTCAGGTAGGAGTCGTGGAGCACCCACTTCTTCTTCCCGGTGAGCGTTCGGAACGGATAGCGCAGGTCCCTGACGCGGCCCTTCCGCCGGACCTCGCTCCTCAGGAGGCCGCGGGGGCCCTCGTACTCTATCAGCTCGCCTATGCTCATCCCCACCACGTCCTCCGGGTCGGGATAGGTATCCTCCAGGTCCAGCAGCCTGAGGGCGCCCCGGTCCATCCAGACCACCGTGCCGTCGAACCTGTAGCGGTAGAGGCCTATACCGGCGAAGTCCAGGGCCTCGCTCCGGACCTCCTCCATCTGCTCGCGGGCCTTCCTCCTCCTCCGGTCGCTCACCCGGACCCCACCCCCCTCCCGCGCCGGCAGGAGCGGAGGGCTCCGACGAGCCTCAGGTAATCCGCGTAGGCGCAGTCGTAGACCGAGCTGTCCTCCGGCATGACATCCGTGAGCCCGGAGCGGGACATCTCCTCCCCGGCCTCCGGAACGCTCCCGAACCTCCCCGCACCCCGCCAGGCGAGCGCAGCGGCTCCGGTCAGGGAGGCCTGGGTCCGGCCTGAAACCTGTATACCCCTGCCCAGCACCTCCGCCATGAGCCCGGTGGCCGAGCCGGTTGTCGGTCCTCCCCCCAGGACCAGCCTCTCTATGGGGACCGCCCGCCCCGCCGCGTCCAGCACCCGCCTGGACTCCAGGAGAACCCCCTCGTAGACGGCCCTCAGGAGCTCGGCGGACCCGGTGGAGCCCCGGATGCCCATGAATGCCCCGAAAGTCCGGTCGTCGTAGTCCGGCGAGCCGATGCCGGCCAGGAAGGGGAGGAACCGGACGCCGGAGGCCCCCCGGGGGGCTCCCAGGGCCAGCTCCTCCCTGACCGCCGGCTCCGGGTGGCCCAGGAGGGCGCCGGCCCAGTCGAGGGAGGAGGCGAAGCTGTTCTGTATGCCCTCTATCACCCATCTGCCCGGCACGACGTGGGCAGTGCAGAAGAAGCCGCCCCCGTCCGTGACCGGCTCCTCCACCGGGCAGCTCAGCACGGCGGCCGTACCCAGACAGAGAGCGGCCTCGCCCCTCTCGGAGCATCCCATTCCCAGGGCGGCGCACTGCTGGTCTCCGCCCCCGACAACCAGCGGCAGGTCATCCGGGAGGCCGGCTGCGGAGGCTATCCCCCGGTCGAGCGTTCCGCATACAGTGCCTGCAGGCAGGACATCCGGCAGCATGACCCGGTCGAGACCGGCCGCCTCCAGAAGCTCTCCGCTCCACTCGAGCCCGCGCACGTCGAAGAGGCCCGTCAGGGAGGCGGAGGATGGGTCCGTCACGGCACGGTCGGCTCCCAGTCCCTCCAGGACGGAGTCGTGCAGGAGCATCATGCCCCGGACGGGACGGCCGCCCTCCTCCTCCAGGGCTCGGCGGACGGCGAGGATCTTCGATACGGACCAGAGGGCGCTCGGGGGCAGCCCGGTGACCGACCGGAAACGCCCCTCCCCCATGCCGGCGCACACCCGGGAGAGGTCGTCTGCTCCATTCGTATCCTGCCAGGAGATGGCGGGCAGCCCCTCGGAGCCTTCCGCGAGCGGTACCACGGTCGCCCTCTGCGAGGAGAGGGAGAGGGCCACGGGGACCGCGTCGTCCGGCAGGTCGCCGGCGACCGCCGAGAGAACCTGTACGACCCGCAGCAGGTACCTGTCCGCGTCGAAGGAGAGAAGGCCCCGCCAGTCGGAGAGAGGAGGCGCGGAGAGGCCGGAGGAGGCCAGCAAGGTCCCCCCGGCATCGAAGGCGCCCCCCTTCACGCGGGTGGTGCCCATGTCCAGCCCTATGGCTACCTCGAGCAAAGTGGCCCCCCTCCGGGCCGGAAGCCCGTATCTCTATAATTCCCTCCCGGCCCTCCCGTAAAGAGCCGCCTGCGCGGAACGCAGGCGGCCCCCGGGCCGTTACCGCCATGGAGAGATGAGAGCGGCGGGGCCGCGCCTCCGCTTGTTGCCCTCCGTGGCCGGCGGGGCTTATCTTAGGCCGCAACCCCGGATGCACAGGGAGCCTATGAAAACAGCGCTCGTATACCCCCGCTTCGACTGGTTCGAGTACAACGGGCTCGCGGAGCCCATAGGCCTGCTGCACCTCGTCAGCATGCTCCGTCAGGCGGGGCACGACGTTGAGTACGTCGACTACAGCTTCAGCAGCCGGCTGGACGACCTGGACCACCTGGTGGAGGGCGCCGGCCTGGTCGGTATAGCCGTCTCCGCGGCGGCAAAGCTGGAGAGGGCCACGCTTGTCGCCGGGCACCTGAGGTCAGTCGCGCCGGATGCGGTCTTCGTCGCCGGCGGAGCCTATCCCAGCATATTCCCCGAGCGCTGCATCGAGGAGATGGGCGTCGACTGCGCCCTGGTAGGCGAGGCCGAGGACAGCATCGTCGAGCTGGCCGACGCCGTCAGAGACGGCAGGGACTACCGGGGAATCGACAACCTGGTCCACCCGGACGGCGGGAGCTTCGTCCACAACCGGAGGCGGCCGGTCCGGGAGGACCTCGACTCCATCCCCTTCCCGGCCAGGGACGTGGTGGACTACGACGCCTACCTCCGGGGCGGCATGTCGGAGTACGGCGTGGTGACCACCAGGGGCTGCCCCTTCAAGTGCATCTACTGCAAGCCGAGCACCGACATGATATACGGCGGCGGCATCCGCTACCGCTCGGCCGCCAACGTGGTGGAGGAGATAGGTCAGCTGGCGGAGCTGCGGGACGAGAGCTGCCTGAGGGTCTTCTTCAAGGACGACACCATCACGATGCACCGTACCGAGTGGTTCAGGGAGATGAAGAGGCTCCTCGACGAGGCCGGGGTCCGGCTGGAGTGGCACTGCAACAGCAGGGTGGACACAGTCACCAGGCCGAAGGTCGAGGCCATGGCGCAGAGCGGCTGCCACTGCATCTCGTTCGGCGTGGAGAGCGGCAGCCAGAAGATCCTCGACTTCTACCGGAAGGGGACGACGCCGGAGCAGGCGGAGAGAGCCTTCCGGTGGTGCCACGAGCTGGGGGTGGAGGCCACCGCCAACCTGATGATAGGCTTCCCGATGGAGACCGAGGAGGACCTGAGGGCCACCTACGACCTGCTGAGGAGGATAAAGCCGGACGACATCATCGTCTACTTCTCCACGGCCATACCCGGAAGGTACATCCACGAATGGGCGGTGGAGAACGGCTACCTCTCCTCGGACACCAACCCGGAGCTGCTCGACCCGGCCAGGAACCGGGCGCACGAGGTCATGAACATGCGCCTGCCCTACCTCAGCGTGGACGACGTCATCTCGTGGAAGCACCGGATGGAGCGCTACAGGAGCTGGAGGAAGGTCACCAGCTTCTCCAACATAAGCAGGTGGGTGGAGGAGCTGATGGACGACCCGGCCCCTGCCGCCAGGAAGGCGGCCCGGGTGCTCAGGGGCTTCCGGGGTCAGGGGGACTGAGGAGCGGCTCCAGCCTCTCCGCCAGCGCCTCCGCGACCATCGCGTTGCCTTCCGGGCTCAGGTGCACGCCGGTGTGGTCGACGTAGACCCCCTCCCGGACATCGTCGAAGATCCCCGTCAGCAGCAGGTAGCGGCTCGTGTCCGGCCTGCTCTCTCCGTACCGGGCGTAGGCGGCCGCGAGCAGCTCGTGCAGCGCAGGGTCCCCGCCGGCCGGGTAGCCCTCGAAGCCGCCGGCCTCCACGGCCAGCTCGTACTCCGTGAGCTCCTTCTCACCGAGCCAGAGCACGGGCTGCCAGGCGAAGAGCGCCTCGAAGCCGTATGCATCCGCCAGGTGCTCCACCAGGGAGGCGTTCCGCAGGTAGACCTCCGCGACCTCCCCGGCCAGCGGCCCGGCCTCCAGCCCCATCGCACGGTAGCAGAGCATGCGGGACGCCCCTTCCGGCCCCCGCGCAGTCGCGGCGGCCCTGGAGACCAGCATGCCCGTGTTGGTCCCTCCGAGGAGCAGCGCGAGCGGGTCGACCGATGCGAAGCCGGCGTCACGGCCCTCTATCCGCGCCGAAATCGGCTCGAGGGAGTGATGGACGCCTGCCAGACCGGACTCGTAGGCGGCCCATACGTCGTTGAAGCCGTCGCAGAGGACCACCGCGTCCGGCACCCTTCCGGACCTGAGCTCGAGCATCAGCTCTATGACCTCCTGGGTGGAGGTCCAGGCGTTCTGGGCGAGGTTCCGCACCCTGACCGGCCTGCCCAGGCGCCCGGAGAGCTCCCCTACCAGGTGCGCCGGGACCGTCCCGGAGTCGCCGACGCATGCGCCCCATATGGCGGAGCCGCCCAGGACGGCCACCTCCACGGCATCCTGCGAATCCGCGGAGCCGGGGGTCACCCGCCTCCCCTCCCCGTCTATGGTCGCCGGGTCACCCTCGTAGGAGGGCTCCGACCGCCACAGAACCCATGGGACGTAGGAGCTGATGGTGACGCTCCGCTCGCCGGCGATGAAGCCCTCCCGGCCCGCCTTCTCGGCCCGCTCGGAGAGCTCGCCCCCGGAGAGGAGCTTCAGGCCGACCAGCGACAGCATCTCGAGCAGGAGGAGGACCGCGATGAGGTTGAGCAGAAGGAGCGCCGCCCCCCGGTAGAGGGAGGCGAACCTCCTGCCGAGGGCTCCCGCGGCCAGGAGCACCGCTCCGGCGACGGCGAAGAGGAGCTGGTTCCTGCTTATGCCGGGACCGCCGCTGAGGCCGGTGACGTCGGCAAGAAGCGCCGTCGCCACCAGAAGGGCGCCGGCGGCCAGCGCCGCTATCCTGAGCAGCCTCACCGCGCCGTCGGAGAGCCCTCCCTGCAAGGCGGCCCTACATGAACCTGGAGAAGCGGTCCCTGCGCGCCCTGCAGACCGGACAGACCTCAGGAGGCGACTCCCTGGCGCAGAGGTAGCCGCAGACCTCGCATCTCCAGACCGGGTAGGGCAGCCCCGCCCCGGAGGGTGGAGAGCCGGGCTCCCCGGGCTCGCGTTCCTCCTCCGGGGGCCTGCGCTCCGGGATGGAGCGGGCCTCAGCCCGGCCTGCAGCCACCTCGGAGGAGACGTAGAGCGCGCAGTAGCAGCAGCCGTACTCGTCCAGGTCCGGGTCCCTGTAGTAGCAGGGGCATACTATGTCCCGGTCGGGCTCCCTCTCCCCCTCGGCGAGCCTGCAGGGGCAGCTGGGGTAGCCGTACCGGTCGATGTTCACCAGGAGCCCCTCCACCAGGTCCCGGGTGAACTCGGCGTCCGGGTTCAGGTGGTAACCGCCGGCCTCCGCCTCCCTCTCCAGCCGCTCGTGCAGCTCCCGGACCCTCTCCTCGGAGACCGCCATCAGCCCAGCTCCCGCTCTATCTCGTCCGGCCTGTAACCTCCTATGGCCTTCTCCGCCCGGATGACCAGCAGGGGGAAGCCGGCGGCGTCGCTCCACCTCTCCATCTCGTCCCTCGCCTCGCCCCTCTCCTCCCGGGGCAGCCTGTCCACCTCCACGAGTCGGTAGTCGACACCGAGCCTCTCCAGGAGCTTCTTCGTCTTCCTGCACCAGATGCACGTCGAGAGGGCGTAGAGGACCACCTCTCCCGCTCCCGCCTCGTACTTGCCGGGCATTGTCACATTCCTTCCGGTAGCGGTTGTCGTCTCGGTGCGGGCCGTCCACGGACGGCGCCCGTATGCGAGAGTGTAGTTACCATCCGGACGTGCGCATGTCCAGTACGGCCTACATCCGGACCGGGCCGAGCGACCCTTCCGGGTCCAGGAAGGACTGCATCCGCTCCCAGCTGACCGGGAAGTCCTCCCGCGGCTCCAGCGCCTGCGCGGCGTGGGGGAAGCCGAAGTCGTAGTGGAAGACGACGCCGCCCTCGGTGAGGTGGAAGTCCTCCAGGACGTCCTCCGTGAAGTCGTGCCCGGTCAGCCCCAGCGACTCGCCGGCCTCCCTCTCGGCCTCCTCCACGGCATCCTGCAGCTCCCCGTCCAGGAGAGCCGTCAGCTCCCCGGCGGCGCCGGGCAGGAGCGCCTCCGACATGAGCACCCTCTCTCCGGTGTCCGTGGAGAACGTGTACCGGGTGCTGAACCGGGAGGGGTAGGCCCCCAGGGTCTCCAGCGTGACCACCAGCGAGAGGAGGCCGGAGCTGGCGAAAGTGACGTCGAAGTAGCTGCCGACGACCCCGCTCCCGTGCTCGGCGTACCAGAGCACGGTCTCGTCCATGCTCTCCCCGGTCAGCTCCTCGTAGGAGACGGCCCCGTTGATGCTCTCCGCCACCGAAGGCTCCCCGAAGACGACCGGCCACTCGAGCGAGGGCGGCATCGCGCCGCCGTCCAGCGGCACGCGGACCGTGCCGACCCTCACCACGGCATGGCCGGTGGAGAAGACCAGCAGCAGGAGACCGGCGACGACGAAGGTGACTCTCATCCGTTCTCTCCCTCCGTAAGGGCGCGGCGCCGCAGCAGGCCGCGCAGCTCGCCGGGCGACGCCGTTGGCCGGGCGCACGCGAACCGGCTGCACAGGTAGGCCCGGACTCCGTCCTCAGGGCCGGGGACCATGGTCTCCAGGTGGGGCGCCAGCCGCACCAGGGCGGCTGCGCTGCCGGGGAGCATCACGTGGAGCGCGGTGCCCGGCGGCACATGCCTCTCCGCTACCTCGACCATCTCCCGGGACTCCTCCGCCCCGCCCGCGGTCACCACCAGGTCGTCTCCGGGCGAGCGGAGCAGCTCCATCGCCTCCAGCATGGCGGCATGCGCCGCCGGCGCCCTCTCCACCTCCGGCAGCGCGAAGGCGGCCAGCCCGTCCGCCGCCTCCCGGAGCGAGCCGTCGCCGGTCAGCTTCCACGCCATCACCAGGTCGCGCAGCATGACCGAGTTGCCGGAGGGGATGGCGCCGTCCTGAAGCGGCTTCCGCCGCAGGGGCAGCGGCACGCCTGCACGCGGGGCATGCATGTATCCGCCGGTATCATCGTCTCGCAGCAGCACCCCCGCCTCCTCCAGCAGACCGAGGGCCGCCTTCAGCCTCCCCGGGGCGTGCTCCGCGGCGTAGAGCTCCAGGAGGCCCCATGCCAGGAAGGCGTAGTCGTCCAGCATGGCGGGCACTCCCCCGCCGCTCCCACCGGTGGCGTGGAGCAGGCGACCGTCCTCCCGGACGTGCCGCTCCAGCAGCACGTCCGCCGCCCTCCCCGCGGCCGCGGTGTAGCGGGCCGTCCCCAGCGTCCGCCCGGCCCTCGCCAGGGCGGCGACCATGAGGCCGTTCCAGTCGGTCAGGACCCTGGTGTCCGTCCGAGGGGGCACCCTCTGCCGCCTGGCCTCCAGGAGCACCCGTTCGGCACCATCCAGCCGGGCCGCCAGCTCCCCCGCGTCCTCTCCCATCCCCTCTGCCAGCTCCGCAGGCGTCGCCGCCTCGTACAGGACGTTCCGCCCGGCCGGCGGTCCTCCCTCCTCCGGGAAGCTGCCCGCCGGGGTCACGCCCCACCTTCGAAGGGCCGGCCCCGCCAGCTCCGGGCCGAGGAGAGAGAGCACCTCTTCGGCGGTCCAGAGGTAGTAGCGCCCCTCCTCCCCCTCGCTGTCGGCATCCATCGAGGAGAAGAAGGTCCCCTCTCCGCCGGTCATCCGCTCCAGGACGAAGTCGGCCGTCCGCTCGGCGGCTGCCCTGAACCTCCCGTCCAGCCCGGCGTCCCGGTGCCCCTCGGTGAACGCCATAGCGAGCATGGCCTGGTCGCAGAGCATCTTCTCGAAGTGGGGCACCAGCCAGCGCGCGTCGGTGGAGTAGCGGTGGAAGCCGCCCGCCAGGTGGTCGTGGATGCCCCCCCTGCGAATGGCCTCCAGCGTACCGGCGGCCATTGCCAGGGCCTCTTCGTCCCCCTGCCGCCTCCACCTGTCCAGCAGGAAGAGGAGGGTGTGGGCGGAGGGGAACTTCGGGGCGCCTCCGAAGCCGCCGTGCTCCTGGTCGTAGGCGGCAAGGAGGCGGGAGCGTGCCGCCTCGGCCTGCGAGCCGTCCGGCCCGCCGCCGCCCGCCGGCCTTCCGGCGAGCTCCTGCAGGGCGCTGACCGTGGCCCCGGCGGCGGAGACCAGCTCCTCCCGCCTGTCGGTCCAGGCCTCCGCCACCGCGGGCAGCAGCTCCAGCATGCCCCTGCGGCCGTAGCGTCCCTCCCTGGGGATGTAGGTGGTGGCCAGGAATGGCTCGCCCTCCGGCGTCAGGAAGAGGCTCATGGGCCATCCCCCGGAGCCGCTCATGGCCACGGTGATGGTCATGTAGGCGTGGTCGACGTCCGGCCGCTCCTCCCGGTCCACCTTGACCGGGACGAACGAGCCGTTCAGCAGGGCGGCCACCTCGTGGTCCCTGAACGACTCCTCCTGCATCACGTGGCACCAGTGGCAGCTCGAGTACCCGATGGAGAGGAAGACCGGCCTGTCCAGCTCGTAGGCGAGCCTGAAGGCCTCCTCCCCCCACGGGTGCCAGTCCACCGGGTCGTCCGCGTGCTGCCTCAGGTAGGCGCTGTCCGAGTCCGCGAGCCGAGCTCCCATCTTCCTCCCGCCGCCATCTGCCTGCTCCAAGCATAACCAAAGGGGGCGCTCAGGGCCTCCCGGTGGCCGGGCACTGTGGGGGCGGCTTATCTTCAGCCTCCCGGACGATGAACGGAGGGAGGGGGCGAGATGTCCTCGTGCGTGCTGGGCCTGTCCGCCTTCTACCACGACTCCGCGGCATGCCTGCTGCGGGAGGGGGAGATAGTGGCAGCCGCGCAGGAGGAGCGCTTCACCAGGAGGAAGCACGACCCCTCCTTCCCGGAGCATGCGGTGGGCTACTGCCTGGAGACCGCCGGGCTCTCCCCGGCCGACCTGGACATGGTCGCCTTCTACGACAAGCCCATGCTGAAGTTCGAGCGGCTTCTGGAGACCTACGTCAACTACGCCCCAAGGGGCCTCCCCTCCTTCCTGAAGGCCATGCCGCTCTGGCTCCGGCGCAAGCTGTGGATTGGCGACCTGGTCCGAGGGGAGCTGGAGGGCTTCGAGGGGAGGATGGTCTACCCGGAGCACCACCAGTCGCACGCTGCCTCGGCCTTCTTCCCCTCCCCCTTCGAGGAGGCGGCGGTGATCACCATGGACGGCGTGGGCGAGTGGGCCACCGCCTCCTGGGGCACCGGCTCCGGCAACCGGGTGGAGCTGCTGCGGGAGCTGCACTTCCCGCACAGCCTCGGGCTGCTCTACTCGGCGTTCACCTACTACCTGGGCTTCAGGGTCAACTCGGGCGAGTACAAGGTGATGGGGCTGGCCCCCTACGGGGAGCCCCGGTACGCGGAGCTCATCCTGCGGGAGCTGGTCGACCTGAGGGAGGACGGCAGCTTCCGCCTGGACATGCGCTACTTCAACTACTGCAGCGGCCTCACCATGACCGGCAGGCGCTTCGCGGAGCTCTTCGGCGCGCCCCGTAGGGAGCCGGAGAGCGCCATAGACCGGCGGCACATGGACCTGGCGGCCTCGGTCCAGAGGGTCACGGAGGAGATAGTGATGAGGACAGCAAGGCACGTCCGCGCCGAGACCGGCATGCGGTACCTCTGCATGGCCGGCGGGGTGGCCCTGAACTGCGTGGCCAACGGCATCCTCCTCCGGGAGGGCGTCTTCGACGACATATGGGTGCAGCCGGCTGCCGGAGACGCCGGGGGAGCCCTGGGCGCAGCCCTCTTCGGCTGGCACCAGGTGCTGGGGGAGGAGCGCTTCCCGCCCCGCTCCGGCGACCGGCAGCGGGGCTCCCTGCTAGGCCCGGAGTGGAGCGACCGGCAGGTCTCGGAGTGGCTCGGGGAGAAGGGCTGCCCCCACGAGAGGCTGCCGGAGGGGGAGCTGCTGCGGGAGGTGGCGGGGGAGCTCGACGCCGGCGCGGTGGTCGGGTGGTTCCAGGGCAGGATGGAGTTCGGCCCCAGGGCGCTCGGCTGCAGGTCCATACTCGGCGACGCCAGGAGCCCGGAGATGCAGAGGCGCATCAACCTGAAGGTCAAGTTCAGGGAGTCCTTCCGCCCCTTCGCCCCCTCGGTGCTGGAGGAGGAGGCCGGGGACTACTTCGAGCTGGACCGCCCCAGCCCGTACATGCTGCTCGTGGCCCCGGTCCGGCGGGAGCGGAGGACCGGCGAGGCCGGCGAGGGGCTCTCCGGCTTCGAGAGGCTTCACGTGACCCGGTCGGACGTCCCGGCGGTCACCCACGTCGACTGCAGCGCCAGGGTTCAGACCGTGGGGGAGAGCGCCCATCCGAGGTACAGGGCCCTCCTCCGGGCCTTCAGGGAGCTCACCGGCTACGGCATACTGGTCAACACCAGCTTCAACGTGCGGGGGGAGCCCATCGTCCGCTCCCCGGAGGACGCCTACGCCTGCTTCATGAGGACCGACATGGACCTGCTGGTCATTGGCGACTGCCTTCTGCGCAAGCTCGACCAGCCAGACCGCGACTCGTGGCCCGTGAGGCTCCCGGACGGGATGGTGGACTGATGGGCCGCCGGAGGATGCTCCGACCGGAGCGGAGGTTCGGGCTCACCATGGCGGCGGCCTTCGCGGTCGTCTGCGGTCTCTTCCTGCTCCGCGGATGGGACTCCTGGCCCGTCCCGGCCGCGCTGTCGGCGGCGTTCGCCCTTGCTGCCCTCCTCCTGCCCCGGGCGCTGGCGCCGGTGGAGCGCGGATGGATGAGGCTGGCCCACCTGCTCGGCAGGGTGGTGACGACCGTGCTGCTGACCGTGGTCTTCTTCCTCGTGATAACGCCGCTCGGGCTGGTCATGAGGCTCCTGGGAAGGGACCCCATGATGCTCAGGAGCGGGGGCGGGCGGGAGAGCTACTGGCGGAGGGTCGACCCCGGGGGGCCCGGGTCGAGGCCGGAGAGGCCCTATTAGGGCGGAGGGAGAGCGATGGGCAACCTGGGAGAGATATGGGGCTTCCTGAGGGCCAGGAGGAAGTGGTGGCTCGCGCCGGTCATCCTCGTGCTGCTGCTGCTGGGGCTGGTGCTGGTCCTCGCGCAGGGGTCCCCGCTAGCCCCCTTCATCTACGCCATCTTCTAGCGGCGTCTGCTCCGGCTCCACGGCGCCGGTCCCCTCCACGTCCTGGCGCCAGCGGACGAGCCAGCTCATCTCCGGCTCCACCCTCTTGACGCCGCGGAGCGGCCCGAAGACCATCCTTGGGCCCTCGCCGGCGTAGCGGGGTATGGAGTCGGCGTAGACGAGGTCGCCACCGAAGAAGACTTCGTTCAGGGCGTCGGCATGCGTATCGGTTATGGCGAAGTAGCCGGCGTAGAGCTCCCTGCCGGGGACCCAGCACCGCATCAGCGTCCTGACCAGCCTCCTCTCCAGGTCGGAGGGCATCCGGTAGCGTGGCTCCATCCACCTGACCGCCCTGGCGTTGGGTATGGTCATGGCGACCAGGAAGAGGACGGCGGCCATGACCCTTACATGTCTGCGGACAAGCCTCTCCGGGAGGCTCTGCAGAAGGGTTGCCACCACGAGCCCGACTCCGAAGGAGGGGAGGTAGAGGTAGCGGGGGGTGCTCTCCACCACGTCCACCACCCAGAGGACGAATGGTAGCGACGCCAGGGCTATCCAGGAGAGGCCGAAGAGGACCTGCCTCCGCCGCCCCCCCAGGAAGAGAGGCAGGAGGAAGAGCGGCACCCAGAACATCATCTTGCCGGTCATGAGGTAGCCGGAGACCGGGGGAAAGGGAGCCGACAGCAGGTAGGCGGGCATCTTGGCCAGGTTCACGACGGTCATGCCCCCGAGGGAGTAGCGCCAGGCGGTGTACTGCTCCTCCGCCGGCGGGGCGGTGTGGACCAGGGCCTCCCAGCCGAGCCATAGGGCGAAGATGCAGCTCGCGATGACCAGGAAGCGCCACCTCCGCTCCCCCCTCTCGTGGAAGATGAGCTCGTAGGCGACCAGCATCAGTATGAGGGAGGCGGACGATTCCTTGGAGAGCAGGGCGAGGGCGAATGCGGCGCCGGCGGCCGCGAGCATCCACCTGCCTCTCCCCCCCTCACGGAAGGCCGTCCACAGCACGAGGGTGAGCAGGTAGAAGAAGGCCGCCACCATCCCGGTGGCCCCCGCGGTTATCCAGTAGATCACCTCGTAGTAGACGTAGAGGACGGCCACGACGGCGCCGGCAAAGGCTCCCCACCAGTGGCTCCGGAGCACCCTCGCCGCAAGCAGGGAGAAGAGCAGCACGTTCGCGGTGAACAGCAGGGCGTTGGCGACGTAGTAGCCGGAGGGATCGTTGCCCGCCAGCCTGGAGACGGCGAAAAACCACCCGTGAACGACCGGACGGGAGAAGTTGGCCACCCAGGCGCCGCTGCCGAAGCCGTAGAAGGGGTGCCCGCTGGTGAGCGCCGCGCCGACGTACTCCAGGTCGTCGACGTCCAGGAAGTAGAGCTCGAAGGCCGGCGCCGCCGCCGTCAGCAGGTATGCGACGGTGAAGGCGACCAGGAGGAAATGGGGGAGGGAGCGGCGGAGCAGCTCGCCCTCCCTCCCCCGGGACCTCATCCGGCTTCCCGTCCCTCCCGGGTCAGAACGACTCGGCGCAGTCGGTTATCCTGACCCCCTCGCAGACGATGTAGGTCGGGACCCCGACCGCCACCGGCGAGCGCCTGCCGTAGGTGTTGGAGGCGTTCATGGAGGTCTTGGCGGCGGAGATCACCCTGACGTTGCCCAGGACCTTCTCGAAGGTGTCGGTGACCCTGGAGGAGAATATCGGCCTCACGACACGGCCCTCCTCGACCAGCAGGGCGTTGAACCTGGAGCTGCCGGTGAAGATGCCCTTGCTCCTGCTGGGGATGTTCATGTAGTGGAGCGCGGGTATCCAGAGCACACGCCCCATGCCGGCCACCGCCTGCAGCGGGTCGGCAGGGCCTTCGCCGGAGTACATCACCAGGCTGGGAGACATGGTATCGTGGCCTGTGGGCTCCCTCCCGTACCGCGCCGCCGTGGCCGAGTCGTACATGAGTCCCCTGAGGACTCCGTCCTCCACCAGGGGGAAGCGCTTCCGGCTCCGGCCGCACATGTCGAACCTGAACCGGAAGGTGAGCGGGTTCTCCGGGGCGTCGACGATGCTGACGTTCTCTCCCAGTATCCGCTCGCCGGGCCGGCGGCGGGCGGTCCATCCCTGCTTCTCCTCCCAGCCCCTGCCGGAGAAGCCGGTCCAGGCGGCCATGGCCAGTATCTCGCCCACGGCCTCGGAGCCGAAGATGACGGTGTAGTCCCCCGGCTCCACCTCCCAGCCCTCGTTCTCCTCGTAGACAGGGAGGAGCCTGCGGAAGGCCTCGATAGTCCTTTCCGCGTCGAAGTCGGAGAAGCGCCACCCGGTCTGGGTGTGCTGCAGCTCCCACTTCCTCTCCGGGTGCTTCAGCACCACCGTGAAGGACTGGTCGGTACCCCTGTGGTAGGCCTCGTCGGCGGTGCCGGTGGTCAGCAGGAAGACCTCCGTCGCCCCGCTGCTCCAGGAGCCGGAGAAGTTGTAGCCCTCCCCCAGGGTCCCGATGATCCTGGAGTAGGCTTCGGCCTTGACGGCCGGGTCCAGCTCGGCGAGGGAGGGGTCGTTCTGGCCGGTCTCGCTCACCTGCTCCTCCACCCGGTCCGGGATCGGGTCGTAGGTCTTCGGGGAGGCCATGCGCGCCTTCTCCGCAGCCCTCTCGAGGACGGCCTCCGCATCCTCCGTGGAGGAGAGCATGCCAAGGTGGGTGTGGGAGCCCTTGCTGCGTCCGTGGGTCACCTCGACGTCCAGCCGCGTGAGCTCCTCGGATGTGTTCAGGGAGACGGAGTTGTTCCCTATCCTCATCAGGTGGCTCTTCTCCGAGTGCAGCGTGAGGGTGGCGGTCATGCGCCTGCGCTCGGCGATGTCCCTGACGGCCCTGAGCATTCCCTTCGTCTTCTCGTCGAGCATCGCCTACTTCCTTTCCCCGGTGATGACGTCGTCGAACCTGACGACCGGGACGCCGTGACCCAGCTGCATTATCTGGTTGGGCTCGCCCTTGCCGCAGTTGTTCACCTGCTCCACGCGCCACGTGGAGCTGTCGCCGACGGCGCTCAGGGAGTTGTAGAACTCGAGGGTGTGCCCCTGGTAGGTGGGGTTGCGGAGCACCCGGGTCCTCTTCCCGTCCCTGACCTCCCAGGCTATCTCGCAGCCGAAGTGGAAGTGCTCCCGGTTGGAGCCGATGGACCAGGAGACCGGGTTGTCCACGATGATGCCGTCCTCGGTCCGGGCGACGATGTCCTCCAGCGTCCCGTCCTCGCCGGGGAGGATGTTCACGTTGGTCATCCTGTCTATCGGGGCCCGGTAGAAGGCGGTGGCCCTGGCGGCGCCGCCGCTCCTCTCGAACACCTTCCTGCCGGCCTTCTCGTTGGCCTCGCTCACCATCGCCCTGGAGGTGAGCGCGTTGACCAGGATTCCCCCGTCTATGAGCAGGTAGTCCCTCTCCGGGGTGCCGTCGTCGTCGAAGCCGAAGGTGCCGGGGGAGTTGGCTATTCCGCCGTAGGAGCTCACGTTCAGCTTCTCGCTGCCGTAGCGCAGCTTCCCGAACGAGTTCAGCCCCACGAAGGACCCGCCTGCGTAGGAGAGCTCGTACCCGAGTATCCTGTCGAGCTCCAGGGGGTGGCCGATGGTCTCGTGGACCTGGAGGTGCCCCTGGCCCGGCAGCAGGATGACGGAGCGCCTGCCGTGCTCCAGCTCCTCCGCCTCGAGCAGCTGGGAGAGCTCGCTCTTTATCCTGGACGCGCTCTCCGAGAAGAGGACCGGGTCGGTCATCATCTCCCATCCCCTGGTGCCGTTCCCGGTGGTGTAGAGGTTGTGGCTGCGCCGCTGCATGTCCCCGTCGGCGTCGAGCGCCATCACCATCATCATGCCGAAGGTGTTCACCAGGTCCTTCTCTATGTCCGAGCCGTCGGTGCTCATGAAGAGGATGCGCTTGCGCTGGAAGTTGGCGAAGACGATCCTCCGCAGTATCCAGTCCTCCCTCAGCTCGTCGTCCAGCCTGGTCAGAAAGCCGAGCTTCTCGTCGAGCGGCACGGAGGCCGGGTCCGTCTCCACCGGCGAGGCGTATGAGCCCTCCACCGGCTCTCGCCTGCCCATGGAGAGGGGTACCCCCACCAGCTCCGAGGCGGTCCTGGCGTTCCGCAGGGCCATGTCGAAGCAGGCGTCCATGCCGGTGAGGTCGCTGGTGGCCGCGAAGCCCCAGGCGCCCTCCCAGAGCACCCTGATCCCGATGCCGCTCTCCACCGTGGTGTCGTTGGCCTCGAGGTCTCCGTCGTAGAGCAGCAGCGTCTCCGAGCTGTCCTCGGTGTAGTACCTCGCGTCGGCGTACTCGGCACCCTCGCGGCGCATCCTGTCGATGTTGCGCCCGATGTCTCCGCGTACGTCGTCCGCGCTCCGCGCTTCAGTGGCTCCCATGCTGAACCCGCCTTGCAGTGCGTTTGTGTCCGGAACGTCTCTCTCCTCCAGAAGGGACAATATACAAAACCGGCCGGCGCCGGCTCGCCGCCGCGCCATTGCCCCTCCCCCCCGGCCACCGTATGCTCCCCCCTCACGGGGAGGTACACCGTATGGGCAGGACGGCTGCGGCTCTCGCGTTCGCCGCTTCGCTGATGGTCCAGGGCTGTGGCGGCGGAGGGGCCGAGGAGCCCGCCGGAGTGACGCCGGATGTCCCGCACCTGAGGCTCGAGGTCACCGATACGGTGGGCGTCGAGCTCGGGGACAGCTGCTACGTCTTCGGTACGGTCACGGACGCCGGCAGGACCCCCGGGGGAGGGGTGGTCGTGCTTGACCAGGCGGCCATGAGGATACGGCTCTACGGCCCCGACGGCGCGCACGTCGTCAGTGTCGGCTCCCGGGGCAGCGGCCCGGGTGAGCTCCAGATGCCCAGGGCCATGACCGTCCTCGGCGACGGCGGCATCGCGGTCTCCGACGTCATGGGAGGCGAGCTGGAGCTCTACGACGATTCGCTGGGCTGGGCCCGCGCGGTGACCGGCTTCTTCCCCAGGCCGCCGGTGGAGCTCTGCGCCTCCGGCGACAGCTCCGTCGTGGGCATGCTCCCCGCTTTCGACAGGGAGGCCGGGATGATGGGCTACAGCATCGCCCTCCTGGAGGGGAGCGCCGAGCCATCGGTCGTATACCTGGAGGAGATGCTGACCTTCGACCCGTCGCTCATCGGGCCGATGGGCGAGGAGCGCAGGCCCCGGTTCACGACCGGCCCGGATGGGAGGGTGGCGGTCTCCCGGCCGGGCACGCGCAGGATGGTCGTCTCGGTGTTCGACCGGGAGGGGAGCCTGCTGTTCGAGCTGGACGAGGCAGTGACCCCGGTCGAGAAGACCGAGGAGGAGCTGGCCCTCGAGGAGACGGAGTTCGAGGAGTTCGCCTCCAGGATGCAGGGGCGGGGGAGGTTCGGCGCCGGCCTCTCCTTCGACCCCGAGGAGCTCCGCCCGGCCGTAGGCGGCCTGGGTTGCGACTCCCTGGGCAGGACGTGGGTCAGGATGGGCGGCGTGCGCCACCCCTGCTGGCGGGTCTACGACGACCGGGGAGAGCTGGTCCTCACGGCCTCCCTGGAGCTGGACGACCCGGACATCGACCGGATGGAGGTCGGGATTACGCCCCACGGGGCCGTCGCCTGGGTGCCCGACCCCTCGACCTGGCCGAGACTGCTGCTCCTGGACCTCTAGGGGGCGATCTCCGCGGCGGTGATGCTGTCGCAGTAGAGCCCGAGCGCCCTGAGCGCCTCCGGCTGCAGCTCCCTGGCCTGCCTTTCGCCCGAGCCCTCCAGGACCACCTCCCCGCTCTCCGCCGCGCAGAGCTCCCGCAGCTCGCCCAGCGACAGCGGCACCCTCAGGGTGACCTCGCAGCCGCCCGTGGCCAGCGGCTCGGCGTCGAAGTCGGCGAGGTCGTCGCCGGACCACTCGCTCGTCCGGCCGTCGACAGTCACCTCCAGTACCGGCGCGAACGACCCGCTCCCGGGGACCGCCGGGAGCGATATGCGTGCAGCGCGCATTCGGACCTCCGATCCCTCAGCCTCTCTACTCCGTTCGAGGGGCTCTATCCGGACGGTCCGCCAGCGGTTCCCCGGCTACCTGACCAGGACCAGCCGGGCAGTGAGCTCTGCCTCGCCGGCCGATGCGCGGAGCATGTAGACGCCGGAGGGCACCCGGTCCGGCAGGCTCCACCGGACCGAGCCGCCTGCGGAGGCTGCCGGGACGGAGGCCCCGGCAACCGCCCTCCCGGAGAGGTCGTAGAGGCTCAGGACAACCGGACCGGAGGGCTCGCCGGTCAGGGCCAGGCTCACCGTACCGTGGCTCGGATTGGGCGCCGGGTGCCCGATGGAGGGGAGGGCGGCGGGACCCGAGCCGGTGCCGGTGGAGACGGCCAGGTAGTCGTGGAGCCAGCTGTCCGGGGCGAACCTGGGCTGCTGCTCCGACCTGCCCGAGTCGTCGGTCGCGCTCACGTAGTACTGAACGGTAGTCCCCGAGGGCGCGCCGGGTATGTCGGCGACGTAGGAGTCTCCTCCGGCTGCGCTCATGTAGACGGTGGTGAACGGACCGGTGGTGCCGAAGCGGTAGAGGACGTGCTTCGTCTGCAGGGTATTGTCCGGGTGGCACCTGATGAGCGCCTCCACCTCTACCGGCTGGCCGGCCGGCTGGAGGGTGTCCACCGGGACGTGCCGCACGAGGAGCATCTCGCCGTCCATGACGTTCCTGGTCCTGCAGTGCAGCGCGTCGGTGGGCTCCCAGTCGTAGTACTCGAAGCCCTCGACCGTGTAGCCGGGCATGGCCTGCTCGTAAGCGAGCAGGGCTGCAGAGTCATTGTCGGTGTCGAACAGCGGCACGTAGACGTGGTCGTTGCATACGAGGCTGTTGGTGTAGCCCTCGTCGCCGCTGCTGCTGTAGACCCGGTAGACTTCCCAGGGCACGCCGTACGGGCTCTCGGTCTGGGCCAGGAGGTCGGCGGCGGCCTCCAGCTCGTCGTAGTCGCCGTGCCATGAGGGCACCTGCAGGACCATCACCCTTCCGGGGGAGAGCATCTTGGCCCAGCAGTCGATGTGGTCGATATAGCTGGACTGCGGGTCGTCGAAGGTCACGTAGTCGTCGACTCCCAGGTACACCTCCATCTGCGAGTCGACCCAGTCCTCGTTGCCGCCGTTCTCGTCGTAGACCATGTCGGTGGACATGGACTGGCCGAAGCCGGATGACATGTAGTTGCCGCCGGTGTGCTCGATGGTGGAGGTGTAGACCGGGATGCCCCAGGCGCTGCCCAGCGCCACCGGGAAGTTGTTGTCGTCGGGACGGGGCCGGTTATAGGTGTAGTTGAAGATGCCCTGGGAGCCGTCCGGCAGCATCACGAACCAGGGTCCGTAGTCCCTGACCCATATGGAGTTGGTGCTGGCGTGGATGTAGCCGACGTTGTCCATGTTGACGCCCCAGCCGGAGAAGGTGGACTCGACCGTCCCCTGCTGCCCGGCGGTGCATATGACCCAGACCTCGGTGTCGTAGGAGAGGGCAACTATGAGGCTCGACGGGAGGCCCAGCGGCCACCTGACCATCACCCCGGTAGCCGGGGCGAACTCCCCGGGATTGACGGTGCCGCCCGGAGGAGGGCTGGTCGGCACGGTGTTGATGCCTATCTCGTCCAGCCTGGTCAGCTCCTCCTCGGTGAGCCCGATGGGGAGCAGCTCCTCGGTGCCGCAGACGGACATCTCCGCGCGGGCACCGGCTGCGAGCAGCAGGAGCGAAAACGACAGCATTGCTCTCTTCATGGGACCGGGCCTCCGTACGTTTCCGTGACAGTTGAGTTATCTGCTTCGGAGTATACAACACCACGGCCGGGTGGTCAGTTCAGCCGGATTCAACCGCGGGGTCGGAGCAGCCGGTTGAATTCTTTCAACCGGGGGGACGGAGCAGACGGCCTCCGCCCCTTGCCCTGGCCCCCCTACTTCAGGCTCTCCTCGCCCGAGAAGTCCCGGTCGGGCGAGAGCTCCTCGAGCACCCTGAGGTCCTCCTCCGTGGCCGAGCCGAGGACCAGCCTGGCCATGGTCTCCGCGGCACCCGGGCCGAGCATGAAGCCCTGGCCGCACATACCCGCAGCCACGTAGTGCCCCTCCGGACCCGGCGCGCCCATTACGGGCGAGCCGTCCGGGGTCATCGGGTAGGGGCCTCTCCAGACCCGGCGGACCTTCAGGTTGGCGAGCCTGGGATAGAGCGACACCATCCTCGGGGCGACCAGCGGCAGGAACTCCGATGTCTCCTCCGTGGCGGTCCCCGGTATGGGTGGGTCCGGCGTTATGCAGAAGACCACCTGTCCGGTGTCGTGCTGGTAGAAGTAGTAGTTGGCCGAGCCGGGAGCCCTTCTTATGTCCACCACCATCGGCTCGAAGAACCGCTCCACCGGCTCGGTTATGCCGGCCTCGTGGCTGTCGGGGGAGATGGGCAGGTCCACTCCCAGCGGCAGCGAGAGCTCGCGGGCGAAGGCTCCGGCGCAGTTGACCACCGCGCCGCAGGAGTACTCCCCCCGGTCGGTCCTGACCGCGCGCACGCGCCCGCCCTCGGCCGCTATCTCCCGCACCGACTCCCGGAACCTGAACTCCGCGCCCAGCTCCGACGCCCTGCGGCGCATGGCATAGCAGGCCTGCATCGGGTTCGCGCTGCCGTCGCCGGGAGACCATGTGCCGCCGAGCAGCCCCTCCCGCTGGATGCCGGGCACCAGCTCCGCCATGGTCTCCGCGTCGACCAGCCTTATGTCCAGCCCGGCCTCCCGCTGCCGGGGCACGTTGCCCTCGAAGAGGGACATGGTCTCCCGGTCGTAGGCCACGTAGACGTAACCGCCCCGGTGCCAGCCTATCGGGTCTCCGTGCTCCTCCTCCCATGTGGAGAAGAGCTCGAGGGAGCGGAGGCAGAGGGAGACCTTGGCAGGCTCGGCGTGGGTCGCCCTTATCCCGCCGATGGCACACTTGTTGCAGCCCTGGCCGGCCGAGGCCTCCGAGTCGATGCAGACCACGTCGGCACCCATCCCGGCCAGCTCCATGGCGAGAGGGGTGCCGACGCTACCCGCGCCTATCACTGCGACGTCAGCCGTGCGGCTCATCGCCCCGCCTCCCCACCCGAGAAGTAGCCCAGCCCGGTCTCGGCGAAGAGGGGGCGCTCGGTCATGGGCTCGAAGCCCTCGATGCCCTCCTCCCTGCATATCCGCTCCAGGAGCCTCCTGCAGGTCTTGCCGCCGCAGGAGCCGAAGCCGGCCCTCGTGAGAGCCTTCAGCTCGTTCAGGTCGGTGACGCCGCCGCGGAGCACCTCCCGTATCCTGCCGGCGGTGACCCGCTCGCACCTGCAAACCACCGCCTCGTCCGGGAGGGGCGCCTCCAGCGGCTCCGGAAGCGGCTGCAGCTCCTCCGCCGGCTGGACCCTCACGCCGGCCACCCTGTGAGCCACCCCCGCCGGCACACGCAGCGACAGCAGAAGGGTCCTCGGGTAGCGGGGGCTGCTCCTCCAGCTCACGACCTTTCCCTCTCCCAGCGGCTCACCCTGCCAGTCGGTCAGACGCACGGGGGCGCCCTCCGCGAGCAGCCAATCGCCCAGCTCGAAGGGGATGGTGACCAGCGGCCTGTCCGGGTCCTCACGTCTGTCCACCGTGGTGACGGCCAGTCCGGGGCAGACGGCCACACAGATGCCACAGCCGGTGCATCCTCCCGAGTACTCCGGAACGCCGAGTATCGGGTGGCCGGCTGTCGATATGAGCCCGGCGGGGCAGCTGGTCATGCAGGGGTTGCAGGGTATCTCCTGGTTGCAGTGGAGCACGGGGTAGACGCCCTCGGGAAGCTCCTCCGGCCCGTAGGGATGGAGCCTGCCGCCGGGGCTCTTCAGGACCTCCGCCTTCTCGGCCAGGTGGTCCGGCACCTCCACCCCGTCCCCCCTCATGGCGGCGGCTATCTCCATGCCGCGTATGCGGCCTGTGAACATGGCCGCGCTCGCCTCCGCTATCTCCTCGGCGTCGCCGGCGGTGAGGGAGCGCATGCCGAAGCGGAGCGCCTTGGAGTGGAACTCGTCCACCGGCGTCAGGCCGACGGCCACCAGCAGGGTGTCCACCTCCCAGCTTATCTCGGTGCCGGGCAGCGGCCTGAAGAGGTCGTCCACCGCGGCGGTAGTGACCGCCTCCAGGTGCCGGTCGCCGTGGGCGGCGAGAACGGTCCTCCGGGTCATCACCGGCACTCCGAGCCTGGCTATCTTGTCCCGGTGGACCTTGTAGCCGCCGCAGCGCTCCATGCCCTCGACCAGCCCGACCACCGTCATCCCGGCCTGGACCGCGTGGTAGGCGGCTATCAGGCCGACGTTGCCGCCTCCGACTACGAAGACCCTCTCGGCGCAGCGGACAAGGTCCCGGTTCACCAGTGTCTGGAACGCACCGGCGCCGTAGACGCCGGGCAGAGTGCACCCGGGGAACGGGAGGGAGCTCTCCCTGGCGCCGGTGGTGACGAGGAGCCACTCGGGATGGACCATCACGTAGCCGTCCGGGCGCCTCAGGCCGACGCAGCCGTCGCTCCACACGCCGAGGGCTATGGTGTCCATCCAGAGCTGCACGCTGTCCAGCTCCGCCAGCTCGTCGGCCAGCATCGACGCTATCTCCGTGCCCCTGGTGCCGGCGTGGCAGTCCTCGACGGAGCCGAAGAACTTGTGCGTCTGGAGGACCAGCTTGCCGCCTGGACGGTCCTTGTCGTCGGCCACGATGGTGGGGATGCCCGCCCGGCCCAGCTCGCCGGCGGCGGCCATGCCGGCTGGACCCGCGCCGAGCACGAGTACGCCCGTCTCCACCCTCCGTGGAGCCGGATGCGGCGTCGGGGGAACGTCCGGCAGCTCCGGGAGGCCCGCGACGCTCCGTACGTCCATGCCCTCGCTGAGGGGCACTATGCAGCTCTTCCTCGGCACGCCGTCAATCAGCAGGGTGCACTGGGAGCACTGCCCGTTGGCGCAGAACATCCCCTGGGGGGCGCCGTCGGCATGGTGGTGGCCGAAGACGTGGACACCGGCGGCGAAGAGGGCCGAGGAGACGGCCTCGCCACGTACGCCCTCCAGCTCCCCGCCGTCGAACCTGAAACGGACCCTCTCCGGCTCCGGCACCTCCAGCACCGGGTGCCTCTCTATCCTGTACCAGGGGCTGGGGGTCTCCACTGCGCCTCCCATCGGGCTTTGGTGTCTCTTCAGCGTCCTTCGGCGCCGCCCCCGCGGCGTCTCTTCCTGTCCCAGTCCTCGGCGAACTTCATCCGCTTCGCCTTCCTCGCCTTGACGTACCCCCTGCACTCCGGGTAGCGGTTGCAGCGCCAGACCTTGATGTGCGGGTAGGTGTGCAGCCTCGTGTGCGAGCCGCAGAGGGGGCACTCGGGGCTCTCCTCCCCGGAACCCCGCTCGTAGCTCCTCTCCTCCAGCTCCATCTCACGGTAGAGCTCTTCCCGTCGGGGGCCGCCCAGCCAGTACCTGACCGCCTTCCGGAGTATGAGCAGGAAGGCAACCGCACCTGCCGCCGCTATCAGGAACCTGAGGGGGCTCAAAGGACCTCCAGGAAGACGGATAAGGGACCTCGGGCCGCTCCCTCCGCCGTTGACAGTAGGGAGGGCAGTGCGTAAGTAATAGCTTCCCTTAGCTCGTGAATCAACAGGGAGCGTCCCCGGCATGTGGAACCAGGAACAGGAGCGAAGGACTTGAAGAGCTATTCGCCTGACAGGATAAGGACCGTGGCGGTCATCGGCCACGGCTCCGTTGGAAAGACGAGCCTCTGCGACGCCATGGCGTTCGCCGCCGGCTCGATTGAGCGACTGGGCAGCGTCGACCAGGGTACCAGCCACTTCGACTACTCGGACGAGAGCAGGCGGAGGAAGCACAGCCTCTCCTCCTCCTTCGGGATACTCGAGCACGACGGCTGCAAGGTGAACGTAATAGATACCCCGGGCCTGGCCGACTTCTACGGCGAGACGATAAGCGCGGTCAGCGTCTCGGACGGAGCGGTCCTGGTCCTGGACGGAGCCGACGGCGTCGAGGTCGGCTCCCTCAAGACGTGGGACTTCACCGCCTCGGAGCGGGTTCCCGTAATGGTCTTCGTCAACCACGTGGACCAGGACAACGCCGACTTCCAGAGGGTGCTCTCCGAAGCAACCGACGCCCTGGGCAAGGGTCTCGTCCCGGTCGTCTTCCCCGTCTACGAGGGCGGAGCCCTCTCCTGCCTGGTGAACGTCCGTACCGGCAAGGCCATAGACAGGGACGGCAAGGAGATGGAAGTGCCGTCCTCGGCCGCAGACGACCTCGAGACCTACCGGATGCAGCTGACCGAGGCGGCCGCCGAGGCCGACGAAGAGCTCATGGAGCGCTACTTCGAGAACGAGGGACTCTCCGAGGAGGAGATGGACGGAGGCCTGAGGAAGGCGTTCGCCGAAAGGAGCTTCTTCCCCCTCTTCTCCGGACTGGCCGTCCCACCCATGGGAGAGGTCTTCCTGATGGACGCCATCGTCGACCTGGTCCCCTCCCCGCTCGAGCGGAGGCCCGTACCCGCGAAGGAGGGCGACCGCGAGGTGGAGGTGCCGCCCGCCCCGGACGGCCCCTTCGTGGCCAGGACGTTCAGCTCCAAGGTCGATCCCCACATGGGCGAGATAGTCTTCGCCAGAGTTCTCAGCGGTGGCATCGAGGGCACCGCCGACGTCACCAACACCAACCACAACGGCTCGGAGCGGCTCGGCAACTACTACTTCATGAGCGGCCCCAACAGGAAGGACGCCGAAAGGCTGGTCACGGGAGACCTGGTTGCCATGGCCAAGCTGAAGGGCACCACGACCAACGAGACGCTGGCCGGCAAGGGCTTCGGGGGCGTCCTGGAGCCGATAGGCTATCCCGAGCCGGTCTACCGAGTGGCCATCGCCCCGGTCAAGAGGGGCGAGGAGGACAAGATGGGCTCCGGGCTGGCCAGGCTCTCCGCCCAGGACCCCACCTTCATACTGCGCAACGAGGCGGAGATAGGGCAGACAACCGTCTCGGCCATGGGCGACCTCCACATGAACGTCATGCTCAGCAGGCTGAAGGAGATGACAGGCGTCGAGACGGAGACCTTCAAGCCGCGGATCGCCTACCACGAGACGATAAGCAAGACCGCAGAGGGCCAGTACAAGCACAAGAAGCAGACCGGCGGCCGTGGCCAGTACGGGCATGTCTTCCTCAGGCTGGAGCCGATGCCCAGGGGCGAGGGATTCGAGTTCGAGAGCCGGGTGGTGGGCGGCAACGTCCCGACCAAGTACATCCCCGCCGTTGAGAAAGGCGTCGCCGAGGCCATGAAGAAGGGCCCCATCTCCAAGTCCACCGTGGTCGACGTGAGGGCCGTGGTCTACGACGGCTCGTCCCACCCGGTCGACTCCTCGGACATGGCCTTCAAGCTGGCCGCCAGCAAGTGCTTCAAGGAAGTCATGATGAGCGCCGGCCCCATGCTCCTCGAGCCCGTAATGCGCATGGAGATAACCGTCCCGGAGGACTTCATGGGCGACGTCATGGGCGACATAAACTCCAGGCGGGGTCGGATACAGGGCATCGAGGCCGAGGGCTCCTTCCAGGTCATCAAGGCGACGGTCCCGGAGGCGGAGCTCTTCCAGTACACCAGCACCCTCAAGTCGCTGACGCAGGCGAGGGGCAGCTTCACCCAGACCTTCGAGGGCTACGAGCCGGTCCCCAGGGACGTACAGGAGAAGGTCATGGCGGAGAGCCGGGAGGAGGAGGAGTGACCGGAGCCGCCTGGCGGACCCTGACGCTCGCCATGGCGCTCACCCTCGTCATCGCGGGAGCGGCAGCGGCGGCCGAGGGCGGCGGAGGGACCTCCACCGAGAACGGCGACGCGATGACCTACGTAACCATCGGCGTGGCCGTTGTGATAGGCGGCCTGCTCATCTGGGACGCCATAGCGGACCGGGGCGAGGAGACCCTCGAGCCGACGCCCGTCGATGACGAGGTTATCAGCGGCACGGTCGACACCGGCATAGACTGGGACTCCACCTTCCCGGAGGACAGCGCCTCCACGACGATAGCCGTGGCTCTGGTCCCGGGCGACATGGAGCTCTCGGTCGCTATCATGGACGCCCTCTCGGCAGCCGCCCCGGAGGGCGTGAGCGTCGTAGGGGACGTCCTGGACCTGGGCTCTGGAGACCCGGTGGCGCTGGCCTCCATGGCCGGCGACTTCTTCGGGGCGGACCTGCTCTTCCACGGGACTCCCCCTGCAGGGGAAGGCGAAGAGGGGCTGCTCATGGTCATCGCATCCTCCCAGGAGGTCCTCTGGTCCGGGGAGCTGTACGGTCCGGTGGATGCGGACGAGGTCGCAGGCAGGATACTGGCTTCGGGAGCTCTCTGACGAAGTGCAGGGGAACCGGGGGAGGCCCTCCGGTGTTCCCCATATGACCGATAGAAGAGACAAACAGAAGGACAGAAGTCGATAATGGTGCCGTGCTGCGCCCGAATGCGGTACGGCCTGCGGGAGGAGAGAGATGAGAAGCGCGACCTGCTTCGTCCTTGCCCTGGCAGCCGTTCTCGCCGCCGGCGAGATGACGGTTGTGCTGGACCTGGACGACACCCCGATAGACCTCGAGAACGCAGGCCCCTACGTGCGGGTCACCGCAGAGGGGATGGGTCTCGAGACGAAGGAGGGGCTACCCTCACTGCCTGTCGGGACCGTTAGGATAGCCGTCCCCACCGGCTGCGTTGCCACCTCCATCGAGGTGGCCGACCAGAGCTGGACCGGCATGCGCAGCATCTGCACGGTGATGCCCACGGGCCCCCAGGTCCCCTTCTCCATCGAGCAGGCCGTGACCCCTGTCGAGCCCAACCCCGAGGTCTACTCGGGAGCCGGATGGTATCCGTCCGCACCCATAGAGCTGACCGGCTCCAGCGTCGTGCTGGGCATACCGGTCGCCTACGCCGAGCTGAGGCCGGTCAGGTGGGACCCTGAGGCGGGCACCCTTCAGCGGCTCAGCTCCGCCACGCTCACAGTCACCTACGAGCCCTCGCCGGAGGCCTCCACGGTACGGAGGCGCAGCGCTCAGAGCGAGCTCCGCTCCCGCGAGATAGTCCGAAGGAGCGTCGTGAACCCGCAGGACGTGGGCTCCTCCGGCGCCAGCATCATCCCCTCCCGCGACCTCGAGTACGGCGAGTACGTCATCATCACCTATCCCAACTACGAGATAATCGCCGAGGAGCTGGCCGACTGGAAGACCCTGAAGGGCGTCCCCACCACCGTCGTCACCACCACCGAGATACAGGCGGAGTACTCCTGCTACGACCTGCAGCAGGAGATAAGGGCGTTCCTGACCGACTGCATCGCCGAGGGCGTCGAGTACGTGCTCATCTACGGCGACGACGACAGGATAGCCGGCCGCGACACCAGGATACACTACAGCAGCTACACCGAGTACCCTCCGGTGGACCTCTACTGGGCCGACATCAACGACACGGCCCCCGGCGCCGACCGCTGGGACAGCAACAACAACCACGTCTGGGGCGAGTACTACGGCGACGACGTCGACTACCACCCGGACCTCTGGGTCGGCCGGGCGAGCGTGAACACGGTCCCCGAGGGCTGGATATTCAACGACAAGGTGTTCATCTACGAGGGCATACAGAGCACGGACTACTTCGAGACCGCCCCGAGGGAGATGCGCATAGGCTACACCACCGAGCTCCTCTGGGGCTCCCCCTACAACTGCTACGGCTCCGCCGGCGCGGAGCTGATAAGCGCCTGGACACCCTCCGGCTGGGAGGAGGAGAAGTGCTACGACTCCTCCAACAACAACAGCGTCTCCATCACGGTGGCGATGATCGACGACGGGCCGCACCACGTCTACCACGCCAGCCACGGGTCCGCCACCGGCTTCTCGCTCCCCGGGGGCACCTACAGGACCAGCCACATAATGAGCCAGACCAACATCTCGGGCGGCGGCCTGCCGGCCATCTTCAACTCCATCTCCTGCCTGATCGGCCACCTGGACAACTACGAGTGCTGCGGAGACGCCTGGCTCGTCTCCCCCAACGGGGGCGGCTTCGGCGCGTTCAACGCCAGGTACGGCTGGGGCAACCCGAGCAGCCCGGGCTACGGCGTCAGCGAGGTCCTCTCCAGGTACTTCTACGACGTCATGTGGAACGACGGCATCTACGGCCTCGGCCCGGCCCACGCCATGAGCAACGACATGATGAGCCCTCCGGGCAACGAGGTCCAGGACTGGTGCGTCAAGGAGTACAACCTCTTCGGCGACCCGGAGATGCCCATGTGGTCGACCGAGGCGGCCGACCTGGGCGTCAGCCACCCGGCAAGCATAGACGGAAGCACCGGCGTCACCGTGACGGTGACCTCCGGCGGCTCCCCGGTCGAGGGGGCCAGGGTCTGCCTGATGAAGGGCGACGACTGGCGCGACGCCGAGGTCTACGAGGTAGGGACCACCAACGCCTCCGGAGAGGTCGAGCTCTATGTATCCCCCGCGACCACCGGTGACATGAGCGTGGTCGCCTGGTACTGGGACCACGTGCCCTACCAGGGCAGCATCAACGTTACCGAGACCGGCATAGAGCAGGGCGGGGAGAGATTCGTCAACTCCGTCGGCGCCCCCTGGCCGAGCCCGGCCAGCGGCGGGGCCACGGTCCCCTTCTCGCTCGCGAGCTCCGGCACTGCCTCAATGCAGGTCTACGACCTCACCGGCAGGCTTGTGACCACCGTCGAGGCCGGCAGCTTCCAGGCTGGCGAGCAGAGCATGTCCTGGGACCTGACCGACGGCGGCGGCGCCCCGGTGCCCTCCGGCGTCTACCACATAGTCGTCCGCTCCGGCAACTGGAGCGGCGGCACCAGGCTGGTGGTCGGCAGGTAGGAAGGCCGCAGCCGGTAGAGGGAGGCCCCGCGTCCGCCATTCGGACGCGGGGCCTCCAGGCGTCTCGGTGCCGAAAAGGGCCCGTCAGAGCGAGGCCCGGACCCCCAGGCAGAGGTAATTGACCAGGGTGAAGTTGTAGACCTCGTCGTTGTCCGCCCCCCCCTCCAGGATGCGGTAGCCCGCCCTGGCGGTAAGCCGCTCCGAGATGGAGAAGGTCACCGCCGCCGTCACGTCCTCCGCCCTGCCCTGCGGCGCCGCCAGCGCGTCGCCCCTGAGGAGCAGGCCGAACCTGCCCGACGGCTCCCAGGCCAGCCGGAAGGCCACAAGCGGGACGAAGCCGGTGTTGGTCTTGGTCGACTCGAGGCCACCGCCCTCAAGCGATATCTCCGCGTCCCGAACCTTCGCGGTCAGCCCGACTGCCAGGGAGAGCTCCTCCCGGTCCAGGAGCCTGTACCTGTAGGTGAGCCTGTATGAGTCGAACCTGTACAGCGCCGACAGCTCCTCCCCGGCCGGGAAGGTGGTGCCCTCGAACTCGATGGGCATCGCCGGAGTCCCGGCGTAGTCCAGCGACAGCGGCGCGAGGAGGGCCGACAGGTCGTGCCTGGAGCCCAGCTCCCATCCGAGCCGCACCCTGTAGAAGGCCGAGCTCTCTCCTCCAAGGTCGTCCGGCAGCGAGAAGAGGGTGCCCGAGTCGCCGGGCACCCTGACGTCGTTGTACCCGGGCATGACCAGCCCGGCCTCCAGGTCGACGTAGGGCCCGGCTGCCGCCCCCGCCGCCAGGGCGAGTACGCAGGCGATGCGCGTTATCGCCGGGAACGCTCTCATGTGCTCACTCCTCCCAGGTCACCGCCGGCCGTCGCCCGGCCGGATGACCAGAACGTTGTCGTGGTAGACGGAGCCGTAGTCGCTCGACCTGACCCCCAGGAGCACCGCCAGCTCCGGGTGCTCGGCCGGCAGGGCCGTCTCGCTCTCGTGGTAGAGGCTGTCGTCCACCATGTACCGGACGGTGCCCTCCGGCAGGACCTCCATCCTGAAGCGGTGCCACGAGTCCAGGTAGTCGTTCAGGTGGACCCACATCACCACCTCCCGGAGCCCTGGGGGTACGGTGGCGGCGGCGTAGGGACTATTGACCATGCTCAGCCTGCCCTGGGTGTGCGGCTGCCGCCAGGCCGCCTCGCCGTTGTAGGCGTAGCTCAGGTGGGCAAGGCAACCGTATACGGTGTTGTTGTCCCCGGGCACCCCGGTGGAGAGTCCCAGCATGCCCTGTAGCCAGCCTCCCCTCTCGTTCGACTCCACGTACATGTCCGCCTCCACGACCAGCCCCCCGGTCCAGTCGAAGCGCTCCCTGGTGACCGCGCCGCTCTCCCACATCCGGTCGCCGTTGTTGTCGAAGCAGGGCGGCGGCTGGCCCGCCGAGTCAACCAGGAGCGGAAGCGGGTCGCCGTAGAGTATCCACCGCTCGGCGAGCTCCCCGTCGAAGCCCTCAAAGAAGAGGGTGTCCGGGGAGGCCAGGAGCGCCAGCAGGAGCAGGCTCATCTGCTCCGCTCCCTCTCCTCCGCGGTCAGCTCCCGGACCACGACGCTGTCATGGAGAACCCGCCCCCGGGGACCGGAGCGGCTCCCGATGTAAACGCCGAGCCGGGGGGTGCCCGCCGGTATGGAGAGCTCGCTGCCGTACACCAGGCTGTCGTCCACCAGGTACTCCGCCGTCCCGTCCGGGTACAGCCTGATGGCGTACCTGTGCCAGTCGTCCAGGTAGCGGTCGAAGTGGATGAGCTCCCGGAGCTCCAGCCCGTCACCGTCCGGCTCCGTCCGATCGATCCTCAGCAGCATGGTCAGCTTCCCCTGGAGGTGCGGCTGCATCCAGTCGGCCTCGCCCCGGTAGCAGTAGGTCAGACCGAGCACGAGGGGCATTCCGGCGGGAGTCCGCGCGGACTCCCTATCGCAGAGGCCTATCGTGCCGGCCACCCGGGCGCCGCGGGGGCTTGCGGAGACGTACATGTCCACCTCCAGCACGAGACCGTCCGACCAGTCGAAAGAGGCCCTGCTGACCGCGCCGCTGCTACCGCCGGTCTCGTCGCTGCCGTCGAAGGACGGCGCCGGAAAGCCACAGCTCTCCGAGACCATCGGGAGCGGCTCGCCGATGAACACCCAGGTCTCGTCCGGGTCGCCCTCGAAGTCGGCGGAGAAGAGCACGCCGGCCTGCAGCCGGAGCAGCAGCAGGACGGCGGGCAGAGCGTGGGTCATCTCAGCCGGGCCAGTCTCAGGTCGTCTATGAAGTGGGCGGTGCTGCCGCTGTAGCCCCTGAGGAACACCCGGACCTCCCTGCCGTGCAGGGCCGGATCAAGGGAGGCCGTGAGCATCGTCGAGCTGTCCACCATGAAGTGGACCAGGCTGTCGGTCATCTCTATCTCGAAGAGGTGTGCGCCATGGCCACGCATGAAAGACGTGTCCGGCGCGGTCAGGACGACGGACGTGTCCCCTTCCGGCGTCAGGCTTGCGGTAAGGGTCCGCAGGCCGACCGGGCCAGAGTAGTCCCACCTCAGCTCCGCCAGGGATGACTCGACCGGGTCGAAGGCCAGGTTCGAGGGATCCCGGTCTGTCAGGCCCATGGAGAGCCAGTCGGCGTCGCCGGATCCGATGGGCTCGGCCCGCACCTCGGCGCACAGGAGCATTCCCGGCTCCAGAGACCACGTCTCACGGGTGTAGACGGGGACCCCGTTCACGTCCAGGGAGAGGTCGCCGTCCCGCTCGATGGGGAGCGGGTCGAAGTACAGGTTGTCCTCCCTGGCCCAGACGGCGCTGTCCAGGCCGGCATCCCACCCCTCGGCCAGCAGGGTCCAGCCGGTCCTGGCGCCCTCCGGTGCCTCGCCACGAGGGGTCAGCCTGAGCAGGAGGGCGTCCGGGTCGCCCCTCGCGGTCGTGTAGCCGCCTGCCAGTATGCTCCCGTCCTCCTGCTCCGCTACCGCGGAGAGCCAGGTGGAGCCGCCCAGGTCCAGCTCCGTCTCCCACTCGAGCGAGAGGTCCTCGGCGAACCGGAGCAGCCAGCCGGTCCTGGAGCCGTCCTCCGAGACCCGCGCTCCCGCGGCGGCATACCCGTCGCCCAGACGGACCAGGTCGCTGCAGGCATCGTAGCCCGGACCTCCGAGGACGGTGTCCCTGAGCATCTCCAGACTCCCGGACAGCTCCGCTACGAAAAGGTCTCCGCAGCCCTCGCCGTACATCTCCCAGGTGCCGGCCACAAGGCATCCGCCCTCCTCGAGAGGTACGAGGGCGGTGGGGGGAGAGCCGGAATCGTAGAGCTCCATCGAGGCCAGCTCACGGCCGGCGGAGTCCGTGCGGGCGACCACGTACTCGCCGACGTTCGGCGGAGAGTAGACCATGAGCCTCGTAGAGCCGTCGGAGGGAATCCACGCCCTCAGCTCCTCGCAGTGCAGGGTTGCCGATGACGACATCCCGCCGTCGCCGTCGAACTGCATCAGGACTCCACGGCCGTCCTCGGAGTGGTGCAGCAGGCGCACCAGGACGCAGACCATCACGTCCTCGCCGCAGCGGCTGACCGTCCTGGTGACCGGCTGTATGGCATGCCGGTGGGGTATCACGTGGTCCCTCTCCCAGAGCAGGTCCCCCTCGGGCGAGAGCCTCCAGAGGCTCATGGTGAACCGGGTGTGGTCGAAGTCGGCGTACTGGCCGCAGACCACCAGCAGGTCACCCCCGGGAAGGCGGAGGAGGGACGGCCGGTCCTCGCCGGCCACGGAGTCCACGAGGCTCCACTCCTCACGGAGGAGGCTGTCCAGGCCGACCACCCACATCTCGCTCCAGAAGCCGTAGTCGAAGGTGCCTGCTGCGAAGACCCCTCCGTCGCCCCGGTCCAGCACCGAGGAGCAGTAGTCCCACGAGCCGGCTCCGCCGAGGACCAGGGCGGTCGGCTCCCGTCCGGGCCGTACCGGCGCTGCATCGGCTCCCGCTGCGCCGTCCCCGTCGCCTTCGAGCAGCAGGGCGAGCAGGCCTGCACCCAGAGCGAGCAGCACGGCTACCGCCGGAGCCAGCCAGGAGGGCCTTCGCCCCCCGATCACAAAGGTGCGTCCGGCGAGCGCATCCATGATTGCCGACGAGACGGCTCCGGGCAGGTCGCTCTCCCTGGTCTCCGTCAGGTCCAGCCACTGGTAGGTGCCGACGTAGTATCGGACCCCCTTGGACAGCTGGACCCTGTCGATGAGGACGGGGAGTATCGGTATGCGTCTCTCTCCGGCTATCTCCAGCTCCCTGAGCACCTGCCGCGACACGTTGGAGTGCTTCGTGAGGAGAAGGACCATCATCCGGGAGCCCGAGAGGGCGTCGACTATGGAGCCGGCCCAGGTCTCGCCCGGCTTTATGTCCCGGTGGGCGGTCCAGGTGGGGCAGCCCTCCCGTTCAAGGAGCTCCGTGACCCGGTCGACGAGCTCCCTGTCACGGGTGGAGTAGCTGAGGAAGACGTGACCGCTCAATTAAGTGGCCTCCCGACATGGTGAACGGTTGTTGTTGCGTACCATAGGGGCGGGAGAGCCCCGAAACAACCTGTCGAGCCCCTTTCTTGCGCTTCCCGTACCCGGTCCCCGGTGCGGAGACGGATTACAAAGGCGCATGCGCGGATGACCTCGGTAAGCCTGTCCTGCATGCAGCTGCGGCATCTCAGGCAGACGCCAGCGTCCGGCGGCTCCCCGCTGCCGGATTGCGCCGGGAACGGATGAGGAGGGTATCGGGTGCGGATGGGCGGTACAGCAGAGGCGTACCGGACCGGGGATCACCTGAGCAGGTGGGCCTTGCCGGGGTCCCTCCACTCGACCTCGTACCTGAAATCCGCCCTGTAGACCAGCAGCTCCGCTGCCCAGGGGCTGTCGGCTACGTAGACCACCTTGTCCGCGTCGCTCCTCACTCCGGTGTAGAACCAGACGTAGTCCTGGTCGGCGTCCCACTGGTCGTCCGTCTCGAACACTACGACGTCGGCTTCGTGCACGCTGCTCACGAAGTAGACCCTTACGTCCGCGTCCGACGGAGCGTCGGTCCTGTACATCCTGGGCAAATCAGCCCTCCCGGTGCGTGGGCCCGCGTATCGCGAGCCTACCTGAGAAAGACCAGCTTCCTCGTCTCGGTGCCCGCCTGCGAGCGTACGAGCAGCAGGAAGATACTCGATCCGGTTCCCCCGGGCGACCAGCTCATGACGTGCTCCCCCGCCTGCAGGACTCCCGGGTCCATGCGGTCGACCAGCCTGCCCGAGGTGTCGTAGACCGCAACGGAGACCGGGCCTGCCGCTGCCGTCGAGAGTCGCAGCCAGACCTCCGCTCCCGCCGGGACCGGGCCCACTGTCAGCCCGGGCGAACGCGCTCCCCCGCCGGAGCCGGACTGCTCGTCCCATTGCAGGGACAGCTCGCCGAACACCGGAGTGACGTCCGGGTCGACCGTCGACAGGAGAAGCCTGTACTGGAAGTACCGCAGGCCGTCCGGGACGTACTGCGAGATGTCCTCTCCCGACGCCGCTACCTCGGTCCAGTCGCCCATCTGGGAGTGCTGGTCGGAGGCGCGCACCTCGACGGAGACCCGGGCCCCCGGGGGCAGATCGGCCGTCCACTCCAGGGTGCCCCATCCGGGAGCCATCTCCGTGTCCAGCACGGAGCTCCGGAGCTCGCCCTCTTCATCGTAGCTCATCTCCCACCAGGCTATGGCGCCGTCGTACGGATATCCGCTGGACCATGAGCCGGCCAGAACCTCCGGTGATCCGTCACCGTCAAGGTCCGTCATGTCTATCCCGTATGCGCCGAACCCCTGCTCGATCACGTGCTTGTGCCATCTCTCCCCGTCGCCCGACGAGTTGGACCACCAGGCCAGCTGCCTGCCGCTCAGGTGGGAGCCGGCCACCACGTCGACGTCTCCGTCCATGTCCAGGTCGCCGCAGATGATGGAGCGGTCTCCGGAGGCGCCCACGAAGGTGGAGTCGATGACCCGGGTCTCGAAGGAGTCCCCCGTACCGTCGTTCTCGAACCAGAGGACATGCGTGTCGTCCTGCATCCAGTCGGTGTGGCCGACCACGTCCATGTCGCCGTCTCCGTCGATGTCCGCAGCGCAGGCGGATGCCGCCCCGTCGTAGTCGGCGCAGCCGTCGATCACGTGCTTGGTCCAGGAGCCGCCCGAGCCGTCGTCGTTGCTCCACCATGCGTAGTGGTCGAGGAAGTCCGGGTGGGTGCCGTAGTAGGACGTGGAGAGGACGTCGACGTCGCCGTCGTCGTCCATGTCGACCCCGAGGATGCAGTAGGGCGCGTTGAAGTCGGCGTCTATCGTGTGCCTGGTGACGGAGAAGGTGGTGCCCCCCTCGTTCTCGTACCAGAAAAGGGCGTCCTCGAACTCCCAGGAGCCGAGCAGGTCCGCGTCTCCGTCTCCGTCGACGTCGGCGAAGTCCACCGAGGTGGCCTCCTTGCCGTCCATCCAGTCAACCTCGACGGCGCTCCAGGAAGATGCCCCTCCGTCGTTCACGTAGACCATGATGAGGTCCTCCACCGGGGAGGCCGCCGCCACGTCCACGTCCCCGTCGCCGTCGAGGTCGCCCGGGTCCACCGAGCGGGCCCCGTTCAGTGATGCGATGACATGCTTCGTCCATGTGGAGTCGGGGGAGCCGGCGTACTCGAACCATGCGACCTCATCCTGGTAGTAGCCGGCGGCGAGCACGTCCAGGTCGCCGTCACCGTCCATGTCGGTCGCGTGGACGCAGGAGGCGGACATGAAGAGCTCGGCCACCTCGTGACCGGTCGGGTCCGGGGTGAGCCTCAGCTCGCCGTCGTTCCAGCCCCAGTGGACGTCCGTCGAGTATTCGAACACGTCATCCCAGTCGGTGACGGGGCCCGGTACGCCTCCGCCGCCGCTCCAGTCGGTCTGCCCCGCCTCGTGGCCGAGCGTCGGCGCCGCGAGGAGGGCGACCGAAGCCGCGAGGACCATCCCGGACTGTCTCATCGCTCCACCCTACCGATCCGGTCCAGCGCCTCCAGCGCGGCATCGTAGTCCGGCTCCTCCGTCACGTCGCCGACCATCTGCGAGTACTGGACGATGCCGTCCGGTGAGACGACCACCACGGCCCTGGCGAGGAGACCGGCCATGGGACCGTCAGTGATGAGCACCCCGTAGTCCCGCCCGAACCCGGGCGAGCGGAAGGCCGAGAGCGGGACGACCTCCGTCAGCCCCTCCACCTCGCAGAACCTGTCCATGGCGAACGGCAGGTCGGCGCTGATGCAGAGGACGGTCGCATCCTGCCTCGCAGCCGCAGCCTGGTTGAACCTCCTGACCGAGGCGGCGCAGACAGGTGTGTCCAGGCTGGGGAAGATGTTCAGCACCGTCCTCCGGCCGGAGTAGTCGCTTATCCTGACGTCGGAGAGGTCCCTGCCGGCGAGTACGGCGTCCGGTGCGTCTGCACCCGCCTCCGGCAGGTCTCCGAATGTGCTGGTCGGAGTCCCGTTCAGCGCTATCGTTGCCATCAGCTCTCCCTCCGGTAAACCAGGTGGCTCGATCCGGCCAGGCCTCGAGCTGAATCCGGTCCCCTGCCGGACTCGGCGGGGATGATGTCCGTAAGATTGACCAGAAGACCGGATTGCGCAACCTGTGGAGAAGCCGGAGCTCCGGTTGTGCTCGGTGCAGGTGTGCCGGGCTCCCGGAGGGAGGTGTCCCCACATGAGCGCATGGCGCCGGGCTGGAGGCATGTGGTGGGTTGCGGTGCTGCCCGGCGCCGTGTTCGCAGCGGTGGGGGCCGCGATGCTCCCGCTCTACGCGAGCGGCGTACGGGCCCCTGAGCGCCTGGTCGTGGACACCCCCGCCCGGTCAGCGGAGGAGGAGCGATGACCGCACCGGCCCGGTCGGTCGAAGCGGCGTGAGAGGAACAGACCGGGAGGTCGGGGCATCGTAGCGAAGCTCATCCGAGGATGACGTTCACCAGCCTGCCCGGGACCACTATGACCCTCTCGGGCTCGGAATCGCCGAGCAGCTCCCGGATGCGCCCGTGCGACAGCGCCGCCTCCCGGAGCTGCTCCTCGGAGGCGTCGGAGGGGACGTCCACCCTGGCACGTATCCGGCCGTTCACCTGGACGACTATCTCCACCGTGTCCAGGACCAGGTCCTCCTCGTCCCAGTCCGGCCAGGGCTGCCGGTGCACCGTCTTCCCCGGGAAGCCGACCTGGTGCCAGAGCTCCTCGGCCATGAACGGCGTCATGGGGGCGAGCATGACCAGCAGGTCACGCACGGCCTCCCGCCAGTATATGCCGGCCGCACCGGCACGGTCGCGCTGCGCGGAGAGGAAGTTGACCAGCTCCATCAGCGCCGCTACCGCGGTGTTGAAGGCGAAGCAGTCCATGTCGCCGGTGACCTTCTTCACCGTGGCGGCGACCCTGTATCGAAGCTCGCTCTGCAGATCGGGCTCCGGCTCCGACCGCTCGGCCAGGTGGGTCTCCGTCACCACCGACCAGACCCTCTTCAGGAACCGGTAGGTCCCGGCGATGCCGTCCTCGTTCCACTCCAGCTCCGCCTCGAATGGCCCCATGAACAGGATGTAGAGTCTGAGGGCGTCTGCGCCGTATCTGGCCACCATCTCGTCCGGGGTCACGACGTTGCCCTTCGACTTGGACATCTTCTGGCCGTCCTCGCCCAGTATCATCCCCTGATTCTTCAGGACGCAGAAGGGCTCGCCGAAGTCTATCATTCCCTCGTCGTACATCACCTTAGTCCAGAACCTGGCGTAGATGAGGTGCATCACCGCATGCTCGGCGCCGCCTACGTAGAGATCCACCGGCAGCCAGTAGCGCACCGCCTCCGGGTCGAAGGGCCTCTCCCTCTCGCGGGGGGATGCGAAGCGGAGGAAGTACCAGGAGGAGCAGGCGAAGCCGGCCATGGTGTCCGTGTCCCTCTCCGCGGGCCCTCCGCAGCTCGGGCAGGTCGTCTCGACCCAGTCCCTGGCCCTGGCCAGCGGCGAGAGCCCGGTGTCGTCCGGTGCGAAGTCCTCCATCTCCGGGAGGAGTACCGGCAGGTTCCTGTCGGGGACGGCGCCGCAATCGCGGCAGTGGATTATGGGTATGGGAGCACCCCAGTAGCGCTGCCTGCTCACCAGCCAGTCCCGGATGCGGAACCTGGTGTCCGGCCGTCCGAAGCCCCGGTCCCCGGCGTACTCCGCCATCCGTCGCCTGGCCTCCTCCGACTCGACACCGGAGAAGATGCCGCTGTTCAGCAGCTTTCCGTCTGCGACCGTCGCGGCCTCGGTGACCCCCTGCGCCACGCCGCCGGGCGCCACCACCTCCCGTATGGGTATGCCGTACCTGGTGGCGAAGGCGTGGTCCCGCTCGTCGTGCGCCGGGACCGCCATTATCGCGGCGGTGCCGTAGCCGGCAAGGACGTAGTCGGCCACGTAGAGCGGTACCCGCTCCCGGCTGAAGGGGTTCACCGCGTAGCAGCCGGTGAACACCCCCGTCTTCTCCCTCTCCGCGGCGGCTGTCCTCTCCAGGTCGGTCTTGGACAGGGCACGGGCCGCGTACTCCCGGACCTCCTCCAGCTGCTCCCGGGTGGTCATCCGCTCCAGCTCCGGGTGCTCCGGGGCCAGCACGCAGAAGGTCGCGCCGTAGATGGTGTCCAGGCGTGTGGTGTAGACCGGCAGCTCCGCGCTCTCTCCGGTGGAGGGGTTCACGACGGTGAAGACCACCTCGGCGCCGGTCGACCTCCCGATCCAGTTCCTCTGCATCGACTTTATGCCGTCCGGCCAGTCCAGCTGCTCAAGGTCGGAGAGTAGCCTGTCGGCGTAATCGGTTATCCTGAAGAACCACTGGCGGAGGCGCTTCCTGGTGACCTCTCCCTCGCATCGCCAGCAGATGCCGCCTGCAGCCTCCTCGTTGGAGAGCACTATCCTGCAGGAGGGACACCACATCTGGTCGCTCTCCGACTGGTAGGCCAGGCCCCTGTCGAACAGCAGCTGGAAGAAGAACTGGGTCCACCTGTAGTACTCCGGCGAGCTCGAGTTGATCTCCCGGCTCCAGTCGTAGCTGGTCTCGATGAGCTGCATCTGACTGCGGTAGGTCTCGGCGTTGCGCCTCGTCACCTCCGCCGGGTGCATCCCGGTGCGTATGGCGTACTCCTCGGCCGGTTGTCCGAAGGCGTCCCACCCCATCGGGTGAAGGACGTTGTAGCCGTCCATCCGCTTCTTGCGGCAGATGACGTCCGTCGGGACGTAGTTCTTGCAGTGCCCGACGGAGAGGCCGGCACCGGACGGATACGGGAAGTAGTCGAGGCAGTAGAAGGGGTCGCGTCCGGGCTCGTCACCCGTTGCGTAGAGGTCCATGGAGCGCCAGAGTGGCCTCCACTTCTCTTCGAGGGCTCTGAAATCGTACTGGTCCAATGGTTCCTCCCGGTCAGCTGTCTCCGGAGCTTCGACTATGAAGGGGCCGCCCCCTCCGGTCAAAGGAGCAGCTCAGACCACGGGCAGGACCATCATCAGCCCTTCGTTCTCCCTCCAGGGCAGAAGACATCCCCCGTTCATCCTGAGCACCAGGTCGAGCAGTCGCAGCCGGTTCTCCCTCTCCATGACGAAGTCCTCTCCGAGAGGGCTGTCATCGGAGAGTATGCCCTCCATATCCGCCGTCCCGAGGGAGAGAGGACCCATTAGGGTGAGTCCCACGAAGCTGCCCGAGGCGGGGAGGGCATCCGTCATCGGGAGAGCGTCCACGCTCCGGACCTGTATCGACATCATCGGGGGGGCATCCGAGCAGATGGTCCTGCAGAGCTCCCTGACCACCATGGCCAGGAGCCCGGCATCGCCTCGGACGTCCGGCTCGCTACCGGTGAGCGGTGGATCCGTCTGCGGGGGTTGGAGCCCCTCCTCCACGAAGGAGGCATCCACTGCGCTCATCAACCGCTCGGGCGAGACGCTTCCGGGGACCGACAGCAGCGCCCGACGAAGCATGGTGGAATAGCGGACCGCGTCCTCGAGCTCGCGGAAGGCGTAGCGGGCGGTGTTCATCACCGGCACCACCGGATGGTCTCCGTCAAGCACGCCCAGGACCCTGTCCATGCCTGAGCCTATCGCCTGGCTCATCCTGTCCGTCAGCTCATTGAGCACGGTCTGTGCCGCCGAGGCATGCTCCCTGCAGAGGCGACGCCTTTCGTAGGATGAGGAGCGGGCAGGCCACCAGAAGAGGAGAGGCTCTCCCTCGTGACCGTCCAGGGCCACCGAGGTTACCGGCACAATCCCGCCGTCCGGCATGGACATCGCGGTATCCAGCCTTCCCCTCCCGAGAACCCGCTCTACCGTGCGCGCCATGTCGGACTGGGGGGGGAAGAGCTCCTGGATGCTGCCTCCGTAGACGGCCCCGCCGGTGGCCTCCGTCCATGAGGAGAGCAGGATTCGCCCTCCGGTGTCGGTTATGAGGAAGCGCCCGGCGGCCCTGTCCGCTACGGTCTCGAAACGCCTGCCGAGCTGCCCCCTCTCCAGTGAGAGATATGTCCTGGCCACGTTCTCGGCGAAGCCGGACAGCTCCGCTCTCCCCCCTCCCCCCTGGAAGACGCAGCGTCCCAGGCTCTCCGTCTCCGTGCGGAGGTCCAGAGTCCAGGTGGCCTCCGCGGCGTCCATCTCCGGGTCGCGGGCCGCCCTGGACACGGCCTTCCGGCCGCGGATCTCCACGGATACCCTGGATGCGCCGGAGACGTCGAGGAAGGTAGAGGCCGCAACGTCGACGACCCTCTCCCTGGTCGAGGCCCCGAGCAGGGAAGAGGTTCCCCGGCTGAGCGCCGTGTAGGTCTCCGCAGCCTCCCTGGCGGCCTCCAGGCTGAAGTCCTCTCCCACCTCTATGCCCACCAGCACTATAACCGGCTCCAGAGACCCCTCCTCGGCCGACTCGCCTCCGGCCAGACGCCAGGCGCAGCGCCTCCGCTCGCCCTCGGCGTCCTGGACGGTCCATGAGCGCGGGAAGGAGGTAAGCCCCCTCCTGGCGAGATCCCTCACCCCGTTGAGCCCTCCCACCTCCTCGAAAAGCAGTCCGGCCGCCAGCTCTATCCTGGCCGTGGCTATCTCCCTGGGTATCCCCGTGAGGCTGCTCATCGCGGCGTTCCAGTCCAGCACCGACCAGTCCGAGCGGAAGACGGCGGCCGGCACGTCCAGTATCGATATGATGCCGGAGGTCAGCTTCCTCTGTTTGTCCAGCAGCAGCGAGAGGTGCTCCTTCTCCGTCTCGGACCTTCCCTGACCCAGCATCAGCCCCAGCACGAGCGAGGAGAGCTCGGGAAGCCTGGCGGACTGGAGGGTGTCCACCGGCGACGGGTCGGCCGCGATGATGTAGCCACCGGCCTTCCTGCCCATGTGGAGCGGGAAGACCAGGCAGCGCTCGAACCAGCTGGCCAGTATCCCCGACTCGTCCCTCTCCAGGAGGCAGCCCGCTTCGGAGTCGAGCCCCACGGACGTTATCCTCAGCTCGGAGAACGCTTCGGGGGCACCGGATGGCCAGCTCCCGGTCGAGGTCACCAGCTCGGTCTCCATGAGCGGGTCGAACACGTACACTGCCAGGGCGGATGCGCCGAGGGCGCCGGCCAGAACCGATGCCGCGCGCTGCATCAGGGGCAGGCCGGTGCCCTCCACCGCCCCGGAGAGCTCCGCAAGCCTGGAGAACCGCTCCACCAGCAGCCTCTGTACGTCCCTGGCCTCCGTGAGCTCCGTCATGTCCTCGAAGATGCCGACAGCGTAGACGACCTCGCCGGAGTCCTCCACGACGGGGCTCGCCGTCTGGGAGACCACCCTGGTCCTGCCGTCGGGCAGGGCGAACCTGACCATCCTGGGCTCCTCGGTCCTCTCCACCCCGCCGCTGAAGAGGGCTCTGGTCTGGTCCTGGACTACCGCGAAGCTCTCCCTCGGGAGAATCTCGTACAGGTGTATGCCGAGCAGGTTCTCCATGAGCCCGAACATGTCACCGAAGGCCCTGTTGGACACCAGTATGCGATAGTCCCGGTCGAAGAGCACCAGACCGGTGTCCACGCTGTTGAAGTAGGCCTGGTTCATCCTGCGGCCGATACGGAGGCGCCGCTCGGTCTGGAAGCTCTCGGTGGTGTCGAAGCAGACGCCTAGCACCCCGGGGCCGCCCCTGGTGAATGTGCACTCGATGCGGCGCTGGACGTCGGGTCTTATCTCCACCCGTACCCTCCGGCCGTCCAGGGCCATCTGGAGTATGCTGTCCCAGGAGTAGAGCAGGGGCTGTACCAGTATGTCCTGGAGCCGCTTGCCTATGGCGTTCCTGGGAGGGATCCGGAAGATGGAGCTCATCGACCTGTTCCAGAGCTGGACCGCTCCGGTCCGGTCCGTCCCCACCACCCCGGCACCCAGGTCCTCCAGGAGCGCGCCGCCGCCGGCGCCCGGGTCCGGGGTCTCGAACAGCACGACATCCACTCCGCTCTCCGTGGGCGTTATCGAGCCGACCAGAGAACCGGTAGAAACCATCATCGGGACGTCCGGTATCCCGGCTGCGAGGGGGGCCGACACCTCGGAGGGGAGCAGCGGCAGCGGGTCTCCCGAGTCTATGAGCCTCCTGGCGGAGACCCCCAGCAGCAGGCTGCTGTTCCCGGAGACAAGAGTCACTCCGTCGGAGGGGCTCCATCTGAGCCTTACCCAGCCGGTGCTCCTGCCGGGTGCAGCGCTCATCTCAGGTTACCGCTGCCTCCTCAGATGTCATAGGTCAGACCAAGGGCGAAGGTCGTCCAGTTGTCGTCTACCCTGTCGGAGAACTCGCTCGGGAAGGAGGTGCTGAGCCTGCTGCGGCCGTTGTGGAGCACCGCTGTGTCTATCCGGAGCTGCCCCATGGTGAAGTTGCCGCCTACAGAGAAGGTCATGCCGGTCTTGGCCATCTCCGGGCCGTCCCAGAAGCCGACGCCAATCATCAGGTTGACCACCCTCCGGATGGGGGTCTCCAGGCCCAGCTTGCCCCGGAAGGTATTATCGTCGCCGGGCTCGATGACCTCGCCCTCCATGACGATGATGGTGTTGGCGAGGTGCTCGGCCCTGGCCCTGCCCGAGAAGGCGACGGTCTGTTCGTAGTGGTCGCCGCCGGAGGTCCAGGTCGCCCCGGCCGACATCCCCTCGTCGCCTACGGTTACGCCCGCATGGAAGCAGGGCTCGCTCTCGCTCCAGCTCCACTGGTAAGTGGAATCTACGTAAGGGGTGTAGTAGGTGTCGTAGGTGTAGATGTAATCGACGCCCCCGAAGCGGAGACCGGCCGAGGCCCCCAGGACGACGGCGCCGAGGTCTAAGGAGCCACCCCCCAGAGCCTCCCAGAGCCCGCCGTCGGCCTCCAGTATCTCCACGATGTCGACGTTGGGCTCCGACGGGTCGTTGGGCAGGAAATGCGTGCCGGAGTACTGGAAGTCCGAGACCCTGGAGATGCCGCATGCTGCGCATATCCTGTCCGAGAACCTTGTACCTACAGCGAAGGTGAGACCGCCGGGTCCCGTGGAGGCACGGTCGGTCACGCTGGTGGAGTCGATGACCTCCTCCTCCCAGGCGATGGCGGAGCCGTTGGCGTGGAGTCGCAGCCCGCCGAGCCTGTCGAGGGCGGCCGGGTTTATGAACAGCGCGTCCGGCCCGTCGGCACCGAACACCTTGCAGCAGACTATGGAGGCGCTCCGAACGCTTACGGAGCCCAACTCGTTCCCGGAGCTGGTTGCGTCGTGGAACCCGTATCCCAGTGCGATTGCGGGAATCATCAGGAGCAGCGCCGCGAGAGCGGATATGCTGTGGATGCCCGTGGAATCCGAAGGCTCTTGCATGAGGGTCATCTCGGTCCTTTCGAAGAGGTACGGTGGCGAAGCTACTCCGGGGTAAGATAAGCAAGCTGAAGCAGCCAGGGCAACGATTCAGCCCCTGCCGCCGCCATCCCCCTCCCGCCC
>CAYREX010000012.1:0-102743 GCA_964423505.1 uncultured bacterium | reverse complement strand
GGCGTCCTCCTGGATGCTGGTGAACCTGGGGATGGCTATGGCGGCAAGGATACCGATGATGACCACGACGATCATCAGCTCGATCAGGGTGAATCCCTTCTTCATCCTTCTCCCTCTTTCCGGTTTGGGGTTCGACTGCACCATTTGCAGTTCTGATACTATGAGAAGCATCATCCTTGCCAAACGGGAGATAGTACATTTTACTGTTTCTAAAGAACCCGCATTCAGGCATGTTCGGCGGTCTGTGGCCACCGGCCGCACCACCCCCGGGGAGAGCGGCTTGCATAGCGCAAGCTGGACCGGGCGGTTCGCCCGGCAGTCGGTCATCCCCCGCTCTCCGTGCCGTCCCTGGCGTACCGCTCCAGGCGGCGGTGCAGTGTGCTCTCGTTTATGCCGAGGAGCTTCGCGGCCAGGCGCTTCTGGCCCCCGGCCCTGTGCTCCAGCACGTACATGGTGTAGGCCTTCTCTATCTCCTGCAGGGTGGGCGGCTCGCCGTCCCCCTTGAGCGCTCCATGCGTACGCGCGGGGGCGGCCTCCTCCTCCGGCTCCTCCCCGGACGGATGGACCTCCTCCGTCAGGAAGTCCGGGAGGTCCGGGATGTCGATGGCGCTGCCGCCGGACATGACGCAGACCCTCTCTATCACGTTCTCCAGCTCCCTGACGTTGCCGGGCCAGTCGTAGCCTTTCAGGACGTCCATGGCCTCGTCGGTTACGGTCCTGGCGCCGACGCCGTTCTCCCTGGCGAAGTCCTCGAGGAACTTCTCCACGAGGAGAGGTACGTCGGAGCGCCTCTCCCGGAGCGGCGGGACGTGGAGCGGGATGACGTTCAGCCTGTAGTAGAGGTCGGTCCTGAAGTCGCCTCCGTCGACCATGGACTTCAGGTCGGCGTTGGTGGCCGCCACCAGGCGTGCGTCGAACGGGATGTGCTTCGTCCCGCCCACGGGAAGTACCTGGCGCTCCTGCAGGGCGCGGAGCAGCTTGACCTGCAGCTCCCGGTCCAGCTCGCCCACCTCGTCGAGGAAGAATGTGCCCCCGCTGGCGGCGACCAGCAGCCCCTCCTTGTCCCGGTGGGCGCCGGTGAAGGAGCCCTTCACGTGGCCGAACAGCTCGCTCTCCAGCAGGTTGCGGGAGAAGCTGCCGCAGTTGACGCCGAGGAAGGGCCGGTCCGAGCGGCTGCTGTGATAGTGGAGGGCCCGGGCGATCAGCTCCTTGCCGGTGCCGCTCTCCCCGCTTATCAGCACGGTGCTCTCCTTGTCGGCCACCATACGTACCTTCTCCAGCAGGTCGACCATCGGCCTGGACTTGCCGATTATGCCCTTCATGGAGAAGTGGGTCCTGACCTTCTGGCGTAGGTCGCGGTTCTCCCGCCTCAGGATCCTCTCGCCCTGCGCCTTCTCAATGGCCACCAGCAGCTGGTCCACCTCGAACGGCTTGATGAGGTAGTCGGAGGCACCCTTGCGGATGGCGTCCACCGCGGAGTCGACGCTGGAGAAGGCGGTCATGACTATGCCGATGATGTCCTGCGAGCGCTCGCGGAGCTTCTCCAGCAACTCCAGGCCGCTCATCCCCGGCATCTTGACGTCCACCACCGCCACGTCCGGCGGGTCCGGCATCGCGGCCCGCAGGGCGTCCTCCCCCCGGGAGTAGCAGCTCACGTCGTAGCCGTGCTGCTCCAGGAGTATCGAGAGCCACTCCAGCATGGGCTTCTCGTCGTCGACTATCATGAGCCGGAGCTGCTCGGTCATCCGTTACCTCCGATGTGCCCGGTGGAGACGTCCGCCGGCGCCAGGGGCAGCTCCACGGTAACCGTGGTGCCCCCTCCGGGGACGCTGTCTATCCTCATCTTGCCGTTGTGGTCGTCCACCACCCTGCGGGCGACGTAGAGGCCCAGGCCGGTCCCCTCCTCCTTCGTCGTGAAGAAGGGGTCCTGAACCCTCACCGCCACCTCGTCCCGTATGCCCGGCCCGTTGTCGGAGACGCCCAGCCTGGCGAAGCGGGCGACGTCGCTCCGCTCCAGGGTGATGACTATCTTCCCGTCCTCCCTGTCGTCCAGGGCCTCGGTGGAGTTGCGGAGCAGGTTGGTGAGGAGCTGGACCAGCCTGGCCTGGCTGCCGATTATCACGAAGCTGCCCCGGAGCCGCAGCTCTATCTCCGTCTGCCAGCAGAAGCCCTGCCTTGCGACATCCACCGCCTCGCGGACCACCGATTCCAGGGAGACCGGCTCGCTGTAGGAGGTCTTCCTGCTCCTGGAGAGCTCGAGGTAGCCCTCGATTATCTCGGAGATGCGCCGGGCCTGCCTGCTTATCAGCTCGGTCATCCTCTCGGACTTCTCCCAGTCGAGAGAGCCCATGCGAAGAACGTGGGCGGCGCCGTTCATCGAGGCGAGCGGGTTTCTGATCTCGTGGGCGAGGGTGCTCGAGAGCCTGCCCACGACGGCCAGCTTCTCCTGCTCCTGGAGCCTCTCCTTCAGCTCGATGGTCTCGGTTATGTCCGTGAACGACACGAGGGCGCCCGCGGTGCTGCCGGTCTCGTCACGGAGCATGCTCATCCGGCACTCCAGCACCCTCTCCTCATGGCTTATGTCCACTACCGGCTGCATGCCGCCGGTGGTCATGAACTCCCGGAGCAGGGTGTACACGTCCGTGTCCGCCGCCTCCTCACGCCACCCCTGGCCCAGGCCGAGCATCTCCCGTCCCGCCCTGTTCAGGCTCATCGGCCTGCCGTCGACGTCTATCACCAGGACGCCGTCGGAGAGGCTCTCCAGCACCTCGCGGGAGAGCGCCCTGGTCTCGCTCAGCTCCCGCAGGGCGATCTCCACCCTGCCCTTCTCGAAGCTCAGGTGCTCGGCAAGGTAGCCGGCAACGAGGCCGGCAATCATCAGGAAGCCGGCGTCTATCATCACCAGCAGGCTGACGTACTGGATTGAGACCTCGGTGGTCATGGTGTCCAGCAGCTTGCCTATGGGGCTGCCTATGGCAGTGGTCCATCCGAAGACCGTCACCACCCCCAGGCCGGCTATGACCAGGGAGTCGACTATGGCGATGGTCACGCCGCCGCGGACGCCGAGGAAGGCTCCCGCGGCGAAGGTGTGCACGAAGAAGAGGATGGCGAACGGTCCGTCGAAGCCGCCGGCCATCTGGACCAGAGCGGCGGCCAGGAGCGAGTCCATCACGAAGATGGCCCAGGTCATCCAGTCCCGGCCGGGGTGAAGGCTCCTGTAGAGCCTCTCCAGGAGCACCGTGACCACCACGGCCACTCCCACCGCCAGGTAGACCCGTCCGACCCGTTCCCACGAGAGGAAGATGATCCCGAGGACCACCATCCCCCCGAACACGATGAGGCGCCCCACCCACAGCCAGGCGAGGCGCCTCTCGGTCAGGAGGAAGCTACCGCTGCGGGCCGTTCGTCGGTCCTCCTACTGCCCGACCGTGCCGATGAGGTCGAAGATGGGCAGGTACATGGAGATGACTATGCCTCCGACTATGAGGCCCAGCACGACTATCATTATCGGCTCGAGGGTGGCGGTCAGACCGCCCACCGCGGTGTCGACCTCCTCCTCGTAGAAGTCGGCGACCTTCATGAGCATGGTGTCCAGTCCGCCGGTCTCCTCGCCGACGGCTATCATCTGGGTGACCATGCCCGGGAAGACGCCGCACTGCTCGAGGGGCGTGGCGATGTTCTCGCCGCCGGAGATGCTCACCCTGGCGTCCATGATGGCATCCGACACTATGCGGTTGCCCGACGTCTTGGCGGTTATGCTGAGGCCGTCCAGTATCGCGACGCCCGAGGAGATCAGGGTGCCGAGGGTCCTGGTAAACCTGGCTATGGCCATCTTCTGCGTGAGAGCCCCGAAGATGGGCATCTTCAGCTTGACCGAGTCGATTATCTTCTCGCCGCTGTCCGTCTTGTAGTAGGCCTTGTAGGCGACGATTACGGCCACGACTCCCAGGATGATAAGCAGGAAGTAGTTCTGCACGAACTCCGAGAGGCTGACCACGAACTGGGTCGGGGCGGGCAGCTCGCCTCCTATGTCTTCGAACATCTGCTGGAAGATGGGGATGACGAACATCAGCAGGGCCAGAACGACCACCACGACCACGACCATGACCACCGCCGGGTACATCATGGCGGTCTTGACCTTCGCCCTGAGCGAGGCCTGCTTCTCCAGATGCGTGGCGAGCCTGTTCAGGATGGTGTCGAGTATACCTCCCTGCTCGCCGGCGGAGACCATGTTCACGTACAGGTCCGAGAATATCTTGTCGTGCTTCCCCAGGGCATCCGCCAGGGTGCCGCCCTTCTCGACGTCGTTGTTTATCTCGGCGATGGCTTCCGCGAATATCTTGTTGCTCTGCTGGCGGCTAAGTATCTGCAGGCACTTCACGAGGGGGAGACCGGCGTTGATCATGGTGGCGAACTGCCTGGTGAACGCGGCCAGGTCCTTGTCCTTTATGCCCGTCCCGATGGTGCCGAGAGCGTCGAGGTTCAGCCCCTTGCTCCGTACCTTCGTGACGGTCACGCCCCTCCTGGCGAGGAGGTCCTCCGCCTCGGCCTTGGTGGCGGCGGAAATCTTGCCGGAGAGGTCCCGCCCCGCCTTGTTGGTACCCTGCCACAGGAATTCAGGCATGTCCGCCTCCAGACTCTAGAGTATGTCCCGCCCCGTGACGATCATCTGCTCCAGCTCGAGTGGCTTGTGCGACCGCTCCAGGGCGACCTCCCTCGTTATCTCCTTCCGCGTGTAGAGGTTGTAGAGGGACTGGTTCATGGTCTGCATGCCGTGCTTCTGTCCGGCCTGCATGATGCCGTAAATCTGGTGGAGCTTGTCGGTCCTTATGGTGGCCCTCACCGCCCCTGTGCAGACCAGGACCTCCGATGCGAGGACCCTGCCGGTCCCCCTGGCCCTCGGGACCAGCTGCTGGGTGATGACGCCCAGAGTGACGAAGGAGAGCTGGCTGCGCACCTGGTCCTGGCTCTCTGCGGGGAAGGTATCGATTATCCTGTTGATGGACTCGTACGTGGAGTTGGTGTGGAGCGTGGCCATGGTCAGGTGGCCGGTCTCCGCGATGTTCAGTGCGACCTGCATCGTCTCCTGGTCCCGCATCTCGCCTATGAGCACCACGTCCGGGTCCTGCCTGAGGACGTACCGGAGGGATGCGCGGAAGGACTTCGTGTCCTGCCCTATCTCCCTCTGGTTGACGATGCCCTTGTCGTGATGGTGGACGTACTCGATGGGGTCCTCCACCGTGATGATGTGGCAGTGCCTGCTGGCGTTCACCTTGCGGACTATCGAGGCCAGCGTGGTGGACTTGCCGCAGCCGGTCGGGCCGGTGACCAGTATGAGACCCTGCCGCTTCTCCGCCAGGATGTTCACCGCCGGAGGGAGCCCGAGCTCGTCGAAGCTCAGTATCTCGTGGGGGATGGACCTGATTGCGCATGCGACGCAGCTGCGCTGGAGGAAGACGTTCGCCCTGAACCGGGAGAGCCCCTTTATACCGAAGGCGAAGTCCAGCTCCTTCTCCAGCTCGAAGCGCTTCTTCTGCTCGTCCTTCAGCAGGCTGTAAACGAGGTTCTGGGTGTCCTGGGCGGTGAGCGGGTCGTACTCCATCCGCTCCAGCTCGCCGTCCACCCTGATAACCGGAGGCGCCCCGACCGTCAGGTGGAGGTCGGTGGACCGTCTCTCCATCATCTCCTTTAGAAGCGTCTTTATTACCATCAGGTGGCTCTTCCCTCCACTCTGCCGCCGGACAACATCCGCTTGCGCTCCAGCTCGGCCTCCCTGACCTCCGGGTCGTCCTCGGCGGTGACCCTCTTGACCTCTTCCAGCGTGGTTATGCCGTCCTGCAGCTTTCTGACGGCGTCCATCCTGAGGGTCCTCATTCCTCCCCTTACGCCCATGACCCTCAGCTGACCCGCAGTTGCCCTGTCTATGATAGCCTGCCTGACGTTCTTGTCAATCGACAGGACCTCGTACAGACCGATGCGTCCGCGATATCCGGAGCCGGTGCAGTGGGGACAGCCCATGCCCTTGTAGGTGGTGTAGTCCCTCATCATCTCCGGGTCTATCCCGGCGCTCAGGTACTCCTCGTCCGACCACTCGTGGGGCTGCTTGCATTTGGAGCAGACCCTCTTCACCAGCCTCTGGGCCATGATGGTCCTTACTGCGGAGGCCACCAGGAAGGGCTTTATCCCGATGTCCACCAGCCTGTTGACCGTGCTCGGGGCATCGTTCGTGTGGATGGTGGAGAAGACCAGGTGGCCGGTGAGGGCCGCCTTTATCGCTATGGTCGCCGTCTCCAGGTCCCTTATCTCCCCGACCATGATGATGTTCGGGTCCTGCCTCAGTATCGCCCGGAGAGCCGAGGCGAAATCGTAACCCATGGCGAAGTCTATCTGCGTCTGGGTCAGGCCCTCTATGTGGTACTCCACCGGCTCCTCCGCCGTGTGGATGTTCACGTCCGGGATGTTCAGCGAGCTGAGCGCCGAGTAGAGGGTGGTCGTCTTGCCGCTGCCGGTGGGCCCGGTGACCAGGACGATGCCGTAGGGGGAGTTCACGCCGCGCATGAATTCCTTGAGGGCGTCCTCCGGGAAGCCGAGCTGCCTGAGGTCGAACTCCAGGCTGCCCCTGTCGAGGATACGCAGCACAATCTTCTCGCCGTTGACGGTGGGTACGGCGCTTACCCTGAAGTCTATCCACCTGCCGTCGACCTTGGCCTTTATCCTGCCGTCCTGCGTCTTGCGGCGCTCGGCTATGTTCATCCTGGCCATTATCTTGAGTCGGCTGAGTATCTGCGGCTGGACCTTCTTGGGCAGCCTCCTGACCTCGAAGCAGGTGCCGTCCCTCCTGTAGCGTATCCTCAGATGCTTCTCGTAGGGCTCGACGTGGATGTCGCTCACCTCAGTGCGGACAGCCCTGGTTATCATCTCGTCAACGAAGCGGACCACGGGGCCGTCGGTGGTGCCGGCGTACTCCTCCTCCAGCTTCTCCTCCAGCCAGTCGGCGTCCTCGTCGTCATCCGGCTCGAGGCTCTCCACCACCTCAAGGTCGTCGGCGTCCTCGTCGTAGACCTCCAGCTGGTCCTCTACGGTGACAAGGTCGTCCACCTTGCCGTAGAGGTCGTCCTGCGCCCTCCTCACGGCAGAGGGGGCGGAGGCGAGGGGCAGCACCTCCTTGCCCACGGCGAACTTGACGTCGTCTATGGCGTAGAGGTCGCCGGGAGCCCCCATCCCCACGTAGAAGAACTCCTCGTCCTCCCTGACGGGGACCAGCAGGAGCCTTCGAGCCAGGTGCTCGTCCAGCCTCTCCCTGATTGCCTCGTCTATGGTGATCTCGTTCAGGAAGACCGGGTCGACCGAGTAGATGTCCGCCAGGAACTCCGTCACCAGGTCCTCGGGGACTACGCCGGAGGCGATGAGCTGGTCGGCCAGCTCTATCTCGCCCGGGCCGTGCTCCTCCTCGATGGAGTCTATCTCGTCCTGGGTGACCATGCCGGACTCCAGGAGCATCATGGCGAGCCTGCTCAGCACGTGAGGAAACCTCCTCCTTGGGGCGCTAGAAGCTGGCGATGGTCTCCTTGACCACCTCTTCGAGGGAGGTTATCCCCCGCTCCAGCTTGCGCAGGGCCGCCTCCCTGAGGTTTACCATGCCCTTGGAGAGGGCGGCCTTCTCTATCTGGATGCTGTTGGCGTCGCTCTCGATGAGCTGCCGTATCTCCTCGTCCACCACCATCACCTCGAATATGGCGGTCCTGCCCCTGTATCCGGTGTTGTTGCAGGCGGAGCAGCCGGTGCCCTCGTAGAAGGTCACGTCCTTGAAGCGCTCCGGGTCGACCTCCGCCTCGACCAGAACCTCCTCTGGCACGTGCACCTCGGTCTTGCACTCGTTGCAGAGCTTCCTGATGAGCCTCTGGGAGGCCACGCAGACGAGCGAGGTGCTGAGCATGAACGGCTCGGTGCCGATGTCTATCAGCCTGTTGATGGTGCTGGGGGCGTCGTTCGTGTGGGTGGTGGAGAGGACGAGGTGGCCGGTGAGGGCGGCCCTTATGGCTATCTCGCTGGTCTCCTTGTCCCTTATCTCGCCGACCATGATGATGTCAGGGTCCTGCCGGAGGTAGGCGCGGAGCGCGTTCGCGAAGGTGAGCCCTATCTCCTCCTTCATCTGGACCTGGTTGATGCCCTTCAGGTTGAACTCCACCGGGTTCTCGGCGGTCATGATGTTCACACCCACGTCGTTCAGCTCCGTCAGGGCGGAGTAGAGCGTCGTGGTCTTGCCGCAGCCGGTGGGGCCGGTGACCAGCACAATGCCGAAGGGCCTCTTGATGGACTTGCGGTAGTGCTTGAGGGCCTCCTCCTCGAAGCCCAGCTTCTCGAGGTCCAGGATGACCGCGGAGCGGTCGAGGAGCCTGACCTCGACCTTCTCGCCGAACAGCGTCGGGAGCGTGGCGAGCCTCATGTCGACGAAGCGCTCGCCCACCTTCACCTTCTGCCTGCCGTCCTGGGGCAGGTTGTGCTCGGCGATGTCCATACCGCCCAATATCTTCAGCCTGGAGACCATGGCGGAGCGGTAGCGCCTGCTCGGCCTCATGACCTCGTGGAGGACGCCGTCTATCCTGAACCTTACCCGGACGAACCGCTCGAAGGGCTCGAAGTGTATGTCGCTGGCCCCCCTCCTGACGGCGTCGGCTATCAGGCTGTTGACGAGCTTGACCACCGGGGAGTCGGCCACCTCGAGGGAGAGCTCGTCCTCGTCGAAGTCGTCCTCCTCGTCCTCGTCCACCACCATCGACTCGAAGACCTCGTCTCCGATGAGCATCTCGACGCCCTCGTCTGTGGTCGGCGGGGCTCCCTCCCCCCTGCTCGCATCGACTATGGAGGTCTCGCCGTCGGCGGCGGGGACTATGTCCTCGCTCACCGGCACTATGGCCTCGCCGTCGGGGTAGAACTTGGTGAGTGCCCTCCTCACCATGCTGGAGGCGCAGATGTGCGGCTCCACCTCCATCCCCAGCGAGAACCTCAGGTCGTCTATGGCGAAGAGGTTGTGCGGGTCGGTCATGGCCACGACGAGGGTCCTGCCGTCCTTCTCGAGCGGCACTACCTCGTAGCGTCTCGCTATCTCGGAGGGGATGAGGTCCAGCACGTCCCTGGGAATGTCGGACTCGTCCAGGTTGCAGCTCTCTATGCTCTGCTGCCTGGCCAGGAACTTGTTCAGGTCCTCCTCCGTGACCGCGCTTATCTGTACCAGGTGGTATCCCAGCCTACCTCCCTCGTCCGACTGGAGCTCCAGGGCCTTCTTCAGCTGCCCGGATGTGATGATGCCCGAGTCGAGGAGGAGCTGGCCGAGCTTGGTGTTCATACGACCTCCATCGGTCGGTGGACCATTACCGCTCTTCCCGTCTGCAACGAACCCCTGACGGGGCGGTTCCGTCCAACGGTCACGCCGAATGTAATACCTGCGCAAGGCAGCGGAAAGCATAAGCACAGCAGGATTGCTTGACCAGAGCCCCGGCGGGGCCGCCGGGTCAGAAGTTTATGGTCACCCAGATGTTCAGGCCGGTGTCCCTCTGGTCGTACTGGGAGTTCACCCTGTCCGTCTTCCAACCGAAGATGCCGGTAAGCCCGGCGACCACCGTGCCGAAGTCGTAGTTGAGGGCCGGCTCTATGCGCCACTCCTCCCTGTCCGTCTGAAGCTGTGAGCCGAGCCCGGAGCCGACCAGCTCGCTGAAGGTTCGGTTCCTGGAGACCGTGAGGCTGGTGGTCAGGTCGCTCTGGAAGCTGATGCGGAGCCTGTTCAGCAGGGGCAGCGGGATGGCGATGCCGCCGGGGGCGCTGAAGGCGTACTGCACCTTGAACTGGGCGCTGGAGCTCCGGCTCCTGGTCTCCGCCTGCGTGCCGGTGAAGTTCTTGCTGGTGCTCAGGGTGAGGTTGTCGCTGAAGCTGAGCTGTACGTCGTTCTCCAGGGTCACGCTGACGTTCAGCAGCGGGGACCACCTGGCGGAGCTGGTCTCGCTGGTGGGGGTGAACTCCTCCTCCTCGAACCTGCCGGTCTCGTTGGTCTCCAGGCTGTACCCGGTGCTGACCACACCGGTGGCAAGGAGCTCGTCCAGCCCGGGCAGCCTGTCCAGGCCGGACCACGAGAAGGTCACCTTCGGCCACGTCTCCGACCTCTGGCGGTTCCAGAACCCGGTGTACAGCGAGCGGGTCTCGGAGAAGGAGTACTCGGTCCTGACGGACATGCCGGTCACCGGCCGGATGCCGCCGGAGACGCTCAGGTTGCGCCCCCTGGTCCTGTCCCAGGCGGTCTCGTCGTCCAGAACCGGCTCCAGGCCCAGCCTGTAGGCCAGACCCGGCAGGTAGCCCATGTCCCTGTACTCGCTGGCCTCGGTGGTGTAGAAGGTTACCGTCGGATCGTTTATGAGGTTGGCCCACCGCTCCAGCTTCATGAGTATCCAGCCGGGGCTGCCCGGCTCCCGCTCCTCGTCCAGCCTCTCGTCACGGAGCCTTGCGAGGCTGCGGAGGGCGTGGGTAAGGCCGACGTTCACGCTTACCCGCCTGGTGCTCGTCACAGAGAACCTGGGTCTTCCGAGGGAGTCCGCCCCGGAGCCGGTGTGGGGCGCCAGCCTCGAGTGGGCGTACCGGGCGTCGTAGGAGAAGCGTGGCCTCAGGTACTGGAAGAGGTCTATCTCCTGCGAGACGGTGACGCTCTGGTTCCGGCCTATCTCCCTGCCCACGTTCAGCCCGTCCAGGGCATCCCTCGGGTAGAGCAGGTCCCGGGTGACGCCCAGCGACGCCGAGCCGGTCAGACCCTGCCAGGGGTTTACCGAGACGCTGCCGGTGGAGGAGAGGGTCCTGGTGGTGGTGGCCCTGGTCTGCACCGTGTCATCGCCGGCGGAGCTCCACCTGGTGTCCAATCCGTTGTTCCTCCGCACCGACCAGGATATCCCGGTCGGCCTGAGCCGGAGGTAGTCGATGACCGGCAGCGAGAGCAGCTTCATCGTCCCCAGGCTCAGGTCGTAGGAGAGCTGGCCGCTGGCGGAGTGGGTGGTGTCGGTGGAGGTGTACGTCCTCCCCAGGCTCCTCTGATAGGTGTGGGTCATCTGGAAGGGGTCCACAAGGTACCTGACCAGCAGGTTGTCCGACCTGCCGTTCTTCCGCAGCTGGAAGCCGGTGGCCCAGGTCGTGGCGTCGGACCTCTGCTCCCAGGATGCCTCCTCGTCCAGGCGGTAGTCGGAGCCTGTCTGGAAGCGGGGCCTCGATACGGTCCGGCTCCATGAGAACGTCGCCGGCGCCGACAGGGACCAGAGGGGTGGCGTGAACCTGTCCAGATTCAGGGTCGATGAGCCGCTGTAGGTGGTGGAGGTGCGTCCCTGTCCCTGCCTGCTTCCCAGGCCGTGGAAGTCGGCGTCCACCTGCCTGTAGTCGCCGTCCAGGTAGAGAAGGTCGGCCAGGTCCACGCCGGCTGTGACCCTGTGGGCCACTCCGGTCTGGCTGTACGGCTCGTGCAGGGTGATGTCGTTCACCCACACGGTAGTGGAGAGCCGGGAGGACGAACGGTTCACCACGCCCAGCGTCAGCTGCATGACCGCCGCCAGGTTGGGCGAGCCCCTGACCGCCAGGTCGCCGCTCTCGATCCGGTCGAGGCCTGCTTCCTGCATCTCTCTCTTCAGGTCCACCAGGTCGGAGAGGTCCACCGAGACCACCTGCCAGCCCCGGCTGAGCGGGACGGACACCTGGTAGTAGTTCAGGCTGTCCCGGCCCAGCCTGTAGAAGAGCTCCGCACCGGAGCCGGAGCCGTCGCCGTGCACCAGGAAGCGCATCTCGCTGTAGGCGGTGTAGTCCTCCTCCCGGTAGAAGCTCTGTACCGCCCTGCCCCTGTGCCCCGCGGCCATGTCCACCGCCTGCAGGGAGAGCGCCTGCTCCAGCCTCGGCTCGCCGTACTCGTCCTCCCCGGGATCCACTCCGGGGGGAGGGTCGGAGGCGTAGGCCGGGTTCTCCCTGTTGTTCACCGTGGAGACGTTGAACTGCTCGGTCTCCGTGACCGGGACGCCGACGCTGTCCGAAAGCTCCACCCCCCTGCTCTCCCACCTGTTGCCCACCACGGCGAAGTCGTAGACCTGGATTGTGTCCGCCGTGGTCATCCCGTCCACCCAGAGCCTCGCGTAGGAGACCTTCTCCCAAGTGGGGGTGCCGGTCACGAACCCGGGGACGCTGACCAGGGAGGTGTCGGTCAGGGGCACCTCCACCAGCATCCATCCGTCGGCGTTGGGCCCGGAGACCACGTACTCCGGGTCGTCCAGCGGTATCCTTATCCTGAAGAAGGAGTTGGACCTGTCCAGGGAGCCGTTGGAGTTCAGGTCCTCCGTGTCCAGGGCGTTGTTGCCCTGGGTCCCGTTCACCTTCAGGTACCTCTCCGAGGGCGGCAGGGAGTTGGAGTACTCGTAGTTGTCCATGTTCGGGTCAGGCTCCGAGGAGCCCGGGTCCTCCCGGTCGTCGAAGAGGTTGTCCAGGCCGGTGTCCTCGTCATTGGCCAGGATGCCGTCCCGGTTGACGTCCTCGGTGTCAAGGGTGCCGTTCGACCTGAGCACCAGCTCGCCGGCCACCCGCTCCAGCCAGTAGGAGTCCTCGTCTATCCGCTCGCCGAGGTCCAGCCAGAGGTTGCCGTCCAGAGCGCTTCCGGTTGCCCTGACGTAGAGCCTCAGGTGCGTCTTCTTCGAGAGGTCGAGTCCGTACTTGTCGATGCAGCGCATGATGCCGCCCCAGGAGGCCGGGTTCCCCTCCTCCGGCTCGAAGTAGAGCTCGAGGACGCTGTTCTCCCAGTCCTCCGCCCGGTCGCCGCTAACGCCGGGGACGATGTCCCCCAGCCTCCACCGCCTGTAGGTGTTGTACCAGCGGAGCTCCCCCGGCGGGAACAGGTACGGTGAGGCCAGGTGGGGAATGCTCGGCCTGTGCCAGGCCGGCCTGGACTGGCCCATGGGCAGCGAGGACTCGGTCCCCTCCATGTCGTCGATGTAGGCTTCGCCGTCGACGTTCGGGTTGGGGAAGCTCATGGCCACCTCACCGGAGAGCACGGCCCTGCTCCGGGCCTCCGTGTTGATGCCCGGGACCAGGTTGGCCAGGTCCGTCAGGAACTCCGGTTTGGCCTCCAGGTGCATGTCCACGTCGGTAACCAGGGTCCTTGTGGACTCCTCCCCCACCCGGGGTCTCTCCCCCGGGGTGCTGGCGTTCTCGAACATCGCGGTGGCCCCGACCCAGGAGTCGGCGCCTATGCCGTACACCGCCCTGGTGCCGACCAGCGTCTTGGTCTGCGAAGCGAAGAGGGGCATGTACTCGAAGGTCACCCGGAGGGAGCTGTTCGGGTCCTGGGCGTCCTCCGCCGCCTCCCCCATCAGGGTGAGCACACCGACCTCGTAGATGATGGTGTAGTCCTGGTCGCGGACAAGCGTCCTGGTCACCCCTGCTACTGTCAGGGTCACCGTCTCGCTCCCGGGGATTATGCCCAGCTGCCCCAGCGAGTAGGTGGTGGATGCCGCCCTGTAGCTGGTCTCGATGAAGTAGAGGCTCTGGGTCGGCAGCGGGTCCCGCTCGTCGTAGATGGCCGGGTTCCGCTCCTCCAGCACGTCGCTGTCGAAGGGCCGGACATCCGGGAAGACCAGGAAGCCGTTGTCCCAGTCGACGGCACCCTCCTCGTCGGTCAGGCTGCCGTCGCCGTTCGTGTCCAGCCCCATGAGCTCGATGAACGGCACGCCTCCCTGGGTCTGCACCGGCTCCTCCCCGGGGCGGGAGAGGTAGATGTTGCAGATGAAGCTCTCCTGGACGATGTTGTTGGCCCCCAGGAAGTAGCGGTTCCGGAGCTCGTAGTCCCAGGTGGGATAGGAGGGCAGCGGGTTGCTCTCCTTGATGAGCTTGAGGCTCCAGTCGTCGCCGACGCTGCCCAGGGTGTCGCCCTGGGCGGTGACCATCCAGACCGCCAGGGTGTAGTTGTCGTTGATGGGGCCGTTGAAGCGGATGATCGTGGAGTCCACGAGGACGAAGTCCAGCTCCTGCCCGGGCAGCAACTCGTCCCACCAACCGCTGCCGTAGGTGGTGTCCGACGGCGACGTGGGCACGAAGTACTCGGCGAAGACAGCGCCGGTCTCCTCGTTGTTGGTGCCGTCCCCGTCGTCCTGGAAGACCCTTATGTCCACTATCTCCGGCTGCTCGACGGAATCGGGGAAGGTGAGGAAGAAGTAGTTGTCGGCCGGGTAGATGTCCAGGAGGGTGTCCTCCACCATCGTCGCCTGCCCGACGAACTCGGAGGTCTCGCTGGAGCCGGTCTCCCGGCTGGCTATGGTGGTCAGCTCGACCGGCCCCACCTGGGCCAGCACCTTGGCGCCGAAGAGCCCCTGGCTGGGGATGCTGTAGGAGACGAACTCCGGCCCGGTTATGGAGAGGCTGACATCGCCCATCTCTATGCTCTGGATTATCTCGTCCTCGTAGCCCTCGTAGCGGAGGCTGACGCTGCTCTGGGGGCCGAGGCTCCTCTCGCTGTCGTGGTCCACGTCCACGTGTATCTTCTCGCCTATGGTGCCCTCCAGCTGCACCCGCAGCTCCTGCTCCATCTTCAGGTCCGGGAAGAGCGACTGGCTCTGCCCCTCCTGCTCCACCTGGTTCGGCCTGTAGTGGGTCACCCCGGAGAGGGATATCTTCTGGTAGCCGCTTATGTCTATCTGCCCCCCCTCCCCTATGGCCCCGGCCAGGATGGGCGGCATGTCCAGCGGCAGGTAGATGGTGGGTACGAGGGAGCCCCTCTCCCCGGTCTCTCGGAGGGCGTTTGCCCTGTTGACCGCCAGCCATCGGTCGGTCAGGGAGAGGTCCATCACCCTCGAGGTGAGGGCGTCCAGAGGCCCTGCGGACTGCAGCGAGACCGGGTAGTCGGCGTAGAAGTACCGCCACGCCAGGAACCCCCGGCGCATCGAGGGGATAAGCCTCGGGGAGGACGGGGCCTGGTAGAGGACCGTCGGCGGACTGCTCATCACTCCCCAGGGGTCCGGGTCCACCAGCATCGGTGCCCTCACCCCGACGTCCGAGTAGACCGGGGAGAGCGGCGCCAGCAGCAGTACCAGCCCCAGGAGCTTCGCGTGGGACCTTCTCATCTTCGGAATGTAGTCCCCGTCCTTCCAGGCGGTTCCACGGCCGCGTGCGCGACGGAGGCCCCCCGGGCTATGATAGGCGGAGCGGAGGACCATTCAGGATGCCTATAATGGGACGGTCATGAGGAAGCTGCAAGCGTACGCGATAAAGGAGTTCGTGCCGCCGTTCATCCTCTCGGCGGTGGTCTTCACGTTCGTGATGCTGCTGGACAAGCTCCTCGACCTGCTGGACATGATAGTCAGCAAGGGAGTCCCGGTGCGCACGGTGGTGGAGGTCTTCCTGCTGCTCCTCCCCTCCATGGTGGCTGTGGTCATACCCATGGGGGTCCTGGCCGGGGTGCTGATGGCGGTGGGCCGGATGGAGTCCGACCTGGAGGTGACCGCGATGAAGGCCTCCGGCATAAGCATCTTCACGCTGATGAAGCCGCTCATGGCCGTTGCCGCCTTCCTGGCGGTGGTGATGGTGCTCTTCAACAACTACGTCCTCCCGGACGCCAACCACATGGCCAAGAACCTCCTCCTGGACATAGGCACCATGCGCCCCTCGGCGCAGATAGTCCCCGGGATGTTCGTCGAGGACATCGAGGGGTACAGGATACTGGTGGAGGGCAAGGACGACATAAGCGGCACGCTCGAGAACGTCATAATACACGAGCAGGTCCAGGGAGGCGGCATACGGACCATTACCGCCCTGAGGGGCAGGATGGAGCCGCAGTCCGCCAACAGGCTCCGACTCGTGCTGCGGGACGGCCAGATGCACCAGAGAGAGGGTGAGGCCGGATACAACAAGCTGGACTTCGAGACCTACACCCTGGAGATAACCAGGTCGGAGGAGCTGGTCCGGCAGGAGCGGCAGAGCCGGGGCGACCGGGAGCTCTCCGCCATGCAGATGCGCTCCCTGGTCGACTCCCTCCGCCGGCAGGCGGCCATCCTCGCCGACTCCCTGGAGACCCTCGGCGACGGCCCCCTGGCCACCGTGGGGACCGGCGAAACCCTGAGCTACGGCCGGGACAACTCCTTCCCCCCTCCCTGCGACGAAGACCCCAGGGTGCGCTTCAACATGATGAGCGGCTTCCTGGCCCAGAGGTCCTCCGACATGCGGATACTCGCAGACCGGATAGGCTCGCTCGAGCGCTCCATAAGCCGATACGGCGTGGAGATACACAAGAAGTACTCCATTCCCTTCGCCTGCATCGTCTTCGTTCTGCTCGGCGTGCCCCTGGGAATGTCCACGCGCAAGGGCAGCATAGGTATCGCCCTGGGGGTCAGCCTGCTGGTGATACTGCTCTACTACCTCTTCCTGATTGGAGGCGAGCACCTCGCCGACAGGCGCATGATGCCCTCGTTCCTGGCCATGTGGCTGCCGAACATCCTCCTGACCGGGGCGGGTGTCGCCCTGACCGCCAGGAGCCTCCACGAGGGCAACCCGGTACGGCTTCCCGGCTTCCTTGCCAGGCTGGGCAGGCTGCTGGGAAGGCGCAGGCGGGAGCAGACGTCGTGATAGGCGGCAGGCTGGACAGACACCTGGCCGCTCGGTTCTCGGTGATGATACTCATAGCCATCGCCTCGTTCGTGGTCATCTTCGTCAGCGTTGACGCCTTCGACCACTTCAGCCGCTGGGTGGACCGGGACGTCACCCCCGGAACGTTCCTCCGCTACTACTTCTACGGCCTCCCCTACATAGTGGTCCTCGTCATGCCCATCGCGGTGCTCCTGAGCTCCCTCTTCCTGGTCTCATCCATGGCGAGGAGGAACGAGCTCATAGCGATGCGCGCCGCAGGCATCAGCATTCCGAGGATATTCCTCCCCCTCATCGTGGTCGGAGGGCTGGCCTCCGTTCTGGAGCTGGGCCTGGGCGACTTCGTGGTAGCGAATGCCAACCACATGCAGAACATGGTGAAGCGCGTGGAGATCGACGGCAGGGAGCCGGTGGACTACGCCCGCCGCAGCTCCTTCGCCAGGCGCTCACCCGGAGGGGCGATCCTGGACGTAGGCTTCTTCGACGGCGCAACCGAGTCCATGACGGACGTGACCATCGAGTGGTTCGACGACAGCTCCCGGGTCACCAGGAGGCTGGACGCAACCCGCATCCAGTGGCTCGACTCCGCCTGGGTGGCCATGGATGTCGAGGAGAGGGTCTTCGGCCCTTCCGGGGCAGTGGCCTACGCCGCGGCCGACACCATGCCCCTCCCGGAGATAACCGAGACCCCCTCCGAGTTCGGCTCCCGCCAGAAGACGCCGGCGGAGATGAGCTTCCTGGAGCTGCTGGGTCACATAGAGAGGGTCAGGAGGGCGGGAGGTGATCCCCGGGAGGACCTGGTGGAGCTCTGGCTCAAGCTCTTCTTCCCCCTGTCGAACCTCATCATGGTGATAGTCGGCGCCCCCCTGGCCATCAGGAACGCCAGGAGCGGCCGCGCCACCCACGCCGGCCTGGCCATCCTGCTCGCCTTCCTCTTCTTCTCACTGGTCCGCTTCGGCCAGACCCTGGGCCACAAGGGCGCCCTCCCCCCCCTGATGGCCGCCAGCATGGGCGACATCATCTTCCTCGCCATAGGCCTCGTCCTCCTCTTCCGCTCCCGCTGACGCAACACCGGGGTCGGAGCGGCCCGTTGCGGGAATGCAACAGAAGTGCCGGAGCAGTCCGCTTCATCCCGGCAACCGTAGGTCCCTTCCCCCCGGGAAGTCGACACGCGCCGTCGATGGCGCCATGGCGCCGCTGGAGGCCGGCGAGGCTTGCAGACCTCCCCTGGCGGTCGTATGCTTCCGGCGATGGCACAACGGGCCCCCGGAGGGGGGGCGCACAGGGAGAGGGAGGCGAGAGATGCCCGAGCGCGTGTTCAACTTCTACGCGGGACCGGCCACGCTGCCGATCGACGTGCTCAAGGAGGCCGCAGGCGGCTGCGTGAACTACAGGGACCTGGGTATGTCCGTCATGGAGATATCCCACCGCTCCGGGGAGTTCGACGCGATGTTCAAGGCCGCCCAGCGGGACATGCTGGAGGTCATGGGCCTCAGCGGTGACGAGTACGCCGTGCTCTTCCTCGGCGGAGGCGCCAGCACGCAGTTCTGCGCCGTGCCCTTCAACTTCCTGAAGGAGGGCATGACCGCCGACTACGTGGTTACGGGCGGATGGTCGAAGAAGGCGGTGAAGGAGGCCAGGTACTTCGGCAACGTAAACATCGCCGGCTCCAGCGAGGAGAGGAACTTCTCCTACATCCCGAAGGACCTGGACCTCACGCCGGGGGCTGCCTACGTCCACACCACCAGCAACAACACCCTGGTGGGCACCCAGATAAAGCGGTTCCCGGACACCGGTGACGTCCCGCTGGTCTCCGACATGTCCAGCGACTTCCTCTCCCGGAAGCTGGACTTCTCGAAGTTCGGTCTGGTCTACGCCGGCGCCCAGAAGAACATCGGACCCTCCGGTGTGACGGCCGTCGTCATAAGGCGCTCCTGGGTCGACCGGGCCAGGGAGGACGTGCCGACCATGCTGGCATACCGGACCCACCTGGGCAAGGACTCCCTCTTCAACACTCCTCCCTCCTTCCCGGTCTACGTCGTCGGGAAGGTCATGAGGTGGATACTGGACCAGGGAGGCCTGGAGGCCGTGGAGAGGGCGAACGAGAAGAAGGCCGCCCTCCTCTACGACTACATCGACGACCACGCCGGTTTCTACAGGGGCACCGTGAAGGACCCGACCGACCGCTCCCTGATGAACGTGACCTTCAGGCTCCCCTCGGAGGAGCTGGAGAAGGAGCTCGTGGCGAAGGGCGCGGAGAACGGCCTCATCGGCCTGAAGGGGCACCGCTCCGTAGGCGGTTGCAGGGCGTCCATCTACAACGCCATGCCCTACGAGGGCGTCGAGGCGCTGGTGGAGTTCATGGAGAGGTTCCGCAGGGCCAACGGCTGAGTCGGCCCGTCCGGATGCACGGGGCCGGGGGCGGTGGTACCGTCCCCGGCCCCACCCTCGTACCGGTCGCCTACGACAGGAGCTCCCTCAGCTCCTCCTCGTCGACCACCCGGACGCCCAGGGCCCCGGCCTTCTCCAGCTTCGAGCCGGCGCCCGGTCCGGCTACCACAAGGTCGGTCTTCCCGGACACCGTGCCCGTGACGGTGCCGCCCGCCCTCTCTATCATCTCCCGGGCCCGGTCACGCGGGATGGAGAGGGTGCCGGTGAGAACCACCCTCATGCCCTCCAGGGGGCCTGCGGCGCCGCCCCCCCAGTCCGGGTTGGGCAGGTCGAAGCCCACGTCCAGCAACCTCTCCACCACACCCCGGGTGACCGGCTCGCTCCAGAACTCCCGGAGTGAGGCCGCCAGCACCGGACCTATGCCCTGCAGCTCCTCCAGCTCCTCCTGGCCGGCGTCCATCATGGAGCCGAGGTCGGGGAAGGCCGAGCAGAGTATGCCGGAGACCACACGGCCGACGCCGGGGATTCCCAGGCCCGTGAGGAACCGCCTCAGCTCGGCGCCCCTGCTCCGCTCCAGCTCGGAGAGGAGGTTGCGTGCGGAGAGGTCGCCCATGCGCTCGAGAGCTGCGAGATCGCCCTGCTCCAGCCGGTACAGGTCGGCGATGTCCGAGACGAGGCCTCCGTCAACCAGCTGCTCGGTGAGCGCCTCGCCAAGGCCCTCAACGTCCATGGCGTACCGTGAGCCCCAGTGCAGTATGCTCTCCTTCAGCCTGGCCGGGCAGGATGGGTTCATGCAGCGGTGGGCAGCCTCCCCCTCCGGCCTGCTGACGGGACCTCCGCAGACGGGGCACTCGCCGGGGAACCGGAAGATGCCCGGCCTCTCCGCCGGCCCGCCGAGGGATCGGACCACCTCGGGGATCACGTCCCCCGCCCTTCTGACCACAACCAGGTCGCCGGCCCTGACGTCCCTGCGCCTCACCTCGTCCTCGTTGTGGAGCGTGGCGTTGGAGACGGTGACCCCCCCCACGAAGACCGGCTCCAGACGGGCCACCGGGGTGACCCTGCCGGTCCTGCCCACGTGGACGTCTATGGAGAGGAGCCTGGTGACCTCCTCCTCGGCGTCGAGCTTCCAGGCGACCGCCCACCTGGGGGAGCGGCTCAGGCTGCCCATCCTCTCCCTCATGCCCATGTCGTCCAGCTTCACCACCACGCCGTCCATCTCGTAGGGGAGCCGGTCCCTTCGGGAGGCCAGCGACATCACAGCCTCCTCCACCTCCTCCCTCCCGCGGCGGCGGGTGGTCTCGTCGGCGGTGGGCAGCCCCATATCCCGGAACGCCGCCAGCAGCTCCGTCTGCGTGGCGACGCCTTCCGGCGGCCCTGCGGCGTCGTAGGCGATGAAGCTGAGCGGCCTCGCGGCGGTTATCCTGCTGTCCAGCTGCCTGAGCGAGCCGGAGGCGGCGTTGCGTGGGTTGACGAAGGGCCTCTCGCCGGCCTCCTCCCGGTGCCGGTTCAGCGCCTCGAATCCCTCCCTCGTGAAGAAGACCTCCCCCCTGACCACCAGCGTGCCCGACCGGCCGCCGGCGAGTCGGAGCGGCACCGAGGATATGGTCCTGGCGTTTGGGGTGACGTCCTCGCCGGTCTCCCCGTCCCCACGGGTACCGGCCCGCTCCAGGACGCCGTCCCGGTAGACCAGCCCCACGGCCAGCCCGTCCAGCTTCGGCTCCACGGAGTAGACCGGCGGGTCTTCCAGGCCCAGCTCCCTCATCACCCGGGTCTCGAACTCGCCGAACCCGGAAGGATCGAAGACGTTGTCCAGGCTGAGCATCGGGGGGTCCCAGCCTATCTCCGGGAAGGCCTCCACCGGCTCCGCGCCCACCCGCCTGGTGGGGGAGTCGGGGGTGCGCAGGTCGGGCCAGCGATGCTCAAGCTCGGAGAGGCGCCGGAGCATGGCGTCGTACTCGGTGTCCGTTATCTCGGTCCTGTCCTCCGCGTAGTAGAGCCTGCTGTGGTAGCGGAGCAGCTCCCTGAGCCTCGCGGCCTCGGTCCTCGCGCTCTCCGGCGCGCTCACGTGCGGGGCTCCATGCGAAGGGTGACGTCGAGGTCGCCGCCGCCCACGCGGGAGAGCAGCATGGCGACCCCCTGGTGGACCCTCTCGAAGCCGCCCTCGGACATGCTCACGGTGTCCAGCGGGGTCGTCCAGAGGTCCAGCTCCCCCTCCGCGGTTATCACCAGGGAGGCGCCCCGGGCGCTGTCGCGGACCTCCAGGGTCGTCGCCCTCGTGCAGAGCCGGTCGCCTGGGGAGACCCGGCGACCGCCGTCCACGAGCATGTACCTCTCCGGGTCCCGGTCGGTCATGAGGCATATGCACAGCTCCATGCCCAGGCGCACCGGCGTCCCGCCGGCTGCCAGCCGGGACTCGGCGGTCACGGTCGAGCGGGCCATGTCGACGGTGAGGGACTTCTGCAGCGGCAGGCCGCCCAGGCTGAGCTCCGCCTCCATGCGGAGGGTGTCGCCCTGCTGGCAGGAGGGCGCTCCCGGCGTCACTACGGTCGCAGTGGCCACGGCCCCGGATGGCGGCTCCCAGTCGCCCGGGCCGGAGCCGGCGCCGAGCAGGAGGTCGGTCATCGAGCGCCTTCGCCATGCGTCGTGGACGAGCAGCTCCGCGAGGCCGGCCTCCTTCGAGGGCCTGCCGTCGTGGATGGTCCTCACCCGGCCGTCATCCCCCGTTCCGTCCTCCCCGGCGCCCACATCGTCGTGATAGGCCTCCCGGTGCCTGGTGAGCACGTGCCCCATGGGGACGGGGGTGCCGTCCCTGCGCAGGGGAGTCAGCTCGGTCACCGAGAGGTCCGCCCGCACGGTCATGGAGAGGCGCTCCGTACGCACAACCGTCTCCGTCATGCCGTCGTGGTCGAGGTCGCGCCTCCTCGCCGAGGGGATGGAGTCGAGCACCAGCAGCGCCTCGGTCTCCGCCAGGGTCAGCTCGCGCCAGAGCGCCTCCCTGAGGTGGGGCATGTACAGCCCGCCGAACACCCCGTGCCAGTAGGAGCAGTTGCACTGGCTCCTCCAGAGGTGCCGGAGCGCCCCGCCGGAGCCGGAGAGGTCCACCGCGCCGGACGCCAGCATCACCCTTCCCCGGAGCTCCGCCGACTCCGGGTAGCGGGAGAGGTAGTTGCGGAAGAACCCTCCCCTGAGGAGCAGCGCGGCCTCCGCGCCGGGCATGGCCTCCGACAGGAGAGCCGCAGCCCCGTCCCGGAGCTCCCTCTCGCCGGGGGTCATGGTCCATTCGCCCATCTCCTCGTAGCTGGCCGCCGGGATGTACACCGGCCCCTCCGCGCGGCCGGCCGCCGCCTCGGAGGGGAGGACGGTCTCCAGGCCGTCGGCCTCCAGGAGGGCGGTGAGGAAGGCGCCCAGCCACCCCTTCCCGTAGCATAGCTCGGCGGTCCCGGGCCAGACGCCGAACTTCTCGCCGTCGTCCCCGTAGGTGATCGTGCGGCCCCTGCACTCCTGCGAGAGCAGGTAGCCGATCACCTCGTCCACGGGTGAGAAGGGTATCATGTAGCGCAGCCTCTTGCTGCTGCCCAGCAGACGGAGCGGCCTGCCTGCGTCCTCCGTCACCCAGACCCCGCCGGTACCCTCGGCCGGTACGCCGGCCAGCCGGAGGTGGAGGTCGTCCACGACGGCCCACCCCACGCCGGCCTCGGCAAGCAGCGAGGCAAGGTGCGGCTCCCATACCCTCTCGGTGAGCCAGAGGCCCCCCGGCTCTCTCCCGGAGATGCGCTGCAGCACCCTGGAGTAGGCCCTTATCTGCCTGACCGCGTCGGCCCGCTCCAGGAGCGTGATGACCGGCTCGTACCTGCCGCTGGTCAGGAGCTCCATGTCGCCCCTGGAGCAGAGCCGGGCCATCAGCTCGGGCACCTCCGGGCGCTCGGACTCCATCCACTCGAGGAGGCAACCTGAGACGTGGAGGCCGCACCTGATTCCGGGGTGCCGCTCCAGCTCCCGGAGCATGGGGAGGTAGCAGTCCTCCAGGGCGCCCTCCATCACGTGGTCGAAGTTGCCCACGGGCTGGTGGATGTGTATGCAGAGGCAGAGCCTCGCACACCCGGGGGCAGGGCTCATCCGGCCTGCCTGCGGCTGTAGACCACGTCGGCGGGGAGAACGCCCGCCGGGTCCAGCTCGAGTGCGCGGAGGGGACCGATGCCGGGCGGAAGCTCGCCGACCCACCTGCCCTCCACCCCCGTCGGGGTCATGACGACCTCCCGGCTCCCCGCGTCACCGGTCAGCGTAACCAGCTCCGGGATCTCTCCGAGGGGGAATGCCTGGCCCGGCTGGAGCTGATCCAGGTCCATCACCAGCGCACCGGCGGAGTCGGTCCAGGTGACGACCATACGCGGCACCCCGGGGCCGTACATCCATCTCCGGTAGAGCTCCGCGTGGGGACCGTCGCGGGGCAGACCCAGCTCGGAGAGAAGCCTGTTGTAGGTATCACCGTCGTGGCGCATGTCATCGAGGGTCCTCCTGAGAGCCATCCCGAAGGCCGGTATCTCTCGGTCCAGCAGCTCCAGAACCAGCGGTCCCTTTCCGGTGATGACCGGCCCGGCCAGGGGAGAGCCGGGGAGGAGGGGATCGGCTAGGGCATGCTCCACGCCGCCCCCGAGCTCGGTCTCGTAGAGGTAGTACATGCGGAACGCCTGCAGGACCCCTCTCCCGTCCGGTGAGCCGCGTCCGCCTGCGAACAGGTAGACCGCCCTCGCCGCCAGCATCTCCCGCAGCGCAGGCGCGAGGTACGTGCTTCCGGCGAGGAAGGAGCGGGTCGCGCCGGCCACGATGGCCGTCTGCGGGACCTCCTTCCCCAGGGAGAGGGAGTCGTCCCAGGACTCCCACCCATCCAGGGAGGCGAGGACGTCCGGGCTGACTATCATGCAGCCGGGCCCGGCCAGGGCGATGCTCAGGTCGATGACCCTGACCACCACGATGTCCAGGCCGGTGACACCGGCACGTCCCATCTCCGTCCAGAGGACCGAGGCGAGGCGCTCCGCAACCGGCTGGACGACCTCCAGGGTGTCCTCCAGACCCTCCAGCAGCAGAAGCCTGCTCCGTCCGGCAGCCAGGGAGACCTCCGGGCCGAACGCACCGGCAGCCCAGGCCAGGGGGCCGCTTATCCCGCCCTCCGGAGTCGAGCAGCGTATGGTGACTGTGCTGTCGGTGACGGTGCTCTCCTCCAAAGGCAGGGGAACGTAGAGGACCTGGTCCGGGGCCCTCACGGTGAATGTCATGTCGTAGTCGGCAGGTATCCGACAGCCGGGGTAGAACCACATCCCGGCCTGGAAGCTGCAGAGTGGACGGAGCTGCATGCTCCAGCCGGCGAGGGAGTCCGCGGAACCGGAGACGGAGCCGCTGACCCGCGCCGTGTACTCGCCGACGAAGGTCCTCCCCTCTCCCGCCTCGAGCTCCAGCGAGTCGCCCCTGCCGGCTGCGAGCCCGCCCTCCAGGGCGCGCATCTCACCGCCCTCGCCCATCCAGGGAGCGTAGACCGTCAGTACGCTGTCGCTCATGGTCGGCGAGAAGTCCACCGTCATCGTGTCAATGACCGACAGGCTCCTCGAGCCGGGGTCCAGCTCGAGATGAAGGTTGTGCCGGACGTCCGGAGGGGGCGAGACGTCGGCGTTGACGTCCTCCCTTATGTCCTCGCGGGAGCGGTCGGCGAGGTAGACAGACCTTCGCGGGTGATCGCCGTTCTCGGTGACCTCGGCGGTCCGGAGGAGCGCCTGCGCGGCGGTCATGAGGGTGGTGGGGGATCCGCCCGCCATCCTGGCCTGCAGCACGAGGAGCTCCCGGGCACCCATTCCGAACACCCTCTCCACGGTTGCCGAGTCGTCCCCGGTGTAGCTCACTCCGACGAAGCCCGGGGTCTCTGCGAGAGGTGCTACGGTGACTGTCTCGGCGCTGGCCGTGCCGGCTTCCAGCAGGAAGTCCCGCCTCTGCAGCGCCGTCGAGCCGCACCCGGGCACGTTCAGCGCTCCCAGGGCCATCTCCACCCCCTGGGCCTCGACCACCATCCTGCCGGCGACGTCCTCGTCGCCGTATAGGGTGTCCATGCTGAACCCACCCGGGAGCGTAAGGGTAACACCTACGCCCTTGCCGGCGTCCAGTACCACCACCGGGTCCCCCGCGGCGCGGGGGACCTCGGTCTCCCCGCCGCAGGAGATGGCTGCCACAAGGACGGATAACGCGACGGCGGCGGCCGCCGCCCCTGCACGGATGCTTCCCATGGTACCTCCCGGAGCCTTGCGCTATTGTACCTGCAGCAGGTTTGCCGGGCAAGCCTCGGCGGCGTCCGCTTGTTGACCCGGGCGGACGCTTTGAGCACATTTGCCCGACGGAACGGAGGGGAGATGCCTGCAGCTTTCATCGGCGCGGCGCTTGCCGGCCTGGTCCTCCTGGAGGGGGCCTCGCTTCAGCAGTACGCCGTTGCCGGCTTCTTCGGGCTGGCCTCCTGCATCTTCTTCATACTGCTCCAGTACGTGGGGGCCAGGGTATTCCTCCACCTCACCGAGAACGGCCAGGTGGGGCCGAAGCTGTTCGCCGCGGGCACCACTCTGCTCGGCGTCTTCGGGACCGTCCTCGGCGCCCTCATCGGATACCAGGAGGCATCGCTGGTCATCGGCTTCATCTCCGGCATGCTGCTCTGGACCGGCCTCGGGGACATCCCGGAGCTGATGGGCTGGCTGCGCCCTTTCTCGCCGCGAGCCCTCTTCCTGCTGGTCCCCCTGGCCGTCCTCTGGTCCGCCGGGGTCGTCCTCTCGGAGCATGTCCCGCTGGCGGTGCTGGGAGCCGCGGGATACCCTCTGGGAGCGTGGACCATGAGCCTTACGAGGTCGCTCGTCCTGGACAGGTGGGGCGCCGGCTCCGTGCCGGCAACCCTGCACGCGCTCCTGACCGCCGCCGTCTCCGGGGGCGCGATCGCCCTCGGCGTGATGCACGCGACCCCGTTCACCGCCATCATCGGCGGCATGGTCTTCGCCCTGGGCGCCTGGTCGGTGCTGGAGATACTCTGGGAGAAGGGGACGGACTCCCACCCCTGGAGGTCCGGCATCGAGCACGGCGGCGACTGAGCGAGCCGGCGCGGCCTAGAATATCATGTAGAGCAGCCCGACCCGCAGGCTGACCGGACCGTAACCCATCTCGTCGTAGTAGATGTCGCCCGGGAGGGCGTCTCTCACGATGCCCGTGTACTCCTGGACGGTCCAGGTGTCAACCGTTGTCCCGAGGACGCCCTGAGCACCGAGCTGCAGCGCGAGGTGCTCCGAGAGCAGCAGCTCCAGAGATGCGTCCAGCTTACCCGAGGCGGCGAGGGCGGTGGCTGTGGAGGATATGCTGTCGGAGCGTGCGTCCTGCATCAGGAAGGTCAGCTCCCCCCCTCCGGCCAGCCGAAGGGCCAGTGCCGGGCTGGAGACCGGTATCCTGCCGCCGGCGAGCAGCTCCACTCCGAGCATCGAGGCGTGCTCGATGCCGCCGGCCTTCAGGGCGCCTCCGAAGGAGAGCCCCCAGGCGCCGGTCATGACCTGGACGGTTATGTGGCTGACCATGTCCGCCGGCTCCGGGATGAGGCTGTCCGAGGGATGTATCTCCATGAGAGAGGCGCTGTAGCCCACGCCGGTGAATGCCGGAGGCGAGCTCTCGACGACGACCACCTCACCCCCCTCGACCACGCGGCCGGAGAGCAGCCTGCCGGTGGAGCTCTCCCGCTCCGCCTCCACTATCTGGAGCAGGCCCCGGCTCCTCAGCTGGTCGTACTCCTCGGGGGTGGTCGGGATCTCCTCGGCGCTGGCGAGGACCCTCATCACCATTCCCCTCCTGATGCCCTGCTCCGTCCCCAGAGGGATGGGCAGCACGCCTCCGCCGGCGGCTGTGAAGGTGCCCTCTATGGGGAACAGCTCCAGGAGCGCCCTCTCCGCAAGCTCCCTGCCGGAGGAGACCACCATGTCCATCGGGTCGGGGGCGAAGGGGAGGGTCCCCTCCTCGGTCTCCGAGTTGCTGATAGTCCCGATGAGCCTTCCGGAGGAGCCGTAGAAGCGCCCCAGGACCTCGGCGGAGACGGTCCTGGTGGTGACCAGGGAGTCGTTCCTGAACTCCGTCCTCTCCTCCTGGTCCAGCGGCAGGACCTCCAGCGCGAGGAAGACGTCCAGCGAATGCCGAGCGGCCAGGGTCCTGAGCGCGCATATGAGAGAGTCCGGCGGGACCGTTATGAAGGCCTCCTCCTCCAGGTCCACGACCTCGAAGCGGCCGCTCCCCGCCAGCTCCTCCTCCACGGCGTCTATGAGCCGGTTGTCCGGGGCCAGGGCGTCGTCGTCTATGGAGACCACGCCGAGGCGCGGCGTCTCCGCCGGCGAGGCGGCCGCCAGCGCGAGGATGACCATCGTCAGAATGATGTGGCCTCGGTTCATGCGGGGCCTCCTTCCGGCTACTGGGACTCGGCTGCTCCACCCCGGGGCTCGGAACCGGTCAGCTCTGCGCGCAGCTCCGATGCCCTGAGGACCAGAGAGGTGTCGGCGTACTCGAATGGAATATACGAGCCCCAGCCCGGGAGCAAGGAATCGAGCAGCGCGGAGGTGAGGCTGTCCGGAATGCCCAGCGAGTCGAAGGCGAGCTCCACCAGCGGGTCCCGAGCCACCCTGTCAGCCTCGGTGGCCGTCTGACAGAAGGAGGCGCCGATCACCGACTCGCTCTCCTCGAGGATGTCATCGACGCCCTCGCCCCCGGCCCCGCTGCCCTCCGTCGCCGAATCGAGGGGGGGCGAGCGCTCCTCCTGCTCGCCTGACCCGCCGGACGTTCCGGCGGCCGGCAGGGCGGCATCCTGCCACTCCTCCCGTAGGAGCTGCAGCGAATCCGGGTCCTGACCCTCCTCGTCGGTGCTCACGGTGGCCTGCGACTCCGGGTAGGGGGGTTCTCCCGGCTCGCCGTCATCGCTTCCGACGTCGCCGAGCGAGCGGCTCTCCGAGAGCTGGCGGTCCTCCCCGGCTCCGCCCTGGAGCGTGATGCCGGATGCGCCGCTCTCGAGGACGACCACCCCGGACTCCTCCAGCTCCCCCTCCTCCTCGGACTCGGACAGCTCGCAGACGGCGCTCCCGTCCTCCCATCCCGAGACGAGGCCGAGGCCCGGCGATGGGGCCGAGCCGCCGCCTCCGGCGGTGCCCTGCCCTGCGGAGAGCGTGTTGTCCGGGGCTTCGGCGCCGAGGTCACCGGTCGGAAGCGGGCCAGACTCCGCCGAAGGGTCGCAATCGTCCGGCTCGCCCTGGACGCGGACGTCCCCGGCGCTCTCCTCGGGTAGCTCCGCATCTGCGCCCCCCCCTTCCGTAGCGGCCTCTTCCGTCCCGGTCGCCAGGACCGAACGGTCAGCAGCCGGCCCGGAGGGCGGGTACGGCTCGGCAGGGCGCTCCCAGAGCACGAGCCTGACGCCGAGGAGGACAGCGGCCACGGCGGCGGCCACCGGCAGGACCCCGAGCCATGATGGCCGGCGGCGCATGCTCCTCCGGAGCCTCTCCTCCAGGGAGCGGAACTCCTCATCCGGCGGGTAGCTGAAGGCGTCGCGCCACTCGGCCTCCATCGAGGTCTGGCTCCTCAGAAGGGCGGCGCACTCGGGGCAGTCGCGCAGGTGCTCCTCGACGGCGGCGGCCCGCTCCTCCTGGAGCTCCCCGTCCATGTACGACATCAGCTCTTCGAAGATGGGATGTTCCATCATGCGTCCCCGGCCAGGGGGCCTACCTCCTCCCGTATCTGCTGCCTGGCCCTGCTGAGCCTGGACATCACGGTGCCCATGGCGATGTCGAGGCTCTCCGCTATCTCCCTGTAGCTGAGCTGCTGGTCAACCCTGAGCACGAACACCGCGCGCAGAGGCGGCGAGAGCTTCTCGACCGCGCTCTCGACGGCCTCCACCAGCTGCCTCCTCATTGCCCTCTCCTCGGTACGGTCCGGCAAGGCCTGCTCTCCGTCCGCGCCGTACTCCTCGTCGAAGCGGACCTCCCGCCTCCTGCCCCGCTTCCTGGAGTGGTTGATGGCGACGTTGGTGACGATCCGGTACATCCAGGTGAAGAACCGGTAGTCGACGTCGAATCTGTCCATGGCCTGCATTGCGCGCATGAACGCCTCCTGCGTGATGTCCCAGGCCTCGTCGTCGCTGCCGCACATCCTCCTGGCGACCCGGAAGACCCTCCTCCTGTACCTCGAGAAGATCTCACCGAACGCCTCCCTGTCTCCATCCCTGGCCCTCCTGAGAAGCTCTATCTCCGGGTCCGGAGGCTGCATCGCCGCCGTCAGGAATGGTACATGCGGGAGGAGCATCTATTCCACTCCGCTCAGAAGCGGACGAAGAGGGCCAGACCGAGACCGACCCCGGTCTCCGTCTCGAACCTCTCGTTCTCCGCGCGGAAGGGGTAGAGGTAGGCGTCCACGTACGCGTCCATCATGCCGTATATCCAGGCGGCGGAGGTGTACCATATGAGGTCCAGCCTCCTTGCGCTGTGCACCCGGTAGGCAGCGTCGTCACCGGCTCGTCTCGCCTCGTTTGCGGCATCGTTCTCGAGCAGGAGCCATGAGAGCAGGCCCATCTCGGCGCCGCCCAGCAGCACCCCCTTGAGCGGCCTGTCGTTGTAGACCTGGCCCCATCCGGGGAGGACCGCCGAGCGGAGGAGGGCGCCGGTGGGGCTCCGGGTCTCTACGGTCGGCAGCCGGGCGGCCGCGGCTCCGGTGTCCGGCGGGACCGGGGCGGGCGTCTGTCTGGGCCCCTGCGGCCCTTCCTCCGACGCGAGCATCAGGGAAGCCGCGACCAGGAGGACGACGGCGGCACCCCTCAGCTGACGACCCCCCTGGTGCAGCCAAGTATGAACGAGGCCATTACCCTGGCGTCATCTCCGCTGTCCGGGGAGTCCATTACCTCCCGAGCCTTGGCGGAGAGCAGCCCGGGCTCCCTGAAGAGGTACCTGAAGCAGCGGTCGAGCGCCTCCAGCCTCTCGCCGTCGATGCCCTTTCTCCTCAGGCCGACCCTGTTGAGCGAGGAGACGCGAAGCGGGTACCCGCCCGCCAGAACGAACGGGGGGACGTCCTTGCTGACCCTGTAACCGCCGCCTATGAACGAGTGCTCCCCTATCCTGACGAACTGGTGCACCGGGACGACGCCGCCGATGGTGGCGTCGCTCCCGATCTCGACGTGACCGGCCAGGTTCACGGCATTGGCCAGGATCACCCTGTCCCCGATGCTGCAGTCGTGGGCCACATGGACGTAGGCCATTATCAGGCAGTCGCTCCCGACGAGCGTGCGTCCGGACTCGGCCGTTCCCCTGTTGATGTTGGCGAACTCCCTGATGACCGTGCGGTCGCCGACCAGGAGCTCCGTCCGCTCCCCCTCGTACTTGAGGTCCTGAGGGTCCGTTCCGACGACCGCCGACGCGCCGACGGTTACGTCGTCGCCGAATGTCGAGGGACCCATGACCACGGCGTGGGGACCTATCCTGGCGCCGCGGCCGAAGGTCACCTCCTCGCCGACCACGGCGAACGGGCCCACCTCCGCGTCCGGCGGCAGCCGGCTCGAGACCACCGCCGTCGGGTGTATCACGTCTTCTCCACGAGCATTGCCATGAGCATGGCCTCGGCGGCTACCTTCCCGTCGACCTTGGCCACGCCCCGCATCCTGCACATCGGTCCCCTCTTCTGTATCATCTCCAGCTCGAAGACTATCTGGTCTCCGGGCATGACCGGGTTGCGGAACCTGACCCTGTCCAGGCCGGTGAAGTAGACCAGCCAGTCGGAGGGGTTCTCGACCGAGTTGAAGAGCATGAGGCCGCCCACCTGGCCCATCGCCTCCACCACCAGCACACCGGGCATGATGGGCGCGCCGGGGAAGTGTCCCTGGAAGAACGGCTCGTTTATGGAGACGTTCTTGACACCCACTATGCGCTTGTCCGGCTCTACCTCCAGGACCCTGTCCACCAGCAGGAAGGGGAACCTGTGGGGGAGCAGCTCCATGATGTCCTCTATGTCCCACGTCTTCTCGGAGAGGGGAACCTCGGCCGCCGCCTTCTTGCAGGTCTCCTTGATCTTCTTGACGAACTGGACGTTGGAGGCGTGCCCCGACTTGGCGGAGATTATGTGTGCCTGGAGCCTGGCGCCCAGCAGGGAGAGGTCGCCTATCAGGTCGAGGACCTTGTGCCTGACGAACTCGTCCGGGAAACGGAGAGGCTCGTCGTTCAGTATCCCCTCCTCCCCCACCACCACCGCGTTGTCCAGGGTCCCCCCCTTGATGAGGTTCTTCTCCTGCAGCGCCCTTACGTCCTCGTATAGGCAGAAGGTCCTGGCCGGGGCTATCTCGTTCCTGAAGGTCTCGGGGTCGATGTCCAGGGAGATGTACTGCGTTCCCAGCACCGGGTGGTCGTAGTCTATGGTGAAGCTGATTCGGAGGCCGTTGTGGGGAACGGCGGTGAGGGTTGCGCCGAAGGCGTCCACGGAGATGGGCCTGTCTATCCTGAGTACCTTCCGGGGGCTCCCCTCCAGCTCAACCACGCCCGCCCTGAGGATGACGTCTACGTAGCTCCTGACGGAGCCGTCCTCCGGCTCGGGCGGCTCGTCCGAGTCGAGCTCTATGATGGCATTGTCCACGCCGAGGCCGTAGAGCGCCGAGAGGACGTGCTCCACCGTGTGGACCTCTATGTACTCCTCCCCGAGGGTGGTCCTGCGGGACTGCTCCTCCACCTGCCTGACGTTCTCCGGGCAAACGCTTATCCGGGGGTGGCTGTCGACGTCTCTCCTGACGAATACGATTCCCGTGTCGGCGGGTGCCGGTACGAAGCGGACCGTCGTCCTCTTGCCAAGGTGCAGCCCGGTGCCCTCGTACTCCACCGGCTCTCCCAGCGTGGTCTGGTTTCGGGTCATTGAGAGTCCTCTTCCCTGCTGACCGTCTCCGCCATGAACCGGAGGACCTTCCTCCTGAACTCGGGGAGCTCGTTCATGGCGGCGATAATCCGCTTGGAGAGGTCCATGGGCCTCGCGGGGATCCCGAAGACCGTAGCTCCGTCCGGCACGTCCTTCGATATGCCGGACTTCGCCGCCATCACAGCGCCATCACCAATTCTCACGTGCCCGACGACCCCGACCTGCCCCGCGAACACCGCTCCGTCGCCGACCACGGTGCTGCCGGCTATGCCGGTCTGGGCCGCCAGGAAGCATCCTCGGCCAATGGAGACATTATGGGCTATGTGGACGAGGTTGTCTACCTTCGTATGCGCACCTATGACGGTGCTTCCCACGGTCGCCCTGTCCACGGTCGTGCCGGCCCCGAGCTCCACGTCGTCGCCGAGGACCACGTTCCCGTTCTGGGGCACCTTCAGGTGGCCGTCCGGCCGGGGGACGAACCCGAATCCGTCGGAGCCGACCACCGCCCGGGGCCCTACGGCGACCCGGTCGCCGAGGACGCAGTCGGCGCCGACGAAGCAGCCGGGGGCCAGGAGGCAGCCGGAGCCGATGACTGCCGAGGGACCTACGTACGAGCAAGCTCCGACCTCGGTACCGTCGCCTACCCTTGCGCCGGCGTCCACGACGCAGCAGGGGCCGAGGTGCACGCCCTCTCCCAGCAGCGCGGACTCGTGCACGACGGCGCTTGCGTGGACCGTCGCGAAGCCGGTGACGGAGACGTCCCTGAAGAGCTCGAGCGCCTTCCTGAAAGCGTCGTAGGCGTCCTCGACGATTACCTGGTTGGGGGCGGAGGTGGAGAGCTCCTCCGATGTGATGACCGCCAGGGCGCGGGTGACGGGGAGGTACTCCCGGTACGCCCTGTTCCCGTAGTAGCAGACCTCCCCGGGACCGGCCTCCCGTATCGTGGAGATGCCGGCGACGGTCTCGCCGGCGCCCGTCCCCAGAAGCCTCCCCTCCAGGCGCTCGGCAAGCTCCGAGAGCAGCAAGTCAGCTGCCGCCCGAGGTGGACATCTCCTCGAGGACCATATCGGTGATGTCCAGCGAGCCCTCGGCGTAGACGACGTTCCCGGCAGCCGTGTCTATGACCAGGTCTATGTCCTCGTCCAGGCATATCTGCTGGACGGTCTCGTTGATCTCGGCGACGATCGGGGCGACCAGCTCCTCGTTGCGGCTCTCGACGAGGCCGCCGGGGCCGAAGGTCTCGGCCAGGTAGGCCTGGAGCTCCTCCGTCTTCTCCTCCAGCAGGTCCTCCCGCTCGAGACGCCTCTCCGGGCTCATCACCATGGTGTAGCTGAGGTCGGCCTCTATGGCGTCTATCTCTTCCTGAAGGGAGTCGGCGTGTGCCTGCCACTCCTCCATCTCGGTCTGCAGCAGCTCCGTCGCGTCCGCCACCTCGCCGAGGGAGTCGAAAATCCTCTCTGAGTCTATCACCGCTATCGTCTGGGCCGCCGCCGCGAAGGCGAGGGCCGCAGCAGCCGCCGCTGCAAGCCTCATGTCACGGTTCCCCCCTTCCGGATGCCGGAGCGCCACGGGCTCAATGCCACCGTCGACCGGCGACGGAGGCTCAGAAGGTGGTCCCGAACTGGAAGTGCGGCTCCCAGCCCCTGTCCGGGCCGTCGAACCCGTAGGCGTAGTCGAATCCGAGTATGCCGAGCATCGGGACCTCTATCCTGATACCCGCCCCGAGCCCCCTGTTCAGGTCGGTGAAGTCGCTGGCGGCCCAGGAGCTCCAGGTGTTGCCCGCGTCGGCGAAGACCGAGAGCTGTATCTGGTCTATGACCCTGCACCTGTACTCCGCCGTCAGTATGAGCATGGACCGGCCGCCGACGGTCCTGTAGCCCTCCACCGCGCCGATGGTGTCCTCGCCGTAGCCGCGCACCCCGTAGAAGCCGGTGCCCCCCAGCTCGAAGAGCTCGTAGGCCGGCGGCTCCTCCCCCTCCAGTGAGCCTATGGTGCCCAGGCGTCCCCTGAGGAAGAAGCTGAAGTTCCAGAAGGTGGGCACGAACCATCCGCTGTCCAGCAGGTACTTCTGGAATGCCACGCTTCCGCCGAGGGCGCCCCCGGCGAACTCGGCGGTTATGCTGTTCAGGGAGCCCTCCGAGGCGAAGACCTGCCTGTCACGACTGTCCCGGCCGAGGGTCAGCCTGGTGGAGCTGGTCCACCGTGGCCAGTCCTCGTCCCTCAGCGAGTAGTAGAAGCTGGTGGAGTCGGAGGTGATGTTGTACACGTCCACCTTCTCCAGGGTGTAGGAGACCGTGGCGGAGGTGTAGTCGAGCCAGGGTATGGGCCTGCCAACCGTCACCGACCCGCCGGTTCGCCTCCTGTCGTACTCGCTGTAGTCGGCAGTGGTGTGGAACACCTCGCCGCCGAGGGAGAGCGGCGTGTCCATCAGCCAGGGCTCGGTGAACCCCAGCTTCAGGTCCCATCTCCTGTCGGATATCTGGAAGCTGGCGCTCACCCTCTGGCCGGTCCCGAAGAGGTTGTTCTCCGCCACCTCCACGAAGCCGCTGAGCCCGTCGCCGCCACCGTAGGCCACGCCTCCGCCGGCGGTGCCGGTGGTCTTCTCCGTAACGTCGAAGAGGACGTCGACGTCCGGGGAGCCCTCTATGTAGGAGAAGTCCACCTGTACGTCCTGGAAATAATTGAGGTAGAAGATGTTGCGATAGCTCCTCATCAGTGTGGAGCGCCGGAAGAGGTCACCTGGCATCACCCGTATCTCCCTGCGTATCACGTTGTCCAGGGTTCGGGTGTTGCCGGTTATGTCAACCCTCCTGATGTGGGCCCTCTCCCCCTCCTCTATGGTGAAGGCCACGTCCAGCGATTCGCCGTCCTCACCGACGGTCACCTCCGGCTCCACCGATGAGTAGAAGTAGCCCAGCTCCTGGAATGCCTCGTAGAGCCCCATGACCGACGTCTCCAGCTCCGAGGCATCGTACTCCTCGCCCGGCTCCACCTCGACCACCTCCGCCAGCGTGGAGTCGGGGAAGGACTCGTTGCCGTCGAAGGTGACGTCGCCGAAGGTGAAGTAGCGGCCCTCGTCGACCTCCAGCTCGAGCCGCAGGTGCCTGCCGTCCTCCATCATCGTCCGGCCGACCTCGCGGACGCTGGCCTCGGGGTAGCCCCTCTCGTGGTACCAGCTCTCCACCTCCCGGAGGTCCTGCGCCAGGTCGCTCTCCCGGAGCCGGCCGCTGCGCCAGAAGGAATCCTCCCGGGTGTCCATCCTGCCCCGCAGCTTCCTGTCGCTGTAGACTGTGTTGCCGGTGAAGGCTATCTCGCCCACCCTTACGTCCGGACCCTCGTCGCAGCGGAACACCAGGGTGCTCCTGCCTCCGGCGTCCGGGGAGAGCCACTCCGCCGTGACCTCCGCCAGGTGCCTGTGCTCCTCCTCGTAGAGGTCCTTGATGAGCTGTCTGGCGCCCTCCACGTCCGACGGGGAGACCGTCTGTCCCGGGAGGAGGGTGAGGGTGTCCAGTACATCGCTCTCCCGGAGCTCCTCCATGCCCTCGAAGGTGATGCCGGAGAGCAGGCGGTTCTCGCTGACCAGCACCACCAGCTCGGCGAGGCCGCCGGTGGTGTCCACCTGCATCTCGATGTCGCTGAAGTATCCCAGGTTGAAGAGGGCCCGGGTGCCGTCCCCGAGTGTTGATGGCGTGAGGTCGTCCCCCGGACCTACTCCCAGGTACCTGACTATGAGGCTGTCGCTCACGAAGTCGTTTCCCTCGACGGTCACGGAGCCGACGGCAGGGAGAGGGCCCGCGGCCGAGACAGCCGCGAGGAGCGCTGCCGGCAGGAGGGCTCTCACCTGACGGTCTCCCGGCCGAGCGCGTCGGCGCCAACCTCCTGCTCGCTGTCGTCCTCGGTGGTCTCCGAGAACTCCAGCCTCTCCTCCCGGCGGACGGCCAGCACGCAGCTGCCGCTGTCGAACCGCCCCCTGAGGATGAGGTCGGTGAGCGGGTCCTCGACCAGCTTCCTTATGGCCCGCTTGAGGTGACGCGCCCCGGCCGAGGGCTCGAATCCGGACTCAGTGATGAGGTTCAGGGCCCCCGGGGTGAGGTCCAGGCTTATGCCAAGCTCCGCCAGCCGTACGGAGACCTCCTCCATCTCCAGGTCCACTATCCGCTTCACGTCCTCGAACTCCAGCGGGTTGAAGACCACAATCTCGTCGAGACGGTTGAGGAACTCCGGGTTGAACCTGTCCCGGACTCCGTCCATCACCTTGCCGTCCAGCCTGCTGCGCCGCTCCTCCTCCCCGCCGGCGGAGAAGCCGAGGCCGGTGGGGCTGAGTATCCCGCGGGAGGCGATGTTGCTGGTCATGATGATGATGGTGTTGGTGAAGTCTATCTCCCGGCCGAAGCTGTCGGTCATGCGGCCGTAGTCCATCACCTGCAGGAGCATGTTGTAGAGGTCGGAGTGGGCCTTCTCTATCTCGTCCAGGAGCACCACGCAGTAGGGCCTCCTGCGGACCCTCTCGGTGAGGTGTCCGCCGTCGTCGTACCCTACGTAGCCCGGCGGGGCGCCCACTATCCTCGAGCCGGAGAAGCTCTCCTGGAACTCCGACATGTCGACGCGTATGAGAGCGGAGGGCTCGCCGAAGACCAGCTCGGCCAGCACCCTCGCGGTCTCCGTCTTACCGACGCCGGAGGGGCCCAGGAAGAGGAAGGCGCCGACCGGGCGGTCGCTGTCCCGCAGGCCGACCCTGCTCCTCCGGATGGCGGAGGTGATGGTGCGCAGCGCCTCGGTCTGCCCGACTATCCTCTCGCCCAGCCGCTCCTCCAGGTCCAGCAGCCTCGCGGTCTCGCTGCTCCCGACCCTGCTGACCGGTATGCCGGTCATGTCGGCGACCACCTCGGCGACCAGCTCGTCCGACACCGGGGTGATGTCGACGCCGGCCAGCCACTCCGAGCGCCTGCTCTCCAGCTCCTCCTCGACCAGGGAGAGCCTGTCCGAGAGGTCCTCCGCGGCCTGCCTCTCCCCCCTGGCGCTCATGTCCCGCACACGCGTCCGGAGCGCCTGGAGCTGTCCCACGAGGTCCTGAATCTCCGGCGGTATGCTGCAGTGGCAGATTCGGTTCTTGGCTCCGGCCTCGTCCATGACGTCGATGGCCTTGTCCGGCAGGAACCTGCCGCTGATGTAACGGGCCGCCAGCTTCGCCGCTGCCCTTATCGCCCCGCCGGTGTAGACGGTACCGTGGTGCTTCTCGTACCTCGTCCTGAGGCCCTCCAGTATCTCTATCGTCTCCGATACGGAGGGCGGGTCTATGGGGACCGGCTGGAACCGCCGCTCCAGGGCCCCGTCCTTCTCTATACGCTTCCTGTACTCGTCGAGCGTCGTGGCTCCTATGCACTGCAGCTCGCCCCTCGCCAGGGCCGGCTTCAGGAGGTTCGCGGCGTCCATGGCGCCCTCCGCGGCGCCGGCGCCCACCAGAACGTGGACCTCGTCGATGAACAGTATGATGTCGCCCGACTCGGCTATCTCGGAGAGCAGCTTCTTCAGCCTCTGCTCGAACTGTCCGCGGTACTTCGTGCCGGCCACCACGGCCGCCATGTCCAGGGCGAGTATCCGCTTGCCGGAGAGGACGTCGGGCGTTCCGCCCGAGACCATCATGCCGGCCAGTCCCTCGACGATGGCCGTCTTGCCCACGCCCGGCTCGCCTATGAGTATGGGGTTTGACTTCTTGCGCCTGCAGAGGACCTGCATCAGGCGGCCTATCTGCCTCTCCCTGCCTATCACGGGGTCGAGCTCGCCCTCCCGGGCCAGGTGGGTGAGATCCCGGCAGAAGTGCTCTATCCCGGGGGCCTCCTGCTCTGAGCGGCCGGCGGTCTCGACGTCCATCTCCGCGTTCTCGGGGAGCTCCGCCGCGGCCTTCTCCACCGCCCTGAGCGTTATGCCCTTCTCCCTGAGGATGCTGGAGGCCTGGCAGTTGCCCACCGACAGGAGCCCCATGAGCAGGTGGTGGGTGCCGGTGGCCGGTGAGCCGGAGCTGACCGCCCGGCGGACCGCCTCGCGCCTGACCAGCCGCGCCTTGGTCGTCCATCCGATCTCCCGCGAGGTGGAGTCGGACATGACCGGCCGCCTCATCAGGTTCTCCAGCCTGGCCCTGAGGGCGCCTGTGCGGACACCGAGCTCGTGGAGCACCACCAGCGCGGCGGCGCCTCGCACGGATACGAGACCGAAGAGGATGTGCTCGGAGGCGACCTTGCTCTGGCCCGCCTTCCCCGCCTCTCCCAGGGCTATCTCCAGGGCCGCCCTGGCCTTCTCGGTCAGCTGCTCCGGCATCGGTTCACCTCCCCGGTGTCCTTCGGAAGGCATCTAGCCGCAACTGCTGTCGCGGGTTCCATGCGGCGGGTCTGCTCCCCCGGATGGAACCCCGAAGCCCTGCGGATGCCCTCCGTAAGATAATCCTGGCCGGTTCTCCCTGCAATCAGCCCGTCTCCGCCGGGTGCAGACTGCCCGCCTGAAGCCGAAGGCGGATGTGCGCCGAGGCCGCCAGCTCCCTGTCGTGAGTGGCTATGACGAACGCCAGCCCCCGGCCGGCCGCCAGGCCCAGCATTATCTCCTCCACCCTGGCGCCGCTCTCCGCGTCGAGGTTGCCGGTCGGCTCGTCGGCAAGGACCAGCGACGGCCTCAGGACCAGAGCCCTGGCCACCGCGGCCCTCTGCCTCTCGCCCCCCGACGTCTCCGCCGGAAAGCGCTCCTCCATGCCCGAGAGCCCTACCTCGCCCAGGAGCCTGCCCGCCGCCTTCATAGCCGCTGATCTGCCCATGCCGGATATGAGAGCCGGCATGGCGACGTTCTCCAGGAGGGTGAACTCCTCCAGCAGGTGGTGGAGCTGGAAAACGAAACCTATGCTGGAGTTCCGGAGGCGCGACCGCCTGGCCTCCCCCATGCGCCAGACGTCCTCGCCGCAGAGGCGCACCGTGCCGCCGTCGGGGGGATCCAGGGCGCCGCAGACGTGCAGCAGCGTGCTCTTGCCGGAGCCGCTGGGTCCAACGACCGAGACCACCTTGCCCGCCGGCACGCGGAGGCCGGCACCCCTGAGGACCGATACCCTTGCGGAGCCGCTCCCGTAGGACTTCTCGAGGCCCTCGGCCTCCAGGACGACCTTCTCACTCATACCTGACCGCCTCTGAGGGCGAGACCCTTACCATGGACAGGGCGGCGGGGAGGGAGACGGCCAGGCAGGCGGCAACCGTTCCGCCGGCCACCAGGAGCGCCAGGAACGGGTCGAGCCTTCCGGAGAGTACGTCCACCCAGTACACGCTGCTCTCCAGCCTTATGGGGAAGAACCTGTTGATCGCCAGTACTCCGAGGACCGCGAGGGCGACGCCGGCCACAGCCCCGGAAGCACCTATCATCGTGCCCTGGAGGAGGCCGGTCCGGAGGACCAGACCGGGGGTGGCGCCCATGGCCCGCAGGATGCCGGTATCCCTCCTGTGCTCGAGCGCCATCATGTTCAGGGCGCTGGTCAGGTTGAGTAGCGCCACCACCGTTATGAGCGCCAGGACGATGGACATGCCCAGCCGCTCCAGACCAAGGGCGGCGAACAGGTTGCCGTGCCGGGAGAGGAAGGTCTCGCTTATCATGAAGGAGCAGCCCCCCTCCATGTAGGCATCGTCCAGCCTCTCCGACATCGCCGAGGAGACCTCGGACGGGTCGGCGCCATCCGCTACGCCGACGCTCATGGAAGTTGCCGGCAGCGCCTCGCTGAAGAGGACGGATGCGGTCGCGTAGTCCACTATCACGTACGAGCTGTTGTACTCCATTATGCCGAGGTCCTGCACCGATGCCACCCGGACCGGCACTATTGCATCCACCAGGAGCCTCCCCATGGAGGAGAAGCCGGTCACGTCGGTGGAGGCGAGCCGCATGGTGTCCCCCTCGGCGACCCCCAGTCTGGCGGCGAGCCTCTCCCCCAGCAGCGCTCCTTCACCGGAGACGCCGGCCATCGCCAGCCTGTCGCCGGAGGCCAGGGTGGGCTCGAGAGACCAGTCGACCCCCCTTACGTGTACGCCTGCCACCTCCCCGGAGGTCCCGGCGGCCACGGCCGTCCTCTCCACCACCGGCGAGGCTCCGGACGCGCCCTCCAGCTCCTCCGCGGCGGTGCTGACGGTCTGGACGTCCGCCTGGGACAGCGGGTACCCGCCGGGCACACGGACGACCACGGGAGGGTGTATCGCGGAGAGGTGATCGCCGATGCTCGAGGTGAAGCCCTCCATGAAGGCGCTGAGCACAAGCAGCGCTGCCACCCCGATGGCTATGCCGGCCACCGAGAGGAGGGAGAGCGTCCGGACGAAGCCGGAGTTCGACCGGCTCAGGATCTGCCTGAGGGCTATCCTCGCAGGCAGGAGCAGCCTCAACGGCCGGGTCTCCTCAGGTGCGGGAAGAGGATGGTGTCCCTGATGCTGCCGGTGTCGGTGAGGAGCATGACCAGCCTGTCCACGCCAATGCCGAGACCGCCGGTGGGCGGCATGCCCACCTCCAGCGCGTAGAGGAAGTCCTCGTCCACCTCCCCCCCGCCCTGCTCCCTGCCGGCGGACTGCTCGGCAAGGACCCGCCTCTGGGCGAGCGGGTCGTTCTGCTCCGAGAAGGCGTTTGCCAGCTCCAGGCCCATGACGAAGGCCTCGAAGCGCTCGGTGAGGCCGCTCCCGTCGGAGGTGCTCTTGGCCAGTGGAGAGAGCTCGGCGGGGTAGTCGACAACGAAGGTGGGTGCGGTTATCCCCCTCACCACGTAGTGGTCGAAGAGCTTGTCCAGCAGCGCCACCCTGGTCACGCTGCCGCCGGCTATCCCAAGCTCGTCAGCGTGCGCCCGGAGCTCTCCGGCATCCATGCCGTAGAGCTCCATGCCGCTGGCCCTGTGGAGGGCCTCGAGGAACGGGACCCGCCTGAACGGCTCGGAGAGGTCCACGGTCCCGCCCCGGTACTCGAAGCGCATCCCGGAGCCGGCGGCCTCCGCAGCCTCCCGGGTCAGCTCCTCCATACGGCGCATCATACCCTCGTAGTCGGTGTAGGCCTCGTAGAGCTCCAGCTGGGTGAACTCCGGCGAGTGGGTCCGGTCCACGCCCTCGTTCCTGAAGTCCTTGCCCAGCTCGTAGACCTTCTCCAGACCACCTGACACAAGCCTCTTCAGGTAGAGCTCGGTCGCTATGCGGAGGTAGAAGGTACCGTCCATGCTTGTATACTCGGTGACGAACGGGTCGGCGGCGGCGCCGCCGTAGACCGGCTGGAGCACCGGGGTCTCAACCTCCATGAAGCCCTGACGGTCGAGGTAGGAGCGCATGGCCGAGACGATGCGGCTCCTGGTCCGGAAGCGTTCCACGCTCCCGGGGTTGAGCTGGAGGTCCACGCACCGGTGCCTGTAGAGCAGGTCCGGGTCGGTCACCCTGTCGTGGGCCACCCCCTCGGCGTCCACCTTGACCGTGGGAAGCGGCCTGAGGCTCTTGCAGAGGACGGTCAGGGAGAGGCATCGGACCGTCAGCTCGCCGGTCCTCGTGGTGAAGACAGTCCCCACCGCCTCCACAATGTCGCCGAGGTCGGTCAGGCCGGCGACCTCCCAGTCCATCTCCGGGAGGACCTTCCGGTTCAGGTAGAGCTGCATGGAGCCGCTGCCGTCTCGTATGTCGGCGAAGATGGTCTTCCCGTGCTCGCGCCTGGCGGTCATCCTTCCGTGGACCACCACCTGCTCCTCGGTCTCGCCCCTCTCCCGGACCGCCGCGAGCGGCTCCGACTCCCGGCACCGGGCAGGGTAGGGCTCGACGCCCAGCTCGGAGAGCCTCCTCAGCTTCTCCCTCCGCGCGGCCTCGAGGTCCGTCATGCTCTCACGCCTCTCCGTCCATCCTGAGGAAGGCCTCCATGAAGGTCTGTATGTCGCCTGCCAGGACGCCGTCTATGTCGGAGGTCTCGATACCGGTCCTGTGGTCCTTCACCATCCGGTAGGGGTGCATTACGTACGAGCGTATCTGGTTGCCCCAGGAGACGTCCTTCTTCTGCTTCTCCAGCTCGGCCCTCTCCTGCCTCCTCTTCTCCTCCTCCAGCTCGTAGAGCCTGGCCCTGAGTATCCTGGAGGCCACCTCCCGGTTCCTGTGCTGGGAGCGCTGGTTCTGGCAGGTGACCGCGATGCCCGTCGGCAGGTGGGTCATCCTCACCGCGGAGGAGGTCTTGTTCACGTGCTGCCCCCCCGCGCCGCTGGCCCGGAAGGTGTCCACCCTCACGTCCTCGTCCCTCAGGTCGACCTCGATGCTGTCGTCTATGTCCGGCAGGGGGAAGACCGAGGCGAAGCTGGTGTGTCGGCGATGGTTCTGGTCGAAGGGGGACTTGCGGACCAGGCGGTGGATACCGCCCTCCGCACGGAGGTAGCCGTAGGCCCAGGGGCCCCTGACCGTCAGTATGGCCTCACGGATGCCGGCCTCGTCGCCCTCGCTGGTGCTGACGACCTCCACGTCCATGTCCTGCTTCTCGGCCCAGTAAAGGTACATGCGCATGAGGATCTCAGCCCAGTCCTGGCTGTCCTGACCACCGGCGCCGGAGCGGATGGTCAGGATGGCGTCGCTCCTGTCGTTCGGGCCGGAGAGCATCTGCTGGAACTCCAGCCTGTCCATCATCGAGGCGACCTTCCGGAGTGAGGCCTCGCTCTCGCTCAGCAGGGTCTGGTCATCGCCTGCGGCCATCAGCTCCGCCGAGACCTCGACGTCATCCAGGATATCCTCCACCTCGCCCACCGGCTCGGTCCAGGCCTGCAGATGCTTCTGCTCCCCTATGACCTCGAGGGCACGCTCCCTGTCGTCCCAGAACCCGGGGGCCGCCATCTGCCCCTCCAGCTCCCTCTCCCTCTTCAGCATCCCGGGGAGGTCAAAGACCCTCCTTCAGTCTGGCGAGACGGGCCCTGAGCCTCTCCAGCTCGTCTCTGACGTCCTCAACGGCCATTCGGTCATCTCCGTTCGGATAGCTCCGGCGGCCGGGCGCCGATCCCGGCCGCATCATGCTGCACGAAGGGCTAATATACGCCCGGGAGGCGCGCCGGGCGAGGTTGACCACCCCATGGGGGCCGGTTATGCTCCGCGTCATCCGCCCATCCCCTCGTGGAGGAAGAATGCTGGAAGACATCCTCGGTTTCCTCTTGGACCTCAGGGACCTCTTCAGCAGCCACGTCGTCTTCGGCGTGGGCGTCCTGCTCGTCGGCAGCTTCTTCCTCGGGAGCATGGCCGAGAGGTTCGGCCTGCCCTCCATAACCGGCTTCATACTGGCTGGGCTGCTTCTCGGCCCGTCCTGCCTGGAGTTCGTCCACGCCGACCTGCTCTCGACCCTCTCCTCCATAACGGAGATAGCCCTTGCCCTCATAGCCCTGGTCATCGGCAGCGAGTTCAGCATGGCGAAGCTCCGGACGGTGGGCAGGAGCGTCTTCATCATCACCGTGTTCCAGATGCTGGCCACCTTCCTGCTGGTTGCCGGAGGGCTCGTCCTGGCGGGCATGCAGCCGCCCGTAGCGGCGCTCCTGGGAGCGATCGCGTCGGCGACCGCGCCCGCAGCGACCGTGGCCATAATCCGTTCACTCAAGGCGCGCGGCTCCTTCGTCGACCACCTGTACGGGGTGGTGGCCCTTGACGACGCCGGATGCGTTCTGCTCTTCGCGGTGGTGTCGGCGGTGGCCGGCAGCACGCTCGGGATGGACCAGGGTGCGATGACCGCCGTGCTGCATGCGATTCTCGAGATAGCCGGGTCGCTTGTCATAGGAGCGATAGCCGGGTGGCTCCTCTCGCTCGTCACCCGGCGACTGGGCAATCCCAGCGAGATACTGGTCATCTCCCTGGGGATAGTCCTGCTCCTCTCCGCCGTCTCGATGAAGCTGGGTCTGAGCGCCCTCCTCTCCTGCATGGCCGCCGGGGCTGTGACCGCGAACCTCTCCCGCAGGGTCCACCGGATGGTGGGGGCGCTGGACACCATCGCACCGCCCCTTTACGCGGCCTTCTTCGCCATAGCCGGAACCGAGCTGGACCTCTCCGTCCTGACATCAGGCAGGGTGCTGATGCTCGGCGGGCTCTTCGTCCTGGCCAGGGCGGCCGGGAAGGTCGGCGGGGTCTGGGCAGGGGCTCACGTGGCCCGGGCCGACCCGCTCATCCGGCGATACCTGGGCTTAGGCATGCTGCCGCAGGCCGGGGTCGCCATTGGGCTCGTGCTCTACCTGCAGACAATGCCGTTCTTCATGGTCCACCACGAGGTCTCCTCGATGCTCGTGAACATCGTGCTCTTCTCCGTACTCTTCAACGAGCTGACCGGACCGCCCCTCTCCAAGTACGCAGTCACCAGGGGCGCGCTCCTCGACTAGGAAGGTGTTGCTCATTGGACCTCTCTGAGATACTGACGCTCGACTCCTGCCGGACCGACATGGCGGCCTCCTCCAAGAGGGAGGCCCTGGAGCGGCTGGCCGACCTCCTTGCGCTGACGGCGGCCGGCTCCGGCGTGGCCCGGCAGAAGGTTCTGGACGGGCTGGTGGAGCGGGAGGGCCTGGGCTCGACCGGCTTCGGCAACGGCATAGCCATCCCCCACTGCAAGGTGGAGGGGATGGAGGGCTTCGCCATGGCGCTGGCCGTCTGCCCGAAGGGTGTCCAGTTCGAGTCCATGGACGGCCGTAGCGTCCACATACTCTGCGGGATAGCCGGGACGCCGGAGGAGCCGAGCACGCACCTCAGGCTGCTGGCCGTGGCCAGCCGGGTCCTCGGCTCCGGCAAATCCCGCCACGAGCTCCTCCGCAGCCCCACGCCGTACGCGCTCAGGGAGGCGTTCCTCTACCACGCCGCCCCCGTCTCCGCCGCAAGGAGCAAGGGCCGGGGCAGGGAGAGGATGGTGGTGATAACCGTCCAGGAGAGCGAGACCTACGAGCTCATCATGGACCTCTTCCTGGAGATGGATCTTCCGGGGGCGGTCACCGTCGAGGGCACAATGATGGGCCAGGTCCTGTCCGGTGCGCCGGTCTTCGCCGACTTCCTGGACGTGCTCGGCCGGTCCAGGCCGGAGCCGAGGACGGTCATCACGCTCGTCCCGGAGGAGGCGCTCGACGAGCTGGTCTGCCAGGTTGAGTCGATTACCGGCAATCTGGACAACCACAGGGGAGCCTGCATAATAGTCCTGACCCCGGACCTGGTCAGGGGCTCGCTGGAGACCCTCTAGAGTCCAGAGCCGAGCCGAAACAGACATCCGAGTACCGACAGGGAAGAAGGAGAGACGGAGGGAGACCGATGCCCGACCTCGAGAGCAGCATGAGAGAGCTTTTCGAAAGGATTTGCACCAACAACTCCTGGCGACAGAGGAACTGCATCAACCTCATTCCCTCCGAGAACACGCCCAGCCCGCTGGTCAAGGCCTGCGAGGTCTGCGACCCGGCCGGCAGGTACGCCGAGCACAGGACGATGAAGGGCAGGGAGGTCTACTTCTACCACGGAACCGACTTCATACGCGCCATCGAGGAGGAGGCTAAGGCCGCGGTCTGCGAGTACTTCGGCTGCAGCGAGGCGGAGCTGCGCCCCATCAGCGGGCAGATGGCGAACGAGGTCGCCTTCAAGGCGGTCACCAAGTACGTGAACAGGAGCACGGACAAGGGCGAGTTCCGCAAGCTCCGCGCGGTGATGAACAACGACCTGGGCAAGGGGGGCCACCTCTCCAGCCAGCCCATGGGCGCCCTCTTCAACTACGTCCGGATAGACCCCGAGACCGGCCGTGAGAATTGCGTGAACTTCCCGGTCAGGAGCGACGACCCCTACTCCATCGACGTGGAAGCAATGCTCGAGGCCGTCGACGAGGTGAGACCCGAGCTGGTCGTCTTCGGCAAGAGCATGTTCATCTCCCCGGAGCCTGTCCGGGAGCTGGCGGAGCACGTGTCTGACTGGGGCGATGAGAGGCCGGTCATCATGTACGACATGGCCCACGTCCTAGGCCTCTACGGCGGCTTCCAGGCGCCGCTCGCCGACGGGGCCGACCTGGTGACGGGCTCCACCCACAAGACCTTCTTCGGCCCCCAGCGCGGCGTGGTCGTGAGCAACCTCAGCAAGGGCACCCCGTTCAGGAAGCTCTGGCTCGACGTCAAGAGCAGGGCCTTCCCGGGAAGCACCAGCAACCACCACCTGGCGACGCTCGTCGGCCTGCTGGTGGCCACCATGGAGATGAACGCCTACAAGGAGGAGTACCAGAGGCAGGTGCTGGCCAACGCGAAGGCCTTCGCACGGCAGCTGGTCGACAACGGCCTGAAGGTGGAGGGTGACCCCTCCTCGGGCTACACCTCCACCCACCAGGTGCTCATCAGGGTGGCCGACCACGGCGAGGGCTCCGAGATAGCCGACAGGCTCCAGGAGAGCAACATCATCGTCAACTACCAGGCGCTCCCGGACGACGACACCTTCCTCTACGCCAGCGGCATAAGGACAGGCGTCTCCGAGATGACAAGGTTCGGGATGGACGAGGACGACTTCGGGCCGGTGGCCGAGCTGATGGCCAGGTGCATCGTCCGGGGGGAGAACGTGGCCGACGAGGTATCCGAGCTGAGGAAGGGCTACACCGAGATGCGGTACACCCTGCCCCTCGACGTCAGCCTCGAGCTGACTGCCGAGGCGCTCGAGACCGCCTTCCCCAGGATGGACTACGCCGCCCTCCTGGCCGAGAACCTCCGCGACCTCACCACCTGATTCAACCCCGGGGTCGGAGCACGCGGTTGAATTGATTCAACTCCAGGGCCGGAGCAGAAGACCAGGTCGGCTCCGGCCCTCCTCCCATCCGGAGCCGAGGACTTGAACTCTCCTTCCCACCCGGGTACAATGAAGACATGGCAAGGAGAAGAAGGCTGGAGATGCCGGGCGGGTTGTACCACGTGTACGACCGCCGCAGCGAGAAGAGGAAGCTCTTCCTCGACCGGAGGGACAGGGAGAAGTTCCTCGACTGCCTAGCTGATACGATCGGCCGGGAAGAATGGATCTGTCACGCCTACTGCCTGATGACGAACCACTACCATCTCCTCCTCGAGACCCCCCTTCCCAACCTGTCCCACGGAATGCGCATACTGAACGGGTGGTACGCCACCTACTTCAACAGGAAGCACGAGCATGTCGGTCATCTGTTCCAGGGAAGGTTCGGGAGCTCACTCGTCCAGAGGGAGAACTACCTGATCGAGCTCGTGAGGTACATCCTGCTCAATCCGGTCAGGGCCGGTATGGTGGAGCATCCTTCTCACTATCGATGGAGCAGCTACAGCGAGACCGTCGGGGTAGCAGCAGAGAGACTCGGAAAGCCCGTGGGGTCAAACGTACTCGAGTACTTCGGAGGCCATGGGAGCCAGGCGCTCGAGGCATTCATCTGCTTCATCCGAGAGGGAATGGAGCCGGGAGGCATGCTCGAGCTGGATCTCGGCGAGCCGGTGGTCGGTGACGCCGCTTTCCGCAAGTCGATGATCGAGAGATTTGGTGCCGAAGCCGTTCTCCGCTCACCGGCGAAACCCCCGATGGAGAGCCCTCTCAGACCACCTCTTGACCGGATCCTGGCCGCAGCGGAAGGTCGCGACAGGCATGCAAGGAATGCGGTCATCAGGAAGGCAGTCGAGCAGTACGGCTACGAGCAGACGGAGATTGCACGGAGCCTGGGGCTGCACAAATCCACTGTATGCAAGATAGTGAAGGGGGCCGGAGCGGGTTCTGCTCCGGCCCCCTAGTTGAATCAATTCAACCGCGTGCTCCGACCCCGGGGTTGAATCAGTGTTGGATGTCGAGGGTGCCGCGGCTGTAGTGGGTGACGGTGTCCTCCCTGGTGAAGCCGTCCCGCAGCATCCCGTACACGTAGTACTCGCCCTCTGGGACGGCGCTGCAGTCCCACCTGTAGGTGCTGGTCTGGTGGCCCGAGGGCTCGTCCGCCACTATGAGCTCCAGACCGGAGTCGGGAATGGTGTCCGTGTCGTAGTAGAGGTCGATGGTCCTGCTTATCGGCCCGTCCGAAAGCCACTCCACCAGGAAGATAGAGTCTGCGCTTGCCCCTACGGCCGGCGGCTCGGTTATGAACAGGTAGAGCGGGTCGTGGTCGATTACCAGGGTGCTGTCGCTGTAGTCGGTCCAGGTCTCGTCCAGATGGGGGGAGTGCATCTCGGCGTAGATGTAGTAGGCGCCCTCCTCCACCCCGTGGCAGTCCCAGACGTACTGGTAGTCGTCCCAGGGTACGGCGAGCTCTATGGCCTCCAGGCCCGAGCCGGGCTCGGTGTCGTCATCGGTGTAGAGGTCGACGGTGGTGCCCGACGGCGCGACGGCGGCCCACTGGATGGTGTACTCGTCGTCCGCCTGGGCGCCCCACTCCGGAGGCGCTGTGACCATGACGTAATAGTCCGCGTGGTCGATGGTCAGGGTCCCGTCGCTGTAGTCGGCTGCGGTTCTCCAGCCCGCGTCGGTCGGGTCTGTGCCGGGCGGGTGTATGATGGCGTAGACGTAGTACTCCCCCTCCGCGACTCCCATGGTGTTCCAGGTGAAGCTGCCGCCGTTCGGCACGTTCTCCCTGATGAGGCTCATGGTGGTCGGGTCGGTGTCGACATCGTAGAAGAGGTCGACCACCGCTCCGGCCGGGCCGGTTGCGGTCCACTCGACCGTGTAGGTCGAGTCGGCCGAGGCGCCGCCTGCAGGCGGCGCGGTGACCTCCATGGTGTACTCGAAGTGGGTCACGGTGAGTTGACCGGCGGACCAGTCGGTAGTCGCGTCCGCCTCGTTGAGGGCGCCGTAGACGTACCAGTCGCCCTCGGGCACGACCGAAGTGTCCCAGAGGTAGCTGCCGGTGTTGGGCGCTCCGTTCTCTATCGGGAAGAGCTCCGTCCCGCTTGTGTCCGCGGAGTAGTAGAGGTCCAGGGTCATGGAGCCGGGGGCGTCGGTGACCCACTCCACCAGGAAGAGGCTGTCCGCCTGGGCGCCCTCCTCCGGAGGCATGGTTATCCTGAGATCGTAGGTGGTCTCGTGCTGGATTGTCAGCAGGCCGTCGCTGTAGTCCCATGCGTAGCCGGCCCAGAGCACGCTCCCGTCGGACGGGTCGTGGATGGTGGCGTAGATGTAGTAGCTGCCCTCGGGGACGGCGGAGCAGTCCCAGTCGTACGAGCCGGTGTTGTCCAGACCCTCGGCTATCGGCCTCATGAAGGAGGGTTCGAGGTCGTCGTCGTAGGCCAGGTCGACCACGCCGCTGTCCGGACCGGTTGCGGTCCATTCGATGGTGTAGCTGGTGTCGGCGGTAGCGCCCCCGGCCGGTGGCGCGGTCACCTCTATGGCGTAACCGGTGTGGGTCAGGATGACAGGCCCGGCGCTCCAGTCGGTCAGGGTGTCGGAGGCGAGCTCAATCGCGCCGTAGACCCACCAGTCGCCCTCCGGGACCGACAGGCAGTCCCAGCGGTAGTTGCCCTCGTTCGGGGCATCCTCCACCATCGTGAACAGCTCGGAGCCGGTGGTGTCGGCAGAGTACCAGAGATCGACGGTCTCGGAGGTGGGCTGGTCGCTCACCCACTCCACCACGAAGGCGCTGTCCGCCTCAACCCCGCCGGCCGGCGGCATGGTTATCTCGAACCTGCCGCTGCCGTGGACTATGGAGAGGATGCCGTCGCTGTAGTCCTCGTCCTGGGCCCTGAGAAGCCCTGTCAGCGGTCCGTCCCCGTCGAATATCCTGGCGAAGATGTAGTAGTCGCCCTGGTCTATGCGGCTGCAGTCCCAGAGGTAGGCGCTGGTGTCGGGAACTTGGGCCGCTATCTGCTCGAGTCCGGAGCCTGGCATGGTGTCGGTATCGTAGTAGAGGTCGACGGTCGCACCTGCGGAGGCTATGGAGACCCACTCTATCATGAACAGGCTGTCCGCCACGGAGCCTTCCGCGGGCGGCTGGGTGACCCTTATCTCCGGCTCGCCGCCGCCGTGCTCGATCGTGAGCGTGCTGTCGCTCCAGTCGTAGGCCTCGACCTTCGGGCCGTCGGTGCCGCCGATGGAGGCGAGAGCACCCGCCCCTGACCTGTGGTGGCCGCCCTCTATCTCGACCGCCTTGGCGTAGATGTAGTACTCGCCTATGTCTATCCTGGAGCAGTCCCAGACGAAGGAGCCGGTGTCCTCCAGGTGCCCCGCTATCAGGACGGCGTTCTCGGGGAGGGTGTCCAGCGAGTAGGCCAGCTCGACGTCCGCCGAGTCGAAGTTGCTGGTCTGCCAGGTTATGGTGTAGGTGCTGTCCGCCGTGGCGCCGCCGGCGGGCGGGGTGAGCACGGTGATGGAAGGCGTCGCCCACGGGTGCGTGAGGGTGACCGTGCCGGGGCTGTAGGTATCGGCGGTCTGTCCCCCGCCGGAGATGACGGCGTAGATGTAGTAGGTCCCCTCCGGCACCTGGGCGCAGTCCCAGGTGTAGTTGCCGCTGGCGGCCTGACCGGCCACGATGGGCTCCTTGAGGTTGGGGTTCATGTCGGTGTCGTAGTAGAGAGCCACGGAGGCGTTTCCGGCAGCGTTGGTGCTGGTCCACTCTATGACGAACGTCGAGTCGGCTTCGGCGCCGCCGGCCGGCGGCGTCGCAAGCGTTACTGTCATACCCGAGCCCGGGCCCTGGGGGTCCTCCTCGCAGGACATGACGAGCCCGAGGAGCGTTACGGCGGCCAGGGCCGCCAGGTACGGTACCTTACTCCTCATCGTGCGGTCCTTCCCTCTCTTGTCGAGCCCGAGCGGTCGGATCAGCGCCGGGGCACCTCCGCCGAAGGCCTCCTTCGGTCATCCATGTACGCCGGCGCGTAGGACGGATCCGTTCCCGCGGGCATTGAAGCATTGCCCTCTTCCGGGCTTATATACACAATCCCCGTCTCCCCGGCACCGCCGCTCAGCAGTGGCGTCATCTGCTCGGGCAGGGGAACCGTAGAGGAGAAACACTTGATGCTGTCGACGTTCCATCCCCCGAAGTCGGAGGAGGTCCCGTCGGCGTCCATCCTGAAGCGGAAGACCACCTCGTCGGAGCCGACCAGCCCGAGGTAGGGCTCTACGTCTATCCTGGTCTCCCACCAGTTGTTGGAGTAGCCGGACCAGGATGCCACGTTCACCCAGGTGGTGTCGTGTATCGTGGTGCCGAAGGCGGCTATGTCCAGGTAGCCGGTATCATGGCCGAACTCCGTCCTGAGGCAGTTCTGGAACTGGATGTAGTAGTAGCTGCCGCCGGAGTTGTCGTACGGCACCGGCGGCGAGACCAGGGCGTTGTGGGTGTTGTCCTCGTAGTAGGTGTCCCATATCCCGCCGTAGGCCAGGTCGTTGCCCGCGCACCGGCTGCCCTGGCCGGCGGAGGAGGGGTCTCCGTAGCCGGAGGGCGAGGTGTAGGCGAACCAGTCGGCGTAGGGCTGGGCGGGCCAGCCGTAGAAGACTACCTGCGGCCAGTCTATGCCTATCTTCACCCTGGTGTAGTCTATGTCCCAGCCGTAGTCGGTGGAGGAGCCGACCAGCCCGTACACGAAGCGGACCCTGGTGGTCTGACCGGCGTACTCGGTTATGTCCATGACGCAGTAGTTCCAGCCGGAGTTGGCGCCGGTCCAGCCCGGCTCGCCGGAGAGGCCGGGCACGGAGCTGGTGTAGTAGCCCCAGTAGGGGACCAGCAGCTCCCACTGCGAGTCGTCCTCGTCCCATATCTCCACGTGGCAGCCGTCTCCGTCGCCCGCCCAGTCGTACTGGTGATGGAAGGAGAAGGATATCCGGTCCTCGCCGCTGTACCCGGTCAGGTCTATGTCCGGCGTCTGGAGCCAGGCCTGGTGTGTCCCGGTGTCGTAGTTGTCGGCGCCGTTCACCGACCAGCAGTCGTCCCCCGTGTATGAGTCGTGGTCGGAGGGCATCCACTGGTCGTTGCCGGTGATGGCCCCGTGGGTCCACCCTATGACGGTCTGCTTCTGCTCCTCCACCTGGATGTCGTCGTAGACTATGCCGTCCGAGCTGTAGCTGTAGTCGTCGTACTGGCAGAAGGCTATCTCGTAGTCGGCGGAGAAGGGTCTCCCGTGTATCCTGGCCTCGGAGTCAAGATCGACCGTCTCCTCCTCCCAGACGCTGCCGGAGGGCCTTCCGGAGAGCAGGGCGTCAGTGAACGTGGTCTCGGCTTCGGCGTTCTCCCATATCTGGACGTTGTCCAGGGATATGCCCGCGTCGCCGAACTGCGACACCGTGGCCTCGTCGTCCGACTGTCCGAAGACTATCCTGAACTCCGACCAGTCGTACCCGGTGGGAACGGCTGCGTCCAGGTCGACGGTCCTGGAGACCCACGAGCCGTTGGGGAAGACATCGGGCGTGAGGTACTGGACGAGCGCGATGGGTCCGGATATGCCCTCCTCGTCCGCCAGCCCTATGAAGTCGCCGGTGGTGGTGCTGTGCGTCTCGTCGTCTCGGCTGCAGAAGTAGTACCGGAGCTCGAGGTCGGTGCTGGCCGACCAGGCGGAGAGGTCGTTCTCCCACATGAGCCTGTTCTGGCTGAGCCTTCCGTTGCCCCTGGTGTCCATGTTGACGTAGTTGCCGTCATGCGGCCATGTGTCCACCACCTCTATGTTGCCGTAGGTGGTGTTCCAGTAGGTCCAGTCGCCCCGCCGGTCCAGGTCGAATCCGGTGAAGTCCTCGGAGTCTATCATCACCACGGAGCCGGTGGTGTAGTCCGGGTAGAAGACGCCGTCCTGCGAGTGCGCCTCGTCGTAGCCCTTCCACCAGTAGCTCAGCCTGAGCTGGTCGGAGTACTCGTCGTACTCCGACAGGTCCGTGGACCATATTGCGGCGTTGAGGCTGTTGACTCCGCCGGGATAGGCGTCCATGACCATCGAGTAGGTCCCGCTGTGGGCGCTGATGGTGCTGCTCCTGCGGATCCGGCCGTTGTCCTCGCTGTAGAAGACCCAGTTGTTGAGCCAGGAGGAGTAGGTCTCGAAGTCCTCGGTCCTTATCGGCACCCAGCCGAGCTCGCTCTCTATGCTGTCCTCCCAGGCCAGCACGGGCGGCCAGGTCTCGAAGTCCTCGTCGAGGAAGTGCTCGTTCCGGGAGCCGAGCCTGCCCGGGGAGAGCGGAGCCCCTCCGGCCCCCTCCCTCTGGAGGCGGCCTCCGGCGTAGGCGAGGTTCGGAGGCGAGAAGGTCCTGGAGCCGGGCGCCCGGTCGCCGCTGGTGTCGAAGGTGACGGTAATCCTGCGGATGCGGTCCCGCCCTGCGGTGGTCGCCAGCAGCTCCCCATCCAGCTCCTCGCCCTCGCCGTCGTAATAGGAGAGGGTCATGCTGCCCGGTATGCTGCCGTCGTAGACCATGTCGCCGGAGGCATCGGTGACCTCGAGCATGCCTTCTTCGTCGCGGGTGAGGGTGAGGGTGTCCTCCGGGCCCAGCATGCCCGGGGTCTCCACGTCGGATACGAAGGTGACGCTGGACGGTCCCGCCTCTATGACGGGATGCCACTCCCCTCCCGGGTCGGCGGTTACCAGCCCCGCGTTCCTGAGGAAGCCCTCGACCTCGTCGAGGGCCATCCGGCCGTCGAGCGCCGACCTGTTGACGTCCGCCAGCGATCTGGCAGTGTCCTCCTGGGTGAAGAAGAAAAGGTAGACCGCCGTGAGGACCACGCCCAGGACGGCGACCACGATGGCCATCTCGACCAGCGTGTATCCGCTCGTTCTCCTGCGGCTCATGATTGCCTCGCCTTCCAGCTCATATCGCACCTCCCGGTGCGCCGTCGAATCTGCATCCCGGCCACCGGCCGGTAACGTGGGTATCTCCGTAATCGCATCCTCTAGAACATGTTGTCATCTATGCTCAGCTCTCCGTAATCCGGGTCCTGCTGCCAGGACAGCATCTTCCACCTGTCGAGGGAGGGGAAACCGGGCGGGTGCCTGGTGGTCAGGTCCTGGTCCCAGGCGACGTGCAGCTCGTAGCCCCGTCCCGCCACGCCGGTGATGCCGAAGTCATCCTGGATGATGCCTCCGTAGACGGTGAAGCGGACCGCCGGGTCCGGCCTGCCGGAGTCCTGCGCCCTGAGGCGGCCGCCGGGAGCGGCCAGCACCCCGTGGAACTCGACGTTGTCGTCGGTGTGCACGTTCCAGGGGCTCGGCCAGTCATCCTCCCCCGTGAGGTCCGGGTCGCCGGCTATGACGGCGTCCCCCATGGTGACCACCGAGAGCGGCCCGGTCGAGGGGGAGGCCACGTCGCCGTAGATGTAGACCGAGCCGGTGAAGACGAAGGTGACCGGCTGCGAGGGCGGCGTGGCCGTCTTGAAGTAGACCGGCCTGGCGCCTCCCTGGACGTAGACTATGTCCACCCCGGTGATGTCGTGGGAGACCGGCTCGCCGTCCGGCCGGTCCAGCGTCTGGAGCTGGCCGCCGCTGACCACGATCCGCTCCGGTGCGGTGAGGACGAGGCCGTCGGTCATGGCCTCCATCCTGAGGTCGGCCAGGTCCTGGTAGAGGTCGCCGAAGCTCACGCTGTCCGCCTCGGTCTGCCAGTAGGGCGCTCCCTGGGAATGCCTGGCATAGGGCCTGACCCAGACGCTCGAGCCGGGCGGGTGCGGCTCGTCCGAGTAGCCGGCGCCGGCGAAGTAGAAGCTCTCCTGGCTGGTGGAGACGGCCGAGACGAACGGGTCGTCGGTGGAGTCGGCGCTCATGCTGGAGAACTCCACCAGCCCGTTGGCATGGACCGGGCCGTCGACGAAGCTGCCGTCGCGGAAGAAGCCGTTCGGCACCCTTCCGTCCACCAGGATGGCGTAGCGGGAGGGGTAGTCCGGGGAGGCGCGCACCACGATGTCCCTGGTGACGTCGCCGCTGATGCCCCTGCTCCTTATCTCCACGCCGCCTATCATGTTGGGCATGCTGTTGGAGTCGAACGGGTCTACCACGACCCATGCCATCCCCTCGCCGGGAAGGTCCATCCACTGTGCGCTGTCACCCGGCATTGAGAAGGGCGGTCCGACCGGGGCGCCGTTACCCTGCGAGAGGTGGTAGAGGGCTATGTTGGCCCCGGCCTCCGCCGCCGCAAGCGCCTTTATCCTGCCGGAGACGAACTCGTAGGAGCCGAGGTTCATCATGAACAGGTAGAAGATCGAGGTGGAGAGTACGAGGAGGACCAGCGAGAGGACGAGGGTTACGGCCAGCACGGCACCCCTGCGGGAGCCCCGGCCGCCTCTCCTGCTGCCGCGGCGGGTCCTCAACTCCCCGGTTCCTCCCTCCCGTCCTTCCGCATCAGTAGAGGTTGTCGTCTATCATGGCCACGGTCAGGTCCGGCATCTCCTCCCAGTAGATGACGTTCCACTCCTGGGTCTGGGGGAAGTAGGGCGGGTGCATCGTCATCAGTCGGGTGTCGTAGGTGATGTTGGACATCCAGCCGTACTGCTGGCCGCCGCTGACCCAGACGGTGGTGCCCTCGCTCTCCACTATGTAGCCGCCGAAGACCGTCACGGTGTCCGGCGGGTTCGGAAGCGTGGTGCTGAAGGCCGATTCCATCTGGAAGAGGCCCTCGAGCGCCATGACCGTCGCGTCGAACCTGGTGTCTCCGCCGTAGACGTCCACCGTCCAGGGGGGCGACCAGCTGCTGCTGTCCATGGGGATCAGGAAGTCGCCCCTGACCGTTATCAGCCCGAGCATGTCGGTGTTGTTCTCGTCCAGCGGGTCCTCGTTCTCGTAGAAGAGGTCGCCCATGATGCAGAGGTCGCCTATCATCCCTATGGTCAGGGGCATGTCCAGGCCCTGTCCGCCGGGGTAGCTCTTGATGTAGACGTTGTCCTCGGCCTGGTTGTCTATCCAGACCACCGGGTTGTCGAGGTCGCCCAGGTCGTGGATGAAGACCGGCGACGTAGCGGTCCGCTTCACCCAGAGCGTGTCGCCGCTGACCAGCAGCTTCCCGCCGCTGGGGATGGGCGCCTGTCCGCCCGAGCCGAAGTAGAGCCCTCCGGATATCGCGGCTTCCCTGGCGCCGCTCCAGGCCACCTCGTCCTCGCCGAACCCTATCGAGTCGGCGTTCACGTCGAAGTAGGGAGGTCCCAGGGTCATCCTCTCGTCCGGCTGGATGGTGAGGTTGCTGTAGGTCGGCTCGGTGACGTGGGGCCCGCTGCCCCCCTCGCTGTAGATGTAGTAGCCGCTGCCGCCGGACTGCCTGGCTATGTTGAAGCTGTAGAAGTAGGGGTCGTTGTCGCTGCCCGGGCTGCTGCTGTAGACGCAGACCGGCCCGTTGGCGTGGAACGGCCCGTTGAAGATGTAGCCGTCGTCGTACCAGCCGTCGATGTTCGGGCTGTTCAGGAAGCATGAGAACCTGGCGAAGTTCTCGGGCGCCACGGCCACGCCCATCCCGTAGGTGTAGACCTCGTCGGTGGAGAACATCCTGCCCAGGGCCCTTATCTCGTAGCCGTTGTAGTCGGAGACCTGGCTGTTGTAGCGGCTCGGGTCGACGTAGACCATCACCTCGCCCAGGTCGTCGCCCGGGAGGTCGAACCACTGGTCCGAGGAGGAGGTGTCGGGAAGGAACCGCATGGCCCTGTCCCCCTGGGGCATGTCCGCCCCTCCGACCACCATGTAGACGGCGAGGTTGGCCCCCGCCTCGGCTGAGTAGATGGCCTGCAGCTCCTCCCTCTGGAACTCGTAGGAGGCCAGGTTCATCTGGAAGACTGCGTAGAGCGCCGCCGCCAGAAGGCTGAGGACCATCATGGCCAGTACCGCGACCACCAGGGCCGAGCCCCTTCTACCTTCGCTCGCCGGTGAGCTCTCTCTCACTGCCGACCCCCTATTCATCGTCACCGAAGACCTGGACGTTGTCCAGGTTCCATCCGCCCCTGACGCCGCTCATGTTGGAGCTGAGGACGAACCTCAGCCAGAAGAAGTTGGGGTCGTACCCGGCGGCGTCCAGGAACTCGCTGGTGATGTCTATCTGCTCGTTGTCCCAGTAGGTGTGGTTCGAGTTGTAGGTCCTGACCAGGACCCAGTCCGACTCCGACGTCGGCGGGTAGTTGGTGTCGCCGAATCCGAGGAAGACGAACCCGACGTCTCCCGGCGCCAGCCTCACGCACCTGTCGAAGACGAGAGTGGCCGTGACCGGTATGGTGTCCGGGAAGTCGTACGCAGGGGATATGAACCAGGCCCATGCGTCGTCCTCGTAGTAGCCGTCGTCGGTGAGATCGTTGCCGGCTATGCCGGTGCCGTTCCCCGGCTCCAGCCACGGGTCGACGTCCGGCACGAAGTCCGGGCTGCCTATCTCCCAGTCGTCGCCGTCGCCCCCGCTGGTCCACTCGGTCTCTTCCGTGCCGCCCAGCTGGGTGCCCATGTAGATAGCCTCCCAGTCGGAGAACTCGTAGTTGCTCCTCAGGGGCGAGTGGTTGTAGTTGTACTGGCTGTCGATGGTCCCGATGGTGCCGGTGGTGCAGTTCAGCTTCATCACCGGCTGGTAGGTGCTCCGGACGAGGCCGGTAGGCCACCCGGTGTCGCTGTAGCCGTACCTGCTCTGGTACTGGGCGGTCTGGAGGTGGCCCCACCTGTCGACGGTGGTCGAGCCGTAGGTGTCGAACTTCCTGACCTTTATCGCCAGGTTCTGCCCCTGCGGCAGTATGAACGTCTGGTCGAGCGTCAGCTCGTACCATCCGGAAGAGTTGACCGTCAGGGAGGCGTCGGAGAGCACGTTCACCATGCTGTCCGGGTTCCACTGACCGCCTGCGCCGTCGAAGACGCTGTCGCTGGTGGCCGCCATGTATATGTCTATGTCGTCGAAGGTCCAGCCCCAGTTGCCGGTGGTCGCCTCGAACTCCAGCGACTCGATGACCCATGCGGTCACCTCGGCCTCCAGCGAGAAGGAGTCTATGTCCCAGTAGCCTACGCTGCTGGCCTGGTTCGCCCCGAAGACGAACCTGAGCTGAACCGTCTGGCCGGCGTAGGAGCTGAGGTCCACGTTCTCCAGTATCCAGTCACCGCTGGCGCCGTAGAATATCTGGGTGCCGGGGTCCGCCGGGTGCTCGCCCCCGGCCGTGCCGTTGTAGCCCAGCGAGAGAGGCGCCCAGCTGACACCGCCGTCCACCGACATCTCCACCCATCCGCCGCTGTTGTTGTCCGTGGTGAGGTAGCGGTGGGTGAAGGAGAGATCGACGTCCGACGCGGAGGAGGGTATGGCTATCGACGGCGACATGAGGTAGCAGTACGTGCTGTCTTCGTAGCCGTCGGGGCCGAGGCCCCAGAAGTAGTCGGTTCCGGTGCTGACGCTGTCTATGCCCCAGTCGTCGACGCCGGTATAGCCCTGGCTGTTGGACTCGAGCGGCCCGTGCTCCCAGTCCGGGTCGGTGAGGGTCTGCTCTATCTCGGCTATCTCGACGTTGTCCCAGCACCTCCCCCTCTGGGTCCAGTTGCCGCTGTCCATCTGGCTGAGAACCAGCTGGAAGTCGGAGTCGAAGGTGACCCCGGCTGCACGGGCAGCGCTGTCCAGGTCGAAGGCCATCGGAGTCCAGGTTACCGCCGGCCCGGTGGGCGGAGGCGCTATCCTGGTGAGGGTGGTGTCCTCCGCGTTTACGGAGACGACTATGTCGTCCAGCGAGATGCCGTCGGTTGACCAGAAGTTGACGGCGCTCCTGCTGCCGTACTGCCCGAAGAGTATGTAGATGGGGTCGGGCAGGACGCCCGGGGTGAAGCTGGCCGACCTGTCGTGCCACTCGTAGTCGCTGTAGCTGTAGGGCGACAGGTAGGCCACGTTGGTGTAGTCGTCGTCTATCCGGCCGGTGGCGTTCCAGCCCAGGAAGTCGGCGTAGCCGTAGCTGGTGTGGTTGTCGTCCGAGTGGTCGTGGAAGCGGAAGTCTACGTTTATCTCGTCTCCGGTCTGGTAGCCTGTGGTGGAGACCTCTAGCATCATCCTGTTCCGGGCGTACTCGCCGTCCACCCGGGAGTCGAAGGTGACGAAGTTGCCGTTCCCCTGCCATCCGGCCGGGCTGTGCACCCTGTACTGGCCGTAGAGGTCGCCCCAGTAGTTTATGTCGCCGTGGCCGGCGAGGAGAGACTCGAAGTCCTGCGTGAGCAGGGTGTCCCGGCCGATGGTGTCGGACCAGAAGAAAACGCCGTCCTCGACCTCGAGACCCTCGAACCAGCCCCTCTGGCAGTCGGCCCGGAAGACCAGGTCGTCAACCGTGGCATCGTAGCCGGCGAGGTCGGTGGTCCAGAGGGCCAGGTTCCTGACGTCGTCGCCCGGGCCGCCGCCTATGCTCCGGTCCATCCTGAGGAAGCGCTCGGAGCCCTCGGTTATTACGCCGCACCTGCCGTACACGGGGCCCGGTATGAAGTCCCAGGTGCCGTCGAGCGTCAGGTTGGTGAAGTCCTCCATCCAGACGGTGACCGTGTCGTCGACCAGCTCGGGCTCGATGTCGTCCTGCCAGAGGGTCATCTCGACTTCCTCCGGCTGGGGCTGCTCGAAGTCCTCCTCCTCTGTCAGGGGCTCGCCCGGGGTCTCTCCCGGGTTGTAGGAGGCCCAGGTGATGACGTTGTAGAAGAGCTGCCATCCGTCATCGGAGTAGAAGTTGCCCATCCAGGGGGAGTAGTGTACCCTGACCTTCGTCTCCACCGAGTCGACCGCGCAGACCCCCGACGAGTCGGAGGTGTTTATGGCAGTTATGAAGTCGACCCCCGGGGAGAACCCGCTGACCACCGACTGGCTGCCCAGCGAGTCGTACACGTAGAAGGTGCCGGTGGTAGGGAGGTACTGGTTCACGTGGTGCTCCTCTATCTCCACCGACATGTTCCTCATGTTCAGCCACGTGCCGTGGGTGGTGCCCAGGTTGAAGGTGTTCACCGCCTCTGCGGCGTTCATGGTTACTATCGGCACGTTGAGGTTCTGGAAGAACGCCTGGTTCGAGTGGACGCTGTCGCCCCCCATGTGCCTGAGTATGAGCATGTTGACATCGGTGTAGTCGTACCCGGTGAGCTGCGCGTCCGTCAGCATCGTCACGGTGTAGCCCCAGAAGCTCAGCCTGTCCACCATGGCGTCCTCGTGGACGTCCGGGGCGGGTACGGAGTCCTGCCCGGAGACGTTGAACACGATGTTCCCGTCAAGCTGGGGCGGCTGGTAGAAGTTGGGGTCGAAGTCGTGGCTCAGCCCCAGGTTCCTGGGCGAGACGGTGGTCTGCATCACCCTCTGGTAGGCGTCGTTGCCGTACATGGAGGTGAGCTCTATGCGTATCTGTATGTGTCTCACCTGGTCGCGGAGCTCCTCCGTGCCGAGTGAGCTGCCCAGGCTGTTGCCCGAGGCGTCGAGGTACTCGAAGTCGAGGTCGGTGATGCTCTCCCCGGCGGTCCTGCTCCAGCTGAGGTCGCCGTTGGCTATGCGGATGTTGCCCTCCGGCAGAAGCGTGATGGACCTGTAGTCGGTGGTGTCGAGCGACCTGTAGGGCTCGAAGTCGGCGTAGAAGACGAACTGCGACGTGTCGGCGATCACGACGGGGTGCCACTCGTCGTCGTCCCATCCACCCTCTGGCATGTAGCCGGCCCATATCATGGCATCCGTCATGGCGTCCAGCGCCAGCCGGCCGGCTATGTCGAGCTCGTTCTGCCTCCTGGCGAAATGGTACTCCGAGGTACCCCTCGACAGCAGCAGAAGCACCGCGCCGAGCACCACGCCGAGGAGCACGATGACCACCATGATCTCGACGAGGGTCATCCCCCTCGATCTGGCTCTATCTTCTCTCATCCGGTCACCCCGCTCCCTAGTAGATGGTGCTGAGGGTCAGCTGGTCCGGCCCGTCGGGGCCTCTCCAGGTCACCTCGCACACGACGAGCTTCGCATCCGGGTACTCGCTGTAGGGGGTGCTGATGTGGAAGTACCTCGCGAACTCGCCGTCTATGCTGTCAGGACCGTAGGTGCCGTCGGCCATGCCGCTGACGTCCAGGGTCCTGTACTCCTCGATTCCCTGTCTGCATATCTCGAGCGCCCTGGTCATGCTGTCCACGACGTCCGAGCGCTCTATGAGCGCCGTGAAGAACAGACCGATTCCTATTATGAGGACTGCGAGTATCGCGCTGGCTATTATCAGCTCGACCAGCGTGAATCCCCGCCTTCCAGCAGAGGCCGCTGCCCCTCCCATCGGGTCCTCCAATCCTTCATCCGTTGTCCCGGGCGGTCTTCCGGGCGCTGTCCCGGCCCCGCCTTCCGACTCTATGCAAAAAGCTCTCGGTGTCGTCTTCATTCAGTCCGCTCCCGTGTGCCGCGCCCTCCGGAGGGCGCCAACCTCATGTTGCTTATTATCGTAAAACCATCTGACCAGGACCACATCGTCCCCCTCCGGGGTGGAGGCCCTGACTGTGACCTCCTCGCCGAAGCCCCGAAGTGGCGTCGAGCTCCGCTCGACATCCACCGCCGTCCGGCCGCTGAGCATGGTGAAGGCGGTATCGCTCCCCGCGGCACCCCCGCTGCCCCACATGATCCGGCAGGCCGTCGAGAGCGCGGCCCTCTCCTGCTCCGCCCGGACCCTTGACTGTAGGAAGACCCGGTGTGCCTGGAAGAGGACCACCGCAACCCCCACCATGATCGCGGCGGAGAGGAGCCTCGTCCAGATGCCCCTTCCGCCGGCACGTGCCGGGCCGCTCACGATGCAGGCCCCCTCTCCACAATGGTCGGCCGTCCGGGGGCGATGCCGAAGCCCAGCTCCTCGCTCAGGATGGGCCCGTCTCCGGCGGGGCCGGTCTCGGCCGTCACAACGGCCAGGACGCCCTCCGAGCCGGCCGGGTCGAGGTGGAGGGTCAGGACGCCCTCTCCGGTCACCGCCGCGTCCAGCGCGCCAGAGCCGTCGAAGTCGCCGGCGACCCCTCCCGGGACCGAGAGAAGGACCTCCTCCGGGCTGCCGGAGGGGAAGGTCCTGAGGCAGCCATCGGACCCGGCCAGGGCCGCCGAGGAACCTCCGACCGTTGTTATCCTGCCCCGCAGCCCGGCCAGCGCGCTGCCGGCAGCGGGGAGCGGGTCGAAACCGGACCAGAAGAGCTTCCTCCACTCGGGAGCTCCCGTGCCGCCGTCGTCGCGCCAGAGGCCGCCAAGGCCGTGCATGCCGTCAAGGTGTCCCCAGGCGAGCAGCTCCATGCCCGCAGGGCGGTCGGAGACAAGCTCTCCCCTGCCCGAGAGGTAGCAGGTCATCCTTCCCGGGAGGACCCAGGCGGCGTCGGTCCCGCCGTCACGGTCGAAGTCGCCGGTCATGAGGTCCAGGATGGCGGCCCCCGCAGGGGGCGCCTGCCCTTCGGGAGATCGCTCTCCGTAGAGGGTCCCGTCCGGGAGGAGAACCGGGCAGGTACCCGGCGGCGAGCGGAGCCAGGTGGCATGCCCGTTCCCGGGGCCCACCATCAGGCCCCGCCCTGCGCCGTCGGAGAGGACCGCCAGGGGACCGACGTCCCGCAGAGCAGCGGTTACGACGGATACAGAGGCCGGGTCCAGCCCGGATAGCTGCGCGTGCCGCACGTTGCCGGAGGGGTCCACGATGGCGAGGGAGTCGCCGCCGGCTGCGCCGAAGGCCACCACCGCAGCGATGCCGGATCCTGACGGTGCCGGATGGGCGCTCCAGTCGCCATCCAGCTCCGAGCAGACGGTGACGGGGAAGCCGGGCAGGGGAAGAGAGTCGCCGGTGGAGAAGAGAAGCAGCTCGAGCCCTCCTCCGGCCTCCCCGACCACCATGACCTCGCCGGCTACCGCGGCGGGCAGCGGTACCGCTGCCGTCATGTCTCCGAGGAGCATTCTGCCGGTGCTCCCCTCGCGTGGCACCAGGCAGGCATCCGAGAAGACCGTACGCATGCCGCCTACGATGATGGGCGGAGGCAGGTCGCCCGGCTCCAGTCTGCCGCTCTCGAGCATGAGGAGCAGGTGGTCGACCGCGCTCTCGTGGGAGAGCAGCGCCTGGGCGCCGGACTCCATGCGGTCCAGCCCGTCCGAGACCACGGAGGAGTAGCCGATCAGGACGCCCAGCGACAGGACGACCGCCGAGACCGCGGCGAGGGCCAGCACCAGAGCCGGTCCTCCTGGTCTGCCTGTGCTGCTGCGGTCTTCCGGCCCGGGCTCCCGTCTCGCGATGTTCTTGCTTCGTCGTTCCATACACATAAGGAAAGCAACAAGCTTGCCAGGGGCCTGTGGCAGGATGTATATGGTATTTACATGGCTAAATCTAATTATAATTAGAGCTTATACGGATGACCTGTGCATACGGCTTCAGGGCCTGTGCACGCGGCTTCATCCGGGCCCGGCCGGTCAGCTCTCCGAGAGGAGCCCGGCCTCGGTGGTCTCGCTGAGCCCGGCCTCCGCGATGGTCCTCCTGGCGTGCTCCAGGCCGACGTAGAAGCGCTCGGAGTACAGCTCGTAGTCGTCCCTGAGCGACTGTGGGGTCATGTTCACGGTTATCACGTTGGCCCCCGCCTCGAAGCACATGCGCTGGCCCCCCTCCCGGAGCCTCTCGAAGGTGCTGGTGGCGGGGATGAGTGTATCCCGCAGGAAGAGCCGCATGGCCGCCACGAAGCGCAGCCCCAGGTCGACGTCTCCCACGGGGTGGCCGGATAGCGGCGTACCGGCCGCCGGCAGGAAGATGGCTACGCTGGACATGTCCACGTCCAGCTCCTCCATCAGCAGCAGGTCGTCCACCAGGGTGTCCACCGTCTGTCCCGGGAGGCCGAGGAGCGGGCCGGAGCCAATATCGTATCCGTGCGCCTTGAGGGTGCGGAGCCATGATATCCGGTCGCGCAGGGAGAGCCCGGGCTTCATCCGGGCGAACAGCTCGGCGTCGGCCGTCTCGTGCTTCAGTATGAACTTCCGGGCGCCGGACTCGTACCAGAGGTCCAGGTCATCCTCGCTGTGTACCCCCACGCAGAGCAGGACCATCATTCCCATGTCGGCTATGCGCCCTATCACGTCCTCCAGCCACGAAGCGCTGTACTCCTCGCTCTCCGCCGCCTGCAGGAAGAAGGTCCTGATGCCGCTCTCCCGGGCCCTGCGGGCGGTCTCGACTATCGTGTCCGGCTCCAGGGTGAACCGCGGGACCTGCTCGTTGTCCGCCCTCATCCCGCAGTAGAGGCAGTTGCACCTGCAGGTGTTGGCGAACTCGATGACCGCCCTCACGAAGGCCCTGTGCCCGAAGACCTCGTCGCGGACCGCCCTGGCGGCCCGGAAGACCGCTTCCGCCTCCCCGTCGGAGCAGGTCAGCAGGGCCCTGAGGTCCTCCCTGCCGAAGCCGCTCTCCAGCCTCTTCTCTATCCAGCGCCCGTCGATGGGACCCATCGCCCTAGCTCTCCCTTCGGTGAGACCCTTCCGGGCTTTGCTCGAGGGTCTCCAGCATGCCCGAGAGCCGCGGCTCCCGCCCTGTCCATATCCTGAAGGAGGCCGCCGCCTGCAGCAGCAGCATAGCCTCCCCGGTGATCACCGTCACGCCCTCGTCCCGGAGCCGTTCCCTGAACCGCCACCCCGGGTTGTAGCCCAGGTCGGCGAACAGGGAGCCCCGGGGTAGGCTGCCGAGGGGGAACCCGTCGTCGTCCCTCCAGCCCAGGGTCGTGGCGTTCACCACCGTGACCGGACGGCCGGAGAGGGAGGCCGGAAGATCGTCCAGGGGCCTGGCCGGTGTCCCGCCGCCCCAGTCGCCCGGCCTCCTGCAGTAGAACTCCATGTCGGCGCCCATCCCGGAGAGGGCGGCCTCCACCGCCAGCGCCGCTCCGCCGGAGCCGACTACGATGTACGGCTCCGGGGCGTCCAGGGGCTCCATCATGCCCCTGAAGCCCTCTACGTCCGTGTTGTGCCCGGTGACCCTCCCCCCCCGGATGGCCAGGGTGTTCACAGCGCCGGTCCCGGCTGCGTCCGGGGCGATGACGTCGCAGAGCAGGGCGGCCTCCCTCTTGTGAGGGAAGGTCACGTTGAGACCGCGGATACCCCGACTCCAGAGCTCCCCGAGCCGCTCCGCGAGCTCGCCGGGCGGTACGGGGTACAGCCGGTACTCGCCCCGGACGCCGGCGCGCTCCATCAGCTCCCGGTGGATGAGGGGCGAGAGGCTCCCGGCCAGGGGCCAGCCGACCAGTCCCAGCAGGAGCCGCGGCTCATCCGCCATGCCTTGCCTTACGGATCCTCTGGAAGAGCCTGTACAGCCAGTCCGCCGGCCCTCTGGCGCGGCAGAAACGGGGAGCGAGGAGGTCATCGTCGGGCGGCAACAGCCCCTCCCTCCTCATCGACTCCGCCATTGGCGAGTGCTCGTACACCCTGATGGTCCCGATGTTCACGAAGGTGTCGGACCAGCCCAGCGTCAGCCTCGCCCTCAGCATGAACAGTAGCTTCAGCAGAAGGGCGCCCATGCCCTCCCGGGGGTTACCGCTGAAGAAGTTGACCCCGACCCGGAGGCCGGCACTCCTGGCCGCCCTTACCGCGGGAAGCAGCTCCCGTGGGTCGCCCCTCTTGCCCAGGGCTCTCATGCCCCTCCCGGTTATGGCGTCGGGGGAGAAGTCGACGGAGACCGCGCCGGCCGCGGCCATGGCCTCCAGCTGCTCCCGCGTGACGCCCTCGTCGAGCCAGGCGCCCCAACTGAGCCCGGTCTCCGCCCGGCCGACCGCCTCTACCAGCTCCTCGAAGTAGTTCTCCGGCCTGTTGAAGACGGAGTCGGTGAACATGAAGCCGGAGGCCCCGAGCGAGGCCAGCGACCGGAGGTCTCCGACCACCTGCTCCACCGGCCTCAGCCGGAAGCTCCTCCCCCCCAGGAAGCCGTAGGTGCAGTAGGTGCAGCCGAACGGACAGCCACGCCTGCTCTGGACCCCTATGGCCCCGGGGGCCGGGTAGTCGGCCGGGTCCATCAGGTCGTACCGGGGCGGCGCCAGCGCCGCGAGGTCCGGCCTGTCCCGCGGCAGCAGCCTGCCGCCGTCCCATCCGGGGACTCCGCCACCGCATTCGAGGTGAGAGAGCAGAGCGGGCAGGACCAGCTCCCCCTCTCCGGGAATCCCGTAGTCTATCCGGGGATACCTCTCCAGCAGCGGCCGGGCGTATATGGAGAATCCGGTGCCGCCCACCACCAGGGTGACGTCCCTCTCCTCCAGAACGGCGAGGAGCTCCTCGAAGGGACCGAGGTAGGAGTAGGTCTCGGGGTAGGCGCTGTCGTCGATGTTCCTGAGCGATACCCCGACCACGTCCGGGGAGATGCGGTCGATCTCCCGGGCCAGGGCGGCCGGCGGGTCCGGGTGCAGCCCGGGGTCCAGGCAGTCGACCTCGTGGCCCTCCAGCTGCCCGGCCAGGAAGGCTATCCCGACCGGGTAGATCAGTGACTCCCCGCGACCGGTGGGTGACTGGACCAGCAGTACTCTCAGTGCGTCCTCCGTTTTCCCGCTGATGGGGTTTTTGTGTATAATGAAATCTATGCTCCGCAGGATGCTTGCACAAACGCTCGTCGCGCTCGCCCTGCCCCTGACGGCGGAGGCCGCCGCCCCACCGTCCCGCATCCCCCCCCTGGATGAGCTGGCCGAGCGCATTAGCGCATCCGGATTCATACCCACCGGCGGCGACCTGCCCCTGATGGCGGCGGCTTCCGGGTGGTTCGGGAGGATTGGCGAGGTCACCGTTGTGGGCAGCTCCTCGGAGGAGCTGGTGGAGCTGCTCTCCGACAGCACGGGCGAGATCACATACTACGGGGCCGCTCCCTGGACCGGGGACGAGCTCCTCCTGGTGACGGCGCCGCCCCCCTACTGCCTCCCCATGGGCCTCGAGCCCACCGTCCCCGTCGGCTCCGAGGTCCTCATGACCCTCGACGGATACCGGAACCTCCGCTCCCCCGCCGCGGCGCTGATGGCTCCCGGCATGACCATCACCGACCTGACGGTGGACTCCGCCGGGGTCACCGGCTTCAGGGCGCAGACCCGGGGGGTCTACTGGGTGGAGGTCCTCAGGGAGGGAGAACGTGGTCCGGCGGTCGAGCTGCTCTTCCCGGTGATAGCCGGAGGGACCACTGCCGAGGCGGTCGCCGGCGAGCTGCCGGGCTACGAGACGGACGCGGGGTCCGCCGGGGACATCCTGGCCGAGATGAACGAGCTCAGGCTCCGGGCCGGTGTGGAGCCGCTCAGGAGCTCGGCCTTCCTGGACTCCCTGGCGCGCATGAGGGCGGTGGCGCTTGCCCTATCCGGCGGTGAGGACCACCTGCCCGCCCGGGGGGCGAGCCTCGGGGAGATGCTGCCCGCGAGGGCGGGCGGCTACGCCGAGAACATCGGCCGGGGCGCCGGCTTCAGAGAGGCCTGGTCGATAATCCTGATAAGCCCGTTCCACCTCCGCACCTGTCTGTCACCGGAGCTGGTCTACGCGGGTATGGGCTCCGCGCTCGACTCGGAGCCCTTCATGTGGCAGCTCGTAGTAGTACAGGTCTTCACCGGTGAGGACGCTACTCCGTGACGCCGGGTATGCCCCAGCTACCGGAGGGAGACGCCGGCCACGCCCTCGTGGCCGTCCTCCTGCTGGCCGGCGCTCTGACCTCGGCCCTTCCGGTGGTCAGGCGCAGGGGCATAGGCTTCGACCTCTCCCGCGTGTTCGTCATCGCGCTCTTCCTCCTCTTCCCCGCCGACCTCGCCCTCGAGGCTGCGGTCGTCATCTCCCTTTCCGCGATGCTCGGAAGGGAGCATCTGCCGCTCTCCGCGCGGGACGCAACGTCCGGGCTCCTCGCGACCGGGCTGATATGGGGCTTCCTGAACTACGGCAGCGCTCTCCATCCGGTCCTCACGGGAACGGTCGCGGTGGTCACTGCGCTGCTCGCCAGCTACCTCACGGACTCACTGCTCGAGACGATGATAAGACCGGCCGGCGGCTCGCCCTTCCTCAGGAACCTGCCGCTGCTGCCGGCCTATCCGGCCCTCGCGGTCGCGGTGTACGCCGCCGTGCAGGCGGCGGGAGCCCCGGGAGCGCTTTCGACCGCGGTCCCGCTCGTGGTCCTCTCGCTCCTGCTCCGGGGGGTGGAGAGGGACAGGATGGAGAATCTGGCGAGGATGTCCCGTGTCTCCGGGCTCACCGACCTCGCCTCCTCCCTCATGAAGGTATCCTCCTCCGGAGGAATGGTCCGGGAGCTGGAGCTCTTCCTCGACCCGGCCGGCGAGAGCGGCGCCAGGATTCTCTCGCTGGACGGCGAGGGAGAGGTCTGGACGGCCTGGAATCCCGCAGGGGAGAACAGGATATCCCCGAAGAGGGTATCAGGTGAAGTCCCCTCGATGGGTATGGTAACTGCGGATATGAAGATAGACGGTACAGCTGGATGCGCGCTGGGCCTCTCGGAGTCCAGGGAGCTCTTCCTCTTCGCAAGGGGGAGGGCGGCCGGTGCGCTTCTGGACATGAGCCCGGAGCTGAGGAGCATGTTCGTCCTCGTCACCGCGAACTCCTGGGAGGCGCTGGGCCATTCCATGCGAGGCGAGGCCGCCTTCCTGGCGGCGGCTGTCCTGCTTGCCAGGTTCGCCGACTCCAAGGACGATTACACCCACGGCCACTCCGTCCGCGTAGCCGAGCTCTCCTGCGAGCTAGCGGAGGAGATGGGGCTCCCGGCGAGCCTTCTCCGGAACCTCAGGGTCGGGGCCATACTGCACGACCTGGGCAAGGTCGCCATACCGGCGGACATACTGACGAAGAGGGGCCTCCTGACCAGACAGGAGCGGGAGGTCATAAGGAAGCACCCGGCAGAGGGCTCCAGGATAGTGGAGGACCTGGCCGGCTACGGGTACGTCATACCGATAATCAGGAGCCACCACGAGCGCATGGACGGCGGCGGCTATCCGGATGGTCTGCGCGGTGTGGACATCCCCCTCCTGGCCCGAATAGTGGCGGTTGCCGACACCTTCGACGCAATAACCAACGTAAGGACCTACCACACCCAGAGCGGCCGGGAGACGGCTCTGGAGACCATACGGGCCGGTCGGGGGACGCAGTACGACGCCAGGGTCGTGGACGCCCTGGTGAGGGTGGTGGGCGAAGGTGCCTGAGCAGCGCTCCGGCGACGGCTGGGAGCTCAGGGCTCCACTGGACCTGGCCATACTCCTGCTCCTGGTCGCCTGGGTCCCGGTCTCCCACACGTCCATGGGTGACGAGAGGGAGATAGCCTACATGCTGGTGGCCGGCTTCGGAGTGCTTTTCACGGCCGGACTCTACAGCGTGAGGACCACCGGCTTCAGCGTGACCCTCTACCCATGCTTCCAGGCGCTGCTGGCCCTAACCGGACACACCTTCCTCCAGGAGATGGGCTTCGCCCTGACCGCCTTCCTCGGCATGACCGCCTACAACGTGCGGATAGGCAGGTCCCTCCCCCGGGCCGCCGGTAAGGCCATGGGGTTCGCGGTGGGTACCCTCCTGGTCCTGCGACTCGTCACGGTCGGCTGCGGCGCGCTGGGATGGATCGAGCGCGCACCATTCCACATGCTGCTGCTGCGGATGCTGGCTGCGACTGGAGCTGCTGCCCTCCTGAACTGCCTGGTGAGGCAGCTCACCAGGTTGCCATCCATGGGGAGGCCGCTCCTCTGCGCCAGGCACCTGCCACTGCCGTTGGTCTTCAGCCCCTTCATGGTCCCGGCGGTAATGGACCTCTCGGCGCCGTCCGGTCCGGCATGGTCTCTGCCGCTCGTGGCCGGGACGCTTGGGCTGATAGCGGTGCAGGCATCCCTGACCCTCTCCGTCACCAGGAGCAGCGCACGCTCCCTGCGGACCATGGCCATGGAGAGGGAGCTCGCTCGGTTCCCCGGCATGCTCTCCTCCCTGAGGACGCCGCTGGAAGCGCTTCGGGAGTTCGCCATGGCCTGGTACCGGGGCGCCACCCCCCGGGCCCTCACCGTCAGGTGGAGGGGCAGCTCATTCTCGTATCCCCCCTCCCCCTCCCCGCCCGAGGGGGAGCCTCTGGTCCACGGCAGCGGCGAAGGACTGCTGATGGAGATATGGCCCTCCCTGGACACCGTGCTGGACCCGGCGCGGCTGGAGGTCTTCACCGCACAGGCCGAGACGGTTCTTCGAAACCTCGAGCTGCGCAAGCGCGTGGAGCGGGAGGGGTGGCGCTGCCTGGAGGCCATGGTCTACTCCCTGGACAGGTCGGACAGCCGCCAGACCGGCTACAGCGAGCAGGTGGCCTCGACCGCCCTCTCCATGGGCATGTCTCTCGGGATGGAGCCCGATGAGCTGGAGAGCCTCGAGATGGCGGCCATGCTCCACCTGACCGCTCCCATACTGGCCAAGGCGGAGGCCGACTGGCAGGAGGCCTTCTCGATGCTCCCCTCCAGGGGGCAGTTCGAGCTCCCGCCGGACGTCGCCAGGGCCGTGAGGCACGTGAACGAGAACTACGACGGTTCCGGCGGGCCGGACGGCCTCTCCGGGGCCGAGATACCGCTGGCCTCCAGGATCATCTCCGTGGCGGCGACATGGGTCAGGAGGTCGGACGCAGGCGCAGAGCCGGCACTGACATCCATCAGGCACAGGAGCGGAACCATCTACGATCCCGACATCGTCCGCGTGCTGGGCGAGACGGTCCTCCCCGAGGGGGGCTGACCGCTTGAACCCTCTGCGCACGCCGCTCCGGGACCGCCCCCCTCTGCCCATTGCGGGAGAACGGGTGTGACCGCCGGCCCGGGGCTCCTGATGGTCGTAGGATGCGCAAGGTCGGGCACCACCCTCGTCAGCCGCATGCTGGGCGGACACCCGCACGTGACCGCGGTGCCGGAGACCAAGTACCTCCAGTACGTCTACAGCCAGCGGCACCTTCTCCGGCTGCTCCCGGCGAGGGAGAGGGCCGTTCGGATAGTCGACTGCCTGGTGCAGGCGGAATACCCCAGGGAGGAGCCGGTCTTCCCTTCCAGGAGGGGCGAGCTGCTGAAGGCGGTCCGGTCCTCCACGGACCTGCTGGACTGCTTCTGGCGCCTGCTGGAGACCCTGGGCGACTCCCCGCTGGTCCTCGAGAAGACGCCCTGGCACACGGTCTTCATGCCGATGCTCGCGCGTCGGAGGCCGGACCTCAGGTTCGTTGCGGTCACCAGGGACTGCCCCGCGGTGGTCGCCTCCCTCCTGGGCAGGGAGGGCATGCGGTGGAGCGGCAGGCTGATGCAGGGCGTCGCCAGGTGGCTTCTCCTGAACCGCACGATACTGCGCTGCGAGGAGCGGCTCCCGCCGGGGCGGCTGGTCCGCATGCGGATGGAGGACGTGGTCAGGGAGCCGGAGGCGGAGATGGAGCGGCTCTGCGACCTCCTCGGCCTGGAGCCGGCGCCCGGCATGCTCCAGCCCTCCGTGAGGGACTCCTCCCACGCGGCCGGCCCCTGGTGCGGCGGGATGGACCGGGGTGTGCTGGAGAGGTGGCGTGGCGTGCTCTCCTCCGAGGAGACCGGCCTTGTACTCGCCCTGAGCGCTCCAACGGCTGCGAGGCTCGGCTACGAACGCTCCCCGGGGGATCTACGCCGGACCGGCATCCGCGCGAGGCTCTCGCTCGCCTGGGAGATGGCCATGCACCGCATGGCAATCGCTCTGATGAGAAGCGGCCTATACCCGGTCGGCGCCCTCGGCGGAGGGTGCTCGCCCCCCGGCCTTGAGCCGTCTTCCGGTGATGACGGCCCCCGAGAGGCCGAGACCGAGGTCGGTGACGACGTCCAGCGCCCTGAAGAGGAGCACCGCCAGCGCCACCAGCGGGACTGAGTCCGAGAGCACCAGCAGGATGACCGACTCCCTCACCCCTATCCCCGCGGGGACGAAGAACACTAGGAAACCAGCTACGAAGGAGATGACGGCGGCCGCGCTCACGAGTGGCAGCAGCGACAGGGGGACCGGTCCGAACGCCAGGGCGAGAAGGTAGAGCACCGTCCCCACCAGAACGAACCTGGCCACCGTTACCCCCATGAGGCCGAGCATCACACGCGCCGGGGGCATGCTCACCCCCGGCTTCCCCATCCTCCTCAGCAGCCTGTCCAGGAGCCTGGGCAGCAGTGCCGGATGGAGCATGCAGGCGAGGAGCAGCGCAACCGGCACCGCCGCCGGGATGATGACTCCGAGCTGCCTGCCCAGACCCTCCAGCAGGAGGACCGGCACCGAGACCAGTATACCCGCGAGCAGGCTGACCACCAGGGGTATGACGCTGGCGCTGAGGGCCACGGTACCGGAGAGCCCGAACCTGGAGAGCAGCAGCGCCAGGCCGCCCGTTGCCGCCACCCTTCCCGGGACGTACCGGGCGGGAAGCACGGCTATCCTCGCGGCCAGGATGGTCTGGACCGGTATCCGTCCGCCCAGCCCCCTGATGGTGATGCAGTAGGCCAGGGCGGCGAGCATCTTCGCTGCAAGAAGAGACAGCACCGCTCCGACCAGCGGCGGGAGAGCCGGGGAAAGCCCGGACAGGTCAAGGCCGGATAGGCGCTCAAGCAGCGTCCGGACGGCGAACCAGACCGCGAGGACGCTCAGGGGAATCTCAAAGGCGAACAGGAGTACCCTCCGCCACCTGCGTCTCATCGGGGGAGGGCGTCCACCACGGCGACGTCATCGCCCAGGTCGTCCGGGAGGTCCGCCTCCTGGAGCAGGACAACCGTCCCGGCGCCCTCCAGGGCCTCCGCGAGGCTGCCGGCGAGCAGTCGGCCGACGTGGGGGAGCCTCTCCTCGATGTACTCCCTGTTCCTCCCGGTCAGGTTGGAGAAGACGACCTGCCCGTCGTACACGGTTACTTCGTAGCCCTTTCCGATGAGCATCTCCACGAGCTCCACGGCCGGGCTGTTGCGCAGGTCGTCGGTGCCCTGCTTGAAGCTGAGGCCGACGACGGCCACCCTGCGGGAGCCGGCCTCGGCCACCCTGCGGAAGACCGACCGGACCTGCGCCCGGTTGCTCCGGTCGACCGCCTGCAGGACCGGCGCCTCTACCAGCGAGTCGTGGGCCATTGAGCAGATGGCTCCCAGGTCCTTCGGCAGGCAGGAGCCGCCGTAGGCGAAGCCGGGTCTGAGGTAGGCCCCGGAGACGTTGAGGAGACGGTCCCTCCTGAACACCTCCATGACCGCCCCGCCGTCGACGCCCACCTCTTCGCATATCCTGCCCACCTCGTTCGCGAAGGCCACCTTGAGGGCATGGAAGGAGTTGGAGACGTACTTAATCATCTCGGCGACACCGGGGTCCACCGCCAGGAACTCCGAGTCGATTCCCTCGTACATCCGCCGGACGGCGTCCAGCGCCCTCTCCGAGCCGGAGGCGGCCACGACGAAGGGTGGCGAGAAGAAGTCGGCTATGCTGGAGCCCTCCCGCAGGAACTCCGGGTTGTGGGCCACACCGAAACCCTCGCCGGGGGGCATCCCCGAAGCCTCGGCCAGCAGGCGCTCCACCTCCTCCGTCGTCCCCGGGGGCACGGTGCTGCGGAGGACGACGGTATGGAAGCCGCCGCCGGAGCCGCGCAGGGCGGTGCCTATCTCCCGGGAGACCCGGCTCACGGCGGACATGTCCAGGTGGCCGCGGTCGTCGGGAGGGGTGGGGACGCAGAGCAGCGAGAGCTCCGTCTCCCGGACCGCCTCGGCGCAGTCCTGCGTGGCCCTCAACCTCCCGCTCTCCCGCTGCCGGGAGATGAGCTCGTCGACACCCTCCTCGACTATCGTAGCCCTGCCGGCGTTCACCAGCCGTACCTTCCGGGGGTTCACGTCAACCCCAACCATCTCGTGGCCCAGCTCCGCCAGGCAGCCCATCGAGACGCATCCGACGTATCCGAGGCCGAAGACGCTTATCCTCAAGGTCAGCTCCCCCCGTTCACTTCGGTCAACAGGTCCCTCATGGCCAGGGTCGGGTCGTCCCACCCGGCCAGCAGCCTCTCCCTCACGCTCTCCCTGCTCTCCAGGTGGAAGCCGCCCTCGCTCGAGACGAAGCGGACGACCTCCTCCGGCTCCCGGACGTGGCTCATGAGCCCCATGCCGGTCAGGAGCGAGTTGGCCGCCATATCCCGGTCGCCGCAGTATACCGACGGGACGCCCAGCTGGGCCCCCTCCCTGGCCATGCTGTCTCCGCTGGAGACGACCGCCGCAGCGTAGTAGAGCAGCGAGTGTATGTCCCGCACCGGACCCTCAATGAGCCTCCAGCCCGGCAGCTGCTCCGCCTCCTCCGGCCTCTCCAGCGAGGCCAGGACCGTGAGGCGTTTCCCCAGGCCGGCCCGGTGCAGCCGCCGGACAGCGCCCGGGTCCTGTCCCCTGTAGTTCATGCTCCTGGTGTCGACGCTCCTCACGAACACGTAGCTGCCCGGCTCGAGGCCCATGGACGAAGGCACCGAGGGGTCCGGGCGGAAGACCCTCGGCGAGAGGTAGGCCCATTCCTTCAGACCTCGGAAGGTCACCACGTTCCCGCCCCGGTCGCCCAGGCACTCCGGTACCAGGAACCGGTCGGTCCAGCGCCTTGTCAGGCCGTAGTTGAGACGGTGCTCGGGGTCGTCGTATGCCCCTACGGAGGGGAAGCCCATGAAGCGGCCCACCAGCGCCGGCTGGAAGCAGGCGACTCCCGCCACCACGTCCGGACCTACCCTCGAAAGGAGGCTGCAGAGGCGGAGCGTCCTGGCAAGCCCGGTGACCAGCCAGAGGCCGGCCCTGGAGCTGGAGTACCTGCCGACCACGGTCACCGGCATACCGGGGTAGAGCTCGCGGACGATCCCGGGGAGCCGCCCCCTCTCCAGGCAGGAGATGGTTACCCGGTGCCCTCCCTCCCCCAGCAGGCCGGGGAGCCTGCGCAGGAAGTTGGCGTGAGCTGGATGGGTGATGTCCAGGTGCGCTCTCATGCCCCTCCGGCGGTTGGTGCCGTCGTCAGGGGGTAGTTATGGGAAAGCGGGGAGGCCGCGGCAAGCTCGGCCGCTGGCGGGAATGAAGAGAGGGGGAGCCACAGGGGCTCCCCCTTGCCAGGAATCCAGAGATGTGACCTGCGGGCCGCCCGGGACCCGGAGCCTTGTTACTCCTGGGTCTCCCCCTGCCAGGAGGCGACGCCGTTGTCGATGTACCCGTGGACCCCAGTTGTAGAGCCGTCGTCGAAGCCGCAGGTTATCCTGTAGGTATCGTAGGTCTGCTTCGTGCCCAGGTCGTAGACGTAATCGCTGCCGTCCTTGGGGCATACCAGGGAGCTGGCGTTGGAGAGTATGCCCGAGCTCTCCAGGCCGTTCGCCGTTGCGTAGCTGTGCCCAAGCCTTGCGAAGTACATGGCCTCGGCGCTGGCGATGCAGCGCATGTTCGACCTGCACGCCGCCTGCTTGGCCTCCTCCTGCGTGCTGCTGAAGAAGGGGATGGCTATGGCGGCGAGTATGCCGATGATCACCACGACGATCATCAGCTCGATAAGGGTGAATCCATGTCTCATACGGGCCTTGCCTTCCATCTCGGGTTCCTGGCGCTACACTTCTTCAGCTCTAATAGAAGCAAGAATTCTTCCATCAGGGTATCATCCAATTAATACCCTTTTCGAGGGTGATGCGACCTGGCTTTCTTCCCCACCTCGCATCCGCAGTGCATGCACTTGCACATCGCGTGACCCTCACGTCCCTAAGATAGCAACCACCTGCGCGAGCGCAACCCCCTGCGGGCCTAGTTGCTGTACCGCTCCACCCTGTCGATCTTCTCCTCGCAGAGCGCTATGGCGTTGTACGCCGCGTCCATCATGGTCTGTGCGTTGCCCGCCCGGTAACCCGTTACCTGCGAGAGGTAGGAGATGGCGCTGTTCAGCTCGCTTATGGCCGTCTCCCACGTGGGCACGTTCTCCGGGACGAGCTCGGAGACCCTGGCCTTGCTGGAGCCGCTCTGGTAGTAGAAGGCACCCATCATGTAGTTGGCCAGCGGGTCGTTCGGGTAGGCGCTGCTCAGCCTGGAGAAGACGCTCTGCATGGATCCGCGCTGCCCGCTGTCGCGGTAGATGGTGGCCAGGAGTATGTAGGCCTCCCGGTTCCCGGTAGCTGATATGAGCGACTCGAGCCTCTGGACGGCCGAAGAGGTCCTCCCGGCCCAGGACTCGAGCTGGGCGGTGTAGAGTATCTTCTGTGCGTTGTCCGGGTCCGCCTCCAGCAGGAGCGCCGCCTGGTCCGCCGCGTCTCCGTACTGTCCCAGGTTCACGTACGACTGTATCAGTCTCGACCTCAGGCCGTTCATGCCCGGGTTCTGGGCGAGCACCTGCTCCATGTACGGGATGGCCTGCTCGTAGTCCTCCAGCTGGTAGTACAGCAGACTGAGCGGGAACATTATCTGCAGGTTGTCCGGGTCGTTGGCCAGCGCCCCCTCGAAGCTCGAGACGGCCTGCTCCAGCTCTCCCAGCTCCTGGTAGGCGGAGGCCATTCCCAGGTAGGCGTCCGCGCTCTGGGGGTCTACCTCGACCGCCTGCTCGAAGTAGTCCTTCGCGGTGGCGGCGTCCCCCTGCGCCAGGTAGGCGTTGCCGAGGCCGGTGAGGGCGGTCTCGCTCTGCGGGTTGGTCTCCAGTATCTCCAGGTAGAGCTCCATGGCGCGTCCGGTCGAGTCGACGTCAGGCTCGAGGTAGACCTCGGCCAGCTGCAGCCTGGCCTCCTCCATCGTCGGGTCCACCGACAGCGCCTGCCGGAGGAACATTATTGCCATGGACCAGTTCTCCATCTGTATGCTGAACTCCGCCTGGTCCAGCGCCTGCTGGGCCCTGCCGCCCACCATCTCGCCGAGCGCCTGGACCATCTCCTCTGCCAGGTCGCGGACCGGGCCGGTGTTCTTCGTGACCACCGCCGGCTCGGCGTTTATCGTGTTGCCGGAGGCGGGCACGCCTATGTTCCATACCACCTGCAGGCCTTCGCCGCACGGGAAGACGTTGCCGTAGAGCATCATGTCCGCGCCGATGGCGCAGCCCGCGTCGGTGACGAAGTCCGGCGGGACGCCGTACTCGAAGTCCGAGGGGTTGAAGCCCAGGTCCTCGAAGGCTTCCTCTAGGTCGTCCTCGTCTACCAGCGTGTATATCTCCGACTCCTCGATGCCGTCCTCCAGGGCGGAGTAGAGCTTCTCGCTGACCCAGCGGGCGTCGCTTCCGCTGTAGCCGAAGGGGACTATCCCGACGGCGGTGGCGTCGACCTCCTCCTGGGCCACTGCGGTGCCGCAGGCCATGGCTGCGAGCATCGAGACTGCGATGAGCTTCCTCATTTTGGGTCCTCCCCGCTCCCGGCGCTTCCTCGCCCGGGGCTGCAGGCCGCGCAGAGCGGTCCCGCCTTCCTGTCACGTGATTCTCTTGCCTGTCCGGCCCGTACCGCACCTCTGGTCGGCGGGGCCTCGAGGGTACGGGCTCGAATATCTCCCGGGCCGGTGCCCGGTGCAAGCCGTCTACCCGAGGCCCGGTACCATACGAGGTTCCTGCCGCTGCCCCCGTCGGCCCTGTACGAATGCAGGATGTCGCTGCGGCAGACGGTACACGGCCCTGCGTCCAGGACCCTGCACGCCTCCTCGCCGGGCAGCCCGGCGCGCCTGAGCCTTGCCAAGGCGGCCGCGGCGATGTCCAGCCTGCCCGAAGGCTGTTCGTCCTCCGGCAGGCCGTCCAGCACGGCCCTCCTTACTTCCTCCCCCACCTCGTAGCAGCGGCCGCACGCCCGAGGCCCGAGGAGCACGGCCAGTGGCGCGTCCGGGAGGGCGGAGAGCGCGTTCTCCACCACCCCGGCGGCCAACCCGCGCCAGCCTGCGTGAACCGCCGCCACGTGGGTGCCGGAGAGCAGGAAGAGGGGGAGGCAGTCGGCCACCCTCAGCGCCGGGGTCGGACCATCCCTGGGGACCACGATGCCGTCGCCCCGCTCTCCGGATGCCGGGTCCGCGAGCACGTCGGCTCCGTGTACCTGGGTGAGGAGGAGCAGACCGGCGGCCTCCTCCTCCCGAGGGCCGCACCGCCCGCGGACGGAGAGCACGCCGCCGGGGACCGGCAGGTCCGCCCTGCCGCCGGAGTCGTAACCCCGGGCCGTCGGGGCGCTCTCGCATTCCTCAGTTGCCATCTCTCCTCCCCGGGACCGGCCCTTCGTCTCCTCGACCTGATACCTCTGCGCAACCGGGGTGTTCCATGCCGGTACCGGCGAGGAAGCGTGGCACCTCCGAAGCCGGGACCCTCCTGAAGGGTGGCATTGAGCGGAGGAACACGCCGCCGTAGCTGCGCTTGAGAAGCCTGCCGTCCATCAGGAGGACCGCCCCGGTATCCGCGGGGGAGCGGATGAGCCTTCCTACCCCCTGCCTCAGTCGCATCACGGCCATCGGGAGCATGTAGGAGCGGAATGAGCTTCCGCCGAGCGCCTCTATCCTCTCCATCCTGGCCCTGACCAGCGGCTGACCCGGCGAGGGGAATGGGAGCCTGTCTATTATGACCGCCCGAAGGACCTCGCCCGGCAGGTCGACCCCCTCCCAGAAGGAGGTGGTGGCCAGTATCACGGACCTTCCCCTGCTCCTGAAGCCCTCCATGATGGACCTCCTGCCCAGCTCCCCCTGGACCATCAGCTCGAGCCCCTCCGGCATGTCCTCCCGCGCGGCCGCCGCGGCCAGACGGAGGTTACGGTAGCTGGTGAAGAGGGCCATGACCCTCCCCCCCAGGAGCTCGGCCAGCTGCCGGGTCCAGCGCCAGACGTAGCGGGCAAGCTCACCGTGGGCGTCGGTCTCCGGGAGGTCCTCCGGCACTGCCAGAACCGCCTGGGCCCCGTAGTCGAAGGGGCTGCCGAAGCTCTCCGCCGTCGCCTCCTCCGCCCCGAGCCTCTCACTGGTGAACCGGAAGCTCCCGTCCACCGCCAGAGTGGCGGAGGTGACCACCACCGAGCCGAAGGAGGAGTAGACCACGTCCCGAAGCCCCGGACCGACGTCGAGCGGCACGCAGCGGACCAGCATGCTCCTCTGGCGCCTCTCGGTGAAGACGCAGCTCTCCGTCCCCGCCCCGGCTATGACCGAGGCCAGCCGGACCACCTCCGATGCCGACTGTTCGACCGGCTGCAGCTCCTCCTCGTCCCCGGCGACGGCCTTCAGCCCTCCGGCGGCCTCGATGACTCGGTCGAGCCGGTCCAGGTGCTGCTCCGGGTCCCAGGGCTCCCCCTCGGAAGCGCCTTCGGTCAGTCCGGCAAGGGCCGAGGCGAGCTCCCTGGTCCGCTCGAGTAACTCAGACTTGCGATGGACGGGAAGGTCTGAGAGGGCTATGCAGTCGGTCATCGGGAGGGTCATGCCCTCCCAGAGCTCGGCCCCCAGGCATGCGCCGGCCGCCTCCTCCAGCGTGTGCCCCTCGTCCACCACCAGCAGCTCCCCACCGCCGCCCCCCTCGCCGGCGGCCATGATCGAGACCAGGAGGTGGTGATTGACTACGAGCACATCTGCCGACCTTGCGGCGCTGCGGGCCCGGAAGAAGTGGCAGGCGCCCCTGAAGGGGCAGGCGCTGCCGGTGCAGTCAAGCCTGTCCGACCTGAGCCTCCTCCAGGCGGCCTGCGGGAGCTCCACCGGGCAGCCGGCCACGTCCCCGTCCGCCGTTGACTCCAGCCACCCGGCCAGCTCCGGGCCCGGAGGGTCCGCCTGCGACTCCAGCTTCCTGAGGCAGAGATAGTTCCGCCTGCCCTTCATGACCCTGACGTCCGCCTCGGCCCCCAGCGCGGAGAGGACCGCGGGTACGTCCTTCCTTACGAGCTGGTCCTGCAGCGCAGTGGTGGCGGTGCTCACCCAGGTTCGTACGCCGGAGAGCACCGCCGGTACGAGATAGGCGAAGCTCTTGCCGACTCCGGTCCCGGCCTCGAGCAGGTGCATCCCGCCACCCTCGATGGCCCGGGTCACGGCCTTCGCCATCGCCACCTGGACCTCGCGGACGGCGTACCCCGGAACCGAGGAGGCGAGAGCGCCCCCGCGGAAGACGTGCTCGACCGCCCCGGAGAGCTCCCCGCTCAACTCCGCCGGGCCCTCCGCACGCCCAGCAGGTGCAGCTGTACGCTGCCGTCGCCCCTGAAGAGGTCCTCCTTCAGTCGGAACGCGACGTCGACCCTTCCCTCCAGGAGCCTGCGTGAGGCGGCCATGTGGAAGCCGATGGCCCGGACCTGCCTGCCGTCTACGTCCAGGAGGCAGCTCAGGTGGGAGGAGTCCCTGCCCACGGTCCACCACCGGACCGGGGTGACGTCCCGTGCTATCCAGACCGGCTCCCGGTTCCCCTCGCCGAACGGCTCCAGCATGTCCAGGGCCCTCACCGTGCCGATGTCCAGGTGCTCGCCACCGAGCCTGCCGTCGACGTAGAGTCTCGGACCCAGGAGCGGGGAGAGGCCACGCTCCTTCAGCAGTCTCTCCAGCATCTCCCTGAGCCTGGGGACGTCTTCCGCCGGGAGTGAGAGGCCGGCGGCCATCGAGTGTCCGCCGAACCGCTCCAGGATGCCGGAGCGCTCCTGGACCTCTGCCAGCAGGTCGTAGAGCGGCACGCCGGGCACGCTCCTTGCGGAGCCCTCCGCACTTTCGCCCTCTACGGAGAGCAGCACCACGGGCAGGCCGACCAGCGAGGCCAGCCTGGATGCGGAGATGCCGACGACGCCCCTGTGCCAGCCGGGGGAGGCCAGGACCACGCAGCTGCCGTGTGAGCGGCCGGCCATCTCCTCCGCCTCCCTCCTGACCCTGGCGTCCAGCCCCCTGCGCCTGACGTCCACGGCGGTCACCTCCGAGGCCAGGACGCCCGCCCGGGCCGGGTCCTCCTCCAGCAGCAGGGAGAGGCCGAGGGTGGCGTTGCCCGTCCTCCCGCAGGAGTTGAGCCGGGGACCGAGCCTGAAGGCGAGGTCGGCCGACCGGAGGGAGCGCAGGTCCACGGAGGCGGCCTCGGCCAGGGCGGATATGCCGGCCGGCGGCGACTGCCGCATGCGCTCCATCCCCGCCCTTACCAGGGGGCGGTTCGCATCCCGCAGCGGCACGACGTCGCAGACGGTGCCGAGGGCGGCCAGCGGTAGGAGGCGTTCCGTCGAACGGCCCCCTCCCCCGTCCAGGAGCTCCTCGGCGGCTGCGGCCACGGTCCAGGCCAGACCGGCGCCGGCGAGCTCGCTCCCGGGGGCTCCCGGGCCCTCGGTGCAGGGGTCGACCACCGCCGCGGCCGGGGGTCTCTCCCCATCCAGCCTGTGGTGGTCCGTGACCACGACCTCCACGCCCCTGCGCGAGAGCTCTGCCACCTCCTCGGCGGAGCCGATCCCGCAGTCCACGGTGACCAGGACCTCCGAGCCGGACTCCAGGCACTCCCTGACGCCGGCCGGACCGAGCCCGTAGCCCTCGGTCATCCTGTCCGGCACGTAGCTCGCCGCCGGAGAGCCCCTCTCCCGAAGGAAGGAGACGAGAAGGGCCGTCGCGGTCATGCCGTCCGCATCGTAGTCGCCGTGGACCATGACCCTTCGGCGCTCCCGGACGGCGGATGCCAGAACCGAAGCGGCGTCGCCGGCTCCCGGTACGGAGCGCCATTCGCGGAGGGCGCCGGGGTCGGCGTCGATGAAGACGAAGAGGCGCTCGCCCGAGTAACCCCTCCTGGCCATGACCTCCAGCAGGGGCGGCGGCATGCCCGGGATCGTCGGGAGTCCACCCTCGACCTCGTGCGCATGCGGCTCCGGTACGGGCCTCGGGACCCATCTCCTCATGGTCAGCCTCCGGAGGGTGAGCGGGGGCCGGGCTGTAAGCCGGGTTCTGTGCACGCGCTTGCGCGCGGCGGTGGCCATCCGTCTGGGACGCCGGTCACCCGACGCCTCTAGCGACCAACCCGGGGGTCACGGGGACGGGCAGCCCCCCGGCCCTGAGGCCTTTCCCCCTGCTCGGTCTTGCACCGGACGAGGTTTGCCGTGCGACGGCCGTCTCCGGCCGCCCGGTGGGCTCTTACCCCACCATTTCACCCTTGCCTCGCAGAGCGGGCGGTATCGTTTCTGTGGCACGCTCTCTCCGTTGCCGGAGCCGGGGTTTCCCCGGCGTCCTGCCCTTCGGTGCCCGGACTTTCCTCCCCCGCATGCGCGGGGGCGACCACCCGCCCGACCCCCTTCTCACCATCTGACGTCAATCGGTCGAGCCCTGGAAGGTGCTCTCATCCGTCCAGACCACGAACCTGCCGCATATCGGACATGCGAAGGTCCTGCCCTGGCTAATCTCCACCGCCGTCTGGGGAGGGACGTTGGTGTGGCAGCCGCCGCAGGCTCCCTGCGACAGACCGACCACCACCATCCCCTTGCCGGCGTCTCTCAGCCTCTCGTACCTGGCGAGCAGCCTTGCATCTATACCCGAGAGCAGGGCGGAGCGTTCCCCGAGCAGCTCCTCCATCCTCTCCTCGAGCACCTCCATCTGCCCGTCCAGCATCTCCTTGCGTCTCTCCGCTCTGGAGACGTTCCTCTCCAGAGTCTTCTCCGCCTCGGCCAGCCTCTTCTCGGCCTCCTCCTCCTCGTACATCAGCTCGAGTATGCTGCCGTCGAGGGAGTCCATCTTGCGCTCGGCGTACTTGATCTGCTCGAGCATCGCCCTGTAGGCCGGGTTGGTCTTCATCTCCAGGAGCTGCTTCCTGAACTCCGCGAGCCTCTCCTCCGTGGCATCCCTGTCGGCAGCGTTCTTCTCCCTGGAGCTCCTCAGCTCGCTCACGAGGCTCCGCTCCTCCTCGAAGGCCCTCCGGAAGCCCTCTATCTCCCTCTCGTGAATGCGGCGCTCGCGGGGTATCTCCTCCATTTCCTCGCGGAGGCGGTCTATCCTCATGTCGATGTCCTGCAGAGAAAGAAGCCTCTCGACGTCTCGGTCCATCAGTCCCCCGTTCGCGGTGCTCGAGGTCCTCCCGGGTCTTCCTCGGGAGGTCCGGCGCTGACCGGTGCGAATGCCCATGCAAAGGAAGAGGGGGTGCCGCGGGGCACCCCCTCCGTCCGGACGAGCTCGATGTGGCCGCGGCCCTCAGCCAAGGCCGACCGGCCCCGGCGAGAGCCTGCGGTATGGCAAGGGATGGTGGGCGGGACAGGATTCGAACCTGCGACCCCAAACGTGTGAAGCTTGTGCTCTAGCCAACTGAGCTACCCGCCCTCACCCTCTACGAGTTTGGTGGGCCCACCTGGACTCGAACCAGGGACCGACCGGTTATGAGCCGGTGGCTCTAGCCAACTGAGCTATGGGCCCGACAAGAGGAAGAATGTACGTCGGTGGTCAACCACTGTCAATACGAAAGACGCGGATACCTTTGCAGAGGGGCCTCGCGGCGGTTAGATTCCCCCGCGTGCCGGAGTGGCGGAATGGCAGACGCGGCGGACTCAAAATCCGCAGCCTCCTGGGCGTGAGGGTTCGACTCCCTCCTCCGGCACCACCCGTCCGCCCACCCGCGCCCGCCCCAGGCTCGCGAGCAGGGCCGCTGCCGCCGCGGTACGGACCGCCAGCGAGTCGTGCCTCAGCATGTCCTCCAGGAACCTCCGGGAGACAAGGCAACCACCGGAGGCCGCCCACCTCAGGAAGGGGACGAGGACCGACCGGTCGGTGCAGCCGCCACCCCTCAGCGCGGCGGCCATCCTGCTCACCAGCTGCTGCCCCGGCACCATGCCCCTCTGAAGGAGGACCTCCAGGAGCCTGGCGATGAGCGACTCGTCCGGCTCTCTGATCATGCTCCGCAGCAGAACCGCTCCGTCATCACCGGCACCGGGTAGACGCGGCCCGGGCACCGCCAGCACGCCGAGCAGGCGCATTGCGTGTGGACGCCAGGGCCCGGAGGAGGCGAGTGCCCGGACTATCGCGCCGTCCAGCCGGAGCGCAGAATCCCGGGAGACGGTGTGCCTGTCGAGAAGGGGGAGCGCCAGGAGCGCCTCCATCACCGGTTCGCCCGAAAGCGACTCCACCGCGAACCCGGCTGCGGCGTCGCCACCCGTGGCCATCAGGCAGCGCCACGCGGCCTCCCTGACACCGGCGTCCGAGTGCCGGAGATGCTCCCCCGCGGCCAGGACGGCCTCCCGGGCTCCGGTCATGGCGAGTCCGTCCAGGACGGCGACCGTCTCCATGGCCACGTCCCTCCTGGGCCCCCTCCTGGTCCGAAGGCGGGCAAGCTCACCGGCCAGGGTGCGAGCGGCCCCGGGCCATCCGCTCTCCCCCAGGCCCCTTGCCGCCGCCCGCCTGACCCACGTACCGGAGCGGGGGGAGTCGAGCAGACCGGCGAGCACCCTCCCCGCTCCCGGGCCTGCCACCCGGGGAAGGGCGCCGGCGGCGCAGGTGGCTACATGCTGATCGGCGCCGGTGGCCGCCCGGGTCAGGGCCTCCTCCGCATCCGGGTCACCGAGGTGCCCGAGCGCCCTCGCCGCGCTCTTCCTGACGTACCTGTCCGGGTGCCCCTCCAGCGCCTCAGCGAGGCAGCGGGACATGAAGGCCTCGTCGAGCACTCCTGCAGCCTCCAGCAGCGCCTTGGTCTCCAGCACCCCGGCGTCCCGGGACCGCTCCCATTCCAGCAGCTCGCGCAGGCCGGGAGCTCCGCCATCGGGCGCCAGCACGTCCGAGACCCGTAGCGCCGGTGTCACCTCGCCCCTGGAGCCCCTCTTCCTTCGGACTGCCGAAGTCGCCAGCTCCTCGACCGTGGCGCAGCCCTCCCCGTCCAGGAGGACCACCGTAGCCGACATCACCGGGAAGAAGGAGAACGTGCCCCTCCTGTCCAGCGCCTCGATGCCCCCCCTGGCCAGGTCCGGCGGGTCGTAGAGCTCCCGGGCGCTCTGGGCGAAACGGGAGGCCGCGGCGGTGACGGCCTCCCCGAACCGCTCCCCCTCGCCGACACATACGAAGTCGTCGCCCCCGATGTGTCCGACGAACCCGGCCGGAGCGCATGCATCCGAGAGGGCCTCTGCGAGCATCCGTATTGCCCTGTCCCCCCTGGCGAACCCGTACCGGTCGTTGAAGGGCTTGAAGGAGACGATGTCCACGTAGGCCGCCGCGGCCGGGCCGGAGAGCACCCGCTCGCGGAGCACCTCCGCTATCTCCTCGTTGCCCGGAAGGCCGGTGAGCGGGTTCCTGCCGGCGGCAAGCCTTCGGGAGCGCTCCACCGCCCGAACCAGAGCCAGCAGGACGGCTTCCGGGACGTCCGGCGGAAGAGCGCCGATCGCGCCGGCCTCCAGCCAGGGGAGCGCTTCGGCGGCGGGGGAGACGACTATCCAGGGAAGAGGTCTGCCGGAAGGGGTCCTGCAGGCCCGCGAGGCCTGTTCAGGCGCAACCCGGTCGCTGACCAGGCAGAGAGCCGGCTCGCCCTGCGCCGATGCCGCTGCGGCTCTCCAGGGTGGCTCTCCCGGCCCCACCCACGCCAGGACCGGTGGGTCAGGCAAGCTCCGCCCCTTCTCCGGTCCACCTTATCCGTCCGGCTTCGCCGGGCTGAGATGGCGATGGACCGCCGTCTATCAGGGAGTCGGCTATGTCGTCCAGCGTCAGGAGCCCCTCAGGCTGGCCGGTGCTGCCCAGGACTATCCCGGCGGGCGCCCTGGTCCTCCGCAGACCGGCTATGACCGACATCAGGTCGTCCTCGGCGCGCACGGAGGGGAGCCCCTCGATGAACCTGGAGTCGATGACCTCGCTCCGTCCGGCCACGGCGGCTACCTTGACTATGCCCCTGACCGTCCTTCCGTCCCGCTCGGTCACCAGAAGGTAGGAGGAGCCGCTCTCCAGGCTCCTGGCAAGGGCGGAGTCCGTCGGGCAGCCCTCGCTGACCGTGGGAACGTCGTCCAGGTCCCTCATGATGCTGCCGGCCCTCATGGCGTCCATCCCGAGCACCCTCCCGGCGAGCCTGCCCCGCAGGGTGCTCGACCCGGAGAGCAGGCCCATTATCTCGCTCTTGCTCTCGAAGAGCCTGGAGACCCTCCTCCCGCCCGTGATCAGGGAGGAGACCGCGTCGGCGACGAGTATCAGCGGGTAGAGCAGGACCCGGAGCACGGCAAGCGGCACGGAGAGCCTCGTCACCAGCCTCTCGCCGTGGAGGAGCATGTAGTGCTTGGGAAGCATCTCGCAGAAGACCAGCAACAGCAGGGAGAGGGCCGCGACGGACGCCGGCTCCAGCCAGCCGGGTCCGGCGGCGGCCGCCACCCTCGAGGCTATCACCGAGGCAAGGACGTTGCCCACGTTGTTGCTGACCAGTGTCGTGTTCAGGAACCTGGTGGGGTCGTCCACGAACCCCAGGGCCAGCCGCGCCCACTTCCTCCCCTCCCGGACCCTGCTGTAGGCCCTTATCCTGCTGGCGGCGGAGAAGGCGGTCTCGCTGCCCGAGCTGAAGGCGGAGAGGAGCAGCGCGAAGAGCAGCACGGCGAGCTCCGTCATTCCTCGGAGCCCCCGTCCAGCCGCCTGGCAAGCACCCTGGATATCCCCTGACGGCCGGCGGCCAGGACTCGGAAGGAGACCCCCTGGACCACGACCTCCTCACCCTCGGCCGGTATCCTGCCGGTCGCCTCCTCCAGCAGGCCGGCGCAGGTCTCGGCCCACCTGGCCCTCAGGCTGCAGCCCATGAGGTTCGAGAGGACGTCCAGCTTCATGGTCGCCGGCACCTCCACGCCGCCGTCTCTGACGGCCACCCCCTCGGGCAGGGATGTGGGATCCAGCCTTCGGACGTTGAGGACATGGTCCATGATGTCCCTGATGGTCACTATGCCAATCCAGTCGCCGTACTCGTCGAAGACCGCGCCCATCTGGCCCTCCGATGCCCTGAGCTCCCTCAGGACCGTCTCCAGCCTGGCGTTCTCCGGGAATGAGGGCATCCAGTGGTACTCGACCTCCTCCCGCCGCTCCGACAGGACGAGCGACCTGACGTCGACGTATCCGGCGACGCGCTCACGTGAGCCATCCAGAAGCGGGAACCGGGTGTGACCGCTCCCGGCGGCCACCCGCCGGAACCTCTCCCTGCTCCAGCCGGTCCTGAGGACGTCGACGGCGGACCTGGGCCTCATCACGTGGATGCACTGTGTATCGTGCAGGGCGAGCAGGGAGAGGGTCGCCTCGGCCTCCCGGCCCAGGAGGCCCTCGGAGCGTCCCAGCTCCACCAGTGAGACCATGTCCGTGCCAGTCAGGTCGCTCTCCCCCTCCGTGGCCCGGGAGGCGCCAGCCATGGCGCCGGAAAGTGTCTTCAGGAGCCCGGCCAGTGGAGAGACCACCCGCATGTAGGTGGTCATCGCCCCGGAGACCGTCGCGGCCCACCGGGCGGATTTCCGGACGGCGAGGGTCTTGGGGGATATCTCGCCGAGGACCAGGAGCAGGAAGGTCATCCCCAGCACCGCCACGAGCAGGCTGAGCCCCGCTGCGCCCGGGATGAGGGAGGAGGAGAGGGAGGCGGCCACGGCGGATGCGGTTACGTTCACGACCGTATTGCCCAGCAGGATGGCGGAGAGCAGCCTGTCCGGCCTCGCCAGAAGGGCCAGGGCCCTCCTGCCGGAGGCGGTCCTCTCCAGCCGTCTCCGCTGAAGCCTGTCCAGGCTGAAGTAGGCGGTCTCGGTGCCGCTGAAGAAGGCGGAGAGCAGGATCAGGGCCGCGAGTAGTGCGTAGCTCAGCCCCGTCCCCTCCCTCCCGTCGGGCCATCGCCGGCCGGCGGGTCGTCCAGGGAGAAGGTCTCCCGGAATGTCTTCTCGAAGTAGTTCCTGCTCGAGTACGTGGGCCGCACCTCCGCCACCAGCTCGAAGCCGTCGCCGCCCTCCAGGTGGATACCGCGGACATCGGTCCCGTCCCAGGAGAGCGTCAGCGGACCCGCATCCGCCCTGCCGGAGTGGAGCACGACGCTACTACCACCGGACGGCGTGTCGACACGGACGTCCAGGTAGGCCTCCTCGGTGAGCAGGCCGGTCAGGGTGATGCCCCTGCCGGAGACGGAGAGCTCCGGCTCGAGTATGTCGGCGCCTATCCAGAAGTACCGCGCCCCCTCCCTCTCGGCGATGAAGACCTGGCCGTACCGCCTCCAGATGGCGAGGCCGGTGGGCCGGTCCAGCTCACGGTCGCCGGTGCCGGGGGAGCCGAAGGAGCCGAGCGGGGTCAGGTCGCCGCGGAGCTTGTGGACGCAGCAACGTGTGCTGTCGGTGACCCAGACGTTGCCGTAGTAGTCTATGGCCGGGTAGCAGAGATCGGCGCCGCCAATGTCCCGGACGGAGACGGATGCCGCCACGCTGTCCCCCTCCACGATGGTCAGCGAGGTGCCGTCGCCGGTGACCACCGCGGCGAATGCGCGGCTCGGATGGAACCAGGGCTCGTCCTCCACCGCGTCCACTCCGGTGGGCGAGTCGAGGGGTACCGTCCGGGGAAGGGTGTCATCCGGGGACTCGTAGAGGAGGAGGGCGCCGGCCGCCCTGTCGGTGACAGCTACCCCCCCGGCACCGGTGATGGCCACGTCCCAGGGCTCCGAGAGCTCACCTCCGAGGAACCCGGCGGGGACCAGCCGGGAGCCGCGCCTCTCCAGTATCACGACCCTTCCGTTGCCGGTGTCCGCCACCAGGACCGTGCCGCTTGCGGTGACGGCGATGCCGTGCGGGTCGTCCAGCTCGTCCGGCCCGCTGCCGCTGCCTCCGTAGAGACCCAGCGAGTACATGTCGGCGTTGTAGATGACGTGCCCGGAGCCGCTGTTCACGCCGTAGACCGCAAGCTCGTCGTCGTCCTCGGTCGTGGCCGGGTCGTCCCAGGCCTCCAGCTTCACGCAGGCCAGCCCCTGGGGGTCGTCGAACCTGACCAGGCCACCGAGGAGGACGGAGAGCTGCTCCGTTCCCGCCCTGTAGATGCCCATGCAGTGGCCGAAGGGGGGGAAGACGAGCATGGTGGGCACCGGCGGCTCGGCCAGCAGCGCGAATGCGGCCGCAACGGCGAGGGCGGTCAAGGAAGCGGCTCCCCGTAGAGCCACGCCGATCTGAGGACCTTCTTAACGTACATCCTGGTCTCCCTGTAGGTTATCTGCTCGATATACAGCTCCGGGTCCGCCCGGTTCCATCCGTGCATCCCCCTCCATCGCTCGGCGTTCCCCGGCCCGGCGTTGTAGGCGGCCAGGAAGAGGGGGAGGTCGCCCCCGAACCCGCTGCTCTGACGGTCAATATAGAGGGCGCCGTAGGGCACCGATAGCCCGGGGGAGAAGAAGTCGTCCCCGGAGAGTGGCGTCAGACCGTACCACCTGGCCACGTCTGCGGCCGTGCCCGGCATCAGCTGTACCACCCCCATGGCCCCCGCCCTGGAGACCACCCACCGGTCGAAGTAGCTCTCCTCCCTCATTATGCCCTGGAGCACCGCCGGGGATAGGCCCAGCGTGTCCGTGGCCGACCGGGCGAGGCCGGCGTAGGGCGAGGGGAAGTAGTGCCCGAGCAGCGACTCGGGAAGCAAGGACCCCATCTCCCTCAGCCGGACGTCCATCGCCCTCATCATCCGGAGGGCGTCACCGTGCCTGCCGCAGGCGGACAGGAGCGCCGCGGCCGATTCTGAGGGTGAGCGTGTCAGCATCCGGACCGACGGCACCCCCCAGCCGGCGGCCATGAGCCGGGAGGTCAGCCCGGTCAGGGAGTCGCCTCCGGTTGCCGCCATGTGGTAGGGGACCGGCTCCGGAGAGGTCCCGCCCAGCCTGGACGCAGCCAGCATGCCGTAGAACTCCCAGGGATGCTCAACGGCAACCAGCTCGAGCAGGCTGTCGGCGGAGGCTCCGTCGCCCCGCCCGTCCCGGAGGCGCGCCAGCCAGAAGAGCATCTCGTCCCGCCAGTACCCGGACGGCCACATGGTGCAGCCCTCGACCCAGAGGGAGTCGGCCCTCTCCCGGTCTCCCGACATGTAGAGAGAGAAGCCGCCCCTCCAGTGGGCCCTCTCGTCGCCCTCCCATGAGCCTGCGGAGCGGAGGGAGGCCATGTAGGCGTCGGCGGCTTCAGCCCACTCCTGCTCGCAGTCGTGGTACACGCCGGCCCCGTAGGCAGACTGCCGTGCAAGCGGGTGCCACGGATGCTCCAGGGCGAAGTCCAGCATGGCGCCCCTCCAGGCCCGGGCACCTGCTCCTCCGGCCTGCAGGGCGAGCGCGCCGTAGAGCGCCGCCCTGGCCCTCAGGGAGTCCGGGGAGCCGGGGCCGAGGCCCGAGCAGAGGGCGGAGAGAGCGCTCGTCTCCCCCTCCGAGAGCAGCAGGGACATCTGGGCGCCCGCCTCGAAGACCGGGTCGGACATCGCTCCGGACTCGACCGCCAGGGCCAGCGCCTCTTCCGCGTGACCATCCTCCACCAGCGCGTCGAAGAGCGTCCAGTCGGGGCGGAGCGTCCCGGCGAGCCGGAGGGCGGCCACCGCCGAAGCGCCACCACCGCCGAGCAGGGTCTCCTCCCACTCCGAGAGGCTGCGGCTGCCGGACGCCGCGTCCCGGAGGGCCCGGGCCTCCGCGACGCCCCCCGAGACCATCTCCTCCGGCAGCTCCGCGACCAGCGAGTCCCACCATGCGCCTGCGGTGTCCGCCGACGCCACCAGGTGCCGTGCCGGGTCGCCCTCGGCCAGGTCCACCTCCCCCAGGCAGCGCAGGAGCTCCCGCATCTGAGCGGGTGCGAGAGAGCCGGAGGGCTGCAGCCGCGCCCTTATGCAGGTCTCGGCCGCTCCACGCGGCGGCGGGAGCCGGAGGCCTTCCGGCGGGGTCGAGTCCCCGCGGTGAAGAAGCCATGCACGCTGGAGAGCCCCCTCCGCGTGCGGAAGGGCTTCGAGCGGCCTTCGGGCCAGGTCCAGGGCGGATACCCTCCAGCCGGAGAGGTCCTCCCCGAGGGCCGTCTCCAGGCTGTCCAGAAGCAGCAGGAAGTCGTCCTCGGCCGCCCTGCCGTGGTAGATGCCGAGGAGCCTGAGCAGCACGGGCCCCCGGGGCGGTGAAGTATCCTGCAGCATGGCCAGGAGTGCGCTCTCCGCCTCCTCCGTCCTCCCCTGGAGCACAAGGGGGTCCACCGCCCGGAAGGGAGAGGGCGTCAGGGCTCCGGGCGGCGCGGTCGGCTCTGCCCCGGCCACCTCCGGCGGCGGCCGCTCCCCGGGCCTGCACGAGCATGCCGGAAGAACCAGGAGGAGAGCAAGGATGCAGGCCCCGGACGCGGACCGGCACATCTCAGAGCAGCTCCCGGTAGACCAGATAGTTCGTTATCACGTGCTTCACGTAGTTCCTCGTCTCGGTGATGGATATCCGCTCGATGAGCAGCTCCGGGTCGGAGGGGTCGTACCCGAGCCGCTCCAGCCACCTCGATGCGTTGCCCGGCCCGGCATTGTATGCGGCGAGGGCCAGCGGCACCACCCCGTCGAAGGCGCTCAACTGCCTCCCGAGATAGAGGGCCCCGAAGAGGATGGAGGTCTCCGGGTCGCGGAGCCGCTCGGCGTCCGGCCCCTCTAGCCCGTACCACCTTGCGATGTCGCCGGCTGTCCCCGGCATAAGCTGCATGAGCCCGCTGGCCCCGACCCGTGACCCGGCCAGCCTGTCGAAGTAGCTCTCCTGGCGCATGACGGCGAGCAGGAGCGGCGGGTCCACCCCGGCGCGTGCCCCCGCCTCCGATGACGCGGCAAGGAACGGCGCCGGGTACGCGAGGCGGAGCAGGCTGTCGGGGAGCCTCCCCGTACCGGAGCCGCGCAGTCTGAGCTCCATCGCCCTGAGCAGGCGCAGCGAGGAGGGGTGCTCGCCCAGGAGGGCCAGCGCGGCCGCCCGCGCGGCCGTGTCCGGCGAGGCGGCCCCGTAGAGCGCGCCTGCGGCCATGGTCCCGTAACCGGAGGCGGTCATCTCCAGGGCTCCGGACAGGAGCGGCGAGCCGCGCAGCTCCGTGGCCGGCATCGAGGGGGGCGGAGGAGGAGGAGCTCCCGACCGCTCTGCCGCCAGGAGGCCGTAGAACTCCCGGGGGCAGCGTCCGGCCACCTCCAGCATCCCCTCCGCGTGACCATCGGCGTCGCCGCTCCTCGCGGCGTAACGGGCGCTCCAGAAGGCCATCTCGTCCCACCATGCGGACCATGGGAAGAGCTCCATGCCCTCCCGCCAGAGCGAGTCCCCCCTGCCGCCCCTGCCGTCCATGTAGTGACAGAGACCGCCCCGCCAGTAGGCCCCGGCGCCACCGAAGCCTCCACCGGCGCTGCCGAGCGAAAGCAGGTAGGCGTCTGCCGCTGCGCCCCAGTCCCCCTCGCCCTCCAGGTAGCGGGCCGCGATGTACGCCGCCTCGGAGGCAGTCGGGTGGAGAGGGTGCGCTGCGGCGAAGTCGAGGTATGCGGAGTAGTAGACCTCGTGCGGGCTGCCGCCGCCGCGGAGCGCTCTCGCCCTGAAGAGCGCGGCCCTCCCCGCCAGGGTGTCCGGCCCCGAGGCGTGGACGGAGTCGGCCAGGGCGAGCAGCTCCTCCCAGCGGGACTGCTCCCTGAGGAGGGCCAGCCGGGCACCGGCCCTGAAGCCGTGGTCGGAGGATGCCTCGAGCAGCGCCAGGGCAAGGGAGTCGCGGCCGGTCTCGAGGAGCGCGTCGAAGACCGTGAGGGAGCCGCCCCACCGGGAGCGGTCGGCCAGGAGGAGCGCCTCCGCGGCGACGCCGGCGCCGGGGCCGCCCCCCTCGAGCACCTCCCGCCAGTAGTCCTGCCCCTCGGACCAGAGGTGCGCCCTCCTCTCCAGCAGCAGCAGGTCCAGCCTCCCGCCGGCCGAGGTCCCGGAGAGTCGCAGCGCCAGCTCGTCCCACCAGTCGCCCGCCCTCTCCAGGACCGGCTCCAGCTCGTCCATCACCTCCCCCGCCAGCCGGGGAGCCAGCGGAGCGTCGATGACCGCCTGCCTGAGCGCGGACACCGGGACGGCGCCGTCCGGAGCCGCCATGACCGCCACGACCCTCTCGGCCAGCGAGCCTGGAGGCGGTGCGACAGGGAGCTCGGTCGCCCCCCCCTCCCTCCGAAGCCAGGCGGCGAGATAGGGGTCGTCTCCGGCCAGCGGGAGCGCCTCCTCCGTCAGCCCGCCCAGGTCGAGGGCGGAGACCTTCCACCCGGTCAGGTCGCCGTGACCCTCCCCCTCCAGGCTGTCCAGGAGAGCGACGCACTCGGCCTCCATCCCGGAGCCGTGAAAGACCCCGACCAGCCTGTAGAGGAGCTCGTCCGCCGGTGCCTCGCCCCGGTCAAGCATACGGAGCAGCAGCTCCGTGCAGCCGCGGACGTCACCGGCGAGCGCCATGGAGTCCGCGGAGGGCGGTACGGCGGCGGTGGCCGCAGTCGCGGCAAGCGCCGAAGCCGTCAGCCATGCAGCCCGTGTCATGTCAGTGCCTGAAATGTCTCCTGCCGGTCATGACCATGGCCATGCCGTGCTCGTCCGCTGCGGCTATGACCTCTTCGTCCCTGATGGACCCGCCCGGCTGGACTATGGCGGTCACCCCGGCCTCCGCCGCCCGGTCGGGACCGTCGCGGAAGGGGAAGAAGCCGTCGGAGGCGAGAGCGGCACCGCTCAGGTCGTGTCCCTCCCTCGACGCCCTCCTGACGGCGAGGTCGAGGCTCTCGATCCTGCTCATCTGGCCGGCGCCGACGCCCAGGGTGCCCATGGCGTCGCCCACCACGATGGCGTTGCTCCTCACCGACCTGCATACCCGCCAGGCCAGGTCCATGGCCCGCAGCTCCGTATCGGTCGGCTCCCTGTCGGTGACCACGCGTCCATCGGCTACGCTCTCGGTGACCCTGTCCGGCTCCTGGACGAGGAGCCCTCCCCACACGCTGCGGACCGACCTCGCGGCGGGAGCTCCCGGGGGCATGCGCAGTATCCGGAGCCGCTTGCGCCTCCTGAGCCTGGCGAGGGCGTCCCCGTCGTAGCCCGGGGCGAGGACCACCTCCAGGAAGAGCCCCTTGAGCCTGGCCACCAGCTCCATGTCCACGGTGCACCCCATGGCCAGTATGCCGCCGTACGGGGATACGGTATCCGCCCGGAAGGCGTTCTCGAAGGCCTCCGTTGCAGACCCTCCCACGCCTGCCCCGCAGGGGTTCCCGTGCTTCAGGATGACGGCGCAGGGCATACCCCCCGGCATGTCCAGGACCGCCTCCCAGGCGGCCGAGGCGTCCAGGTAGTTGTTGTAGCTCAGGGCGCCGCTGCCGAGGAGCTCGGCCGCGCCCAGCCCCGAGAGGGGATGGGTCAGGTGGAGGGTCGCCTCCTGGTGCGGGTTCTCCCCGTACCGGAGCGAGGGCACGAGACCGCCCTCGAGGGCCGTGGAGACGGCCAGGTCGTACCGGGAGGTGAGGTCGAACACCCTGGCGGCCATCCTCCTCCTGAAGTCCGGTCCGTCGTCGCCGCTCTGGACCGCCGCCAGCACCTCGGGGAAGACATCGCTGCCCAGCGCCGGGACCACGTGCCTCCAGTTCTTCGCAGCGGCCCTGGCCATCGCCGGCCCGCCTATGTCCACCAGCTCGACCATCCGCGGGTCGGTCGGGTCCAGCCCGGCCACCTCGTGGAACGGATAGAGGTCCACCGCCACCAGGTCGAAGACCGGCCGCCCAAGCCGAAGGCGCTCCTCCCTCTCCCCGCCCGATGCGAGGATGGCCGCGTGCAGCTCCGGGTGGAGGGTCTTCACCCTCCCTCCGAGCAGGGAGACGATTCCGGTGATGCTCTCCGTGGGCTCCACCGGCAGACCCTCCGCCGCGAGCGCATCCGCGGTACCCCCGGAGGCCCAGAGGCCGAAGCCCTCCCGGAGGAGCCCGCGGGCGAGCTCCGGCAGGCCGGTCTTGTCGTAGACGCTGAGGAGAGCCCTCCTTCCGCCTCCGTCAGCCCTCATCGAGGAGCCTCCTGGCGTCGAACACCGGCACCGGCTCGCGCTTGTGCTCCGTCTGCCGGACCATCTCCCCTATCCGCCTGGCCTCCCGCCCGGTCACGCTGCCTCCTTCGAAGTAGTCCCTAATGGAATCGTAGGTGACGCCCATCTCCCCCTCGTCGGTCTGGCCCGGCCACAGCCCGGCCGAGGGCTTCCGGGAGAGGACGCGGGCCGGCAGGCCGAGCACCCGGCCCAACGCCCGCACCTCGTCCTTGTAGAGCCTCCCTATCGGCTGGATGTCGGCGGCTCCGTCACCCCACTTGGTCCAGTAGCCGACCAGGTACTCCGAGTAGTTGCTCGTGCCCAGGACGAGCCGCCCGCCCGCGTGGGCGTAGAGCGCCGTCATCCTCAGCCTCGACTTGACGTTGGCCTCGGTGAGGGTGTCGGCATCCCGGAGGCCGGCGTCCTCCAGCAGGGTCGCGAGCGTCCGGGTCAGGTCCACCTCCCGGGCCCGGATGCCCAGGTGCGAGGCCACTGCCAGGCCGTCCTCGGTGTCCTGCGGGAGGCTGCGGCAGGGCATCACCAGGCCGAGCACGCTCCCGGGGCCCAGGCCCCGGACGGCCAGGGCGGCCGAGACGGCCGAGTCCAGCCCGCCGCTGAGCCCCACTACCACTCCCTCGGTCCCGGACTCCCGGACCCTCTCCGCTACCCATGCGGATGCGGCGTCCGCCAGCTCGAGCATGCTCATCGCTTCCTCCCGCTATCGGCCGGCCTGAGCTCCAGCTTCCTCTCCATCGGGTCCGAGGAGGCTACCGCCACCCTGATGGCCCTGCCCCGCTCGGGCAGGCTCCCGCCCCTGTCGAACGGAACAGCGGACCTCCGCATGGCGCCGGCCGGGACCAGTCCCTCGACCGGCACGCCGTCCAGCCTGCAGAAGACCCCGAAAGGCAGCACGTCGCTCACCGCGGCATCCCACTCGGAGCCCCTCCTCTTCGACAGGTAGAGCAGGGCCATGAGCTCGACCGAATCCCTCTCGGCAACCTCGGCGGCCCGCTCGGTCCTGCTCATTGCCGCAGCCAGCTCCTCGAGGCCCTCTCCGCCGGGAGGGCTCCCCCCGGCCTCCATGGTCGCCAGCACCTGGTGGACCAGCAGGTCGGGGTACCTGCGTATGGGGCTCGTGAAATGCATGTAGCTCTCGAGGGCGAGGCCGTAGTGCCCGGTACACCGGGGGCTGTACTCGGCCCTGCGGAGGGACTTCAGGATCGCCTCCCTTGCCATGTCCCGGAGCGGCTGCGAGCCGAGGGACTCGAGGGCGTCGCGCAGACCGGCCGGATGGGAGAGCCTGGCGCCCGGCAGCTCGAGGCCGATTTCGGAGAGACTCTGCAGGAGCTTCGTGGCCGCCTCGCCGGAGGGCTCGTCGTGGACCCTGTAGAGCACGGGCAGCTCCGACCACCTGCAGAGCTCGGCCACGGCGGCGTTGGCCTCCACCATGAAGTTCTCGATAAGCCGGTGGGACTCGTCCTGGACTACCGGCTCGAAGTCGACCGGCCAGCCCCCTCTGCCGAGGACGACCCTGTACTCCAGGCCGCCGAGGTCCAGGGCGCCCCTCTCCTCCCTGCGCCGGTCCAGAAGCCGGGAGACCTCGCGGGCCGCCTGCAGGAGCTCGGAGACGGTGGCGTCGCCAGGCGCGCCCCGCATCAGGTCCAGGGCCTCCCGGTAGGTCAGCCTTGCGTCCGAGCGTATCAGCGTCGGGTGTACGGTGGCGCCGGTCCTGCTCCCGTCCGGGGAGAGCTCCATGGAGACCGTACGGGCCGGTCTGACCTCGCCCGGCACCAGGCTGCAGGCCGAGGCGGAGAGCACCTCGGGCAGCATCGGGACGACCCTGTCCGGAAGGTAGACGCTTGTCCCGCGGCTTTCGGCCTCGGCGTCGAGCAGCGTCCCCGGCCTTACGTAGGCGGCCACGTCGGCTATGTGGACGTGCAGCACGTATCCGTCACCCCTGCGCTCGAGGGAGATGGCGTCGTCGAAGTCCCTGGCGTCAGGAGGATCGACGGTCACCGTGGGGATGGCGGTCATGTCGTCCCTGCCCTCGGCCGTTACCGGCTCCGCGGCGGCGGCTTCCGCCTCCCGCAGCACGTCCTCCGGAAACTCGGTACGTATACCGGCATCCAGGAGCACCGAGGCCATGTAGGAGGAGGGCTCTCCCCCGCCGCCCACCCGGGAGTCAACTACCGCGCGGAGCTCCCTGCCGCGCTCCTCCAGCCTCGCGTAGACTACCGAGCCGGCCGGGGCCTCCCGCGCCTCCGGCGTGTCGGCAACGGGTATGGTCCGTGGGAGCGCCGGGTCGAGGGGTGCCAGCTCCAGCCTTCCTCCTCCGCGCCTCAGGACCCCGCAGGCGCCGTCACGCTCCCGCTCCGTCACCTCGAGCACCCGCACCCTCGGAGTACCGCCCTGCCTTCGCCCGGCGCCGGTCTCCCTCACGGTGACCACGTCACCGTCCAGGGCCCCCCCGAGACCGCCCCTGGGGACCTCCATCCGGCCCTCCTCCGTGCGCACTACGCCGGAGCCGCCGGACCTTACCCTCAGCCTCCCCCTGTGAACGCCAGCCTCGGAGGCGAGGGCCAGTCGGCGCCCCGTCCAGTGGAGCAGTCCCCGGCGGACGAGGTCCTCGACCGCTGCATCCAGGTCGCCGCCCTCAGTGGGCACCATCCTGGAGAGCTGTCTGAAGGTGACCCTGAGGCCGCGCCTGTCCCGGAAGAGGTCCAGCACCGCCCGTCCGACAGGATCGAGGGGCTCTCCCCCCCGACCGGAGCCGCCGTCGCTCACCGTCCCTCTCTCTCCCTCTCTGCGGCCTCCAGTCCGTAGAGGAGCGCGATCTCGCCGGAGACCTCTTCCCAGGGGCCGAGGCGGACGGCTATGCCGGCCGGGGGGGCGAGGGCGGAGGCGGTGGCCAGCATGCCCCTGCAAGCTTCCATGCCGGGGACGTGCGACCTGCTTCCCGAGGGCTTGGCCCGCCACCCGATGGAGACCTCCATGGAGCCGGAGCGCCTCCGGCTCTCCACCCTCACGCTGCCGCAGCCCCTCACGCAGAGCGTCGAGCAGCCGATGAGAGCGCCCAGGACGGCACCCATCTCCATGCAGCCGACCTGCGTCTCCTGCTGAGAGAACGGCTCCATGTCGCATTCGAACTCCACCGCGGTGCCGCTGGACATCCGGCCCATCTCCAGGACCGACCGCTCGCAGGAGGGGCTCCATGGTCCCTCCGCCGAGGCTCCCGCGCCCAGGGAGGAGAGGAAGTCCCTGAACCTGGTGGTCCCCTCCAGGGCGGTCTCCAGCTTGCCGGACATCTTCCCGGGGTCGGCGGAGAAGAGGCCTGCGAGCTCAAGGTTGCCCATCACCTGGGTCAGGATGTTGTTCATGTTGTGCACGAAGAACGGGAGGAGCATCCCCATCCTGGCCCAGAGGAGCATCCTGTACCGCTCCGGGTCCGGAGCGGCTGCAGGGGCGGCCCGGGCGATGTGTCCCAGGAGGCCGAGCGTGAACTCCCCCTCCACCAGCAGAAGCGGTACGCCCTCCGGGTGCCGGTCGGGCGGAACCTGCGTCATCGCCGCGGAGGGGCGGAGAATGCCTCCACGGTCGATGTCGGCGAGCTCCCGCAGCTCCCGGTCGTCCGCGGGGCAGAGGACCAGCAGGGGCGCGAGCTCCGGGTGACGGCCCGCTCCGGGGCGGGAAGCGGAGGCTCGCCCCACCCTCCGGGCCACATCGTCGGAGCGGCTGCCCAGCAGCTCGAGGTCTCCAAGCCTCATACCGGTCCGGTCTCCCTTCGGGTCTCAGTCACCTTCGCCCCCTACGAGGGGGACGAAGCGTACGGGCAGCGATCTCTCGGTACGTATATCATCGCCATTCCTGGTGAGCCGGACCAGCCGCTGGCCGAAGCCGCCGAGGGGCAGCACCAGCCTCCCGCCGTCGGGGGAGAGCTGCTCCGTCAGCGCGGGAGGAACGGTGGCAGGCGCCGCCGACACGATTATGCCGTCGTACGGGGCCTCCGGTGCCCAGCCCCGCCAGCCGTCGGCGACCACGAAGGTCACCGGTGCGTCCGGGTAGAGCTCCTCCACCCGACTGCGGGCCAGCTCCGCCAGCTCGGGCACCACCTCGAGCGTCACCACCTCCAGCTCCATGGCCGCCAGCAGAGCGGTCTGGTATCCGGAGCCGGTGCCCAGCTCGAGGACCTTCTCCCCCGGAGAGGCCTCCAGCATCTCCAGCATGAAGGCGACTATGAACGGCTGGGATATGGTCTGCCTGTGGCCGATGGGGAGCGGGTGGTCGCCGTAGGCGGTGCGGAGCGGTGTCCCCGGCGGGACGAAGCGCTCCCTGGGTACCTCCTCCATCGCCCGCAGCACCCTGCGGTCGCGGACACCCGCGCCCTCCAGGTCCCTCCGGACCATCATCCTGCGTATTCCGGAGCTGTCATCCGTCATCCCCGTGGCTCCTCTCCTTCCCCCTTGCTCTCTCCCGGGCGCTCCTCCAGTCGGCCAGCCTCTCCGCGAGAGCCTTCTCCCTGCCGCAGCGGGACGGCCTGTAGAGCTCCGGCTCCCCGAGCTCCTCCGGGAAGTTGCGGTGCGTGACCAGCCCTCCGGGCATGTCGTGGGCGTACTGGTAACCATCTCCGTAGCCGAGGTCGCTCATGAGCCCGGTGGGAGCGTTGCAGAGGTGGCGGGGCACGGGCAGGCTGCCCCCCTTCTCCGCCAGGTCCTGCGCCCGCTTCCACGCGGCGTAGACCGAGTTCGACTTCGGCGCCAGGGCCAGGTAGCAGGCCGCCTCCGCCAGGGCCAGCTCCCCCTCCGGCGACCCGAGGAACCCGTAGGAGTCGGTTGCCCTCATGGCGACCGTAAGGGCCGAGGGGTCCGCCAGGCCTACGTCCTCGGTTGCGAAGCGTACCATCCTCCTGGCCACGTAGAGCGGGTTCTCTCCCGACCCGAGCATCCTGGCCAGCCAGTAGAGGGCGGCGTCGGGGTCGCCGGACCTGAGCGACTTGTGAAGGGCGCTTATCAGGTTGTAGTGGTGGTCTCCGGCCCTGTCGTAGACCAGCGGGGAGCCGGCCATGACCCGGCCGGCCATCTCCGCTGTCGGCCTGCGGCCTCCGGACGTGCCTATGAGGACCTCCAGGATGTTCAGCGCTCTGCGCGCGTCGCCGTCGGCACCTGCGGCTATGCGCTCGAGGACCTCGCCGCCCATGCCTTCGGGGAGCATCCGGGCCACCTCGTCCATGGAGACCGCCCTCTCCAGGATGCCAAGGACGTCGGGCTCCTCGAGCCTCCTGAGGACGTAGACGGCGCACCTGCTCAGGAGCGGCGCGTTTATCTCGAAGGAGGGGTTCTCGGTAGTGGCGCCTGCAAGCGTTATCGTCCCGCTCTCGACGTGGGGTAGGAAGGCGTCCTGCTGGGCCCTGTTGAAGCGGTGTATCTCGTCGACGAAGAGCAGCGTCCCCTCTCCGCCGGCATCCAGCATCGCGGAGGCCTCCGCGACTATCCGCCTGACGTCGGCCACTCCTCCGGTCACGGCGCTGAACCGTACGAACCTCTGCCCGGTGTACCTCGATACGAGCAGGGCGATGGTAGTCTTGCCGGTGCCCGGTGGCCCCCAGAGGATGAACGAGCCCAGGGCGCCCTCGACCAGGGCCTCCCTGAAGGGAGCCCCGGGCGCCAGCAGATGCTCCTGCCCGTAGACGTCGTCGAGCTCCCGGGGGCGCACCAGGTCGGCCAGCGGCCTGGCCGCGTCCCTCTCCCCGTCCGGGGTCTTCCTGTCACGGAGTCCGCTTAGGAGGTCCATCCCGGAGAGGATAAGGAAAAGGACGGCGGGCTGCCAGACCCCTGGGGCAGCCGGGCAAGCGGAGGGGCCGCGCCGTCCGGCGCGGCCCCCCTCTCCCGGCAGCCCGTCCAGGGTTGCCTAGGGTCTACCTGATGGGCGCGGCCCCCTGGCCGGCTCCCATGCCGCCCTGCATCTGGGACTGCATCCCCTGCAGGAACATCATGGCGGGTACGGTCTGGTCCGGCTCGCCCGGCATCATGTTCTCGGCACCCTCGAAGCCGAAGCCGCGGACCTCGACGTAGTGCGTCTCGTTGTCCTCGGCGCTGAAGGCCTCGGCGTATGCGAGAGGTATGATGGGGAGGTCGCCGGAGAGGGCCACCTCTATGCCGCCATCCGGGTGCTCGACCGAGAACTCGACCGCCTCGATGGGAGCTCCGGCGGTGACCATCTCGGTGGTCCCGAACTCGAACTCCATCCTGTCGAGCTCCGCGAGGACATCGGCCATGGCCTCCGGGCCGCCCTCTCCCTCGAAGCCCTGGGCGAACCCCTGGTTGAACTGCTCCTGGAACGCGGGGTCGGCGGCCATCTCCTCGACGAAGTCGGCGACGCCGGCCATGTCGATGGCGGTTACCATGCCGTTCTGCTCGAACTTCACGGTCTTGATGGCCCGCAGGAACTCGAGGGCCATCTGCATGCCCTCTTCGTTGCTGAACATGTTGGCCATGCTGCCGGTGTCGCCCATGTTCTCGCGGATGAACTCCGCCGGGTCGGCCATGAACTCGTTGAACTGTACCTGGTAACCCTCCATGGCCGTGTCCAGGCCGGTAGGGTCGATGAGGATCTGGGCCACGAAGCCCTCGGCGCTCATCTGGACCCAGAGGCACTCCACTCCGTCCTTCATCTCGCTGTCGACCACCGAGATGGTGAGGGTCTCCATCATCTCATCGACGCCGTACTCTATCCACTGGCCGACCTCGAGCCTGGGGCTCTCGATGGCGAGACCGGTGATGTCCCGGTCGTCCGGGCGTGCCTCTTCGTCGCCGCCGGCGTCCCCGTCGGCTTCCCCGCCGCCGTCCCCGTCGGTTTCCCCGCCGGTCCCGGCGTCATCCCCGGTAACCTCTCCGTTGCCGTCATCTCCCGGTCCCGGCTCCGGCTGCCCCTGCTCTCCGCATCCGAAGAGCGCGAGCGCGAGCGCCAGGACGATCACCAGCATAAGCCTGGTCATACCTCATCCTCTCCAGTTGGAACGTCCGTGACCTTCGCGGCCGGACGGTCATCTCCGGACGACCTCCCGCGACCTGCGCGGAGAGGCATCCGTATCATGTGGGTCGGGCGTTCATCCGTAAGCATCGAGCTACTCCGATCCCACCCTTATCAGCGAGTGCACCGGCACGCCCTCCTCCCTGAGCCGGCTGGCGCCGTCCAGGAACGAGAGCTCTATCACGAAGGCCGCCCCGACGACCTCTCCCCCGTCACGGGAGATCAGGCCCGCCGCAGCGGCGGCAGAGCCGCCGGTCGCCACGAGATCGTCGACCAGGAGCACCCTCGCTCCCTCCTCGACGGAGCCCCTGTGCATCTCTATCTCCGCGGTTCCGTACTCCAGGGAGTAGGCCTGCGAGATCGTATCGGCAGGCAATTTCCCCGGCTTGCGGAGCAGCACCATCGGGAGCCTCCTCCTGGATGCCAGCGCTGCCCCGAACACGAAGCCCCTGGACTCAATGGCGGCAACCGCGTCGTACTCCACGCCTGCGGTCAGGGCCTCGAGGTGGGAAGTGACGTCCGCCAGAGCCCCCGGGTGCGTCAGGAGCGTGGTTATGTCCTTGAAGACCACCCCCGGTATGGGGAAGTCCGGGACGTCCCTAACCAGCTTCGCGAGCTGCAGAGCGGTCAGCATGCGACCTCACCTCCAAGATGTCTCTCCACGAACTCCAGGGCCTCTCCGACCCCGGAGACAGGCTCGACCCCCTCCACTCCGGACCACCTGCCGGTGGCGCAGACCGGCAGGCCGGCCTGCAGCGCGAAGGCTATCTCGGAGAGGGTGCCGTATCGGCCACCCACGGCGACCACCACCCGGCCCGACACGACCACCATCCTGTTCCTGGCGGTTCCCATGCCGGTCATGACGGTGGCCGTCACCCATTCGTTCGCCTCGGCCGGGTCAAGGCCCGGCAGTATGCCGACGGTGATGCCCCCCTCCTCGGAGGCGCCCCTGCAGACCGCCTCCATGACCCCGGCGCCGCCTCCGCAGACCACGATGTGCCCCCTCCGGGCGAGCCCCCGCCCGAGTTGGACGGCGAACTCGTACTCGGCGGACGTGGCGGACGTACCGCCGACCACCGATACCTGTGCACATGCCACGGACCGGGTCCCCCCCATCTCGATGAATGCTTGGTCGGGGCGAGAGGATTTGAACCTCCGACCTCCTAGTCCCGAACCAGGCGCGCTAACCGGGCTGCGCTACGCCCCGACTA
>CAYREX010000011.1:0-104318 GCA_964423505.1 uncultured bacterium | reverse complement strand
TCGAACCCGCGACCCTCAGCTTGGAAGGCTGATGCTCTGCCAACTGAGCTACTCCCGCTCTCGTCCAGGCATCCGCCGGCTCGACCGGCTCCGCGCTCGTTTTTCTGGTGGCGAGGGGTGGATTCGAACCACCGAAGGCTTATGCCAACAGATTTACAGTCTGCCCCCTTTGACCGCTCGGGAACCTCGCCGGGCCGTTCCGTTCGAGCTCCTCGACCAGAGGAGCGACCAAAATCTCTCGCTCTCGCTATCCTGGAGCTGGCGAAGGGACTTGAACCCATAACCTGCTGATTACAAATCAGCTGCTCTACCAGTTGAGCTACGCCAGCAAAGCGAACCAGAAAAATACAGAACCCCCCTGCCGCCGTCAAGACACTTAAGCACCCCGAGGCCCTCTCATCATTGACGCGGCCGAACAGGTCCCTGTAGCTTTACCGGACGAAGAAGCTACACCCCCCAGGGAGGCGTGTCAATGAGAAGCTGTGCTGCGCGCCGGAGAACGTCGCTGATCACGTGCGCCTGCCTCTCTGCGCTCCTCGCGGCCTGCGGTGGCGCGGGCCTCGACGACGAGCTGTCGGCCGTGCCCGGCCTCTCCCTCCTGCACGTTCACCTGGAGGCAGGAGGCGGGGCCGGGAGGCTCTCGGGGCTCCTGGGCCTCGGGGATCACCCGGCGGCGGCCATCGCGGACAGCCTCCTCCGGGAGGGCCCGGTCGGGGTCACCCTCCTGGGCATCAATCTGACCGACCTCTCCCCCAGGCTGATGCTCCTGAGCGGGAGCGTAGACCACCCCTCCCTGGCGGAGCTGGCGGCAGGGGAGCTGTCAGCCGAGGTCTCCGCCTCCGGCGAGAGGACGGACCTGCAGAGCGACAGGGGGCGCATACTCGGCTCGGTGGCGGAGAGGGACGGGTGGTCCTGCCTCTGCCTGGGTACAGGCGCCGACGGTGCCGTCGCCAACTGGCTGGAGCTGGAGCCGGAGGCGGCCCTCTCCGCGGACACTGCCATCGCCGCCCTTGCCGGCGCAGGCACGTCCGAGGTCACCATCCTCGTCTCCTCCAATACCCTCTCGTTCCTCTCGTTCGTCCCCAGCGGGATGATGACCCCCTCCGAGCGGGAGATGATGGACATGGCCATGGAGCTTATAGACACCGTCGAGCCGAAGGCGGTCCGGCTCGACCTGGAGCTGCCCGGCGGCGAGGGCGCCCCGCTCACCGCCGCCCTCACCGTGAGGCGGCCGGGCGGCGCCGAGGCGAGCCTCTCCCTTACGGTCTCGGCGACCGGGCTGGACCCCCTGGAGGCCCTGCCGGAGGCCATCGAGTGGCTCGCCGGTCTGGAGGGCCGGTGAGCCACCCCATCGTTTCGGCGGAGGGGATAGACCGCTCCTTCGGAGACCTGGACGTGCTCGGCGGCCTGGACCTGACCATCAGGCCCGGGGAGTTCGTCTCCGTTGTGGGAAGGAGCGGCGCCGGCAAGAGCACCCTCCTGGCCATCATCGGCACCCACGACCCTGACTACGGCGGTACGCTGAGGGTCGCCGGCCGGGACGTCCGCAGCCTGGACGGGGCGGAGCTGGCCGAGCTCCGCAGGGTCCACCTGGGTTTCGTCTTCCAGGAGTTCCACCTCCTGCCGAGGCTGACGGCGGTGGAGAACGTCATCCTTCCCGCAGTCTTCTCCGGCGACGACGTGGAGACGGCGAGGCGGCGGGCCGCCGAGACGCTGGAGCTCCTCTCCGTCAGGGTGGACGAGACTCCCACCTCCCTGCTCTCCAGGGGGGAGCGCCAGCGGGTGGCCGTGGCAAGGGGGCTGGTGGGCACTCCGGACCTGCTGCTGGCCGACGAGCCGAGCGCGAGCCTGGACGAGGAGAGCGAGACGGTCCTCTTCGACATGCTGGACGACCTCCGGAGGGAGCGCGGCTTCGCGCTGGTGGCCGTCGTCCACTCCGAGAGGGCGCTGGCCAGGGCGGACAGGGTGCTGGAGCTGAGGGACGGCGGGCTGCGGGATGTCGACTGACGTGCGCCTCGCCCTCCACCTGTGGAACAGGGGCCACTGGCGGGACTACCTCTTCAGCCAGGGGATGCTCTTCGTGGCCACGCTGCTTCTGGTCTTCTTCATCTCCATCGGCCTGGGCATACACGGAGTGCTCGACCGGTTCCTCTCCACCGACCTCCCGGCGGAGCAGGTAAGGGTCACGCCGCCTGCGCTCTCGGCCGGTTTCTTCCAGACGGAGGAGGGAGGGTCGGAGATAACCGAGGAGGTCCGCGACTCCCTCGAGGCCATGCCGGAGGTGGCCAGGATAGACCCTCAGGTCTACGCCCACGTGCCCGCCCAGCTGGAGGGCTACCTGGGCGGCAGGCGCTACTACACGGACATCACCCTGGAGGGGGTCACGGAGGAGTTCCTGGGGGACAGCACCCTCGCTCGGGTGGACTGGGACTACACGCTCGAGGACTCGGCGACGAAGTACCTCCCCATCATCCTCAGCGAGAACCTGCTCCTGCTCTACAACGCCGGCTACGCCGGGCCGAACGAGCTGCTTGGCCTCACCCCGGAGGGGGTCATAGGCATGGAGGCCGAGATCACCCTGGGGGAGAGCTCCGTGGCGGAGATGGACCACGAGCCGATAACGGTCAGGGGCAGGATAGAGGCCACCTCCCGCAACATGAACCTCTTCGCCCTCGGTGTCCCCTACGGGTTCGTCGAGCGGGTCAACGAGGTCTTCGTGCCCGCCGACACCAGGCGCTACAGCGCCCTGGTCATAACCGCCACGGACGCGGAGGACGTCCCGGAGATAGTCGGGAGGGCCGAGGCCATGGGGATGAGGGCGGAGACCCGGAGGGGCATCGCCCAGAAGGCCGAGCTGCTGGTCGGCTCCGTGACCGCGGCGCTCTCCGCACTGGCCGCCGCCATACTCCTCTCGGCCCTCTCCAGCGCCATCCATACCCTGGTGGCAGACCTCCGCAACCGCAGGTTCGCCCTTGGGGTGCTGGTGGCCCTGGGCACCCCGGGTGAGAGGCTGGCGATGGTGTTCGCCTTCCAGGTCTTCTTCATGAGCTTCCTGACGACCCTGCTGGGCGGGGCGGCCGGCTGCCTGCTTGCCTGGGGTGCGAGCAGCATGGTCCTCTCCCTCTCCCCGGCCATCGCCGGCACGGTGGGCACGCTGGCGGTCTTCCCCTTCGGATGGCTCGCCGCCGGCCTGGGCATCCTGCTGGTCTCATCCACCGGCATAGCCTACATCTTCTTCGCCCGGATCATCCGCACCCCGGTAACCCGCCTCCTCAGACCCTGACTCGCAGGGGTACGCAGGCCAGGCTACCGCGTCAGAGGCTGACTGTCAGCGAGGTGGTGAAGCGGGTGTCCAGCTTCTCCCAGTTGGCGGACTCCGGATTGCGGACGTAGTCCAGCTCGTACCCGAGGCCGAGGCTGACCCTTCGGAAGGTGCGGAAGCCCAGGGTGATGCTGCCTCCCGAGAGGAAGTCCTCCGGCGAGTCCGGCGGGAAGTAGAGGTCGCCCTCGAGGACGGCGCTGCTGATGAACGACGAGGCCCTCCGGTAGCGAAGGGAGCCGGCGGCGTATATGGTTGCCCTGTCCTCCCTTGTGGCGGTCCCCTCCTCCCGCCACCTGGTGGCCACCCATCCTCCTCCCAGCTCCGGCGAAAGGGTGAGCCGGGGGCTCAGCTTCCCCTGCCATCCCGCGGCCAGGTATGTGCTGACCTGCCAGGGCCTGACGGTGAAGCGCTGCCTGTCCCACCTCCCCCCGGCCTCCAGGTAGTAGTCCCTGTAGAAGGGGTAGTCCAGCGTGAGGGTGGCCCAGCCCTCGTCGGTCTCCCTCTCCTGCGTGAACAGCCCGGCCGACTCCTCCCACCTGACCGCCCGGGCGCCCAGGGCCAGGTCGACCGAGGTGCCCCTGCCGTCCAGGACGTACGAGAGGGTGGCGCTCCCGCCCACCTCCAGCAGCTCACGGTTCCCACCCTCCATGGAGAGCTCCGCCCTGGCCGTGGCGCTTGGGCCCACCTCCTCCCTGAGCCATCTCTCCGGGTCGTAGTCCGGGTCGGCTATGACGCGGAGCCTCTCCCTGGCCCCTTCGTGGCCCGGCTCCTCCTCCAGCACCTGCAGGTAGTAGTCGACGGCCAGGGAGGTCCGGGCGCCGCGCTCGGAAGCCCATCCCAGGGCGAAGAGCGCCTCGGTGGAGCCGGGAGCGGAGTCGAGCATGGAGTCGGCCACGGTCCCGGCCAGGCCGGCGTCCCCCTCGAGCATCGCCACCCGCAGGAGCGCCCTCGGCGGCGGCTGCTCCCCGGACGTGAACGGCCGGAGGAGCCGTACGGCGGCGGCCGTATCCCCTTCCTCCGCCTCCATCTCCGAGAGGGTCAGGGCGGCGGGCAGGAAGCCGGGATCGGCCTCCAGGGCGCCCTCCAGGCGGACCCTGGCGCTGTCCGGGAGGCCCTCGGCCAGGAGGGCGGTGCCCCACGCGTGGAGGACCACCGGGTCTTCCGGGGCGGCGTCCGCGGCCCCCGAGAGCAGCCCGAGGGCTTCCTCCGCCTGCCCTGCCGCGGCGCCGGCGAGCAGGGCGCAGCCCCTGGCGGCCATGACCAGCGGGAGTGCGGAGGAGTCCGCCCGGAGCAGGTCCTTCGCCGCTCCGCCCGCTATCGTCCGTGCGTCCATCCAGCCGGTGAGCACCAGCGCGGAGAGCGCCGGGGCGTCGGTCGAGTCGCTCTCCACCAGCAGGCCGGCCTCCTCCGCGGCGGCGTGCCAGTCGGCGCCCGCCACCAGCACGCGCCACTCCTCCAGGGAAGCGGCACCGGCGCCACCGGCGAGCAGAACCGGGAGCAGCAGGATCAGCCGGAGCGGGGCGCGCATCAGAGGAGCCTCAGCACGAGCCGGGTGTACAGCTCGGTCTCGTACTTGTCCCAGTAGGATATGACCGGCTGCCTGGTGTAGGAGACGCTGTACCCCACGGTCAGGGAGAGCGGGTCCCAGGCCGCCAGCTCGAGCTCCGCCAGGCCGTTCATGATGATGTTCTCGCCGTCGTCCGGCGGCGCGTACACGTTGCCCCAGAGCCAGAGGGAGGGCCAGGCGCCGGCATCGGCGTCCAGCCAGGCCGACATGGAGCCGTAGAAGGTTGTCCTGTCGGTCCGCTCGTTCTCCACGCTGGACGACCAGTGGGTGTTGACCAGCCCGAGCCCGACGCTCGGGGAGAGCCAGAGCCAGTCGGCGATCCATCTGGCATAGCCGATGGAGAGGTAGGAGCTTATCTGCCAGGGGCGTACGGTGCCCGGCTGCCTGTCCCAGCTGCCGCTGACCTCCACCTCCACGTTGTCCGAGAGGTTCCGGGAGAGCGAGAGGGTGATGCCGGACCAGGCGTAGTCGCTGGCGTACTCCGAGGTGGTCTCCAGGTAGCTGTAGTCCATCTCCACGGAGGCGACGCTTCCTCCGTCGCCCAGCCGCGCGGAGGCCTCCAGGCCGGCTCCGTAGTCCCGCTCCCTGATGTTGCCCTCGTCCACCCTGGCGTCCGCCCAGAGGAAGAGGCTGTAATCGCTGGTCTGCCTCCTGTTCCACTCGGCGTCGAAGGCGGTGTCTGTCACCTCCCGGATGCGGGACTCGGCGTAGTCGTAGCCGGGGGAGCGGGAGAGCGCCTCGAAGTAGTGGTCCAGGGCCTGCTGGGGTCTGCCGGTCTGCTCCATGAGCAGTCCCTGGTAGGCTATCACCCATACGGATGTCGAGTCCAGCTCCCTGGCCCTGGCCAGCGCCACCTCCGCCTCCTCGTAGTGGTCACTGAAGAGCAGCGCCTCGCCCATCCCGCTCCAGCCGTCGAAGGAGAGGCTGTCCAGCCTGACCACCTCCGCGTACTTCTCCGCGGCCTCCTCCTCCCGGTCCTCGCCGAAGAGGTAGAGACCCCAGTCGGACCAGACGTCAGGGTCGTCCGGAGCTGAGCTCACCGCCGTCCCGAAGCACTCGTCGGCCAGCACGTGCTCGTCCGCACCGCCGAAGAGCAGAGCCAGGTCCGTCCACCCGGAGGCCGAGTCCGGAGGCTCCTCCTCCATTATCCACATTCCCATCCGAACCGCCCCGGCCGGGTCGTCCGAGAGCCTGGCCCAGGCGGCGTCCATCCATGCCCCGGGATGCTCCGCACGGACGACCTCCCTGAGGCTGTCGGCATCGGTACCGCTCCACTCGGACCGCAGGTAGGAGAGCTCCGCCAGGGCGGTAGCCTCGTCGCCGCCGACCCGCCGGTAGTCCTCCCAGAGGGAGAGGGCCTCCAGCGTGTCGCCGGCCGCCGCCTCCAGCGGGGCCAGCCTCATGAGGCCGAAGAGGTAGGTCGAGTCCATCCCGATGGCGGTCCTGTACCTGGAGGCGGCGCTGTCCGGCATGCCGCTACCCTCCAGGAGGTAGCCCAGCTCGCCCAGCAGCCAGGGGCTCGGCTCGTGGGACTCGACAGCCCTGGTGTACCACTCTATCGCCGCCTCCACCTCGCCCTGCTCCTCCAGCAGGAGCCCGCGCTGCTCCCAGGCCCACGTGTAGGAGCTGTCCAGGGCTATGCCCCGCTCGTAGGCCTCGGCCGCCTCCAGGGGCCGGCCCTGCTCCTCCAGCACCAGGCCGAGCTCCCCCCAGCCCCAGGTGTTCTCCGGGTCGGCCTCCAGGAGGCCGCGGTAGGACTCCTCCGCCTCGCCGTACTCGTCCAGGGCCTCGTGCAGCAGCCCCATGGCCACCCAGGCGTCGGTGTAGGAAGGGTCCGCCTCCACGCAGGCCGAGTACCACTCCAGCGCCTGACCGTACCGCTCCTCGTCCTCCGCCATCCCGGCCAGCCTGTACATGGCGAAGGCGTAGCCCGGGTCCACCTCGAGGCCTCCGAGATAGGACTCCCGGGCCGCCTCGACGTTGCCCAGCGCCTCCAGGCAGTACCCTATCTCGCCGTAGGCCCAGCTGGACGAGGGGTCCCTCTCCAGTACCCGCCTGTAGACCTTGACCGCCTCGCCCATCCGTTCCTGCTCCTCCATCATCAGGCCGAGCGAGACCAGCGCCCCGGTGTCCTCCGGGTAGAGCTCCGCTATCCTCAGGTAGGTGCTCTCCGCCTCCCGGTCCTTGTACTGCAGGTGCTGCACCCAGGCCAGCTCGGAGAGGAGCTGCAGGTTGTCCGGCCAGATGTCCAGCGCGGAGAAGATGACGGTGCGGGACTTGTCAAGGTCCCCCCTGTACTGGTGGACCACGGCCGACTGCAGCCATGCCGATATCCAGCCCGGGTCGTCGGCCAGGACCCCCTCGAGAACCTCCGACGCCCTCTCGTACATCCCCTGCTGCGACAGCGCCTGGGCGAGCCCCACCCTGGCCGGCACCAGGCCCGGAGCCAGGTCCGTCGCCATGGTGAACGACTCGAAGGCCACGTCGACCGAGTCGTAGAGGAGGGCGCGGCCCCTGGCTGTCCAGGCCAGCGCCGAAAGGGAGTCGAGGGCGAGGGCGGAGTCGGCAAGGAGGAGCGCCCGGGGGGTGCTGTCCATCACGGCGTACGAGAGGGAGAGGGCTGCCAGGGCTGCCGGGTCGTCAGGGTCCTCCGAGACCAGCTCCCCGGCGCTCTCCAGCGCCTCCGTCCACTCGCCGGCGGAGAAGGCCTCCTGCCAGTCACCCGGGAGGGTGAGCGAAAGGAGTGCCAGCAGCAGCGCTGTCATGCCCCGCCTCCCGCCAGGGAGAGCACGATGCCGATGAGCCCCACCGCCCAGCAGTACCATGCGAAGACGGAGAGCCTCCCCCTGTGCACGAAGCGGAGCAGCAGTCGGAGGGCGGCGTATCCGGTCAGGGCGGAGACCACGAGTCCGGCGGCGAGCACCGGCAGGCCGGGGCCGGAGCGTGTCGCCTCGCCCAGCTTGAGGGCTGCGGCCCCGGCTATGGCCGGGACCGAGAGCAGGAAGGAGAACCGCGCGGCCCCGGTCCGGTCCATCCCGGAGAGCATCCCGGTGGATATGGTCGAGCCGGACCTCGATATCCCCGGCAGCAGGGCCAGCGCCTGGGCCAGCCCCACCGAGAGGGCGGAGCCGGGGCTGCCGTCGCGGGAGGCGGTACGCCTGGCCCACCCGGAGGCGAACAGGATGCCGCCGTTCACGAGGAGCAGGCAGGAGACCACCAGCGGCATCTCGAAGACCCCCTCTATGAAGTCCCCGAGGAGCAGGCCGGCGGCGGCGGCCGGCACGGAGGCCAGGGCCAGCAGCAGCGCGGTACGGACCGCCCTCCTCTCCCCCCTGGCCAGTCCGGAGATGATGGCCGCTATGTCTGCCCGGTAGACGGCCAGCACCGCCAGCAGGGTGCCGACGTGAAGGGTGACCTCGAAGGTTATGTCGCCCTCGGGTACCCTGAGGAGCATGCCTCCCAGCGCCAGGTGGCCGGAGCTGCTCACCGGGAGGAACTCGGTGACCCCCTGCAGCACCGCCAGCAGCAGGACGGCCAGCAGGCTCACTCGCCCAGGAACTCCGCGTGGAGGCTGCGGAGCGCCTCGTCCCTCTCCTCGAGCGGGACCAGCGCGGATATCGTGGCATGGGAGTCGACGGTCTGGAGCATCTCTATGCCGGCGCGGTCCAGCGCCCCCGCGAACCTGGCCATGACGCCTCGCATGCCGTGCATGCCGGCGCCGACTATGGATACCTTGACGCAGGGCCTCCTGGTGGAGACCTCGATGCCGCCGGCCTCCAGGACCCGCACGACTGTCTCCTCCTCGGAGACCGGCACGGTGAAGACGGCCCGGCCCCTCCCCACGCTGAACATGTCCATCGATACGCCCGCCTCCGCCACCATGCGGAAGACCCTCGCGAAGAAGCCGTGCGCCGGCCCGGCCCCCTGGCCGGCCCGGGCCTCCACCTGCGTCACCTCCCTGCCTGCGGCAACGCCGGTGATGTACCTGCCGGACCTGACCTGGAACGGCTCGACCGTGCTGACCAGCTCTCCGGTCGCGTGTGCGCGGACCTCTATGCTGACCCCCTCCTCCACTGCTATCTCCGACGCCCTGGGGTGGACGACCTTCGCCCCCTGCCAGGCCATCTGCCTCAGGTCCTCCGCGGCTATCCTCTCCAGCCGCCCGGCAGCCGGGACCACCTCGGGGTCGGCCGTGTAGAGCGACTCCACCGTCTTGTACAGCCGTACGGAGCCGACGCCCAGGGCGCAGGCTATGCCCACCGCGGTGACGTCGCTCCCCCCCCTGCCGAGGGTGGTGACCTCTCCGCTCTCGTTCGCTCCCTGGAAGCCGGCGACCACCACGCAGCGGTGCTCCCGCAGCAGCCCTGAGAGGGCGGTCCTGTCCACCGAGGAGAGGTCGGCATCGCAGCGGTCCCCCACGGTGCGCAGCCCGGCGTCCCAGCCGGAGAGGGCGACGGCGTCGACGCCGGCGTCGCGGAGCAGCCCGGAGAGCACCACGGCCGACACTATCTCCCCGCAGGCCAGCAGGCAGGAGCGCTCGGCCTCTGTCGGGCTGGAGACGAGACCGAGCAGGGTGTCGGTGGCGTAGGGGGCGCCGAGCCTGCCCATGGCCGATACCACGGCCACCAGGCGGCCCCCCTCCCCGACCATCTCCACGCAGTGCTCCACCGTCCTCCGGCGGGACTCGTCGTCCGCAAGGCAGGTGCCGCCGAACTTCGCTACAACGAGGCTGCCTTCCTCGTCCAAATCCACCTCCGGTCCCGGATCAGAGCCGGCACGCGGCGCGCCGGCCGCCCTCGCGCATGTGTACAGCCGGGGGAGACGTTTGTTCCGGCGTGCTCCCGCCGAACCTACGGACCTACGGTATATATTAGCCCGGAGACGCTATCTGAAGGCCCCGCCACCGGAGAGGAGCGCCCGTGCCCGGAGACAGCCTGGTATACCTGGCGTACTCCTTCCCACCGGTCAGCAGCGGAGCCAACACGAGGAACCTGCTCCTCCCCAAGTACATGCCCAGGTTCGGCTGGCGCTTCAACGTGCTGACCTGCTCCAACCCGGTCGGCATGCACCTGGACCGCTCGCTGCTGGAGCGCATCCCCCGGGAGACGCCGGTCCATCGGGTGCCCCATCGCTGGCCCCGGCCCGGGAGCGCCGGCGGGACTGCCGCCGGCTCTCCGGCCGGGGAGCGAGGCAGGCGTCTCAGGAGGCTGCTCAAGTCGTTCCTCATGGTCCCGGACAGGCTGATAACCTGGGCCCCGGACGTGATACCGGCAGGCGTGCGGCTGGTTCGGGAGACCGGGTCGGACATGATACTCTCGGCCGGCCCCCATCACTCCATGCATCTGCACGCCTGGGCCATCAGCTCGCTGACCGGCGCGAGGTGGGCGCCATACTTCGGAGACCTCTGGCTCTACGACTCCTACATGCGGAGGCCGCCCGCCCCCGTACGGGCGGTCCACGCGGCGCTGGAGCGCATGGTCGTCCGGAGCGCCGACGGCATCGTGACGACCACGCCCCTCTCCTCGGAGTACTTCCGAAGGCGCTACGGGGCGGACTGCCCGCCCACCACGGAGGTGGTCAACGGCTACGACCCGGAGACCACCCCGGTCGGCTCCCCGCCCCCCTCCCGCGGCGACCGGCTGCTCAGGGTGGCCTACACCGGCAACCTCTTCGCCGAGAACGCCACGGAGCTCCTGCCGGAGGCGCTCTCGATGCTTCTCTCCCGGGAGCCGGACGCGCCCATCCGCCTGGTGGTGGCAGGCTACGTCGAGCCGTGGCTGGCCGAGCGCCTGCGGAGCGGCGCCTGCGGCCGGGTCACGGAGCTTCTCGGGCGTCTGCCGGCGGAGGAGGCGGCCCGGGAGCAGAGGAGGGCGGACCTGCTCCTGGCGATGCTGAGCGACAGGCCGGGCAGCGAGGTGAAGAACCCGGCGAAGCTGGCCGAGTACGTGGTCGCCGGGAGGCCGGTGCTCGCCGTGGCCCGCGAGGGTGACCTGACCTCGTTCATGCGCAGGCTCGGCGCCGGCTACGTCTGTCCGCCCGACCCGGGTTCGCTTGCCGCGGCACTCGGGGGGATACTCGAGGACTGGAGGCGGGGCGCGATGCGCGGGGCGGCGACCCCCGAGGCCTGCGCCGGGCTGTTCGACATGAGGAGGAACATCGCCGGTCTCGCCGGCTTCCTTCGCGGCCTCGAGAGGAGGCCCAGGGGGCTCCCCCCGTCCATGGCCAGGTGACCGGTGACTATTGCTGACCGACCCGGCCGCGCGTATCTTCACCTCCGAACCGGAGGTGTACCGAAGATGAAGACCACGCTCGTCCCCCTTGCGGCCATGGCGGTCGCGGCGCCGCTCCTGGCGGCCTCGCTGCCGTTCGCCAGGCCCGGGGTCATAGACTCCCCGAACGCCGACATCCTGCAGCACACCCAGTTCATGCTGGGGGGCAGCTTCACCGCGTTCAGCTACGAGACGGAGGAGGGCTCCTCCGAGAGCGAGTTCGCCCTGGCCGGTCACCTGGAGGTCGGGCTCTTCGACAGGGGGCAGCTCGGCCTGACCTACCTCCACGACGGCGGCATCTCCGGCAACGCCAAGGTGCTCGTGCTCAGGGAGACCATAGAGATACCGGGCATAGCCGTTGGCTGCCAGAACATCACCGGCGAGGAGCACTACGAGTTCTGGAGGGACGGGGAGGACAGCCTCTACAGGTACGACGAGAGCCAGTGGTTCTCCGGCTACCTGGTGGTGACCAAGAACCTCGACTACCTGATAAACCTGCCCATATGCATGAGCGTCGGGTACGGCATCGGGCGCTTCCGGCAGGCGGAGGATGCCGCGCCGGACGGCCTGGAGAACCCCATGCGGGGCCTGTTCGGCTCGCTGGAGAGCCACCCCGCCTACAACTTCGACGTGGCGCTCGAGTGGGACGGCCGGGACCTGAACCTGGGCGTCGGCTACAGGCTCAGCGACATGGTCAGGTTCACCGCTTCCGCGGCGGAGCTGGAGCAGCTGCTCCGCCCGGACGAGAGGGACCCGACCGACGTGATGCAGAACGTGAAGGTCGGCCTGGGGGTGGAGGTTACCTTCGGCCCCTTCCTGAACAGGACCACCCTGCAGCCGTTCGAGGAGCTTACCCGGGACAACGACCCGGCCCTGCTCCAGGAGCTGGAGGCCATGAGGGCGTCGGCCCGGGAGGTCATACAGGAACTCCAGAGCAGGCTGCCCTAGCCCGGCTCAGCCCCCCGAGGAGGAGAGCAGCACACCCCTCTCTGCCAGCCCGGACAGTATCATGTCGAAGCACTCGGGGGAGGCTCCCACCGCCTCCGGGGGGTACGCCCCCGGCCTGTCCCAGAGGCCGGACGCGAGCATCCTCACTCCCATCGCGCATGTGTAGCCGGTGGTCCTGGCCATTGAGGAGGTGCCGGTCTCGTCGTCGAAGCGGTCCAGGAGGTCCCAGACCCGCCTGACGCTCCCCCCGTCGCTGCCGACCCCCTCCACCTCTATGCGCATGACGGTCAGGTCCCGATCCCCCGGGCCCTGCCTCCAGGCGCTCCCGAGGAGGACCGACGTGAGCTCCATCGGGACCACCTCGACGCCGTCAACCGTCACCGGATCTCCGTCGAGGAAGCCGGTGTCCCGCAGCAGGGCCACCTTCTCCCTGTAGCCGGGGTACCTCAGCGTCTTCTCCACCATCTCCGGCACGTCCTCCATGAGCAGCAGGCTCCGGAGGCCGTCGGTCAGGAAGGCCTCCAGCTCGCCCACGCCGGGAAGGCTGACCGTCTCCAGCCTGGAGAGCGCCGGCTCGGTTATCACCCTTCCGGCGGTCCGGTAGCGTGCCGGCCTGGTGTACTCCTCCAGGACGTCCGAGGGGGAGAAGGGCGCGAAGTACTCCCAGGGGGGCGTCCTAAGCTCCGGCAGCCCGCCCACCATGCAGGAGAAACGGTCCATCCTCCGGAGCGCGGCGTGCTCCCTGCCGCAGACGAGGTTGCTGCATCCAGGGGCCACGCCCATGTCGACCAGGCAGCGCAGGCCGCGATCCCTGGCCAGGCGGTCCAGCGGCCTGTGGTCCTCCGGGAAGAAGGAGATGTCCACCACCTCCACCCCCGCCTGGAGGCAGCCGCTCACAACGTCGAAGCCCATGTGCCCCGGGACCGCCCCGACGGCCATGTCGGCGCCGTCGAGCACCTCGGCCAGCCTGCCGCCGGAGAGGTCGGCGGTGCACGTCCCCAGCCCGGGCACGCCCTCCACCCTGCAGAGCGCCTCCCCGGAGACGTCAACCGCCAGCACCTCGAAGCCGTCGTCCCCGGCCAGGTCCCTGGCTATCGCGCTCCCGACCATCCCGCAGCCCAGCACGACAACTCTCATCACGGCCCTCCCTCCACGACCCCGCAGTTGAATCGGCCCTTTATGGCCCCCCAGGTATCCTCCTCCAGGGAGGAGATGACGCCTACGTAGTAGCAGATGATGAGGGCCGCCTGCTCCACCTCGGGGGGTGAGCAGCACTCCAGCTCGAAGGAGGAGAAGACGCTCCGCCCGGCGCTCCTCTCCGAGGAGAAGAAGTAGGTCCCGTCCCCGATGCAGGCGGAGCCGCTGACCGCGTCCGGCCAGAAGGCGTTCGCGTCCGTGAACCGGTCCCGGTCCGCGGTGCCGGACCATCCCTCCATGAAGGAGCCGCCGGTGCCCTGGGCGGTAAGGGTCTCCATCTCCTGGTAGACGTCGTCTCCTATGGCCCCGGTGCCGAAGTACCCGTCGAGCCAGCCGCCGGAGACGCCGCTCAGGTGCAGGTCCTGCCCCACCAGCACGACGGAGCCGCCGGCGTCCATGTAGTCCGAGAGCACGTCGACCGCTCCCGGGGTAAGGGCCGGGGCGGTGGACCACCAGTAGTCGAAGGTGTGCACGAAGACGGCGCCGTAGCCGGAGAGGGTGCCTGCGTCGGGCAGTACCTGCGCCCCGCTGCCGTCCATCGTGGCGTACCACTCCCAGGAGACTCCCAGCGCGTCCATGGCGCTTCCCAGGCCGCCGTTCCAGTGGTAGGGGGAGCCATCCGGCTCCACCGTGGCCGGCTGAACGGTGTCGTAGGACCAGCCGGAGGGGAACTGCTCGTCTCCCGGGTTCCAGTAGTACCGGCCCCAGGCGAACTCCTCCTCGGACGAGTATGCGGCGAAGACGAAGAGCACGTCCGCCCTCCCCTCGCCTGCGTGCAGGGCTTCAGCCGCGGAGCCGGACCGGCTCCCCGGCAGGTCGGCGAGCCTGCTGCTCCCTCCGGCCGCCACGGCGGTCATGAACACTATCGACAGGACTGTCTGCACACGCATCCGGCTCCTTCCGGGTATGGTCGACCTGAACGGCCGCGGACCCTCAGATCATACTGAAGAGCCTCTCCAGGCGTTCGCCCCCCAGCTCGCGCCCGGTGGGCAGCGTCACGGTCACCGTCGCTCCGGCGGCCACGAGCCTCCTAAGCTCCGAGGTGAGCAGGCGGACCCTGGTCAGGCGCCCCTCCGTCAGTCGGCCTGCGCCCTCCGCGGGGGGTCCGGCGCTCCCGGCACCGGGCTCCTCCCAGGCGGCCCGGACCACCGCGCCGCGGTGGAGCGTCAGTCTCCTGACCCTTCCCCCGCGGACCGTCCACGAGACCGAGGAGTCTGCCAGAAGATCGGTCCAGGCGGCCATCCTCACCTGCCGGGCGGCATCGGCCAGGAGCCGGGCGAGGCGCTCCTCGACCCATCCGGCGTCCAGCGCCTCCCCGGCCGCAGGGTCGTCCGCCGGGGAGTCTCCACCCTCATCATCCCCCTTCCCGGCCCCCTCCCCGGCACGCTCCCTCCAGAGCGCTGCGCCTGCGGCAAGGAGGTCGCCGGGGGTCGGTGGAGACCGCAGCCGCCCGGCCAGGGCCCTCCTCCCCTCCTCCAGCGCTCCCTCCTCCAGACGCTCCGGCGGGAGCCGCAGCCGCTCCGGGTCGGCGCCTTCGCCGGAGAGGAGACGGCGCAGCTCGGGCAGCAGCAGCGCCGGGGAGTCCTCGTGGAACGGACCCACCCCTCCCGGCCCGACCGGAGGAGGCTCCCCACCCGTCTCCGAAGAGAGGTCAGGCGAGAGGTACCCGAGCTCCCTGCCCCTCTCCCGGAGCGCCACGTTGTAGGGTGGGTCGTGCTCCCTGATGGCATCCATCTCCAGGAGGGCGGTCTCCAGCCTGGTCTCGCATGCGGAGACGGAGAGCCCGTGAACCTGCGATACCATCTCCATGGTCGACGGTCTGCCCTTCCGCCTGGTGAAGTAGGCGTTCACCCGGCGCCTGAGCGAGGAGGCCCTGCCCACGTAGAGCACCCGGCCGGCGGCATCGAGCATCCTGTAGACTCCCGGCGAGTCCGGCAGGGCCAACCTCTCCTCCCTGGGGAGGGCGTGGTCCGGCAGCGTCTCCCCGCGCGGCGGCGGCGGCTCGGCGAGAAGGGCCCGCAGACGGTCCAGGTCGTCCAGCCCCCTCTCCTCCAGCATGCGGACGAGGGCCGGCCATACTGCCGCGGTCGCCAGGACGTGATGGGCCGCCCTCCGCTCCGGCGGGGTGGGGTGACCGAGCCTGCCGGCCACCGCCCTCAGCCCCTTTCCCGGCAGGCCGGGCATGAGCCGCCTGGCCAGCTCCATGGTGCACAGCATCTCGGGGAAGCCCCGGTTCCCTCCATCCGACGCAAGGTGGTCCAGCCACCTCTGCTCGAACCGGGCGCAGTGGGCCACCGGTACCCTCCCGGATACGGCTGCGAGCAGCAGGCTTCGGACCTCGGTGGGTGGCAGGCCCCCTGCGGCTGCCCCGTCGTCCATCCCGGTGAGGGCGGTTATCCTCGCCGGTACTCCCTCTCCCTCGGGCAGTCGGACCGTGAAGGAATGGACCGGACCGGCGCGGCCTCCCCGGACCTCCGCCCAGCCGACCTCCAGGAGGTGACCCCGGCCGGGGGACGCGCCGGTGGTCTGGCAGTCGACCACCAGCACCGGGAGGTCCCGGAGGCGCTCAGCCATCCCCCTCTGTCCCCGCGAACCGCAGCATGCCGCCGCGGTCCTCGACGTACGCCATGTAGACCCTGGGATCCGCCATGGCCGGGAGCTCCCCGTCGTGGACCAGCTCCGCCAGCAGGGAGAGGCAGTCGCCGACCAGGGAGGGGGAGGCGCCCTCGGGCAGCCCGTCCCTGAGAAGGCGGCCCAGCTCCCCTGGCAGGACCCGCTCGCCCCTCCGGTATCCGAGCCCGGCTATCCTCTCCCTCAGCTCCCGCAGCAGGCGCAGGCCCCGCTCCGCGTAGTCCCGGGAGTGCGCCCTCAGGTCCGCCTCGGCCAGGTCCATGAGCCGGCCCAGGTGCTCCCCGGCGTCTCTGACCAGCCTCCTGACCGCCCTCTCCGTCCACTCGGGCGAGTAGAGGACCGGCCGCATGTGCGCGGCTACCAGGAGCCGGACGCAGGCCCTCTCCCTCTTCGAGAACCGGAGGGAGCGGGCGACATCCTCCGCCAGCTTCGCGCCCCTCCCCTCGTGGCCGTGGAAGTGGGGCTGCCCGTCCTCGCCGGCGGTCCTGACGGCCGGCTTCCCGGCGTCGTGGAGCAGGGCCGCCCACCTGGCGCAGCGGTCCGCGGTGCCGAGCCGTGAGATGACTTCCAGGGTATGCTCCCAGACGTCCCCCGTGTGGGCCGGGCCCTGGGGCGAGCCGCGCTCCCGGAGCACCGGCGCCAGCTGGGGGAGGAGGCAGGCGAGAAGGCCCGAGTCGGCCATGAGCGAGAGGGCGTCCGCCACGCACCGCCCCTCGGGAGCGGTGAGGAGGCCGTCCATCTCCGCCTTGCACCTCTCCCTGGAGACGGTGTCTATCTCACCCCTCCGAGCCTCCACCGCCCGGAGCAGCGCAGGCGCCGGCCGGAAGCCCAGGGAGGCGCAGAAGCGGAATGCCCGGAGCATGCGCAGCGGGTCCTCCCCGAGGGTCGTCATCGGGTCCGTGGGGGTGCGCAGGACGCCCTCCTCGAGGTCGCTCATGCCCCCGAGGGGGTCGTACAGCCTGCCGGAGCCGTCCATGGCCATGGCGTTCACGGTGAAGTCCCGCCTGACGAGGTCCTCCTCGAGGCTGCCACCGAGGACCACATCCGGGCGCCTGGAGCCCGGCGGATAACGCTCGCCCCTGCGGAACGTGGTTATCTGGACGCTGACCCGCTCTCCGCCGGCGTCCACCAGCGTACCCACGGTTCCGAAGCCCGCTCCGAGCATGATGGCCTTCATGCCGGCGGACTCCAGTATCTCCCTGGTCCGACCGGGGGCGGCGCTGGTGGCCATGTCCAGGTCTCCGTTCTCCCTGCCCAGAATCCTGTCCCGGACGAAGCCGCCCACCAGGTAGAGCTCCTCCCCGGCGGACCCGAACAGTTCGAACAGCGCCAGCGACTCCTCCGGAACCTCTCCCACGACACCTCCCCGGCGGAAGATACCCGCCCCGGCTCCGTGCGTCAGCGCCGGGGCAGGCTTATGTTCGTCCCCACCCGACTGGAGGACGACGTGGACCTGGCTGCGGTGGCCCTGAGACAGCTCCGTGAGGCGGGCAGGGTGAGCCTGACCCTCTTCCGCATCATGATACCGGTCCTCGTGGTGGTTAAGGTGCTGAGCGAGCTGGGAGCGGTCAGCGTCATCGCCTCGCTCTTCGCCCCGGTGATGGGGCTGGTGGGGCTCCCGGGGGAGCTGGGGCTGGTCTGGGCCACGGCGGTGGTCACCAACATGTACGGCGGCATAGTCGTCCTCGCCTCGATGGCCCCGGGCCTCGGGCTGACCACGGCGCAGGCCACGGTCATCGCCTGCATGGTGCTCGTGGCCCACTCCATGCCTGTGGAGACCACCATCGCGCGGAAGGTAGGCGTTCGGCTCCGGTTCATGATCCCCTTCAGGCTGGTCTCCGGCTTCCTCCTCGGGCTCCTGCTCCACCTCTCCTACGAGGCCCTCGGAGTCCTGCAGGGGCCGCAGAGGCTTCTCTGGAGCGCCGAGCCCTCGGGCGGGGGCCTCTGGGAATGGGCCGTATCGCAGGCGAGGAACATGGTGATGATATTCCTCATCGTCCTGGCCCTCATCGTTCTGCTCCGCCTGCTGGACAGGCTGGGCGCGACCCGCATCATCGAGAGGCTCCTGGCGCCGGTCCTCGGCTCGCTGGGCATAGGCAGGTCGGCCACCACGGTCACGGTGGTGGGCATGGTGCTGGGCATCTCCTACGGGGGAGGGCTCATCATCAGGGAGGTGGACCGGGGGAGGATGACCCGGAGGGACGTCTTCTCCTCGCTGGCGCTGATGGGGCTCTGCCACGCGGTGGTCGAGGACACGCTGCTCATGCTCTCGCTCGGGGCCAGCATCACCGGGGTCCTCCTGGGACGGCTGGCCTTCACGTGGGCGGTCATGGCCCTGCTGACGAGGCTCGTGGCCCGGATGGACGGGGAGACCTTCCGAAGGCTTCTCTTCAGGCCCCGGAGCTGACCACCAGCTCCCTGCCCGCCTCGTAGGCCTCCCGGAAGAGGGAGCCGCCCGGCTCCGGGCCGGAGTCGGGGATGGCGCAGCCCAGCACGGTCGACCCTACCACTATCCCGGCCATCTCCCAGGCTCTCCGCATGCTGTCGATCTCCCGGGAGAAGAGCTCCGGCGAGTCGGCCCCCTGGGTCACCACGAGGAGCGCCGGCCTGCTGCCCAGGCGCTTCTCCATCCCGTCGCCGAGTACGGCGAAGAGGCGGTCGGTGAAGGCCTTCATCTGGGCGGTCATCGTGAAGAAGTAGATGGGGGTGCCGAGGACGACCATGTCGCAGGAGCGGAGGGCCCGGTACACCGCCTGCATGTCGTCGCGCAGGGCGCACTCGCCGGTCTCCCTGCAGGACATGCAGGCGACGCAGCCGCCAACGTCCATATCGCCGAGGAGCAGCTCGCCGGTCGTGGCGCCGGCGTCCCGGGCTCCCTCCAGCGCCCTGCGGACCAGCGCGGCGGTGGAGCCGGAGCTCCTCGGGCTCCCCACTATGCCCAGGACCTCGGTGGGCACGCCTAGTAGTCCCAGGCTATCCGGGGCCGGGGGAGCCGCAGCGCCTCGTCCAGGTCCGACACCAGGCCGTCCGGCCCTGCCAGGCTGTCGGTGAGCCTGAGGCCGCCGGCCGGTCTCACCCCCAGCCACATCCTCGTGAAGGCTCCCACCGAGGCCTCCAGGAGGGGCAGTCCCTCCCTCCGGCCCCTCTCGGCCGAGGACTCCCTCCCCAGCCTGACCACGTACGAGCCGGCAACGCCTCGCCAGCCTCCGTCTTCCGGCATGAGGCGGTCTGCCGGGTCCTCCAGCCGGAGGTTCATCTCGGGACCGTCCCACGGCAGGCGGGTCTCCGCCAGGCAGCGCTCGACGTCCAGCATCCGGAGCTGCCAGTAGGCCACCGCCTCCGCCCTGACCGGGAACCTGCCCCCCTTCGTGGCCCTGGCCGTCCTGAGCGGCATCCTGACCAGGTCCTGAAGCTGGACGCCGGGCGGCTCCGCCAGGCGCACAAGGCTCACCTGGTCGCCCAGGGATCGGAGGAGGGCCAGCAGCTCCAGCAGCTGGAAGCCGTCGCGGTACGCCATCCAGGCAACGGAGTAGGGCCCGTGCTCCCCCTCCGCCCTGCCGAACCAGAGGTGGTGGGTCAGCTCCGCCACGGGGGAGGCGGGGAAGCCGAGGCCGAAACCGTTCCTGGCCCAGCGCATCTCCGCCCTCGTTATCTCCTCGCGGAAGAGCGTGGCGTTGCCGTGGGCCCTGGACGAGGCCAGCCTGCAGCGGTGCACCCTGCCGTAGTCCTCCGGTGTCAGCCTGGCGGGTACCGGCGGGTCAACGTCCAGCTCCAGCATGGCCGGGTCGAGGGAGATGATGGTCTCGTAGGGGCCGGTCCCGAAGCCGAGCCTGTCGTAGAAGCCCTGCTCGAACATGCCGAGGCCGGCGAGGGCGGCGCCCTCCGACGCCCCGCGGGCGAGGAGACCGGCGGTCAACCTGCCTGCGAGCCCCCTCCTCCTGCCCGCATAACCGGTGGTGACCGACGTCACGGCGCAGAGTGGTATGTCCCGTCCCAGGTAGCGGACCGAGCCGGGGGTCGAGAGGCCGAGCGCCTCCACCCTGCCGCCGGCCTCGCCCACCAGTCCGTGATGGCCGGCCAGGTAGATGTCCAGGATATCCTCCTGGCCCTTCTCCAGCCAGCCGGCGTCCCGCCAGACCCGCCGGCAGTCCTCCAGGTCCCTGCCCGGGTCGAGCTCCCTCACCACCGGATCGGCCAGGGGCTAGTCCTCCCCCCTGCGCCGACGGCGCACCAGGTAGAGCTGGCTGCCTGCGGTGCGCAGCACCTTCCTCCAGTACGGTCCCTGCTCCTCGTCCCGGAGGAGCCCCCGCACGAAGGTGAGCACCGCAATCCAGAGCAGCGCGACGAGAAGGGCAATGGCGGTGTTCCTCAACACGATGTTCTTGCGCTTGGGATAGGCCCGGAGCGCCGAGGGTATGGCCGGCACCACCACCTCCACGGTCGGGCTCTGCCTGGCCTCGTCAACGCGGAGGGACTCCAGCTCCTGCAGCAGGAGCAGGTAGACCACGCGCCTGGTCTCCAGGTCCATGCTCAGGCCCTCGTACTCCCTCAGGAGCGAGGGAAGGCTGTCCACGGCCGGGAAGAGGGCATTCTCCCCCGCCTCCGTCATCCTGGACCCGATGGCCTCCCTGAGGAAGCCCACCGTCGCGGATATCTCCATGTAGGCCGGCGCGCCGGAGGCGACCGTTGCGGCGACTCCGGCCAGCTCCGCCTCGCTGAGCAGTAGCTGGGTCTCCAGCTGGCTCAGCATGGAGACCGCCTCGACGCCCTGCTGCTCGGGGAAGATGAGCCCGGTGCCGACCCTGAACTCCTCCAGCCGCTCCTGGGCGGCCTCCAGGGAGTCGGCCGCCTCCTCCACCGCCGCCTCGGTCCTTATCCTGGCCCTCCTGGCCTGGCTGGTGATGATGGAGTCCAGCTCCTCGTTACCGAACTGGATGATGTCGTTGACGATGGCGGCGGCCAGCTCCCTGCTGTCAGCCCTGGCGCTGACGACAATGAAGCCCTCCGTCGACAGGGTCACCGAGACGCGCTTCCCCATCTTGATCAGCGCGTGGTCCATCGTTGGCACCTTGAGGTCGTCCAGCAGCCCGTGCCTGAGGATGACCCTCTCGATGACCGTCCTGGAGGAGAGGACCTGCATCACCAGGTTGATGTCCACGCCGCCCGGGGTCCCCATGCCGGTGAGCATGTCGGAGAGTCCGGTAACGTCCCCGAGGCCTCCAGCGCCCACGATGGCGCCCAGGCCGCCGAGGCCGCCGGCCAGAGAGCTGGTGCTGCCGGGGACCATGGCCACGGCGGCCGAGTCCCACATCTCCTCCCGGGTGAGGGCCCACACGCCGCTGGCCACCGCGATGACCAGGCAGAATACCGCTATCCTCCGCAGATTGGCGGCAATTGCGGCTATCCATCTCCCGGCGAAGCTCCGGCTCAGGTCGCTCATCCCGCGCTCTCCCTCTCTGCCCGCCCGGCCGCCGGGGTCCGCGCGCGGAAGTACTCGACCGTCTCCGCCAGGCCGTCCTCGAGGGAGACCAGCGGCCTCCAGCCCAGCGCCTCCCCGGCCAGCGAGATGTCCGGCCTGCGCACCTTCGGGTCGTCGACGGGGAGGTCCCGGAAGGCTATGCCGCCCCCGGGGGCGACCATGTCCAGCACGAAGCGGGCGAAGTCCAGTATGGTCATCTCGCCGGGGTTGCCGATGTTCACCGGCCCGGCGAAGTCGCTCTCCATCAGCCTGACCAGACCGTCGACGGTGTCGGAGACGTAGCAGAAGCTCCGTGTCTGGCCGCCGTCGCCGAATACCGTGAGCTCACGGCCCTCCAGCGCCTGCGTGATGAACGCCGGGACCACCCTGCCGTCGTCGGCGCGCATGCGGGGGCCGTACGTGTTGAATATCCTTGCCACCTTGGTGTCCATCCCGTGGAAGCGCCTGTAGGCGAAGGTGATGGCCTCGGCGAACCTCTTGGCCTCGTCGTAGACGCCCCGGGGCCCCACCGGGTTCACGTTGCCCCAGTAGTCCTCCGGCTGCGGGTGGACCAGCGGGTCTCCGTAGACCTCGCTGGTGGAGGCCAGGAGGAAGCCGGCGCCCTTCTCCCGGGCCAGGCCGAGGGCCTTGTGGGTGCCGAGGGAGCCTACCTTGAGCGTCTGTATGGGATAGGCCAGGTAGTCGGCGGGGCTTGCCGGGGAGGCCAGGTGCATCACGAAATCCACCGGCCCCTGCACGAAAATGTAGTTGGTCACGTCGTGGTGGATGAAGGAGAAGTCCGACCGGCCGGCAAGGGCGGCGATGTTGTCCACCGAGCCTGTGAGGAGGTTGTCCATCGCGAGGACCTCGTGGCCGTCGCCGAGCAGCCTCTCGCAGAGGTGGCTGCCTATGAAGCCCGCACCGCCGGTGACCAGCACCCTCAACGGGTGCCCGCCGACCTGCTCAGGCGCTCCGCGTACATCTTCTCATAGTATGCGCGGAACCTCCCGCTCTTGATCTCCCTCCACCACTCCTCGTTCGCGGCGTACCAGGCCGCGGTGAGCCGGATGCCCTCCCGGAAGCCGGTGGAGGCGCTCCACCCGAGCAGCTCACCGGCGCGGCCGACGTCCAGAGCGTAGCGCCTGTCGTGCCCGGGGCGGTCGTCAATATAGCGCACCAGTGAAGGGTCCGCACCGGTGGCGTCCAGTATGGCCTCCGTCACCTCCCGGTTGGTCATCTCCTCGCCTGCGCCGATGTTCAGGACCGTTCCCGGCTCCCCCCGCTCCAGGACCAGCAGCAGCGCCCTGCAGTGGTCGTCGACGTAGAGCCAGTCACGCCTGTTGAGCCCGTCGCCGTAGAGCGGCAGCGGCTCCCCCTCGAAGGCGTTGGTCAGGAAGAGGGGCACGAGCTTCTCCGGGTACTGCCAGGGGCCGTAGTTGTTCGAGGCCCTGGTGACCACGACCGGAGACCGGTGGGTGACGTGGTAGCTCATGGCCAGCAGCTCGCCCCCCGCCTTGGAGGCGGAGTAGGGGCTCCTGGGGCGGAGCGGGTCCTCCTCCCGGGACCTCCCCTCCGCAACGCTGCCGTAGACCTCGTCGGTGGAGACCTGCAGGAAGAGGCCGCACCCCTGCGACCGGACCTGCTCCAGCAGCACCCTGACCCCCTCTACGTCGGTCCTCACGAACGAAGCGGAGTCGTCTATGGAGCGGTCGACGTGGGTCTCGGCGGCCAGGTTGACCACCGCGTCGCAGCCTTCCATGGCGTCACGGACCGCCGACGGGTCGCAGATGTCGCCGTGGACGAACCGGTACCGCCCGGACCCCTCCAGGTCCGCGAGGTTCTCCCGCCTGCCGGCGTAGGTGAGCTTGTCCAGGACGGTGATGCCCCACCCAGGACGCTCCCGGTGCATCATCCGCACCAGGTTGGTGCCTATGAAGCCGGCACCCCCGGTGACCAGGACCCTCAACTGCCGCTCCCCAGCGAGAGCTCCCTCGCCTTGATGCCCGCCTCCATGAGGCCGTCGATGCTGCAGCCGGCGTCAGACCACCAGCCCTCCAGCACGTCCGCCCGCAGGAGCCCCCTCTCGAGGTAGGCGCTGTTCAGGTCGGTCACCTCCAGCTCGCCCCTGTCCGAGGGGGAGAGCCGGTCTATCACCTCGAACGCGAAGCCGTCGTACATGTAGACGCCCACCACGGCGTAGTCGCTCACCGGGTCCTCCGGCTTCTCCACTATCGAGACCACCCTGTCGCCCTCCAGCTCCGCCACGCCGTAGTCGCTCGGGTTCCGAACCCTCTTCAGCAGTATGCGCGCGCCCCGCTCCTGCTCGTCGTAGGCGTCGAGGTACGGCCTCAGCGGGTCCTCGAGCATGTTGTCCCCGAGGATGACTACGAATCGGTCTCCGCCGACGAAAGACCTGGTCAGGCCGATGGCCTCGGCTATCCCCCCCTCCCTCACCTGGTAGGCGTAGTTGAGGGTGCGGAGGCCGAAGAGGCTGCCGTCGCCCAGCAGCCTCAGGAAGTCGCCGGCGCTGTTCCCGCCGGTGACCAGCATCACGTCCCGTATGCCTGCCTCGGCAAGCTTCTGGAGCGGGTGGAATATCATCGGCCTGTCGTAGACCGGGAGGAGGTGCTTGTTCGTTATGCTCGTCAGCGGCCTGAGGCGCGTGCCCAGGCCGCCTGCAAGTACTACGCCCTTCATTGTTCCAAAGACCCCCGTCAGGTGCTCACCGGACCAGGGCCAGCTTGACCAGCCTGCCGGTCCCGTCCTGCCTTATCTCGACGATGTAGGTCCCCGAGGAGAGCGGCTCTCCGCCTTCGTCCGAGCCGTCCCAGGAGAACCGGTCCCGATCGGGCGATTCCGACTCATAAACAAGGGTGCCGGTCAGGTCAAACACCCGGAACGTCAGTGGGCGGTCCGGCAGCCCGGCCAGCCTGAGGATGCCGTCCCGGTCGGGCAGGAAGGGGTTCGGGAAGACCTGCGCCGTGGGCAGCTCGCCGGACATCCCCCGGGGCAGGACCAGGCTCCACAGGCCGTGGTCGGTAACCAGGTGGAGCCGCCCGGCGTCCGGGTCGGCGGCCATCGCCCTGAGCTCCATTGAGAGCAGCGGCGAGTTCAGCTCGTTGTACTCCTCCATCCCGCCGTCCGGCATCAGCCTGTAGAGGGCCTCGCTGGTGGCTATCCAGAGGCCGGAGAGGTTGTCCACCTGAAGAGCCTCGACGCTTCCGGAGACGTCCGGGACATCCCTGACGCTCCCGGAGCTCTCGATGAGCGCCAGGCCGTTGGCGGTGCCCACGTAGACGTCGCCGGTCGGGTGGAGCGCCAGGGAGCGGATGTCGGACGAAGGGAGCCCGTCGGCGCTGCCGAGCACCCGGAGCACGGAGGAGGAGGAGACGTCCACCAGGGCCAGCCCCCCCTCGGTGCCGACCCAGGCGGTGGAGTGAGTGACCGGCTGCACCGCCCTCACGAAGCCGGAGGGCAGCCCGTCGGTGGTCCGCACGCTGCTCCAGGAGGCGCTCCCCTGGTCGCCGGGCGTCCAGGTGAGCCGGGATACGCCGCTCGGCTCGGAGGGGGTCTGCCAGTAGGGCTCCTGGCCAATCCAGAGGGAGCCGGAGGCGTCCATCCTGGCGTCGGTCACCTGGTCGTTCAGCATCCCGCCCTCCCCGGAGGTCCAGTAGATCAGCTCGTCGTCGTCGCGCCCCGGCGTCCCCTTCCAGTCGACCCATACCATCCCGTTGTTGTAGGGGGCCAGGAAGACGCCGCCGGAGTAGTCCGCGCGGCAGACGAAGACCTGGAACTTCCGCGGGAGCTCGGAGACGAAGCCGGTCCACTCCCCTCCGGAGAGCACCGCCGCGCCGTGGTCGTCGCTGCCAACCCAGAGGTCCCCCCTCTCGTCGACCGTCACCGACTCGAGGTCGTTCGACGGGGCGCCGGGGGGCACGCGGCTCTCGAAGGAGCCGGGGACGCCGAGCGCGACTCCGTTGCCGTTGGCCCTCTCCTCGGAGAAGGTGCCGGTCTGGGCCAGGAGGAGGCTGTCACCCCCGAGGCAGACGACGTCCCGTACCATCTGTCCCTGGAGGTCCTGCGTGTGGCGGCTCCAGCCCTCCGGCCCGAGCAGCGAGACGTCCCCCTTGCCGCCGACGACCAGGCTCCGGCCGTCGTGGGCCAGGGAGATGGGCTGCTCGCCAGGATAGTCCACCTCCTCGCTCCAGATGCCGCCCGGCGGCATCAGGTAGAGACCGTCCGTGCAGGCTGCCCATGCCGTGTCCCCGAAGACCGCCAGGTCCAGCACGTTCAGTCCGGACGCCCCGGGGAAGGCGTACCAGGAGGAGGGGGAGCCGGGGTAGGAGCCGGCCCTGAGCAGGGCTATTCCGCTCTCCGTGCCGACCACGAGCCCGGAGTCCACCACCGCCAGGGCGTTGACTATGTCCGAGGGGAGGCCGCCGCCGGTGCTGTATCCGGTCCAGACCTCGAAGTAGCCCAGCTCCCGGGAGCAGAGGCCCTCGGTAGTGCCGACCCACACGGTGGAGTCGGGCAGTATGGCGTTGATGCGGAGCGAGAGGGGGAGCCCCTCCAGCTGTCCGTAGTGCGACATGCCGCCGCCCGGGGCCAGCACGTCTATCCCGCCGCCGTAGGTGCCCATCCAGAGGTTGCCTGAGCCGTCGGGCACCAGGCACCTGACGTCGCTGTGGCTCAGCTCGCCGGGGTAGGCGTAGGTGGAGTCCCACTCCAGGCCGGAGGCGGAGAGCGTGCCGAAGGCCACGCCGCCGCTGGTCGCCGCCGCCACGATGTCTCCGTCCAGATACAGGGCGCTGACGCCGGAGAGGGAGGTATGGTGCTCCCATTCGGTTATCCTGCCGAGCAGGGCCAGGACCAGCAGGAGCGGGGTCATGTCCTCTCCCTCCACCAATCGAGGAGCCTCTCGAGGCCCTCCCGCCTGGAGACGACCGGGCTCCAGCCGAGGAGCGAGGTGAGCCTTCTCGGGTCGCCGACCTGGAACTCGACGTCAGCCGGCCTGAAGAGCTCCCTGTCCACCGAGAGCTCCAGCTTCGCGCCGGAGACCTCGATGAGCATCTCGACCATGTCGCCTATGCTGTTCCCCTGGCCGGTGCACACGTTGTAGATGCTCCCGGAGAGGCCGCGGCCGAGGATGCAGCCGTAGGCCCTGGTCACGTCCGTCACGTACAGGTAGTCCCTTACCGGGTTGAGGTTTCCGACCCTTATGCTGCGGGGGCCGGATGCGCCCGCCCCTATTATCCTCCTGCAGAAGGACGGGAAGGCGAACCCGGCCGACTGGCCCGGCCCGAAGTGGGGGAAGGACCTGGCCACGACTATGTCCAGACCGTAGTTGCGGGCGAACTGGAAGGTGGCTATCTCCGCGGCGGCCTTCGTGGTGCCGTAGGGGTTCCTCGGGCCTATCTCGCTCTGCTCGGTTATCAGGTCGTCGGTGGCCCTGTAGACCTCGGCGGAGCTCGCCAGGAGCAGCCTGGCACCCGGACATGACGCCGCCATGTACTCCAGAACCGAGACCGTTCCCATCAGGTTTATCTCGTAGGCCCTGTGGACCTCCCTGAGGGAGCGGGAGACCGAGCTCATCGCGGCCAGGTGGACTATGTAGCGCACCTCCGGCAGGTCCGGCGGTGCCGGGGAGGGCAGCTCCCAGACCACCTTCCTCACCCCCTCGGGCACCTCGTAGTCCGTCGTCACGTCCGCGGCCACGTCGCCGGGGCCCATTCCCAGCTCGCGCATCAGGTGCCCGCCCACGAAGCCCGCCGCCCCTGTCACCAGCAGGGGTCCCGGCTCCAGCAGGCCGCGGAGGCAGCCGGACTCGCCTTCCAGTATCCTGCTCAGCATGACCAGCCCTCCGTTCCCAGGTAGCGGACCTCCTCGCCGAGGAGGATGCCCGTGGCGGCGCGCACCTCATCGCGTACTATACAGATGAGAGAGGCTATGTCGGAGGAGGTGGCCGTGCCGTCGTTCAGTATGAAGTTGGCGTGGAGGCTGGAGACCACCGCTCCGCCGACCCTCCTGCCCTTGAGGCCGCACTCCTCTATGAGCAGCCCCGGCGGGTGCTCGTCGTCCGGCCTGCGGAAGACGCTGCCGGCGTTGGGCTGCCGCAGGGGGAGCCTCTCCCGGCGGAGGGCGAGCACGCCGGCGGCCCTCTCCCGCAGCTCGGCCGGGTCGCCGGCCCGAAGGCGCATCCTCACCCGGGAGACCACCTCGCCGCTCCGCATGAAGGAGCTTCCCCTGTAGCGGAAGCCGCAGCCGCTCCCCGGCCTCTCCCCGACCGAGCCGTCCTGCGCCGCCGACTCCACGGACTCCACCAGAGCGGAGGTCTCCTCTCCGTAGGCGCCTGCGTTCATGAACACAGCCCCGCCGACCGTCCCCGGGATGCCCACGGCGAAGACGAGTCCGTCAGCCCCCCTCATGCAGGCCGCACCCGCAAGGGAGGGGAGCCTTGCGCCGCCGCCGCACTCCAGCCTCCAGCCGCCGCCCTCCCTCTCCCAGTAGCTCCGGGTGAGACCGCCGCCCAGCCTGACGACCACGCAGTCGCAGCCGGCGTCCGGAGCGAGCACGTTCGACCCGCCGCCGAGGACCACGGATCCTATCCCCTCGCGGTGCATCTCCCCCAGGGCGTCGGCGAGCATCCCGGTCGAGGTCGCCGTGAGTACGTCGGCCGGGCCGCCGACCCTCCATGTGGTCAGCTCCGACAGCCGCACCCGGGAGACCGCCCCCGGGAAGAGCTCGCGGAGCAGCCCTGCCGCCCGGCTCCCGCTCATTCGAAGCTCCTCCCCCTCAGGCCCATCAGGCAGGCGCCCACCGAAAGGTAGGTGAAGAGGACCGCCGGCCCCCCCAGCAGCTCCGCCGCCCTGAGGGCGGCCCTGTAGACCGGCCGGGTCAGCGCCGGCCTGCAGAGGAGCCTCATGGCCAGCACGCCGGGGCCCAGCGGGCGGGCCGGCAGCGGCTCCACCCACCTGCTGCCCAGCAGCCCCCGGGCGCCCGGGTGCTTCTCCAGTATGTGCCGCAGCCCGGAGCCGCCGTACTCTACCATCTTGCGGGAGTGCTGCCTCACCGTCACCTCGTCCAGGTGGCGGGCCACCAGGGAGGGCTCCCAGAGCATCTCCACTCCTCCACGGAGGTGGAGCCGGTAGCCCAGCTCGGTGTCCTCCCCGCCGTAGCGGTCGATTGCCGGGTCGAACCCGTCCATCTCCGCGAGGAGGGCGGTGGGCATGCTGAGGTTGCCGGTTATCAGGTACCTCCAGGGGAAGGGCCCCGCCGGTCGTCCCCCCATGGCCCTGCCGTCGAACCACCTCTGCCAGGGCGTGGCCCCCGGCCGCCAGGCGTCCAGCCGGGCGCCCATCACCACCCGGTCGCCACCCTCCCGGTGGAGGTCCATGTGCCCGGCCAGGGCACCCGGCATGAAGCGGAGGTCGGCGTCGGCCATCAGGGAGAGCGGAGCCTCCGCGCTGCGCCAGGCCAGGTTCCTGGCGGCGGCCCTGTTTCCGGGGCCGGAGCGCCTCACCACCCTGACGTCCACCCCGGGGGGCATGGAGAGGTCGATCGCCGGGTCCTTCCCTACCGGCACCCGGCTGCCGTCGTCGACCACGACCAGCTCCCAGCGTCTTCCGCCGGTCTCCTGCCCCGCCAGGCTGCGAAGCGTCTCGGAGAAGCGCTCCCCACCGTCCCTGACCGGTATCTGTACGGAGAGTACGGGCCGGTCAGCCATCAGTCCCCCCCGCCCGCGGGGGGGCCACTATCCGGCTCAGCCTGGTCCCCCCCGCCCGCAGGCCGGCGATGACCAGCGCCGTCAGTCCGGTCCCTACGAGGACGGCGGTCGACCTCCCCCCCTCACCCATGGTGGCGAGCGGGCCGTAGGCCACCGGCGGGACGACCATGAGCACCACCGCCAGAAAGCTCACCGGGAAGACCTTCCTGCCGAGCCAGAAGAGGCTCAGGGCCATGAACAGGTCGGTGGCCAGGGTGGCGAAGGCCGCGCCAAGCCCTCCCGCAACCGGTATCAGCCTGAAGTTGAAGCCGATGTTCAGGAGGGCGCCGAAGCCGGTCATCCAGGCAACGTACTTCGTCTGCCCGGTGAGCAGGCAGCCGGTCTGGGAGATGAGGTAGAGGCCGTACATGGCCCCCGCCCCGGCCAGGGTCGGCAGTATCCGCACCGCCGGCCAGTAGGCGCCACCGCCGACCACCGCCACTATCGCCGGGGCGGACATCGCGAGCACCAGCGCCGCCCAGTCGAGCAGGACCATGAAGAGCAGCCCGGCCCTGCCCAGCTCCCCCATGGTGCCGCCGTCCCGGCGGGTGCGGAAGATGAACCGCTTCCAGGCCATGTCGAAGCCGAGCACCAGGGGGGTGAGCAGAAGGCAGGCCCTGCCGGCCCACTCGTAGTACCCGCTCTCGGAGAGGGCCGGGTAGATGTTCCTCAGCATCACTATGTCCGCCGAGGAGAGGACGATGAGCGCCAGGCTGGCCGGCACCAGCGGCAGGCCGAACGCCAGGATGCCCCCGGTCAGCCCCCGGGGCGCGGCCTCCCCCCTGCTCGCCCTGGTCCTCGATACCATCATCCCCGCGGCGAAGAGGGCCATCAGGGCCGCGGGCGCCCACCTGGCGGTCATGAAGCCGGGCACCGGGTCGACGTCCAGCAGGTAGAGGAGCCCGGCCAGCAGCCCCAGTGCCAGCAGCCCCCGGAAGAGCTGCATCAGGAAGTAGCGCCCGGCCAGCCCCTCCGCCCTGGGCATGGACATGAGCACCTGGAGGTAGGCCACCGCCGTCCCCAGGCCCAGCGAGTGCCAGAGCAGGTCCGGCCTCCCCAGCCTGAGCCAGCCGGCCAGCGCCGGCCCGACCAGAATCAGCAAGCCTGCGGAGACGACGGCGGGGATGACCGGCAGTGTAACCGCCCGGGTCAGCACCGCCCTGTGGGAGGTTGTGGCGTGCCAGGCCCTGATGACCGCCGTGGGCAGCCCCAGGACGACTATCCCGGCCACCACCTCGGCGATGGTGCGCAGCACGCCCAGCTCCCCCGCCTGCTCCGCAGTCATGAAGACGGACATGAAGGGGAGGAAGGCGAGCTGCATCAGGCCGCCGACCACCATGGCCATGGCGTAGAGAGCCGTCTCCCTGGAGAGGTCCCTGCTCCTCTCGGCCCCGGCCTGCGCTACTCCCATCCCATCTCCCGGTAACGGCGGTGTATCTCCTCCGCCACCGACAGCCAGTGGTGGCGCTTCCTTATCCATGGCGGTCCCGCCTCCCCGCTGCGCCTGCGGAGGGCCGGGTCGAGGGCCAGCCGGCGGAGCACGTCGCCCAGGCTCTCCGGCGTGGCCAGGACGAACGGGTGGTCCGGTATGAACTCCCGGTACGCCCGCGAGAGGTTGGTCACCGTGGCGATGCCCATGGAGAGGCTCTCCAGGGAGTTGACGCCGTAGCCCATGTCCCCGCTTGCCACCTGGTCTATGGCCACGTGGCAGCCGGCCTTCATCCGGAGGGCCTCGGCGTGGGACACGTCCTCGATGAGCACCAGCTCCACCGGCAGCTCACGGGAGAGAGACTCGACCGTGTCGATTATGGTCCCGGTCCCCTTGACCGACCTTATCCTGGGGGCGTGGCATATCCTGAGGGGCCCCTCGGCCGGCGGCTCCGCCTTCGGGACGCCCTCCGGGTCGAAGGGGAGGAAGAGATAGTCGACCTCCGGGTACCTCGAGTAGAGGTCGAACTCGCAGGTGAGGTGCATGTCGGTCGCCTCCCAGACGGGCCTAATGGCGCCTCGCATGCGGAGGTCCAGCCCGTGGTAGTTGCCGACTATCCTGGCGCCGCGCCGCTTCAGCATCCTCACGTCGCTGCCGCTCCTGAAGAAGCTCATCCCCCCCTCCAGGTGGTAGACGTCGAAGTCCCAAAGGCCGTACTTCCTCGCGGCGCGCGATACCAGCGGCCTCCAGACGGCGTTGCGGAACGCCCAGAGCACCCGCTCCAGCGGGGACGGCTCCCAGAAGATGCGCTCGGTCGTGCCGGTGAAGGGGACCCTCATGCTGCCGGCGCCGACCAGCCTCTTCAGCTTCCAGAGCCACTCCATCGGACCGACGAAGGGGAGGTTCAGGCAGATGTCCTCCGGGTAGCGGTTCTTCGCCCGGTAGAAGGTGACCAGCCGGCTCTCGTGGCCCAGCTCCCTGTGCCCCCTGAGGTAGAGTGAGAGCACGCCGGTGTAGTTCTGCGGGGAGAGGTGGAGGACCTTCACCGGCCGACCGCTTCCCGCGAGCGCCGGCGGAGGGCCAGGGTCAGGAGTCCGAGGGCGGCCGCGGCCTGCCCCGCGGCACCCGCCCACGGCGGCAGCCCCGCCTTCGCCGCCGCGGAGGCTCCCAGCAGGTCGGGGGTGCCGGTGCCGAGCCTCCCCAGCGCGGCTGTCAGTGGGGAGCGGGAGAAGGTCCATACGACCGCCTGCCTGCCCGGCTCTCCGAAGAGGTCCGGCCCCAGGCTCCGCTCCAGGGCGCACACATCGGTCCAGGAGGCCGCCAGGGAGGTGACCAGCGTCAGTCCGGCCAGCGCCCAGAACGCCCGGCCGCCGGCCCCCCGGCGGGCCAGCGGCAACAGCAGGAAGGGCAGCGCCGTGAACAGGAACCTCGGGCCCCAGCCGGTGCCGCCTGTCCAGTCGTGCATGGAGCCGTGGAGCAGCAGGGAGAGCAGGAAGGGCATCCACAGCCTCCAGGTGCCCGCCCTGTGGCGCAGCGCCGCCAGGAGGCAGAGCGGCGCGTACCAGAGCAGCCCCTTGCCCGGACTGAGCAGAAGACCGGCCACGCCCCCCCGCAGGGGCCGCAGGGCCGCCGCCGGGTCCTGCCCGTGGCCGTCGGCGAACGGGCTGCCGAAGCGCCAGGCGTTCGCGGCGCCGAGCAGCAGCAGGAAGGGCAGCATCCCGGCCAGGGTCCGCAGCGCCGGCCGCCATCCCCTCCAGAGGACCGGCAGCAGCAGCACGCTGTCGACCCGGACGAGGACGGCCATTCCCATGAGCGCCCCGGCCAGCGCGGGCCTCTCCAGGTCGGAGGCCAGGAGGGCGGTCATCGCAAGCGCCGCGGCGGAGGTGACGTCGTACGGCATCCTGGCGTAGACCAGCGCCATGCCCCCCACGGCCAGGGCCGCCATCCGGAGCGGGTCGGGCCTGCCGTAGCGGAGGGAGGCGACGCAGTGCCACGCGGCCAGGAGGAGGAGGCTCATGGCGGCGCTCGTGATAGCCGTGACCACCTTGCCCGCCTCCGTGCCGGCGACCCGGCCGGCCAGGGAGGCAGGGGCGAGCAGGACCGAGTAGCCGGGGGCGTGGGGCACGAAGGGGCCGGACCGGACGCCGGAGACCACCCAGCCGTAGTCGCCCGATACGGTCAGGAGCGGCCTCTCCCCGACCAGGGAGCCGGCCGCCTCGTACTGGGCGACGACATCCGTGGTGTACATCCTGCCGCCGAAGACCAGGAGGACCAGGGCCGCCCAGGTCAGCAACGTGGTGCCGGGCCGGCATGCGAGGCCGGAGGTCAACCCGTCTTCCCGCTGAGGGTGTTCCTGAAGATGCCCCGGGCGGAGAAGGACTCCTTGAACCGGCAGAGGCCGTAGTTGACGTCCATGTCCAGGGTGTAGGTGCCCAGGTCCATGTAGCGGTAGCCCATCTGCCTGGCCCATGATATCACCTCGTGGTAGACCAGGTTGACCGGCCTGAGCGCCTGGAAGTCGTCGTCGTGGGAGATGTAGAAGGCCAGGGTGACCCTCGGGTTGCAGTGGAACATCACCATGCCGGCGAGGACCCTCCCCTCCACGGAGCGGGCCACGAACTGCCTTATCCTGTCCCTTCCGAGCAGGTCGCGCAGTCGCTCCAGCTCCTCCAGGGAATGGGTCGGGCTTACGCCGTGCCTCTGCTGCAGGTTGCTCTCCAGCACCGGGTAGAAGGCGCCGAAGTCCGGCTCCTCCTCCACCCGGACCCCGCTCTTGCGGGCCTTCCTGACGCCCCGGACGGCGGAGGAGTGGAAGCCCAGGTCTATCTCCTCGCCGAGCCTGCCCAGGTCGATGACCGCGGAGAGCTCCCTCTTCCTGTAGCCGAAGCCCCTCTTCACCAGGGCGAACTCCAGGTAGTTGTGCGGCCTGCGGTAGTAGACGATGGGCGGGGGGGTCATCTCGAGGCCGACGCAGCCCAGGTCGCGGGCGTAGGAGATTACGGCGTCCACCATCCCCTCCACCTTGCGGAGGCCGATGGAGTCGCCCAGCACCGGCCCGCCGTAGGAGGCCCCGGGGTAGGAGCGCATCCAGAGGCCGTCCTCCCTCTCCGAGAGGGCGGCCGGCATCACCGTCACCATGCCCTTCCCGTCGCGGACCATCAGGTGGTGGTCGTCGAACCGTCCCTCCGGGTGGTAGTCGAGGAAGTCCGGCAGGTGGAAGATGGTCCCGTTGTTGGACCTGAGCACGAAGTCCCTCCAACGGTCCCGCTCCGCTGCGGAGACCCGCTCTACCTGCATCCTCGGACCACCTCCGTCCCGCTCCCGGGAGACCCGGGCCGCCCCGGCCGCGCTAGAACAGCCAGGGGAACCTGAGGCGCCAGACCATCCAGACTGCCTCCCAGACGATGCTCCTGGTCATCTTCGAGGTCCCGGCGTGCCTGTCCACGAAGATGATGGGCACCTCCCTGATGTCGAAGCCCTTCCGGTAGAGCTGGTAGGTGACCTCTATCTGGAAGGAGTAGCCGTCGGAGCGGATGCTGGCCAGGTCCAGCGCGGCCAGCGCCTCACCGGTGAAGGCCTTGAAGCCGCCGGTGGCGTCGCTGACCGGCATCCCGGTTATCACCCTCGTGTACTGGTTGGCCAGCCAGGAGAGCAGCAGCCTGCCTATGGGCCAGTTCACCACGTTCACCCCGCTGCAGTAGCGGGAGCCTATGACCAGGTCGGCACCGTCCAGCTCGCCGATGAGGTCCGGCACCCGCGACGGGTCGTGGGAGAAGTCGGCGTCCATCTGGACCACCGGGCCGTACCCCCGCTCCAGGGCCCAGCCGAAACCGGCCACGTATGCCTGGCCCAGACCCGCCTTGCACGGGCGGTGCAGCAGGTGCACCCTGTCGTTCTCCCCGGACATCCTGCGCACGGCGTCGCCGGTGCCGTCCGGGCTGTTGTCGTCCACCACCAGCACGTCGGCCCCGACCGGGAGGTCCAGCAGCGTGGGGACCATCCTGGATATGTTCTCGAGCTCGTTGTACGTTGGCACCACCACAAGCGGCACGCGCACTGCTAACCTCCCGAGACAGCGTTCGAGGCAATATACTTGAACCCCGGGAACGGTACATGCATGCGACATGCCCCGCCGGACGGCAGAGCACACCAGGAGGTCAGATGCGCATACGCCCAGCGGCGCTGCTTCTCATCCTCGCGCTCCCGGCGGCAGCCCTGCGCCTCTTCCCCCTGGTGAGCTACAGCACCGGCTCCGGCTTCCTCTTCGGAGGGGTGCTCAGCCACAACCTGGAGCCCCCGATGAGGCCGTTTGCAGTCACCACCATGGCCTACGTCTACACGAGCGGCTCCGCCTGGGCTGGGCCCAGGGTGCTCATCCCGGCGGGCAGGGGTATGGTGACGGTCGAGGGGGAGTACGCCTCTGACAGGGGGCGCGACTACTACGGCTGGGGCAACGGCGGCGACGACGACGTGACGGCGGAGTACGACAGCGAGCAGCAGCGGCTGGCGGTCACCTACGCCTTCCTGCCGGCCGGGGGGCTCCTTCTCACGGCCGGCCTGGAGGGCAGGCACACCGTGGTGTTCGACCGGGAGGAGAGCGACCTGTGGGAGCTCTCCCCGACCGGGACATACGGCTCCTCCTGGTCCGCAGGCCCTCTGCTGGAGGCCAGGTGGGACCCGGGCCTGCCCCTGCCCGGATACCTGGGGCTCGGCCTCTCGCACCAGGCGGGCGACGGCTTCTCCTACTCCGGGATAGAGGGTGACCTGGCCGTCTTCGCGAGCGTGACCGGCTCGACGATGCCCTCGCTGCGGCTGCACCTCGGCAGGCACCTGGGCAGCGGCGGGACGCCCTTCGAGTTCCTGCCCCACCTCGGCGGGGAGGACGGGCTCAGGGGCTACGGAGACCGGAGGTTCATGGGGGACTGGACGCTGCTGGGGAACCTGGAGGTCAGGCAGAGGCTGGCCACCATCGGCCCCGGCGACATGGAGAGGATGGAGGTGGGCCTGGTGCTCTTCGGAGACATGGGACAGGTGTCCGACGACCTGGAAGGCATGACGTGGGACGGCTTCCACCTGGACGCCGGGGTCGGCGCCAGGCTGGTGATACCGGGCGGCGCGGTGCTGAGGGCCGACTTCGCCCTCTCGCCGGAGGGCCTTGGAGTGCAGATGGCCCTCGGGGAGCTCTTCTGATGGCCGCCCGCAGGAGCGCGTCGTGCGCGGCGAGCCCCACTGACAGGGAGCTGCTGGCCCGCCTGCCGAAGACCGACCTCCACCTCCACCTCGACGGCTCCGTAAGGCTGGGCACCCTGGTGGAGCTGGCCCGCGAGAGCGGGGTCGACCTCCCCTCAGATACCGAGGACGGCCTGAGGGAGACGGTCTTCAAGGACAGCTACGACAGCCTGGACGAGTACCTCCGCGGCTTCGCCTACACGACAGCCGTGATGGACTGCCCGGAGCACCTCGAGCGGATAGCCTTCGAGGTGGCGGAGGACAACCAGCGGGAGGGCGTGCGGTACATAGAGGTGCGCTTCGCCCCGCAGCTTCACGCCACGCCCGAGATGGACCTGGTGGACTGCATGAGGGCAGTGCACCGGGGGCTGGCCAGGGCCGAGGCGGACTTCAACTCCCGCAGGGAGGTCCTCGACGGCCTGGAGCCGCCCTTCCACTACGGCATAATCGCCTGCGCCATGCGCTTCTTCACCGCCGACTTCTCCGGCTGGTACAGGCGCTTCCTGGAGATGCACCAGTACACCAGCAGGGAGAGGGTCTTCGCCCTCGCCTCCATGGAGCTCGAGGGGGCGGTCGCCCGGGCCCGCTGGGAGGAGGGCATCCCGGTGGTGGGCATAGACCTGGCCGGCAGCGAGAAGGGCTGGCCGGCCCTGAACCACCTGGAGGCTTTCCGAAGGGCTCAGCGCCACTTCCTGAAGAAGAGCGTACACGCCGGCGAGGCCTACGGGCCGGAGAGCATCTACCAGGCGATCACCGAGCTGTACGCCGACAGGATAGGCCACGGCCTCTCCCTGCTCGACCCCGCCTCGGTGGAGAGCCCGGAGATAACCGACCACGAGGCATACGTCGAGCGGCTGGCCCAGTACATCGCCGACAGGCGGATAACCGTCGAGGTCTGCCTCACCTCCAACCAGCAGACGAACCCGCTCTACCGCGACCTGGCCGACCATCCCTTCGGCAAGATGGTCGACCGGAGGCTCTCCGTGACCATCTGCACCGACAACCGTACCGTCTCCCACACCACTGTCACGGACGAGCTGTTCAAGGCCACCTCCACCTTCGACCTCTCCATGGACCAGCTCAAGAACCTCATCGTGTACGGCTTCAAGAGGAGCTTCTTCCCCGGCAGCTACGACCAGAAGAGGCAGTACGTCCGCAGGAGCATGGAGTACTTCGAGAAGGTGGAGAGGGAGAGGCTGCAGGAGACTACCGGTTGACGGAGCCGGCGGTCTGGTCGCTGGCCCTGGAGGTCCTCGAGAGGAACGAGCCCTGCGCGCTTCTGTTGGTGGTCAGGACCCGGGGCAGCGGCCCCGGGAGCCCCGGCGACCTGATGTCAGTCACTACCGGTTCCACCGCCGGGACCGTGGGTGGCGGCAGCCTGGAAGCGGATCTGGCCGAGCGCGCCCGGCGACTTGCCAGGTCTGGCTACGGAGCCCCGCTGCTGGTCGGCCACGAGCACAGGGAGTCGGGCGGGAGCGGAGAGCCTTCGGGGATGATCTGCTCCGGAGACCAGCTCACTGCAATCATGCCGCTGGACCGCAGCGATCTGACCACTGTCGAGTCGGCGCTGAGCATCCTGGAGAGCGGAACCATGGCGACACTGCGTCTATCCCAATCCGGGATCGCCGTGTCCCCCGGCTGCTCCTCCCCATCGGGGTTCAGCGGCTCGGAGCACGGCGAGTGGGCCTTCGAGGCGCCTCTCGGTCCTCGTGATACCGTCTGCATAATCGGCGGCGGCCACGTGGGCATCGCCGTGGCCGACCTCCTATCGAGGCTCCCCTTCCGCCCGGTGGTCATGGACCCGAGGGAGCCGCCGGAGACGGCCGAGCACCTGGAATGGGTCAGGATCCCCCACGCGGAGGCGCACCTGCGCGTGCCCGAGGGGCGGCACGCATGGGCGCTGGTGATGACGCCGGACCACGCCGACGACGAGGAGGTGCTGGCCGGCCTGTCCGGGAAGCGGCTCCGCTACGTGGGCATGATGGCGAGTCGGGCGAAGAGGGACGCGATCTTCGTCAGGCTGCTGGCCCGGGGAGTCCCCCGCGAGTCCCTCGACAGGGTCCACTCCCCCGTAGGCCTCCCCATAGGCGGCAAGTCCCCCTGGGAGATAGCCGTCAGCATCGCCGCCCAGCTGATTCAACTCCGGGGTCGGAGCACGCGGTTGAATTGATTCAACCGCAGTGCCGGAGCGGGCCGTCCAACGGAATGGAAAAGGGGTCGGAGCAGCTTGTTGCATTCATGCAACAGTATGCTCCGACCCCGCTGTTGCGCGCGAGTCGGGTCAGGCGGGGTTGAACATGTCCTTCCCGACGCCGCATACCGGGCAGACCCAGTCGTCCGGCAGGTCCTCGAAGGAGGTGCCGGGCTTGATGCCCGAGTCCGGGTCGCCCTTCTCCGGGTCGTACACGTATCCGCACACGCTGCACTCGTACTTCTGCATCTCGCTCTCCCGCTCCTCTCTCGGGCCGGCCCCGTCACTGCCTTCCCCCTCCGGGGGGTCGGTATCGCAGCTGGCCGGCATGTGCGAAGGCGCCGTCGGCGGGGTCTTCCCGCAGAGCACCTCGCGGTAGTGGGAATAGGTCATGGGGACCCCTGTGGCGGATATCCCGCAGTCGGTGACCCGCCCGATGAAGACGGTGTGGGTACCCACGTCGACCTGCTCCTCTATGGCAACGTCCAGGTAGGCCAGGATGTGCTCCTCCGGCACCGGGCAGCCGGAGCCGGTGAGCATGTAGGGGACCTTCTCGAACTTGTCCGTGTCCCTGCCGCTCCTGAAACCGAAGTTCCCGATGAAGGGCATGTCGGCGGTCTGGGAGAGCACGCCTACGCTGCACCTGCCGGTCTCGCTCATCAGCTCGTGCGTAAGCTCGGTCCGGTTGATGGAGACGGCCACCCTGACCGGGTCGGCCGTTATCTGGAAGACGGTGTTGGCTATCTGCCCGTTCAGCTTGTCGCCCCGCCTCGACCCCACGACGTAGAGGCCGTAGCTGAGCGCCAGCAATGCGCTCTGGTCCATCAGCCCTCCTCCCCGCAGAACGCCGCCAGCCTATCGCCGACGGCCTCTCCCAGCCCGGTTGCTGCGGTCATGTCCTCCGGGGTGGGGACGTAGTTGACCTTCAGGCCTTCGGCGGCCCTCTCCACGCCCAGGTCGTCCAGCATGGACTCCAGCCTGCCCACCGACTCGCCGCTCCACCCGTAGGAGCCGAAAGCCGCCCCGGTCAGGTTCTTCGGCCTGAGGCTGCCTATGTAGGTCATGCAGGCTGCCACGGTGGGGAACACCTGTCCGTTGATGGTGGGGCTTCCGGCGAGCAGGGCACCGGCGTCCAGCAGCTCGGTCGCCACGTCGCTCCTGTGGGCGGAGCCCAGCGGCATGACCCTCACCGAGACACCCTTCGACGAGAGCCCGTTGGTGACGGCGTCCGCCAGCTTCGCGGTGCTGCCCCACATGGTGTCGTAGACGATGACCGCCTTCATGGAGGGCTCCTGGGCGGCCCACTCCGACCACTGGCCGAGTATCCGGCCGATGCCGCTTCTCCAGACCGGCCCGTGGTCGGGGCAGAGGAAGCCTATGTCCAGGTCCAGCTCGCCGAGCCTGGCCATCAGCTTGGATACGACCGGTGAGAAGGGCATCAGGATGTTCGCGTAGTACTTGGCAGCCTCCTCGTCCAGGACGTGCTGCGGGAGCTGGTCGTCGAACCGCTCCGTTGAGGCCAGGTGCATCCCGAAGCCGTCCTGGCTGAACAGGACCCGCTCCTCCGGCACGTACGAGACCATGCTGTCCGGCCAGTGCAGCATCCTGGTCTCCAGGAAGCTCACCGTCATCCCGCCCAGGTCGATCGTGTCGCCGTCCCGGACCGCCTCGACGGTCTCCGGGTCCCAGTGGAAGTGGGAGGCCAGCGCCTTCCGCCCCATCACGGAGGCCAGCACCCTGTCCGGGGATACCGCCTCGATGGTCGCCGGCAGCGAGCCGGAGTGGTCCATCTCGGAGTGGTTGCTTATCACCACCTCGATGTCCTCCGGGTCCGTCACGGAGGCTATCCTGGACATCATCTCAGAGTGGAACGGCCTCTTCACCGTGTCCACCAGGGTCGGCCTGTCGGCCATGAGCAGGTAGGCGTTGTAGGTGGTTCCCCTGCCGGTACGGTAGCCGTGGAAGTCCCGCAGGGCCCAGTCTATGGCTCCGACCCAGTACACCCTGTCGGTCAGCTTCACTGCGCTGAAGGCGCTCAAGCGGCCTCCTCTCCCCTTTCGCTACGGTTCCCGCTCAGCCCGACCTGAGCGCCTTCCTCCTGCGCTCGATGTAGGCTATGTGGCTGACCTCCTCGTCGATGACCTCCTGCACGCTCTCCGGGCCCAGCCTCTTCGGGACCATTCCCTTGAGCCCCATGAAGAAGAGGATGGAGTCCCTCTCGAACTTGGCCGCCAGGGCCAGGATGTCCTCGGCGTCCTCCATGCCCTCCATGAGCGACTCCGGATCGAGGTCCTTCCTCACGAAGACGTGCTCGTCCGCCATGGAGCTGAGGTAGAGCTGCCCCTCGTCGTATGGGTCTATCGCCGTGGGCTCCCGCTCCTCGTCGTTGAGCCCCTCGCGCATGCGGGTGAATATCTGCTCGTGTGACTTCTCCCACTCGGACAGGTCGCTGAGCAGCCTGGAGACGTCCCGGTCGGAGACCGCCTCGGAGGCCCGCCTGTAGAAGGCCTGGCCGTTCCGCTCTATCTGCTGGGCCATCGCCAGCACCTCGTCGGCGTTGAAGGTCACTCCCATCTCTACTCCTCTCCCGCTCCGGGAGCGGGCATCGCGCGGCCGCCAAGCTCCCGGTCGAGCATGTAGAGGCCGCGGCCCGAATCCCCGGTCAGGTGGAGCTTCCGGAGAACCTCGCCCACCGAAGCCTCCTCCTCGACCTGCTCGGCCACGTACCACTGGAGGAAGTTCTCGGTCATGTAGTCGCCCTCCTCGCGGGCAAGCTTGACCAGCCCGTTTATGAGGGCGGAGACCTTGCGCTCGTGCTCCAGGGAGGCCTCGAAGACGGCCTTTGCCGAGTCCCACTCCGACGGCGGCTTCTCGATGGCCTCGAGGTAGACCCTGCCGCCCCGCTCGTTCACGTAGTCCATGAACTTGTCGGCGTGCATTATCTCCTCTGCCGCCTGGGCCTTCATCCAGACCGCGGCGCCGGCCAGGTCGATGGACTCGAAGTACATCCCCATGGCCGAGTAGAGGTAGGCGGAGTAGAGCTCCGCGTTCACCTGGTCGTTTATCGCCTTCTGCATCCTGTCGCTGAGCATACTAACCCCTCCAGAGCTTGTGGATGTTGCAGTATTCGCGTGCGTACACGCTGTCGGACTTCTCCGACCTGAAGCTGGCCTCCGGCGCGTCGCCCGGCTTCAGGAACTTCCTGTGGACCACGGGGCCGACCACCAGCTCTATCCATTCGATGTAGTGCTGCGCCTCCATGGGATGAGGGACGGAGCCGACCTTCACGAAGTAGCCGTCCTCCGTCTCCTCGATGACCGGAACGTGCTTCTCCACGGCCATGTCGGCGGTCTGCTCGTCCAGCAGTCCCATCGGCTCGCCGCAGCAGATGAGGGCGCCGGCACCTCCGTGGAGCATGAGGACGATGTTGCCGCACTTCTCGCACTTGTAGACCTGCATCCTGGTCGTCACAGCTCTCCTCCGTCCGCTGCGGACCGGGGCGGCTCGAAGGCCGCCCGGCCAGGGTCGATTACAACTACCAGTTCTCGCTGACCACCATGAAGTAGGACCGAGGGTGGGCGCATGCGGGGCAGGCCGCGGGCGCCTCCGGGCCCTCGTGGACGTACCCGCAGTTCTGGCAGAACCAGCGCACGCTGCCGTCCTTCCTGAAGACCTTGTCCTCCTGCACGTTCGAGAGGAGCGCGTTGTAGCGCCTCTCGTGCTGCCTCTCGGCTACGGCGATGGACTCGAAGACCATGGCGATGACGTCGAAGCCCTCCTCGCGGGCCGTCTCGGCGAACTCGGGGTACATCTCGGTCTGCTCGTGGTGCTCGCCGGCCGCGGCGGCCTCCAGGTTCTCCGCCGTCTTGCCCACCACCCCGGCGGGGAATGCGGCGGTTATCTCCACATCGCCGCCCGGCAGGAAGTTGAACAGCCTCTTGGCGTGCTCCTTCTCCTGGCCGGCGGTCTCCTCGAAGATCCTGGCTATCTGCTCGTAGCCCTCCTTGCGGGCCTGGGAGGCGAAGTAGGTATAGCGGTTCCTCGCCTGCGACTCTCCCGCGAACGCCGTGAGCAGGTTCTTCTCGGTCCTGGTTCCCTTGAGGTCCATCCTAGCCCTCCGCCTTTCCGCACTCGGGGCACACCCCGGTGAAACTGACATCTACCGACTCGATTGTAAATCCCTCGGAGCCAACGGGACGCAGCTCGCAGGGCTCGACAGGCTCGGTGAGCACGTCGCATACCCTGCCGCAGACCCGGCACCTGAGGTGGCCGTGGGGCTGGAGACGATGGTCGTAGTGGACCTCGCCCCCCTCCGCGCGGATGGCGCAGAGGTCCCCCTGCTCCACCAGGACGCCCAGGTTACGGTACACCGTGCTCATGCTCGTGCCCGGAAGGGTCTGCCGCACGCGGTCGTACACCTCCTCGGCGGTCGGATGGCAGGCAAGCGACCTCACGGCCGAAAGCACCGCCTCCCTCTGCCTTGTCGACCTGCGCTGAGCACCTTCCATCATCGGCTCCTTATCAGGATTCGGAACTATTCCGAATATATGAGAGGTGGCTGCGCCGTCAACCCTCGCCGCTCTCATGCCCCGGGAGGGAGCAGCCGCGGCACAGATGGAGCAGGAAAAAGGACCGACCCTGGCGGGACGTTCCGGCCGGCATGGCGGAGAGGGAGGGATTCGAACCCTCGGTGAGGCTCAACACCCCACATACGCTTAGCAGGCGTACGCCTTCAGCCAGCTCGGCCACCTCTCCGCGTATGCCCTTGCAGGGGATGGACTATGCGGGCTCGCCCCTTCTTGGTCAAGCCGGTCACCGTTTGTAGGATAGCCCGAAGGGGAGCGGAGCTCCCCGCGCCCGGCCGGCCGGCCGGGGTCACACCTGGGAGGGTCCGGATGCCCCGCGTGAGCAGGCTCGTCATCGGCATATTCGGCAGGATAAACGCCGGCAAGAGCACCCTCATGAATCTGCTGACCCAGCAGGAGACGTCCATAACGGACCCGGCGCCCGGCACCACCGCCGACATAAAGAGCGCCATCATGGAGATACACGGTCTGGGGCCCGTGCGCATACTGGATACCGCCGGCCTCGACGAGTCGGGGGAGCTGGGGGAGAAGAAGCGCCGCAGGGCGATGGCCGCCCTGGAGGAGGTCGACCTGGCGCTCCTCGTCGTCGACCCGGTACAGGTGCTGCGCTCGGGCACCATCGAGGTCGAGGAGGGGATAGTCCGGGCGGCGTCCCGGGCCGGACGCTCCGTCGTCATGGTGGCGAACCTCCACGCCGACGACAGGGAGCGCCTGGCCGGCACCGGCGCGACGGTGGACGAGGCGATCGAGCTGTGCGCCAGGGCGGCCCCGGACAGGAGGCGCGTGCCACTGGCCCGCATGGACCTGACAGACTCCGGGAACCTCGGAGAGCTGGTCGAGCTGGTGTCGGGAGCGCGACCGGAGGCCGGCCCGGCGCCGTCGCTGCTCCCCTTCCTCTCGGGAGGGGCTCCGGTCCTGCTGCACATACCGCTGGACGAGGAGTCGCCGGAGGGAAGGCTGCTCCGGCCGCAGGAGATGGCCATGGAGCACCTCCTCAGGCTCTGCGTGCCCGTGGGGCTCTACCGCACCGACCTCAAGCTGGCCAGGAGCGGCTCCGCTACCCTGCGGGAGAGGGAGAGGCTGCGCTTCCTCAGCTTTCTCCGGTCGCTCGGTGCCGGGCAGCGGGTGCAGCTGGTCCTCACCGACAGCCAGGCGGTGGACGTCATGGACGCCTGGGTCTCCCGGGAGGTCCCGCTCACGACATTCTCCATCATGATGATGAACGACACCTCTGGCGGGGACCTGGAGCTGTTCATCGAAGGGGCCGGGGCGCTGGACGTGCTTGCTCCCGGCGACCGCGTGCTGGTTGCGGAGGCGTGCACCCACGACCGGATAGCGGAGGACATAGGCACGGTACAGATTCCGCGGAAGCTCTCCGCGGCCGTGCCGGGGGTCGAGATAGAGCACAGCCTCGGCAGGGAGTTCCCCGACCCGGGGGAGCTCCGACGCTACGCATTGGTCATCCACTGCGGCGGATGCATGATAAGCAGGCAGAAGTTCGCGGCCCGGGTATCGAGGCTGGCGGACGCCGGGGTGCCGGTGACCAACTACGGGCTCGTCCTCTCCTGGCTCGAGGGGCCGGAGACGCTGGGGAGGGTCCTCGAGCCGTGGAGGGAGGTGTGAGAGGATGAGCATCGTCGCCATGGCCCTGCTGCTGCTCCTCATAGGCTGCTGCGGCGGAGGCGGGGAGACGGACGGTCCGCCGGCCGGGTCTTCGTCTTCGTCTTCGGACAGCGCGGCGGTCGACTCTTCCACGCGCGGGGCGGAGGAGGGCCGGCCCGCGGGGGACCAGCTGGCCCCTTCGCTGACCAGCCCGGGAACGATGATAGACCAGGCGCAGGACGCCGCCGACGAGGCGGGCAGGCATGTCCGCGAGGTCGAGGAGATGATGGAGGACATACGTTGACGGCGGCGCTGCTCGTCGCCCTCTCGCTGGTGGGTCAGCCGCAGGTGCATCGCATGCCCGCGCTCTCCGGCTCCTACGACGCCGTCGTCGTCATGACGGAGGACGCCATGCTCCCCGCGTCGGCCTGGGAGGGCCTGACGCCCGGATGGGTCGAGCGTCTCTGGTCCTGGGGCTGCCGCGGGATGATGGTGCAGGGGGTTGCCTGGTCGGGCTACGTCGTGCTCTGCCCCTCGGGCACCGGGGAGACTCTCCTCGAGCCGGCCCTGGCCCTGGCCTCGGCACCCGTCTCGGGGGAGCCGTCCGGGTGGGAGACGGCGCTGCGGCTGGAGCCGGTCGGATGCGGCCCGGCCGTGCTGCTCTTCTCGGGCGATTCCTCCTCGGCCCCTCCCGACTCCCTGCCCCTCCGGACCAGCATCTTCCTCGGCTCCGGGCCGGACACCCTGATGATGCACGTACAGGCCGAGGGAAGCGCCTTCTTCTGGACCCTGGGCAGCAACGCCTCCCCCCTCTCCAGGGCGGCCTGGCGCGGTCTGCGCACATCGGTCGTACCCGCAGGGGAGGGCTCCGTGGCCCTGGCCCGATCAGGGGCGCTCGGCGGCGTACCGTCGAACCTGGCCTCCCTGGACCCGGGGGTGCACCCGTGGGATACGGTCTACGCAGCCACCTGGGGGACGGTCCTCTCGGCGGTCGACACTCTGGTGGCACGGCTGCATCCGCTGTCCGAGGAGGAGGGGCACCTGCTCTGGCTCAGAGGCTCCGGCAGCGGTGACGGGCTCTCGATGCGTCACGCCCCGGCGCCCAACCCGCCCTTCTCGCCCGCCGCTGAGGTCGATGCCCCGGAGGGATGGACGGGTGAGCCGATGCCGGACGCCGGAGACCTCTCCGGCCTGCCGGGCGCCGTCCCGGTGCAGCTCCCGGGCAGCGCCGGGGACGCCGAGCTGATCCCCCTGCTGGCTTCGGTGCTGAACAGGATGGTCGGCTCGGTGGTCCTTCCCGAGCTCCCCTGCGACGCCCTCTTCGAGGTGCACGGAACCGGCGATGGGCGGCTTGTCCTGGTCCTGGTCCCGCTAGAGGAAGCTGCGCCGGAGGACGATATCGCAGGCGCAGCCCTCGAGGCCCTGGAGGAGGCGGTGCTCGTCCCGCCGGGCGAGACGCTGATAGGCAACGCTTCTGTCCGGACCGCCATCCTGACCGGGACCGGGTCGGACCCACCGGCGCCCCACAGGATAGGAATGGCCCTGCACATGCTCATGTCACCGACGGGAGAGTAGTCCCGGAAGGAGGCGACCATGGTGCGCGAGTTCGACTGCCCCTCCTGCGGCGCCCCGCTGAGACCGAAGCCGGGAGAGTACACCGCCAGGTGCGAGCACTGCGAGAGCACGGTGGTGGTCCCTCCGGACGCCATGAAGCGGGGGCCGGTGCTGCCGAGGATAAAGGGCAGGCCCTCCCAGGGGTCCCGCTCGCTTGCGGTGCTCGTGATATCGATGGTCATCCTGATACTCGGCATCTCCGCCGCGGTCTTCTTCTTCACGATGCGGAGCGTCGACGAGACCACCTCCAGGATAATGGAGGGGGTCGGCGGAGTGCCCGGGACCCCCCCGGGGGGAGCGGGGCCGGAGATGCTGCTCTCCTTCGGCGGCTCGGGTACCGGTACCGGCAGGTTCACGGACCCGAGGCACATCGGGGTGGACTCCGAGGGGCGCATATGGGTGGGCGAGTACGAGAGCGGCAGGATCCAGGTGTTCGACCGGGAGGGCGGCTTCATCACCCAGTGGAGGTTCAGCGAGGAGCGGAACCCCTACCTGACCGGCTTCGACGTCTCACCCGGAGGCACCGCCTTCGTCATCACATCCTCCGAGCTGCTGATGCTCGACGGCATGACCGGAGAGCCGATCGACACCCTCCGGCACCCTGACGGCACGGGCTTCGACGACGTGGTGGCGACCGGCGAGGGCGGAGCGGTGGCAGCATGGTACCGCAACAGGGACGACATCCTCCGCTTCGGCCCGGACGGGAAGCTGGAGCTGCTCGTGGAGGAGGCGGTCAGCGGCCCGCTGGACGATTCGGAGCTGGACATCATGGTGGCCGTGGACGGTCTCGGGACGATCTACGGGCTGGGCTGGTTCTGCAGCTGCGTCGTCAGGTACTCGCCGGACGGCAGGTTCGAGGACAGGTTCGGCTCCGAGGGTGACGGGCCGGGGCAGTTCTTCTCGCCGGACGGAATCCTCGCTTCGCCCGACGGACGCGTGCTGGTCTCCGACTGGGGCGAGCTCAAGGTCTACGAGCCGGACGGCAGATACCTGGGGAGCATCGAGCTGGGCACTAACGCGCGCGACATCGTCATGGACAGCAGCATGAGGCTCTACGCGGTTACCGCCGACGACAGCGTCGTGGTCATGGACGTCTCCGCCCCCCTCGCCTCCCTCCGGTAACCGCCAGCCCGCCGGGCGGGGTCCGGCGCGTCCGGTTCGACCTGACCGGGGCTGCATCCATGGACAGAGGGCATCCGGCCGGCTAGAGGTCTTCCATCTGCTCGGCCAGCCCGTCCCACTGCTCACGGTACTCCGCTATCTCGTCGGAGAGGTAGGCGTGCTCCCTCTGCAGCTCCCTGACGCGACCACCGTCGCTCAGCACCTCCGGGTCCCCGAGCAGCCGCTCCAGCTCCGCCTGCTTCTCCTCCAGCGGGAGCAGCTTCCTCTCAACCCTGTCGATACGCTTCTGCAGGGCGCTCCGCTTCCGGTAGCGCTCCTTCCGCTCCGCCGCCTCCCTCCGCTTCCTCTCCCGCTCCTCCTCCCGGGGCGGTGACTGGCTCCTGCGCCTCTGACCCTCGCGGCGGTCGCTCTCCAGCAGCTCACGCACGGTCCGCTGCCGCCTCCGGAGATAGGTGGAGAAGTCACCCGCGAACCTGTTCACGCCGCCGCCGCCCACCTCCCAGACCACCTCCACGACTGCGTCCAGCAGCTTCTCGTCGTGGCTGACCAGCACGAGCGTGCCGGTGTAGGACTGCAGTGATTCCTGCAGCACGTTCCGGGAGAAGATGTCCAGGTGGTTCGTCGGCTCGTCCAGGACCAGGAGGTTCACGGGGCTTAGGAGCAGGCCGGCCAGGGCGAGCCGGCTCCGCTCCCCCCCGGAGAGGACCCCGGTGGGCTTGAAGACGTCGTCGCCGGTGAACAGGAACGAGCCCAGCAGCCCGCGCAGCTCCTGCTCGCTCCTTCCCGGGCTCATCCGGGAGAGGTGCTCCAGCACGGTGAGCGACCGGTCCGGGAGCGTGTCCGCCTCCTGCGAGAAGTAGCCCACCTCGACCCCGGTGCCCATGGTCATGCTGCCGGATGTCGGCCCCTCGATGCCGACCAGCATCCGCGAGAGCGTCGACTTGCCCTCTCCGTTGCGGCCCACCACGCCCACCCGGTCTCCCCTGCCGAGCTCCAGGTCGACCCCCTCCAGGACCGGACCGTCGTAGGCCTTCGTCACCCCCGAGAGCTTGGCGACCAGCTCTCCGCTCCTCGGAGGGTCGGGGAAGGAGAAGGCGACGTGGGAGGGGTCGCGGTGGGTCCTTATCACCTCCATGCGCTCCAGCATCTTCTGGCGGCTCCGTACCTGGAAGCGCTTGCTCTCCTTGGCTCCCCATCTCCTGATGAACCTCTCCAGCTTCTCCACCCGAGCGGCCTGCTGGCGCGCCTGTTTCTCCCTGAGCGCCGTCTCCTCGGCCTTGCGCCGCTCGTAGTCGGAGTAGTTGCCGGTGAACATGGTGAGCTCGCCGAACTCCAGCTCGGCTATCCGGGTCGCTATCCTGTCCAGGAACGCCGGGTCGTGCGAGATGACCCATACCGCGCCGGCGAAACCGGCGAGGTACTCCTCCAGCCAGAGCCTGGCGTCCAGGTCCAGGTGGTTGGTCGGCTCGTCGAGCAGCAGGAGGTCCGGGTCGGCCAGGAGCAGCGAGGCCAGCCTGGCCCGCATCCGCCAGCCGCCGCTCAGCTCGGAGACCGGCCTCTCCATGTCCGGGCGACGGAAACCGAGACCCGCCAGTATCCTCTCCGCCCTGCTCTCCATGCGGAAGGCGTCCCATGAGGCCACGACGTCCCCCACCCGGGAGAGCTCCCGCATGAGCTCTCTCCGCTCCTCCCCCTCCGCGTCCGGGAGCTCGCCGTGTATCTCCTCCATGCGGTCCAGCGCCCTGGCGCCCTCCCCGGCCTCCCTGCAGACCGTCTCCAGCAGCGGCCCCTCCCCGAGGTTGCCCATGAGCTGCGGGAGATGTGCGACACGGAGCGACCTGGCGGTGTGGATGGTTCCCGCGGTGGGGTCGAGCTCCCCTGTGAGGAGGCGGAACAGAGTGGTCTTGCCGGCTCCGTTGACGCCGACCAGCGCGGTACGGTCCCCCCTGTTTATGCGGAAGGTCAGCCCCTCGAAGACATCCTCGTCGCCGAAGGTCATCCCCACGGAGCTGGCGTCCAGCAGCATTCGAACCTCCGGCGGTCTCGGGTGGAACGGACGCAGGGGCGGAATATGATAGGTGAACTGCCCGGAGGCACTACGGGATCAGGCCCGGCCCAGCCTCCTCCTGAGGGTCTCGAGGGTCTTCCCGAGGTGTCGTGCGACGCCCCTGTCGACGTGGCTCTTTCTCAGGAACCCTCCGGAGACGCTTTCGGCGTAGGTCTCCAGGGCCTCCAGCTCGGGGGCGCCGCCGTGGGCCGCGAGCAGCCCGAAGGCTCTGGCGGTGACCTCCGGGTCTCCGAACGGGTCATGCCCGTCCCCCTCCGAGAGGGCCCGCATCACCAGCCCGGCAACCTCCCTCCCTCCCCCGAGGGTATCGAGCGAGAGCAGGACCTCCCTCCTGATGGCGGGGTTCTCGTACGCTCCGAGCGCGGCATTCCTGAAGGCCGGGTTCGCGGGAGCCTCGCCCGCGACCAGCCCGAGAGCCTCGGCGGCGACCGCCCCGTCGGGGTCCTGCAGCATGTTCAGGGCCAGGCTCCCGGCGGTGCTCCTCGAGACCTTCGAGAGGGCCCTGAGCCCCTCCCTCCTTACCCTCGGGTCGGCGTCCCTGCACATCGCCGCAAGGGGGCCTTCGCTCTCTGGAGAGCCTATCTCGCGGAGGACCTGGACGAGATTCCGCACCTGGAACCATACAGACCTCTCCAGAAGCCCGGTCTCGGCATCCCTCACGGTCCCCTCGCCCAGGCTGAGCTCGCTCAGGCGCTCGTGCAGGACCGGCAGCGCCCTCTTCCTGAAGTTGAGGAGTATCCTGAAGACCCTGGCCCGCAGGTGCCGGTCCTCGCTGTGGAAGAGCTCCACCAGCCTGTAGACCAGGTTTCCCGGCGGTATGGCCAGGGCAAGCCGACCGGCCTCCCTCGACTCCGTCCTGTCCTCAGAAAGCAGCCTCTCCACCAGGCGCTCGGCCGCCGTGGCCGAGTCCATCATCCTCCTGGCCTCCTCCAGGGCCTTCACCCTCGCTGACTCCATGAGCGTGCGAGAGTAGCTGCGCATCTCCAGCTCCGAGAGGACTGTTCCCGCCTCCAGGGCGATGGCGGTGAGACCGGAGGCAAGGAGCCTCTCCTGAAGCCTTCCGAGCACCGTCACCGCGCGGTAGAGAACGTCCGGGTCGCTCTCCGACCGGATGGCCGTCGAGACCTTCTGGACCACCTGGATTATCGTGTTGACCTTGCCCCGCTCCACGGCTATCAGCGACATGTTCAGGAGCTGCTCCAGCGCCTCGTGCCTGACGTCGGGGTCCTCGGAGCGGACCCTCTCCATGAGGCCGGTGATGATCCTCCTGACGGCCGTCCAGGCTATGCCGCGCTGGACCCGCCGGTCCGTGAGGAGCCCCCTCTCGAGAAGCCCCGGATCGACGGCTGAGACGAACCTCGCGAAGAGGCGGCGCCTCTCGCCGTCGTCCCCGCCTGCCTCGGTCAGGACCTTCTTGAGCGCCTCGCCGAGCTTCGCCCCGGAGAGGGAGTCTATCCTCTCGCCGTGCTCCAGCCTCCTTATCAGCTCCGAGAAGATCGCGTCCTCGACTATCGCCTCTGCCGAGCTGATGCCGCCCTCGAGGACCTCCTCGCCCGATACGAGCTCGTAGTGGTAGCGGTTCACGTCTATGCTGTCGAGCCCGCGGAGCTCGACCAGCCTGGAGAGCCCTCCGTGCTCCTCGATGTACGATGGGGACCTGTTGAAAAGGGCCATCAGCTCCAGGACGGCCTCCGGCCCGGTATCCTCGTCGAAGGTGATGCTGCTCACCTGTCTGTCGGCCATCGACCTCAGAAGCTCGGCCACTGCCGGGCTCCTGTCCCATACCACCACGTCGTTGACCATGACCGTCTCTCCGGAGGCGCATATGCTCACCGGGCCCTCGGCGAGGGCGCCCTGCAGAGCCGCGAGGAATGACGCCATGGCCGGCTCGGTGGAGGGGTGCCCCTTCGGGTACATCTGAAGGCACCTCGCCAGGTGCTCGAACCTCTTGACCAGGTTCGCGGCCCTCCTCGAGGCCATCGCACCGGCTACCGGGGAGCCGCTGTCGTGAGCCCTGAGATTTTCTCCGTCGGCCAGCCGGTCCAGGTCGGCGCCGTGAATGACGTAGCGCCAGGCTCCCATCTCCTCCTCGATGAAATCGAGCTCCGAGAGGACCTGCCTGAGCGAGCGCCTGGACTCGACGGGGAAGTCGGAGAGACGGACGACGACCGATGCCCTGTCGGGGGTCTCCGACCGGAGGAGTCCGAGCGCCAGCCCCCGGCCGTCCGGGAGGTCGGGCATATCGCCTGCGGGGTCCTCCTCGGAGTGATGGATGCACATCGCCTCCAGGAGCAGGGATAGCCTTGCGAGCAGGAGCTTCCGGTCGGACGGGGAGAGGGAGGAGAACCGGTCCCATGCCTCGGGCATGCCGGTCCCTTCGAGGCGGCCGTCCAGCCCGCGCCAGTCCCAGGCCGGAAGCAGCCTCTGCAGCCGCGACCTGTCCATCAGGGACAGGAAGGCCAGAGCCGCATCGATGTGTCTGCAGGAATCCGAGATTATCGACTCGATGACGGACGCAACGGCCGACGGCTGGTTCGCCTCGATGAACCGGGCCAGCCGGGAGGTCCTCTCCTCCGGCCCGACCTCCCCGGCCAGCGCAGTGGTGAGCTTCGAGGTCAGCAGCCCCGTACGGACGGTCCCCTTCATCTCCCCCCTCCTTCGATTAAGACCCCTGAGTCAATGATACACGGGAGATGCTTCGAGGCAAGGCGTGCAGAAGATGATAATCGAGCTACTAGCCCTCTTCTCTTCTACGGCTCATGTACAATACGCTCATCTACGTCGATCAGGTCATGGATGCAGCTTCGAAATCCGCCATGAAGGCGCCCTCGCCGGGATGAGGTACGCGCGGCCGGAGGCTTCGGGCCGGGTGGGTGGCACGGATTACCCCCGGGCGGGTGGCACGATTTTCGGGGTGAAGTCGAGGAAGTCGGCGGAGACGAGGATGTAGCGCACGCCGTCCACGGTCAGGTCCGGCTCGTCCGGCCAGGAGGCCTCGCCGTGGAGGTGGCCGTAGACGCAGACGGAGGCGCCGCTCTCGATGACGGGCGCGGCCAGCTCGGTCGGCTCCCCTCCGACGAGCGGCGGGTAGTGGGTCATCACCACCAGCCGGTCGCCCTCCTCCAGAAGACTAGCGGCCGCGTCGAGGGAGAGCCGGAGCCTGCCCAGCTCCCTCTCCAGCAGCCTGCGGTCGCGTCCCTCCTCGAAGCCCTCGGAGACCGGCGTCAGCCAGCCCCTGCTCCCGGCCACGACGAAGCCGTCGAACCTGAAGGCGTCGTTCTGAAGGGCCATCATCCCCTCCGGCAGTGCTCTTTGCACCCTGGAGAGGGAGCCCCACCAGTAGTCGTGGTTCCCCCGGAGCAGGAGCTTCCTGCCGGGGAGCCGGCCGACCCAGGCGAGGTCCTCCGCCGCATCCTCCAAACGCATGGCCCACGAGATGTCCCCCGGGACGAGGACGAGGTCCTCCTCCGAGACCAGCTCCCGCCAGCGGCGCTCCAGGGTCAGGTGGTGGTCCCTCCATCTCTCTCCGAAGACGTCCATGGGCTTCTCGCCGGAGAGGGAGAGGTGCAGGTCGGCTATGGCGAAGAGCCTCACGGCCACTCCTCGCCGGACGGCAGGAGGCCGCGCGACGAGAGCCAGAGACGGGCCGCCTCTGCGACGCCGCCCTCCCCCGCCGGCGCCACGGTCACGCTGCCCTCCGGGTGGGGGAAGGGGCTGCCGGACACCACGTAGGAGCAGGCGGCCCACTCCAGGAGGTCCCTGTCGTTGTAGTCGTTGCCCACGGCGGCCGTCTCCTCCCTGCGGACCCCCTCCGCAGATGCGACCATTGCCACTCCGCTGCTCTTCGAGACCCCGGCGGGGAGGAGCTCTATCCACATGGACTCGCCGTCCAGCGGGGATGTGGTCCTTATGACGCTGCATCTCCCGTCCAGCGCCCCGCGCAGCAGCTCCAGCTCTTCCCGGCCCCTCCCCGGGGGCACGACCGCCACCATCTGGGAGACCGGCCATCTCGGAGGACCTGGTGGCAGCGGGCTGCAGTAGCCCTCGTAGAGCTCGATGCGACGCGCCAGGTCAGGGTCGGGCGGGTCGCCGGTCCGATAGCCGAAGCAGTGGTTGTCCGGGACGGCGGTATGCACCGAGAAGTCCAGCCCCATCTCCTCCATGAGCCCGACCGCCATCTCGGCAGCCTCGGCGTCCATGGTGGCGGCACGTATCCACGCCCGGGACCGGGCCCGCCTGACGGCCGCCCCGCTGGAGAGGACCAGGTAGTCCACCGGCGGGTCCTCGCCGCCGGTCAGCCTCTCCAGCGAGAAGGGGGACCTTCCGGTGGCCAGCACCCTGACCACGCTCAGCCCGCCCATGCGATCGAGGGCGCGCAGGCCGGACGCGTCCATGCCGTCCGGCCCCCTGAGCGTTCCGTCAAGGTCGGTCACGAACATCGGCCTGCCCCGTACGCCAGAGAGGTCCTCCATGCTCACCTCCGTCCATCCCGGAAGATAACCAAGGCGCGCGGTCGTCGCCGGGAGCTTATATTCCCGGCCCGGATGAAGGGAGGAGCAGCATGGGAGACCGAGGGCTGGCCGTCTTCGACCTTGACGGCACGCTCCACCGCACCGAGATGGCGCTGCTGCCGGCCATCCGTCTTGCCCTGCGGGACGTGGGAGCGCCGCAGCCGTCGGAGAGGGAGATACTCGCCCTCTTCGGCGAGCCGATGGAGGTCTTCTGCGGCACCATGCTGGCCGACCCCGACTCCTGGGGGCCGTTCCGGGACGGCGTCAGGCGCCACCAGGCGGTGACCGTACCGGAGAGCGGTGAGTCTTTCCCGGGGACCGGGGAGATGCTGCGGCGGCTCCGGGAGAAGGGCTGGACCCTGGCCGTCTGCTCCAACTCCGGTCTGGGTTACATCGAGCTGGTCACCGGGGCCCTCGGCCTCGGACACCTGTTCGACCACCTCCGCGGCACGAGGGGCGAGGCGAGCAAGACCGTCAGGGTCGGCGGGCTTCTGGCGACCGGCGAGTACGAAGCCGCCTTCATGGCCGGCGACCGCTACCACGACGTGGAGGCCGGCGTGGAGAACGGGATAGCCTCGATAGGCTGCGCTTACGGATACGGAGCGCCGGAGGAGCTGGAGCAGGCCGACTTCGTGGTCGGGTCGCCCCTCGAGATACTGGACGTGGCCGCGGGGCTCCCCCGGGGCTAGAGCTCGCGGTAGAGAGCCACCACCTTGCCTATGACCCTGACCTCCGACCCGTCCCGGTAGAGCATCGGGGGGAAGGCCGGGTTCTCGGAGCGGAGCTCCACCTCGTCTCCCCTCCTGTAGAACCGCTTCACAGTGGCCTCGTCCTCGACCATAACCACCGCTATCTCCCCCTGCTCGACGAATGGCTGTGGACGGACCAGGACCATGTCGTCCTCCAGGATGCCCGCGCCCTCCATGCTGGCGCCGGAGACCCTGAGAAAGAACATGCCGGGCGTCCTGGCGATGCCGGCGGAGACCGGGAGGTACCCCTCTATGTCGGAGGTGGCCAGGAGCGGCCTCCCCGCCGCCACGCGGCCGACCACCGGGACCATCGTGCCGCTGTCGCCGGACCCGCCGTCGACGAGCTCTATGGCGCGGGCGGCCCCGTCTGTCCGGCGCAGGTAGCCCTTGTCCACGAGCCTGTCGACGTGGTCCTTCACGCCCTTCGTGCTGCGCACGCCGAGGAAGTGCTGTATCTCCCGGATGGTGGGAGGATAGGAATGGGCGGATATGTAGTCCCGGATGAAGCCCAGGACCTGCCTCTGTCTGTCCGTCAGGTCTTCCATGGATCACCCCCGGCTATACATATGTTCACCGGGGGTGACGTCAAGGCTGTCTGACCGGGCTACTCCTCCAGGAGGTCGGAGAAGAATACCAGGAAGGCGGCTATCCGCCGGCTCATGTCCTCCTGGCTGCCCTCGGCGTAGAGGAGGACCCTGAAGCCGGCGTCCTCCACCGTGCCGTCGCTCTGTATCTCGGCCACCTTCATGAAGCCGGTGTCCGTCAGCCTGCCGTCCGGCTCGAGGGTGTAGAGCAGCTCGAAGTCGGCGCTCTCTATGCGGCCGTCCTCGTCTATGTAGCCGAGCGTGCGGAAGGCGTCGTCCTCTATCCTGCCGTCGTCCCTCACGTAGCCGATGGTCTGGAACGAGGCGTTCTCTATCCTGCCGTTCTCCCTTATATAGGCGAGGGTGCTGAAGCTGCTGTCCTCGAGCCTCAGGTCGCCGGCGGACGATACCGCCGGGACGGCAATCAGCAGGGCCGTGGAAGCAAGCAAAAGGTTCCTCATGTGAACCCCCTTCTCATGATGAGCGGAGGTATGCTGCAGCAGACATGTGCCGGTGTCAAGTAACCGACCTGCTTTTGGCTCTTTTACTTATCGGTTCCCTCCTGTCTCACGACCCTGTCGACATCAACCGGGCGGGCGAGAGGGAGCTCGAGACCCTCCCGGGCATCGGCCCGGCGAAGGCGGCGGCCATCGTGGAGTTCCGGGAGACGTACGGCCCGTTCCTCTCGGTGGAGGACCTCGAGATGGTGAGCGGCATCGGCCCCTCCACGATGGAGTCCCTCGCCGGCCTGGTCACGGTGGGCGACGCCGCCGGGGCGCTCCGGGACACGTCGCACTGGCTCCCCCGGGAGGAGGTCGCAGAGCCGCTGCTGGAGGTGCGCGTGCTGGACGTGGGCCAGGGGGACGCGATCCTGCTGAGGGCGCGCGGCGGAGAGGTCTGGCTCTTTGACGGCGGGCCGGACGAGGGGGGGCCGGTGGAGCCGGCGGTGGTCGCCAGGCTGATGGCGGCCGGGGTGGACACGCTTGACGTGGTGGCCCTCTCCCATCCCCACGCCGACCATGTCGGAGGGCTGGCCTCTGTGGTCAGGCGCTTCGAGGTGCTCCGGGTCCTCGACCCGGGTATGGCCCACTCCTCCTTCCTCTACGAGGACTTCCTGGAGGCGGTGCTGGAGGAGGGATGCGACTACGGGATCCTCGCCGGGGGGGAGACATTCCGGCTCTCGGAGGAGGTGTCGGTCCATGTGGTCTCCTCCGGCGGCGGCGCGGACCCGGACGTGAACGAGGCATCGGCGGTTCTCTCCGTCGAGTGCGGCGGCTTCTCCATGCTTCTGACCGGGGACATCGAGTCCGACTCCCAGAGGGAGCTGACCCCGGGGGCGACACCCGTGACCGTGCTGAAGGTCCCGCACCACGGCAGCATCTCATCCGACTTCCTGCCCTGGGCAAGGAGGGTGAGACCCCAGCTGGCAGTAGTCTCCTGCGGGCGGGACAACCCCTTCGGCCACCCGAACCCGGCGATACTCGCGATGTACGGTGAGCTGGGCGCGGACATCTTGCGTACCGACCTGCAGGGGACTATTGTTCTCCTTACCGATGGAAACGCGTTCAGCGTAACCACCCGAACCGGCGTACAGCCAGGAGACTGAGAGTGAAGCTCAGGCAGCGGCTCACACCGTACCTGTACATCCTCCCGGCCCTCGTCATCGTCCTGGTGTTCAGGACACTGCCCATCCTCAGCTCCTTCGTCGCCTCCTTCACCGACTACGACATAGGCGGTTTCCACGGCTTCGTGGGCTTCGGCAACTACGCCAGGATGCTGTCGGACGCCCGGTTCTGGCAGAGCGTGATAAACACACTCTTCTTCGTCCTCGGGGTGGTGCCGCTGGGCATAATCATACCCCTCTGCCTGGCCATGCTGCTCCGTGGCAGGCTGAGCGGCAAGGGCTTCTACAGGACGCTCTACTTCCTGCCGGTGGTGACCTCCGCGGTCGCGGTGTCCGTGGTCTGGACCTGGCTATTCAACCCGGAGGCCGGCCCGATCAACGGCATCATCACCTCGCTCGGCGGAGAGCCGCTGCTCTGGCTCCGGGAGCCCCGTGGCATCTTCGAGATGCTCCTCTCGCCGCTGGGCATACACCCGAAGGGGATACTGGCCGGCCCCAGCCTGGCGCTGGTCTCCCTGATGATAGTCAGCATCTGGAAGAGCACCGGCTACAACACAGTGCTCTTCCTGGCGGGCCTGGAGAACATCCCGAACATGTACTACGAGGCGGCCAGGCTCGACGGGGCGGGCAGGTGGGGGACGTTCAGGCACGTGACCTGGCCGATGCTGTCGCCGACCACCTACTACGTCCTCATCATGAGCACGATAGTCTCGTTCCAGACCTTCGCGCTGGTCTACGTCATGACGCCGCCGCCCGGCGGCGGCCCGCTGGGCACCACCAACGTAATTGTCTTCTACCTGTTCCAGAAGGCGTTCGACCGGTTCGACATAGGCTACGCCAGCGCGATATCCGTCTTCCTCTTCCTCATACTCCTCACCCTGACGGTCATCCAGCGCCGGCTCGCCGGCAGGAAGGTGCACTACAGCTGATGGCTTCGACAAGGGTGATGGCCCTCCGCGCCGGCAAGCACTCGCTGCTGGTCCTGGGCGGAATCGTGATGATGATGCCCTTCCTCTGGATGATAATGACCTCCCTGGAGCAGGGCGGCCTGTCGAACTATGTGGAGGCCTGGACCAGGGTCCCCTTCGCCCTCTACTTCGGCAACACCATCCTCGTAACGGTCCTCAGCGCCACCGGCGTGCTGATAACCGGCAGCCTGGCCGCCTACGCCTTCGCCATGATGCGCTTCCCCGGCCGGGACACCCTCTTCCTCCTCTTCCTCTCCACGATGATGGTGCCGCAGCCGGTCTACCTGGCCCCCTCGTACGTCATACTGTCGAAGCTGGGCTGGATAAACACGTACATGGCGCTCATCGTCCCCTGGGTGGCCAACGTCTTCACCATCTTCCTGCTCCGTCAGCACTTCAGGACCATACCGGTCTCACTCTGGGAGGCGGCGAAGCTGGACGGCTGCAGCCGTCTCAGATACCTCTGGACCGTGGTCCTGCCGCTCTCCAAGTCGGTCATCATCACCGCCCTCCTCTTCAACGTCATAGGCTCATGGAACAGCTTCATGTGGCCCCTGGTGGTGACCCACTCCGAGGAGCTGCGAGTCCTCCAGGTCGGCCTCTCCTACTTCAACCAGGAGCAGTCCAGCAACTACCAGCTCCTCATGGCGGCCTCCACCTTCTGCACGATGCCGCTCATCCTGCTCTTCCTGGCAGCCCAGAAGAGGATAGTGGCCAGCTACTCCCGGTCCGGCATCAAGGACTGACTTGACTGCTCTCGCAAGCATCCTGCTGCTGCTCGCATCGGCGGCGACGGGACCGGAGGGCGGAGAGCTCCGCCGGGAGGCCGAGGACTTCCTCGGCACCCTGGCCGCCAGGGGCTACACCGGCACGGCGCTGGAGGTGGTCGAGCTCTACCTTCTGGAGCCCTGCACGCTGGCCGTCTACCCGCCGGACTCCACCGGCGGCGGCTTCTTCGTGGGCATGGGCGGGAACAACGTGCTCGACCTGGAGTTATCCGTGTGTGGTGACGGCTGGGTCCTCACGGACACGATGCCGGACGACCTTCCCGTCATCGAGCTTGGGCCCGGCGAGGCCGCCGAGGCTAGGCTGGCGGTCCTCCGGGCGACCGACATGACGAGGGGCGCGCTGAGCGACAGCGCAGCCCTCCTGTGGGCCCTCGAGCCGGTTGACCTGGAAGCGGCGCAACCGTAGTCTACACTGCACCGGCCAGGAAGCCCTTGAACGGAGCGTAGCGAACATGCACAAGTTCCCGGTAGCAACCCTGCTGGTTCTCTCCGTCGGACTGGCGGCCAGCACCTCCGGATTCACCTTCCTGAGGGTGCCCGCCGGGGCCCGGGCGGTCGCCATGGGCGGGGCGTTCACGGCCGCGCAGGACGACCCGATGGGCCTCTACTGGAACCCGGCTTCTCTCACCACCCTCTCCGGCCAGACCTTCACCTCCACGTACACGGGCTACCTGATGGACATGCAGGCCGGGTTCGCCGGGTGGGCCAGACCCTACGACCGGGACGCGGTGGGCGCTTCGCTGAACTACTTCTACGGCGGCAGCTTCGATCGGACGACGATGACCGAGCCGACCGGCACGGGAGAGGAGTTCGGGTCGCACAGCGTCGCCCTCTCCGGCTCCTACGCCAGGAGCCTCTCCGAGGGGCTCTCCGTAGGCGTCAGCGCCAGGTTCGTCTACTCGAGCATAGACACCTACAGCGGCAACGCCTTCATGGTCGACGCCGGCGCCCTCTACAGACCCTCCTGGGTCACCCTGGGCCTGGCCGTCCGCAACGCGGGCATCCAGACCGCGGCCTTCTACGAGCAGAACGACCCGCTCCCCACCGAGGTCGCCGGGGGAGCCTCGGCGGACCTGCTGGACGGACGCCTGACGGTGGCCGCCGACGCCACGCTGCCCTTCAGCGGCGACCCCGACTTCGCGCTGGGCGCGGAGTTCGACCCGGTGAGCATGCTCTCGGTCAGGGTCGGCGGTAACCTGCGCGACCTGGAGGCGGCGGACGAGGCCGGGGGAGGCATCGTGGACGCCCTGGCCTACGGCATGGGCGCCAGGTGGAACGACCTCTCCCTCGACTACGCCTTCAAGCCGTTCGCCGACCTCGGCAGCATCCACAGGATCAGCCTCTCGCTGAAGCTCTGACGGGGAGGCATGAGGCCGGCATCCGCTCTTCTGGCTCTGCTTCTCTCCGCAATGCTGGCCGGTCCGGCCTCCTGCGCGAGGCGGAGCCGCACGGAGATGAGGGAGGAGCGGCTGGAGACGTTCCGGCAGGCCCTCCCGGCGGAGATAAGGGCGAGGTTCGACGAGATAGGGAGCGAGGCGGACTGCTCGGAGGTCGGCCACGTCCTCGCGGAGGCCCGGATGCGGGACCCGCTGCTGGACGCAAGGCTGGACTCGATAGCCCACGCGGAGCTGATAGACACCTTCAGCGAGACCGAGATGGTGAGCTACTTCTGGACCTACTTCGACAGGGCGGTGGAGAGGGGGACCGTCTGGGGTCCCTGACCGCCCCGCGAACCGTCGTGCTCGGGATGGGCAACCCCATCCTCGGGGACGACTCCATAGGACACCGGGTCTCGGAGCTCCTGGGCGAGCTGATGGAGGGAAGCACGGTCCTGCTCTCGTCTGCCGCTCCGGTGCGGCTCATGGGGGAGCTTGCCGGCTTCGACAGGCTCGTGGTGGTCGACTCGGTCTCGACCGGACGGTTCCCCACCGGTACCCTGCTGGAGCTGGAGATGGGGCGCCACATCGAAGGGAGCCCGCCGGTCTCCGCCCACCACCTGGCCCTTCCGGAGGTTCTGGAGGCGGGACGCAGCCTGGGGCTCCCCATGCCTTCGGCCTCGGTCTACTACGGGATAGAGATAGAGCCGCCGGACCGCTACACCGAGGAGCTCTGCGAAGAGCTGGCCTCCTCGGTCAGGTCGCTGGCGGAGGAGATAGCGAGAAGGGAGTGCTGCCCGGCGGGCGGAGCAGGCCGGCCGGGCGAGCCCGGAGGGAGTGCCTCTGTATGCATGAGATGAGAGACCCGGCCGGGCCGGGCGGTCCGCCGCTCGCCCTCGGACGGAGCAGGGTGCGCGGGGAGTTCGCCAGGCGGGTGGACGAGCTCAGCGGCCAGAGGGTGCTGAGCTGCTACCAGTGCGGCAACTGCTCGTCCGGGTGCCCGCTGGCCCCGGAGATGGACATCCTCCCGAGCAGGATGATGAGGCTGGTCCAGCTCGGAGAGGAGGGGCCGGTGCTGCACAGCGGGACCATATGGGTCTGCGCCAGCTGCTTCCAGTGCACGGTCAGGTGCCCCAGGGGCATCGACATACAGGGGGTGATGGACGCGACCCGCCAGCTGGCGCTGGCCGAGGGCGTGGACCACTTCGGCCCCGACCAGGTCGACCCGGAGAAGGCCTCGGAGGTCCCCCAGCCGGGCCTGGTGGGGCTCTACAGGAAGCTCTCCACGTAATGGGGGCCACAGGCGCGGGAGGCGAAATGAGATCGGTACCCTACTACCCGGGCTGCGCGCTCAGGGAGCGGTCGCAGCACCTGGACAGGTCGGCCAGGGACTCGGCCGAGAGGCTCGGGTTCAGGCTGGAGGAGCTCTCCAGCTGGACCTGCTGCGGGGCGGTCCCCCCGGTCTCCAGCGAGAGGGTGATGAACCTGGTGCCCTCCGCCAGGATACTGAAGTCGGTGAGGGACCGGGGCGAGAAGGAGCTGGTGACCATCTGCGACTTCTGCTACAACACCCTGAAGCGGACCAACAACTGGCTCGGCGACGAGACCGTCCGCAGGAGGGTCAACTCCTACCTCCGTACCGAGGACCCTGAGAGGGCCTACCTCACCGCCCCCGAGGAGGAGTGGGTCGACTACGAGTGCGATGTAAGGGTGCTCCACCTGATGGAGTACCTGCGGGACGTCGTCGGCTACGACGGCGTGGCCGACAGGGTCAGCCGCAGCCTTGCGGGGCTGAGGCTGGCTCCCTACTACGGCTGCGTGATGCTCCGTCCGGGGCCGGAGATAGGCCTGGACGACCCGGATGACCCCTCCATCATAGAGGGGCTCATCGAGTCGCTGGGCGCCGAGGCGGTCGAGCACCCGTTCAGGACGGAGTGCTGCGGCTCCTACCTCTCCGTCTCCAGACCCGACGCGTCGGAGCGGCTCTGCGGCAGGATAGTCGCATCGGCCTCGGACCGGGGCGCCGACGCCCTGGTGGTGAGCTGCCCGCTCTGCTTCTACAACCTGGACAGCTCGCAGGAGAGCGAGGAGGGCGGCGGCCTTCCGGTCCTCTACTTCACCCAGCTGCTCTCGCTGGCCCTGGGCGGCTCTCCGGACGAGCAGGGCTTCGAGAGGCACCGGACGGACGTTTCGCCGGTACTCCGCAAGGCCGGCCTCTCCGGAGAGGAGGTGGCGAGTTGAAGCGCGTGGGCGTCTTCGTCTGCCACTGCGGCATCAACATAGCCGGCACGGTTGACGTGGAGAGGGTCGTCCGGGAGGTGAGCCGGATACCGGGCGTGGCGTTCGCCACGGACTACATCTACATGTGCTCCGAACCGGGGCAGTCGCTTGTCCGGCGGACCATCGAGGAGCAGGAGCTGGACGCCGTGGTCGTCGCGGCCTGCTCGCCGACGCTGCACGAGGAGACCTTCAGGGCGGCGTCCTCGGAGGCCGGGCTTAACCCCTGGCTCTGCGAGATAGCCAACATCCGGGAGCAGTGCAGCTGGGTCCACGAGGACCGTCAGAGGGCGACCGCCAAGGCGGTCAGGATAATCCGCTCCATGGTGAGCAAGGCGCTGGGCGACGAGTCGCTCTCCCCCATCCCGGTGGAGGTGAACCCCAGGGCGCTGGTGATAGGCGGCGGCGTGGCCGGCATACAGGCGGCCCTGGACATAGCCGACGCGGGCCACGAGGTGGTCCTGGTGGAGAGGGAGCCCTCCATAGGCGGGCACATGGCCCAGCTCTCGGAGACCTTCCCGACTCTTGACTGCTCGCAGTGCATTCTCACCCCGAAGATGGTGGCGGTGGGCAAGCACCCTAACATCAAGCTGATGACCTACTCCGAGGTGGAGGAGGTCAGCGGATACGTGGGCAACTTCACGGTCAGGGTCCGCCGGAAGGCCCGCAGCGTCGACTGGAGCACCTGCACCGGCTGCGGCCTCTGCACGGAGAAGTGCCCCGCCAGGGTGCCCTCGGAGTTCGACAGGGGCCTCTCCGACAGGGGGGCCATCTACGTCCCCTTCCCCCAGGCTGTCCCGAACAAGCCGGTGATAGACAGGGAGAGCTGCATCTACTACCGCACCGGCAAGTGCAGGCTCTGCGAGAAGGTCTGCGAGGTGGGCTCCATCCGCTTCGACGACGAGGACGAGCTGGTGGAGATCGAGGTGGGCGCGATAATCGCCGCCACCGGATACCAGACCCTGGACGTTCCGGTGCTCTCGGAGTACGGCGCCGGCCGCGTGCCGGATGTCATCGACGGGCTGGCCTTCGAGAGGCTGCTCTCGGCCTCCGGGCCGACCGGCGGCGAGGTCAGGCGGCCATCCGACGGCAAGGTCCCGAAGGAGGTGGTCTTCGTCCAGTGCGCCGGCTCCCGGGACCCGGAGCGCTACAAGGCCTACTGCTCGAAGATATGCTGCATGTACACAACGAAGCACGCCATGCTGTACAGGCATCGGGTGGAGGACGGCCAGCCCTACATCTTCTACATAGACGTCAGGACCGGCGGGAAGGGCTACGAGGAGTTCTACCACAGGGCCGAGGAGGAGGACGACGTCGTCTACCTCCGGGGCAAGGTGGCCAAGGTCTTCCGCGACGGCGACGAGACGGTCGTCTGGGGCACCGATACCCTGAGCGGCCGGAACGTCGAGATAAGGGCCGACCTGGTGGTCCTGGCCACGGCCATGACCCCCCAGCCGGACGCCGCCGCGATGGCCAAGGCCATCCGGCTCCAGGCCGGACCGGAGGGCTTCCTGACCGAGGCCCACCCGAAGCTGCGGCCTGTGGAGAGCATCAGCAGCGGCTTCTTCCTCGCGGGCTGCGCCCAGGGTCCCAAGGACATACCGGAGGCGGTGGCCCAGGCCAGCGGCGCGGCGTGCAAGGTCCTGAAGCTGTTCGCCAGCGAGGAGATGGAGCATGACCCGGTGGTGGCGTACGTCGACGAGGAGCTCTGCGGCGGATGCCGCATGTGCGTCTCCGTCTGTCCGTACGACGCCCGGGAGATAGACGAGGAGAACAACGTCGTAACCGTGAACGAGGCGCTCTGCGAGGGATGCGGCTCCTGCGTGGCCGCCTGCTCCAGCGGGGCCACGCAGCAGCGCAACCTGACGGACACGCAGATACTCGAGATGGTCACCGCCTGCCTGGCGGAAGGGGAGGAAGGCTGACATGTACGAGCCCAGGATCATCTGCTTCCTCTGCAAGTGGTGCACCAGCGCCGGTGCCGACCTGGCGGGCACCTCCCGGCTCAAGTACGAGCCGAGCGGCGTGAACATCAGGTTCATGTGCTCCAGCCGGGTCGACCCGGAGCATATCGTCTGGGCCTTCCGCCAGGGCGCCGACGGCGTTCTGATAGGCGGCTGCCACCCCGGCGACTGCCACTACCAGAACGGCAACTACAAGACCATGGCGCGGGTCTCCCTGCTGAAGCGTGTCCTCTCGGAGCTGGGCGTGGAGCCGGAGAGGCTCCGGCTCGAGTGGATATCCGCGGCGGAGGGGAAGCGCTTCGCGGCGGTGATGGACGATTTCACGGAAGAGCTGAGGTCGCGCGGACCCCTCAGGCTCGCAGCCAGGGAGATGGCGACATGATGAAGGGAGAGGAAGAGAGGATGGAGGTGACCTCCGAGGACCTGGTCCCCGTATTCTTCATGGGGAAGAGGTACGAGGTCCCGGCTAGCCTCACTATCCAGAAGGCCCTGGAGCACGCCGGCTACCAGCACGTAAGGGGCTGCGGCTGCAGGGGCGGGATATGCGGGGCCTGCGGGACGGTCTACAGGATGCCGGACAGCTACAGGCTGCAGGTCGGCCTCGCCTGCCAGACGGTGGTCGAGCCGGGGATGCACCTGATGATCCTCCCCTACTACCCGGGGAACAGGGCGGTCTTCGACATCGATGAGCTGACCGGAGCGGGCGGCGAGCTCGCCGCTCTCTACCCGGAGATATTCAAGTGCATCGGCTGCAACGCATGCACCCAGTCCTGCCCGATGGACATAGACGTGATGCAGTACATGGCCCAGGCCATCCGGGGCGACGTGGCCGCGGTCGCGGAGACCTCCTTCGACTGCATCATGTGCGGCCTCTGCGCCTCCAGGTGCCCCGCCGAAGAGGTCCAGTTCAACGTGGCCATCCTGGCCCGTCGGCTGGACGCCCGCTACGGGACCCCGGCGGCCGGGCATCTGGCGGAGCAGGTGGAGAGGATAGAGCGGGGCGAGTTCGAGGAGCCGCTCCGCGAGCTCATGGGCCTGGAGACAGAGGCCCTGAAGCAGCTCTACCGCGACCGGGAGGCCGAGCCCGCCATGGCGGAGGAGGACTGGAGACCGCAGGATGCGAGGTACGTCTGATGGCTGCAGCAGCTGGAACGGAGGCTCGTTATGCCGTATCCTGAGAGCCTCGTGGAGCTCATACGCAAGGTCGAGAAGACCAGGCCGGCGAGGGTCGAGAGGAAGAAGAGGGGCGAGGAGTTCCCCGCCCTCTCCCTCGAGGAGAGGGAGCCGGTCCTCCGGGCCTTCCACCCGGACTTCATAGAGGGTACCCGCAGGGAGATAAGGGTCGGCCCCAGCAGGGGCTACGCGATAAGCAACGAGCTGGTGGACCTGCTCGAGTCACGAAGCCGCATGGACCCGGCCTCGGTCGGCCTGGACGAGCCGGACTACGAGACCGACGTCCTCGTCATAGGCGCCGGGGGCGCCGGCACGGCGGCGGCCATACTGGCGGCGGAGAACGGCGCGAAGGTGACCATAGCCACCAAGCTGCGCCACGGCGACGCCAACACCATGATGGCCGAGGGCGGCATACAGGCGGCCGACAAGGTCGGGAAGGACTCCCCCTACTGGCACTACCTGGACATCCTCGGAGGCGGCCACTTCCTCAACGACCCGGAGCTGGTGTACACGCTGGTGAGGAACGCGCCGGACGCCATACGCTGGCTGGAACGCCTCGGCACCTCGTTCTCCAAGTTCGAGGACGGGACCATGGAGACCATGCACGGCGGCGGCACGTCCAGGAAGCGGATGCATTACGCCGCGGACCTGACCGGCGCCGAGATAATGCGCACCATAAGGGACGAGGCCAGGAACCACGCCGACGACATAGAAGTCATCGAGTTCTGCCCGGCGGTCGAGCTGGTGCTGGACGAGACCGGCTCCTGCGCCGGTGCCGTGCTCTACAACCTGGAGACCGCGGAGTACCATTACGTGCGGGCGAAGGCGGTCATCATAGCCACCGGCGGCAGCGGCAGGCTGCACATCCAGGGCTTCATGACAACGAACCACTACGGCGCCACCGCCGACGGCATAGTGATGGCCTACCGGGCCGGCGTGCCGGTCTCCTTCCTGCACACCGTGCAGTACCACCCTACCGGCGTGGTATTCCCGGAGCAGGCGGAGGGCATACTCATCACCGAGAAGTTCCGCGGCGCCGGGGCCAACGTACTCAACGTCCACGGCGAGCAGTTCGTCTACGAGCGCGAGCCCCGGGACGTAGAGGCGGCCTGCATCATCCGCGAGTGCAGCCCGGAGGGGAAGGGCAACGGCGTTCCCACCCCCACCGGCAAGTTCGGCGTCTGGCTGGACTCGCCGATGATAGACATGCTGAAGGGCGAGGGGACGGTGCGCAAGGAGTTCCCCGGCAAGCACATACTCTTCCGCCGCTTCGGCATCGACATATCCGAGCAGCCGATGCTCATCCACCCCACCCTCCACTACCAGAACGGCGGGCTGGACATAGAGAGCGACTGCTCCACGGTTGTCCCCGGGCTCTACGCCGCCGGCGAGGTCACAGGGGGGGTCCACGGCGAGAACCGCCTCATGGGCAACTCGCTGCTGGACGTGATAGTCTTCGGGCGCATAGCCGGAGAGAACGCCGCGGCCTACGTGAGGGAGCACGAACCGGGCAGGCCCACCATCGAGCACGTCGAGCGCTACAACCGGGAGCTCTCGGAGCAGGGCCTCGGCGAGGAGGGCATCGCGCCCATGCTCCTGCCGGACTACAGCAACCCGGAGGTGAGGCGGCGGCAGCTGACCAAGGACTACTTCGGAACGCTGGCGAAGTGAGGAGGGTTTTCCAATGCCGAAGCCCAAGGTAGCCCTCTACTGGGCGGCTAGCTGCGGCGGCTGCGAGATAGCCGTCCTCGACATAGGGGACCGCATCCTCACCCTCGCCGACGCGGTGGACATCGTCTTCTGGCCCTGCGCCATGGACGTCAAGTACAGCGACGTCGAGGAGATGGAGGACGGCGAGATCGACCTCTGCCTCTTCAACGGGGCCATCCGCACCACGGAGAACGAGGAGATGGCCAGGCTGCTCCGCAGGAAGTCGAAGATCCTCGTGGCCTACGGCTCCTGCGCCCACGAGGGCTGCGTCATAGGCCTGGCCAACCTCAGCAGGACCCGTGACATCTTCGAGCGGAGCTACCTGACCACACCGACCACCGAGAACCCGGAGGGGGTGATGCCGGGGACCAGCACCGAGGTGCCGGAGGGGGAGCTGACCCTCCCCGAGGTCTGCGGCACCCTCCGAACGCTGGACCAGGTGGTGGAGGTGGACTACTACGTTCCCGGCTGCCCGCCGGTGGCCGACCAGACCTGGGCGGTGCTCACGGCGGTGCTGGAGGGAGCCCTCCCGGAGAGGGGGAGCGTGGTCGGAGCGGGAACCAAGATTGTCTGCGACGACTGTCCCCTGGAGAAGGAGGAGAAGCGGATAAGCGGCTTCAGGCGGCCGCACGAGGTCGTCCCGGAGCCCGACAAGTGCCTGCTGGAGCAGGGCATCTTCTGCGCCGGGATAGGCACCAGGGCCGGCTGCGGGGCCCTCTGCCCCAGCGTGGGGATGCCATGCCGGGGCTGCTACGGCCCTCCCGAGGGGGTGAGGGACCAGGGCGCCAAGATAATCGGCGCACTCGGCTCGGTCATCGACTCGGAGGACCCGGGGGAGGTCGACGAGATAATGTCCCAGATACCCTGCCCCACGGGGCTCTTCTACCGCTTCAGCCTCGCGCACTCCATCCTGCGGAGGAAGACCACAGATGACGACTAGGATAAGCATAGACCCGATAACCCGGCTCGAGGGCCACGGCAGGATAGAGATCTTCCTCGACGACGCGGGCGACGTGGACAACGTCTACTTCCAGGTACCCGAGCTGCGCGGCTTCGAGACCTTCTGCCAGGGCCACCCGGTGGAGGAGCTGGCCCGCATAACCACCAGGATATGCGGGGTCTGCCCCGAAGCGCACCACATGGCATCGGCCAAGGCGGCCGACGCCGTCTACCACGTCGACCCTCCCAGGACGGCGAAGCTCCTCCGTGAGCTGCTGTACAGCGCATTCTACGTCACCGACCACGCCACCCACTTCTACATCCTCGGCGGCCCCGACTTCATAGTCGGCCCGAAGGAGGACCCGCGCACCCGCAACATCCTCGGGGTCATCTCGAAGGTCGGCAGGGAGACCGGCCTTCGCGTCATCAACATGCGCCACGCGCTGCACGACGTGATAAAGGTCATAGGCGGCAGGACGGTGCATCCGGTCAGCTCCATCCCGGGAGGCATCTCCAAGCGCCTCTCCGAGGAGGAGCGGGAGGTCATCGAGAAGACCGCAAGGGACGCCGTGGAGTTCGGGAAGTTCTCCATACAGGCCTTCCACGACATCGTCCTGGGCAACAGCGAGTACGTCGACCTCATCCTGAGCGAGGGCTACGCCCACGAGACCTACAACATGGGCACGGTTGACGCCGACAACCGCATCAACTTCTACGACGGGACCATAAGGGTCACCGACCAGCAGGGGGGGGAGTTCGCCAGGTTCCCGGCATCCGAGTACCGCGAGCACCTCGCCGAGCGGGTGGAGCCCTGGACCTACCTGAAGTTCCCCTACCTGAGGAAGGTCGGCTGGAAGGGCCTGACCGACGGCCCGGAGAGCGGCGTCTACAAGGCGACGCCCCTCTCCAGGTGCAACGCCGCGGACGGCATGGCCACCCCGCTGGCCCAGGCGGAGTACGAACGGATGTACGACACCCTGGGAGGCAAGCCGGTCCACGCCACCCTGGCAACCCACTGGGCGAGGCTCGTGGAGCTCCAGTACGCCGCGGAGAGGATGCTGGAGCTGGTGACCGACCCGGAGATCACCTCGGACGACATAAGGCGCATCCCCACGGAGACGCCCACCGAGGGCGTGGGACAGGTGGAGGCCCCGCGCGGGACCCTCTTCCACCACTACGTCACCGACGAGAAGGGCATAGTGGAGGAGCTGAACCTCATCGTCGGCACTACGAACAACAACGCGGCCATCTGCATGTCGCTGAAGCGGGCGGCGCAGACGGTCATCAAGGGCGGCAAGGTTGGCCAGGGGCTCCTGAACCTCGTTGAGATGGGGTTCAGGGCGTACGACCCCTGCCTGGCCTGCGCCACCCACTCCCTCCCCGGCGACATGCCGCTCATCGTCACCGTCCGTGACCCGGAGGGCAACGTCCTGGAGGAGCACCGCAGGGACTAGGGAGAGACGGGAGAGGAAAGGCAGCAAGATGAAGCTGGCAGCAGCGGCAGCGATAGCCCTTGCGGCGACCGCCCTGGCGGTTCCGCCCCCGCCCTGGATGATGGAACAGGCCCGGGAGGGCGAGCTGGACCTGCAGGCGGCCGTCCGGGCCCACGCGGAGGCCAGGTCGAGGGGCGTGGACGCCCCCAGCCCCGTCTACGAGGGTACGAGGCCGTTTGCCCCGGGCGGCCCTTTGGCCGACCTGGACGACGGCATGAACGTCCTCATCCTGCTGGTGGACTTCTCGGACAACGTGGCCCAGACCGAGGCGGTCTACTTCGACTCCATGGGCTTCGCCGCGGACAGCTTCTCCCTGCGAAGCTACTACGACGAGGTCTCCTACGGGCAGATAGACGTCGTGACGGTCGACTACCCCTCGGAGACCGGCTGGCAGAGGGCCCCGGAGACCTACGAGTACTACGTCGGCGGCAACTACGGCTGGGGCTCCTACCCGGCCAACTCCCAGGGCATGGTGGAGGACGTCTGCGAGCTGGTTGACCCTGTGGTCGACTTCTCCGACTACGACAACGACAACGACGGCAGGGTGGACGGCGTCAACGTCATGTTCGCCGGCACCTTCGACGGCACGCCCGAGACCATCTGGCCACACGCCTGGAGCCTTCCGGGAGGGGGAACCGAGTTCGACGGCGTGAACGTATACACCTTCAGCGTGCAGAACGAGTACGACAGCGAGCCGGGCGACAAGTCCGCGGCCGTCTTCTGCCACGAGTTCGGACACGTCCTGGGTCTGCCGGACCTCTACGACTACGGTTACGACTCCAACGGCATAGGCGACTGGGGGATGATGTCCTTCGGCGTCTACAACGGCGGAGGCTGGAGCCCGGCACACTTCTGCGCCTGGAGCCGCGCGGAGCTGGGCATCCTCGACCCGGTGGTCGTGACCTCGTCCGGCACGTACGAGGTACCCCCGGTCGAGGAGTCGGCGGTGGTCTACTACCTCTGGACCGGCGGCTCGCCCTTCTACGAGTACTTCCTGGTGGAGAACCGCCGCCCCATAGGCTACGATGCGGCGCTGCCCGGGTGGGGCCTTCTCATCTGGCACGTGGACGACTCCATGAACGGCAACGATGACCAGTGGTACCCCGGCCACACCTCCGAAGGCCACTACCAGGTGGCCCTCGAGCAGGCCGACGGGCTCTGGGAGATGGAGCAGGGCCAGAACTACGGCGACCAGGAGGACCCCTTCCCGGGACCGAGCTGGCAGGGCGCCGACACCTTCGACTACTGGACGGTGCCGGACAGCCGCGACTACGACTTCGAGGATACCTTCGTCCGGGTCTCATCCATCCCGGAGAGCGCCGACACGGTATGGGTCGACATGGCGGTCGATCAGACCGGCGCCGGGGGCGGAGCGCCCGGGGATGAGCCGGCGGCGCTGCGGGTCCTGGGGAGCCCCGCCGCGGGCTCGGTCGACCTCCTCGTCACCCACGGCGGCGGCCCTCTGACCATCCGGGTCTACGACTCCGGAGGCAGGCTGGTGTCGACGCTCCACGACGGCCCGATGCAGTCGGGTGACAATTCGCTCGCATGGAGCGCCTCCGGCTCCCCCGCGGGGGTCTATCACGCGGTCGCGTCCGGCTCCCTGGAGGCATCCGCGACCTTCGTCCTCCTGGACTGAGAGGATAGCCTCTGCCTGCCTGACGGCCCTGTCCCCCACCTCCTCCGGGTGTTATCGTGGCCCGGAGGAGGTGAGGCGCATGTTCATCATACAGATGCTGATGGCTGCTTCTCTTGTCGCGGTGTCCATTCCCGACGAGACGCTCTGGGCCAGCGTCGACGAGTGGACGGACATCGGGGACAGAGGTGATTATGTGGGCACGTTCGGCCCGGAGAACACTCTGGCGCGCAGCATGAGCTGGCACTGGGACGCTTCGTCGGAGCTGGCCCCCCAGGGCGACTTCGACTACTGGGAGGAGAACCTGGCGGACCTCGACCGGAACACTGCCTGGGTAGAGGGGGTCTCCGGACAGGGAGAGGGCGAGACGCTGGAGGCGACCTTCTACCGCAGCCCGGGCGGTGACGGGGAGGAAGCGCGCTGCTGGGGCATGGTCATCCTAAGCGGCTACGCCAAGAGCCGGACCGCCTGGGAGGACAACTCCCGGGTCCGCTCCATGGTCCTCAGCCTCAACGGCGAGCCGCTCTACCTGCTGGAGCTGGAGGACACGATGCAGCCCCAGAGCTTCTACTGGAACGACCACGACGAGGTGCTCTACCTTGACGACTCGGATGAGATAGAGCTGACCATCGTCTCGGTCTACCCGGGTAATCGCTGGGAGGATACGGCGATAACGGAGATTGCCTTCCTCGGCGGAGGAAGACCCACGAACGACTGACTCGGTCGCATGCAGGCGACTGCATCCTCCGACAGGGCCGGCGGTCCTGACATGCCGGGAGTGTGTCTAGGAGCTCTCCCGGGCGACACCCTCACCTTCGAGCAGGCGGCGGAGCCTCTCCCTCCTCGCGGCCACCGACACCGCGTGCCGGCCCATGCCCTTCCACGGGTCCTCCCCGCCGGAGAGCCTGCCGGGGACGGTCTCCATCGTCCAGTCGCGGGGGGCGGCGCCCCCCTCCAGCTCATCCCGGGTGAGCGGAGTGGCCACCGGCGCTCCGGGGAGCGCCCTGACCGCGTAGGGTGAGACCGAGGTGGCCCCGTAGGAGTTGCGCATCGTGTCCAGGAATATCCTGCCCCCCCTCTCCTCCTTCCGGGCCTCCAGCGTGTACCTCTCACCATCCCGGGCGACGAGTACCCGTGCGACCCCCCGCGCGAAGTCCCGGACGTCGTCGAAGCCCGTCCCGGCGTCCAGCGGGACAACCACGTGGTAGCCCTTCGAGCCGGTGGTCTGGACGAAGACCCTCATCTCCAGGCCCTCGAGCAGCTCCCACAGCTCCAGGGCTCCCCTCCTGACCGCATCGTGGCTTTCGGTGCCCTCCGGAGGGTCCAGGTCGTAGACCATCCTGCGGGGGCTCTCCAGGTCGTCAATGCCGGAGAGGTAGAGGTGCGGCGTCAGGACCGCCTGGTCGGCGAGGTAGACGAGAGCCGCCGCGCTGTCCACCACCGGTGCGCTGTAGCTTCCTCCCTCCCTCTTCGGTATCCGCACGGTCCTCAGCCAGTCGGGGAAGTGATCGCCGGCGTCCTTCTGGTAGAAGCCGTCGCTCCCTATCCCGTCGGGGAAGCGCTGCATGCTCACGCCGAAGCGCTCCATGTGGGGGACCATCACGTCCGCCACCTCCCGGTAGTAGTCGACGAGGTCACCCTTGGTCAGGCCGCTGTCCGGGAAGAAGACCTTGTCCCGGTTCGACAGGTCTATCGTCCTCCTGCCGACCCTCACCGCCGCACCTCCCCCTCACCCGCGGGTGACTCCGCCTTCGGCCGCGTCTCCTCCCGGGTCACGTCCTCCGGCTCCTTGTCCCTTCTCAGCCCCTTGTAGGCCGGGTGCCTCAGCATCGAGTCCGATGTCCACTCGGTGAAGGCCACCTCGCAGACCAGCCGGGGGGTGACGTAGTGCGCCCCCTCCTCTTCCGGGTCACGGCGGAAGGGGGGCGTTCCCCTCTCCATCTCCTCGAGCCTCCCCGACAGCATCTCCAGGGTCTCTTCGTCGAAGCCCGTCCCGACCTTGCCCGCGTAGACCAGCTCGCCGCCTTCGTAGAAGCCCAGGAGCAGCGCCCCGAACCCGGTCCTCTCTCCACGAGGCTCTGTGTAGCCGCCGATGACCAGCTCCTGCCGGTGGACGCACTTGAACTTCAGCCAGTCGCCGGAGCGGCCGCTCACGTAGGTGGAGGCGGCCCTCTTGGCGATGACCCCCTCCCAGCCCTTCCGGCACGCCTCCCGGTAGAGCTCCATGCCGCTCCCGTTGCGGTGGGGGGTCAGGCGCAGCGGGTCGGACCAGTCCAGGGCCCTCCGAAGGAGCCCCTTCCGGCCCCTGAGGCTGCAGCCGGTCACGTCGTGGCCGTGCAGGTACATGCAGTCGAAGAGGTAGTAGAAGACGCCGACAGCCTCAGACTCGGCCTCCTCCCTGCTCCCCGCCTGCATCCGGGGCTGAAGCCTCTGGAAGTCGCTGGTCCCGTCCGGGCCGAAGGCGACCACCTCGCCGTCAAGAACGCATCCCCGCGGGGCCTGCCCCTCCAGGGCGCGCTCCACCTCCGGGTAGCTGTCGTTCAGCATCTCGCGGTTGCGGGACATCAGGCGGACGCCGCCCGCCGGCCCAACGAAGCAGACGACCCTCTCCCCGTCCAGCTTGCGCTCGTACATCCAACCGTCGTCGGAGAACGGGTCGTGGGTCAGCTTCGCCAGCATCGGCCCCGTCCAGTCGGGCATCTCACTCTTCTCGGCCCTCTCCCTCTCCTCATCGGAGAGGCCATCGAGCGGGTCACTCATCTCCCTCCTCCCCGGACCCCTCCTCCGCTATCTCCTCCATGGACCTGCCGGACCTCACCGAGTCGGGCTCCGTCGAGGTCGGGTTCCGCCGTGCGTCCGCCCCCTCGTCGTCCATCTTCACCAGGAGCCAGCGGCCATCGTCCTTCCCTCCAGTGCGGACCAGGGCGTAGCCGCCGGACAGCTTCTCACCCTCCAGCCATACGGTGGCGTGTCCGTTCTCCAGCTGCTCGGCCACCGAGGGTGCGTCGTCGCCCTCCTTCGCGTTCCGGTAGCTTCCCCTCTCCCAGACCATCACCGTGCCCCCGCCGTACTGGTCCTCCGGTATTACCCCCTCGAAGTCCGCGTAGGCCAGCGGATGGTCCTCCGTGCGGATGGCCAGCCTCTTCTCGGAGGGGTCGGTGGAGGGCCCCTTCGGGACCGCCCAGCTCCTGAGGACGCCGTCCACCTCCAGTCGGAAATCGTAGTGGAGGCTGGAGGCGTCGTGCTTCTGGATGACGAAGACCGGCCTCCGTTCGGCCCGGTCCGGCCAGGCTTCTCCCCCGCCCGGCTCCGGCGTCCTGCCGCTCTCCCTCTTTCTCCGGTACTCCTCCAGCCCTCCGGAGCCCTCCGGCATCCGAGTCTCCTCCCGCCTGCGGCCGGGATGCACCAACCGCCCTATATTATATAAACTATCTACCATATCAATGTATATATGTCGCTGACCCGGGTCAACCGCCCGGAAGGCCGGGACACCCGGCAGCCAGTTCAACAGTGAAGCGCAGCTCTCCCCCTGACCCTGCCGGAGGGATAGAGCGCCCGGCTCAGCCGGAGGACCCGCCCAGCATGAACGAGACCCACTGCTCCAGCGTCAGGCTGCGTATCCCGCCCGGTCCGTGGCCGACGGTGGCGGCTACGTCCGCGGCGGCCATGGGCTCGTAGAGGCCGTCCGGGTCCTCCTCCCCCAGCAGCAGGAGCCGCTCGTGGTAGGCCAGCATCCGCCACTCGAAGGAGATGTGCTTCCAGAGAGACCCGCAGGCCAGGCAGAACAGCGAGCCCTCGTAGCCCCACTCGCCGCAGTCCATCTCGGTCTCCTCATAGACGTCCAGCTCCAGGGCCGCCCTCACCAGAGCGTTCTGGACGTTGTCCTGCCAGCCCGGACCCTGGGTCTTCCCGGCCCAGTAGACGAACTGCCTGTAGCCGCAGGGGCAGCCTCTCTCCTCGAGGTAACGGGAGAGCACGTGGCCCACCCGCTCCTCGATCTCCGCGAGGCGCCTCATCGCGGCGTCCATCGACACCGCTCCCTAGCGGCCGCGGCCGCCCCTGCCGGAGTCCCCGTCGCCGGAGGCGCCCCTCTCCGGCGTGCTCCCGTCGCCGGTGCCGGCGCTGCTGAAGAACTCCCAGAGGACCTCCGGCGCCTCGATGTCCCTGCACACGGCCCCGATGACCCGCTCGGGGAGGTACTGGGGGCTGGTCGAGGAGGGCCAGGCGTGCCCCGCCCCGTCCATGCGGTAGAGGGCTACGTCCGCATCGCCCCCCCACTCGGTCAGGGTTACCGCGCAGCCGTCGTTTGGGTCGGTGTCCGGCAGCAGAGAGACCTCGCCCGAGCCGGAGCAGCCGTTCACTGCCAGCCAGAGCTCCACCGCCTCGTCGGTGTCCATCACCCCGCCCCTGCGGCCCTGCATCCCCACGCCGCCTCCGTGATAGGGGACCATCGGGTCATCGGTGGCCTGGATGATGCAGACGCGGGTCGGGTCGGCCGGGGCGAACCACTCCCATCCCGGGTCCGCGATGCCGCCGCAGACCGGGGCTATCGCCTCCAGGGTCCCGGGCAGCCAGTGGGTCAGGTAGTGGCAGAAGAAGGCCCCGTTGGACATGCCGGTGGCCCATATCCGTCCCGGGTCTACCCCGCAGGCAGCCTGCAGGGTGTCCAGCGCCGCCTGGACGAAATCCACGTCGGTCATGTCGGTCGGGTCGATGCGGCCGTCCTCCCAGTGGCGGTCGAGCCCCTGCGGATAGACGACTACGAACCCCTCCCTGTCGGCGAGCTGCGACAGGCCGTACGCCTGCTCCACCCCGGCGGCGGTCCCGAAGCCGCCGTGGAAGGCCAGGAGGAGCGGCGACGGGTAGGACACGCCGGACGGAACCCTGACCAGCATGGTCCGCTCTGTGCCCTCCACGTCTATGACCCAGGTCTCGGTCCCCTCCATCGGCTCCCGGGCCAGCCTCCCGCAGCCGATGACGGCAAGAATCGCGAGCAGCAGAGCTATGGCTCGCATGAGATCTCCCTTCCGCGCCCGGGAGTCCAGGTACCTCTGGTCAGCGGAGGTCGGAGGTCGAGTAGCAGACCAGGTCCACGCCGCCCCCGTGCATCCCCTCCAGCGGGTATGCGGATGTCCCGGCATTGAAGATGGCAACGGCCCGGGTCGGCACTCCGGCGAGGTCGCCATCGTTCAGGCTGTCCCAGACCGGCTCTCCATCCTTCCAGCAGCGTGTCCTGTACTCGCTGTCAGACAGTATGTCTATCCGGTAGTCGTACTCGCCGTAGCCCCTCTGCCACGAAGGCGGCGGGTACTCCCCGGTGAGGTTGACGGTCTGGCCATCGACTACCCCGTAGGGGATGACCACCGGCTGCCCCCACCAGTTGGCGGCGTAGAGGAAGAGGCCGTTCTCCACCTGGGAGAGCGCCGCCGTGACCTGCTCCACGAAGCCGACGATCACCATCTGCCTGCTGTTCGGGTCGCTGTGTGACGTGTACTCCATCCTGATCCGGAGCGAGGTGCCGGCCCCGGTTGTGGCGCTGAACTCGTCCCGGGCCATCCTGCTGTCGTCATCGACCGAGAAGAACGCCGTTCCGGAGGTCGAGTCCTCCCAGATGTGCCCGGGGTCCCGCCAGGTCCAGTCGCCGCCCCCTTCGAAGCCGTACTCGTAGCTCGCCTGCTCTCCCCCGGGATCCGGCCCCGCGGGGTCACCGTCGGTGCAGGAGGAGAGAAGCGCCAGCGAGAGGAGTGTCATGGCGGCGAGGGGGAATCTCGATCCGGAGGCCATCTGCGCTCCCTTCATCTGCGGTTCTCGCTATCCCCGGGCGAGGAGGGCTCAGACCTCCCCCAAAAACTCCGCGAGGAACGCCTCGAGACCATCCCGGGAGAAGCTGTGCTTCCCCTGGAAGGTGGTCAGCTCCACGTCGTAACCGGCCTCCGAGAGCATGGAGTCGGCGGCAAGCGCCGCGTCGTACTCCACCATGCCGTCCTGCTCGCCGTGGGTTATCCGGACCGGGACGCCGGAGGCGGCGGCTATCTCCTCCCCGGTGATGACCGAGCTGTCGAGCCAGCCGCTGAAAGGGGCGAGCGCGGTGAAGCGCTCCGGCTCGTGGAGGCCCACCATGTAGGTCATCCCTCCGCCCTGGGAGTAGCCGAAGAGCAGCACCCCGGAGACCGGGTACTCCTCCTCCAGCCGGTCCAGCAGAGTGAGCACGTAGTCCCGGGAGAGCAGGGCGCTCTCGCTGCCGCCCTCGTCCCAGCTGTAGAACCAGGTGTAGCCGATGCGGTCGCCGACCAGGAAGGGGCTGGGCGCCTGGGGCACGGCGAACATGCAGTCCCACTGCCCGACCACCTCCCAGAGGCCCATGAAGCCCTCCGGCGTGTCGCCAAGGCCGTGGATACCCAGCACGAGCGGGAGCTCGCTCTCCCCGTCCCAGCCTTCCGGTGTCCGTACCAGGCAGCGGAACGGGCCCTCCGCATGGAAGAACAGCTCGTCGGCCGCCCCCGCCATCTCGGCCTCCACGGCAGCGGCGAGGCTGTCCAGCATCCGGGAGAAGACCGCTCCCTCGCGGACTGCGTCGAAGTCCGGGTCCCACGAGATGTGCTCCAGGTCCTCGAAGCCGCCCTCCCAGGCCCGCCTGAGGTAGGTCGCCGCAAGCTGCTCCTCGCCGAGCAGCCCGTAGCAGCAGGCGAGATTGTAGATGGCGCTGGCGCTCGAGGGATCGAGCGAGAGCCCCCGGAGGTAGAGGGAAGCCGACAGCCCGTAGTCTCCAACCCGGTAGGCGCTGTCCGCGGCGGCGAAGAGCGAGTCGGCCACGCCGGGTCCGTCCAGGAAGGCGCCCTCCGCCGGGTCGTATATGTCCATTCCGGCCACCTGGCCGAGCAGCGCCAGCGAAACGAGCAGAGCCGTCATTCCGTCCTCCCGTCTGCCTCGACATCCATGGCTAACGACGATGCCGCGCTGGGATTATAGTCCAGGTGGTCTTCGAGCGTATCCCGCAGCGCACCGGACGGAGGGCTGGCGATGATCTGCTGCCTGGTTCTCGCAGCCCTCGGCAGCGGCCCCCCCGCCGACCCATCGCTGTGCATCCTGGAGGTCAACGTCAGCGGCATGGACGGTAACGGAGGCAGCCTCCACGTCGCCGTATGGTCGTCAGCGGAGGGTTTTCCATACGAGCCCGGGATGTCCGCTGCCAGGTCGAGCTGCGCCGTGGACACCAGCATCGTAACCGTCGTCTTCAACGGGCTGGCGCCCGGCGTCTACGCCGTCTCCGCCTTCCACGACGAGGACGGGGACGGTCTCCTGGACCGGAACCTGTTCGGCAGGCCGACCGAGCCCTACGGCTTCTCGCTCGATGCAAGGGGCAGGAGGGGACCGCCCGACTACTCGGATGCGGTCTTCGCGGTCAGAGCCGACACCGTCAGGACGGCCCTGGAGGTCTTCTGACCCTGCCGGCTCAGAGCTCCGGCAACTCCCCGGCGATGGCCCTCGCGGCGTTGTACCCGGAGAGCAGCGCCATGGGCATGCCACCGCCGGGGTTGACGCTGCCGCCCACGAACCAGAGCCCTCGGAGCTTCCGGCTCCTCTTCGGCATCTTGAAGGCGTAGTTCCTCCTCATGTCGGAGCTGACCCCGTAGATGGCGCCCCGGTTGGACCGGTACCGCTCCCGGATGTCCACCGGCGTCCACATGTCCCGGAAGACGATGCTCTCCCGCAGGCCCTCCAGCCCCATGCGCTCCATCTTGTCCAGGCAGAGCTCCGCCAGCTCCCCGTACTCCTCCCGGGAGACCGGCCTCTTCGGGTCTATGGGAGGTATGTGCGGCAGCACCTTGATGTTGTCGCAGCCCTCGGGGGCCTGCGACGGGTCGGTGCGGGTCGCGGCCACAACGTAGAGGGTCGGGTCGTCCGGCAGCAGCCCCCGCCGGGTTATCCGCCTGAAGTGGGCCGCCTGGTCCCCGGAGTAGAGGAAGTTGTGATGGGCCAGTTGCGGGAAGACCCTGTCGGTGCCGAGGTGGAGGACTATGCCGGAGCAGGCCGGGTGAAACCTCCGCTCGAGGCGGTCGACCCACGGTTCGTCGTACCCGAGGAGCTGCCTGTATGCGGGGATGACCTCCATGTTGGAGACCACCACGTCGGCGGCGAGCCGCTCCCCACCTGCGGTCTCCACCCCGACGGCACGCCCCCCCTCCGTGAGGATGGACGCGACCTCGCAGCCGACCCTGAGGTCCACCCCGAGCTCCTCCGCCAGGCCGGAGATGGCCAGCGAGAGATTGAACATCCCGCCCTTCACGTACCACAGCCCCTCCCGCCACTGCACCGAGGGGAGGAGGTTCATGAAGCCGGGGGCATCCAGGGCGGACGACCCGACGTACTTGATGAAGTAGTCGAAGGCGTCGCGAAGATGGGTGTCGCCGAAGTACGAGGTGTTGGCCCGGTGCATGCTTCGGAGCAGGTCGAGGCCGAGAATCCGGACGGGCCCGGTGGCCCTGACCATTCCGGAGAGGGTGTCTGCTCCCTGCTCGAAGTAGCCCCTGTCGACTATCGCGTACTGCCTGTCCGAGTACTGCATGTAGTCCCGGAGCTCGTCTGATGCTCCGGGCAGGCGCTCCTCCAGCCGCCTGCCGGTCTCCTCGACGTCCGAGTGGAAGTCGAAGACCGCTCCGTCCTCGAAGATGTTGCGCCAGTGGACCTCCAGCGGCTCGATGGGGCATCGCTCGCGGAAGTCCGCCCCGGCCTCGCGAAACAGCCTCTCGAACAGGCGGGGCATGGTGAGGATGGATGGGCCCAGGTCGAACCCGAAACCCTCCGCCGAGAGACGGTTCAGCTTGCCGCCCAGGTGGTCGTTCCGCTCGAGCAGGGTGACGGACCATCCTCTCGTGGCCAGGGATACCGCCGCTCCGAGGCCTCCGAGGCCCCCACCTATCACCAGCGCGCTGCCTTCCCGACGGTCCATCACTCTCCCTCCGGAGCGGCCACTCGCCACACGGGTACCCGACCCGACATATATGACCAGAGCGTATTCAAGGAAACAGCGTCCGGAGGAAGCATTGAGCTCGGTCACCGAAGCGGTAGCGAGGCAGAGGGAGGCCCGGGGGAAGGGCGCGCTCCGGACCGTCCGGGACAGGCTCGAGGCTCTGAGGGCGATGAGGAGGATGGTCGATGAGGGGGGAGACCTCCTGGCGGAGGCGATAGGCCGCGACCTGGGCAGGTGCTGGCTGGAGGCCTGGGGCTCCGAGCCTGGCCTCGTGCTGGCGGACATCAGTCGCGTCCTCCGGAGGCTGCGCGGCTGGTCCCGGGGCAGGCGGTACCCGCTCTCCCCGCTGATGCTCCCCGGCAGGGCCAGGGGGGAGCGCGTGCCCTACGGCGTGGCAGGCATAATAGGCCCCTGGAACTACCCGGCCGGCCTGCTCCTCAGCCCGGCGGTCAGCGCGCTCGCCGCCGGGAACACGGTGGTGCTCAAGCCCTCCGAGCGTGCCCCGGAGACGGCTGATGCGCTCGCCCGGCTGGTCGCGGGGCACCTTCCTCCCGAGCAGGTGACCGTGGTCACCGGCGAGTCCGACGTCGCGAAGGCGCTCGTCGACCTCTCGGACGTGGTGGTCTTCACCGGCTCGGTGCCGGTCGGCCGCCTGGTCATGGAGAGGGCCGGTCGCAGGCCGGTGCCGGTGGTCCTCGAGCTCGGCGGCGTGAACCCCTGCTACGTGGCCGCCGACGCCGACCTGGGCCGCGCGGCGGAGCGCATAGCGTGGGGCAAGTTCTTCGCGGCGGGCCAGACCTGCCTCGCGCCGAATCACGTATGGGTGGAGCGGCCGGCCTTCGAGCCCTTCCTGGAGCGGATGAGGGAGACGGTCGAGCGGTTCTACGGCAGCGACCCGCAGGCCTCGCCGGACTACGGCCGCATCATCGACCGGAGGGCCCTGGAGCGGCTGGAGCCGATGCTCTCGGAGGGCGAGGCGGTCACCGGGGGCTCCGCCGACGCAGAGGACCTCTACGTAGCCCCTACGGTGCTGCGCGGGGTGGACCGCGGCTCGCGGCTGCTCTCCGAGGAGATATTCGGCCCGATCCTCCCCGTGCTGCCCTGCGGAGCGCCGGAGCGCGAGATGCGCCGCGTGCAGGGGGACGGACTGCCGCTCATAGTCTACGGCTTCTCCCGGAGTACCCGCCGGATGGAGTCGATGCTCCGGGAGCTGACCGATTCCGGGTCGGTCTGCGTGAACGGCACCCTCCACAGGGTGGCCTCATCCGCGATACCGTTCGGCGGTGCCGGCAGCAGCGGTCTCGGCCGGTACCGGGGCTACGGCGGCTACCTGGAGCTGGGTCGGGAGCGCGCGATGGTCCGCAAGAGCCCCCGTTTCGAGATGCCGATGTTGTACCCGCCCTACAGGATAGGCAGGAAGCTGGTCAGGCTCCTCGGCCGGTTCATGTAGGGGTGCGGGAGGAAACCCATGGAGGCCAGATGAGCAGGAAGATAGCCGTAGTCGGGGCGGGGCCGGGAGGTCTCACCGCAGCGATGCTCCTCGCGCACAGGGGATACGACGTCACGGTCTTCGAGAAGGAGGCGAGGGTCGGCGGAAGGAGCGCCACCATAGAGGAGGAGGGTTACGTCTTCGACACCGGCCCGACCTTCCTGATGATGACCTTCATCCTCCGGGAGATGTTCGAGGCCACCGGCAGGGAGCTGGACGACTACTGCACGCTGATGCCGCTCAGGACCATGTACCGCCTGAACTTCGAGGACCTGTCACTGGATCCGTCCAGGGACAACGAGGTGACCAGGGAGCGCATAGAGGAGCTCTTCCCCGGGATGGGGGAGGGGTTCGACCGACTCCTGGCAAAGGAGGCGATCAGGTACAGGTACATGTACCCATGCCTGCAGGTGCCCTACGGCACGAAGGCCTCCCTGCTGTCGCAGCGGCTCCTCAGGGCGGTGCCCCACCTCTCCCTCGGCCGCTCCCTCTACACCGTGCTCGGCGACTACTTCGACGACGAGCGCCTGAAGATCTCCTTCACCTTCCAGGCGAAGTACCTGGGCATGTCGCCCTACGAGTGCCCCGGCCTCTACGCCATGATTCCCTACATCGAGCACCTCTTCGGCATAGACCACGTCGAGGGTGGGCTCTCCAGGATATGCGAGGGGATGGAGAGGGCAGCCCGGGAGGACGGAGCCCGCTTCCGGCTCTCCACGCCTGTCAGCACCATCCTGCTCGACGACAGCCGAAGGGCCACCGGCGTCGAGCTGCCGGACGGCTCCAGGGAGGAGTTCGACGCGGTGGTGCTGAACGCCGACTTCGGCCACGCCGCCGGCAGCCTCTTCCCGGAGGGGGTCATCCGCAGGTGGTCGCAGCGGAGGCTCCGGAAGGCGAAGTACTCCTGCTCGACCTTCATGCTCTACCTGGGCGTGGAGGGCACCTTCGACGAGCCGCACCACCAGATAGTCTTCGCCGAAGACTACGAGAGGAACATCACGGAGATAGTCGGCGAGGAGGTCCTCTCCGAGGACATGTCGGTCTACGTGAGGAACGCCTCGGCCACCGACCCGACGCTGGCGCCGGAGGGGCATTCGGCGCTCTACTTCCTGGTGCCGGTGCCCAACACCAGGGCGCCCATAGAGTGGACCCCGGAGCTGGTGCGGGAGTACAGGAGAAAGGTCCTGGACCTGGTGGCCAGGCGCACGTCCATCCGCGACCTGGAGGGGCGCATCCGCTACGAGAAGGTCATCACCCCTCCCGAGTGGAGGGACGACTACGCAATCAAGTTCGGGGCCACCTTCAACCTGGGACACAACATCATGCAGATGCTCTACTTCCGTCCCCACAACAGGTTCGAGGAGGCGCAGGGGGTATATCTTGTCGGCGGCGGGACACATCCGGGCTCCGGCCTGCCCACCATCTACGAGTCGGGCAGGATAAGCTCGAACCTGATAGCGGAGGACCTGCCACTTTGACGGAATCCGGAGGGGAGGGCATCCGGGTCGAGGTGAACGACCGGATGCAGCAGGGCTACGTCTACTACCGCACGGCGCCGGTCGGGCGCGACTTCGACCCGGGCTTCGAGCCGGAGCTGACGCCGAGGGAGATGCTGGCCATGGGCGTCTTCGGCGGCAAGTACATGACCGACTGCCGCGAGGAGTTCCCGGACGACTGGTACGCGGAGGCGAAGCTCTCCCCCGGCGGGAAGGACCCCTCGGTCAACTACTTCGGGGTGGACGCCTCCCTCCCGCTCCGGGTCTGGCGGGAGAGGGGCTGGATACACGAGGCCGACCCGAGGGGCTGGTTCCAGTGGTACTGCAGGTACTACATGGGCAGACGGATGCCGGAAGAGGACGGTCGGCAGATAAAGAGATGGAGGGCCATGCGGCGCCACGTCGGGGCGGTCAGGAAGAACTGCGCCCCGGGCGACCTCTCCTGCCGCCGGAGGCAGCGCCAGGCGCTCCTGCACTGGGCCTACGACTCGAGGAGGATATGATGGCGGCGCTCCCGGACAGGCCGCTGCTCGGCGTCAGCACCTGCCTGATGGGGGAGAGCGTCCGCTACGACGGCGGCCACAAGCTGGACCGGTACCTCCGTGACGTCCTGGGCAGCTTCGTGGAGTTCGTGCCGGTCTGCCCGGAGGTGGAGTGCGGCATGCCCGTGCCCCGTCCCTCCCTGAGGCTGGTCGAGATCGGGGTGGACGGGGAGGTCGGGCTGCTGAGGCGGAACGACGGCGAGGACCTTACGGAGATGATGGTCTCATGGGCGCGGCGCAGGCTGGAGGAGCTCGCCGCCCTCCCCCTCTGCGGCTACGTCTTCAAGGCCAAGTCGCCGAGCTCCGGGCTCTACCGCGTGCGCGTATACGACACCGAGGGCAACGTGAAGAGGCGGGACGCCTCCGGCATCTTCGCGGGGATGTTCGTCCGGAGGTTCCCCCTCCTCCCGGTGGAGGACGAGGGGCGCCTGCACGACGCCGGCATCAGGGACAACTTCATTACCAGGGTCTTCGTCATGTACAGGTGGAGGGAGCTGCTCTCGGAGGGGATGACCATTAGGGGGCTTATCGCCTTCCACACGGCGCACAAGTACCTGCTCATGGCCCACGACCCGGAGGGGCTCCGGACGCTGGGGCGCATGGTTGCAGAGGGCGCCTCCAGGCCCGAGGAGGAGCTCTACTCCGACTACTTCGCGAGGCTGATGGAGACGCTGTCGCGAAGGGCCACCGTCAGGAAGAACACCAACGTGCTCCAGCACCTCATGGGCTACTTCAAGGAGGACCTGACGGCGGACGAGAAGCAGGAACTGCTGGAGCTCATCGAGAGTTATCACGGAGGGCTGGTGCCGCTGGTGGTCCCGGTGACGCTGCTGGGTCACTACGTGAGGAAGTTCCGGCCGGCGAACCTGCTCGGCCAGGTCTACCTCGAGCCCCACCCCATGGAGCTGATGCTCCGCAACCACGTCTAGGGGGTCGGGCCAAGATAGCTAAGAAAGCCGGCCGGATATCATCCCAAAAGAATGCTATATTGGATTAGGGTGGGAATCCGGGACACCGGGATGTGAGAGGGGAAGAGACGATGCTCGAGAGGTCAGCATTCTCGCGACTGCTGTCCGTGGTGCTCCTCCTGTCCGGAGCCTCGTCCGCTCAACCCCGGTACGATGAGCCGGGCCCCTACTCCCACGACTACAGGGAAGACGACATAGAGGGCGTCTACGAGACCATGGACGACTCGCGCATCTACTACCCGTGGGTATCCGGCTCCGTGCCCCCGACAGCGGTCCCATGTCCCGTGATCGTTCTCGGTCACGGCTTCATGATGGGCATCGACCGCTACTACAGCTACGCCGAGCACATGGCGAGCTGGGGATACGTCGTCGTCATGCCCACCTTCTCCAACCCCTTCCCGACGCCCGAGCACTACACCAGGGCCCGGAGCATGGTCGACGCCGCCGAGTACGTCGCCTCCCTGGGAAGCACGCCGGGCGACCCGCTGGAGGACAAGGTGAACGCCGACGCATGGGGATTCTGCGGCCACAGCATGGGAGGCGGCTGCGCCTTCCTTGCCGCGGACACCTTCGACCTGTCCGGGACGCTTCGGGTGGCCGTCAGCTTCTGCTCCCCACAGACGACCCCGCCGGTTGACCCGGGCTCCCTCGACATCCCGAAGCTGGTGCTCTGCGGCTCCATAGACACCATCGCCCCCTGGGAGGACGTCAGGGAGGCCATGTGGGCGGGTACCCCCGCTCCGGGAGCCTTCGCTGTCATCGACGGCGCCAACCACGGCTACTGCATGGACTACTCGTACTTCTGGGAGAACGGCGGGCAGGCCACCATCAGCCGCGACGAGCAGCAGCGCGTGATACGCCTCTACATGACGGCCTACATGGAGCGGTACCTCCACGGAGATACATCTCCCTGGAACTACTCCTTCTGCTACGGCGACTCCATACTGCAGACCCCCGTGATGGACTCGGTGGAGGTCCTGCTGGAGACCGGCGTCGACCTTTCGGCCTCTCCGGTCCGACCCGCATCCGACTCCCCGATACTCGGGGCGGCGCCCAATCCCTCATCCGGGCTGACGGTCATCGAGCTTGGCGGGACCGGAGCTTCCGCAGCACTCAGCATCGTGGACATCTCCGGCAGGACGGTGAGGACCCTGCCGGCGCCCTCGGGAGGAGGCGACGGAGCATCGGTCACCTGGGACGGCCTCGACGCAGCCGGCTACCCCGTACCTCCCGGGCTCTACATCGTCGTCCTGCAGACCCCCAGCGAACGCCACGCCCACCCGCTCCTGCGCGTTCGGAGCCGGCCTTAGGAGACCGAGGCGCACTCCGCCCGGGAGCAGGCCTACCGACCACGCCCATGGCCGCAGCATGGCATACGAGTGGTTGCCGCCCCTGCGCCGGACTCTCGCGGTCGAGGCCGGCCCTCCGGTATTCAGCCTCCCCGGACCATGTGCACGTCCATCTGGGGGAACGGTATGGAGATACCTCTTGAGTCGAGCTCCTTCTTCACTCCTTCGTTCAGATCGAAGAAGACGGTCCAGTAATCCGGAGCCTCCACCCAGACCCTGCAGGCAAAGTTCACCGAGCTATCGGCGAGCTCGGCCACCCTGACGAACGGCGCCGGATCGGGCAGTATGCTCTCGTGCTTTCCGACCACGGCCAGAATGGCCTCTCTGGCATCCTCAATGTCTACGTCGTATGCGACGCCGAAGGTCAGGTCCACCCTGCGGGTCGGCTCCTCCGAGTAGTTCGTCAAGGCCGAGGTCGCCAGCTGTCCGTTGGGGATTATGACCGTCTTGTTGTCGATGGTGTTCAGTATGGTGTTCAGTATCTGTATCTCCCTGACCGTCCCGGCGAACCCCTGGGCCTCGATGAAGTCCCCCACCCTGTAGGGCTTGAAGATCAGTATGAGGACGCCTCCGGCGAAGTTGGAGAGGCTGCCCTGCAGCGCGAAGCCGATGGCGAACGCGACCGCACCTATGACGGCCACGAAAGAGGCCGCCTCCACTCCGAGCATTCCCAGGAAGACCACGACCAACACGACCCTGAGGGATACGGTGATAAGGGAGAGGAGGAACCGGGTAAGCGTCTCCTCCATGCCGGACCTGCCGAAGGCCCTCGAGACCGTCTTCCTGATTATTCCTATCACCCAGAGCCCCACCAGGAGAGCAACCAGGGCACCGGCCACCTTGGGCGCGTAGGTGCCGGCCAGATCTACAAGCCTGTCCACGAAGCTCATTTTCCCCCCTTTTTGATAACGGCCACGGTCCATCGGGGTGAATATACCAGCCACGCGCGCGGCAAGCTCTCGGGGACTACCATGGACGCAGCCGGCCAGCCGCAGTAGAAAGACAGTGACAGACGGGACTCTGACAGCGTCTCTGGCGGAAGAGGAATGGAATGAAGCACATGCTGGCGATCTTTACGATACTGATTCTCCTGACCTCCTGTGGCGAGGACGCCACCGGCCCCGAGCAGGGGGAGGAGGGATGGCAGACGGTGACGGCCGAGGGGATATCCTTCGGATGGAGGGTAATGGGCGACAGCCTCGAGGTCGAGCTGACCGGCCCCACCACCGGCTGGGTGGCGGCCGGCTTCGACCCGGAGAGCATGATGAACGGCTCCAACCTGATCATCGGCTACGTCTCCGGCGGGACCGTGAGCGTAAGGGACGACTGGGGAACCTCCCAGACGCAGCACGAGTCCGACGTCTCCCTCGGCGGCACGGACGACGTCACGGTGGACGGCGGCAGCGAGTCGGACGGCGAGACAACCATCGAGTTCACCATCCCGCTCGACTCGGGCGATCAGTACGACAGGCCGCTCCAGGAGGGCGACACATACAGTGTTATCCTGGCCATAGGCTCCGACGGAGCCGACGACTTCACGTCCTACCACCAGACCGCGGCGGTGGTCAGCCTGGATATCTAGGAGGGCAGCATGAAGACACTGACAGCGCTCGCATCGGTCATGCTCGTCGCCGGAGCTGCGTACGGCTTCTATCCGGAGAACGGGATGTACAACCTCGAGACCCCCCTGCTGGGACTCTCGCCATGGGAGCTTGAGAGCCGCATCGACCACCGCTTCCTCGGCGAGGCCTTCGACGACCCGCTGGACGACCTCTTCGGCCTGGATGTCGGCGCCAACGTCAGACTAAGGGCCACCGTCGTCCTGCCCGAAGGGTTCGACGCCACCGGCTCGTATACGAGGCTGGGCAGCCAGTGGACGATGGCTGCCGGATGGAGCGGGGCCCTGGGGCCAATCGGGCTCAGGGCAGGGCTGGGGATGACCTCCACGGAGGCCGGCCCCGACGAGAGGGAGAACGGTCTGGAGGCCCAGCTCTCCCTGGAGCCGGTGGACCGCGTTCTCGGCCTGCAGCCGGTGATCTCCGCCGGGTACGACGGAAGCGACGAGAGGATCGGTGCCGGGTTCGGGATAGACGGCCGCCTCAACGACAGGTTCAGCCTGTGGGCGGAGTACGTTCCGGTCCTGGAGGATGACGAGGGAACCGGAGATGACGGGGTCTACAACCTGGGCGTGACAGTAAGGACCTACGGGCACCAGTTCATGCTCTCGCTCGGGAACGGTACCGGGACGGGGCTGATCGATGCCATGCATGGCGCAGCGGACGGCGAGCCGAGATTCGGGTTCAGCATCAGGAGGCTGCTCTCCCTCTGACGCAGAAGGGTCGGGAGAGGCGCCGCGGCCCCTCCCGGCCGATACCGGCCCTAAGCTCCTAGAAGCCGGCCTTGACTCCCGCCCATGAGCCCTCCTCCAGGGAGAGCTCCATTATCTCGATGGTGGTCGAAGTGGCGAAGGCGTGGTAGGTCGTGAAGTCGTCCGAGCCGTTCGGCCCTCTAGCCAGTATCACATCGTAGGTGCTGCCCGGCACCAGCGGCTTGTCGTAGGAGTCGCCGGAGTCCAGGGGTATGGTGAACTCGATGGTTGTCTCACCGCCCGACTCGCTTCCGCCGTCCACCGTGACGTCGTCCGTCCCGCCGAGAGATGTGTCCGACTGGTGGCCGGTGTTGGCGACTCCGTAGTCATCGCGGAGGCTGGGCGTGCTACCGGAGACGTATCCGATGATGAGGTTCGCCCCGTTCATCATCATCTCCGGGTCGAAACCGGCCGCCACCCATCCGGTGGTCGGGCCGGTCAGCTCTACCGAGAGCATGTCCCCAGGCATTGTGGCCCATCTCAGGGTGAAGCCGTCCACCTCCTTCTCCTGCCACGTCTGCGCGTATGCAGCTGAGGCCACCAGGCCCAAGAGCACCATCGAGAAAGCCACTACAGTTCTCGTCATGTCACCCCTCCATCAGTAAATCCCACCAATTGGGTACGTAACTCCCCGGGCTCGGAATCGGTTCCTATCCGGGCTCGAGCTGGGGGCCGCGCGCGGAGCGCGGGCGGGGTCGGGCCAAGATAGCTAAGATAGCTGTCCGGTTATTCTCGCACATGACCCAGTTCTACGCATGCAATCTTAGCTATCTTGGCCCGACCCTAGAAGTAGCAGGAGAAGGAGGTGTAGAGGAGGTCGGGATAGGCGGAGAGGGGGGAGGAGGTGCCGGGCGGGATGAGGGAGGCCTGGACGCCGCCCCCTATGGAGACGTCCTGCGCTATCCCGTAGTCCGCCGAGAGGATGAGGTAGGTGGACGCGTCCTCCAGGTCGACCATGGCCGCCTGTGACACCGCGAGCAGGGCGGAGACCTGCCATCTCATGCCCGGCATGACATACCAGCCGTCCGGCAGGTAGGCGCCGGAGCCGCTCCCAGCCGAGCCATCGCCTGCGAGGTGCAGCTCCAGGTCGCCGTACAGGTCGGGGGCCAGCCTGTAGTCCGCCCCGGCGCTTACCCGCACGAAGGAGTCGCCGGAGTCAGGCAGGGTCACCGCCCCGTCCAGCCAGACGCCTGCGCCGCCGACGGCCCTGGCGCCGCTGGCTCCGAGGATGACGTCTCCCCGGAGGATCCCGGCTACCAGGTCTACGTCCGTCCTGGCCACGTAGAGCCTTGCCCTGGCGTATCCGGCGCTGCTGTCCGGAGCGGCGCCCGGGCCGGTTACAGCTCCCGCGTCCAGCTCGGAGAAGGGTCCGAGCGGCACCCTCAGCCTGAGGGCGTCCACCCCGGGCCTCTCCTCGGTCTCAACCGCGTAGACTGCGAACGGCGCCAGGAAGTCGGTGGGGGAGACGTAGTGGGCGGTGCCCCAGGTGATGGCCTGCCTCCCGGCTATGACGTCGGCGAACGGCAGCCTGAGGCCGAGGGAGAGCCGGTCCAGGTCGGTCATCAGGGCGAAGCTGCGCAGGTCGGAGCCGCTCTCCGGGTAGAGGTATGGGTCGGGATCGGTCAGCCGGAGCCGTCGCTGCAGGGGGGTCCATAGCCTCTCGTCCCTGATCGTGGGCATGAGCTGCAGGGCCGCATCCAGGCGGAGGTCTGCAACGGGTCTGACCGAACCCTCGAGCCTGAGCAGTCCCCTCCAGCTCCCCGCGGCCTCCGGCTCCCGGTCATCCTGCAGAATGCAGCTCGCGTAGCCCTTCCAGTACCCGCCGAAGTCGAGGGCCAGCACCGGCGCTGCGGATGCAAGCAGCAGCAGGAGTAGTCCGCTAGCCCTTGACCTGGTCATTGCTTATCCTGCCGTCGGTGAGCGTCACCACCCTCGTCGCCCTCTCCATCACTATCTCGTCGTGGGTTGAGAAGAGGAAGGTCATGCCGGTCTCCCGGTTGAGCTCCCTCATCATGTCCAACAGGTCACCGGAGGTCTCCGAGTCGAGGTTCGCTGTCGGCTCATCCGCTATGACCAGCGCCGGCTCCGAGGCCATGGCCCTGGCCACGGCCACCCGCTGCTGCTGCCCCCCGGAGAGCTTCGGCGGCCTTGTGTCGACGTAGTCGGCGAGCCCCACCCTGGTCAGTATCTCCACCGTCCGCTCGCGGCGCTCTTCCGCGGACACGCCCTGAAGCAGCATCACGTACTCCACGTTCTCGGCGGCGGTGAGCACCGGGATGAGGTTGTAGGCCTGGAAGATGAACCCTATCCTGTCCCGGCGGAGGTCGGAGAGCTCCCGGCCGGACATACTGCCTATCTCCCTGCCCTCCAGCAGCACCTCTCCCCCGGTCGGCTCGTCAAGGCCGGCTATCACGTTCAGGAGGGTGGTCTTGCCCGACCCGGAGGGCCCCACCAGGGAGGTGAACTCCCCCCTGCGGATGATCAGGTCCACTCCCCTCACGGCATGCACCGGCACGCCTTCGTCCTCGTATGTCTTGTGGACTCCCCTGGTCTCGATGACCGCTCCGTTATCCATCACTGGTCCCTCACAGGCTCTTCCTCATGGCCTCCGCCGGCTTCAGCCGGGCGGCGTGTACCGCCGGATAGATGCCGACCAGGATGGTCACGAGGAAAACGATGACGGGATACCTCACGAACTGCCCGGGCGTGGTGACCGGGTATATCGGCTCCCGGAATGTGACGCCCATCGCGTCTATCCCGGTGTAGTCTATGCCCACCTCTGAGAAGAGCAGGTTGATGCCCAGCGCCAGCGCCGAGCCGAGCACGACGCTGATGAGCCCGAGGCATGCCGCCTCCATCAGCATCAGCTTCGCAAGCCCTCCCGCCCTGGTGCCGATGGCCCGCAGCACCCCGAACTCGAACATCCTCTCGTAGATGGACATGAACAGGGTGTTGATGATACCGAAGATGACTATGCCGAAGAGCACAACCCCGACGATCAGGGTGGAGAGGTCGCTCATCTGGAACATCAGCTGGAGCTGCGGTATCAGCTCCACCCACGGCTCCACCACATTGCCCGCGACATCCAGGTGCGCAAGGTCCGGGTCCGCCTCCGTCCTCCATGCGCGAGCGCCCTCGTAGTCCACGGCAATCTCGTGCACGCCGTCCAGCCCCAGCATCGACTGGGCCCTGGAGAGGGGGACGAAGGCCATTGCCTCGTCCATCTCCGCCGACCCGAACCGGGAGACGCCGCCGACCCTGAGCATCTCCTGGTAGAGGGCGCCGCCGTCCGCCATCGACACCGTCAGGACCAGCCGGTCTCCCACCTCGGCGTCCAGCTCGTCGGCCAGCTCCTCGCCGATGACCAGGTCCGAGCCCTCCCCGACGTACGCCCCCTCCACCATCGCCTCGTCCAGCATGGAGACGTCCGGCTCCCTCTCGGGGTCGACGCCCACCAGCCCGAACATGGACATGCCGGAGGCGGAGCTGAGCATGGCCTGGGTCACCACCCGGGGGGCCCAGGCCCGCACCCTCGGGTCCGACTCCAGCAGCGTGGTCACCGAGTCCGGCTCGGCCACGGTCAGGTCCACCGACATCGCCTCGGAGAAGCCCTCGGCATGCACCTGTACGTCGCCCATCCAGGAGGAGGTGGCCGAGTCCACCAGCCCGCGGGTCATGCCGATTATCAGCGCGTCCGTGAAGATGAGGGCGGCAAGCCCTATCCCGATGGCCGTACCGGCGATGAGCGAGCGCCTCCTGTTGCGGAGCATGTTCCGCCAGGCCACCTTCAGGTACTGCAGCAGCATCACGGCATCACCCTAGTGCGTCCTCATGGCCTCGGCCGGCCTGGTCCGGGAGGCCTTCAAGGCGGGAACGAGGCAGACCAGGACGGCAGTCACGATGACTACGATGCCGGGCAGGTAGAGGCTCCGCGGCGTGAGTGTCGCCCTCATCTCCTGAAAGGTCATACCGCCGTAGGAGACCTCCTGGGGCAGGCTGATGCCCACGTTGGAGAGGATGTGTATCCCGAGGAGTCCGAGCGGCAGGCCGACGAGCACCGCCGCGACCGCCAGGATGGAAGTCTCGGTCACCACCATACCGACGATGCCGCCCGGCCTGGTCCCCAGCGCCCTGAGCACACCGTACTCCCGCCTCCGCTCCAGGACCGACATCAGCACCGTGTTCAGCACCCCCACCGCCACCACCACCATGATGACCAGGAGCATGACCCACATCCCGGCCATGTCCGCCTTCATCGCCCTGTAGAAGTCCTCGGCGAAGACTCGCCACGTGGAGACGTCCATCTCCCGGCCGCCCAGCGCCGCGGATATCCGCTCCGCCGTTCGCCCGAGCCCCTGCATGGACCCGGTCATCACCACTATCTCGTGTGCGCCCTCCCCGAGGACCAGCAGCTCCTGGGCGTCCCGGATGTGCAGGTAGAGGGAGGTCCTGTCGGACATCCTGTCCCCGGAGTCGACTATCCCCGCCACCCTGTAGCCGTAGTCGGCGAGTGAGCCGTCCGCTCCCTGCGAGAGCACCGCCACCGTGTCTCCCACCTCCGCCTCCAGCATCCTCGCCAGGCCGGCGCCGAGCAGCGCCTCCGCCGAGGCCGCGGAGGAGAGCATCCCTCCCTCCTCCAACTGCCCGGAGATGCCGGTGGCCGCTGACTCCAGCTCCGGGTGGATGCCGATGATCCTCGCCGCGGCGCTCTCGCCGCCCAGGGTCGCCATGGCCCCGGAGTAGACCCGGGGCGCCCAGGCCCTCACCCCCTCGACCTCCCCGATGGTCTCGCCGACCTCGCGATAGGGCTCCATGTAGTCGTAGAGGGACGGCTCATCCAGGTAGCCGGCCGAGTGGACCTGTATCTGCCCGGTCCAGCTCTCTGTGAACAGGCGGATGATGTCGCTGTAGGTGCCGTCGGCCCACCCGATGGAGAGCGCGCACAGGACGAACCCCCCGGTCATGGTAAGCGCCGTGAGGACCGACCGCCTGCGCTGGCGCAGCACGTTGCGGAGGGAGAGGCGGAGGAGCAAGCCTACCCCGGGGAGCGGAGGTTGCGCATGGTGAAGACGTCCTCGTCGACCTCCAGGTCGAACTCGACGTCCTCGTACACCAGCGTGGTCGAGCCCTCCTCGTCCTGCGGCGTCAGCTCCATGACCGTTGGTATGACCCTGCCGTCGGTCTCCTCGTACTCCCGGTAGTCCATCACCCGCATGAGCTCGCCGTCCTCGTCGTAGTAGCGCATCCAGACCGGCAGCAGGTCCTCCCCGCGCAGGCTGACCACCACCTCGCCCCAGACCACCGGGGCGTCCTCGTGGGGAATCATCTCGAGGTACAGCCGCCCCTCCTCCGCCTCCTCCACTTCCGTCCACGAGACGTCGTAGTCGTCAAAGAACGTCGTCTCCCGCACCAGGTCGTCGTTGGTGAAGTCCGACCCCATCCAGGAGGCCATCATCATCGACGGCGGTATGCGCATGACCGTGTTCGTGTTGGGGAGGTAGTTCCACATCTCGTCGCCTATGCGCAGGGTGCCCATGCCCTCCTCCCGCTGCGGCGCCGTGATGCGGATGAGCGTGCTGTCCATGCCCTTCGTCCAGACCTCCATGGAGAGCGTCCGCTCCCAGTCCGGGGTCACTATCTGCATCGACAGCTCGGCGCGGCTGCTCTCGCTCCTGTAGAGGCTGTCCAGGAACGCCACCGCCTCGGAGACGGTGACCTCAGCCGCAAGCGACTGACCGAGAAACAGGACGAGTAAGGGTAACGCTCTCTTCATCCGGTCTCCTCTCCGGGTGGATGCTGCGCCCGAGGCCGCATACAGAAGCATTGATAAGAGGATACCCGCCCGGGTCAATGCCACGCCGAGGGGTGGGGCGGAAGACGCCCTCCATCGCCGGGGCTTGACCCAGCATACACCCGCATAGGTATATGTCAATAAGGCAACGGAACGAACGGAGAGGATAAATGCATAATAAAATACTAGGTACCTGCGCCGCGCTCGCGATGATGGCCGCCGGGTGCGGAGGCGGAGCTCCCGAGGACGGGGATGAGGTGACCGAGCTGACCGTGGTCACCTGGAGACCCAACTCCCGGGAGACGTGGGACATGGCCATAGAGGAGTTCGAGCGGGAGAACCCGGACGTCGACGTGCAGCTGCAGACCGGCCCGAGCTCCTCCACCCAGCTCCACGACATGCTCTCCCAGAGGCTCCGTAACCGCGACCCGTCCGTCGATGTCTTCGTGATGGACGTGGTCTGGCCGCCGGAGATGGGCGAGGTCGGCTGGGCCGCGCCGCTTGACACCCTCTTCACCCCGGAGCAGCGCGACCTCTTCTTCGACGGCTGCGTTGCGGCGGTCACCTGGCAGGGCAGCGTCTACGGGGTCCCCTTCTTCCTGGACGCCGGGGTCCTCTACTACAGGTCCGACCTGCTCGACCGGTACGGCCTCGAGGTCCCCGAGACATGGCACCAGATGGTCGAGGCCGCCGACAGCGTCCTTCGTGGAGAGAACGACCCGGCCCTCTACGGCTACAGCGCGCAGATGGCCCAGTACGAGGGCCTCGTCTGCAACATGCTGGAGCTGGTCGGCTCAGCCGGAGGCGAGCTGATGAGCCCGACCTCCCCCGAGGCCGTCATGGCCATCCGGTTCGCCAGGGACAGCCTCGTCCACAACGGCCGGATGACCCCGGAGGGCATACTGACCTACCAGGAGCAGGAGTCACTGGAGCTGTTCACCGCGGGTGGGGCGGTATTCCACCGCAACTGGCCCTACGCATGGGCAGTCTGCAACGACACGACCACCTCGGAGGTTGCCGGCCGGGTGGGGATAGCCACCCTGCCCGGCTTCCCCGGGCGGGAGAGCGTCTCCGCCCTGGGCGGCTGGAGCTTCGCCATCAGCGCATACTCCCCCGACCGGGAGGAGGCGTGGAGGTTCGTGAGCCACATGACCTCACCCGAGGTGCAGCGGATGTTCGCGGTGCAGGTTGGCAAGCCGCCGGCCCGCAGGGAGCTCTACGCCGACAGCGCGGTCCTGGCCGCAAACCCCCACTTCGGGCCGATGGAGGAGGTCTTCGAGGCCGCCTCGCCCAGGCCCAGCTCCCCGGTCTACCCCCAGCTCTCCAACCGCCTGCAGGCCTTTCTCCACGAGGCCGTGGGCAACCGGGAGCTCATCCTCCCGAACCTGGCCGAGACAGCGGAGGAGGACCTGACCGAGATAAGGGAGTGGGCCCGGGAGTAACGCATGAGGCTACGGGCGGCAGGGCTGCCGATGATGATCCCGGCGGCCCTGTTCCTCGCCGGCTTCCTGCTCTTCCCCGTCATCAGCACCTTAGTCAACAGCTTCTACCACGACAGCCCGTTGACCGGCAGGGAGTTCTGCGGCCTGGACAACTACCTCCGCCTCGCCGACGACGACCAGTTCGGCAGGACCCTGGAGTTCACCTTCGTCTTCGCCCTCTCCTCCGTGGCGCTGGAGATGGTGGCCGGGGTACTGATCGCCCTGGCCATCAACCGCGTGGTCAGGGGCAGGGGGCCGCTCAGGGCCGCGGTAATCCTGCCGTGGGCGGTCCCCACCGTGGTGGCGGCCGTCATGTGGAAGTACATCTTCAACGACCAGTACGGCCTGCTCAACTACCTGGTACACGGCGGCTCCATCGGGGCGTACAGGGCCTGGCTCGCCGAGCCGGCCACCGCCAGGCTGGCCATCATCGCCGCGGACGTATGGAAGGCCTCCTCCTTCGTCGCGCTCATCGCCCTTGCCGGGCTCCAGTCGGTTCCGGAGCAGCTCATGGAGGCTGCCAGGATGGACGGCGCCGGCCCCGTCAGGCGCTTCTTCCACGTCACGCTGCCGCTGATACGTCCGGCCCTGCTGGTGGCTCTCCTCTTCAGGGTGATGGACGCCTTCAGGGTCTTCGACCTGGTCTACGTGATGACGCAGGGGGCGCCGGCGGGTAGCACGTCGGTGATGCAGTACTTCGGCTACATGAAGATGTTTCCCGAGCAGCAGTACGGCTACGGAGCCGCGGTCTCGGTGGTCGTCTTCGCTGTCATCGCGCTGCTCTCCGTGCTGCTCGTGAAGACCGTAGGCAGGCGGGGGCTGACCGGATGAGGGGGCTCTGGACCGCCCTTGCCGTAACTGCTGTGCTGCTCTTCTGCCTTGGGCCGGTGCTCTGGATACTCTCCACCTCACTCAAGTCCCCCGGCCTGGTGGACGACAGGCCGCCCTCGCTCCTGCCCGACCTGGACACCGGCTCCTACCGGATAGCCCTGGAGGAGCGCGGCTTCCTCGGGAGCATGGGCAACAGCCTCCTGGTGGCCGGCGCCACCACCCTGCTAACCGTTCTCATGGCCTCCCTGGCCGCCTACCCCCTCTCCCGCTCCAGGGGAAGATGGCGCGGGTCCGTCCTCGGCCTCGTGCTCGCCGCCTCCATGTTCCCCCAGGTCTCCATAGCCGGCGCGGTCTACCGCATGCTGATGGGCATGGGCCTTTTGAACACCCACCCCGGCCTCGTGCTCCCCTACACCGGCCTGATGCTCCCCCTCTCCATCTGGATGCTCACAGGCTTCTTCTCCAGGCTTCCCGGGGAGCTGGAGGAGGCGGCGATGATCGACGGGGCCGGACCGTGGACCACCGTCTGGCGCATCTTCGCCCCGGTGGCCGCGCCGGCAGTCATCACCACCGCGATACTCGTCTTCATCTACGCCTGGAACGAGTTCTTCTTCGCCCTGCTCATCATGACCGACCCGGCCATGCAGACCGTGCCTGTGGCCATCGCCAAGTTCCCCGGGCAGTACCGTGTCCCCTGGGGGGAGCTCTCCGCGGCGGCCATCATCGCGATAGTGCCGCTGGTCACCCTGGTCATGCTGGTCCAGAGGAGGATAGTCAGCGGCCTCACCGCCGGGGCCACGAAGGACTGACCCTCCAGCCGGACCATAGAGCCGCCTCATGCAGGAAGCGTCCGGGAGTTACTCTCCCGGGGAGCTCGCCGGCAGAGCAGGCACTTGCCGGCTCGCCCCGGTGCCCTGGCTGCCGGGATCAGCCTGCATGGGATTGTCTTGAGTGCTCGCACCCCAACAAGATAGCCAATCCCGAACGTGAGGCGATGAGAGCCGATGGCAGGGGCGTCCCATGAACATCGGAGATGGATCATGCTTGCGTATCGCACCTGTTTGTGGTATCCTGATGATATGTGATGTGCTGAATACAATTCTCTTGCCGTGCCATTATTCCACTACCAGCTGACCCATGACCCGCGCAGGAGCTACCTGGAATGAGGAACCCCCGACAGTGTATAAAAAAGGAACGAGACCGGGTGAAGGAGTGATCCCGAGGACCGGACTGCCGCAGATCATCCAGGGCGGAATGGGAGCCGGGGTCTCCGGCTGGCGCCTCGCCCGAGCCGTCTCGACATCCGGCGGCCTCGGGGTCGTATCGGGCACTGGGCTGGACCAGATAATGTTCAGGCGGCTCCAGGATGGCGATCCCGGAGGGAACGTCAGGAGGGCACTCGCCGCCCTTCCCCTGCGGGATGTGGCCGAGCGGGTCCTCGCCCGGTGCTTCAACCCCGGGGGAAGGGGAAAGGGGGACGCCTACGGCAGCACCGGCTTCCACACGGTCGACGACAGCTCCTGGCTGCAGTCGCTCTGCATCGCCTCGAACTTCGTCGAGGTCTTCCTGGCCAGGGATGGTCACGACAACCCCGTAGGCATCAACTACCTCGAGAAGATACAGCTGCCCCATCTGCCATCGCTCTACGGGGCCATGCTCGCAGGTGTCGATGTGGTAATAGTCGGCGCCGGAATCCCCCTGCAGATACCCCCCGCGCTGAGCGCGCTCTCGGAGCATTCACCCGCAATCTACGAGATCAACGTTGACGGCTCCGCGCCGGAGGGAGTTACCGCTACCCTGACCCTCGACCCGCGCGACTTCTGGGCGGAGGGAGAAGAGCCACCGGAGCTCCACAGACCCCTCTTCCTGCCGATCGTGTCGTCCAACCTCCTGGTCTCGGTCCTCCTGAGACAGCTCCCCGACCAGATGGACGGGTTCATAGTCGAGATGCCCAGCGCCGGCGGGCACAACGCTCCCCCAAGGGGCAGACCCGACCTGAGCGATTCGGGAGAGCCTGTGTACGGTCCACGGGACAGCATCGACCTGGAGAGGATACGGGATACCGGCCTCCCTTTCTGGCTGGCAGGCTCCTACGGCTCGCACGCAGGACTACAGAAGGCACTGGCGGAGTCGGCAGCCGGCGTTCAGGTGGGAACTGCCTTCGCCCTCTGCGCCGAATCGGGGCTCGACCCGGGAGTGAAGGAGCGGCTGCTCGAGCTGGCTCAGGCAGGCAGCGCATCCGTCTTCACCGACCCCTCGGCCTCACCCACAGGGTTCCCGTTCAAGGTAGCGGACCTCCCCGGCTCCCTCTCATCGCCGGAATGCTACAAGGGCAGGGTGCGGAAGTGCGACCTTGGCTTCCTCAGGGCGGCCTACTGGAACGATGATGTCATCGGTTATCGCTGCCCGGCGGAACCGGAGAACGATTACGTGGCCAAGGGGGGCAGGATCGAGGATACGGCGGGCAGGAAGTGCCTCTGCAACGCGCTCCTGGCCAACATCGGCCTCCCGCAGATCCTTGCCGGAGGCAGCTGCGAGCAGTGCCTTGTAACCCTGGGCGATGACTTCCACCTGGTAACTGAGTTCGTCCGCAAAGGCGAGAAGAGCTACACGGCGTCAGACGTAATCGAAACCATACTGCATGGTCCCTCGCCGAAGCCCGAACCTTCAACCTCAGGACAGCCCTGAGGCCAGTAACTCCCTGTCATACAGAAGGCCCCCCGGCGGCGGCTCCACCACCCGGTCGCCGTGGCTCATCCAGGCGGTGCCGCTGGAATCTACACCCTGGAAGAGCCTGCTGCCGCCTTCGGGGACCAGCGGAGCAGTGTCAACGCCGGTTTCAGATGCTACAGTTTCGCCGGTTTAGATGCGACACATCCGGCGTCGCCTTCCTCCCTTCCTGGAATGCCTCCTGAGAGCAAGCCATGCTCTCTGTGCTGCCTGAGCCTATAGCTGTCTCCGGAGATGTTGATGGTTACCGAATAGTGCAGCAGCCTGTCCAGAATGGCCGTGGCCATGATTCTGTCTGGCATGATCTCGCCCCACCTGCCCCATGACTTGTTGGAGGTGAGGATGACAGGCTTGCGTCTCCTGTATCTGGTGCCTATCACGTCAAACAGGAGTGTAGCCGCATCCCTGTCCAGAGGTGTATAGCCGACCTCGTCCAGGACGAGAAGCGAGGGTCTGGCAAGGGTGCTTATCAGTCTGTCAGCCTTGTCCCTGCGGACATACTCGGCATGCTTCCTCACCAGGCTGCTCATGGTGATGAAGTAGGCCTTGTATCCCGTCTCCAGAGCCCTGATCGCCAGGGCCACCGCAAGGTGGGTCTTGCCTACTCCGGGCGGTCCCAGGAAGATGACGTTTGCGCCCTCCTCCATGAAGCGCAGTGTACCGAGTCTCTCAATCAGCTCACTGTCCACGGAAGGCTGGGCGGTGAAGTCGAAGTCATCCAGGGTGCGTCTGTATGGCAGACCTGCGAACTTGGTATTGGTCATGACCCTGCGCTCGTGTCTGGCATCGGCCTCGATCCCCAGCAGCCGGTCGATGACCTCCACCGGATTGAGATCGCTGGTGCGTGCGGCCTCCAGGACAGTGTCCAGGGAGTCCAGTGCGGTGGTCATACCCAGCCGCTCCAGGGAGACCCTTGCCGCCTCATACGCAGGCACTGACGAGCTCCTCGTAGACCTCGAGCGGTCTCTCAACCACGGAGGGCATGTCGTACTGGGCGAAGCGGGGGGACTTGCCCCTCCGCGAGGACCGTCTCTCGGGCCTGGCTGCAAGCTCCCTGCGGAGTGCCGCATGGCGTGGATCCTCCTGGGGTGGAGAGCCGGAGGACATGAGCCGGTGCTGGGCGACCAGTCTGCCGTCATGATAGGCCCTGAGAATGCCGTCCGCTCCCTCTCGCACCTCGACCTGAGTGCGTCTACTCCTGATGATGCGGGGATCCACCGAGTACCTGACGCCCCTGAAGCTGATCATGCCGTCATGGTCCGCAAGGCGGTTATGCCGCTCCAGCGAGGGGTAGGAGTCGGAGCTGACTGCTCCCATGGCGGCCAGATCCATCCGGAGCCGGTCCACGGGCCGCTCCTTTACGGTGCCATGCATGCGGACATTGGCCACATCGGCAAGCCATGCACGGAGCTGGGCATTGAGGTCGGCCAGGTCGGAGAAGCTCCTGCCCTCCAGGAAGGAGCGCTTGACGTAGTCGATGCCCCTCTCGACCTTGCCCTTTGTCCTGGGCCAGTAGGGAGGGCAGGCGACCGTCCGGAATCCCCACCACCGCGAGAACTCCTCGAAGTCTCTGTTTACCAGGGCGGGTGTTGCTCCCTGGCGGGGCTGGTCCACCACCTGCCGCATATTGTCCACCAGCAGCTCACGAGGCACTCCGCCAGTCTCCCGAAAGGACCTCTCCATCAGGCGGATCAGCTCGGGCCTCCTGGTAGTCGTGGTGAACTCCGCCCACATGTAGCGGGAGTAGCCCAGCACCACCACCAGCAGATAGAGCTTGCGTCTCCTGCCCTCATGCATGAGGAGGCCGCACTCGCCCCAGTCGATCTGGGCCTGACTGCCCGGCTCCGTCTCGAAGCGGTCCACCACCTCCTGGACGTACTCCTCCTTGACCTCCTTCATGAAGTCCTTGAGGATGGTGATGCCTCCATCGTAACCCTGCTCCTGAAGCTCACGGATCATCACTGTGGCCGGCAGCCGGTAGTCTCTCAGTCGCGAGCGGATGTAGTCCCTGTAGGGATCCAGCTTGCTCCTGCGCCTCCGTCTGCCGGGACTCTTGCCCTGCTGCCACCGGTACACCGTACTGCGGTGCACACCGAGCTGTGAGGCGATCTCCGTCACCTGCATACCTGATTCCATCATGAACCTTGCGACACGGGTGGCATCGGATGTATACTCCACCTGGGCCTCCTTGCGGTGTATGTGGTTGCTGTTACGGGATTAACAACTCGCACTATACACCCCTGGGGGCCCTCTTGCTACCCCTCAGCCAACTGTCGCATCAAAACCGGCGATTGTGTCGCATATAAGACCGGCGCTGACAGAGCAGGGCCGTACTCCCTGTCGTGTCCACCCTCCACCCTGCCGTCGCTGTCCAACGCCAGCAGCTGCATGCCGTAGCAGATCCACAGGATGGGCAGGTCCATGGAGAAGACCTCCGGGACGGCCCTCGGAGCACCCTCGTCGTAGACGCTGGAGGGGCCGCCGGAGAGGATGAGCGCCTCAGGCTCCAGCGCTTCCAGCCGCTGGATGGACGCATCACTAGGCAGGAGGAAAGCTATTGGCTTAAGTGCTCACCCTTCAAAGGGCTTGATGGATCGTAGTGCTTCTAGGATAGTCGGGTTATCTGGCCCGTTTCCGAGACAATCTTGCACCTCATTCAGTGCACCTTCGGGTGTCATCCCGAACCGACGAATCAGGTAAGCAGCGGCTGTGACGGGCGTGCGGTTGTGTGCATGGACGCAGTGGAGAAATACTGTTAGTCCCTTGGTCCTCCAACCTGCGATGGCGTCAGATGTGTCTTCCAGTACTTGAAGCAGGTTGGGGTTAACGGCAGGACCTGTGTGATCAATCAGCATGATGTCTACATGTCGCCCGCTCGGTCGCAGCGGTTCGGACCCCATACGGCACAGGGATACAATTACATCGGCGTCCGTATGGGGTGAGGCAAAGACGTTGCCCATGGTCACGCCCGGATCGGCTCGAAGCGGTCTGTCGATGGGATCAGCTGCCCATGTGTCTTCGTAGTACCCAATCATGCTGGTGGCTGTTGGCCAACCGGTGCTGTCGGGATGACCATTGGCTGCGAGCATTGCGAGGCGTGTCAGGTCACGGGCATCGTAGCCCGGCCAGCCATGCAGTAGAGCCTTCCATGCTGCCGGTACAGCCGAGACGCCCCAGCGAGCACCGAGCAGGGCTCCGGCAATAGCAGCTACGGTATCGGTATCATCGCCTATTCGAACAGCAGCTTCGAGCGCTACTGGCAGGTGTCTGCCGGGCCGGTCTTGCGGGATGGGTGTCTGAGTTATAGCCGCCCAGGCTGCCTGAAACGCTCGGACTACCCACCCGTTTCCGGTGAACTCGCTCATGGGAGTCTGCTCGGCTTCATCGATGAGCCCCGCCCACCGATTTCGACGCTCGAGAGGCAGACAGCTCAGCCCGGCACGGACATCAAGCTCTCCGGTGGCTATGGCATGATCTATAGCCAGGCACCACAGCACGCAGGCGTCCCCGGCATCCGGGTCGGCATGTGTGAGGTCCGAGATGCTCCGGGCAGATCGAGCAATGGCATCTCTGTCCCCCAGGAGTGCCAGGGCAACAGGTGCGGTACGCATGAGACTGCCGTTGCCACCGCACCGACCCCGGCGATTGCTGTATTCGATAGCAGCCCGGGGCAGGTCAGCCCCTGTCGATGCTGCTCCCAGTACCGAACTGGTCATGAGACCAACGTCGGGAGGATCGCTTGCCAACCAGTCGAGAAACCGGTCACCTACCGCGAGGGGATCCAGAGTGTCTGTGGCGGCTTCCTCGGCGATGCAGATCGACATCTGCGTGTCATCAGTCCACTCCCCTGGTGCCCAGCGGAACAGACCTCCACCCTCCATCACAATAAGAGTGTCGGGCCGGGGCTGGGTGAACTCGTAGCCTGCGCCAAGTGCATCGCCACAGGCCGACCCCACTAGGACTCCGATAGGGCGATCCAGGTTCGTCAGATTGTGCATCATTGCTTCCGTAATTTCGGATACCGTCTGATGGGCGGAGGGGCTGCCGATTTCAGCGGCAGCCCCCCGGGCTGATCATATTCCTTCGGGTCACCACACCAACGAAGGAGGTCTCATGATCAACCCGCAGACGGACGATAAGACTTTCGCCGAGATTATGGAAGTGCTGATCGGCGAGGGACTGGAAGGACTGCCCAGGGTGGTTGAGTTGCTGCTTAACATGGCGATGCGCCTGGAGCGTAGTCGGGCACTGGGAGCGGGACCTTACGAGCGGACTCCTGACCGTAGTGGGTATGCCAACGGATACAAGCCCAAGAGGGTCAAGAGCCGAGTTGGAGCCCTGGATCTGAGGATGCCCCAAGTGCGGGACGGGGTGTCCTTATATCCGGGTTGCCTCGAGAGGGGTATGCGGAGCGACCGGGCTCTGGTGACAGCCATGGCCGAGATGTACGTGACCGGTGTATCCACCCGCAGGTCACTCGGGTGCTGGAGGAGCTTTGCGGTCTCGAGGTCAGCTCTGCGGAGGTTAGCAGGGCGACGGTTATGCTGGACGAGGAGCTGGAAGCCTGGCGGAGCCGTCCTCTCGGGGAGTGTCCGAGGCTGGTACTTGATGCGACGTATCACAAGGTGCGGAGAGACGGAGTGCTGAGGAACAGCGCGGTGCTGACGGCGGTGGGGGTAAGCCCGAGCGGTCACCGATCGGTGCTGGGTACCTGCATCGCTCTGGGCGAAGGGGAGGTATCCTGGAGGGACTTCCTGCGAGATCTGAAGGAGCGTGGCCTCCATGGTGTGAAGTACATCGTGAGCGATGATCACGAGGGTCTTAGGAAGGCTGTCTCGGGATGCTTTCACGGAGCGGTGTGGAATCGCTGCCATGTGCACCTGCAGAGGAATGCGTCAGGCTAAGTACCCCGGGTGGAGATGCGGAAGGAGGTGGCGGAGGACATACGCACGGTACTTGGCTCATCGAACCCGGATGAGGCCAGGGAGCACCTGGAGCTGGTCGTCAGGAAGTACGAGAAAACGGCTCCACGCCTGTCACGCTGGATGGAAGAGAATCTCCCTGAGGGCTTTGCTGTCTATCGCCTTGCGAAGAGCGAGCGCAGGCACATGGGCACGACCAACATGCTGGAGCGGTATCACAGGGAGCTGAAGAGGAGGCTGAGAGTCACCGGCCCCCTGCCGAACGAGGCATCCCTGCTGAGACTGGCTACTGCCCGGCTGATGGAGATCAGCGACCGGTGGGAGACTGGGAGGAAGTACATGACCGTGAAGGAGATCAGCTCTGGATCATGAATTTACAGAACATGGGTTACGCAACCCTCGCCGGCATCCGCCTCCTGCAGTATCCCGACGATCTGCCGCTCTGTGAATCTGGACTTGTTCAACGCTACCTCCCCGGCTAGATTCATGTTAGGTATCATACTAACTGGTGTTTGACACGGGTGGGCACATTTCCGGCCCCTCCGATTCCGTAAGTTGTTGATATTCTTGAAAAGAGCCCTCTGGAAAGTGGG
>CAYREX010000010.1:0-104874 GCA_964423505.1 uncultured bacterium | reverse complement strand
AGTACCGTGAGGGAAAGGTGAAAAGTACCGCTGGCGCGGAGTGAAATAGTACCTGAAACCGTGTGCTTACAAGCAGTCGGAGCCCCCTTGTGGGGTGACGGCGTGCCTTTCGCATAATGAGCCGGGGAGTTACTCGTATGTAGCAAGGTTAAGGCCTTAGAAGGCCGGAGCCGAAGGGAAACCGAGTCTGAACAGGGCGTATAGTTGCATGCGGTAGACCCGAAGCCAGGTGATCTACCCATGGGCAGGCTGAAGCTTGGGTAAAACCAAGTGGAGGGCCGAACCCACTGATGATGAAAAATCAGGGGATGACCTGTGGGTAGGGGTGAAAGGCCAAACAAACCTGGAAATAGCTGGTTCTCTTCGAAATAGCTTTAGGGCTAGCGTCGTGCAAAAGTGTACCGGAGGTAGAGCACTGGATGGGTGAGGGGGCCAACAAGCTTACTGACCCCAACCAAACTCCGAATGCCGGATACATGTTCCACGGCAGTCAGGCCACGAGGGATAAGCTCCGTGGCCGAGAGGGAAACAACCCAGACCACCAGCTAAGGCCCCTAAGAGTACGCTGAGTGTATCAAAGGAAGTGAGAGCGCAGAGACAACTGGGATGTTGGCTTAGAAGCAGCCATTCATTTAAAGAGTGCGTAATAGCTCACCAGTCAAGCTCACTCGCGCCGATAATAATCGGGACTAAGCGTACCGCCGAAGCTGTGGACTTCGATCGATGATCGGAGTGGTAGAAGAGCGTTCCATTCGCATCGAAGGTGGCCTGCGAGGGCCGCTGGAGCGTATGGAAGTGATCATCCCGGCATCAGTAGCGCCAATGAGGGTGAGAAACCTTCACACCGAAAGCCTAAGGGTTCCTGGGCAAGGCTGATCCGCCCAGGGTTAGTCGGATCCTAAGCCGAGGCCGAAAGGCGTAGGCGATGGCAAACAGGTCAATATTCCTGTACCGCCGGACAGGTGTTCGAGCGATGGAGTGACGCAGAAGGTATGGCCATCCGGGTGATGGAAGTCCCGGTTCAAGCCCGTAGGGAGAGGGGGCAGGAAAATCCGTTCCCTCCATCCCGAGAGGTGATGACGAGAGCCTCGAGCTCACAAAGTGGCCGGTTCCATGCTGCCGAGAAAAACTTCTAAGCGAATCTGTCAGGCGTCCGTACCGCAAACCGACACAGGTAGGCGAGGAGAGAATCCTAAGGTGTTCGAGATAACCATGGTCAAGGAACTAGGCAAAATGGTCCCGTAACTTCGGAAGAAGGGACGCCCGCATCGGTGATGGTGCTTGCCACCGGAGCTGGAGCGGGCCGCAGCGAACCGGCCTGGGCGACTGTTTACTAAAAACACAGGTCTCTGCTAAGTCGCAAGACGACGTATAGGGACTGACACCTGCCCGGTGCTGGAGCGTTAAGGGGAGGGGTTAGCCTTCTTTAGTTGGCGAAGCTCCGAACTGAAGCCCCAGTAAACGGCGGCCGTAACTATAACGGTCCTAAGGTAGCGAAATTCCTCGTCGGGTAAATTCCGACCCGCACGAATGGTGTAACGACTTGGGCACTGTCTCGACCATGGACTCGGCGAAGTTGAAGTAGCGGTGAAGATACCGTTTACCCGTGGAAGGACGGAAAGACCCCGTGCACCTTTACTGCAGCTTGATATTGGGTTTCGGCGTGTCGTGTGCAGGATAGGCGGGAGACAGTGAAGCCATGGCGCTAGTTGTGGTGGAGTCAACCTTGAAATACCGCCCTCGGTTCGTTGGAATTCTAACGGAGGACCGTTATCCGGTCCCCGGACAGTGTCAGGTGGGTAGTTTGACTGGGGTGGTCGCCTCCCAAAGAGTAACGGAGGCGCCCTAAGGTTCCCTCAGCGCGGTCGGCAATCGCGCGTCGAGTGTAAAGGCACAAGGGAGCTTGACTGCGAGACAGACAAGTCGAGCAGATGCGAAAGCAGGGCTTAGTGATCCTGCGGTCCCGAATGGAAGGGCCGTGGCTCACCGGATAAAAGGTACGCCGGGGATAACAGGCTTATCGCCACCGAGAGTTCATATCGACGTGGCGGATTGGCACCTCGATGTCGGCTCAGCGCATCCTGGGGCTGGACCAGGTCCCAAGGGTTGGGCTGTTCGCCCATTAAAGCGCTACGCGAGCTGGGTTTAGAACGTCGCGAGACAGTTCGGTCCCTATCCTCCACGGGCGTAGGAAGTTTGAGGGGATCTGCTCTTAGTACGAGAGGACCGGAGTGGACGCACCTCTAGTGTACCAGTTGTCCCGCCAGGGGCATAGCTGGGTAGCTATGTGCGGACCAGGATAAGCGCTGAAAGCATCTAAGTGCGAAACCGGCCCCAAGACTAGACTTCCCAGACCTTCGGGTCCTTAAGGCCACTCGGAGACTACGAGTTTGATAGGCTGCAGGTGTAAGCACAGCAATGTGTTCAGCCGAGCAGTACTAATCGGCCGTGAGGCTTCCGCACAAACTGCCGTCAGGTCGGTTGAGGCGGAACGGGATACGTTTGCCCTGCATGGGTTTCATCCACATAGAGATATGCCGGTGGCCATGGCGGAGGGGCCACACCCGTACCCATTCCGAACACGGAAGTTAAGCCCTCCAGCGCCGATGGTACTAGTTGGTTCGCCTTCTGGGAGAGTAGGACGCTGCCGGCATTATACGCTCAGGGCCCCCGGGCACATGCCCGGGGGTCTTTCTCGTATAGCCCCGCCCGTTCAGCGCCCCGGACGCCATGGCCGTTCAAAGACCCGGAGCGCCGGGCGGTCTCCCTCGGCAAAGGCACCGGACATGGCGCGGGCACGGTGGTGTTCCCTATGATAGCTCTACGGAGGACGAGCTGGCATGCGGACCGGAGAGACCCCAGAGTCGTAAGGAGAAGGTACGAGCTGTGATTACTGACTCAGACGTTCAGAGAATCATGGACCACTACGGGTACTCCGACGAGGTCAGGCGGACCATAGAGAGGGAGCGCCTTCTCCCGGGCGCCCTGCTCGGTCGCCTGCAGGCCTCCTACCCGGAGCAGTCCGGTTTCGTCAGGACCCGCGAGTTCATGTTCGAGGGGCAGAGGAAGTACGCGGGCCTCCGCGGCTTCCGCGAGATAGTCGGGACCCTCGCCCGGAACGGGATAGACATGGGTCACCTGGAGGAGCGGGAGCTCTTCATCAGGGTCTACCGCTTCATGGCCACCGGTCACGTGCTGAACGCCATCGACTGGGACGACTTCGGCAGCGACCCGCTGTTCATGCTGGTGTTCCCGCAGCCGGGCATGATAAGGAGTGAGACCGCGGAGGCTTACCTTGCCGCTGATACAGAGGAGGAGCGGCGGGAGATAGTCGACGGGTACATGTGCAAAACGAACCCCCACGACGGCAACCAGCTCCTCAACAAGCCCTGGTTCGAGAACTCCGATGGAGAGGTCGAGCTCGTAGAGGGCTGCCAGCACAAGTACCCGCAGTGCGCCCTGGTATTCGACCGTACGACGCAGGACTGCTTCGCCTTCTGCACCTACTGCTTCAGGCACGCCCAGGTCCGCGGCGACGAGGACATGTTCTGCCAGCGCGACGCAGGGCAGCTCATAGAGTACCTGAAGCTGCACCCCGAGGCCACCGACATCCTCATCACCGGCGGCGACGCCGGCTACATCCCGGTTTCGCGCCTCCGTGAGTACGTGGTGCCGATAATGGAGGACCCGGAGCTTCGGCACGTCCGGACGGTCCGTCTCGGGACGAGGGTGCTGACCTACCTCCCGGAGATGATACTCTCCCACGATTTCGACGGGATGCTGGAGCTGTTCGACCGGATGTACGACAGCGGCGTCCAGCTCGCATGGATGTCCCATTTCTCCACTCCGCGGGAGATACTGAACCCGACGACGATAGCCGCCATCAGGCGGCTCCAGCGGCATAATGTCACCCTACGGAGCCAGAGCCCGATGATGAACCACGTCAGCCTCTTCCGCGACGAGAGCGGCGGCGTGGACGTCGACCGCACCGCCCGGAACTGGGTGGATCTGGCCCGAATCCTGGGCACGATGCACATTGGCTTCCACTCCATGTACCTGGCCAGGCCCACCGGAGAGCACCACTACTTCACCACCCCCCTTGCGGACGTGGCGAAGATAGCCGACAAGATACACCGGGACCTGGCCTCCATCTACCGCCCCTCCCGCTACATCTCCATGACATCTTCCGCCGGCAAGATATCGCTGCTCGGCACGGTGGAGGTCGGCGGAGAGAAGGCGTTCGCGCTGAAGTTCACCCAGGGACGCAACATGAGATGGTTGGACGGCATTTTCCTCGCCAGGTATGATGAGGAGCAGACGACCATAGACGACCTCGAGCCCCTCGACGGTGGAGAGTTCTTCTACCGCAGGGAGCTGAGGGAGATAGAGGAATCCCTCACGAAGGCGCTGGAGGGACGGAAGATCGCAGAGACCCGGTAGCAGGGCGGCCATCGCCCCGTGACGGGATCGCAGGGGGCAGGATGATAGACAAGCAGGTTGCGTCGGCGGCCGAGGCCGTCCGCGACATACACGACGGAGCGACGGTCCTGATCGGGGGCTTCGGCGCCGCCGGCAGCCCGATAGAGCTGATACACGCCCTGGTCGACCTGGGCGTGCGGGACCTGACCGTAGGGAGCAACAACACCGGCAGCGGCCAGGTCGGGCTGGCGGCGCTCATCCGCAACGGGCAGGTAGGCAGGATGATATGCTCCTTTCCCCGCACGGCGAACTCCACCGTCTTCCCGGAGCTCTACCGCGCGGGGAAGATAGAGCTCGAGCTGGTCCCCCAGGGGACGCTGGCCGAGAGGATCCGCGCCGGCGGCGCCGGCATCCCGGCCTTCTACACCCCCTCGTCCGTCGGGACGGTCCTGCAGGAGGGCAAGGAGGTCCGCAGCTTCGACGGCGAGGACTACGTGATGGAGTACGGCCTCCGGGCGGACTTCGCCCTGGTCAAGGCGAAGAGGGCCGACCGCTACGGCAACCTCGTATACAACAAGACCGCGCGGAACTTCGGCCCCATCATGTGCACCGCGGCCGAGACCGCCATCGTGCAGGTGGAGGAGATGGTGCCGGCGGGCGGGATAGACCCGGAGTGCGTGGTGACACCGGGCATCTTCGTCGAGCGTGTGGTGGTGGTGCCGGAGCCGGCCCAGGAATCGGTGCTGGTGCGGGAGGGAAGGGTCTACCCATGACAGGCGGAGGAGACGGCGGAGCGAGAGGCTGGAGCCGGGAGGACATGGCCAGGCGCCTCGCCCTGGACGTTCCGGACGGCTCATGCGTCAACCTGGGAATAGGTATGCCGGAGCTGGTCGCCCGGTTCCTGCCGGCGGAGAGGGAGGTCCTCTACCACACGGAGAACGGCCTTCTCGGGATGGGGCCTCCTCCCGAGCCGGGAGACGAGGACCCGGAGCTCATCAACGCGGGCAAGAGACCGGTGACCGCGGTTCCCGGCGCCGCCTTCTTCCACCATGCCGACAGCTTCACCATGATACGCGGCGGTCACATCGACCTCTGCGTGCTCGGCGCGATGCAGGTCTCCGCAGGCGGCGACCTGGCGAACTGGTCCACCGGCGCACCGGATGCCATCCCGGCTGTCGGCGGCGCCATGGACCTGGTACAGGGAGTCCGGACCATCTTCGTCATCACCCGGCACACCACGAAGGGCGGAGACCCGAAGATAGTCTCCTCCTGCACCTATCCGCTCACCGGCAGGGCATGCGTGGACCGTATCTACACCGACCTCGCGGTCATGGACGTCCGGCCGGAGCGGCTGGTCGTCACGGAGCTGGCCCCCGGCGTCACCTTCGAGCAGGTGCGGGAGGCCACGGATGCGGAAGTTGCCGCCGAAGAGGGGCTCCGGAGCCCCGGCGCCTCCCCGGGCGGCGGCGAATGACCCCCGGGAGCACAAGGAGCCGGGAGCTGTACGACCGGGCCCTCAGGGTCATGCCCGGCGGCGCCAGCCGGAACACCATCCTCAGGAGGCCGCACCCGCTCTACGTGGAGCGGGGCGAGGGCTCCCGCGTCTACGACGTCGAGGGGGTCGAGCGCATCGACTTCGCCAACAACATGGCCTCCCTCATCCACGGCCACGCGCATCCGGCCATCGTGGACGCGGTGGCGGAGCAGCTCGCCCGGGGCACCGCCTTCACGCTGGGGACCGAGCGGGAGATAGAGTACGCGGAGCACATGGTCGGCCGGGCGGGCTCCTTCGACATGATACGGTTCGTCAACTCCGGCACCGAGGCGGTCATGGCCTGTCTCAAGGCCTCGCGCGCCTTCACCGGGCGCCCGAAGACAGCCAAGGTCGAGGGGGCCTATCACGGCCTCTACGACTTCGCCGAGGTAAGCCAGACCGCGAGGCCCGACACCTGGGGCGACCTGCGCCGCCCCGTCAGCGTTCCGGTGGCCCACGGCACCCCCAGGGGAGTGCTGGACGACGTGGTGATCATCCCCTACAACGATCCGGACCGCGCCGTTTCGATACTGGACGAGCACGCGGACGAGATAGCCTGCGTGCTGGTCGACCCGGTGCCGCACCGCGTCGGCCTCATCCCGGTGGAACCGGAGTTCGTGAGGACGCTCCGCGACTGGACGGAGCGGAACGGAGCGCTCCTGGTCTACGACGAGGTCATCACCTTCCGAGTCGCATACGGCGGCGCGCAGGAAGCACACGGGTTAAGTCCGGACCTCACCGCCCTCGGGAAGATGATAGGCGGGGGCTTCCCGGTCGGCGCCATCGCGGGGCGCCGGGAGGTCATGCAGGTCATGGACCCGCTTGCCGAGAGGGTTCTCTTCCCACACTCGGGCACCTTCTCGGCCAACCCGATAACGATGACGGCAGGCCTCACGGCCATGCGGCTCTACGACCGCGATGCGGTCGAGCGGATAAACGCGCTGGCCGACCGCGCCAGGAGGCAGATAGAGAACGCCATCCGGGTCTCCGGCGTAACCGCATGCCTGACCGGCGCCGGGTCTATGCTCCGTGTTCACTTCAAACCGGAGCCGCCCAGGGAGTACCGCTCCTCCTACCTCGCAGAGGGTGAGGCCCGGCTCATGAAGGTGTTCCTCGACCACCTGTTCGACAACGGCATCATCATGATAAACACCGGTACGGCGATGCTCTCCACGGTTATGACCGGGGGCGACATAGACGCCCTGAGCGAAGCCATGCTGGGCGGCTTCCGGAAGGTCGGGGAGCTCTCCTCCTGACCCTGCCCCGGACGTACTCCATGACGGGAAGGCGGAAACGTGCGCGACGCATTCATCTGTGACGCTGTCCGGACTCCGGTGGGCAGGTACGGGGGAGCCCTCTCCTCCGTCCGCGCCGACGACCTGGCCACCATCCCCATCGAGGCGCTCTTCCGGCGCAATCCGGGGCTGGACGGGGCCGCCGTCGACGACGTGGTCATGGGCTGCGCGAACCAGGCGGGCGAGGACAACCGCAACGTTGCGCGCATGGCCCTACTGCTCGCCGGCCTCCCCGAGTCGGTCCCGGGGATCACGGTCAACCGGCTCTGCGCCTCCGGCATGTCCTCCGTGGGCATCGCCGCCAACTCCATACACGTCGGCGAGGGAAACCTGATGATAGCCGGCGGAGTGGAGAGCATGTCCCGCGCCCCCATCGTCATGGCGAAGGCCACAAAGGCGTTCGACCGGAAGGTGGAGGCCTACGACACCAGCATCGGGTGGCGCTTCGTCAACAGGAAGCTCCACGAGCGATGCGGCACCGACTCCATGCCGATTACGGCGGAGAACCTCGTGCGGCAGTTCGGAATAAGCCGTGAGGACCAGGACAGGTTCGCCTACTGGAGCCAGACGAAGGCCGCCGCGGCCATGGCCGACGGGAGGCTGGCGGAGGAGATAACGCCGGTGACCGTCCCCCGGCGGAAGGGGGACCCGGTGGTGGTCGGTCGGGACGAGCACCCGCGGGACACCTCCCCGGAGAAGCTCGCCGCCCTTCGGCCGCTCTTCGCCGACCCGGGCACGGTGACGGCGGGGAACGCCTCCGGCGTCAACGACGGCGCCGCAGCCCTGCTGGTGGCATCGAAGGAGGCCGCGGAGGAGCAGGGGCTGCAGCCGCTCGTTCGCGTCCTCGGCACGGCGTCGGCCGGCGTGCCGCCGAGGGTCATGGGCCTCGGCCCGGTGCCCGCCACCCGGAAGCTGCTCGGCCGCATCGGCCTGACCCTGGACGACATGGACGTGATCGAGCTGAACGAGGCGTTCGCCGCCCAGGCGCTGGCCTGCATGCGGGAGCTGGGCCTCGACGACGACGACCCGCGCGTAAACCCCCTGGGCGGAGCCATCGCCCTGGGCCACCCTCTGGGGATGAGCGGCGCCCGGATAGTCACCTCGGCGTTCCACCAGCTGCTGCGTACCGGAGGGCGCTACGCGCTCTGCACCCTCTGCGTCGGCGTCGGGCAGGGAGTGGCCATGGCGCTGGAGAGGGTTGAGAGGTGAGCGGCACGGACCACGTCACCGACCTGGGCATGGCCCCGGTGGGCTTCGTGGACGGCGAGTACGTCGTGGAGCTCGACCTCGAGGAGCGCCACCTGAACATCGGGGGCATCGCCCACGGCGGCATCTACTGCAGCCTGCTGGATACCGCCATGGCCCGGTCGTTCATCAAGTCGGTCTCCGACGAGGGTCTCCCCGCCGTCACGCTCGAGATGAAGGTGAACTTCCTCGGTGCTGCCCGGGGCGGAACCCTCAGAGCCCTGGGAAAGGTTGTAGCGAAGACCCGGCGCACCGTCCTGGTCGAGGGGCGCGTCGAGGACGAAGACGGCCGGCTGCTCGCCCGCGGCATCGCCACGATGATGATAACCTCCCCCGCCGGCTGACCCGGGGCGGGCCGCGGCTCCCGCCGTGCGGCCTAGAAGGCGCCCTTGACGGCGCCCCAGGTCGAGGCGTCCAGGGTGCTCTCGATGTCGAAGGAGAGCCGTGCGATGGTCCGGGCCGGGGCGTAGTAGCTCCAGTAGAGGGCATCCTCCGAGGTGCAGTAGGCCAGCCCGTGGTTGAACCCCCTCACCGCACCACCGGGGAGGTCAGCGGAGCCGAGGTGCTCCATCTCGGCGCCGTCCCAGGCGTAGAAGTACAGCTTCATGGAGCTGTAGCAGGTCACCACGATGCCCACCTGGCTCCCGAAGGGGAAGACCGCCAGGCCGCTCATCGTGCCGGGAACCTCGGGCAGGGGTATCAGCTCGGCGGAGCTGCCCGGCTGGAAGCGGTACACTCCGGCGTCGCCGGAGGTCTCCCAGTAGTCCGTGCCGTCGAAGTCCATCCCCCGTCCCAGGTAGCCGGCGGGATGGGACACCGTGTACCAGCTGCTGAGGTCTTCCGTGCGGTAGAGCTCGGTATCGAACCAGTCGTTGACGTGCCAGATGCCGTCGTCCGGGTCGTTGTTGAAGGCCACGCCCCAGCCGCAGGTGTTCGCGGGGTCCAGGGGGACCTCGTCGACCACGACTCCGCTTTCCGGGTCGAAGCTCCCCATGATGCCGGAGGGCGCGTCGATGAAGATGACGCGGACCTCGCTGCCGGACTCCCAGACGTCCAGGCCGTACAGCTCATCCACCCCGGAGAGCACCCACTCCGCCTCCAGCGTGACGGTTATTGCGGGATCGGTCTCCTCCACCGCGGGCACCGCCGCGTGGAATCCGAGGCCAATCACGATCATCAGAAGCGGGATACTGGTCATCCTGAACCCCCTCTCCATTCTCCGCATGGGCGGGCATCCCCGGTGCGGTACCGGAAGATTCCCGGAACCGGCGACTAACACGCACGGAGTATACACCATGGGATCCGTGGAGGCGATGTACTCGGGAGAGGGGATCCGCCGGGAGGGGGCGTGGAGAGGTTGACCCTCTACCTGCAGGGGCTGGTCGCCGCCTTCCGGGATGCTGGAGAACGGTCATCCTGCCCGGAACCGGAGAGGACGACGGTCACCGGGGAAGGTGGTTCGGTGGAAGGGCTCGAGGCAGGCCATCGAATGCGACATGCACGAACGGTACCCGAACGGAGCAGCACCGGGGCTCGATTCCCCCGGCCGATCCGAGTCCGGGCTTCGGAATAGGCGGCTGGTCAACGCGGCCCGGGGGCGCCTTCCACATGCGTACGACCTCATCCACAGCGGCCTCGATCCGATGCTTCTTCCGGATCCTGAGATCCACCCCCAGGGTCCACAGCCCCGCCAGGAACGCATGCAGGCCCTGGGCGAAGTCCACGCTTAAGACCACGAGGAAGAGCCAGAGGATCACCATGCCCACACCGAAGGAGGCCAGTGTGATCAGGTTGAACAGGACCATGTTCGCCTCGCTTCCCGGCCCGTCTATCTTGCCCGACGCCAGGCCTTCTCGGCGGGTCCCTCTATCCGCTTCCAGACCTCCTCGGGGGTCCCCTCCCCGTCGATCACCGTCAGGATGCCCTGCTTCCGGTAGAAGTCCACGACCGGCAGGCAGATCTTCTCGTGCTGCTCCAGGCGGTGGACGATCGTGGAGGTCTCCAGGTCGTACTTCATCCTCCGCTCGGTCTTGCCCCTGGCGTCCAGCCTCTTGATGAGCTCGAGGGTGGGGCACTGGATGTCCAGCGCGAAGGCGACGGAGCTGCCGATCTTCCGGAGGAGGCCGTCGAGGATGTAGGCCTGCACCAGAGTGCGCGGAAATCCCTTGAAGATGAACCCGTTGGCCTCAGGGTTGCGCCGGATGTGCTTCTCAATCAGCCGGATGACTATCTCGTCGGGCACCAGGTCGCCCCGGTCGCAGAGCGCCTCCACCGAGCGTCCGACCTCCGATCCCTTCGCTATCTCCTCCTTGAGCATCTCCCCGGTGGAGAGGTAGACCAGGTTGTACTTCTCCGCCAGCATGCGCGCCTGGGTGCCGCGGCCGGCTCCTGGATAGCCGAGGAGCACCACGTTGAACAGCACCTTGCGGAGCTCCTGCTCGATCCGCTCCTCCAGAGCGGCGAGGATCTCCTCCGGTTCCCCGACCCCGCCGACCGGGAAGAAGAGGCCCCTGTCCCGGTAGTACTGCGCCACCGGTGCCGTCTTCTCCTGGTACTCCCTGAGGCGGTTCCGGATGACGCTCTCGGTGTCGTCGCTGCGGCCGGAGGTCTCGGCCCGCTTCAGAAGCCTGGCCAGGGACTCCTCCTCGGGAACGTCGAGATGGAAGAGGCAGGTGAGAGAGGTGTGCATCTTCAGTAGCAGCCCCTCGAGGATGTAGGCCTGCACCAGGGTCCTCGGGAATCCGTCGAAGAGGAATCCGGAGGCATCCGGGTTGGCCACTATCTTCTTCTCGATGATCTGCACGATGATCTCGTCCGGGACCAGGCCGCCGGCCTCGATGATGGACCGGGCCGCCCTGCCCAGCTCGGTGTCCTGCCGGATCTCCTCCCGGAGCATCTCGCCGGTGGAGATGTAGACCAGGTCGTGCTTCTTCATGAGCAGCTCGGACTGCGTGCCCTTGCCGGCACCGGGCGCTCCGAACAGGGCGATGTTCAGCATGGGAGGTCCTCCCCGGTTCACGTCGGTTCGCAGGCATCCGCGTACCCGTGCAACATCGGGCATGGGAGGCGCGGCGGCAATGTCGGCCGTCCCCGGCGGAGGGGGCGCATCGGGCATCGCCCTCGGGGGAGCCTGCGGGAGACCGCATCCCGGGGCGTTGCTTGCCCGGCCGGGGCATGGGGGATATGCTAGGCAGCAGTGCTTGAACGGTGAAGAGAGCGCTCTGCGGAGCCGTGTTCGTCCGGTCGGTGCGGAGCGGTTCGTATCCGGGCCATCTCGGTATCCGTCTCTACTATCGGAAGGCTCCAAGCACCGGCCGGGTACGTCGGAGGGGCGGCATAGATGATCGTCAGGATCCTGCTGGCTGTGGTGGTCGTCTACGCGGCTGTGATCGCCCTGGCGGCCATCTTCCAGTCCCGGCTGGTCTACTTCCCGGATAGCGTCATGGAAGCCACCCCGGCCGACATCGACCTGGACTTCGAGCGCGTAAGTCTCACCGCATCCGACGGAGTTGTGCTGGATGCCTGGTTCGTGCCGGCCGCCGGCGACGGTCCGGTGGTCCTCTTCTGCCACGGCAACGCCGGCAACATATCCCACCGGCTGGACACCATCCGCATCCTCAACGGGCTGGGCCTCGGCGTGCTGATCTTCGACTACCGAGGCTACGGCAGGAGCGGCGGCTCACCATCCGAGGAGGGCACCTACCGTGATGCAGAGGCCGCCTGGGACTACGTTACCGGAGAACGGAACATCCCGCCGGAGAGAACAGTGCTGTTCGGCAGGTCCCTCGGGGGCCCCGTGGCCGCATACCTCGCAACACGGCACGATCCGGCCGCCCTGATAGTGGAGTCGACCTTCACCTCCCTGCCCGACGTCGGCGCCGCAGCCTATCCCTTCCTCCCGGTCAGGCTGATCTCACGCTACGACTATCCCACCGAGACCTACGTATCACTGGTGGACTGCCCCGTCCTCGTAGTCCACAGCCCCGCGGACGAGATGATACCCTTCCGGCACGGCCTCTCCATCTACGAGGCCGCGCCGGAGCCGAAGGAGCTCCTCTCCATCGGCGGCTCCCACAACGAGGGATTCCTCGAGTTCGAGGAGGAGTACTCGAGCGGCCTGCAGGGCTTCCTGGAGGAACATCTGTTCTGATCGGCTGCGTCTGCAGGATACCCTCTGTCCGGCATCCGAACCGCCGGGGCATCGCTTCCCCGGTGACAATCCGGAGCCGATCGGCTCATGCTCACATACCGAGGTTTCGCTATCATAGCTCAGAATGTTTCATTCAACACTGCCGAGGAGACCAGATGAACAGCAGGTCGGTACCCATCGTAGAGGAGCTCGGCTACGACAGGACATCGATGGGAGAGCTTGTGCTGCGACGCCGCAGATCCCCCTCCGTCGATGACGAGTTCGTCTACGAGATAACCGTCGACGGAGAGATGCTGATGTCCAGCACGGTAAACACCAGCGAGCGCGCCCTTGCCACCCTGGCGCTGGACGGACTCGAGGGGAGGAGGGAGCAGGTCCTGGTGGGAGGTCTTGGCCTCGGCTACACGGCAGCGGCGGTCCTGGAGTATCCCGACGTCGAGCGGGTCGTTGTCATCGAGATTCTGCAGCCCGTGATAGACTGGCACCAAAGGGGGCTGGTCCCGGCGGCCAGAGTGCTTACCGAAGACCCCCGGTGCACGCTGGTTCGGGGGGACTTCTTCGACCTCGCCCTACAGGGAGACGGGCAGGCTTACAACGCCGTCCTCCTGGACATAGACCACGCCCCAGACGCACTGCTCCATCCCCGGCACGAAGGCCTCTACCGCAGAGAAGGGCTGCGGAAGCTGTCGCGCCTCGTCGCAGAGGGAGGGGTCTTCGGTCTCTGGTCCGCCTGGAAGCCGCCGGCCGGGTTCCTCGGCAGCCTGGAGGAGGTCTTCTCAGCCGTCTGCTGCAACGAGGTCGTCTTCTACAACCCCCATACGGGTCTCGAGGACTCCAACTGGATCACAACGGCTTCCCGTCCCGGGTAGCGGAGAATCACAGTATCAGGCAACCGGGACCGGACCGGCCCGCATCCCGGGAACCGGGAGCCCGGGTTGACAATTTGCATACTTGGCGTATTATGCAAACACATTCGAAGAACCCCATTGAAGGGAACGGAGATGGACACGGAGCTCAGGATGGAGCTGGACAGGCGGGCGGAGGTGATATCCGCGCTGGCTCACGCCTCCAGGCTGATAATAGTGGAGGAGCTGAAGGAGGGTGACAGGAGCGTGGGAGAGCTCACCGATGCCGTGGGGTCGGACATGTCCACGGTCTCCCGGCACCTCTCCGTGCTGCGCGGCGTCGGGATAGTCTCTTCCGCCCGGGACGGGAACAGGATCATCTACCACCTGCAGACTCCATGCATAACCTCTTTCTTCAGCTGCGTTCAGAGAGTGATCGACGAGAGCGAGGGCTGCTCCTGCAACTGAGAGTCAGAGAGGGACTGGAGGCAGCACGGTGGATCTGAGAAGGAGCTGGAAGCCGCTCGCGGTGATGGTAGCCGTCTTCCTGGGAGCGTTCTACATGCCATTGAGCTCCGGGGCCTTCCGGAGCGGCATCATGGAGGCGCTGACCCTCCTTCACGAGTATGCGCGGGAGCACGTGATACTCTGCCTGCTGCCGGCCCTCTTCATAGCCGGCGGCCTGGCGGTCTTCCTGAAGCGCGAGTCGGTAATGCGCTACCTGGGCCCGAAGGCGAGGAAACCGGTGGCCTACGCCGTGGCGTCGGTCTCCGGCAGCGTGCTGGCGGTATGCTCCTGTACGGTACTCCCGCTGTTCGCAGGCATCTACAGGATGGGAGCCGGGCTGGGCCCGGCCAGCGCGTTCCTGTACGCCGGGCCCGCCATTAACGTCCTTGCCATCATCCTCACCGGCAGGATACTGGGAGTGGAGATGGGCCTGGCCAGGGCCCTGGGAGCCGTCGTCTTCAGCGTCATCATCGGCCTTATGATGCACCTGATCTACCGAGGCGAGGAGCGGGAGAGGGCCGCGGGCTTCATCAAGACCGATGGCGCCTCGGACGGCCGCCCCCTCCGGCAGACGGTGGTGATGTTCGCAGCCCTGGTGGGCGTGCTGGTCTTCGGCAACTGGGGCCTTCCGAAGGACGCAACCGGACTGTGGAGCGCCATCTACTCGGTGAAGTGGGTCCTTACGGGCCTCTTCGCCGGTCTTGTGGCCCTGGCCGCCTGGCGCTGGCTGGGAGTGAGCCTCTGGAAGCTTCTGACAACGGCTGCCGCTACCGCTGCAGCGGGTCTCCTGGGCGCCGGCACCCTTGGGACCTTCTCGGTGGCCATCGTCGGCTTCGCGGTATCTCTGGGCACCTCGAAGGGCGAAGGGGCTGTCTGGATCGACGAGACGTGGGGCTTCGCGAAGCTGATACTCCCCCTGCTCTTTGCGGGCGTGCTGGTTGCCGGCGCCCTGCTGGGCAGACCGGGGCACGAGGGCTGGATACCCTCGGAGTGGGTGGAGACCGCGGTTGGCGGCAACTCGTTCCGCGCGAATGTACTGGCCTCCATAGCCGGAGCCTTCATGTACTTCGCCACCCTCACCGAGGTCCCCATAGTCCAGGGGCTCGTCGGTTCGGGCATGGGGAAGGGCCCCGCCCTGGCGCTGCTCCTGGCGGGCCCGGCGCTGTCGCTTCCCAATATGCTGGTGATCCGGTCGGTGCTGGGCAACAGGAAGACGGCGACCTTCGTGGGACTGGTGGTGATAATGGCGGCGATCAGCGGCGCCCTGTTCGGCGCCCTGGTGTAGCGGACTCGGGAGAGAGCCCGACCGGAGGGAAGGATTCATCATGAGGATTCAGGTACTGGGCACAGGATGTCCGAAGTGCAGGAAGCTGGAGAGGCTGGTCCGGGAGGCGGCGGAATCCCTGGGACTGGAGTACACGCTCGAGAAGGTGGACGACGTGGGCGACATAGTGGCCATGGGCGTGATGAGCACGCCTGCCCTTGCCGTTGACGGCGAGGTCGTCCTGGTCGGCCGAACCCCCTCCGGCAGGGAGATCGAAGGGCTTCTGAGAGATGCTGAGAAATAGACCGGGTATTCGGCCTGGATCGCAGGATCTTCGGTTACCCCGGCACGAAGGGACCATTGTGAGGTACCTGGCTTTGATTCTGACCGCGGCCGTTCTTCTGACGGCGGCCGCGGCATGTGGAAACGGCGGCGAGTCCGCGACGGATACAACGGAGCCCGAATCCGGGATGGCCTCGAATGACCGGCCCACGGAGGGAGTACCCACGCTGGTGGATCTGGGCTCGAACAGCTGCGTTCCATGCCAGCAGATGGAGGGCGAGCTGGAGGAGTTGGACGCCGTGACTGGAGACGCCCTCGAGGTAACCGTGATAGACGTCCATCAGAACCGCTCCGCTACGTCTGAGTACGGGATAAGGTTGATACCCACTCAGGTCTTCCTCTCAGAGGATGGCGAGGAGCTCTACCGTCACGAGGGTTACATGTCGCTCGAGGACATGCTGGCCCGTTGGGAGCAGCTTGGATACACCTTCGGGAGGGGGGAGTAGCGGATGCTCGGCGACATTATGAATGCGCTGAGCCATGCGCTCTATGGTTCGCTTCCTCTGGCTCTGGGGGCCAGTTTCCTGTGGGGGCTGATGAGCATGGTGCTCAGCCCCTGCCACCTGATGAGTGTTCCGCTGGTGATGGGCTACCTGCAGCAGGGCGAGATGGCCACCAACAGAAGGAGGGCAACCTTCCTGGCGGTGCTCTTCGCTTCGGGAATGATCGTCTCCATAGCCGTCATAGGCCTGGTAACGAGTCTGATGGGTCGCATAGTCGGTGACATCGGTACGACGGGCAACATCATCCTGGCCGTGGTCCTGGTCTATGTGGGCATCTCAATCTCGGGGCTGGTAGGCCTGCCCCTGCCCGGGGGCTCTTCGGGGCGCGGCTTCGGCAGGGGGGGGGCTGCGGGCGCGGTGCTGGTCGGCCTGATGCTGGGGGCAGCTCTCGGGCCCTGCACCTTCGCCTTCATGGCGCCGGTGCTGGCGCTGATGTTCTCCCTGGGCTCGGAGCGGCTTGGTCAGGCCGTAGCCCTGGGAGCCTTCTTCGCCGCGGGACATGGCGTGGTGGTGGTTTTCGCTGGCGCCTTCTCCGACCGGGTCCAGAGGCTTGTGAGCTGGTCGGGCAGGAGCCGGGCGGCCCGCTGGTTCCGCGGCGCGTGCGGCCTTCTGGTGGTCATGGGAGGCCTCTACCTCCTCTACAGGTCCTGGCCCTGAGAGAAGGGAATCATGCCCTTCGATCCCGTGTGATCCGGGATGTGATGCGCCAGGGAAGCTTGCCGTCCAGCGGAGGGAATCGGCCCCGGGACAACCTCCGGGATCCTTCCGGTCAGAGCCTCTCCGCGGTGCGCCCGTGACGATGCCCGGATCATCCTCCGGGGCAGCTCTCGCAGACCCCCGACTGGCCTTCCAGCCCCGATTCAGCCCTCCCCCGGTCCCGGAGCCGGGGCATCGGACTGTCTGGTGAAGGGAAAACGGCCGGCCGGCAACCGGTCAGGCGCTACCGGTCAGTGACGATATCAGCCCGATGTCACCGGCAAGGTCCTGTCTGACCAGTATCTCGTTCCCGGACGTGACCCGGTCCTCCCCGAAGCCGCGGGCATCGAACTCGAGGAGCCCGGCCATCGCGCGGAGCAGGAGACCCGGTATGTGCAGCGGCATGTAGGCCGATCCGGTTATCCCGGAGATCATGTCCACGAGGTCCCGGTAGACTATCCGGTCCTCGCTGCCCATCTCCACGACAGTACCCGGCTGGAAGCCGTCGAGCTCCATCAGGATGCGTCTGACCAGCAGAGTCTTGTTGGTGGGCTGAATGCGGAAATCGCCCCCGTGGGGGAAGGGGACGAGATGGTGCCTGACCATCCGGACGAGCCTGGCCAGGGAGTTCCTCGGGTCGATGCCGTAGAGGTAAGGCAGCCTGACTATCACGCAGTCGTCGGAGCTTCTCCGTATGAGGCGCTCGACATCCTGCTTGCTCCTCGCGTAGGGCCCCTTCTCCCTGCACTTCACTATCACCGAGCTGATGTGCAGCAGCCTGGTGCTCCCGGTGGCGGCCAGGATGTTCCTGGTCATCACCGCGTTGTCCTCGTACCTGCTCTTTCTCCTGCTGTTGACGACTCCGCTGCAGTTGATGACCCAGTCGAACTCGCCGGGAAGGCTGAACGGGACCGTCAGGTCGTGAACGAAGGCGCCCGGTATGCCAGCATCCGTCCTCGTATGGCAGACGGCGGCGTCCAGGCACCTGCAGAACTCCCCGCCGAGGTAGCCGCCTCCGCCTAGGACAAGATATCTCTTGCCTGGCACCGTATGAACTTCCACAGCCAGGAGAGCCTGAGGTAGTACTCGCGGTAGAACCTCTCCTTCAGCGAGAAGAGCTCCTCCGGCGTGAACTCCGGATGGGCGAAGACGAGATGGTTGATGTCGTACTTCTCGTAGTCGTCCGTCAGCAGCAGGCCCCGGCTCTCCAGGTCATCGAAGTACTCCGTTCCGGGATACGGCGTCGAGATGGTGACCTGGGCGAGATGGGTGTTCAGCTTCCTCGCGTACCTGAAGGTCTCGAGGACCGATTCCCGGTCGTCTCCCTGCAGCCCGATGATGTAGAAGGCGGTGACCTTCACGCCTATACTGTCACAGTAGCGCACCATCTCCTCCTGGTGGTCCCTCTCCGGAGCCACCCGCCTGTTCCTCCGCATTATCCCCGCATCGGAAGACTCGATGCCGAGGTTGATGTTCCGCAGGCCTGCATCGTGCATCCTGTCCAGGAGATCCCTGTCCAGCGAGTCCGGCCGGGTCTCGCAGCCCCAGTGCAGGTCGAAGCCCTCCTCGCGGAACCTGTCGCAGAGGAGCTCCACCCTCTTCCTGTCCAGGGTGAATATGGGATCCCTGAACTGGATCGACCGGGCGCCGTACCTGCCCGTCATCTCCGCCACGTCCTCCACCAGGCGGGTTACGGACCTGGGGTTGTACCGGCTGCCCTGCATTATGGTGTAGGGGCAGTAGTAGGAGCAGGGACAGGGGCAGCCCCTCGAGGCCAGCAGGGTCAGGAACGGCTTCCTCACCAGCGCCGGCCTGTAGCCGAACCTGCGGTAGTCGAACAGCGAGTAGTCCGGAGTGGAGAGGTCCTCTATGTCCAGCTCCCTCGACGGCCTGAGGATGCCCTCGAAGAACCGCTCTTCGCGCGGGCGGTCGTAGAGGAAGAGGGCTTCCACCGAACCGCAGACCGTGAAGTGCGAATGGTCGAGGAACAGCTTCGGCCTCACCGAAGCGAAGGTGCCGAAGAAGCCGACCCTTGCCGAGGGATACTGCCTCATTATCCTCTCCCCGGCCCGGAGCTCGTTCCTGTAATCGACTATGGAGCTGTTGATGAGGAACACATCGCATTCCTCGTCCGGGATGCCGGTGAAGTACCTGCACTCCAGACCGAGCTGCCTGACGATCGGGACCAGATAGGCGAAAGAGAGAACGGGTACGCAGACGCTCCTCTCCTTGAAGAGCTGGAACAGCTTCGAGAAGGGGCTGTATCCGAAGACGGAGCGGGTCCCCATACCCCCGGAGAGGTCCTTGTTGGCTGCGGCGCCCCCCTCGGCGGCGGGCAGGTCGACGAAACCTATCCTCATGACCGGAACCTGTACCGGATGAGCGTCCAGATGGCGAGGAGACCGTCGGAGAACCTTATCTTCTTGCCCTCCCTGGCATTCCTCGGGCGATAGGATATGGGTACCTCGTGGATGTCAACGCCCATTCTGAGGATCTTCGCGGTCACCTCCGGCTCCCAGTGGAAGCCGTCCGACCTTATCTCCAGAGAGTCGAGCAGGGATCTCCTGAAGACCTTGTAGCATGTGGGCTCATCGGTGAGCCTGCAGGAGAAGAGCAGGTTGGTCATATGCGTTACCAGCCTGCCGCCGAGGGTGAACATCAGATAGCTGAGATGGTGTTTCCTGAGGGCCAGCATGTTGACCCTCTTCCTCTGGCTCCTGCTGAGGTAGCGTGAGCCGTAGACGGCATCGTGCTCTCCGCTCAGCAGCGGTTCGATGAGCCTCGGATAATCCCCCGGGTCGTACTCGAGGTCTGCATCCTGTATCAGGACTATGTCCCCGAGGGCGACCCCGAGCCCGGTCCGTACCGCTGCCCCCTTGCCGCGGTTCCTCCCGTGGGAGAGCAGCCTGATGTCCTCCATCCCTTCGAGGATCTCGCCGGTACCATCCGTGCTGCCGTCGTCGACGACAATTATCTCCCTCTCGATATCTCCCAGGTCGACGGACTTGACCCTCTCGACGAGGCTCGCGACGGTTCCCGCCTCGTTGTAGACCGGCACGATGACCGAAAGCAGCATTGTCCCTCTCTCCCGTCCCGGAAGCATCACTGCTCAGGTCATCGCGACAGCTTCGGAAGACTGAGCATTGGAGGCCGCCGACATGGCCGGCCGGGCGGCTGAATACAAGGCGGGGACAGCCCGGCAGGATACTGGATACCGCTCCCTCCGCGGCCGACTTCGCATGAAGCCCAGGAGCGCGTCTCCCCTCATGATTCGGCACAGCGACGTAGAATACACGGCATCGCATAACCGGTCAACGAACCGGGTGGCCCGGCTCCGGGCGATAATGCGACCGGGGACAGGTGAGAGCACCCCGGGGCCGGAGGGGGAGCCGTGCATTCGGGGGGAGCTCCGGGGAGTCGTCGCTCGTGGTCTCGTTGACCGGCTGTGGCATGCCGGATATGCTAAGGAGCAGTACCGACCCGGAGGAATCGTCCCGGTTGGCCGGTCCGGGAGCCGACTGGGGAGATAGCAGGAAGCAGTCCAAGCGGTATCACGAGAGGGCCGCAGCACGGTTACCATGGCGAGCTTCTCTACGATGATGCAGACATGATGTAACCGATGCACATCCCGATTGTATGCCTGATCGGGGCATACTCGAGATCGTCAAATCTGAAACATGGAACTATAGATGCTTCAGTATACTAAATATCAAGTATGAATTAGCTTAATAGTTATTTGTGCTGATTGTGGTATGAGATTTCCGGGAGCTCATACCAGAGATGGGAAGCGATGGTCTATGCGGGATAAGCTTGCGGCCGGCTTCCATGCGCATATGATACTCTACCTCCTTCTAGCCATCACTTTCTCCGCCATACAGTTCTCCTTTCTCGACGAGCATTACACCCTGCTGGTCCGCGAGAGATATGAGCTTGGGGGTACTGCCACATTTGCCACATCCAGGATCCTCTCCATTGTCCTCCTGAGATTCTTCACCATCTTCGGTCTCTCGATTGAGGCATCTTCATACATCCTGACGGTCCTGACCCTGACCGGGATACTGTATGCCTTCAGAGCAATGCTGGAAGTTGCCGGGGAACTTCCATCGGCAAGATCGATACTGCTTGCACCTTTTATCATCGTACCCATATTCTGGAACTATACCGTCCTTAGTGAGATCATGTATCCTGAGGATTTCCCGGCGATGCTGCTGTTCATGCTCGGTCTGTTATTTCTTTACAAGGAGAAGTCCTCTGCCTTTCACCTTGTCTTCCTGCTTGCTGCCCTGAACAGAGAGTCGTCCATATTCCTTCTCCCGGCGATGCTGATTCTCCAGATTCGGAAGCGGAGACTCTCTTCCCTCCTCCTGCACTTGTTGGTGCTGGCCGCGATATGGGCGGTGATCAAAGCAGCCCGTATGCACTTCTTCGGCGGGGGAATCGATGCCCCCTACTACGTGAACTCCTTCAAGTACAATATCATCTATCTTAAATCGATGCTGAACCTGAAGCCCGAAGGACTTAGCCTACTCTGCATGTTCGGGGGATTGTGGCTCGCCATCCCCTTCTGTTTCGGAAAGGTACCCCCCAGAGTTCTTGTCCTGACCATTATGTTCCCTTTCTTCTTCGCCGTAATGCTCCTGGCAGGAAATCTGAATGGCGAGTTGAGGATATTCAATGAGATGGTTCCCGTGATTACCGCTCCAGCCGTCCTGCTGTTCAGCAGATACTTGCCGGACAGGTGTTGAGGGGTACCTGCAATGGAGATTGAAGTAGAGCTCACGCGGTGCTCTGCCTGTCATTGGCTGGGTCTTCCCGTAAGCTCTCCATCAGACGGACTGCTCGCTGAAGGAACGTGGAAATGCCCGTATCCTGGATACAATCGCCGGTGAGGCCTATCACGGTGCGTTCTGGAAAGGGAGGCAGGCTGGTGCCGAGGCTCGCCGGTGCGGCTCTCCTGTCGCTCCTCCTCTGCCCGGCAGCCTCCCTGCCGGCAATGGCAGGGGAGGCCTTCCAGACCGACTGGTCCGGCGGCCCCGGGGTCAACGGTCCGGTTTTGGAGCTCGGGACTCAGTTCAGGCTGGACACCGACGCAGTCTGGGAGGTGCAGGGGGAGGTCACCCTCTGGCCCTCCGACGAGCACGTTGTCTACGACGACTGCTATCATGCGCAGGAGGCGCTCTGCTGCGACATCGACGGGGACGGCGACCTCGACATACTGGCTGCGGCCACCTACGACCACAGGATAGTCTGGTGCGAGAACCTGGACGGTACGGGGACCGACTGGGCGGTCCACCAGGTGGTCGGTGACCTGCAGTTCTGCAGGGCCGTTAACGCCGCCGACATGGACGGCGACGGCGACCAGGACGTTATGGGGGCGGCACCCTACGAGGATATCGTCGCCTGGTGGGAGAACGAAGGCTCCGGTCAGTTCTCCCGGCGGCACCTGGTGGACGGCACCAGGTCCGGGGTACGCTCTCTCTTCCCGATGGACATGGACCTGGACGGCCACACCGACATGGTCGGCTGCGTCTACTTCACCGGAGGTCTCGTGTGGTGGGAGAACCCTGGTGACATCGGTGCCTACTGGGTTCCCCACGAAGTATCCACGGAGCTGGACCATCCCTGGAGCTGCTGCTCCTCGGACCTGGACGGCGACGGGGACGGCGACCTGCTCGTGGCCGAGAGGAGCGGCGACAGGACGGTGTGGTTCGAGAACATGGACGGTTTTGGGGGGAGCTGGTCGACCGCCGGGGTGATAGACCCGTTCTTCGAGTACTCCTGCTCGGTGGACGCGACCGACATGGACGGCGACGGCGACCCGGACGTCCTCGGCGCGGCATCCGACGAGCGCGTCATATGCTGGTGGGAGAACGAGCTGGACGGGGGCAGGGCCTGGACCAGGCACACTGTGCAGGCCGGGTACTACGGCGCCTGCCGGGCACTCGGCCGGGACATGGACGGCGACGGCGACCCGGACGTCGTCGGCTGCGCGATGTACTCGGACGATGTCTCCTGGTGGGAGAACCTGGACGGCCGGGGAACGGCCTGGGAGCGGCACATCGTCGACGGGAAGGCGGATTACGTCTACGACGTGGACGTGGCCGACGTGGACTCCGACGGGGCGCCGGACGTGATAGGAGCCGTTCTCTACGACGACCTCGTCTCATGGTGGGACGTCGGCAGCTACTCGTCGGTCGGCTACCTGGAGTCCAGCATACTGGACACCTCCTGTACGCCGGCATGGGCCGCCATCGACTGGTCCTGCTCGGAGCCCGCCGGGACCTCTCTCTGCATGCAGTACAAGACCTCCTTCGACTACAAGCACATGGGAGAGTGGTCGGAGCCCATGGTCTCGCCGGGAGTGCTCCCCGGGCAGCTGGAGAGGTACGTGCAGTACAGGGCGGTGCTGAGCACCTCCGACGGAGAGGTCACGCCCCTGCTGCAGGATGTCGCTCTGCGCTGGGACGAGGTCCGTATCGGGGAGACGGCACGTTCGACGACCGGGAGCCCGCTCTCCCTGGCGATTACCCCCAATCCCGCCCTCGGTGCTCCATCTGCAGCCTTCGGCCTTTGTACTTCGGGAACCGTCTCCCTCTGCGTCTACGACCTGTCCGGAAGGGTGGTGGAGCGTATCCGTGAAGAGCATCCGGCCGGCGGGAACCGGGTGCAGTTGGGCGAGCTTCCCCCCGGTGTCTACACGTGCGTCCTGAGCACTGGGAGCGGCACCCGTTCGGCCAGGTTCGTTCTGATCGAGTAGCCCGGTGCCGGTCCGTGAGCCACCGGCGATGACCGCTTCGACCCAAGCGCATCCGGGACTTTCCGGCGGATCACTGACTCTGACCGGACCCACACTTTCGTCCTCTCGCCCCGGGGGAAGAATGCCGTTGGCGGCCGGGGACGGGCTCGGGGGAGACAGCAGAGGGCCGGCTGCACTTCGCCTGACATGCAGGGCGGCTCTGACTCCCTCCCGGCTGGCGTTGACGCGCCGAGAATAATCAAGAATATTTACTAAATACGAATCATTACGGTAAGCGTGGGGAGACCCGATGGAGCTGGAGGAGCTGAGAAGAGCACTGGGCGCCGCCGGGCTCAGGATGACCCCACAGCGGGTGGAGGTGTACCGGGAGATGGTAGGCAGCAGCGGGCATCCCGGGGCCGCCGAGGTCCACGGGGCCGTCCGGAGACGCCTTCCCTCCATCTCCCTGGACACTGTCTACAGGACCCTCTGGAAGCTGGTGGAGCTGGGGCTGCTCCGGCCCCTGGTGACCACAGGGGACCGCGTCCGCTTTGACGCCCTGCTGGAGGCCCACCACCATTTCGTCTGCACCAGGTGCGGCGGGACCATCGACTTCACCAGCAGGGAGCTGGACGACATAGAGATACCGGAGGACGCCCTGCGGCTGGGCTCGGTACTGGACGCCCACGTCGAGGTAAGGGGGATCTGCAACCGCTGCGCCGAGGAAGAGCATCGAACGAGGAGAGGAGCTTCGGATGAAGAGGGATGAGAACGAGAGGTTCACCACCGACCACGGCAATACCGTGGAGGACGACCTGACCTCGCAGACGGCAGGCGACCGGGGCCCGGTACTGATGCAGGACGTACACCTGACGGAGAAGCTGGCCCACTTCACCCGCGAGCGTATACCCGAGCGCGTCGTGCATGCCAAGGGGGCCGGCGCCTTCGGCTACTTCGAGGTCACCAACGACCTCTCGGAGCACACGTGCGCCGGCTTCCTCTCCGAGGTGGGCAGGCGGACCGAGGTCTTCGCCCGGTTCTCCACCGTGGGAGGGGAGAAGGGCTCGGCGGACACCGAGCGCGACCCGCGGGGCTTCGCCGTCAAGTTCTACACCGAGGACGGCAACTTCGACATGGTGGGCAACAACACACCGGTGTTCTTCATCCGCGACGCCATGAAGTTCCCCGATTTCATCCATACCCAGAAGCGGGATCCGGAGACCAACCTGAAGAACCCGGACATGTTCTGGGACTTCCTCTCCCTCACCCCGGAGTCCATACACCAGGTCACCATCCTGTTCTCCGACCGGGGCACGCCCTGGGGCCACAGGCACATGAACGGCTACGGCGGGCATGCCTACATGTGGTACAACGAAAAGGGCGACTACGTCTGGGTGAAGCTGCACTTCAAGACCGACCAGGGCATCAAGAACTTCACCGGGGAGAAGGCGGACGAGATGCGGGGGATCGACCCCGACTTCTCCACCCGCGACCTCTTCGAGGCCATCGAGGGCGCCGACTACCCCTCCTGGAGCGTGGAGGCGCAGATAATGACGCCGCAGCAGGCCGAGGAGTTCCCGTTCAACCCCTTCGACGTCACCAAGGTGTGGCCGCACGGGGACTTCCCCATGATCCCGGTGGGGAAGATGGTCCTGAACCACAACCCCGAGAACTACTTCGCCGACGTGGAGCAGGCGGCCTTCTCCCCCGGCAACCTGCCGGCGGGGACTGGGCCTTCCTACGACAAGATGTTCCAGGCCCGGATCTTCGCCTATCCCGACACCCACCGCCACCGGCTTGGGCCCAACTACCACCTGATACCGGTGAACCGGCCGCGGGGAATGAAGGGCGCGCAGAACTACCAGCGCGACGGTGCGATGCGTACCGACGGCAACGGCGGGGCCGGTCCGAACTACTGGCCCAACTCCTTCGGGGCCCCCGACCCCGACGGGTCGCGGCCGGTGCCCCCGGTGGACGTCCGGGGAACCGCCTGGCGGCATACGGTTGAGCTTCGGGACGCCGATTTCGTCCAGGCAGGCGACCTCTACCGCAAGGTGATGGACGACACCGCCCGGGAGCACCTGGTGGCCAACATAGTGGGCCATCTGGGAGGCGCCATCGAGAGAATACAGCTCCGGCAGACGGCGCTGTTCTGGAAGGCGGACGAGGACTACGGCCGAAGGGTGGCCGAGGGACTGGGCCTGGACGTAGACCGGGTCCGGCGACTGGCGGCAATGGGCCCGGAGGAGAGGGCGGCGGCCACGGCAGGGTAGCCGCTCGCGGGATCATCGGGAGATTCCGCAGGCCGGGGTCGCTCGAGAGCCGCACCGCACGGCGTTGAGTCGAGCCTTCGGGAGGGCTTCCGGAGACCGTCGATCGAGGGTCTGTTGACCTCCCGCGAGATGCGGCGTATGCTGACTTGCCGGCGGTACCAAATGCGGGCGAGAATCGTCCTCCGGCGCTTCGACCGGCGGACGATCTCCGCTCTACCGCCGGTAGCTCATCGGCATTCACAGGCTACAGGCTAGAGGAGCGGGCATCGTGAGAGTCCTGGCCATGATACTCATCGTCTTCGCCGCCTCGGCTTCTTCGGAGGTCTACCGTTCGGGCTGCGAGTACGACTACCCCCCCTTCTGCTACGAAGACGACTCCGGAAGAGCTGCCGGTTTCTCCGTGGAGCTCCTGGACGCCGCCCTGGGGACGATGGGGCACCAGGCTACCTACGAGACCGGTTCCTGGGCCGAGGTGAAGGAATGGCTGGCCGAGGGCGGGGTGGACTGCCTTCCCCTGGTGGGAAGAACCCCCGAGCGCGAGGACATCTTCGATTTCACGTTCCCCTACATGACCCAGACCGGGGCGGTAGCGGTCAGGGCCGACTGCGATTCAGTCCATTCGGCGGAAGACCTGGACGACCTCACCATAGGGGTCATGGCCGGTGACAACGCTGAAGAGTTCCTTCTGAGGGAGGGTTACGGAGACTCGCTCGTAACCACTGCTACCTTCGAGGATGCCCTCGTCATGCTCTCAGAAGGGGAAGTCGACGCGGTGGTCCTTCAGCGGCTGGTGGGGGTCCGGCTGATAAGCGAGCTGGACGTTGAGAACGTGACGATCCTCGACTGGCCCCTGACCGAGTTCAGGCAGGACTTCTGCTTCGCAGTAGGGGAGGGAGACGCGGAGCTGCTGGAGGTTCTCAACGAGGGCCTGGCAATCGTGATGGTCGACGGCACCTACTCCTACCTACACGCGGAGTGGTTCGCCGGAATGGAGATCCCCGATTCCAGGGATATCATCGTGGGAGGGGACAGCGACTTCCCGCCTTTCGAGTTCTCCGATTCCCTGGGGAATCCCGCCGGACTGAACGTCGACCTCATGAGGCTGGCCGCCGCGGAAGTGGGCCTGGACATCGATGTGCGCCTGGACGACTGGGCGGACGTGAGGGAGGACCTGGAAACCGGCAGGATAGACGCCATAACCGGCATGTTCTACTCTCCGGCCCGTGACCTGGAGTTCGATTTCACGCAGCCTCACACCACGGTCCATTACGTTCCCGTTGTCGCCGAGGGGGAGCCTCCGGACTCCTACGACGAGATGAGCGGCCTCTCGGTCTCCGTCCAGGAGGAGGACATAGCCCACGACTACCTGGTGCAGCAGGACCATGAGGGCGGGATAGTCCCGCGCGTCTCCCAGGAGGAGGCACTGCGGGCGCTGATCTCCGGCGAGAGCGACTGCGCCCTGGTGGCCCGGCTTTCGGCGGTCTACTTCCAGGAGAGCAACGGGTGGTTCCTGGAGATGGGCGGTACCCCGCTACTCTCTCCCGGATACTGCTTCTCCGTGAAGCAGGGCAACGACGCGCTCCTTGCGGAGCTGAGCGAAGGCCTTCGGGTGGTGATGGAGACCGGAGCCTACAGGAGGGTCTTCGAGGAATGGATGGGCAGCTACCCGGACGAAGAGCCCGTTACCTTCTCCGAGGCGCTCCGCCGGGTGATGATCTTCGTGGCTCCTCTGCTCCTTCTCGTTGTGCTGGGGACCTTGTGGGTGCGGCTCCTTAGAAGGCAGGTAAGGCACAGGACGGCGGAGCTGGAGAGGAGCCGGGCTCTGCTCGACTACGCCCAGAAGACGGCCGGTATCGGCGGCTGGGATTACGACGTGACGAGGGATGAGCACCACTGGACGAGTGAGACCTTCCGAATCCACGGGTTTGCCCCGGAGCGGGATCTGAGCGAGATGGAGGACCCTCTCCGGATGAGCCTGGCATGCTACGCGCCGGAGGACCGCGGGAAGCTCGAGATGGCTTTCGCGAGGAGCATCGAGAGGGGCGAGCCCTACGAGCTGGAATGCGAGTTCCGATCCGTTGACGGAGCGGAGAAATGGGTACGGACCGAGGGCTTCCCCGTGACGGAGAACGGTAGAGTGACAAAGGTCAGGGGCTACATCCAGGACATAACGGGGACGAAGGAGAGGGAGCTGAGGATAGAGCACCTCAATCACGTCCTTCGGGCGATACGGGACATCAACCAGCTGATAGTGAGGGAGACGGCCCCGGAGCTGCTCCTCGAGAAAGCCGTGAGCATACTGGTCGAGCACCGCAGCTACTCCGCCGCGATAATCGTGACAGTCGACGAGGCTGGAAACGTGAAGCAGTGGGGATGCGCCGGGATACGGCCTCCGGAGGACGAGCTCGACGAGCTGTTCTCCGGAGGAGAGCTCCCGAGCTGCTTCGACCGTGCGGGAGAGGACCGTCTGGTGGTGGTCGACCGGGAAGCGGTCTGCTCCGACTGCGCCCTGAGCGGATACCAGTCCGAGAACCAGAGGGTATGCGTACTGCTCGAGCATTCTGGAGTAACCTACGGTTATCTCCTGGTCACCCTGGAGCGTCATGTCTCACTCGACGCGGAGGAGAAGGAGCTGCTGTCCGAGATGGCAGGCGATCTGGGCTACGCGCTCGCCGCCATGCGTGAGCGAGAGATCAGGATTCGCGCCGAGACAGACAGGGAGGAGCTCCAGAGACAGCTTCTGCAGAGCCAGAAGATGGAGGCCATAGGACAGCTGGCGGGAGGGGTCGCTCACGATTTCAACAATATGCTCCAGGTCATCCTCGGACACGCCCAGATGCTGGGGGAAGAGTTCTCCGGTGGCCATGTCCGGGAGGACCTGGAGGGTATTCTCGAGGCTGCCGGGAGGGCATCGGACCTGACCAGGCAGCTGCTGCTCTTCAGCCGCAGGCAGGTGATGAGCATGAGTACCCTGGACTTCAACGAGCTGGTGGAGAACTCGCTGAAGATGATCCGAAGGCTCATCGGCGAGCACATCCGTCTCGAATGGCTTCCGGGGAGCTCTGTAGGCTCCATCGAGGCGGATGCCGGGATGATAGAGCAGGTGCTCATGAACCTCTGCCTCAATGCCCGAGACGCCATGCCTTCGGGCGGCGTTCTCACTATCGAGTCCATGTCTGTGATCATCGATTCCACCTACTGTGCCGGCCACGCCTGGGCGGTTCCCGGGAGGTACGTACTGCTCCAGGTGACCGACACGGGAGTGGGCATGAGCCGGGAGACGATGGAAAGGGTGTTCGAACCCTTCTTCACCACGAAGGAGAGGGAGAAGGGGACCGGCATCGGCCTGGCCACTGTCTACGGTATCGTCAAGCAGCACGACGGCATGATCAACGCGTACAGCGAGGAGGGGAAGGGGTCAACCTTCAAGGTCTACCTCCCCGTATCCGAGCTGAAGGCGGAGGAGGTGGGAGTGCGGCTGGACGGCGCCGTGAGCGGTGGCGAGGAGACCATCCTCCTGGCCGAGGATGACGATCTGGTGCGCAACCTGGCGGAGAAGATCCTTGCGAAGGCGGGATACAGTGTAATCACCGTAGCTGACGGTGAAGAAGCCGTCTACGAGTTCAGGAGGGGGCCGGAAGTGGACCTCCTGCTGCTGGACGTCATCATGCCGAAGATGGGCGGCGACCGGGTCACGAAGGAGATAAGGAAGACGGACCCGGGAGTGAAGGTACTCTACACCAGCGGCTATTCCGAGAACGCGGTCCACACGGATTTCGTGCTCCACGATGGGCTGTCTCTACTGCAGAAACCCTATTCGGCCGATGAGCTGCTGAGGTCCGTTCGAAGGATCCTCGATTCCTGAAGCCGTGTCGATGAAACCGGCTACCTCGCCGGCACATTGCGGATAACGGACACCGTGGATGCCGAAGGGAAAAGCGTTGTCCGCCAAGAAGAGGAGCTCTCCTCAGCGGACGGATGCCCCTTGCCGAAGGGGGCACCGTTCAGGCCGGGGCACGGGTGTCACCAGGAGAGCATCAGCCCCGCCGAGAGCACCGGGTAGACGGAGACCCGGTCCAGCTCCTCCTGGAGCGAATCGGCCTCCAGTGCCAGGTCCTTGGCCAGTTGCTCCTGCAGCTCCCTGGGCAGGCTGCCCCCCACGTGCCACAGGTCCGCCTCGTAGGACGTGAACGCCACGCCCGCGTCCAGCAGCAGGCTGAGGCCGCGGTCGCTCCCCGAAGGGCTGCCGAAGCCGATGCCGAGGTAGGGGGAGACCGGCTGCATCTCTATCCTGCCCTCCACACGCCCCAGCTCCTCCGGCGTGTAGGTGTTGTCTCCCAGGGGCACCTCCACCTTCGGCACGTAGCTGGCGTCGAGCATGCTGCCGTTGACCATCACGCCCCCGGTGAGCCGGAAGCGACCTCCTGCCGGGCTCACGTCCAGCAGGAGCGAGTACCAACTGAGTCCGAGGTCGAGGTCGTAGTCGATCCCGCCAACGGTCTGGACCCTGCTCAGGTCCAGGCTCCCCATTCCCAGCCTGACGCCCAGGTTGTCAGAAGCGGGGATGGCCGCGTACGGACCGATACCCGTGGTGCCGGCGGAGAAGCCGACTCCGACGGCCAGGACCGGCCCGGCAGCGAGTGCTGCAATGCACAAGTATCTGATTTCGGGGTCCTTTCACATGCGACTGCCGGAGGGAGGGACTCTCTCCGTTCCTGCGGGGGAACGGCTCCCTGGCTGTCGGCTGTGCCCGGCCGGGCATTTGGCGCGAGTCACAAAGGCTGAACTGCAGATCGGATGGAAGGGTTCCCGCCAGGGCCCCCGGTCTTCCTCAGAAGGGGAAGAAGACCGGGATCAGCAGGACCAGCAAGACGACCACGATGAGCTGGAGTAGCCAACCCGCCATGATGTAGTCCCTGAACGAGTAGCGCCCGGGTCCGAGCACCAGGGTGTTGGGCGGGGTGGCTACAGGCGTCAGGAAGCAGGCCGAGCAGGCCAGCGCCACGCCCATGAGCAGGGGAGCCGGGTCGCAGCCCAGCAGGAGTCCCGACTCCATCGCCACCGGGGCAAGAAGCGCGGCAGTGGCGGTGTTCGACATGAAGTTCGTCACTATCACCGATACCAGTACGAGAGCGGCGAGCACCGCGTAGTTCGGGTTGAGGTGAAGGGACTCCGTGGCACCTATCATGGCATCGGCGATATAGTCCGCCGCACCCGTGTCTATGAGGGCGGGCTTCAGCGATAGCATCCCGGCGAACAGGAAGATTGTGGTCCAGTTCACCGCCCTGAAAGCCTTCTCGGCGGTCATGACCCCGGTGGCGATGAGGACAACCACCCCCAGGACGGCGTAGGTCGTGAGAGGGATGCTGCCGAAGTAGTCCGTCAGGGGCGGGAAGAGCCTCTGCCAGACAGGGTCCATGGCCATGAAGAGCACGACGAGCAGGAAGACGCCGACGGCTATGGGGGCCTTCGCGGTATCCGCCTTCGCCTTCTCACCGCCGCCCTCTACAGCCGGTGGCCCGGCCTCATGCCCTTCACCGGCTCTGCCCCTGCCGGAGAGCAGCTTTCTACCGAAGATCGACAGGAACAGCATTCCCCCGAGGAAGACGAAGATGCCCACCTTGGAGAACTCGAAGAAGCCGAACGTCCTGCCGCTCATGCTCTCGTAGGTTGACTGGACGATGCCGTTTGGAGGGGTGCCTATCAGCGTGAGGGTACCACCCAGCGACGTGGCGAAAGCCATGGGGATGAGCAGCTTGCCCGGAGATACTCCGCTCTTCCTCGAGATGGCCATGATGATGGGGAGCAGGCAGGCGGCGGTGCCCGTGTTGCTGAGGAATGCCGACATCACGGCGCTGACCAGCATTATGTGTATGACCAGGCCGGTCTCGCCGCCGGAGGCGAAGCCGGTCAGCTTCGCACCTATCCTGTCGGCCACTCCGGTCTGGAACAGGGAGTCGCCTATGATGAACATGAAGAGGAACAGCAGCACCCACTTGTCCGCGAAGCCGGAGAAGGCCTCCCCGAAAGGCACGATCCGGAGGAGTACGAGAAGGGAGGGGACTATCATCGCGGTTGCTACCATGGGGACCGCTTCGGTGAGGAAGAGGACGGCGGCCAGGACTATGATCCCGAGAACGAGGAATATCTCCGTGCTGTCGCCGTAATCACCGGCATCGGCCGCCAGCGCCCGGGGGGCCAGCATCAGGAGGCATGCGGCGAGCAGGATGGCCGGATGCAGAGGCGCCCCTTCGCGGTTGCTCCCCCTTCCCCGGTGCCCGGTCCCCGCTCCGCTCACTCGCATATCCCCGGTCTGACTCCGTTCTCCTTGGGAAAGTGATGTCCGAGACCCCGAGCATCAACTCGGGCGGCTGGCATAGATTACGCATATCCGCTGTCCGGGACAAGATTCCCGGCGAGGTCTTCCGATGTCATCGAGGAGAGCCCGCAGCGCTCGTTGACCGGTTGAGGGCAGCCGGATATCCTAGGCGACGTCGGCGTCTCCGCGAGAGGTACGGGCTCCGGAGTCTGACCGGAAGCCCGGTGCTCGGGGTGAGCATGCTCCCCATCCTGGGTGTTCTGCAGGGGTATGCGGCCTGCCCCGGTACGAGGAGGACCTGTTGGGAAAGACGGTCAGGCTCGCCGCGGTGGCCTCCGCGGCTCTGGTTGCCGCGACCATGCTCGTCGGGGGCTGGTGGTCTCCGGAGCCCACCGTCCCCCTCTCCCTGGTCGTTGTCGCCGGACTGGGGCTCGTCTGGCTCTGCTCCTACATACACACCGGGCTGGGCGCCGGCCTCGCCGTGGCTCTGTTCGCGCTCACCGCCTTCTTCCAGCCGCCCGAGTTCCACCTCTGGGGCGATGGTGCGCTGCGGCTGCGGAACCTCGGGCAGGCCCTGCCGGTAATGGACGCCGCCCCGCTGGAGCCGGGCGACTACGCGCTCAGACTCATGCTCGTGAGAACGGGTGTCCCGCCGGAGGACACCTACAGGATCACCGGAGTCCTGGGCGGGGCGGTCTACATGACGGCGGCGCTGCTACTGGTCGGCCCGAGGAGGAGGGACCGTTCGGCCGCCGCGATCCTGACACTGGCCGCCTCTCCGACCTGGGCGGTCTTCTTCACCGGCTATGTCGAGAGCTACGGGATCCTGGCCGGCCTCATCCTGCTCAACCTCGCCGTGTTGCACTCCGGGAGAAGCTCGGTTCTCGCAGCCGCATCGGCGCTGCTCGCCTCGACGCTCCATTTCGCAGGGATGGCGCTGGTACCGGGAACCGTCATCTACGCCCTGAAGGCATCGGGGGGGAGGGAGAGAGCTGCCGCGCTGGTCCTCTCCGCCATCGCCGTGGCGCTCCCCGCGGCGCTTCTGCTCCAGGGCGGCTCCGGACGATTGCCCGACTTCGTCCAGCTGCCACGAATCACCTCGAAACTGGCTCTGTTGATGTTCGCCGCTCCGGCGATCCCCGTTCTTCTCGCAATGCCCGGGAGGGGGATACGGGCATCCGCTCTGATCACGGCGCTGCTCTTCCTTGCGGCGTTCGTGCTGTTCCCTCTGGAGAGGGGAGACGCTATTGACTGGGACCTCGGCGGCGTCCTTCTGCTGCCGCTGTTCGCGGCCCTGCTGATGAGGGCCGACGGAAGGCTGCTTCCCCTGGCGGCCGGAGTAGCGGTGATCATGGCCGGCCCGAGGACGGGGGGGTTCCTCGACCCTCAGGTCAGCGAGGCCAGGTTCCGGGAAGCAGTCGAGGCGGGTGAAGACCCTTCCGCCTACGAGGAGCTGGCTATCATCTCCCGCGACAGGGGCGACCTGGCGGAAGCGGCAGGGCTGCTGGAAGAGGCCTTCTCCCTCTCCGGCAACGGTAGGCATCTCGCAATGCTGTCCGAGGTGGAGAGGATGTCGGGAAGGCCAGGCCCGGCCCTGGAGACGTCGCTGCGGGCTGTGGAGCTGCGGCCGGACCTGGAGACCGCCTGGGTGCAGCTGGCTTTCGCCGCAAGGGATGCCGGCGATGCCGAAGAGGCCTTCGGGGCTGCGGAGGAGCACGACGCCCGCTTTCCAGACCACCAGGGTCCCGGGCTCTGGCCGGTGGCCCTCGAGACTGCGGTCAGCGGAGGTCATGCCGAGCTCTCATGGCAGGCTGCCCAGCCCCTGCTGAACGAGCGGGAGGACCCTGCGATACTCATAAACCTGGCCGGGGCCGCCTACCTGAACGGAAGGATGCAGACGGCCGCTCAGCTCCTGCTGCTGGCGTCCGAGGCTTCTCCGGAGAACCCGCTGGTTCTGTTCAACCGGGGTGTAGTCGCCCTCGAGCTTCGGGATACTCTGGCTGCGGCAGCCTATCTGAGGCAGGCTGTCCAGATCGACCCCGGAATGTCCTCCGCGAGGGAGCTGCTGGAGACCATCCGGCAGCCGGGGGAGCGGTGATGGATCACCGGTGAGCCGGCAAGCCCTGCGGCCGTCTCCGCTACCCGTTGCCCCGGTCTCCCCCGGCCGCTATATCTGCAAAGTTATTACGGTAATCGAGCGAACAACAGAGCATAGAACCATCTACGGGGCGCAGTACGCGGCGGGAGCCGGAGCGTCCTTGGGCCGGATGACATGACGGAAGAAGACGAGTCCCGCACCTGGCATTCAATCGACGAGCAGACCCTCATGCGGGAGACCGGCTCCGGCGAACGGGGCCTGGGGTCCGACGAGGTACGCCACAGGCTGGAGCGCTTCGGCTCCAACGAACTGTCGGAGTCCGAGGGCACCACGGCAGCGGGCATCCTGCTTAGGCAGTTCCACAACCCTCTCATCTACCTGCTTGCCGGTGCCGCGGCCCTCTCCCTGGCCACGGGGCATTCGCTGGATGCCGGAGTCATCCTCGCGGTCATCCTGCTCAACACCTTTCTGGGCGCCGTGCAGGAATGGAAGGCGGACCGCGCACTGGAGGCGCTGAGAGAGCTCTCCGTGCCCCATGCGACTGTACTCAGGGAAGGCAGCCCGGAGGATGTCTCGTCTGCGGATGTGGTCCCCGGAGACATCCTGCTCCTCGAAACCGGTGACAGGGTCCCCGCCGACGCCCGAGTGCTGGGCTCCTCCGATCTCAGGGCCGACGAGTCCGCCCTCACCGGAGAGAGCGAGCCGGTGCTGAAGGAGCCGGGGAGTATGCCGGAGGAGACGCAGCTTGGGGACAGGACCAACATGGTCTGGATGTCCTCGGCGATCGTTTCCGGAAGAGGCCGGGCCGTGGTGGTGGAGACCGGCATGGAGACCGAGCTCGGCAGGATAGCCGGGGCGGTGAGGAGCGCAGGCGGAGAGAAGACACCGCTCCAGAAGAGGATGGACAGGCTCGGGGTCTTCCTCGGCGCCGGCGGCGTAGCCCTTGCGCTGGTGGTCTTCCTGCTGGGAGTGCTCAAGGACCATCCGGTGGCGGAGATGGCCCTGTTCGCCGTTGCAGTGGCGGTATCGGCCATACCGGAGGGGCTGCCGGCGGTCATAAGCGTGACCCTGGCTCTGGGTGTAAGGCGGATGGCCGGTCAGAACGCGGTGATCCGTACCCTGCCTGCCGTGGAGACGCTCGGCTCGACCACGGTCATATGCTCGGACAAGACGGGGACCATAACCCGCAACGAGATGACGGTCACCCATCTCTGGACCATCTCGGGAGAGGCAGAGCTCTCCGCATCGGACGTGGACCGCAGCGAGGGATGCTCCCCGGAGGACATGGACGAGCTCCACAGGGCCGGCATCCTGGTGAACAACGCATCGATGGACGGGGCGGGAGAAGTCTCGGGCACCCCTACGGAGACGGCCATACTAACCGCATCCACGAGGTGCGGACCCGACCCCGGCGAGCTGGAGCGGCTGCTGCCCCGGCTCGACGAGATACCTTTCGGCAGCGACCACAAGTACATGGCTACGCTTCACGGCGGGGAGGGCTCCCGCGGCGGGAGGGTCTACGTGAAGGGAGCGCCGGACAGGATACTGGAGTTCAGCGACAGGATACTGGAGGAGGGGGAGGCGGTTCCGCTGGACGACCGGCGCAGGCGGGCCGTCCTCGATGCCATGGAGTCCTACGGCGATCGGGCGCTGAGGCTTGTGGCCGCGGCGTACGGTGAGATGCCGGAGGGGAGCGACGGGCTGCGGAGGGAGGACGTCGAGGGCGGTCTCGTCCTAATCGGCCTCTGGGGCATGGTGGACCCTCCGAGGGCGGAGGCGGTGAGCGCGATAGCGGACGCTCAGTCAGCCGGCATAAGGGTGGTGATGATCACTGGCGACCATGCCCGTACCGCCGAGGCGATAGCCGGGAAGGCGGGTATCGCGGGTCACGGGGAGAGGACCGTGACGGGGGCCGAGCTGGACGAAATGACCGACGGAGAGCTCGAGGAGCTGGTCGGGGACATTGCCGTCTACGCCCGGGTGTCCCCGAAGCACAAGCTCAGGATACTCGAGGCCCTGAGACGCAGTGGGGAGATCGTGGCCATGACCGGGGACGGCGTCAACGACGCTCCGGCGCTGAAGGGGGCCGACATCGGGATCTCCATGGGCGACATGGGAACGGAGGTCGCAAGGGAAGCTTCCGACATGGTGCTCACCGACGACGACTTCGCCACCATCATGCATGCGGTGGAGGAGGGCAGGACCATCTTCTCCAACCTGAGGAGGGTGGTCTTCTTCCTGCTGACCACGAACCTCGGGGAGATCATCACGCTCGCTGCGGCCCTGCTCATCGGCCTTCCGCTTCCGCTGACCGCGGTGATGATTCTCTGGATAAACCTGGTCACGGACGGGGCCTGTACCGTCCCCCTGGGGATAGAGCCCCGTCACCGGAGCGTGCTGAAGGCCCCGCCCAGGTCCCCGGACGCGGGGATACTGGACCGCTATCTGGTCAGGCGTGTGCTGATACTCGCGCCGGTAATGGCCGCGGGGACTCTCCTCCTCTTCAAGCTGGCCCTCGACACCGGCTCCGGGGCGCATGCAAGGACGATGGCCTTCACCGTGCTGGCCGCCTATCAGTGGTACCACGCCCTCAACGCCAGGTCCTCCACCTCGTCAGTCTTCTCCATCGGCCTGTTCAGCAACCTCTGGCTCTGGGGCGGCATACTCCTGGCGATGGCGCTGCAGGTGCTGGTGGTGCATACCCGGGCGGGGAGGACCCTCTTCGGCCTGGAGCCCCTCGGTCTTGCGGACTGGGGCCTGGTGGCCGCTGCTGCTGCGTCCATCTTCGCCGTGGACGAGCTCCTCAAGATGCTCGGCGCCTACGGGAAGCGGAGGGAGGGAGCCGGCTGATCCGCGGGAGCGCGGCCAACCCGTCGAGCGCTCACGGGCGGGAGACGCTGCGCCCGCATCCCGGTCAGGGCCTGCTCCTTCACTACGGGCCGGAGAGCTCGGAGAGCCGGATGTATGCCGGAGCGGGATACCCGCCCTTCCGGTTCAGGGAACCACCGGGAGATACCCGGACAGTACTCCGCTTCCGGTCGAAACCCGAAGGAGGTAGAGGCCTGCTGGCAGGCCGGTGAGATCGAGCCGGACGGTGTGCTCTCCGGCCGTCTGCCGTCCGAAGGGCCGGTCGAGGACTCTCCTGCCTCCCATGTCGACGACCTCGCAGTTGACGTCCGTGCCGGTCGTCAGCGTGTAGCGGATGGAGACGCTCTCGCGGGCAGGGCTGGGGAAAGCCTGCAGCTCCGTCAGCTCTCCTCCGGTGACGATGAGCTCGTCTTCGGACACCGACGTCATCAGGCTGTCCAGGTAGCCCCGATAGCTGGAGGAGAACTCCCATCCGTAGTAGGAGTCCCAGTTGACGGACCAGGTCATCAGACCGCGGAAACCGGGATATCCGTCCGGGTCGGCGAGCACGTACTGGCCTCCGAAGGGCACGCCCGATATCAGGTAGTCGAGCGCCTGGAGGACCACGCCCGGCTCCGTGTAGCCGTCTCCGGCAAGAGGCCCCGCCGGGAGCCCGACGGCCACCTGGTCCTGGCGCAGGGGCGGGAACTCGATGGCGCTCCCCAATGCGTCAACCGTGAAGCCGGCCAGGAGCATGTCGGCCATGGCGACATGGAAGTCCGCCGTGGCAGGCTGGTAGATGTTGCCGTCCCTGCCGAACATGGACCCTGTGTTGTAGTGCTGCACGTGGATGTACGACCATCTCTCACGGAGCGCATGTATGACCGGCAGGTAGGCTCCCCAGATGCCGGCGTAGGACTGGTAGCCGCCCTGGACGTAGGCGGTCTCCGGCGCCGCGGAGAGCACGTGGTCCGGATACATTGACATGAGAGTGGTCAGGGCCTCCGTGAAGTGGACTATCCTGGGCGTGGTCGGATACCTGTAGTCGTCGTCGCCCGGGTCGAGGGCGAGGGAGCCGCCCTCCAGGTCCACGTCTACCCCGTCGAACCCGTAAGTATCCAGGATCCCGCTCATGGATGAGACGAACTCCCCGGCGGATGCGGAGTCGTCCACGACAACCGGGTCCGCTGCGCCGCCTATGGATATCAGGACCGTCTTGCCCGCAGCCTGCAGCTCCTCTACGTCGGCGATGAACTCCGCCGCCGTCGGATAGATGCCGGGGTCTGGCACGAACTGCATGGTCGAGCCGGAGGGGACGGTCGGGGTGGCGAAGGCGACTACCACTACATCGTAGTCGCCAGGGACCTCCGTCAGGCTAAGGGTCGCCGGCCAGCCGGTCCAGTTGTGCCAGTACCCGACTATGAGCTTGTCCGGCAGCTCCCGCCCCACCCGCTCCGGGACCACCGAACCGGCCGAGGCAAAGGCAGACGTTAGCATGAGCAGCGACCCGAGCAGCCTATGCCTCGTCATGGAGCCTCCCTCGAGGAGCGGAAACGGGTCGGTTTGCGCTTCAATGCAGGGCCCGTATGCAGTGTGTGGCGAGGAGCCGCAAACAGCCGCTTCGGAGCTGCGCTAGCCCTGCGGAGCCTGACCTGCCCAGCATATCCACACCGGCAGGGCCGGTCAACGAACGCGCCGGCACGGTCTCCGGCCTGGGCTCTCCTACCCCTCGGGAGATGTGCGGGGAAGCTGCCCGAAGATGACTGCCCGCATGGGAGCCGGCTTCGCGGACGCGGCCCGTTGCGGGGAGGGAGACATCCCGAAATGGTACCTCCGTGTGGAGTCGACGGCCGGAAGCGCCACATGGGGCTGGAATCCCCGGAGGGAGGATGTGGTGAACGAGACGCTGAGGCTGCTCATGAGCAGGAGGTCGGTCCGGGAGTACGACCGGAGCAGGCCGCTGGAGGAGGGTACCCGGAAGGCGGTGATTGATGCCGCGATGAGGGCTCCGACCGCCGGCAACATGATGCTCTACTCGGTGATCGAGGTCGAGGACCGGGAGAAGAGGGAGAGGCTGGTGGAGACCTGCGACGACCAGCCCTTCATCGCCCGGGCACCGATGGTGCTGCTCTTCCTGGCCGACTATCAGAGGACGTTCGACTACTTCATGGCGTCCGGCGTCGAGGAGGTCTGCGGCCGACTCGGCAGGGAGCCTCGGAAGCCGGGGGAGGGCGAGCTGCTCATGGCGTGCTGCGACGCCCTGATAGCTGCCCAGACCGCCGTGATCGCCGCGGAGTCCCTCGGCGTGGGCTCCTGCTACGTGGGAGACATCATGGAGAGATACGAGGAGCAGAGGGAGATGTTCGACCTGCCGGCGTACGTGTTCCCCGCTGCGCTGGTCTGCTTCGGCTACCCGACGGAGGAGGAGATGAGCCGGGAGCAGACTCCCAGGTTCGACAGGGAGTTCGTAGTCTTCCGCGACGGCTACCGGAGGCTCTCCGGGGACGACCTCGCCAGGATGTTCGAAGAGCGGGAGAGGGTGCTCTTCGGTGACCGGGAGGAGGTGCAGGGCCTTCGCAACTTCGGGCAGCTGCTATACTTCGCGAAGTTCGACCCGGAGTTCGCGAGGGAGCTGACAAGGTCCGTCAGGGCCGCCATGGAAGCCTGGCGGAGGGGCTGACCCCGCGGCTTTGCCTCGGAATCGGAGGGCGCTCGTTGACCCGGCCCGGGCTCCGGGCTATCGTGAGCCGGGCATGGGGGGGGGCGGGTCTGCATGACGCTGCTCGGCGGCTCCTTCCGGGGAGGATTCATCGTGAGAACGTGCTCGTGCGAACCGTGCTCGCACTTCGGAACCGCATCCGGGCAGCGGGAAAGCGCCGCGCGGCCAGGCGTGACCGGGCTTCATCTTCTCGCACGGGCGGCGGTCCTGTTTGCGGCTGCGGCCGTCTGCGCAGCCGGCCCTCCTGCAGAGGACACCACTTCGGGGCTGGAATGGTGCGGGTTCATGGAGGCGGGGATCGGCATAGGCAGAATGGACCGCACCGTCGACGGCAGGCAGGAGGAGCTCTTCGGCGTCGAGGTCCTGCGAAGCGGTGGAGAGCAGGACGCCTTCACCCTCCGCGCCGGCTTCGGGAGAGGGTTCGGGGATGACATCCTCCTGATGGCCTACGGCGGTATCGCATCGCTGCCCCCAGGGGTATTCTTCGACAACCACGGGCCGTTCATACCGCCGGAGCTGACCTACTCCATTACCGAGGCCTCCCTGGGTCTGGAGCTGCGCAGCGGGGTCTTTCGGACGGGTGCCGGCTGCGGCATCTACTCGGGAGTCGCTACGCTGCGCCCGGACCAGAGGGAGGGTGAGGAGCCGGGGGAGCGCTGGGAGGGTGATCTGGGCGTGACCGCAGGCCCCCAGATGTACGTCGGCTTCTCCGGCTCCGCCGAGTCCTGCTTCGCGGACCCGGGCCTCGGTCTCGTATGGAGGTACATACCGGTAGAGCTCCCCGAGACTCCCACGGGGGTCACGCCGGAGGTCTACTGGAGGCACATGATAGAGCTGAACGCCTCCATCCAGCTCTTCGGGTACGTTCTCTGACGATGGCTCCGGCCCGTGGCAGCGCCTGGAGCCTGCGAGGAGCCGAGAGGAGGCTGTCAATGGTACCCCTGCTGATGGCTGCGCTTCATGGGCTCCCGGGCACAGGGCCCGGTCCGGTTGCCGTCGAGGTCTTCCACAAGGAGATGCCGCCCTCGCTACGGACCCTGGAGCGGGTGGACTCCGTCCTGGCCGGTTCCGGGGAGGACCTTGACGTCACCTACCATCTGATAACGGACCCGGCCGAGGCGAGCCTCATCTCGGCCTACGGTCTGCCGGACGCTCATTTCCCCTTTGCAGTCGTCGTAGACGGACGCTTCTCCGCCGAGATAGACGGGAGGAGGGTGGACTTCGTCCACTTCCCCCTCTTCATGCACGGCATAGGGAGGCACGAAGGCAACTGGAGTCTCGGGGACCTGGCTGCGGTGCTGGCCGACACCTCTCTGCTCCTCGAGGAGAGCGGCCTGCCGGATATCGAGGAGGGGGAGGCCTGTCCGGGGGAGTAGCGGAGGTCCCGGTCACCACATGGACTTGATGGCCCCGAACGTGCTCTGTTCGAGGGCGAAGCCCTCCTCGCCCAGGACCGAGAAGACCAGCTGGTACGTTCCGAATGGGCCCCAGCCGGAGCCCTCGTCGCGGCAGGAGTTGCCGTTCTCCTCGTCTGCGAACCAGTACCAGCGGTCCCCCGTGTACCAGGCGCAGAGCCAGTAGGTGCCTGCCTCGAGGACCGGCCCCGGTTCCAGCTCTAGTGCGGTCAGGTATATCGGGTAGTTGTAGTAGCCCCAGGTGTCGCCCGTGGTGGTATTGACCGCCGGGCAGGTCCGCTCGATCAGCAGGGCTCCCGGCAGGCCGGAGTCGTCCTCGTAGACGGAGACTACGAAGTCGTCGCCCGGGGTCCCGCTGATGTAGAGTCCGTACAGCTCGATGTCCGTGACGGTGGCCTCGGAGCCGAGGACGAAATCGTCCGCCATCCTGAAGGTACCGTAGCTGGCCGGCATCGAGTTGCTGGCGCTGCCGGGGTCGTAGGGCCACTCCCAGAGGACCTCCGCGGAGGCCGTGGGTATTGCCGCGAGGAGCGCGGCGAGGGCATATGCAAGGCGTGCTGTCTGCATGGCTCTACTCCCGTTCTGCCAAGCCCGTTACGCCGGATGCCGGCCCTGCCCGGCGCAGGAAAGGGAGCAGCGGGAGTGAGGGAAGTCAAGGGCAGCCGGTCGCGGCTCAGCGCAGCACACGCTCCATGCCGTCGCCGGCGACTGTCACCTCGACGCCCTTGTCCCTGCCCATGCGCCTCAGGGCCGGGCCTATGCTCCGCTCGTCGCCGCCCACTATCTCGGAGCCGCAGTGGGTGACTATCATCTCCGGGACCTCCTCCTCCCGGCACCAGGAGATCTGCGTCCGGATGGGGACGTGCCCGATTATCGCCCTGCCGTGCTTCCGGACCATGCTCCGCTCGATGGTCGCCCCGTCACCGATGTAGATGTCGACGCCTCCGAGCGCCTCGGAGCGCTTGACGATGTACGCCACGTCCGGGACGTAGAAGACCGCCGCCCGGCCTGCCGATATCCTGTAGCCGACCGCCGGGGCCCTGGTGGAGTGGAGGACGGGGAAGGCCTCGAAGGTGATGCCGCATATGTCCATCTCCTCCCGCAGCTCCACGGCGCGCCTGTCTTCGATGTCGAACCCGCCCAGCTCCCTCTTCTCCCAGGCGTCCGAGGTGGCGTACACCGGGCATGGCGCCCCCTCCGACAGTCCGAAGGCGTGGTCCGGGTGGGCGTGGGTGATCACTATGGCGTCCGGCGAAACATCCTCCAGCCTGCCGAGCCATGTCTCGCCGCAGTCGACCATGACCCTGCCGTCACCGCGGGAGACCAGGAGGGAGGAGTGCATCCGGTGCCTCCCGCTCTTCGCCTCGATGTAGCCCCTGGTGCCCAGGAAAGTGAGCTTCATGACCCTCCCCTCATCCCTCCTCCAGCATCTCCCGGAAGCGGCCTTCGCTAATTATCTCCACCGACTCCTCCTCCCGGGCATCTTCCAGCTTGCTGCCGGGGTCCTCTCCCACCACAAGATAGTCCGTCCTGGAGCTGACGCCGGAGGTGGCCCTGCCGCCCCGGGCCTCGACCGCCGCCACGGCCTCTTCCCTTGCAATGCCCTCCAGCCCACCCGTGAAGACGAAGGTGAGCCCGGAGAGAGGGCCGCCCTCGACGGTCTCCATCCCGCCTACCTCGACCCCCGCCTCCAGCAGCCTGTCCAGCACCCGGGAGTTGTCCGGGTCCGCAAAGAAGCTCTCCACTCCCGATGCCGTCTCCGGGCCTATCTCCCCGATGGTCCGCAGCTCCTCCGCCGTCGCCCGCCTGACGCTGTCCAGGTCCCCGAGGGAGGAGGCGAGGACTCTTGCAAGGTGACTGCCGACGTGCCTGATGCCCAGGGCGTAGAGGAAGCGGTCCAGCCTCGCCTCTCTCGCCGAGCCTATCGCGTCTGCCAGGAGCCGGGCCGACCTCTCCGCGAAGCCCTCCAGGCTCTCGAGATCCTCCGCCTCCAGATGGTAGAGGTCGGCGATGTCCCGCACCATTCCCCTCTCCACCAGATCCCTTGCGGTCTCCTCTCCGAGGTGGTCTATGTCCATGGCCTCCCGGGAGGCGTAGTGGACTATGGACCCGACGAGCTGGGCGCGGCAACTGAGCCCGCCGGGGCAGTAGTGGTAGGCGCCCTCCCGCTCGACCTGCCTGCCGCAGACGGGGCATTCCTCCGGCATTTCGAACGGCTCCCCCCTCTTTCGACCCGGCTCCGGCAGCCTCTCCACCACCTCCGGGATAACGTCGCCGGCCCGCTTCACCCGGACCCTGTCCCCCTCGCGCAAGTCCTTGCGCCTCACCTCGTCCGCGTTGTGGAGAGAGGCCCTGCTGACGGTCACCCCGCCGACCTCGACCGGGGCGAGCAGGGCTACCGGGGTGAGCTTGCCGGTCCTTCCCACCTGGACGGCTATCTCCCTGAGCCTGGTGACCTCCCTGCGGGGCTCGAACTTCCAGGCCAGCGCCCATCTCGGCGAGCGCTGCCTGGCTCCCAGCTTCTCCCGCGCCGCGTAGTCGCTGACCTTGATGACGACTCCGTCCATCTCCCAGTCGATGTCGTTCCGCTCTTTCGCCAGCTCTTCGTGGTAGTCGGATATCTCGGAGAGCGTTGAGACGCGCCTGTTGCGGGGGGATACCCTGAGGCCCCAGTCGGGGAAGCGCCGCAGCATCCCCCAGTGGTCGCCCGGCGCCTCGCCCCGGATCTCCAGCACCTCGTAGAAGAACGCGGTGAGCGGCTTGCCGGAGACCATCGAGGGGTCGAGCTGCCTCACCGTGCCGGCGGCTGCGTTCCGCGGGTTGGCGAACGGCTCCTCTCCCCGCTCCACGCGCTCGCGGTTCAGCCGCTGGAAGCCGGAGAGCGGCATGAGCACCTCGCCCCTCACCGCGAGGAAGCGGGGCGGGTCGGCCTCCGCCCTCAGCCTTAGCGGAACAGCGCCTATGGTGCGGAGATTGCGGGTGACGTCCTCACCGTACCGGCCGTCGCCCCTTGTCGCCCCGTACTCCAGCTCGCCCTCCCTGTAGGCCAGCTCCACGGAGAGCCCGTCGAACTTCGGCTCCACCGTGAAGGAGACGTCCCTGCTCCCCAGGCGGTCCCTCACCCGCCCGAGAAAGCCGGCGACCTCTTCCTCCTCCAGCACCGCCTCAAGGCTCTTCATGGGGGCGGCGTGCTCCCGTCTCTCCAGCTCGTCGACCGGCGGCGCCCCGACCCTCTTCGTGGGGGAGGTCGGCGAGTCCAGCTCCGGGAACTCCTCCTCCAGCTCCCGCAGCCTGGCGAAGAGCCTGTCGTAGACCGCGTCGGAGATGACCGGGTCGTTCCTCACATAGTAGCGGTAGTCATGGTAGTCTATGCCGTCCCTGAGAGCCTCCGCCTGCTCCCGGGCCTCTTCCGCGGTCAGTTCGGACGCGTCGCGGAAATCGGTGTCCGGGTCCTTCCTGAAGCCGAGGTCGGAGCTCATCCTCAACCCCTGTCCAGAAGCTTCCGGAGCTCGCCGAGCGGCCTTGTGTTCAGGACGTCCCGGGCGGACAGCCAGCCCCTCCGGGCCTGCCCTACGCCGTAGCGGATATAGCGAAGGTGGCCCGTCCGGTGCGCGTCGGTGCTCACGGCCACCTTCACGCCGACCTCCTTCGCCCGCCTGCAGGCTGCATCCGTGAGGTCGAGCCTGTCCGGGAAGGCGTTCAGCTCCATGTGGCAGCCCCTCTCCCGGGCACCCTCCAGTATGGCGTCCAGGTCCACGTCGTAGGGCTCCCTCTGCCCGAGCTTCCTGCCGGTGGGATGGCCGACGATGCTCAGGCAAGGGTCGTCCATGGCCCTCAGGATGCGTTCGGTCATCCTCTCCCGTGGCATGTCGAAGCCGTAGTGGACCGAGGCGACCACAACGTCCAGCCTCCGCAGGACGTCAGGGGGGAGGTCCAGGCTGCCGTCCTCCAGTATGTCCACCTCCACGCCCTTCAGTAACGATATGCCCTCCGTCTCCGAGTCGGCCTCCCCGATGGCCTCCGCGTGCCGGGCCAGCTCCTCGGCGTTCAGGCCGCCTGCCACGGTGACCCTCTTCGAGTGCTCCGTGATGGCCAGGTACTCGTAGCCCATCTCCCGGGCGGCCTCCGCCATCTCCCTGATGGTGTGGTGGCCGTCGGTCCGCTTCGTGTGGGCGTGGAGGTCGCCGCGAATGTCCTCCTCGGTGACCAGCTCCGGCAGGGAGCCCTCCTCGGAGGCCTCCATCTCGCCCCTGTCCTCGCGCAGCTCCGGGGTTATCCACTCCAGTCCCACCGAGCCGTAGACCTCCTCCTCGGTCCTCCCGGCAACCTTCCGGCCATCCCGGTGTACCCCGTACTCGTTTATCTTCAGACCCCTCTCCACCCCACGCTTCCGAAGCCGGATGTTGTGCTGTTTCGAACCGGTGAAGTAGACCAGTGCCGCGCCGTAGGAGGCATGGGCCACCGACCGGACGTCCACCTGCATGCCGGACCTGAGGATGACCGTGGTCTTCGTCTCCCCGCCGGCCAGCACATCCTCCACCTCGTCCATCTCCTGCAGGTGTTCGAGGGGCCTCGCATCCCTCCGACTGGAGACGAGGACGTCCAGGTCGCCCACGGTCTCCTTCCTGCGGCGCAGGCTGCCCGCGACGCAGACCTTCTTGACGCCCCGAACAGACTCCAGATGCGCTATCAGGGAGTCAGCAACCTCCTCCGCGTCATTGAGCAGGGTCCTGCGCTCCGCCCCCGCCATCTCCTCTGTCTCGGCGAGTATCTTCCGCTGGGTCTTCTCACCGAAGCCCTCGAGGCCTTCTATCTCACCCTTCTCGGCGGCCCTCCTCAGACCGTCCAGGTCTGTGACGCCCAACTCCGAGTGGATCGCATGGACGCCCCGGGGCCCGAGGCCGGAGACCTGCAATAGCTCCCTCAGGCTACGGGGGACCTCCTCCGAGAGCTCCTCGAGGAGAGGGTGCGAGCCGGTCCGGACTATCGTCTCGACCTTCCCGGCCAGGTCCTCCCCCAGCCCGGAGAGCCGGGTCAGGTCCTCTCCCCGCCCGACCATCTCAGCCACGCTCCCCGGCTGCGACTCAACTGTGCGGGCGGCATTCCTGTAGGCCCTTATCCTGAACCGGTTGTCGCCCCTGATGTCCAGCAGGTCCGCTATGGTCCGGAAGATGTCGGCGACATCCCTGTTGTGCATCTGCACGTCAGCCTCCAGTCATCGCCGCCAGGCGGAGCGCGTTCTCCGCCGCGTAGCCGCGCTGGTCGTTGTCGAAGTAGCAGTAGACCTCGTGGCCTGCGGACTCCCATGAGGATATGGCCCCCGCCCATCCCTGCAGGGTGCGGTCGTCGTAGGAGCCCTCGTAGGCCGCCCCGGGGCCGTGCAGCCTCACGTAGACCAGATCCGCGGTCACCTCCTTCGGAGAGAGCCTGCCCGCCAGGTGATAGATGCAGAAGGCTATCCCGCGCTCCCGGAGGAGGTCGTAGACATCCCGGTGGAACCAGCTCTCGTCCCGAAGTTCGATGGCGTACCTTCGCCCCTCCGGCAGGATCTCGAGGAAGGAGGCCAGCCTGGCGGTATCCCTTCTCCAGCGGGGAGGCAGCTGGAAGAGTACCGGCCCCAGCCTGTCGCCCAGCGAGTTGACCCTCTCAAGTAGCCTGTCGAGCGGCTCCTCCGGGTCGCTCAGCTTCTTCATGTGGGTGAGGTATCTGCTCCCCTTCACGGAGAACTCGAACCGCTCCGGAACCGCATTGCGCCAGCCTTCCAGGGTCTCCTCCGAGGGCAGGCCGTAGAAGGTGCCGTTCACCTCAACCGTGCCCAGCCTGGTGGAGTAGTGGCGCAGCATCTCCTCCCGGGCCGTCTTGTCGGGGTAGAAGCGTCCCACCCAGTGGTCGTACTGCCAGCCGGAGGTGCCTATCCTTGCCAAGCCCTCCCCTGCCCCCTCAGTCGAGCTCCCTGCGGAAGAGAACCTGGTCCGTGCCTGAGTCGTAGTAGTCCGGCATGGCGCGGCGGCCTTTCACCTCAATGGTCTCGCCCCGGCTCTCGACCGAGTAGCCAAGCGACTCGAAGAGGGAGCAGGAGGGCTCGTTCAGTGCATCTACCGTAGCTTCCACCGCACTGCAGCCGGCCTCGGCAGCCACCTGCTCGGTGGCCCTGACCAGGCTGGACGCCACTCCTCTGCCCCGGTGCTCCGGGGAGACGCCTATCTGCCAGAGGAAGTAGGTGTCCGTCCGGCTCTTCGACGGGAACCCCACCTCGAAGCCGGCAATGTCGCCGTCGTCCCTGGCCACCAGGAAGAATCCGCCGAAGTGGTCCATGAGTATCCTGTAAAGGTGTCCCGGATGCGCGACGATGCCCTGGATGCGCTCCGCCAGCTTCTGGACCTCCACGAAGTCCCTACTCGATGCCGGCTCCACGCTCGTCATTCGTATCTCCTCGCCAGCTTCTCCGTGCCGATGTCCCTCCGGTGGTAGAGGTCCTCGCCGTCTATCATCGCGATTCCACTCTCACACCTCTCCATTGCCTCCTTCCTGCTGCCCGCGACGCCGGTGACCGCGATCAGCCTGGGGCTCGGCTCGTACTCGCCGTCCCCGTTGTCGAAGCAGGAGTAGAAGAGCTCGCAGCCGGCTTCCCGGAGGGCATCCTCGTCCACCTCCACCTCCACGGGGCCGCTGGGCTCCGGGAAGCCCGGGGGGACAACGTACTTGCAGACGGTCGCCTTCGAGTCGAGCTCTACGTCCATCCCCGCAAGCTCGCCCCTCTCGATGGCGGCGCAGATGTCCATGAAGTCGGTCCGGAGGAGCGGCTGCAGGTTCAGGAACTCCGAGTCACCGGCCCTCACGTTGAACTCCACCAGCCGGAGACCGTCCCCGGTGAGCATGAACTGGCCGGTTATCAGGCCCTTGTACAGCTCCCCGCGCTCCTCCCTGAGGCCGTTTATGGCCTCCTCGACCACGGACAGCGCCTCGTCGTAGACCGCTCCGTCGACGGTCGGGAGGAGACCGTCCGGCATGGAGTAGGAGCCCATGCCGGGGGTGTTGGGGCCGCTCTCGCCCTCCTCGAGCAGCTTGTAGTCCCTCACTAGAGGCAGTCCGGTGACGTGCCTGCCGTCCACGAATGCCTGCAGGCTGAACTCCTCCCCGCGCATACGGTCCTCTATGAGCACGGAAGCCAGCCCCCCCACACCGTCCTCGAAGATGCTCTCGACGTACCGTATAGCATCGGCGTGGTCATCCAGCTGCCTGCCCATCACCTTCACGCCGTCGCCCTCGGTCACGCCAGCCGGCTTCACGGCCACCGGGACGTCCAGCCCCTCCAGGTATGCCGCCGCCGATGCCACGTCCCCGAACGCCTTGAACCCGGGTGAGACGGACAGCCCCCTCCTTCGGAGGAGGTTTCTGGCGTAAGCCTTGTCCCCCTCCAGCCTCGAGCAGGCGGCGGAGGGACCGAAGCAGGGGATGTCCCTCTCCTCCAGCAGGGTTCTGATGCCGCGGCCGAGGGTCATCTGAGGGCTGACTACCACGTAGTCGACGGAACGGCCCACGGCCAGGTCGGCCAGCCCCCCGACATCCTTCAGGGAGTGCCTGGAGATCTCGTCGGCCACGGACTCTATGCCCGGGTTCACCTTGTCCATGACGGCCAGGAGATGCGCGTCCCGGCTCTGCGCTATGCACTTCGCAAGGGCGTGCGCCTTCGCCCATCTTCCGACCAGCATGACTCTCATCGGTGGCACACCTCCGTAATTGGTTCGGTCGCTGAAATCCTGTTTTAGTATGCATATTTCACTGAATATTGGCAACCCCTATTGAATATACATCTCATTTTCACATATGTAGGAATGCAACTACTTAGTTGATTGATATAGTTACATGTATTCCGGTTATATCTCCGGTCGGTATATGCAGCGTTCGGTGTGAGCACTCGGAGCATGCCGATGAATGTACGTATGGCACCCTGATGGTAGCACAATAATTACAATATAAACGGTTCTATTGACTGTTCCGAGAAAATAGATATCTTGAGAATGAAGACATTATCGTAAATGATATTGTAATAGGATAATACCGGAGTGGCCAAGCCGGACCGCCCGACAGCGGAGGGGAGCCCGTGAGCGCCAGGTAGACCGAGAGTAACGGCGGCGCGCTGGACTTCAAACCGCCTGGGGTCCGTCCTGCCCGGGGCGGCGGCACGGCGCGGGAGGGAGCGACCGGAGCGGAGAGGAGAGAGGCATGACCGTCCGAATAGCTGAGCGCAGGGCAGCGGCCGAGCCGGTCTTCAGGGACCGGACCGATGCCGGGGTCAGGCTGGCGGCATTCGTGGACCCGGAGCGGAACCCGGAAGCGGTTGTCCTCGCCCTGCCCAGGGGAGGGGTGCCGGTGGCCAGGCCGCTGGCCCGTTCGCTGGGCTGCAGGTTCGAGCCGGTGATAGTCCGGAAGCTGCCCGTCCCCTGCTCGCCGGAGATGGGCTTCGGCGCAGTGGCCATAGACGGGACGAGCGTCCTGAACGAGAGAGTCATCCGGATGTTCTCCCTGCCCGGCGACACGGTGAAGCGGGTCATACGCGACGTCAGGAGGGAGATATCGAGAAGGGCCCGGGAGTACGTGGGGCACGACGCTCCGCCGGAAGTGGAGGGCAGGCACGTGTACATCGTGGACGACGGCCTGGCAACCGGCTACAGCATGATATCCGCCGCCCGGATGGTAGCGTCCAGGAAGCCGCGCTCCATGACCCTGGCCGTCCCCGTCGCCCCGGTATCAGCCCTGGCCGCCATGGAGGAGCACTTCCACGACCGGTACTGCCTGGTGGCCCAGGACCGGTCGCCCTTCGCCGTGGCATCCTTCTACATGGACTTCCACGAGATGTCCGACCGTGAGGTCAGGGACCTGCTCCGCTAGCCCCTCCGCCCTCTTCCCTGGCGCCTCCGGCAGTAGTAGGTCGTCCTGCCGGAGACCTTCGTGGTCTCCAGCTCTCCGCCGCAGACCGGGCATCTGCCACCCTCGCGCCTGCGAGGTATGAGGTAGTCATCCGGCAGCCTGTCAGGGTCGGCCTGGACATCTATAGCGGTCTCCAGCACCTCCCTGAGGTGCCCGTAGAGCTCGACAAGGCTGCCACGCCCCATCCCACCGACGTCCGCCGCCGGATGCACTCCGGCCCGGAAGAGTATCTCGTCCGCGTAGACGTTCCCGACGCCGGAGACGGTGGACTGGTCCATGAGGGCCGACTTCACCATCCCCCTCTTCCTCCCCAGCGCCTCAGCGAATCCCCTTGACCCGACGAGGAGGGCATCCGGACCCAGCTCCCTCTGCTCGGCGAACTCACCGGGGCTCCCGGTCAGAGCTGCGCTGCCCAGCTTCCTCCGGTCGTCCATGGCCAGGCTGTAGCCGTTCTCGAAGCCGAGCACCAGCCTGGCGTGCTCAGGCTCCGACCCGGGATCGCGGTAGTAGGCGAGCCTTCCGGTCATCCCGAAGTGGAGCACCAGCCACCGGCCCCTGCCGGTCCTGGCGAAAAGGTACTTGCCGTGCCTCTCCGTCTCCTCGAGCGACGTGCCGCCCAGCTCCGAGCGGAGCCCATCGAGGGAGACCCCGGAGAGCATCTCCGGCGACCTCACGTCCACGCTCTCGACAACCTTGTGCAGGGCCGTGTAACCCAGGTATCTCCTGAATGTCTCGACGTCCGGCAGCTCGGGCATACCGCCTCCCCTCGTCACCCCCCCCGGTCCTCGATAGCCGCAGCGGGAGGCCGTCGTCAAGCGTGCACGCTCTCGGAGGTTGCACGAGGGGGGGAGCGGGATTATGTCGGAAGGGCAGGAATCACATCATACCGGAGAGAGAGAGCGGAGAGAATGCACAGACTCGAGAACTACCTCGACATAGTGGGAGACGTGGAGGTCGCAAGGATACTGCGGAAGGCCGGAAGGCTGTACGGGAAGCACTTCGTCCACCTGAACTCCACCTATCACGGTGGCGGCGTCGCGGAGATGCTGAGCACCCTCGTGCCCCTGACGAACGACGCCAACGTGGACTGCGGCTGGAGGATACTCCACGGCAACAGGGACTTCTTCGCCATCACGAAGCAGTTCCACAACGCCCTCCAGGGAGGGGACATAAAGCTCACCGACGCCAAGAGACGTATCTATCTGGAGACCAACATGGAGTTCTCCCACTTCACCCACATCAACCACGACGCAGTGGTCGTCCACGACCCGCAGCCGCTCCCCCTCATACGGAGCTACCGGAAGGAGCAGCCCTGGGTCTGGAGGTGCCACATCGACCTCTCCGAGCCGAACCCCGAGCTCTGGGACTTCCTGAAGCAGTTCATCCTGAGGTACGACATGGTGATAATATCCTCGGGGCAGTACAGGAAGCCCGACCTCCCGGTAACCCAGAGGATAGTGGAGCCCGCTATCAACCCGCTCAGCGCCAAGAACATGGACCTGGAGGAGGGGCGCATATCGGGCATCCTCGAGAACTTCGGCATCCCGCAGGACAAGCCCATCATCACCCAGATATCCCGCTTCGACCCCTGGAAGGACCCCCTCGGGGTGCTCTCCGTCTTCAGGAAGGTACGGAGCCGGGTCGACTGCAGGCTCGTCATGTGCGGCTCCATGGCAAGCGACGACCCGGAGGGCTACGACGTCCACGAGAGGACCAGGGAGGCCGCCGAGGACCTCATCGAGTCGGGTGACGTCATACTCCTCACCTACGAGAGCAACATCCTTGTCAACGCCATACAGAGGGCTTCGTCGGTCATCGTGCAGAAGTCGCTGCGGGAGGGCTTCGGACTCACCGTCACGGAGGGCCTGTGGAAGGAGAGGCCGGTCGTGGCCTCCAGGGTGGGCGGCATACCGCTCCAGATAGAGGACGGAAGGACCGGCTACCTCCTCGAGCCGGACGACGTCGACGGCTTCGCGGAGAGGATACTGCACCTGCTGGCCTGTCCGGAGGAGGCGCGCGAGATGGGCAGGGAGGGCAGGGAGGTAGTCAGGAAGCGCTTCCTGGTCACAAGGCTGCTGAGCGACTACCTGGACCTAGTCACCGAGGTCATCGAAGGGACTGTCTGAGGCAAGGACCCTCGAACGGTAGCTGACTGGCGGATGAGGTGATCGAGGCCTCCGGCCAGACCGGTCTCACCGCCGGATGGCGATCCCGGTCATTCGATGACCACCAGGGTGTCGCCGGTCATGACCGTGCTGCCCTGCTCGACTCCCACCTTGACCACGGTGCCCGGTCCGGGGGCGGGTATCTCGTTCTGCATCTTCATGGCCTCCAGGACCAGGAGGCCCTGCCCGGCCTCGACATCCTGACCCTCCTCGACCATCACCCTGGCGACCAGGCCGGGCATCGGGGCGCAGATGACCGCGGCGCCTCCCCCGGAGGCCTCCTCCGAAGCCGCGCGGTACTCGTCCTGGACCCGGAAGGAGAAGGTCTCTCCCCTCGTGGTCACCAGGTACTCCTCGCCCCGGCGCTCAACCTCCACGTTGTAGGACCGGCCACCTGCGAGCACCGACATGTGGCTGGGGGTGAGCCTGGCGATGCCCATGCTCCGCTCCTCGTCGTCCACCAGGACAACGTAGCGGTCCTCCGACTCACCCTGCTCGACCAGGCGGGGATCTATGCGGAAGTGTCTCTCACCACTTCGAACGATGAATGCCATGTCCTGCCCTCCCCACCATCTTCCACCTGCTCGGAGGCGCGCCGGTGTCCAGCCTCACTCCCATGTCCTCCCCGGCCACGATTGCGGCGGCTATGGCGGCGATCTCGATATGCCGCTCGGTCCTCGGGTGCTCTATCATCCCCACGATGCCGGTATCGTAATCGCCGGAGACGAACGCCGGGTGCTCCAGAGCCTTCAGGTGGAAGGGCACGGTCGTGCTCACCCCGGTTACCCTGTACTCCTGCAGGGCCCTCCTCATCCTGGTCCGGGCCTCCTCCCGGTCCCTCCCCCAGGTGAGCAGCTTCGCTATCAGCGGGTCGTAGTAGAGCGAGACCTCTCCGCCCTCGGTGATGCCCGACTCCAGCCGGACACCCGGGCCGGAGGGCTCCTCCAGCTCGAGGACGGTCCCGGTGGAGGGGAGGAAGGTCTCCGGGTCCTCGGCGCAGATCCGGCACTCGATCGCCGCGCCGGTCATGCGGACCTCCTCCTGGGTGACCGAGAGCGGCTCGCCGGCCGCCACCCGCAACTGCTCCTTCACTATGTCGATGCCGGTGACCAGCTCGGTGACCGGGTGCTCGACCTGGAGCCTGGCGTTGACCTCGCAGAAGTAGTAGGAGCCGGACCGGTCGAGAAGGAACTCCACGGTGCCGGCGTTCAGGTATCCGGAGGCCTTCACCGCCCGCTTCGCGGCCTCCCCCATCTCCCGCCTGAGCCGCTCGTCCAGCGCGCAGCTGGGCGACTCCTCTATGAGCTTCTGGAACCTCCGCTGGACCGAGCACTCCCTCTCTCCCAGGTGTATCACGTTGCCGTGGGAGTCGGCGATGACCTGAAGCTCCACGTGGCGGGGGCGCTCGAGATAGCGCTCTATGTAGATGTCCGGGTTGTCGAAGGCGGCGCCGGCCTCGGCGGTCGCCTGCTCGAAAGCCGATGCCAGCTCCCGCTCCTCGCGGACCACCCTTACGCCCTTCCCGCCACCGCCGCCGGCGGCCTTGAGCAGGACCGGCATGCCTATCTCCCGGGCGACCCGGAGGGCATCCTCCCGGTCGGAGAGCGGCTCGGTCACCCCGGGGACGATAGGGATGTCGGCGCTCACCGCCATCTTCCGGGCCTCGGTCTTGTTGCCCAGGAGCGCCATGGAGTCCGCCGAGGGGCCGACGAAGGTCAGACCGGCCTCGGCACAGGCCCTGGGCAGGCCCGGGTTCTCGGCCAGGAAGCCGTAGCCCGGGTGGACCGCGTCGCAGCCGCTCCGCAGGGCTGTCTCGATTATCCGGTCTATCCTCAGGTAGCTGTCTATCGAGGGGGCCGGGCCGATGCGGTAGGCCTCGTCGGCGTAACGGACATGCCTGGCGGCCCTGTCTATGTCCGAATAGACGGCAACCGACTCCATGCCCATCTCCCGGCAGGCCCGCATCACCCGCAGGGCTATCTCGCCCCGGTTCGCGACGAGCACCCTGGACAGCGCGCTCACAGCGGCATGTTCCCGTGCTTGCGGTCTATCCTTCTCACCGTCTTGGTGGAGAGGGAGCGGAGGGCGTCTATGAGCCTCTCCCTTGTCTCCGAGGGCCTTATCACCTCGTCGACGTAGCCCCTGTTGGCGGAGATGTACGGGTTGTTGAACTTCTCGTTGTACTGGTCCACCAGCCTCCTGCGCTCGGCCTCCGGGTCCTCCGCAACCTTGAGCTGCCTGCGGTAGAGTATCTTGACGGCACCCTCCGCCCCCATGACCGCTATCTGGGCGCCGGGCCACGCGAAGTTCATGTCGGCGCCTATCTGCTTGGAGTTCATCGCTATGTAGGCTCCTCCGTACGCCTTGCGTATGACCACGGTTATCCTGGGCACCGTGGCCTCGCAGAATGCGTAGAGGAGCTTGGCTCCCTCCTTTATCACCCCTGTATGCTCCTGGCTCACGCCCGGGAGGAATCCGGGAGCGTCCTCCAGGACGACGAGGGGGATGTTGAAGGAGTCGCAGAACCGGACGAACCTGGCTCCCTTCGCGGAGGAGAGCGTGTCCAGCACGCCGGCCAGGTGTGCCGGCTGGTTGGCCACTATCCCCACGACCATCCCGTCCATCCTGCCGAGTCCTACGATCAGGTTCTGGGCGAAGTGCCTGTGCACCTCCAGGAAGGAGCCCTCGTCCAGAAGGCCCTCCACTATCTCCCGCATGTCGTACGGGAGCGAGTCGTCGTCGGGCAGGACCCTCTCCAGCGCCGCGTCTCCGGCCGGTGAGCCCTTCCGCTGGCCGAAGAGGGCCCCTATCCTGCTCCTGAGGCCGCCCTCCCTCTTCCTGCTGACCCTCGGGGGGTCCTCCAGGTTGTTCTGGGGGAGATAGGTGAGAAGGTCCCTCACCAGCACCATGCTCTGCTCCTCGCCCTGGCATCGGAAGTGGGCGACGCCGCTCTTCGTGTTGTGGGCGGTGGCGCCGCCCAGCTCCTCGAAGGTGACGTTCTCGTGGGTGACCGCCTTGATGACGTCCGGTCCGGTGAGGAACATGTAGCTGCTGGAGTCCACCATTACCACGAAGTCCGTCAGAGCGGGGGAGTAGACCGCCCCGCCGGCGCACGGGCCCATGATGACGGATATCTGCGGGATGACCCCGGAGGCCCTGACGTTGCCGAAGAAGACGGAGCCGTATCCGGCCAGGGAGTCTATGCCCTCCTGTATCCTGGCGCCGCCCGAGTCCTTGATGTTGATCATCGGCGCGCCGTTCTTGAGGGCCAGGGCCTGGGTCCTGGTTATCTTCTCCGCGAACTCCCTGGAGAGGGAGCCGCCCAGGACCGTGAAGTCCTCAGACACGACGTAGACCAGCCTGCCGTGGACGGTGCCGTATCCGGTGACCACCCCGTCGCCCAGGAACCGCTTCTGCTCCATGCCGAAGTCCGAGCACCTGTGGGTGACCAGCATGCCCAGCTCCCGGAACGATCCCTCGTCGAGAAGGATGTCCAGCCGCTCCCTCGCGGTGAGCTTTCCAGCCTCGTGCCTCTTCTCTATCCTGTCCGCGCCGCCGCCGAGCAGGGCCCTCTCCCTGAGCTCCTCGAGCCTGTCCATGGCACCCCCTCACTCTCCGTTATTCATACCCCGCTGATATGAGACCTCGGCGGCGCCTTGCCAAGTACCCCCCCGCGAGCGCTCCGGAGAGACCCCTCGGACCGTTTGATGGGACTGCCGGCTCCCCTTATTATCTCCCCGGCACTTTCCGCTGCCGAGAGGGGGTCACATGAGCGCCGGTCTCTCCATGCTCGCCGCATTCGGAGTGCCGGAGAGCAGGTCCCTTCCCTTCCTCGACGACCTCACCGGACTACCCAACAGGCGGTTCCTGAGGCTGGTCCTGGAGACGCTCCTGGGCCGGCGGGAGCCATTCGCGGTGCTCTTCCTCGACCTGGACGACTTCAAGAGGGTGAACGACACCTCCGGCCACGACCAGGGTGACCGGCTCCTTCGCATGCTCTCCGGCCTACTGGTGCGGACGATGCGCTCCACCGACATCGTCGCCAGGTACGGCGGGGACGAGTTCGTGGTCATCGCCCGGGGAGGTACGGAGACCGGGAGCGTCGGGGTTGCCGGCAAGCTGACGGAGGCCATCTCGAGCGAGCTCTACCCGGACTGGGGCGTCTCCGCAAGCGTCGGGATAGCGCTCTACCCGGACCATGCGTCTTCCGCCAGCGACATCATGAGCATGGCGGACAAGGCCATGTACGAGGCCAAGGCCGCAGGCAAGTCCCGCTGGAGGGTCTCTCCGGCGGAGGGCAGGACGCTCTTCTGGCACGAGGACGTCTTCACCGGGAGGCGCTCCGAGCTGACTCGCATTACCCGCGTCCTGTCCGATGCCTCGGGCAACAGGGCCGCGCTGGTCATCGGGGAGACCGGCTCCGGGAAGACGGCTCTGCTGGCCACCCTGGCCGAGGGGATGGAGGGGCGCCGGCTGATGACGATGACCTGCAGGAGGGAACTCTCGGGAATACCCTGGGCACCGCTGGTCTCCGCGGTGCGGGACCTGGCGCGTGAGAACCCCCCGGGAGAGATGAACCCGCTCTGGAGGAGCATCCTGGGCAGGCTGATGCCGGACGTGTTCGGCAGCTCCGACCTCAGCTCCACGAGCATGGACAGGATGGCCGCCCTGGACGCCTTCTCGGCTCTGCTCTCCGGCTGGAGCCCCCTGCTGGTCCTGGTCGACAACGCCCAGTGGCTGGACCCGGAGAGCGCCGAGCTGCTCGCCTATGCCCTGCGGACAGGGGTTGGAGGCGGGCTCGCCCTCTGCGCTGCCATGACGCCATTCGACGGCACGACTGCTCCCGTCTCGATGCTGGCCGACCTCCCCTGCGCCGAGCGCATCGAGCTCGGCCCGATGACCAGGTTGGGCACGATGGAGCTCGTGAGAGCCAGGCTCGGCGTCTCCGATGGCGCCTCGGAGCTGGCGGAGCGCGTGCACTCCTTCTCCGGCGGCAACCCTCTGTTCGCCTGCGAGTACCTCCGCAGCCTGCTCAACTCCGGAATGCTGATGCTGGCCGACGGTGAGCTGCGGGTGCTGGCTCCCCGGGGGGCGGTGCCCGACCGGATAAGGAGCATAGTATCCGGCAAGCTCTCGACGCTGGACCGGGAGACCAGGGGGCTTCTCCAGCAGGCATCCGTGGTCAGGGGCAGCCCGTTCGGGCCGGAGCTGCTGACGGAGCTGTCGGGCCGCTCCGAGGGGGAGGTGCTGGACGTCCTGGACAGGGGCGCGAAGCTGGGGATAGTGAGGGCCGGCAGGCGGGACATGCTCTCGTTCTCCTTCACCAACGAGGCCTACCGGGAGGAGTTCTACCGGAGCGCCGGCACCTCGCTGCTCACCCGCTCCCATGCGGTGATGGCGGACCGGCTCCTGGCCGAGGGTGACCACCTGGAGGCCGGCCACCACCTGGAGATGTGCGGACGAGGCGGGAGGGCGCTGGACGTCTACCGGGAGGGGGCCGAGGCGGGACTGAGGGCAGGACTGCCGGGAGCGGCGGTGAGCTGCCTGGAGAGAGCCGACAGGCTCAGCTCCGAGCTCTCCGGCTCGGGGCTGGACCTCGAGAGGCTCCTGGAGCTGAAGTTCCATCTGTACGACGCGTACCGCTGCGCCGGCAACTGGAGGAGGACCCGGGAGATAGCCCTGCAGTACGCCGAGCTGGAGGAGCAGGCGGGCAGACTGAGCCACAAGGGCAGGAGGAGCCTGCTGCTGGCAGCCGACTGCCTGAGGATGACCGGGCGGTACACCGATGCCTTCCGTGAGCTGCGCTCGATCCGGGAGAGGCTCGGCGAGAACGAGCTCGTGGAGTACAACATGAAGTGCGCGGACAGCCTGAGCAGGCTGGGAAGGGCGGACGAGGCCCGCGCCTGCCTGGATACCGCGGAGGAGCTCCTGGCCCGCACCGGGGAGGGGGACGTCGACACATGCAGCCAGGAGACGGAGCTGCTCCACCAGAGGCTCATCCTGGAGATTTCCATCGAGAGCTTCGACGTGGCCACCGATCTGGTGGGCAGGTTCTTCACGCAGGGTTACGACGAGGAGACCTTCCCCTGGTGGTTCTTCTACGACACCGCCGAGACCATGCTCCTCTCCGGCAGGCCTGCCCGGGCGACGGAGCTCTTCCGACGGGGCATCGAGAGGGCCATGGCGGAGGCGGCGCTCCACGGCAAGCTGGCCCTGCAGGCCGAGCTGCTCGACGCGCTGCTGCACTGCTTCGACCTCGCGGGGACCTCGCGACTGCTCGCGGAGGTGGAGGACCTGGCGGGGAGGTTCGTGGAGGAGGGGGTCCTGGACGACTGCGCCCTCGTGAGGGCCCGGATGGCCATGGAGACCGGGGACTCGGAGCTTGCCGAGCACCTCCTGGAGGAGCAGTCCCGTCGCCGTCCGGAGCACCCGGCGGTGCTCTGGCTCGGCTCCGTGCTGGACGAGCGGATGGACCGTCCGGAGAGGGCCAGGGAGCAGATACTGGAGTGCATCCGAATCATGGACGGCGTCAGCATGACCAGCCTGATAGACCTCTCGGTGATAACCACCTTCGAGGAGCTCAGGCTGCAGCAGGGGCTCTGCGACTACAGGAGCGGAAGGGACCCGGGCTGGCCGGAGCGGATGATGGATGCGATGCCGGACATGGGCGACCGGGCCGCCATGCTCGCCTCCGGGCTTGTAGCCGAGTCGCTGGCCAGGGAGGGCAGGACCGTCGAGGCGGACCGCCTGCTGGCCGAGTCGCTGTCGAGACAGGCGTGGCTGGAGATGAGTCTCTACGCCTACAGGAACCTTGTGGTGCGGTCCCGCTGGCATCCCCCTTCCGGCAGGGCGGCCGGGGAGATGCTGAAGGGGGCGTGGAGGGGAGGTGCAGGTGGCTGAGGGTCATACGGTGTACGGAGAGACGCTGGAGATGGATACGGAGGGCTGGTCGGACATCGTGGACATCTCGGGCGAAGTCGCCAGGGTGGTCCGGGAGAGCGGCGTGGACATGGGGCACGTCTCGATAACCGTGATAGGCTCCACCGCCTCGGTTACCACGATAGAGCACGAGCCGGCCCTGGTGGCGGACATGCGGGAGCTGCTGGAGGAGATGGTCCCCTCGGCGCGCAGGTCTCGCCACTCCGAGACCTGGGGCGACGACAACGGCTTCTCCCACATGCGGGCAACCCTCATGGGCCCGGGCATCGTGCTGCCGGTCCAGGACGGCCGCCCCCTGGTCGGCACCTGGCAGCAGGTTGCGCTGGTCGACCACGACAACAGGGCCAGGCGGCGCAGGGTCCGGGTGCAGGTCCAGGGCCTTCGGGGCTGAGGCTCCCGCGCCCGGCGCTCCTCCCCGCCCCCCGGGTGCTGACGGTGACGGACTGTTAAGTTATCGTTAAGCCCCCGCGCGGGGCATCCGGCCCCGGCGGCAGCCGCGGAGGTCCGGATATGATGTTCTGGAATCGGACCGAGAAGGTCCGCTCGATGATAGACCAGTACTTCGAATGCTGCGACCGTTGCTTCGACGTCTTCCAGCAGGCGTTCGACACCTATGTCGCAACCGGCCTCGGACCGGAGTTCGACAGCGGAGTGCGGGAGACCCACGACGCCGAGTCTGAAGCCGACGATCTCAGGCGCGAGATAGAGCTCACTCTCTACGGCAGGGCGCTGCTCCCGGAGTCCAGGGGGGACATACTCGGGCTCCTGGAGAGCTTCGACCGCATCCCCAACACTGCGGAGTCGGTTCTGCAGACCATACAGATGCAGTCCCTGGAGGTCCCCCGTGATCTGCTCGAGGACTTCGAGGAGCTGGTCGGGCTCAACAGGAAGACCTACGACAGGATACGGAAGGCGGTGGAGACGCTCCTGGAGAACCCGAAGACCACCCTCTACGCCACGAAGGAGGTCGAGGACCGGGAGAGCGCCTCCGACAGGGCGGAGCAGCGCCTCATCGGCAGGATTTTCGACCGGTCGATGGACATCGGAACGAAGCTCATGCTGAAGGAGCTGGTCTTCCTGATAGGTCGCATCTCCGACATGGCGGAGACCACCGCCGACCGCATCGGCATAGTGGCCATCAAGAGACAGATCTGACATGTGGCAGCTCGTAGCGGGGCTGTTCCTGGGCTGGTCCCTGGGAACGAACGACGCCGCGAACGTCTTCGGCACCGCCGTCGCCTCCCGCATGGTCCGCTTCAGGACGGCAGCCGTGCTCTGCTCCGTCTTCGTGGTCCTGGGGGCAGTCGTGGCCGGCAGGGAGGGGATGGAGACCTACCGGGAGCTGAGCCCCATCTCCCTGGACATGGCCTTCGTGGTAGCCACCGCGGCCGGCATCACGGTCACCCTCATGAGCTACCTGCGACTGCCGGTCTCAACCTCCCAGGCGGTGGTCGGGGCGCTGGTCTTCTCCGGCATCATCACGAACGACCTGGACCTGGGCTCCCTGGCCAAGGTGGTCGCCTGCTGGATCGGCACCCCGATAGGGGCGGCCCTGGTCACGATGGTCCTCTACTTCGTCATCGGGAAGCTGATGAACCTCCTCCACCTCTCTCTCTTCGCCTACGACAGGTACATGAGGCTCGCCCTGGTCGTGGCCGGCTCGTACGCCTCCTACGCCCTGGGCGCCAACAACGTGGCGAACGTGACCGGTCCCTTCACCGGCCCCGGCATGCTGGACCCGATGACGGCCAGCATCGTCGGCTCGACCGCCATCGCCCTCGGGGTGTTCACCTACAGCAGGAAGGTGATGATGACCGTCGGGAGGAGGCTGGTGAAGCTCGACGCCTACACCGCCTTCGTCGCCATACTGGGCGAGGCTGTGACCGTGCACGTCTACGCCATGGTCGGCGTCCCCGTCTCCACCAGCCAGGCGATAGTAGGGGCTGTACTCGGTATCGGCATACTCAAGGGCGTCCGGACCATAGACAGGAGCGTCCTGGGCCGGATAGCCTTCGGGTGGACCGGCACGCCGGTCATTGCCATGGGGGTGGCCTTCCTCTTATGGAAGGCGCTCGGGCTGGTCGGCCTGATCTGACCCCGGAGGGAGCTCCATGGCGCCCCGGACAGAAGAAGTCGAACCGGCGAGGCCGGACCCCTCGCCTCGGTCCCGCACCAGCCTCCGTCTCCCCCCCGGTCTTCGCGACCCCCTGCGGAGGAGGGAGCTCGACGCCCTCCACGACCGGCTGAGGGAGGTCCTGACCGGAGACGGCGGGGACCGGGACCTGGCCGGGGCGGTCAGGTGCTACCTGGAGCTCAAGCAGAGCATCAAGGGGACTTACGGACATTTCGGCATAGTCAACAACAGGGTCCACCTGGCCGGAGACGTTCTCCTGGTGCCCTACCTGGCCGGCGACACGCTCCTCGTCCACATGGTCTCCCGAAGAGGCCGCCGGCTCCGCGGCAGGAGGGTGCCGGACGGCCTCGTGCTCACCGATGGCGTGGTGTACGACGTCGCCTGCGTCTCCGGCGAGCCGGTCGACCTGGAGCCGCACATCTTCGGTTTCGGACCGGGGCAGGCCGAGCCGGTCCGGGTGGGCAGGCTCTCCGACATGACCTCCCTGCTGGCCAGAGTCAACGGGACAACCAACAGGAACGAGGCGGTCTACTATCTCAGGTCGGTCATCGCCAGGCTCTGCAGCCCCTCCTTCGAGGCCCTCGTCGGCGCGAAGAACCTCCAGCCGGAGACCAGGGACCTGGAGAGGGAGCTGGTCCGCTTCCTGGAGAGCCCCATGGCCAGGCGGGTTCCGCACCTTGCCCGGCTGCTGGTCCGCAACGTCTCCAACGTGGTGCTCAGGCCGAACCTGATAGACCGGCTCTGGAACGACACCATAGCGCTGGCTGAGGTGCACGTCGCAGGGAGCGGCGCGGTCAACGAGCTGCGGCGGAGCACCCATCATGCCCTGGGGCGGAGGACGCTTCGGATGGCCGACGCCTATCTGCGGTTCCTGGAGGGGGGCGACGCCGACCTCCTCGCCGAGGCCGGTCTGGGGCAGCCTTCCAGCGCCGACCTGGCTGCCGCGGGCGACCCGGAGACCATCGGGCTCGTCCGGCGGGTGGTGGGCGACCTGGAGGAGCTTCTCGGGGATACGCAGGTGGTCGAGAGGATACGTGACTGGAGGACCGGCTTCGAGAGGTCGCTGCTGCTCTGCGATTACGGGAGGGACCTGCACGAGGAGCTGCGGCTCGCCCGTGCCGCCGCCCGTGCGGGCAACAGGTGGGCATGGTCCCATCACCTGGGCATCCTGAGGACAAAGGCGGATGCAGGCGCGGAGATGGACGCGGCGCGGAGGCTCTCCCGGGAGCTGGAGCGGCTCGAGGCCTCGAGGCCGGGGGATGAGGGATTCGACCCGCAGGCGGTCTCGAGCGACCTGGAGGAGGCCGTGGAGCGATTCGCCCGGGAGCTCCTGGAGCGCCGGGCCGGCCGACTCCTGCGCAGCCTCGAGCGGATAATGCGCATGTATGCCGGAGGGGAGAGGCTGGAGACCTACAGGGAGATCAGCGACCTCAGGCTCTCGCTCTGGGAATCCATGGACGGGGGCGGCCTGGACGGCCTGCGAATTTACGCCTACCAGCTGGACTGCCTGCTGGAGGAGATGGGCTACCTCGCCCTCTCGCACGTGAGGGAGGGGCCGGAGAGCCCGGATGCGGACATGGGCCGCTGGCTGGAGGTAATCCGCCTGGCTGTCCGGAACCTGGCCCTGGACGGCAAGTTCTCGCGGGAGCTGACCGACCTGTCGGTGATGCTGGTGAGCCCGGGCAGGACCGACGCGGAGCTGGTGAACCTGCTGGAGCAGGTCAGGAGGAGCTACCACAAGCTGGTGCAGAGGGTTACCGCACCCTACGAGCGGATGAGGGAGCGGATCGGAATCGACGCCGACCAGCTCCGGTCCATCCTCGGCAACATGAAGAGGTACATGCACGACCTGAACAGCATGGTCCGCTTCTGCGACATGGCCCTCTCGGCCCTTCGAGCCGGCGGCTGCCTCCGAGCGGAGCCCCCCCCCGAGGAGACCGGCGAGCCGGAGGTAGTCCACCTCTCCCACCTGGAAGACGTGGTCCGACTCGTGGAGGAGGGATGCGGCGGCCGCTCCATCAGGGAGCTGTACGGCGGCAAGGGGACCGGTCTGCTCTACATCAGCTACCTGGGCATCCCCACCCGGGACGGCTTCCTGCTTCCAGCAACAGTGGGACGGTCCCGCCGCAGCGAGAGGGCCCCCGGGTGGCTCGGGGAGACGGTGCTCTCACACCTGGATATCCTCCGCTCCGACGTCGAGCGGCATGCGGTCCGCTCCCGCGGAGGCGGCTCACCGCTGCTCGTGGCGGTGAGGGGTGGGTCGGTCCTGTCCATGCCGGGGATCCTTCCCACATCGGTCTTCGTGGGCATGAACGACGGCGTGGCCTCGAGCCTGGCGGAGGAGGACCCCTGGCACTCCTACGACTCCTACAGGCGCTTCCTGGCCTCGTTCGCGAAGACTCTCTGGGACGTGGACATCGAGGACTACGGACTGGTGGACGGGGCAAAGCGGAGGTACGGAGTGGCCTACAAGTCCGACCTGCCCTGGGAGGGCATGCGGGAGGTGGCCGAGAACTCGAAGCGGATAATAGGGGAGCTCGGTCACGGCGACGAGCTGGACCGGCTCCTGGACGACCCGCGGGAGCAGGTGGTTGCCGCGGTCGAGGCGGTCTACCGCTCCTGGGAGAGGGATACTCCAAGGCGTTACAGGGAGATAAAGGGGGTATGCGACAGCTGGCACACCGCCGTGGTCGTGCAGCAGATGGCCTCCGGCAACCGCAGCAACGAGCCGGTGGGCGAGGGCATGGACGAGTACCGGGCTTCGCTTACCGGGGTCATCCCGCACACCAGGACCGACGACATGGGGATAAGGAAGTTCACCGGGGAGATAAAGTTCTCCGCCGCCGGCGACGACCTGGTCGGCGGCATGACCGGTTCCTCCTCCTTCAGGACCATGGTCGAGCTCACGACGCTCATGCCGATGCTGAACAGGAGGCTGCGCCACATAGTGGCGAAGCTCAGGAGGTTCCAGGGAACCGACCAGGAGATAGAGTTCACAGTCGACAGGGGGGTGCTGAGCGTACTGCAGAGCAGGTCGGCCGAGGCCGCCCACGACAGGGCGGTCACCGCTTTCGACGACCCTGGCCCCCCGGCGACCCGGGGCATAGGCATACGCGGCGGCTGCTTCCGCGGGCTCGTCGCGTTCGAGGAGGAGGACCTGAGGCGCCTCTCCTCCTCCGCCGCCCTGGAGGAGGAGGACGTGGACGGTGTTCTCATGGTCATGGACAACCCTGCGCCGGACGAGATACCGGTCATCCTGCAGGCCGGCGGTCTGCTGACGGCGAGGGGCGGCTCGAGTACCCATGCCGCGGTGGCCATCAACGGCATGTCGGGCAGCTACAGCGCCGTCATGAGCGCCGCGGGACTGCACGTGGACGCGGTGGAGCGCCGCGTGGACATCTTGGACGCGGAGGGCCGGACGGCACATCGTATGGGGCCCGGAGAGATCATCTCCATCCACGGCACCACCGGGGAGGTCTTCGCGGGCGGCCGCAGGCTGAGAGGGCAGGACACCGGCCCCGGAACGGGGGGAGGGACTCGCGCCGATGGACACTGAGGCCCTCGAGCGCCGGGCCGACCGGCTCCGCGGAGATGGAGATCCGGGCGAGCTCTGCCGTGCCCTCATCGAGCTGGCCGCATCCTGGTTCTACAGGGACCTGGGCAGGGCCATGGAGGTGGCCGGGGAGGCCGCCTCGCTGGCGGAGGAGCACGGCCTGCCCAACGAGTCGGCGAGGTCGGTCAGGCAGGTGGGCACCATCCACTGGGCGTCGGGCCGTTACGACCTGGCCATGGAGCACCTTGAGGAGGCCGCCGCCAGGTACCGCGGGCTGGAGGACGAGAAGGGCCTCGCGGCCTGCATCAACAACATCGGGCTCGTGCAGGACAGCAGGGGGGAGCTCGAGGAAGCCCTGAAGAGTCACTTCCAGGCGCTCCGCATAAGGGAGCGGCTCGGGGACGAGAGGGACGTCTTCCTCTCCCTTACCAACATCGGTAACGTCTGCAACAGGATAGAGCACTTCTCCGAGGCCATGAGGTTCCACGGCCGGGCCATGGAGATGGCGGAGCGGCTGGGAGACGACGCAGCCCTGGCCGGGGCCTTGGTCAACACCGCATCCGCCCATTCCGGCCTCGGCGAGTCGGGCCGGTCCCTCGAGCTGCAGCTGACGGCTCTCGCCGTCTACGAGAGGATGGACAACCCGGAGGGCGTGTCCATCGTATGCACAAACGCGGGGATAAGCCTCTCCAGGCTGGAACGGGTGGAGGAGGCCCTGGAGATGCTGGACAGGGCGCTCTCGATCTGCAGATCGAGGGGGGACGAGGTCGGCATCGCGAGGACACTGCTCAACATCGCGGGGATACACCTGGACAAGCTGGGAGCCCCGGACCGGGCACTCTCCCTGCTGGAGGAGGGGCTGGGCGTCGCCCGGGACACCGGCGACCACCAGGTCCTGATGAAGTATCTGGAAGTCCTCTCCCAGACCATGGAGGCCACGGGGGACATGGAGGCGGCGCTCAGGTTCCACAGGGAGCACTCGGAGCTCCGGAGGGCCATCATCAACGGGGATGTCTTCACCACCCTCTCCTCCTTCGAGAGGCAGAGGCTCGAGGAGCGGGTGGAGGAGTCCCGGCGGAGGGAGGAGGAGCTGAGGAGGAAGCAGGAGGACTACCGTGCCCTCTCCCTGACCGACCCCCTGACCGGCCTCCGGAACAGGCGGTACTTCTACGGGAGGGCCCCGCTCGTCCTCGAGGCGGCTTCCGGGACCGGCGAGGAGGTCTCCGCCGCCATGATGGACGTGGACCTCTTCAAGGAGGTGAACGACCGCCTGGGGCATCATGAGGGGGACCTGGTCCTCCGGCGGGTCGCCTCGGTCCTCTCCGAGGGCGTGAGGCCGGACGACCTGCTCGCGAGGATCGGCGGAGACGAGTTCGCCCTGCTCCTGAGGCGCTGCCCGGAGCGGACCGCGGCCGAGCTCATGCGCGACATGGCCGGCAGGATAGCCACGGAGGAGGTCGGGGTTACGGTGAGCTGCGGCGTTGCGGGTCTCGCGCCGGGCGGAGGCGATTCTCTCGAGGCCCTCCTGCAGAGGGCCGACCGTGCCCTCTACCGCGCGAAGAGGGCGGGGCGGGGCAGCATCATCGCGGACGGCTCCCCGGAGTGAGGTGGCCGGGAGCCAGCACTTGCCCTCCCCGACGCAAGGACCGTAAGTTATCGCGGAGTGGAGAGGAGCCCCATCCCATGGCCCGCAGACCAGTCGCGTGTTTCTCCGTCCTCCCGGCCCTGCTCCTGCTCCCCCTTCTCCTCCCGGTACCCGCGGCGTGCAGCACCACAGGCATAATCGCCGGAGTCGTAACCACGGAAGAGGGCGAGCCGCTCATCGGAGCCTCGGTGATGGTGGAGGGGACCGGCCTCGGCGCCATAACCGACTCGAACGGCGAGTACTCGATAGCCGGTCTCCCCCCGGGCTCCTACAGCGTGACGGCCCGCATGGTGGGCAGGGCCACCTCCAGGGCCGAGGGGGTCATGGTCGAGGCCGGCCTGATGACCCGGATGGACCTCTCGCTGGGCGTCGACCCCTCCGGACACACCGAGATAATCGTCATGGAGTCCCGCAGGAACATCCTGCAGGACGTACCCTCGACGGTGCACGTCATCGATCTGACCGACCCGAGGACCATCTCCGCCGGCGGCATCGTCGACGTGGTCGCCGACCAGCCCGGCGTGGTGAGCCACGGTGGCGAGCTCCACGTGAGGGGTGGCCGCGCCGGCGAGGTGGACTACCTGCTGGACGGCGTCTCCCTCCGCTCGCCGATGGACACCGGCTTCGACGTCGAGCTCCCGCTGGCAGCCGTCTCCAGCGCATCCATGATGACCGGGGGTCTGGGCGTGGAGTACGGGAACGCCATGTCCGGCGTAGTGAACCTGGTGGGCGAGGAGGGGGGCGAGGAGCTGGAGGGCTCTCTTCTGCTCCGCCACGGCTCCATGACCGTCAGCGGCACCGACAGGGGAGAGATGGCCTACATGGAGGAGTCGGACGAGGTCTCCTGCAGGGACGGCCTGACCTCCGTGGAGGGGTCGGTCAGCGGTCCGGAGCCGCTGACCCGGTACATTCTGCCGGCTCTCGGCCTCGAGCTGCCCGGTACGGTCAGGGTAAGCGCCGCCGGCCGCATCGGCATCAGCGGCAGGGACACGACGGACACCCGGGGCCACTGGGAGAACGGCTGGCGCGGCGATGTATCCGGTATGGGCAAGGTGACCTGGCGGCCGGTACCCAGGACCTCCCTCTCCCTGGGAGCGCTCGGCTCCCACAGGGAGTCGGGATGGAACGAGTGGGCATGGTCCAGGTATCACCGGCCCGCCTACCTCGAGGTAGGGCCGGTCCTGGGCAGGAGCCAGGACCTGGCCCTGCCGGTCCGGTTCGGGGAGACAACCGGCCTCATCGCGAACGTGACGCAGCTCCTCGGCAGCGAGACCACCCTGAAGCTGACCCTGGGCGGCCTCCGCTTCCAGGAGTGGCACAGGGTGAGGGACCCGGAGGGCGGCTGGATAGGCGAGGACGTGAACCCCGTCTTCTGGCTCACCCAGTACGCCCCCGAGGACAGGCTGTCAGACGACGAAGGCTTCTACCACACCGGCGTCCACCCGAACGTCTGGCTCGACTCCAAGGCCACGGTGGGTACCGCCATGCTCGACCTCGACGCGAGCCCGGGGACCAGGCTCCGCTACAAGCTCGGCGGCGCCTTCACCTACTACGACCTCTACAGGCTGAACGTCTACGCGCTGTCGCGGGGACAGGTCTACCTCTCGCAGTGGGAGGCATGGCCTCACGCCGTCGCGGGCTACGCCCAGGGAAGCTACCGCTTCCCCGGCGGCGTCATAGCCACCGCCGGCGTCAGGGCGGACGTGTTCGACGCCAACACGACCTTCTTCAGCGGGGAGGAGGGGGCCGAGACCGAGGTGGAGCCCAAGTGGCAGGTAAGCCCCCGACTCGGCTTCTCCGTCCCGTTCAGCGAGCGCTCCGTGTTCTTCGCCACGTTCGGGCACTACTTCCAGATGCCTCCGCTCTACTCTCTCTTCCTCCAGACCTCGTTCAACTTCGCCGAGGAGAGGGTGGTCCTCGGGAATCCGGACCTCGGCCCGGAGAGCACCCAGCTTGTGGAGGTCGGCGTGAGGCATTACATAGACCGCCTCACGGAGTTCTCCCTCTCGGCCTACTACAAGGACATCACCGGGCTCGTCAGCACCGAGGAGCACTACGAGGGCACCTACTACGTCTTCACCAACGACGACAGCCACGGGATGGCCAGGGGCATCGAGCTGGACCTGACGAGGCGAGCCGGCTCCAACATCTCCGGCAGCCTCTCCTACAGCCTCTCCGTCGCCAAGGGCCGGTACTCCTCCATGCTGGAGAGGTACAACTACGGGCAGCAGGGCGTCGTCTACTTCTCCAGCGAGGAGAACTACCTGGACTGGGACCAGACCCATACGCTGGGAGCCGACCTGCGCCTCTCGCTGCTCGCCGGAGAAGGGCCCTCGTTGGCGGGGCTCAGGCCCCTGGAGCGGACGACGCTGGGGCTCTCATGGGACTACGGCAGCGGCGTGCCGTACACCCTGCCCCCTCAGAGCGGCGAGCTGGTGGAGACCAACACCGAGCGCTACCCGGCGAACATGCAGACCGACCTGACTCTGACGAGGAGACAGCCGGTCGGGCCGGTGGAGCTGGAGCTGATGCTCGGAGTATACAACCTCTTCGGCAGGCGGAACGTGGTGGAGATCTACGACTCCGCTCTCTTCCACGCCACCGGCGACCCGACCGGCCAGATGGGCAATCCCTCGGCATGGTCCCCCGCCCGGCACTTCCTCCTCACCCTCGGGGTGAGATGGTGAGGGCGTGGAAGTCGGCCGCAACCGGGCTCCTTCTCATCCTGGCCGCAGGCTGCACGGACCTCACCGAGTACGGGGCGGCCTTTGACGCCGGCCTGCACCTCGTCACCACGCCGGAGCTGACCGTGGCCGCGTCGTCCGGCCCCATCGCCAGCGCGAGGTGCGTCCTCCCCCTTGCCGACAGGGTCTGGGTGGCGACCACCGAGGGACGCGTCATCGAGATGGAGAGCGGCACCCTGATCGAGCTGCGCTCCTGGTCCGTCGGCCCGCCCTTCACCTCCGGCTACTTCGAGATGGTAAGGAGCTACGGCGGCAGCTACGTCTACATGATAGGCGGGCTCAGCTCGCTCCTGCAGCTGGATGTCGTCGACGGCTCGGTGCTCGACGAGTTCACCGTCTGCGACGCCCCCGTCCTTCTGCTGCCGGACAGGAGCGAGCCCTACCTGTTCGTGGCGGACGCGGCCGGGGAGAGGATCCTGGAGGTCTCCCAGTCGCAGCACAGCGTGAGACGGTCGGTATCGCTCTACGCCTCGCCACTCTGCATGGAGCACCACCACACGCCGGACACCATGCTGGTCGGCACCGACGAGGGGGCCCTAATGCTCTCCTCCGGAGGCGCCGGCATAATCGGCAGGCGTCCGGTCGAGGAGGACGTGCCGCTGCTGGCGCTCGCCCGCACAGGCTCCGACTCGGTGATGTGCGGCGTGATGGGCCCGGGGGACGATGACGAGGTGGTGACCATCACGCGGCTCATGCCGGACTCTATGGAGCCCGGCTTCAGGATATGGTCCGGTGCCGTGCCTATCCAGGGGAGCCCGCACATGGTGGCCGGAGATACCGACAGCTTCCGCGCCTACGTGCTGAGCTACCTGGGAGAGGGGGAGAGCAGGCTGGTCTGCTACAACTACAGGACCTCGGCGATAGAGCGGGAATTGGTGCTGCCCGGCTACCCGATGGACATGGAGGCCACCGGGGAGGGCAACCTCATGGTCCTCACCACGGAGTAGCTAGCGGGACAACCTCTCCAGGGCCGCGTCCAGCACCGGGTCCACCCCCGCATCGAAGTCCGACTGGCTCACCGGCACGACCGTGTCCGGCGGTATGCCCCTGCCCAGCACCGCCTCCCCCGAGAGGTCGAACGTCAGCTCCTCCGGGACGTTGAGATACCAGTCGCCGGTCAGCCCCAGCGAGGTCACCGGGCTCCCGTAGCCCGCGGTGGTGTCCCCCATGATTGTGACGTGCTCCTGGGTGTCCAGCAGCAGCACAAGCTGCTCCGCCGCACCCGCGGTGCGCCTGCCCGTTAGCACCAGGGTCGGGGATGTGACCTGCCAGGAGCCGTTCCTGAACGCGTAGACCTGCTCCGGCTCGGTAAGGTCGTGCGTATCCGGCCCCTCCCTGTAGGAGACGTAGTAGCCTATCTCGTTCTCGGCCACGAACCGCCCGACCGTGTAGTAGGCGCTGAGGGGAGCACCGCCCCGCCCGCAGGCCCGGAGGTCCAGTATGACCCCGCTGCATTCCTGCAGCCGGGAGGTGGCGCTGAAGAAGGACTGCCATGAGTAACCGTCGCCCATGTCGCTGATGTAGGCGTATCCGAGCCGGGGGGTCTGCGGCAGCGTATCCGCGTCGAAAGCCCTGAGGAGCGAGTCGGCTATGCCCCAGTCCTCCATGTAGGCGAACCATACCTCCAGGTCGAAGTTGACGAATCGCCCCGGGTCGTGGCTGGTGTTCCATCCGCCTTCAGCGTCCGTTATGGCGAGCTGGGAGTCGGATAGCTCGCCCATCATCAGGAGGGCCGCCTCCAGCATGTCGGACCAGTCGCCCGTCCCCTCCACCATGGGCAGGTACTCCTCGTAGGCCGCCTGCCAGTCCACTCCCGGTCTCAGAGCGAACCCGGCGTACCGCTCGTCCACCAGGTCCCGGACCAGTACGTAGCGGGAGACCAGGGAGTCGACGGAGCCCACCTGGTAGGGGTCGGTCACGCAGGACTGTCCTGCCGCGAGCAGCACCGCCAGCGCCGCCGCCCCGAGGGCCGTCCGGCAGAGGATGCAGCGGGTCCGGGGTATCACGTCTCGCATCGATCTCCTCTCCCGCGGTGAAAGCCCGCATAGGATACACCCCACCGGAGCGGCACGGCAAGAGGCTCCGGTTGTATATTCCCGGGTGACCCGCCGCGAACCAGCCAGCACTGGGGGTGCCGGAGATGCCCGAGAGGATCGCGCCGCTTGTAGCCGCGGCTCTCCTTGCCGCCGGATGCACCGACCTCGCCGAGGTCGATACGGCCTACTCGGCCGGAGTCAGGTACGTCTCCTCCTCGGACCTGACGGTCACGGCCTGCTCGGAGCCCATAGAGGGGGCCGCCTCGCTGCTGCCGCTCCCGGGGAGGATATGGGTGGCCACGACCGGCGGGAGGATTGTCGAGCTCGGCTCGGACGACCTGGCTGAGGACACTTCCTGGACCGTGGGGGCACCCTTCAGCGCCGGATACTGCGAGATGGAGCTGAGCGTAACCGGCAAGTCCGTCTACCTGGTCGGGGCAGCCGGCTCCATCCTGGAGCTTGACGTGCTGGACGGGAGCACCAGGGACGAGTTCCACCTGTGCGACTCGCCCACCCTGCTCGTCTACTCCGCGGACTCCCCCTACCTCTACGTGGGGGATGCCGCCTCCAGGAGGGTGATGGAGGTATCCCAGCGCACCCACGACGTCACCAGGTACGCGCAGCTCGACGCCACGCCGATATGCATGTCCAGGACGCGCTCCCCGGAGTCGCTCGCCGTGGGGACGACTCTCGGCTCGGAGCTGCTCTCGCTGGAGACGGTAGGGTACGTCAGGCGCATACTCCTCCGCCTCGGAGCGCCCATGCCGGCGGTAACGGACCTGCCGGGAGACACGGCACTCTGCGCCGTCCTGGGAGCCGGGCAGTCCGACCTCCTGGTGACCGTGCCCCTGCCATCGCCCGAGCCCGGGCAGCATCTGTACACCGGGGCCGTCGAGGTCGGGGGCACCGCCCACCTCCTCTGCCCCGGCGAGCTGGGCCACGCCTTTTTGCTCAGCTACCTCGGCGGGGGTCTGAGCAGGCTCTGCCGCTACGACTCCAGGCGGGGCGTGGTCGAGGCGACGGTCGAGATACCGGGCTACCCGGTCGACATGGAGACGACCGGACTGGGTAACCTGGCGGTGCTGACCGTGGAGTGACCCGATGGGATGGAGAATGGAGTAGCTGAGCTGCTGCCATTGCGTACCGTGCGACGCCCGGACATGACGGACGGAGGTAGGATGACTTTCGAGATGATGCCCCGGAGAGCCTTCGGGCTGTCCGCCGCCCTGCTGCTCGTTCTCCCCCTCGCCGCCCTGCTCTCCTGCGGCAGCGGGGATGGAGGGGAGGGGCCGGCGCCCGCAAGCGGCGCCTCGGGCCCCGACACGGTAGAGATTGCGGTGGTGGACACCATCGGCGTGATGATGGGCGACAGCGCATACGTCTTCGGCACTGTCACCGACGCCAGCTACACCCCTGCGGGAGAGATCTACGTACTCGACGCGCTCCGCTGCAGGCTGGGAATCTACGGCCCGGAAGGGGAACACCTCGGGTTCGCGGGGAGGCCCGGCTCCGGCCCGGGAGAGTACGACTATCCCAGGAGCTTCGCCCTGATGGACGACGGCAGCGTGGTCATCTCCGACTGGGGCGGCATCTCGGTCACCTACCTGACCCCCGACCTCGAGCTGGACACGCTCCTCGTCGGGTTCCCCGCCATAGCCCCCGACCGGATAGCACCGCTGCCGGACGGCTCCTTCGCCGGGATGACCCTCAGGCACGGGGTGGAGGAGGGCGAGCCGACCGGCGAGGCGATGGTGGCGGCATTCGACAGGGACGTGGAGCCCTTCATGGTCTTCTGCTCCCATCCCATGCGGTTCTCCACGGACGATGACGGCGACCTGAACGTCCACGTCCCGGGGCTGGACTGGGACACCGGCCCCGAAGGGTCGGTCTGGGTGGCCATGCGGAGCGACACCGTCTGGAGCTTCACCGGCTACGGCCCCGGCGGCGATACCCTGACCACCGTGGAGAGGGTCTGGGAGCCGGTGGCCAAGACCGAGGAGGAGCTCGAGGAGGGAATGCTCCACGAGACCCTCTCGACCGACAGGGAGGAGGGAGCCTCCGTCAACCGGGAGCGGCGCAACGACATACAGAACCTCAACTGGAACGCCATACACTCCATCGATGTCGACGACCTTGGCAGGGTCTGGGTCGGACAGGGATGGACCGGGACGCCCACCCTGGAGGTCTACGGCCCGGCGGGTGATCTGCTGTTCGTGGCCGTTGTGCCGGAGCTCGCCGGGACGAGGGAGCTGAGCTACTGTATGGACAACGGGATGCTGGCCTTCGAGACCGACCCGGCGGACTACCCGAAGGTCTACCTGCTGGAGCTGCGGGAGGAGCCTTCGGCGGAGGCGGCGGCGCAGTGACGCCGGTGGCGGGGTGAAGATGGATGCCGCCGCCGGGCTGAGGGAGCGACGAGGTTGACGGAGCCCCGCCTGCGGGGAAGACTCGGGTCGGGGGGTAACCACCATTCAGGGCCGGAGGTAGGCTATGTCCGAGGAGAAGAAGGAGCTGGAGGAGCGGGAAGCCGACTCTGCCGGCGAGGACCGCGTGCTGCTGCAGAGGTGCGGGGCCAGGCGGGTGACCGCCGGCCAGGTGGAGATGGAGCAGGGCGGCGCCCTTCTCCTGCTGGCGGGTGAGGCGGAGCTGGAGCAGTCCTGCGCCTGCATGGTCAGGTGCGGCTCGGCCGAGGTGGAGGAATCCATGGTCGGCTGCGTCCTGTCATCCGGGCCGGTCTCCATGAAGGCTACCTCCGCGGGGCTGGTGGTTGCCAGGGAGGTCGAGGCGGAGTCCAGCTCCAGCGTGCTGACCCTGGCCCGCAGGATCGACGGGGAGCTCAACACGGTGGTGGGCCCCAGGGAGGCGCTGCTCTTCGGCACGGCGGTGGGAGCCGGGGCCGCCCTGGTCTCCTTCATCCTCCGGGGCCTCTTCGGGATAGGCAGGAGCTCCTGACCCCCCGGGCATGCTCCCTGCTCGGCGCGTCGATGGCGGTACTCCTCCTTCCCCTCTCCGTGGCCCGCGGCGAGGATGGGCCGGCCGCCTGTGCCGACTCTCTCACCGTCGGCGCGCTCGCGGACTCCGTGGTCGAGGACGCCCTCTCATACCTGGGAGTCCCTTACGTATGGGGCGGGACCGGCTCCGAAGGCTTCGACTGCAGCGGGCTGGTCTACCGGGTCTACAGGGACAACGGCGTCCCGGTGCCCCGCATGGTTGGAGACATAGAGGAGTACGGCACCCCGGTGAACAGGGAGGAGCTGATGCCCGGCGACCTCCTGGTCTTCGACTCCCCTCGCCACATCGGCATCTACCTGGGGGAGGGGGAGTTCATCCATTCCTCGTCCTGGCAGGGGAGGGGCGTGGTTGTTACGCCGCTGGAACAGGACAACTACCGGAGGCGCTACGCCGGCGCAGTGAGGGTCCTCCCGGCCGGGGGAGAGGGCGCCGGAACGTAGCGGCCCCGGCAGGATAGATACCGACGGCTCCCGGGAGCCTGCAGGTTCAGCCAGTAGCCACAGGGCATTGTCATGGAGGAGTCCATATGAGATCCGTCACGCTCATCGCCTTCGTCCTTCTCGTCGCAGCCGTCTCCCCCGTCACCGCCTCCGGTCTGTACGCCGTCCGCGGAGACGGTCTCTACCTGGTCGACACCGATACGGGCGACGCCTCGCTGTCATCGTCCGGCTGGGAGGGTGTCGGGCTGCTCACCGGCTGTGGGGGCTCGCTCTACGCCATCCGCTCCGGCGAGCTTATCCGGGTAGACCCGGACACCGACGGGACCACGGCAGTCATGAGCGGCTTCGGCGGAGCCACCGGGCTCACCTCCGACGGTACAGTGCTCTACGTCCTGCGGGACGGTGTAATCACGAAGGTCCACCCGGTCTACTCGAAGACGCTCGAGCTGACCGAGCGCAGGAGCGGCCTCTCGGCCATCGCGTGGGCGGGGGACGCCCTGCTCGCCGTGGTCTCCGGGAGGCTCTGCCGGGTGGACCCGCGGGAGGGCGGCTACCGTGAGCTCGGGGCGGAGATGCCGGACATGACCGCATTCGGCGGCTCGGGAGAGGCGGCGTTCGCCGTGGACGACGGCACCCTCTACAGGATAGACCCGGCGACCGGCGCTACCGGAGACCTCGGAATGGGCTATACCGGGACCACCGAGCTGGCCGCCATGGACGGAGACGTTTACTGCGTCTGGTGGGGCACCCTCTACCGGACGGAGACCGAGGAAGGCTTCTACGAGAGTCTCCGGGGGGACTGGGAGGGGACCACGGCGCTTGCGGTCCTCCACCCCGCTGCCGCGCCCCCGTCACCGGAGCCTCCGCCCCCCTCGATCGGCAGCGGCAGGCCCGGCTCCGGCAGGCCCTCCGACCCGGGCCCGGCGATTCCCGGAGCCGGCGGCACGGGGCCGGGGGGGAGACCGACGGAGAGGCCCCGGGACCCGGGGCAGAGAAAGGAGACGTGATGCAGCCGCTTGTGGAGCCCCTCTCCGAGGAGGAGCTCGGTGAGGAGCTCGGGGAGATGGTGCGGTTCTACGGAGAGACGCTCGGCTTCTGCCCGGGCAGCGTGATGACCATGCTGAGGAGGCCGGAGATAGCCCGCGCCTTCATCCGTCTGAACATGGCGGTCATGGAGAACAGGGGGCGGGTCTCCAGCGCCCTTAAGAGGATGGTGGCCCACGTCTCCAGCAGGACCGCCGGATGCGCCTACTGCCAGGCCCACTCCATAATGGCCGCCGAGAGGTACGGAGCGGGTGGGGAGAAGATGGCCAACCTCTCCCGCTACCGCACCCATCCGGCCTTCACCGAGGCCGAGCGGGTCGCCCTGGACTTCGCCGAGGCGGCCTCCACGGTCCCGAACGGCGTCGACGAGGACCTGATGGGGAGGCTCAGGGCCCACTGGGACGAAGGAGAGCTGGTGGAGCTGATGGGCGTCATCGCTCTCTTCGGCTACCTGAACCGGTGGAACGACGGCATGGCCACCAGGCTGGAGGACCCCGCCCTTGCCGCGGGCCGTCGGCTGCTCGACGAGGAGGGCTGGACCCCGGGCAGACACCGCTGAGGCCCGGACCCGCCACTGATCGGGACGTCCGGAAGCCGCCGGACGTCAGGCTTCGGCCCCGCAGCCCTTCTCCGGAGGTGCTCATCTGGCAGAGTCGACCCGCCCCTCCTCCTACGTCGTCCTGGGGAACGGAAGCTTCGCACGGTTCCTGCTCGGCTCAGGGCTCGTCTGGCTCGGTACGGCCGCCCAGACGCTGGCCATAGGCTGGGAGGTCTACGACAGGACCGGCCAGGCCTTCTCGCTCGGAATGGTGGGGCTGGTCCAGGCGGTGCCCATGTTCCTCTTCACCCTGCCGGCCGGTTACCTCGCCGACGTTCTCGACAGGCGGAAGCTCATGGCGGCGGCGATGGCGGGGACCACCCTGACCTCCCTCTGCCTGGCCCTCTTCAGCCATATGCGCGGAGCGGTGGGGATCATGTACCTGCTTCTCTTCCTCGACTCGTCCTTCCTTCGGCTCGGGTGGCCGGCAAGGAGCGCCCTTCTTCCACTTCTCGTCCCGGAGGAGCAGTTCGAGAGCGCGGTCAGGTGGAGGACCACCGTGCTTCAGGTCTCCGCCATGGCCGGTCCGGCCATAGGCGGCTTCGTGGTGGCATGGTCGCTCCCCTCCGCCTACCTGATGAGCGCCCTCTTCTCCACCGCGTTCATGCTCATACTCCCCACGGTGAGGCCCAGGCCGGGGGAGAGGAGCAGGCGGGGGGACATGCTGGGGCATGTGAGGGAGGGACTGGAGTTCGTCTTCAGGAAGAAGGTCCTCCTCGGCAGCATCTCGCTGGACCTCTTCGCCGTGCTCTTCGGCGGAGCGGTCTACCTGCTGCCGGTCTTCGCCAGGGACATACTGGAGACGGGAACCATGGGGATGTCGCCGGAGCAGACTCTCGGATGGCTCAGGGCGGCGCCCGCGGCCGGTGCGCTTCTAATGGCGCTGGTGATGGCCCACATGCCGCCGCTGCGGCGAAGCGGGAGGACCATGCTGCTCTGCGTCGCCGGCTTCGGGGCAGCCACCGTGGTCTTCGGCCTCTCCAGGAGCTTCTGGCTCTCCCTCGCCATGCTCTTCCTGACCGGTCTGTTCGACAACGTCAGCATGGTGGTCCGGCACACGCTGGTGCAGCTGGCCACCCCGAACGAGATGCGGGGGAGGGTCTCCGCCGTCAACGCCGTATTCATCGGCTCCTCCAACCAGCTGGGCGGGTTCGAGAGCGGGACGGTCGCACAGCTCTTCTCCCCGGTTGTATCGGTGGTGAGCGGTGGCCTCGGCACCCTGGCGGTGGTGGCTGCGTGGTCCATGCTCTTCCCCGACCTCAGGCGCCTCCGCTCCCTCCGCTGACCCCCCTTACCCCTTCCCGCCGGGTGGTACTCCGCGCACCCGAAAGAACTTTAAACAATGTAATGAATGTATAGTTAGCTACAAGCACGGCTTCTCCAACCGTGAGAGCCCGGCCCGTCGCTTTACCCCGACCGGCTCGCTGTCTATCTTCCCGGCAAGACGAGAGGAGGGGCCATGACGCTCCTGGCTTGCGCGCTCATAGCGGTCATGCCCGTGGAGATGGCCGGCTTCTGGCACTCCGAGCCGGACATGGATGCGGGGCTCGAGTCCGGGTACTGCTTCTGGGAGGAGGGCACCTACGCATGGTTCGGCTCGCTGGACTCCCCCGTGGAGATCGGTGCGTGGTGGACCTCCCCGGACGGCGTTCTGCTGCTCGAGCCGCACGAGGCCATCTGGCTGGACGGCACCCCGGCTGACTACGACCCCACGCGGTACGCGATGCGCTTCGAGCCGCCACCCGCCCCCGGCGACCCGATGATGATAGGGGGAGAGAGCTTCTTCCTCCTGGAGGAGGACCCGGAGGCCATGATGCTCTCACTGGTTCCCTCCTGGGGCATGAGCGACTCCGAGCGGGATACCTTCTCCACCTACGACTAGCCCCCGCCACGCCGGGCTTGCGTTATTTGATTTGATAAGGGCTCGAGGGGCAGCACAGCGATAGTAAACGGCCGCAGGCCGTGGGCCGATCGGAGAGAGATGGACCTTCCGAAGATGACCCGCCGCAGCCTGGCCCTCGCCCGGGTCGCCTGCCTGGCTCTTGGCGCTCTCCTGGCGCTGGCCCTCTCGGCCACCACGGTGGGCGGGAGCATCGAGTCCGGCTTCTACTCGCTTGCCGGGGAGGCGTCCAGGTCGAGCGCCCTGGACTTCCTCCTCTGGGCGGCTGTCGCCCTGCTGCTTTACCAGCTCTGCTTCGCCGTGCTACGGCGGGTATGGTCCGGCATGGACAGCGAGCCCTCCCACGAGCCGTTGATAAGGAAGAGCGACCTGACCGTGATGCCGGGAACCAGGATGTCCCACCTCCCCCGGTTCAGGGAACGGCTCGAGAAGGTATGCAGGACCGGCGACGCGGTCGACTTCGTGAACGAGCTGGTGTCCGCCGGTTTCTCCCTGGGAGCCAGCGATCTGCACGTCAGCCCCAGCCACGACAGCTACAGCATCACCATGAGGGTTCACGGAATGCTGTTCGACCTGGTGGAGCTCCCTCCCGGCATGTACCCGAACGTGGTCAGGAGGGTGAAGGTCCTCTCCGACCTCCCGACCTTCAGGAGGGACGTACCCCAGGACGGGCACATGCGCTTCGAGGACAGGACCTACACGGCAAGGGTATCGGTCTTTCCCACCAACCACGGCGACAGGATAGCGGTGCGGTTGGTCAGCTCCAGGGCGTCGGTCCTCGACCTCGCTCGGATAGGCATGCCGGAGGAGATGCTGGAGACCTACAAGGCCCTGCTGAACGCCAGCCAGGGGATGATTATCGTCACCGGACCGACCGGCAGCGGCAAGAGCACCACCATGTTCGCGAGCCTGCTGTACGTACAGAGGGACAGGGGGGACAGCGTCAACATCGTCACCCTCGAGGACCCGATAGAGACGGACTTCCGTCACTTCCACCAGACCCAGGTAAGCCGGGAGGGGGGCATGACCTTCTCAACCGGCCTCCGAGCCCTGCTCAGGCAGGACCCGGACGTCATTATGCTGGGGGAGATAAGGGACGACGAGACCGCGGGGATAGCCATGAGGGCGGCCATGACCGGTCACCTCATCCTGACGACAGTCCACGCCAGCACGACGACCGGGGTCTTCGGAAGGCTCTCCCAGATGGGCATCGGAGACGTCCAGCTCTCCTCGGGGATACATGCGGTCATCTCGCAGCGCCTCTGCCACAGGCTTTGCGAGGAGTGCAGGGTCCCCGCCGGGGTTGACGACCAGCTGGAGAGGCAGCTCCGGCTCGCCGGGATAGAGGAGCCGCCCGAGGGGGAGATATACGAGTCCGCCGGGTGCGAGCACTGCCTGGGCAAGGGATTCACCGGCAGGGTCGCCCTGTTCGAGATGCTCACGCTCACCGACGACATCAGGGACATGGTGGCCGAGGGGCTGCCCGGCCACAGGATACTGAGGGCCGCAAGGCAGTCGGGCATGAGGACCCTCTACGACCACGGGCTCGAGCTGGCCAGGGCCGGGAAGGTGTCTCTCATGGAGGTGGCCAGGCTGGTCTCCGGCTGACCGCTCAGCCGCCGGGCCTCCTCCATCCGGTCCGCCGGGCGGTGGCAGGCGCAACCATCGAGGACGTCGTGCACCCGAGAAGCGGACAGCGACTCCACCGGCGCACCAGTCCGGCTCCGCCCCGAGGCGGACTTCCCCCCGATGCCGGACGGGATTATCCTTCCCCGGTAATCGGCGCATGACGACCGGTCCGGCCGCGAGGCGGCCGAGGGGGGAGGCCTCATGGGCGACCTTAGCCCTGCACAGACCATAGTCCTGTTCGCACCCCTGGCAGTCATCCTGCTGGGCCTTCTGGTATGGCTCATGATGCGGCGGAGCATAAGGACCAGGTACAGGATGGAGGCCCAGCTGAGGGACGACCCGGACATAAGCGAGTGGCTGGTCGTCTTCGGATGGACGAGGAAGATGATCTACCTCCCGGTGGTCATTCTCTCCATTGTCTTCTTCGTCCTCAGCATCCTCGGCGTGGGCGATCCCGGTACCATGGGCGCCATCTGGCTGGCCGTCTTCCTGGTCAACTTCATGATAGAGGAGTACGACGCAGGTGTGAAGGAGCTGCTCCTGCTCGTCCTCGGACTCGGGGGCCTGACCCTCTGGCTCGGCTACCTGGACTGGCTGGACGACCTGAGCAGCTTCCTCGGCGGCATAAGCGCCGAGATGAACGGTGTGGCCTACCTGATCTTCGCGCTCATCTTCCTGGTCGCCATCGCCGCCTCCTGGCTCAGGGGGCTCTTCCATTACGTAGCCTTCACCCCCAACTACGTAAACCTTCAGACCGGCCCCACCGAGAGCGGTCAGCAGGTCGGCCGGGAGGAGATCTGCACCGTGGTCGACACCGAGGACCTTCTGGAGCGGATGCTGGGCTTCGGCAGGATAGTGGTCAGCTTCCGCGACCCCAGGCGGGAGGATATCCGTCTCCTCGTCTGGGGCATCGGAGGGAAGTCCCGCAAGCTGGAGAGCATACGCGGGTCCATAGTGGTCGAGAGATACCGGCGGGACGGCCCGGGAGCGGCCGGAGCTCCACCCAGCCCGGCGGGGGAGGGTGTATGAGGGAGACAGGCTTCAGGGGTCGGCTGAGATACTGGTTCGACAACGTCACCTCCCGCGGCACGGAGGCGATGATAGTGCTCCTCTTCGTCCTCACCGTTCTGCTGGTGGTTACCATCGCGCTGGTGGTGGTGCTCGCCGACATCGACCCGGAGGGCCGCGGCTTCATCGCGGTGGCCTGGGCCGGTCTCATGCGCACGCTCGACCCGGGGACGATGGGGGGGGACACCGGGTCGCCCGGCTTCCTCCTTGCGATGCTGGCGGTGACGGTGGGCGGTATATTCGTGGTGGGCACACTTATAGGAATAATCACCACCGGCATCGACTCGAAGCTGCAGCAGCTGCGGAAGGGCCGCTCCTTCGTCGCGGAGGAGGGGCACACAATCATCCTCGGCTGGTCGTCCCAGGTCTTCACCGTGGTCTCCGAGATAGTGGAGGCCAACGCCAACCAGCGGAGGGAGTGCATCGCCATCCTTGCTCCGAGGGACAAGGTGGAGATGGAGGACGAGATACGCGAGCGCATCGAGGACACCATGACCACCAGGGTGGTCTGTCGTACGGGGAGCCCGATCGACCAGGTCGACCTGCGAATAGTCAACCACGAGGCGGCCCGGTCCATAATCATCCTGCCGCCGGAGGAGGGTGACGCCGACTCCGGCGTCATCAAGACCGCCCTCGCGCTCATCAGGAACCCGGATCGGAGGCCGGAGCCGTATCACATCGTCGGGGTCCTCCGGGACCAGGAGAACATGCGTGTCGCCGAGATGATAGGCGGGGATGAGCTGCGCCTGATACTCGCCGGCGACATGATAGCCCGCATATCAGCCCAGACCTGCAGGCAGTCGGGTCTCTCCATGGTCTACCGGGAGCTGCTGGACTTCGCCGGCGACGAGATATACTTCAAGGAGGAGCCCACCCTTGCCGGGAGGACCTACGGCGAGATGCTCCATCTATACGAGGACTCGGCGCTCATCGGCTTCCGCAGGGCGGACGGCGGCATCCTGATAAACCCGCCGCCGGATACGCTCTTCGAGAGGGGCGACTCGGTCATCGCCGTGACCGAGGACGACGACACCATACGGCTCTCCGGAACGGACCTGCCGCAGGTGGACGAGAGCGTCATCGTGACCGCCCCGAGGCCGCCGGATGCCCCGGAGCGCACCCTCGTGCTCGGATGGAACCGTCGGGTCCCGACCATCGCCAGGGAGCTGGACGGCTACGTTGCGCCGGGGTCCGTCCTCACGATCGTCTCCGACCCGGGCACGGCCGACCTCGCGGAGCTCGGCGAGCTGGAGCCGGCCAGCCTGGAGATAACGACCCTGGAGGGCGTGACCACGGACAGGGGGCTGCTGGACAGGCTGGGGCTGCAGGACTACGACCACGTCATCGTCCAGAGCATGTCGGACACGCTGGAGACGCAGGAGGCCGACGCCAGGACCCTGGTGACCATTCTCCACCTCCGCGACATACGGACGAGGACGGGCAGCCGCTTCTCCATAGTCAGCGAGATGCTGGACGACCGGAACAGGCAGCTGGCGGAGGTGGCAAGCACCGACGACTTCATCGTCAGCGACAAGCTGATAAGCCTGATGCTTGCCCAGGTCTCCGAGAACGCCGAGCTCCTGGACGTCTTCTCCATCCTCTTCGACCCGGAGGGGTCGGAGACCTACCTCAGGCCGGCCTCCCTCTACGTCGAGCCCGGCAGGGAAGTGGACTTCCACACGGTCGTCGCCTCTGCCGCCAGGAGGGGGGAGACCGCCATCGGGTACCGGGACGTCTCCCGCGCCGACGAGAATGACGGAGGCGTCATTGTGAACCCGGTGAAGTCTGAGAGATTGGTCTTCTCCGGGGACGACATGGTGATAGTCCTCGCCGAGGACTAGTACCTGCCGCCGGCCCGCGTCACCTGCCCCAGGAAGTCATCGAAATCCTCCGGGTCCATGATGATCGCGTCGTACTCCTGTCCGTAGAGGTCCGGGGAGGTGAGCAGCTCGGCCGGACAGGAGACCCCGTACCCGAGGACCCTGAGCCCATTATCGGAAGCATCGCCGGTGGGATGCAGAACCACTCCTATCTCGTTGCCTGTCCTCCTGCTGTCGAAGCACCTGCTGCATGAGGGGGCCAGACGTTCGAGGGGCAGCTCCCTGCTGCCGAACCTCCGCTTGAGGACGAGCCGTCCCCCCTCGATGCTCAGCCTGCCCTTCCGGTGTCCCCAGAAGAGGATGAAGAAGCCGCCCAGAAGGACCATGGCTCCGACCTGGATGACCCCGGCGTACCCGGACAGGTCCCCGAGGCCCATCCTCTCCATGCGCTCGGCCGGGTTGCTCCCGCCACGGGCGCCGAGGTAGACCCAGGCGGTCATTGCGAGGCCCAGCGCCATAAGTATCAGGAGCGGCAGGAGCTTCATGAAGCCGCTCGAGGGGACCCTGACCTTCCACGTCATCCGCACTCCCTTCGGGCTTGATGATCCGGATGGATGATGCGATACTACCCCTAATGCAAAACGACTGAACTAAAAGAATCGTGTGAAAGGAAACACACCCTGCGATGGTCGAAGAATACGAAACCCCGGCGAGACGCCCAAGCCCCCTGCCCCGGATAGTCCTCTACGCCCTGCTGTCAACCGGGCTCCTCTGGGTACCCCTGATCTTCGGCCCGGCTCCCTGGCTCGGGTCCGCCCCGCTCCGGGCGCTGGGCATGATGACCGCCCTCCTCGCCTACGGAATCCTCTGCCTGCAGCCGGTGGTGGCGGGTCGGTGGGCCTGGGTGGAGAGGCCATTCGGCCAGGACGCCCTCATCCGCTTCCACAGGATGACAGGCATCACCGTCCTCGCCCTCGCCATCGCGCATCCCCTGCTGCTGGCAGCCGGCGGGAGGGGGGTGGGCTTCCTCCTTACCCTGGACCAGCGCTGGCCTCTTCTACTGGGGAAGGCGCTCTTCATCCTCCTCCTCTCCTACGGGCTGGCAGCCATGCTGCACGAGAAGGTCGGGGTCCCCTTCCAGCTCTGGTACCGGGCCCACGGCTGGGGAGCCCCGCTGCTGATAGCAGCCGCCTTCCTGCACGCATGGTTCCAGCGAATCGGCGGGACCTCCCCCGAGCTGCAGGCGGCCTTGCTGGTGCTGACCGGCATTGCCCTCCTCTCCTGGCTACGCCTGGAGGTGGTTGTCCCTCTCGTACACAGGGCGAAGCCCCACGATGTGGTCTCGGTCCGAGAGGTGGCGGAGAGCGTCTGGGAGCTGGTCCTGCGGCCGCCACGGGAATCGGCGGCGGTCCGCCATCTCCCCGGGCAGTTCATGTTCCTCACGCTTCTGAGGGGAAGGGGGCTGCCGGTCGAGGAGCACCCGTTCACCATATCCTCCGCCCCGGGGGCCGGTGAGGAGCTGGCGGTGACGGTGAAGGAGTCCGGCGACTACACGGCCACCATCGGCGAGACCCGCCCCGGGGAGAGGGCGGCCGTATGGGCGCCCTTCGGCAGGTTCTCCTACCTGCTGAAGCCGCCGGCGTCAGACACCCTCATGGTGGCCGGGGGCATAGGCATCACCCCCATACTGAGCATGCTGCGCCACATGCGCCGCGAAGGTGTCCCGAGGCGGGTGCTGCTGGTCTACGCCGCGAAGAGGGAGACCGACCTTGCCTACATCGGGGAGCTGCGCGGGATACAGCTCTCCGGGGACCCGCCGGACCTGGAGGTGGTGCCGGTCCTCAGCAGGCCGGAGGGCGGATGGTCCGGCCACAGGGGGAGGATCACGAGACCGATGCTGGAGGACCTGCTCCGAAGACCGGATGGTCAGCCCTGCCTGCCGGAGGACGCCTACATCTGCGGGCCGCCTCCGATGATGGAGTCGGTCGAGGCCCAGCTCACCGCCATGGGGGTCCCGCAGGAGAGGATATACTCGGAGCGCTTCTCCCTCTAGCGTGAGGTCCCGCCGGGCTCAGAGCGTCCGGAGGAAGTACTCCCCGTCGTCCTTCAGCGGCTCTATCCCCCCGAGCTCCGGGTCGTAGCCAAGCGCCGGGTCGCAGCTCCCCGGCGAGTAGGGCGGCTCACCCGCCGCCTCGGCATACCTGTCGTAGGTGTCAACGTCCCACGTGGTGCACCAGTTGGAGTAGGGGAAGAGCTCCGGGTCGTGCCATGCCATGCCGTCGTCGGTGCCGTAGAGGTAACGGCTGGCCGCCACCTCGTGGGCCAGGTTCATGCCGTCTCCGATTATCAGGACGATATGGGTGACGGGCTCCTCCAGCCCGGCCGCGCCGCTCACCAGGTGGAAGACGTGGGTGTTGTCCAGGAGCCCGTGACCCGGCGCGGGGGGCAGTCCCTCCAGGGAGTCCAGCAGGGGGGTGAGCCTCTCCGGGAACCTCCCGTGCAGGCAGACCAGCTCGTTGGTGTGCTCGGTGCAGCCGTACGTGACCTCTCCGCCAGGGTAGTCGTACTCCGGGTCCTCGCCGGTCCTCTCCGGGAGCTCGCCCCTGCCCGGGGAGCGGTCGTCCGTCAGCCGCATGTAGCCGTTGGAGTGGTCGGAGGTGAGGATGACCATGGTGTCGTCCCAGCCGATGACCGAGCTGGTGTCGACGTACGTCATGACCGCCCTAGTCGCGGTCTCCAGGTCCCACATCGCGCCTATCAGCCACTCGTAGTGGTTGTGGTGGTTCGCCCAGTCAACGTCGCCCTGCTCGACCACCAGCAGGAAGCCCTCCCGGTCCCTCGACAGGAAGTCCAGAGCGGATACTGAAGCCTCCGCCAGGGTCGGGTTCTCCTCGGTGGCCGGGTTGACCTCACCGGTGCCGTCGCCGGTGGGCACGGGCGGCTCGAAGCAGCCGTCGGGGCCGCCGAAGAGCCCGAACACCCGAGCCCCCCTGTCCGGGTCCAGTCCTGGGAGTACCTGCGCGAGAGCATCGCCGCCGTCCTCTCCGGCCTCCCTCTCGACGAAGGCCACCGGCATCATGCCCCGGCGGAGCCTTTCGTAGACCCCCCTGGCGATGTAGCCGCAGTTGTCCCGCCAGTCCGGGTTGTCCCATTGCGGGTTCCCGGCGCCCACTATCAGGGTGGCCACCGGGTAGCTCAGCATCTCCTCGGAGATGCCGGGCCCTTCCCTTCCCTCGTAGCCCTCGTAGTAGTGGTTCCTGTCCGGGGAGTGGGCCACGAAGCAGGCGGGTGTGGCGTGGCAGAAGGGGACCGTCGATATCACGCCCACCGACCACCTCTCCTGCCTGAGCATGTCACCGAGGTTGAGGAGCCTGCCGTCCTCCTCCAGGACGCTCCAGGACACCCGCCCCGAGGCGGTCTTGCTGCCCGTGGCCATGGCCGTAGCGGCCGCCGCCGAGTCGGTGGCCGGTATCTTCTCCTCGCCGTCCCCGACGTAGGACCCGTCGTGCGGGTCCGCTCCCACGTTCCCGGCATCGACCCTCTCGCCAGGTGAGCCCTCCGTCCCGCCCGCTTCGGCGGAGTCCGCCCCGCCGCCGCAGGACGCCAGCCGGAGCATCACCGCGAGGATGCAGAGAACGTATAGCACCCGGCTCATCTCCAGTTTCCTCATCGACAGCCCCCTTCCGGCAGGAGTCCATTGCGGGAGAATCTCCGAACACTCTGTTAGCTGCCGGTGAACGACCGATGCGTACCGGCTGCTCGGTCCTGCGACGCCCCCATGTCCCCGGCGTTCACCTCCGGATGGTGGTAGCGCTGCCTGCCGACGGTCCTGCGGGACATCTGGAGCGCGGAGGTCGGGCAGAAGGCGATGCAGCCCTGGCAGGCCTCGCACCTGCCGAGCCATGCCGGGCGGCCCTCCCGGAGCTCGATGTTGCAGGCCGGACATACCGAGACGCAGGTTCCGCAGGATGTGCAGGCGTCAGTGGCGAAGTAGCCCCTGTCGATCTTCGGCAGGAAGGAGATGAAGAGGGGACTGGCCAGTCGCGAGAGCAGGGCGTAGGGACCGCCACCCCTGCCGCTCAGTTCAACGCTCCTGCTCCGGACCGACTCTGCGGCAGCGGTCAGTGCCGGCGAGGCCGAGTCGAGGATGCTCCGCGTGACCTCCTCCGTCGGAGGTCTGCCCATGCTGGCGCTGTTGTTCGGCATCCTCACGTGGAACAGCCCGTCAACTGTCCGGCCCCTCTTCAGGAGGATGTCCCTGAGCTGCAGCAGTCCCCGACCCAGACCGCCGGCCGAAGTGGCGAGCCCGAATACGTAGGAGGCCCTGATGTCCTCCGCCGACTCCAGAAGGCGTCTCATCATCCTCGGCATGCCCCCTGCGTACACCGGGTAGACGAAGCCGAGGACATCGGCCTCAAGCGCCGGGGGAGAGCGAAGGAGCGACCTGTCCACTCTCACGAGCTCCGCGCCGGGGAGCTTCCCCGCGACCCTCCGTGCCGCCGTCAGGCTGTTGCCGGTACCCGAGAACCAGTAGAGCACGGCGCCCATCAGCGCTCCCCCCCTCCGCCTGCGGGCCGCTCCTCCACAACGCGGTTCCGCAGCGTTCCTATACCCTCTATCTCGACCTCCACGACGTCCCCGTGGGTCAGCCTGCCCACGCCGGACGGCGTCCCGGTGGCGATGATGTCGCCCGGCTCCAGGGTGAGCTGCGCGGATATCCAGGAGATGACGTGCGGGACGTCGAACAGCATGTCGGCCGTGCTGGCGCTCTGGACGGTCTCGCCGTTCAGGTGGCACTCCATGTGCAGCGAGCCGGGATTCCGCAGAGAGTCGAGAGGGACTATCCTCGGTCCGACCGGTCCGAAGGTGTCCAGCGACTTGCCTCTGAACCAGCCCGACATGTCGCCGAACTGCAGCTCCCTCTGGCTGACGTCGTTGAAGCAGGTGTAGCCGAGGACGTGCTCCAGGGCAGTGGAGGCGGGCACCCTACGCGCCCTCCTGCCTATGACCACCGCCAGCTCCGCCTCGTAGTGGACCGTCGGCTCCCGCAGCCCGCTCTCCCGGAGGAAGGCAGGGATGACGATGTCCTCGCCGTCACCCACCAGGACATTGGGGGTCTTGGCGAAGATGACCGGCTCGGTCGGGGTGGGGGTGCCGGTCTCGGCGATGTGGTCGGCGTAGTTGAGGCCCAGCGCCACTATCTTGGATGGGCTGAGCACGTAGTCACCGGAGCCCTCGAGGGGCATGACGATGCTCATGTGGGACACCTCTCGCCAGGGATGAGTAATATCGGCGGGCCCGCCCCGCGGCGGGTCCGTGACCCGGCCCGGACGTGCTGCGTGAACATAAGCAGGCCGTGCCGGACGCATCAACGAGCGACCCTGCATGGTGGAACCGCTTTCCCCGCCGGGGGTATACGTGATTGCACGCGGAGAACGCAATCCCGGAAGAGAACGGCAATAGCTGCAGAGAGCAGAGAGTACTCACGGAGGTGACCGGATGCGATCCCACAGAGTGGTTGGTCTGGGCGCGGTCGGGGTACTGGCCGCCTCGCTGACCGTTCTGGCAGCGGCGGCTACTACACCCGAGTCGACCGGGATCCCGGCTGAGGCGGCCTGGGACCCGAGGGCCCTGAGCGACGTCTTCGTCGACATAGCAGAGAGGGTCGGACCCAGCGTAGTGACGATCAACTCGAGGACGACCTACACGGCCACGATCCCGGGGCTCTCGCCCCCCCTGATGTTCGACCCCTGGGGGATGAGCCCATGGGAGCAGTTCTCCCGTCCACGCGAGCAGGAGTACGTGCTGGAGGGCGTCGGGAGCGGCGTCCTGGTCTCCGAGGACGGGCTGGTGCTGACCAACCACCATGTAGTCGGCGAGGCCGACGAGGTGGAGGTTGTCCTCAACAGCGGCGAGACCTACCCCGGGACCCTGGTGGGCACCGACCCCAGGACCGACCTCTCGGTGGTGAAGATAGAGGCGGACGACCTGCCGGCGGTGGAGCTGGGCGACAGCGACGACCTCCGAGTCGGCCAGTGGGTGCTTGCGGTGGGCTCCCCCTTCGCGCTGAGCCAGACGGTGACCCAGGGGATAGTCAGCTACATCGGGCGGAGCGGAGTCGGGCTCGCGGACTACGAGAGCTACATCCAGACCGACGCCGCCATAAACCCGGGCAACAGCGGCGGCGCCCTGGTGGACCTGGACGGGAGGCTGGTCGGGATAAACACCGCCATCGCCTCCGCCAGCGGCGGATACCAGGGGGTGGGCTTCGCCATCCCGGTGAACATAGCCGTGGACGTGATGGAGGACCTGGTGGAGTACGGCTACGCCAGGAGGGCCTGGCTCGGCGTCTCCATACAGGACATGACCCCCGGGCTGGCGGCCCATTTCGGGCTGGAGGACGGGGCGTCCGGCGTGCTGGTCTCCCAGGTCCTCGAGGATACTCCCGCCGAGGAGTACGGCCTGGAGAGGGGCGACGTCATCCTGACCATCGGCGGCATGTCCTTCGATGGAGTCAGCGAGTTCAGGAATACCGTCGCGGCCATGGAGCCGGGAACCAGCGTCGAGATAGAGCTGTTCAGGAGCGGGAGGCAGAGGACGGTCGAGGTCGTCCTCGGCGAGCAGGAGAACCAGCTGGCCGCCGCGACTCCCGAGGGCCCCGACGGCGAGAGCCCCGACTGGATACTCAGGGACCTCGACTCCTCGACTGCGGCCAGGATGGGCGCTCCGGGGCTTGGCGGCGTACTTGTCGTCGAGGTCGACCCCGGAGGCAGGGCCGATGCGGCGGGCCTCTCCCGCGGGGACATCCTGCTGGAGGTCGATGGCGTTCCGGTGGAGGAGACGGATGACGTCGACAGGCTGGTGGAAGGCTCCTCCGAGGTCGTGCTGCTGGTCTGGCGACAGGGGAGGTCGGTCTACGTGGTCATGTGACCGGAGGGGAGCAGGAAAGACATCTTCAGGCGGGTGAGTTCCCCCCACTTGCCCGCTCCACGGGTCGCCCGGTCTTCACCCCTCTTCCGGGCGGCCCACCTTTCTAAGGGCTACCCCTTCGCCCTCTTCGACATCCTGGCCCAGGTGTCCCTGAGCTGGATGGTCCTGTTCAGTACCGGGAGCCGCCCACCGGCCTCCCCGTCCAGGACGAAGTAGCCCTTGCGCTCGAACTGGCACGGCCTCTCCCGGGCCGCCTCCAGCGCGGCCGGGTCCAGCATACAGCCGGAAAGCGTCACCAGGGAGGAGGGGTTCAGACGCTCCTCCAGGGCCTCCTCACCCGACATGGGGCTCTCCGCGCGGAACAGCCGGTCGTAGAGCCTGACCTCCGCCTCGACGGCGCTGCCGGCGGACACCCAGTGGATTGTCCCCCTCACCTTCCTGCCGTCGGGCGCCTCACCCCCCCTCGTCTCCGGGTCGTATGTGCACCTGATGAGGGAGAGCCTGCCCTCTTCGTCTCGCTCGAAGCCGGTGCAGGTCACCAGATAGCCGTAGCGGAGACGGACCTCCCGCCCCGGGGAGAGCCTGCGCCACTTCCTCGGGGGGTCCTCCATGAAGTCGTCCCTCTCGACGAAGAGCTCCCGGGAGAAGCGGACCTTCCTGGTCCCGGCCGAGGGGTCCTCCGGGTTCCGTACGTAGTCCAGCTCCTCCTCCCGCCCCTCCGGGTAATTCTCTATCACCATCCTGACCGGGTCCAGCACCCCGCTCACACGCTCCGCCGTCCTGTTCAGCTCGTCCCTGAGGACATGCTCGAAAAGCGCTATGTCCACCACGCTGTCCCTCTTGGCCAGCCCTATCCGGCCGACGAACGACCTGATGACCGAGGGGGGCACCCCCCGCCTGCGCAGACCGGAGAGGGTGGGCATCCTTGGGTCGTCCCATCCGTCGACGTGCCCCTCATCCACGAGCCGGGCCAGCCTGCGCTTGCTCAGAACCGTGTAGGTCAGGTTGAGCCTGGCGAACTCTATCTGCCGGGGATGGAAGACGCCCAGTCGGTCGAGGACCCAGTCGTAGAGGGGTCGGTTGTCCTCGAACTCCAGCGTGCAGAATGAGTGGGTGATGCCCTCGATGGAGTCCTCCAGGCAGTGCGCGTAGTCGTACATGGGGTAGATGCACCACTCGTCGCCGGTCCTGTGATGCCTCTGCCTCTTTATCCGGTACAGCGCCGGGTCCCGCATGTTCATGTTCGGGGACGCCATGTCTATCCTCGCCCGCAGCGTCCTGGCGCCGTCGGGGAACTCCCCGGCGCGCATGCGCCTGAAGAGGTCCAGGTTCTCCTCCGCCGTCCGGTCCCGGTAGGGGCTGTCCCTCCCCGGCTCGGTGAGGGTTCCCCTGTACTCCCTCACCTGCTCGGGAGTGAGATCGCAGACGTATGCGTCACCCTGCACTATGAACCGCTCGGCGTACTCGTACATCCGTTCGAAGTAGTCCGAGGCGAAGCGGAGCCTGTCGCCCCAGTCGAAGCCGAGCCACTCGATGTCCCGTTTGATGGACTCGACGTACTCCTCGCTCTCCTTCGCGGGGTTTGTGTCGTCGAACCTGAGGTTGCAGGTCCCCCCGTACTCCTCCGCTATTCCGAAGTCGAGGCATATCGCCTTGGCGTGGCCTATGTGCAGGTAGCCGTTAGGCTCCGGCGGGAACCTGGTCCGGACCGCTCCCCCGTGCTTTCCCGCGGCCACGTCCCGGGAGACTATCTCGCGGATGAAGTCGCTGCTCCGCTCTCCGTTCCCCTCGCCGTTCATCACCATTTCTCCGTATCCTGGCTCGGACGGAATGTCGACGTTCGCCCGGTTAACATAACCTGTCCCGGCGGGTCCGGCTCCCACAGGAACCTCTCCATGTCGATGATGCCGGCCCCGGAGAGCTCCACTCCCTCGTTCTCCAGCATCCGGCGCTGTTCGCCGGAGCCGTCGCCCCCCCTCCTCGCGCTTATGCCGCCTTTGGCGTTGACGACCCTGTGCCAGGGCACGTCGCTGCCCCACGGGACCCGCGACATGGCGTAGCCGACCTGCCTTGCGGAGCAGCCGGCCGCCGCGGCGACCCTCCCGTAGGAGCAGACCCTGCCGGGTGGTATCCTTCTGACGATGTCGTAGACGCGACCGTAGAGCCCCCCGCCTGTCACAGGTGCATCCCGGCCACGTTGCGGAAGCGCTGCATGACCGTCTCGTCGAGCCGCCCCCCGAACTCGAGGCGGACGCTGCCGTCGCTCCGCCTCCTGCCTGTTACGGAGCCGCTGTCGACTCTTCCGTTCCTGGCGACGTCCTCCATCGCCCTCAGCAGGGGCGCCGGCACCCTGCCCTCGACCACGGTGACGCCGCCGTCCCTGATGCGGACCCGGAAGAGGGGAGGGTCATGCAGACTCCTGACCGCCCTCGCCAGCCCGCCCAGGTCAGCCACCCTCCGGATGCCCGACCGGCATAACGTAGAGGGGGGAGAGCTCCTCCGGAAGCCCTATGGCGGACGCGAGCTCTTCGTCCCTGAAAGCCGCGACGCAGACGGTGCCGAGCCCCAGCGACTCGCACATGAGGTAGACGTTCTGTGAGGCGTGACCCGCCTCCATGTGGACGTACATCACTCCGCGGTCGCCGTAGACCCCCGTAGTCCTTTCGTACTCCCCGGCTATGACCAGTGAGAGGGGCGCGTCCCCCACCCATGCCTGGCCGAGGGCGGCTGCCTGCAGGTCGTCCCTCACGTCGCCGCCCAGTATCCTCTCGACCGAGCCCTCCTCCGGGAGGTACTCCCAGACCCCCGCCTCCAGGGGCCCGCCCTCACCGACAACTGCGAAGACGGTCAGCGGATACGTAGCGCCGGCCGACGGGGCAGTCCGGAAGCCCCGGTCGGAGGTCATGCCCTGTGCGGCCCACAGCAGCGCGGAGAGCTCCGGGAGCGAGGGGGCCTCATCGGTGAAGCTCCTGACCGATCTCCGCCCGGCCAGGGCCTCCTCCACGAAGGTCCCGCCGTCAGCCGACGGGTCCGGCAGCCGCTCGACCGCTCCATCCCCCTCCGCCGGGAACAGGGTCAGGAATGCCAGAGTCGCGGCAGTCAGTGTAATCATGGGCTTTTCCTCCCTTTCCGATGCCAATATAAACACTCTGCGACGCCGGGAGCGAACCTGCGGCACGGGGGGAGAGCATGGCGGGCTCCAGGGACTTGAACGACAGCCATATCCCGCGGGATGAGCTCCTGGGCCGCCTCCTGGAGCAGGGGGCGCTATGCCTCGCCGTTGTCTCGCCCGACGGTAGGATAACCTTCTGCAACGACGCCTTCGGCAGCCTGCATGGACGCGGGAGCGGCTCCCTGGCGGGCGAGGACCTGACCGAGCTGTACCCCCCGCATGCCCGGGATGAGCTGGATCTGGCGCTCCGGACGGCCAGGCGGAGCGGCTCGTGGAGAGGCCGGATCGACCACCCGGGGCCCGAGGGGGCCGAGGGGACCCCGTTCCCCGCCCCGGTCAACGTGCTCCGCCTGGAGGCCCCGGAGCTCCCCGCCGGCACTCTTGCCCTCTCCCTGCCCGACCTCTCCGTGATGAGGGACGTGATGGAGAGGCGAGGCTACGAGGAGAAGGTCCGGGACCTCTACTCCCTCATCGGCACCATCCGGAACGTGGATCGCCTCATCACCAGGGAGAGCGATCCCTCCATGCTGATCAGGAAGGCCTGCTCGATCCTGACCGGGACCGGCGGCTTCCTCTCCTGCTGGATAGCCCGGCTGGACGGGGAGGGAGGGGTGACTGACAGGTCCGAGTCCGGCCTGGCCGGCGGAGGAGTTGCGCTCCTTTCGGTGCTGGACTCGGGAGAGCTCCCGGTCTGCGCCGAGAGGGCGCTCTCCAGCGGCGACATAGTGGTAACCGAGTGTGGCTCCGAGGGCTGCGCCGGCTGTCCGGCGGAGGAGGGCGCCGACTCGGAGGCGGCCTTCCTGACATGCGGGCTGGAGCACGACGGTCGGATCTTCGGGGTTATATCGGCTGGCATCGACTGCGACTACGCGGGCAGCGAGGAGCACATGCTCCACCTCTCGGAGGTGGCCGAGGACCTGGCTTACTCCCTGCACAACCTGGAGGCGAAACGTGAGCGGAGGGCCTCCATCGAAGCCCTCCGCGAGTCCCGGAACAGGTTCGACTCCTTCATGGACCAGGTGCACGGGCCGGTCTCGATAAGGGACGCCTCCTCCCGGTACCTCTACGTGAACAGGTTCCTCAGGGAGAGGATGGGGGCGTCAGGCTGGATAGGCAGGAGGCCGGGGGAGGTCATCGGGGGTGAGGTCGGTGCCATCGTCGAGGAGGCGGACCGTGAAGCGCTCTCCTCCGGTTACGTGGTCAGGCGGCTGGAGCTCCCGGGAGCCGGCGACGACAGGACGTACGAGGCAAGGATCTTCCGTATCGAGCGGGAAGGCAAGCCGCCGCTCGTCGGCGGCATCGGCGTCGACATAACGGAGAGGCTGAGCGCCGAGCTGGCCCTCCGGCGGAACGAGGAGCTCTACCGGACCGTCTTCGAGAACACCGGTGCGGCCACGGTGATGCTGGACGACGAGCTGACCGTAGTGCTGGCGAACCGCGGCTTCGAGGATATATCCGGATACTCCGGGAGCGAGGCGGAGGGGAGCATGCGCCTTCAGGACATGGTCCACCCGGACGACAGGGAGCACGTCCTGGACGTCCACACGGCCTGCGTCAGCGGGGAGATTGCTCTGGCCAGCCCCTGCTCCTTCCGCTTCATCGACAGCGGCGGCTCAGTCCGGCACGCCAGCCTCGTCCTCGACCGCATCCCCGGTACTGAGAGCTCCATAGCGTCCTTTCTTGACGTGACCGACCTGCAGACGGCCAGGGGGGAGCTGCAGAGGAGCCTGGACAGGACCCGGGCCCTCCTCGTGGCCATGCCCGACCTGATGTTCGTAGTCACCCGGGAGGGTGTCTTCAACGACTTCTGGGCGAACCAGCCGGAGATGCTCGCCCTGCCGCCGGAGAGCGTCGTGGGAAGCAGCATCTATGACCTCCCCCTCGGAGACGACGACCTCGGACGGATGGGAGAGGCCATCGAGCTGGCCCTGGACGAGGGAACGGTCTCCACCGTCGAGTACTCCCTGGACCTTGACGGGGAGGAGAGGTACTACGAGGCCAGGTTCGCCCCCTACGGCGGCGACGAGGTGGTGAGCATCATCAGGGACCTGACCGCGGGGAAGAGGGCGGAGCGGGAGCGCAGGCTCCTGGAGGCCCAGGTCCAGCACACCCAGAAGCTGGAGAGCCTCGGCGTCCTGGCCGGGGGGATAGCCCACGACTTCAACAACATACTGATGGCCATACTCGGCAACGCCGACCTCACGCTCCAGGAGCTGCCTCTGACCAGCCCGGTCCGCCATCAGGTGAAGGAGATAGAGACCGCCGCAGGCAGGGCTGCCGACCTGGCCAGGCAGATGCTCGCCTACTCCGGCAGGGGCAGCTTCCAGGTCCAGCCGATGGACCTCAACGGGATAATCACCGAGCTCACCCACATGCTGGAGGTGAGCATCTCGAAGAAGGCGGTGATGAAGCTCAGGCTGGCCGAGTACCTCCCGAAGGTGATGGCCGATGCCACCCAGATCCGCCAGGTTCTCATGAACCTGATCACCAACGCCTCGGAGGCACTGGAGGAGCGGAGCGGCATAATCGCCATCGCAACCGGCGCCATGGACTGCGACGAGACCTATCTCGACGGCGCCGAGATAAGGCAGGACCTGGAGCCGGGGACCTACGTCTACATGGAGGTCGCCGACACGGGCACTGGCATGGACGCCGAGACTCGCAAGAAGCTCTTCGACCCGTTCTTCACGACCAAGTTCACCGGCAGGGGCCTCGGGCTCTCGGCGGTGCTGGGGATAGTCCGGGGGCATGGCGGCACCATCAAGGTCTACAGTGAGCCCGGCAGCGGGAGCACGTTCAAGGTGCTCTTCCCCGCGCTCCCCGGCGATGGATCCCCGGAAGAGGAGGGCAGGCCGGAGCCGGAGGATACCTGGAGGGGCAGCGGCAGGATACTCCTCGCCGACGACGAGGAGACCGTGCTGGCCGTCGGACGACGGATGCTGCAGAAGGCCGGGTTCGAGGTGGAGGTGGCCCGCGACGGCAGGGAGGCGCTCGATATCTTCCGGCGTGAGCCGGACTGCTTCGACCTGGTGGTGCTGGACCTGACGATGCCCCAGCTGAGCGGCGAAGAGGTGTTCCGGGAGATGCGCAGGATCAGGCCGGGGGTCTCCGTGGTCGTCTCCAGCGGCTACAACGAGCAGGAGGTCAGGGACAGGTTCGCCGGGAAGGGGCTGCGGGGGTTCATACAGAAGCCCTACAGGACCTCGGAGCTGGTCGGCGTCATCAGGGGGGTCGTGGAGGGCGCCCGGGAGGGGGGCTGATCCCGGGATGGAGAGGGAGACCGCCCGGAGCCTCCTGGTCAGGACGCTGATCTCGGTCCCGCTGGCCGTTCTCGGCATGCATCTCGTCGGGACCTTCCAGCTGCAGTTCATGCTCATGGGCATGAGCCTGGTAGTGCTGGTGGGCGTGATAATGTCCGAGCCGGTCTCCACCCTTCTCTCGGCAAGTGCCGGGAGCATTTACGCGCCGGGGCGGAAGCGGGAGGGACCCGGGATGATGCTGAGCCAGGTGGAGGCGCTCGTCATGAGGGGCCGGGGCGAAGAGGCGCTCCGGATGCTGATCGAGATATCGGAGAGCCACCCGCGGAGCGTGGAGCCCTACCTGATGAGGATGGACATTGCCCTGCGGGTCGTCCAGGACGCCGATGCAGCCAGGAAAGCGCTTCACGACGGGCTGGATCGGGTGCGCGGACAGCGGGAGCGAGAGCTGCTCGCGTCCGAGTACGCGAGGCTGAGGTCAGTGCACGGACACGCAGAGGACGCCGGCGAGCTGGAACGGTCCGGCGGAGCGGGAGAGGCCTGATGCGCCGCCGGGGCCGCAGGAGGCTCCTCCACCTGCTCTCCCTCCTGCTCGGCCTGGGGATGGTAGTCGCCATAGGCTGGCATGCGGGCCTGCCGGAAGTACTCGGGGACATCGCCACGCTGAGCCCCCTCATTCTCCTGCCTCTCTGCGTCGTCTACGGCATCTCCTGGGTCTTCCGGGGTCTGAGGCAGAAGGCCGTTCTGGCCATAATGGGAGCCCGGGCCGGCTTCCTCGAGTCCACGGGAATGGAGCTGATGAGCGACCTTGCCAACCACGTGATACCGGCGAAGCTCGGCGATGCGGTCAAGGTCGTCTACGTGAGGCGCAGGGGTTACCTGGGGACCGGCAGGGCGGTCTTCGCCGCGTTCCTCGTAAGGGTGTCGGACCTGGTCGCGGTGATGCTGATGACCCTGGCAAGCCTGGTCTTCGTCTCCGCCTCGACCTCGTCCCGGTACGGGTCGTTGCTCATGGTCATGTCCGGGCTGCTGGCCCTGATAGTCGCCTCCGGCACCTTCTTCCTGCTCTACCCGGAGCGGATGTCCCGGCTGCTCAGGGGACCTCTCGCCAGGTTCCGTCCGAGCGTCATGGAGCTCTCCTCGATGCTCACGGCCAGGCCGCTGGTCCTGGCCGGCGTTCTGGGGCAGTCGCTTCTGGTCTGGGTCTTCGACATCCTCACCCTCTTCGTCTTCCTGCAGGCCTTCGGTGTGAGGCTCGGCTTCCCGGAGACCGCTTTCGTGCTGCTCCTGTCGAACCTGATGAAGGTCATACCGCTAACCCCGAACGGTCTTGGGCTCTACGAGGGGGCCATGGTGGTCCTGCTCGGGGCCTTCGGGGTGGAGCGGAGCATGGCGTTCAGCATAGGCGTCCTGGACCACGGCTTCATGAACCTGTTCTCGCTGGCGCTGAGCTTCGTCGCGGTATACACCATGGGGCTGGGGCTGGCCGGTCTCCGCAAAATGGCCTCCGAGAGGGAGGCCGAGGCCGGTCGCGGGGGTCAGGCCTCCGCCAGGTAGTCCGCGAAGTCTCCCCTGTAGACGAACAGGTCGAACCATATCAGGAAGTTCAGGATGCACCATAGCGTGCGTCCGTGGTCCCGCCTGAGGCCCATGTGCTCCGACCAGAGCGTTCGGACGTAGTCCGGGTCGAGGAGGCCGCTCCTGCCGAGGACGTCCCTGCTGAAGTAGGTGGCGCCGAGGTCCCGGAGTTCGCTTGCGAACCAGTGCGAGTAGGGCAGCTCTATGCCGAAGTTCTGGCGCTTTCGCACCTCCGGCGGCAGCACCCTCCTCATGGACTTCTTCTCTATGTAGCGACGGGTCAGGTGCCGTATCTTGTACCTGGCCGGTATGGACGAGAAGGCCTCGACGGCTATCCTGTCCATGAACGGGAACCTTGCCTCCACCGAGTTGGCCATCATCATCCTGTCGTTCTTCATCATCAGGTCGCCTATGAAGAAGTGGGTCATGTCTATCTGGGCCAGTCTGTCCAGACCGTCCTCGTAGTCCAGCGAGTCCCAGAGCTCCCTGAAGAACCTGGTGGTGGGGCCGATGTCGCCGCAGCCGGGCATGAGCCCGAGCTTCTCCCGGCGGGTGAGCACGTGCCTGTAGTACATGTGGGCCTCGGGGGGCGGCAGGCTGGCCCCCTTGGTGAAGCGCCTGGCGAGGAAGTCGAAGCTCAGCTTGTCGTACGAGACCGGGAGGGTCCTGGCCAGGGCGTACAGCATCCTCCTTGCCCGGCCGGGGACGACCTTCCGGTACATCCTCGCAACGTGGAAGGCCATGTGTGTCTCGTAGGCGTTGGATATCTCGTCCCCGCCCTCCCCGGAGAGGAGCACCTTGACGTGCTTCCTGGCCTGCCGGGCCAGGAGGTAGAAGGGAATCGCCGAGCCGTCGCCTATGGGCTCGTCCATGTAGGCCATGTACCGGATGATGTTGTCGTGGACGTCCTCCGGGTTCACCGGTATCTCGTGGTGTATCGAGCCGGCGTACTCGGCCATGACCCTCTGGTAGTAGGACTCGTCGAAGCTGCTCTCGTTGATGCGGAGCGAGAACGTGTGGAGCTCGGAGCTCCTGCCCAGCTTCCGCGCGAGCCCCAGGACGGAGCTGCTGTCCAGGCCGCCGGAGAGCGTAAGGCCCACCGGTGCGTCGGATATCAGGTTGCGGTCCACCGAGTCGAGTATGGCCCGGTAGAAGAGCTCGTCAGCCTCCTCCTCGGTCATGGAGTCGTCGGGAGAGAACCTCGTGGTGTGGTAGTCGCGGAGGGCGTACTCCGGACGGTCCCCGGAGAGGTCTATCTCGATCAGGGAGCCGCCGTAGAGCTCGTGCACCCCCTCCAGCGGGGTCATGGTGTGCGGTACGTAGGCCAGGGTGAAGTAGTGGAAGATGGCCTCGCGGTCCACCCGGGGAGAGAGGTCGGGGACCTGCATGAAAGCCTTTATCTCGGAGGCGAAGTAGAGCCTGTCGCCCCTGACCATCCAGAAGAGGGGCCTCGTGCCGTAGAAGTCACGGACGATGTAGGCCTTCCCCCTCCGCCTGTCGTAGAGGCAGAAGGCGAACATGCCGGAGAGGTGGGCCAGGCACTCCATCCCCATGTCCTCGTAGAGATGAAGAAGCGTCTCGGTGTCGGAGGTGGACACGAAGCGGTACCTCTCCCTGAGGGAGAACTCCCTCTCCAGGTCGCGGAAGTTGGTTATCTCGCCGTTGTAGGCCAGCCAGACCGAGCCGTCTCCGCTCCGCATGGGAATGTGGGCGTTCTCGGAGAGGTCGATGATGCTCAGCCTGGTGTTGCCCATGTACAGATGACGGTCGTGCAGCTCCCCCCGGTCGTCCGGGCCGCGGTGACGCAGCATGTCGGTCATCCGGCCTCCGGTGCGGAGGTCCGTCTCCTCCAGCGGTGAGCCGAGGCTGACTACGCCTGCTATCCCGCACATGCGAGCCTCCCCCCTCGGTGGAGCTGTATTATAGCTGGAAGCAGGGTGAAACGAGTACCGCCGCCGGTCAGTACAGGCCGGCCATCTTGCCCGCCAGGGCGAGCATCGCCACCAGCAGCACGAGGCGTATCCAGCGGTCTCCCCGCTTGACCGCGAAACCCGCCCCGAGCCAGCCGCCGAGCGCGCTCCCTGCGGTGAGGGCGACGCCCGGCCCCCACCGGACGTTCCCGTTCAGAAGGAAGACCGCCAGCGATGGGACCAGGTATGCGGCTATGATGACGACCTTGAGGCTGTTGGTCCTGACCAGCGAGAGCCCTCCCACCATCGAGAGGGCGAAGATGATGAGGAAGCCGGTGCCGGCCTGCACGAAACCCCCGTAGAGGCCCACGAGGAAGAAGAGAGGCACCTGGAGGACCGGATGCCTGAGATGCTCGCTGCATGCGTCGCTCGCCGGCGGCTTCCTGAGCACCACCACAAGGCCCAGCAGCATCAGGATGGCGAAGACCACCCTGAACGTGGGCTCTCCTATGTCCTGGGCGAGGTGTGAGCCGAGGATGGAACCGGCTATCGCCGAGAGGGCCAGCCCCATTCCCTGGCGCAGGTCCCTGAAGCCCTTCCTCCTGAACCGCCATATGGCCATCAGGTTCAGGACCAGCACGGCTATCCGGTTGGTCCCGTTCGCTTCGACCGCGGTCATGCCGCCGAGGACCATCAGAAGCGGTATGGTGAGGAAAGAACCCCCACCCGCGTTCACGTTGACGAAGCCCGCACCCACCCCGGCCAGGCAGAGCAGGGCCATCCTCCCCAGGTCCATGGTACCTCCAGCGCGGTCGGACCCGCGCCGGGCTAACATGTTACATATTCGGTTGTGGCGTGGAGTGGCTCCGGCTCGGAGCCGTCCGGCACCGCCCGTACCGGGCGCTCCGCCGTGAGTGGAAGGAGGACGCTCGTGCCGATTGTTCTGCTGGTCCTGATAGTTGTTGTCGCCGTAGCCGTCCCGGTGCTGATCGTGCGGAGGCTCCTGGCCCGGGCTATGTCGGAGGTGGAGAGCACCCACCCTGAGCACGTCAGGGTGATGACGGCGCCCATGGCCAACTTCTTCGGCATCTCCTCCCGGGGGATGCGCCAGGCAAGGGGAAACGGGGTGCTTATCCTGACGGAGTCGGAGCTCTACTTCAGGATGCTCGCCCCGTCCAGGGAGGTCAGGGTGCCGCTGCGCTGGGTCAGTCGGGTGTCCACCCCGAAGAGCTTCCTGGGGAAGAGCAGGGGCGTAAGGCTTCTGGAGGTCGGCTTCCGGAAGGAGGAGGGGGGGGAGGACGCGGCCGCCTGGCAGGTGCCCGACGTGGACAGGTGGGTCTCGGAGCTGACCTCCAGGTGCGACTCAGGCAGGTGACCCTCCGGAGGGTCACCCGGCCCTGTCTTCTCCGGCGGTGGCAAGGCCCAGCTTCTCCAGCCTCATCTCCAGAGCCCTGCGGCTGCGGCCCAGCTCCGAGGCGAGGTCGGCGGTGGGCTTGCCGGCCAGGAAGCCGCTCCTGAGGGCCTCCTCCTCTTCCTCGGTCCACCTGGAGCCGGTCTTGGGGCCTACGTCCGGCTCCGGAAGCGGCCCCCTCTCCGAGACGGCCCGGCCCATGTGACCCATGGCCCTGCCCAGCAGGCGCTCCAGCTCGGGTGCGGCCTCCTCGAAGACGAACACCCTGCTCTGGTCGAACCCGCTCTCTCCGTTCCTCCGGGACTCGGTCAGGGTGAGGTAGAACCGCCCGTTGACCGCCTGCCTGACGTCTACGAAGTAGCTGGTCCGTCCGCCCGGGAGGCGCTCCGAGAAAACCGTTGCCTTTTCCCTGCTCATGATCACTCCCTTCTGCGCCGTGAACATGCGTACACTACTGTTGTCCCCGGTCCGGCAGCGCTTGTCAAGTCGCCGACCCGCCCGTAGCGTTCCTGCATCGGAGGGAGGAGAGACCGGATGAGCCGAAGGGACTTCCTGCCGGTCGGCGGCGAGGAGATGAGGCGACGCGGCTGGGACGCCTGCGATGTCGTGCTGGTGACCGGTGACGCCTACGTCGACCACCCCTCCTTCGGCGCCGCTCTCGTCGGGAGGCACCTGGAGAGCCTCGGGTACAGGGTCGGCATCATCGCACAGCCGGACCTCTCCAGGCCGGAGGAGCTGCTCGCTCTCGGCAGGCCCAGGCTCTTCGTCGGCGTTACCTCCGGTGCGATGGACTCCATGGTGGCCCACTACACTTCTCTCGGCAGGCTCCGCTCCGAGGATGCCTACACCCCCGGGGGAAGACCCGGCAGGAGGCCGGACAGGGCGCTCCTCCGCTACGTCAACGCCGTGAAGCGGGTGATGGGCGGAGTGCCGGTGGTCATAGGTGGCATCGAGGCGAGCCTCAGGAGGATCAGCCACTACGACTTCTGGAGCGGTCGCGTGAGGCGCTCCATACTGCTCGACACCAAGGCGGACATCCTCGTTTACGGGATGGGCGAGAGGGCGGTATCCGAGATAGCGCGGGCCCTGGAGGAAGGTCGGGGCCTCGAAGGTATCCGGGGGACCGCCACGTACGGCGGCAGCGAGCGGATGGAGGCCCTGCTCCCGGAGCGCCATCTCGAGCTGCCATCCCACGAGGAGGCGGCGTCCGACGGACGGGCCTTCATGAGGATGACCCTGGAGGCGGAGAGGGCCTCCCTGCCCTTCTCCGACGTGACGCTGGTCCAGAGTAGCGACACCAGGACCCTCGTGGTCCACCCGCCTCAGCCCCCTCTCTCCACCGGGGAGATGGACAGGCTCTACGAGCTCCCCTTCGTCAGGAGCCCCCATCCCTCCTGCGGGGACCGTGTACCCGCCTTCGACATGATAAGGGACTCCGTCACGGCTCTCCGCGGCTGCGCCGGAGGCTGCAGCTTCTGCGGCCTGGGGCTGCACCAGGGGAGGCACGTCACCAGCCGCAGCAGGGCCTCGGTGCTGGCGGAGATAAGGACGATAGCGGGATCGTCCGGGTTCGGCGGCACCATCACCGACGTGGGCGGCCCCACCGCAGACATGTACGGCCTGGGCTGCTCCGACCCCGGGGCGGAGGGGAGATGCAGGCGGCCCTCCTGCCTTCACCCGGAGCCATGTCCCCGCTTCCGGACCGACCATGGACCGTACATGCGACTGCTCCGTGACGCCGAGGACCAGGAGGGCGTCCGGCACGTCTTCGTCTCCAGCGGGATAAGGCACGACCTGGCCGTCTCGGACGGCGAGTTCATGCGGCAGCTCGCCGACAGGCATACGCCGGGCTACCTCAAGACCGCTCCGGAGAGCCTCTCCCCGGAGGTATGCCGACTGATGCGAAAGCCGCCTCCAGAGGTATGGGAGCGTTTCGCCCGCCTCTTTGCAGAGCTCTCGGGGATGCCGCACTCCCCCTACATAATCGCCGCCTTCCCCGGCTGCGGCCCGGGGGAGATGAGGGAGACCGCCGCCAGGCTCCGGTCGCTCCGCGTCAGGCCCTCCAAGGTGCAGGTCTTCCTTCCCACCCCGATGACCGTCGCCACGGCCATGTATCTGACCGGGCTGGACCCGGGGGGAGGGGAGCTGGACGTCGTCCGCAGGCCCTCCCGCAAGAGGCGGCAGGTGGAGGCAGTGCTGGGAAGACCGCCCGGACGCAGGCACAAAAATAGAAATGGAACTTGACAAATTATCAATCTCCCTTTATACATTGGTGTCAACATGAAGGGAGTGAGCATGAGCAGCGAGCAGCGCGAGATCCTGGAGATGGTCGCCTCGGGCGACGTTACCGCCGAGGAGGGGGCCAGGCTCCTCGAGGCGGTGGAGAGGGGGAGGGAGAAGAGGCGCCGCACCACGGAGTCTCCGGCCGGAAGGGCCAGGCGGCACAGGCAGGTCATGATGGAGAACGTCACCGAGACGCTCTCCAGCATAGGGCCTGCCGTGAGGAGCGCCGTGGCGGAGGCGGTGACCGGCGTCTCCGGTACCGTCTTCGTCGGGGACGGAGATGAGGAGGACGAGCTACTGGAGGAGGTGGAGCTGACCGGGGAGGGCATCGAGCCCGAGAAGGGCACGGTGCTGGAGGTCCGTAACGGCGCCGGCGGCTTCAGGAAGGGGGGAGACCTCCTCCTCGAGAGGACCGAGGAACCGCTCCTCGGCAGGAAGGGTGACGCCCCCGAGGTGAGGGTCCTGGCTGGCGACGGGATCGTGCGCCTCGAGTGGGGCGGGGAGGACCTCGCCCTCCTTGTGCCGGACTCCGTCACGGAGGTAAGGGCCACGCTGGCCGGGGGCAGGCTGCGCGCCGTCGGCCTCCGCGGCGACATGAAGGTCAGGAGCGTCGGCGGCGGCGTCCGCATGGAGGGCGTCAGCGGCAGGCAGGAGCTCAGGTCGGTCGGCGGCGACGTCAGCATAACCTTCTCCCCCGGATGGGTGGCCGACTCCAGGGTCTCCACCGTGGGCGGAGCGATGAGCCTGTGCCTGCCCGCCGACTCCGGCGCCAGGGTATCGGCAAGCTCCTTCGGCGGCTCGATAGACCTGGACCCGAGCTTCTCCTCGGAGACCAGGTCATCCGGGCCCGGCCGTGCCAGGGTCGAGGCCGAGCTCGGCGGAGGAGAGGGGCCCAGGCTGGGCCTCAAGGCGATGGGCGGGAACGTCTCCGTCCACCTGACGGAGGGGACGTGAGCCATGGCCGATAGCTCGATGCCGCCCAGGTGCCCCTCCTGCGGCGACCGTCTCGTGGTCGTGCGCATGGTCTGCGCCGGCTGCGGGACCGAGGTCACCGGGGAGTTCGACACCTGCCCCGTATGCAGCCTGGAGGGCGAGAGCGCGGAGCTCTTCCGCCTCTTCATGGACGCCAGGGGAAACCTGAAGGAGGTCCAGAGGAAGCTCGGGGTCTCCTATCCCACCGTGCGCCAGCGTATCGACAGGATGTTCAGGGAGCTGGGAGGGGACAGGATGCCCATGGAGCCCTCCGAGGTCCTCAGGATGCTCCGTGAGGGAACCATAGACGTGGAGAGGGCCGAGCGGCTCCTCGCCGGGGAGCAGGGGGACTAGCCGGAAAGCCGCGTCGCGTCTGCCCGCCCGGGCCGGTCGGGTCCGGGCGGGTTCCTTGTCTTGCAAGACCTGAAGCTTCTGGGTATCTCGCATCAAGCCCGCGAGCTGCACCCGGCGGGAGGGGGGAGAGGGGGGAGCTGCG
>CAYREX010000009.1:0-107707 GCA_964423505.1 uncultured bacterium | reverse complement strand
TTGACCTGCGCATTACGAATGCGCTGCTCTGCCAGCTGAGCTACGCCGGCTCCGGGGTGCGGGATACTAAGCCTGCAGCTCTGTACCGTCAACGGAGCACCGACCCCTCCTCGCCGAGGACGCTCAGCGGGAAGGTCAGGCAGAGCTGCGAGTAGCCCAGATCGCTCTCCACTGCGGGGTAGATGCTTGTCTCCTGGCCGTCTATGTCCGCCCTGTCGGTCCTGAGGTCGGCGAAGGCGTGCCTGTACTCGAGCCTGCCGGAGAGGGGCGGCACTATGGAGACGTCCAGCCCCACGGTGAGCCCGAAACCGACGGTGCTGCCCGAGGCCTCCACGTAGTTACCGAAGTCGTCGGTGCCGGAGTAGCTGCCTGAGACGTAGACTGCCCCGCCTCCCGCGAAGAGACCGAACCTCTCCACGAGGGGGAGCTGTACCACCGGCATGGCCGAGACCAGCACGGCGTCCAGCTCACCGTCCCATCCCGAGGGGGAGGAGCCCTTCCAGAAGTACTCGCCTGTCAGGAGGAAGGAGAGCGCCCCCGGGGCGTCCAGCTCCACCGCCAGGCCGGCAGAGGTCCCCGGGGTGAGGAACCTGTCCCGGTAGCGGTCCGACTCGGGAGAGAGGTTCGAGAGCACCGGCCCGGCCGATACGACCAGCCCCCCGTCCGCCAGGACGGGCGCGGCCGCCGAGGCGATGAGCAGGAGCAGCATCGGGATCCGGTATGACATCAACGTTCGCCCTCCCGGACCCGCTCGGCGAAGGTGGGGTCGAGGCCCTCCAGCGGGTGCGGAGCTATCCCGGGGCCGGTCGAGCAGGTGGAGGTGTACCTGCCCGGGAGGAGCAGGTCGGTGTCGATGTCGTCCTCCGGGTAGTGGAAGACGCTCATTCGATCACCTCCCTCGGGTCGGTTATCCTGCCGGTGATGGCCGAGGCCGCGGCGGTCTCGGGGCTTCCGAGGTATATCTCGGCCTCCATCTCCCCCATCCTGCCCCTGGAGTTCCCGTTGGCGGTGGAGAGACACCTCTCGCCGGGGGCGAGAGCACCCTGGTGGGCGCCCAGGCATGGACCGCACCCGGCGGGGAGCACCACGGCCCCGGCGGCCACCAGCACCTGCAGCACCCCCTGCTCCATGGACCGCCAGAGGACCTCCCTGGAGGCCGGTCCGACGAGTAGCCTCACACCGGGGGCCACCTGGTGGTTCCTCAGGATATCCGCGGCGGCCTCCAGGTCCTCCAGCCGTCCGTTGGTGCAGGTCCCCAGGAAGACCTGGTCTATGCGGGTCTCGGGCAGGTCCCGCACAGGTACGACGTTGTCGACGCTGTGCGGTGACGCCACGACAGGGACGACCTCCTCCAGGTCGTAGCTCCTCTCCTCGGCGTACTCCGCGTCGTGGTCGCTCCAGACGGCTCCGGAGGTGTCGACGCCCCTGGGGCCGAGGAAGGCCTCGGTGTAGCTGTCGGCCGGGAAGACGGCCAGCTTGGCCCCCATCTCCATACCCATGTTCGCTATGGTCATGCGGTCGTTGATGCGGAGGTTGCCCAGCGCCGGGCCGTGGAACTCCACCGACATGCACTTGGCCCCTTCCGCTCCTATGTCGCCGATGATTGTTAGCACGAGGTCCTTTGCCGAGACGCCGTGACCGAGGACCCCCGCCAGGTTCAGGGAGATCGTCTCGGGAACCCTGAAACAGGTCCGGCCGGAAATCCATATCCCCGCCGCCTCGGTGCTGTCTATGCCCGTGGCGAAGCAGTTGAAGGCCCCGTAGGTGCGGGTATGGCTGTCGGCGCCTACTATGATGGAGCCCGGGGCGGCCAGACCCTTCTCGGGGAGGACCTGGTGGCAGACGCCGGAGCCTGCGTCGTAGAAGCGGTCGATCCCCTGCTTCCGGACGAACTCGCGGGTAAGGGCGTGGGAGGCGGCCTGCTCCGAGGTGGCCGCCGGCACTACGTGGTCGAGCACCACCACGAGCCTCTCAGGGAACCTGACTACGCCGTCGGGCACCGTTCTCTCGAACTCGCCCGCAATGGCGGAGGTGTTGTCGTGGGTCAGGACGAAGTCCGGCTCGACGGTGACCGTCTCTCCCTCCGAGACCTTCCTCCCCGCGGCCCTTCCGAGGACCTTCATCGCGAAAGTCTCGCCCATCGAGCCTCCCTCTCGGTCGTGACTGTCGCTATCGTAGCGCTTCGGACATAGTAGCTCTGATTATAGGATTCAGTTCCGGCACAGCAAGGCGGGAGGGGCTGCATGAGGCTTCTCAGGGGCAGGGAAGAGGTGGAGAGCCTCGCGGCTGACCTGCTCGGGGACGAATCCTCGCTCCTCGGCGCCTGGTGCGAGGAGGCCGCCTGGCCGGAGACGCCAGGGGAGGCCGCCTCGTACATGGCTGAGGCCACCGCCCGGAAGATGCCGTTAACGGTCTCCGGCGGGCTCACCGGGATAGCTGCGGGAGCGCTCCCGGAGGGTGGCGCGGTGGTCTCGTCCGGCGCGCTCAGGTGGATAAGGGATGCCGGTGACGGGACCCTGGAGGTGGGGGCCGGCACGACCCTCGAGGATATCGCCGGGTACCTGGAGGACGAGGGTGGAGGCCTCTTCTATCCGCCCGATCCGACGGAGATGACAGCAAGCCTTGGCGGGACGGTGGCCACCGACGCCTCCGGCTCGGACAGCCTGATGTACGGCTCGACCCGCAGATGGGTCCGCTCCCTCTCACTGGTCCTGCCCGGCGGGAGGCCTGTCGAGCTGCGGCGCGGGGAGTACCGGTTCGCCCCTGACGGCAGGTGCTTCCATCCGGACATCGGAGAGCTCAGGCTACCGGAGCTCGAGAGGCCGCAACCGCCGAAGAACGCCGCCGGCTACCACGTAAGGCCGGGGATGGACCTGATAGACCTGTTCATCGGCTCCGAGGGCACCCTGGCCCTCGTCGTCGGTGCCGGTCTGGAGCTGGCCGAGGTGCCGGCCCACGTGCTGGACCTGGCCGTCTTCCCCGGGGACGCGGATACGCTGTGGGAGCTCTACCGCTCCCTCTGCGAGGCCGGGGACCGTCTGGGCCTCCGGGCGCTCGAGCTGATGGACGACAGGTGCCTGGACTTCATGCGCGGGCACCCGGGGGACGTACCGCCTCCTCCGGAGGGGGCCCGGGGAGCGCTGCTGACCAGGCACGAGGCTGCAGACGAGGAGGGCCTGGACCGACTGCTCCTGTCTGTCGAGGAGCTCCTCTCACGGCACGGCATGAGCGCCGAGGACGCCTGGGGAGGCTTCGAGCCGGTCGAGCGCAGGAAGCTGCGGGACCTCCGCCACTCCCTGCCGGAGTCGGTGAACCACAGGATAGCGGAGGCGGCCAGGGAATGCCCGGGCATCCACAAGCTCGGCTCCGACGGTGCGGTCCCTCCCCGGCTGCTGCCCGAGTACTACTCCAGGGTCCGGACGGTCCTGGAGGAGCGGGAGCTGCCCTTCGTCGTCTTCGGGCACGCCGGCCAGGGACACCTGCACGCCAACGCCATTCCGGGGAGCGAGCGGGAGCTGGATTCGGCGGAGGAGGCCATGAGGGAGATAGCCAGGATCTCGGTGGAGATGGGCGGGACCGTCTCAGCGGAGCACGGCCTCGGACGCCTGAAGGCAGACTACCTCGGCATCATGTACTCCGGGGAGGAGATACGGGGCATGACCCGTCTACGGGCCGCCGTCGACCCGGACCGCCTCCTAGCCCCATTCAACCCCGGGGTCGGACCCCGGGGTTGAATTCTTTCAACTTTGGGGACGGAGGGGGTTACTCCCTGACGTGCTCCAGGCCGGTCTCGAGGAGGTCCCTCACGTGGTCGTCGGCGAGTGAGTAGTCCACGTGTCGCCCCCTCCTGTTGCCCCTGACGAGGCCGGCTGTCCTCAGAAGGCGCATCTGGTGGGAGACCGCCGACGGGCTCACGTCGACGGCCTCGGCAAGCTCGCAGACGCAAGCCGCGCCGGAGAGCAGGTGCATGAGGATAGCAAGCCTGGTCGGGTAGGCCATCTGGTGGTAGAGCTCGGCCAGAAGCTCCAGCTCCTCCCTCGAGGGAATCATCTCCAGGTCAGAAGCCGCAGGCGTCATCGCATCCACCCCCCTCGACCTCGGCGGCGTAGCCGGCCCCCGTTATCCGCTCGGCCAGACTCTCCAGGTCGACCTCGCCGTCCAACCGGAGCTCGAGCCTGCCCGCCTCCGCCGAGGCCCTAGCGGAGGTGACCCCGGGGAAGGACCGGGCAGCCGCCTCCACCCTGCCCTCGCAGCCGGAGCATGTCATCCCACTGACCGACAGCGCGGCGGTGCCGCCGGGGCAGCTCCCCGACGCACGGCCTCCGATGGCCCTTCGGAGCCGGGAGAAGGCGAGCCAGGCCATACCGGCCAGGAGAAGGAGAGCGGATACCAGCTCCAGAACGCTCGTCCTCCCCGCACCGTGGACCATCTCCTCCGGCACGGTACCCCTGACGTCCAGCCCGTTGAGCAGTCCGCCCGCCGCCAGGCTTATCCCGATCACGGTGAGCATGTAGACCAGGAACACCCTCGTCCCCAGGGTCCTGCGCACCATTCCCATGGTCGCCGCGTTGGTGGCGGGCCCGGCCATCAGGAAGACCAGGGCGCTGCCGACAGGCAGCCCGGCGTAGATGAGACCGGCCGCGATGGGGACCGAGGCCACGGAGCAGACGTACAGCGGTATGCCGATTACAAGCGCAGCCAGCAGGCCCAGAGGCCCCCTGAGCAACTCGTACCCGGCCAGGCTGTCCGGAGGCACCAGGACAGTGATGAGGGCGGAGACCAGCACACCGAAGGCCAGCCAGCCGTAGATGTCTCCGAGGAGCGTGCCGAAGGAATGGGACCAGAGCCTGCGGAGAGCCCCTCCAGCCCGGCGGCCGCCGACCGAGTCCGGATGCGTACCCGGCTCGATGGCAGGCTCTCCCCGGTCCACCAGGGTACCTCCGATAACTCCCGCCAGGAAGGCGGCCACGACCTTGGCCAGCGCCACCGGCCATCCGAGAACTCCCCATGTGACCGCTATGGAGTCGACCCCTGTCTGGGGCGTGCTGATGAGGAACGAGGTGACCGCTCCCTTCGAGGCTCCGTCCCTCCGCAGGCCGGCTGCGGCGGGTATCACGCCGCAGGAGCAGAGGGGCAGCGGCACCCCGACGACCGCCGCCCTCACGCTGCTGAGGGGACCAGGCCGCCCGAGCCAGGCCATGACCCTCCGCCTGCTGACGGCCACGTGGAAGAGGCCCGCGAGGAGCAGCCCGAGCAGTATGGATGGCGCTATCGCCAGTACCGTCGCCCATGCGGCGCCCAGGAACGTAATCATTCGGGTACCTCCCGTCCCGTGGGAGAGGATCGCTTCATAGACTAGCTATGAATATATGAACAGTTGTTCAGATGTAAAGGCGTGGGCATAGCACGAGGAAGCGGGAGGCCGGCCGCCGAAGCGGCCGGCCTCCGATACGGGAGCTCCCAGGACCTGGCCGGATCCTACCTCACTACACTGAGCTCCCGCACCATGCCGTGCCGGCGCCCCTCCTGGAGGGAGCGGGCACCTGCAGGAAAGACCGTCCGGTACCGCGTGCGGGATGGCAGCGGGGCCGCGGGCGGGGTCGGGGAACAACGGCCGGAGGGATGGCCGTGAGCCCTGCCGGGCCCCTCCCCGCACGTCGGTACCTTCTGGTACGGACGGGAGCAGCTCACTGCCCCGCCCGGTTCCGAATCCGTTTCATACGTATCGACTCGTGCCGGGCGGGAGCGCGCAGCCATGCCCCGGGATCGTCTGCGATCAGGCCCCGGGATCGTCCCCGGTGTCATCGATTGCATGGAGCGCTTCATCTCTCCCCCTCGGCTCTCTGCCAGTTCGGGGGGATGGATATGGCGGGGATGTTAAATCTCTATAAGGGAGGCGTCCGTTCCCTCGAGGGCAGACTCAGCGGATATCCCAGGTGAGCCCCGCCAGGTAGTAGGTCTCAGACTGGTCGACGGACGTGACGAGAGAGTCGGGCACCGAGTGGCCCGCCCTCCCCGTCGTCCTCCACTCCACCGCCATCTCAAGAGTAAGGGCCCGCAGATCCAGGGTCGCGCCGGTACCCATGCAGAGTCCGGCCCGGCTGTACTCGGGCACCCTGTCGAAGCCGACGCTGTAGACGTTCCGTACGTTCGGCACCAGGCCATTCACGGCGACGAACGCGGTACCTGTGATGCGGCTGTCTCCCGATACATCCTGCACGGTCATCTCGCAGCCGACAGGCCCGTTCAGGGGTTCCATGCGGCGCTGCACGCCGACCGACACCATGTCCCGGTACATGTCGCTGCCGGTCACCGCCGACAGCCCGACGGTGGCTATCCCGGCGTCGACGAGAGCACCGACGTGGACGCAGCCGGCCGCCTCCTCCCACGAGCCGGTCACGGTGTAGTCCACGCCACCCTCGAGAACGTTATGGAACAGCTCCCAGTCGCCGCTGCCGCTCCTCAGGCCGCCGGAGAGGCCCACGGCAACCCGGTCGGTCAGGAACCCGCCGAACCCGGCGCAGATCTCCCAGAGCGAGCCCCGGGAGTCCAGGTTGTCGACCGCGACTATCTCGTACCTCCCGGGCCAGGGCTCCGAGAGGACCATGTTCGTCCCGTCGAACCTGAAGTCGGCCACGCTGGCGAAGCCTACCGACCCGGCCAGGTCGCCGGGCAGGCCGAACCGCAGGGTGGCGCACGCCGGCCCGAGCATCGTCCCGGTCTCGCCGTGCTCGAACTCGTTCAGCCCCCTCACGTCGCTGGACCACTGGATCCATCCGCTGGCGGCCTGCAGCTCCACGCCCTCCATGCCGGCCAGCTCCGCCGGGTTCAGGAAGACGGAGGCACCCCCGGCCCCCGGCAGGGCGCGGGCGCCGCCCATGGCTGCCGTTGTCGGAGTGATCGATACCAGGGTGGTCCCGTACTCCATGGAGTCGTAGAAGCCCCAGGCGAGAGCACCTGCAGGTGCCAGGAGGGCACATGCCAGTACAGCGGCGGACATTCTCCCGTGCATTGCGCCACCTCCCTCTGCTCATAAAGATACCGGCGGAGAAGGGCAGGGCAAGGGCCCGAGGTAGCGGCGGCTCCCCGGGCCCGGCCTCTCCGCTGCGGAGACTTCTAGGGCAGCAGGACCATCCGCCTGACCCGGTCGAAGCCGGGGGCCGTCATGCGGCAGTAGTAGATGCCCGGACGTGCCGGCTCACCCTCCTCCCCGAGCCCGGACCAGACGAGAGTGTGCGCTCCGCCGTCCAGCACGCCGTCGACCAGGACGTCGACCACGCGGCCGGAGATGTCGAAGACCTCGGCCCTCAGCCGGGCACCGCCCTCCGGGACCTCGAGGCCGAGAGTGAACGAGCCGGTCGACGGGTTGGGGAATGGCTCGCCGAGCGCGAGCTCGCCCGTACCCGGACCCTGCCCGACCCCCGTCTCCGGGGTGAGCGTGACCACGCTGCCGCTCCCGCCCCCGACGTAGTCCACCGCCACCTCGACGGTGCCGTCCGAGTGCTGCCTGACGAAGGTGCCCCCGCTTACCGAGTACGCCTGGCCCGGGACGGCGGGGACGTAGTGGCGGACTTCGTACCAGTCTTCGTAGTGGCCGTTGGTGACCGTCGATCGGATGACCCCGCCGCCCATCTGCTCCACCTGGAAGGACAGCTCGCCCAGTATCCAGCAGTTCTCGGTGCTGCGGTATCCGTCGTCGTCGCCGTCGATGGTGAAGAACTCGACCTCGCTGCCGTCCATCTGTATCCATCGCCAGGCTATGGAGTCACCGAAGAGGCCGTCCTGGTCGTCCTCGATGGTCTCGAGGAGGTCATCCAGCTCCACCCTTCCCTCGCCGGCGCGGGGGAGCATCGCCGGCCCCGGGAAGGGGAGGTGCTCCTCCTTGCCCAGCGAGCTGGTCTGGACGTGCAGCGGGTAGCCGGGGAACTCCACGTCCCGGCCCCAGTCGTCGTCGCTGTCGAAGTCGTTCCTGCCAAGATAGTTGTCGCCCTCGTTCAGGAAGGTCTCCCACCTGTGCGTGTGGCCGGCCAGGCAGAGGCTGAAGCCGTACGCGTCCAGGAGCTCCCTGACTTCCGAGACGTTGCTGGCGTTCCAGCTGAAGTAGTCGTAGCAGGGTCCGTGCATCCCCAGGAAGAGCGGGCCGTCGTAGGAGGTCGCCAGGAGCCTGTCCTCCACCCAGGAGAGAGCCGCGTCCGTAGGGCCCATGCACCTCCAGAGCTCGGTGAGGCCCAGGTCCCACTGGGAGCTGAGCCCGTAGAAGGCAGACCCGCCGAAGACGAACTCGGTGTTCATGGACCTGCTGACCTCGTGGTAGTAACGCATCCAGGCGTAGGGGTAGTACTCCGAGCCGCTGTTGTAGTGGTCGTGGTTGCCCGGTATGACCAGAACCGGCACGTGGAGGAGCGAGAGGGCATAGAGAGTGCTGTCCACGAAGTCGCTGCCCGGGTTCAGGTCCTCGTGGACGTCGCCGGTTATCACGACGAACTCCGGGTCGAGGAAGTTTATCTCCCTGGCGCAGTACTTCAGCCTCTGTGAGGCGGTGTACTCCTCCTCGTCGTAGCCCACGTGGGTGTCGGTGATGTGCATCATGCCCCAGCGGAAGGGGTACTCCGCGAGCACCTTCACCGCGTTCACGCTGGTGTAGGTCCGGCCGGCGAGCTGCACCTCGATGTCGTAGAAGCCCTCCGGGACCGCAAGCGGCACCTGGACCCCGACGGTCTGCACGCGCTCGATGCCCGGGGCGTACAGCTGCACGGCCAGCTCGCTGCCCGGAGTGACGTCCGAATGGTCCACCGAGATCACCTGGAGGCCGTGCCGGTCCCCACCGGGGCCGACCAGGGTCACCTGCGCGTCTGATGCTCCGAAGCTGCCCAGCCTCGCTACCCATACATCGAAGGACTCGCCCCTGGTCCTGATCACCGGTCGGTTCATCCTGGGCATGACGAGGGCGCTGGAGAAGTACTCGCCCGCCTCGCCGGTGGGCGGGGTCGAGGTACTCTCGTAGCAGCCGATGTCCACGATGCCGTTGATCCTCGGATTCCCGTCCAGGTCGGTGTCCGGAAGGAGGCCGGAGGACTGACCGAAGCGGGTCCCGCACTCGATGAGCGGGGAGCCGGGCAGGAGGCGGTAGTTTCCGGAACCGGGAGCTGCGAAGCCGAAGAAGGACTCCTCGTCCATGACGAAGGTGTGGACCGTCCCGTCGGCGAGCTCCTCCCCGTCGCCGTCCACTGCCACGCAGTTGATCATCGTGAAGCCCGAGCAGTCCGAGAGACCCTCGCTGGGATGCGCCCCGACGGTGCAGTTCACGATGGTGGCGTCGTACTCCGTGATGCCGTTGCAGTCGATCCCGTCCTCGCCGTTGCCCTCGACCAGGCAGCCGACCACAAGGTTCTCGCCGCTGGAGAGACAGATGCCGTCCTCGCCGTTGTCCGATACCCGGCAGTTCTCCAGGAAGATGCCCGCGCCGCCGTCGCAGTCGACCCCGTCGTTGCCGTTGTTGCGCATGACGCAGTTCCGGACGGTGGGCCGGGCGGAGGAGCCGTCCACCACCAGTCCGTGCCAGGAGCAGTCCTCGATGACGGTGTTCTCGATGGTCGGGCTGCAGCCGTCCACCATCAGCCCGCCGTCGCCGGTCATGGACTCGCTGCCGGCGTTCCGAACGATGCAGTGGTCCATGTTCGTGGAGCTGGTGGCGATGCGGATGTAGTTGAACTCCTCCACGCCGGGGGCCACGTCGAAGGTGATTGGCCGTGACGGTGTGCCCACGGCGCTCAGCGTGCCCTCGATGTCGAACTCGTACTCCTCGAAGGTCCCCTCCTCGAAGAGGAAGGTCACCCCGGGGGCGAGCGTGAGCGTCTGTCCGGAGGGGACGTGTATATCGTCGGTCACGTAGTAGGTTCCTGCCGCAAGGTATCCGTAGACCGCGCCCTCCAGGTCGATGGCGTGGAGGGGGGCCGCAGCGGCCAGCACCAGGAGCAGAGCTGCCGGGCTCCTCATCGGGGGTCTCCCTTCGGCGGTCCGCCGTTCGCATGACGGTGTTGCGTAGCATGATGCGTCTTCGGGGAGTATCGCAAGGACCTGTTAGGGAGATGTTAGGGAGGCCCGGGGAACGATCCGGTCAGGCGTGATCCAGCGCCCGCTCCCTCAGCCGTTCCAGGTCCAGGAGGACGGACCGCAGGACCGGGTCGTCCTCGGGCGGCGGATGGAGGGCGCCGTAGTCGGAGATGACCCGGGAGCCCCGGCCATGGTCCCGGGCCCGGCTTTGCCTGGCGGAGTCGGCGTCCTCCTCCAGCATCCGGGCCAGGAGACGCATGAGGTCCCGTGAGTCGCCATCCGGTCCGTGGTCGCGTATGACCTCCCCGGCGCGGTCGTTCTCCCGTCCCGTCCGGCCGCGCAGCTCGCCCAGCAGCTCGGTCAGCGCCCACCTGAGCGCGAATCGCCTGTAGGCCAGGACGGCCTGCCCGCGGTGCTCTCCCATCATGAAGCACCTGCCCAGGGAGGGGAGGTCACGGCCGGTGTAGGGACCGCGGCCGTCCAGCTCGTCCAGGTCCTCCGCTGCCAGGAGCATGGGCTCCACGGTCTCCCGCCGGAGGACCGTCCCGCCCCCGCCCCGCCACACGCTTGTACGGTCGCGGGAGGCGTACTTGGCGTCGGATCTGAGCAGCGCGAAGAGGTTGTCGGTGAGCATCCAGGCCGGGATGACCTGGGCATAGGCCGGCGGGACCCCGGCCGCGTGCCCGAAGGGCTCGCATACCAGGGAGAAGGGCATGGAGAGCCTCTGGGGGAGCAGCACGACGCCGGTGGCCACGACGGAGTAGGGTGAGCCGGTGAAGTCGGACGGGAACTTCACCGAGCAGCCGAGGCCGAGGAACATCCCCTCGGCCGGACGGGTCTCCTGGTCGGGGAGCCTGGAGGTGTGGTTGCTGCCCACGTTGGCGCCGTAGCCGACGTTCCCCCTGCCCTCAGGCCACCAGGCCGCTATCAGCAGCGACTGGTGATGGGCGGCGGTGAACGGGCCGGCGAGGCTCGCGGTGACCTCCCCCCCGCCGAGGCCGCTGTTGGGCCCGACGAGCGACGAGGTCACGCGGCAGCCCATCTCCACGTGCGAGCGCTCGCATACGACCGAGTCCTGCACGATGGCGCCGGAGTCGACGCTCACCCCCCACTGCAGGGCCGAGCCCCTTACCGTGGCGCCGTCGGAGATGCGGGCGGCCCCCGCATCGGAGCCGAGCAGCACGCTTTCCCGCACCACTTCCGCGCCGTCGATGACGGTGCCCGGCCCGAGATGGCAGCCGGAGACCACACGAGCGTCCCGCACGGTGACGCCGCGGGCGACAGTGCCCCGGGCCCTGCCGCGGAGTACCGAGAGGAGCCCCTCCAGCAGGCGCGCGTACTCTGGGAGCAGCCGCTCCCTCTCGGGCATCGAGGAGAGGAGCGCCGCCAGCTCCGGCATGAGAGCCGGCATCGAGGGGACGTCCCTCTCGCCGGTCTCGACTCCCAGCTGAAGGGTAGTCCCAACGCCGCATGCGCCTCCAGGCTCGAAGGTCAGGGCGCCGACCCGCTCGACCGTGCAGCAGGGACCCAGGTCCACCCCTTCGAGAAGCCCGACGCCGTCCACGACGCAGCCGGGGGAGGTTGAGCAATTGCGCAGGGTGGAGCGCCTGAGCAGGGAGTCCCTCCCGTCCAGGGGCCTCAGGTCGAGCAGGACGTCACCCTCGAAGCTGCAACCCTCCACCCGGGTGATGTCCGACCCGCCCACCAGGGTCACCCGGTCCCAGTCCCGGCAGAAGCACCCGAAGGCCTCCAGCTCCCTGACCTGGGAGGCCGAGAGCGGGTGTGACCCACCCGACTCCGGCGTCGGCTCGAGCGACTGCAGGGCCAGCGAGAAGAGACCGCCGAGCGCCTCCGGCTCAGCCATCCCGGCCAAGCCTAGCCAGGAGGACCGTGAGGAAGCCCCAGAAGCCGGCGACCGACGGTACGCTCACGCTCTCGCCCGGTACGTGCACGTCGCGGATGTCCGGCCCGACGGATATCATGTCCAGGCCGCCCATCCGGTCTCCTATGATGCCGCACTCGAGCCCCGCGTGTATGGAGACCACCACCGGATCCCTCCCGTAGAACTCACCGTAGGCGTCCGAGGCGGCCGCCAGGAGCCTGGAGGAGGGGTCGGGCAGCCATCCCGGGTAGCTGCCGCCGGTCTCCAGGGAGCCGCCTGCCAGCCTGACGACGGCATCCACCCTGTCCCTCATGGCGCACTTGGCGCTGACCATGGGGCTCCTGACGCTGAGCGTCAGCTCCAGGGCATCCTCGGTCATCCCGGCGACTGCCAGGTTGCAGGAGGTCTCCACCAGGCCGTCAACGACGCCGCTCATCTTCTCCACGCCGTGCGGGAGCGCGAGGAGCATCGCTACTATCCTCTCGCAGCAGGCTCCGGAGAGGGGGGGCGGAACGCAATCTTCAGACTCCAGGAGCGATACGGTCATGGAGTCCTCTATGCCCTCGTACTCCCGGGACAGGTCCTCCGCCACGACGGACACCGTACCGCCCGCCGACTCTATGCCGCCGGGCAGGACGAGCTCCGCAGAGGCGCTCCTGGGTATCGCGTTGCGCTTGGTGCCGCCGCTCAGGTCCGCGACCAGGCACCCGTGCTCCTCGCGGAGCCTCCAGAGCACCCTGCCCAGAATCCTGAGGGCGTTGGCCCTGCTCTCCCCTATCTCCATACCGGAGTGGCCGCCGGAAAGGCCGGAGACGGTCAGCCTCGCCGCCTGCCCGCTGCCCGCGGTACGCTCCAGCGGCACCTCGACCTCCATGTCCAGGCCCCCTGCGCACCCTATGCAGAAGGCCCTCTCGTCCTCCGAGTCCAGGTTGATGAGCCTCTCCGAGCGAAGCCAGCCGGGCGAGAGGGCCGCCGCGCCGGTGAGGCCGCGCTCCTCGTCGGTCGTGAAGAGGCACTCCAGGGGAGGATGGGAGATGTCGTCCGTCTCGAGCAGGGCGAGCATCAGGGCGACGCCAATCCCGTTGTCGGCCCCCAGGGTCGTCTCCCGGGAGACGACGCGGTCGCCGTCGAGCTCCAGAGGTATCGGATCGGTCAGGAAATCGTGGGTCGAGCCGTCGGTCTTCTCCGGGACCATGTCTACATGCGCCTGCAGGGCCACGGAGCGGCCGCCGGCCGCCTCACCGGTTCCCGGCCTGCGTATGAGCACGTTGTCGGCGGCGTCCCTCTCGTGCTCCAGGCCGCGCTCCACGGCGAAGCGTACCAGCATGTCCGCCACGGCCTCCTCGTGGCCGGACGGCCTCGGTATCTCGCTGAGCCTCTCGAACCATCTCCATACGGCTCTCGGCTCGAGGTCTTCCGGCAGCCTCATGCTCGGACCTCCCTCTCTCTCTCTCCCGGGCAGAAGTCGCGGGCCTTGGTCGGCTCGAAGCCGGCCAGGAAGTGATGGAAGAAGACTCGCCCCGCGTCCAGCGAGGGGCCGGAGAGAAGCATACGGTCTACGTCCAGTCCCTCCCCCTCCAGCATCTCCCGCTCCCGTCTGAACAAGGTGTTGCCCGATTCCCGGTCGAACTCCGGGTGGAACTGCATGCCGAACAGGCCGAGAGCACGGTTGACGAAGCCCTGTACCCGGGAATGCTCCCCGGTCATCACCAGCTCGGAGCCGGGCGGGAGCTCCACCACCTCGTCGAAGTGGGACTGCAGCACCGTGAACTCCGGCGAGCAGCCGGGGATGGAGAGGCCGGGGCCGACGCTCCTGACCGGCAGCCAGCCGGCCTCTATCCCGCAGGGACATCTCCTGACGGCGCCGGCGCCAACCAGTACCCGGCAGAGGAGCTGGTGGCCGTAGCAGACGCCCAGCTGCGGGATACCCAGATCGGCGCACCTGCGGATGGCCTCCGCCGCCTCCGGGACGAAGGGTGCGTCACGGCATACGGTCAGGCTGGACCCGGTGTGCATCACATGGGTGAAGGGGGCGGGATCCGGGATTGGCTCACCGAAGTGCACGAAGGCGGTCTCGGTCTCCGTGCTCTCCGGCAGCCAGCGCGAGAAGAGGGGGGCCTCGCTCCGGTCGACCGAGTAGTCGAGCAGGAGGACCCGGGCCATCATATCGGCTCTTCCGGCGGCGCCTCCTCTACCACGACCCGGTAGCTGAGCTCCGCCGCCTCCCCGAGCATACGCGAGACTCCGCAGTACCGCTCCCGCGACAGGTTGACGGCCTTCTCCAGCTTCTCCCTGGGCAGGTCGTTGCCCCTGAAGCGGAACTCGACGTTGATGGAGGAGAAGTGGACCGGGTGCTCCGGTGTCAGCTCTCCGTCGGCGGTGAGCCTGAGCTCGAAGCCGCTCACCCTCATCTTGTCCAGTATGGAGACAACGTCCATGCCCGTGCATCCTATGAGCGCGGTCAGGAGGAGGTTCTTCGGCCTGGGGCCGAGGTCCCTCCCGCCGAACTCCTCCGGTCCGTCTATGACGAACCTGTGACCGTCCTGCTCGACCGCGAAGGTGAGCCCACCTAGCCATTCCGCTCTGCTGACAGAACCCATCGAACCCTCCGTTGCGACTGGCGGGTGAATCCCTCAGATTCGAGCTTGGATTATAACGGAACCCCGGCTGCGGGACTAACCTCGAGTCCGAGGGAGGTGTTGACCGATGGGCCTGAGGGCGCTGCTGTCCAGGTACCTTATGCGCTCGACACGCTTCCCCTGGGTCAGGCCGAGGTCCGGCCGCTTCCTCACCGTCCGGATGGACACCACGAACAGGTGCAACCTCCGGTGCAGGATGTGTCCCATGCGCCTCTCCGACCGGGACCCCGACAGGAAGTGGACGGAGATGTCCCCCGGGCTCTGGCGGAAGCTGGTTGCGGAGGTCTTCCCCCTGGCCCGCACGGTCGGCCTCTCCTGCGGAGCCGAGCCCTTCATGAACCCCGCGCTGGAGGACCACCTGGCGGACCTCCGCAGGGCGGACGTCCCGGTGAGGGAGCTGGTCACCAACGGAACCCTGCTTGACGGCGGTGCGGTGGACATGCTGCTGCGGCACCCTCCTACCTCGCTATTCGTCTCCGTCGACGGCGCGCGTCCGCAGACGCACGCCCGCATACGCGGCGGCGCCGACCTCGAGCGGACGAAGGAGGGCATACGGATGCTTGTCGCCGGGCGGGACGCCCGCCGGAGGCGGTTCCCCATGGTATCCCTCAGCGTCACGCTGCAGGACCTGAACCTGGGTGAGCTCCCGGACATTGTCGACATGGCGGCGGACCTGGGAGCCGTCTCGGTGGGTGCGGAGCTCCTGGTCCCCTACGAGGGGCTCGACATGGCCGGCGCCACGGTGGAGACGGAGGACCCCCGCTACGCGGAGGCGCTGTCGGAGGCCCGGCTTAGGGCTTCGGACAGGGGCATCGTGCTGAACGCCCCCGCAACCGGGGCCGAAGGGCCCGGGGCGGAAGGCTGCAGGTACGTGGGGAGCTGGGTCTACATAGACCCGGACGGCCTGGTGAACCCGTGCCCGTACTGGAACCTCGCGGAACCTCTGGGGGACCTCTCCGCCTGCGGCTTCGACGAGGTGTGGCGCGGAGAGGCCTACGAGGCTCTGCGGGAGAGGCTCGCCAGGGGCGTCATGGAGGGGAGCTGCGCCGGTTGTCCGGAGCTCTCGCAGGGGGCTCGGGAAGAGGTCAGGAAGGTCTGACCGGCATCAGGGGAAGCTGCTGAGGCCCATGAAGCCGGAGACCCACCACAGCCCGTCGCTCCTGTTGAGGGTTGCCTCGAACGGTATCTCGGCGCCGCCGGCGGTGGTGAAGACCAGGCTGGCGACGGCGCTCCTCCCTCCCTCCTCGACCGACTCGACGGACATCTCGTAGACCGCGTACCTCGCAGTCATGTAGGGCACCTCGACGGTAGCCGCCAGGTACTCCTCCGGCGTCCAGTCCTCCATCTCCTCGAGCCCGGCCGAGTAGCCGGCAGACCTGAGCCTCGAGAGCACAGCGTCGGGGTCGTCCTCCAGGCTCTCCTTCAGCCCGTCCAGCATGACGCCGACGCTCTCGAGGAGCTCCTCCGAGGCCAGCGCCACGACGGTCTCCCCCTCTCCGGCCCTCAGAGCGGCGAAGAAGGTCTGGAGGAGCGCCTCCGGCTCCTCGGGCCTGGTTGAAGGCGTGATGGTGGCGGCCTGCAGGGTGTCGGCGGGCAGGGAGTCCGGTGGCAGGGTGTCTGCGGGCGGGGAGCCCGGCGCGGCGTCCGGGGAAGACGCGGAGGGCGGCTCACCGGCGCCGGGCTGGGCCATCAGAGTGGAGCCTGCCAGAGCCAGGAGAAGAATCACAGCTCTCAAGCCTGTTCCTCCCGTCTACCCTCTCCCCTTTAATCTAACTTTGCACTATTCCGAACCTGTCGGCAAGGGGTCTCCCGAGCCTTCGCCATCCCATGCGGCCAGCGTCGCCATGAGGGTGTCCAGGGAACCCTGGAGCCCCTCGACCGCTATCCACTCCCTCCTCGAGTGGAACATCTCCCCCCCGGTTGGGAGGTTGACCGTAGGGACACCCATAAAGGAGAGCCTCGAGCCGTCGGTCCCGCCCCTTATGCTGGTCTCGACCGGATCGAATCCGGCCCTGCGGCTGCCCTCGATGGCGCAGTCGACCAGCCTGCGGTCCCTGTTGATGACCGAGTGGGGGTTCCTGTACTGCTCCTTGGCCTCGAGCTCGACCTCCGCACCGGGGTAGAGGGCGCGGACCGCCTCGCGAAGCGCCTCCGCCCTGGCCAGACGGGAGCGCATGCCCTCCTCGGTGAAGTCCCTCAGCATGTGCTTCAGCTCCCCCTCGGCGACGGTCGCCCTGAGGGACATCGGGAAGTCGTAGCCCTCCATGCCCCTGGTGTTCTCGGGCATCTCCTCCGCCGGGAGCATGGAGACGATGCTTCCCAGTACCCGCAATGCGCTGACCATTATCCCGTGGGCATGCCCGGGATGGACCTCCCGCCCGCGGACCCGCCAGAGCAGCGACCAGGCGTTGAAGGTCATGGTGTCTATCCTGCCCAGTGGGCCGCCGTCCACGGTATAGGCGAAGTCGGCACCGAGACGCTCGACGTCCAGCCCGTCCACTCCCCTGCCGATCTCCTCGTCGGTGGTGAGGGCTATCCTGAGCCTCGGTCTCGCGAGACCGGGGTCGCCGGCCAGCAGCCTGCATGCCTCGACGATGACCGCCACGCCGGCCTTGTCGTCCGCCCCGAGAAGGGTATCGCCTCCAGAGGTGATAATGGTGCCCCCCCTGTAGCGGAGCATGTCCTCGGTCTCATCAGGGTCTATGACCTGTCCTTCCCCCAGGTCTATCGGCCGGCCGTCCCAGCCCTCGTGCATCCGGGGCTCCACTCCCTCTCCCGGGGCCTCAGGCGAAGTGTCGACATGGGCCAGCAGGGCAACGGTCTCGGTCCCGGAGCCACCGGGGACCGTGGCGTAGAGGGTCCCGGTCTCGTCCAGCTCCACTTCGGTCGCGCCCGCCTCCAGGAGCTCCGGGGCGAGGCTCCGCAGGAAGTCGAGCTGGCACCTGGTGGAGGGGCTGGAGCCGGACCCGGGATCGGAGGCGGTTCCCACCCGGGCGTATCTGAGGAAACGTGCAGCAAGGTCGTTCATCGCGCTCCTTTCAGGACTGTCAGGCGTAGAGTATATACCAGCCGACGTCGTCGGCGATAGCCTGCCCGAGGTGCATCATGAGGAAACTGGTTACCCTGGAGGAGGTGACCCGGAGACTGGGTCTCTCCGCCAGGGAGGTCGAGCGCATGCTCAGCCGCAGCTGCCTGCGTGCGACCCCGGTCCGAGGCGTACCCCACTACCACCGGGACGACGTGGTCAGGGCGCTCGAGTCGGAGCTGGGGGAGCTGGCAACCGCCAGGCTATCCGAGATGGGCATGGCCACCGCCCAGAGCTCCGGGCTGGACCCCTCCGGCATGCTGGTCGCTCCCATGGTCGACGCCTGCGGTGCCCACCTGGGCGTCGCCGCGAACACCAGGCCCTCCATGCTGCGCAGGCTGGCCGGTCTCGCCTGCGATACCGGCCGCGTCTACGACGAGGCGCTGCTGCTCCGGCTCCTGGAGGAGCGGGAGGAGCGGTCCAGCACCGCTACCGTCGAGAGGGTCGCCTTCCCCCACCCGCTCAGCGACGAGAGGCTCTACCTGGAGGACGACGTGCTGCTCCTGGCCCGGCCGACCAGGCCGATACCCTTCGGAGCCTCCACCGGCGTGCTTACCTCCCTCTTCTTCCTGCTGGCCTTCCGTGACCCCGAGGCACACCTGCACGTGCTTGCGAGGCTGGCCCGGATGCTCCGGGACGGCCTGGTCGAGGAGCTGATAGCCGCCGAGGCGGATGAGGATGCCCTCGATGCTCTCTCCAGGGCGGAGTCCGTGGTACTGGACCGGAATGGGTAGCCGGCCGCCCTTCGGCAGCTCCGGCGGGGACGGCGACCTCGACCGGCGGGACCTGCTCTTCGCCCTGGCTTCGCTCGCGGTCGTCGTCGCGCTCTTCCTCGCCTGGTTCGGGAGCATGCCGGTGTACGGAGACGGCCTCGGGTACGGATACGCCAGCGCCAGGTGGATGGAGAACAACGGCCTGACCCCCTTCCCGGCAGGGGAGGAGCGCGGGGAGAGGGCGATGGGTCATCCCGCACTGTTCTTCTGGCTCTGGGCTGTCCTGATGCGTGTCCTGGGCAACACGGTGACCACCGCGCACCTGCTGCCGGCCCTCTCCGTATGGCTGGCCCTGCTCGGGACCTGGAGGCTGGGCAGGAGGCTCGGCGGCCCGGCCCTGGGGATGGCCTCCGCGGCGGCGCTGATGGCGAGCCCGCTCTTCCTGGCCCAGGGGTTCCGGGTGCTCCCGCTCTCCGCCGCCGCGGCGGCATCCGTATGGTCCATACACGTTCGTCTGCAGGGACGCCTGCTCCCCGCCGTCGCCCTCTGCTGGCTCTCGGTGGCCATGAGGGAGCAGACGCTGGTCCTCGCAGGCGCCCTCCTCCTCGTGGAGCTGAGGGAGAACGGCCTTCGAAGGCCGCTCCGGCTTCTGGCAGCGGCATCGCCGGTCCTGGTCCTCGTCCTGAACGGACTGGCCAGCCTGCTGACCATAGGCTACTTCCTGGAGCCGTCGCACACGCCCCGTGGCGGGGTGGGAAACCCGCTCGGCAGCATACTGAGGAGGCTGCAGTACTTCGGCTGGCACCTCTTCGGGAGGGGGTACAGGTGGTTCCCCGCCCTGGTCGGGGTGGTGGCGGCCGGCAGGGGTCTGCTCGGACTCCGACTGGCAATCCCGGCCGCCGCCGTCGTCGCCGCGCTCGCCCTCCTGCCGGGCATGCAGGCGGCATACCTCCTGTCACTCCTCGCGATCTGCGTCGCCCTGCTGCTCCGGGCCGGCAGATGGCCTGACGGCCCGGTGCTGCTGATGGGCTCCTACGTGCTGCTCATGCTGCTTCTCATGGCCTCCATCTTCACCCTCACGGGCGGCGGCATGACCTTCGAGTTCTACCGGCACTTCATGGGGGTCTACCCGGTGCTGATGCTGCTCCTTCTGATGCCGGTGGTCCGACACCTGCCCCGCCTGCCTGCCGCCCTCGCCGCCGCGGTCTTCGCAGCGGCGACCGGCATATCCGGCACCGAGGTGCTGCCCGGCCAGCCGGACGCCACACCGGCGGGAGTCATCACGGCCCTGGAGCAGGCGAGGGCGGCCGGCAGCTGGGCAGCAGCCAGGTACGACCGCGTCATAGTGCCGGAGCCGATGGTCACCGCCTACCGCGAGCCGGCCGTCGGGTTCACCGACGAGCCGCTCCCGATGGTGAGCGTCGGCAAGGAATGGGACCACCTGGAGGAGGGTCTGTCAAACTGCGTCCTCGACCTGGCCTTCCTGGGAGACGATGCCTTCTTCGACTTCCTCTTCGATCACGTGCCTCCATGGGTGAAGCTGGAGCCGGACACCAGCTGGGTGACCGGGGAGCTGCGCACGGCCTGCCTCCGGCTCACAGGGAGCCCTCCCTGACCACCGCCGCGACCCCCCGCGGCTGGGACCGGACGGACTCCGCCGCCGCCCTGGCCGTGCTGCTCTTGACGGCGGTTCTGTACGTCACCGTCTTCGGCACCATGCCGGTCTACAGGGACGCGCTCGGCTACGGCTACAGGAGCGCCAGGTGGATGGCGGAGAACGGCCTGACGCCGATCCCCCGCGGTGACCTGAGAGGAGAGAGCTGCATGGGGCACCCGGCGCTCTTCTTCTGGCTCTGGGCCGTCGTCATGAGGACGGCGGGCGACACGGTCTGGACGGTACACCTGCTGCCAGCAATAGCCACCGCGATGGCCCTCATGGGGGCCTGGAGGCTGGGCAGGCTCCTCGGGGGGAGGACCGCCGGCGTCATCTCGGCAGCGGGTTCCTCATGACCCCGACCCACTCCATCGGTCCCGGCGGCGGGTACACGCTCGCGAGGGTCCCCGAGCAGGTGCTGCACTACGGCAGCCACCTCCTGGCCGCCGACTTCAGGTGGCTCCCGGTCTCGGCCGGCGCGGCCCATCTCGCCCTCCGGAGGTACCGGCCGGGGCTGGTGCTCCCAGGCGCGGCGCTGCTTGCGGTGACCGGAGCGGTCCCGCAGCTCAGATGGGTCTTCCTGCTGCTCCTCGGCCTGGCGACGCCGTTCCTGTTGCCGGGACCCTCGACCCGGCGAAGGCGGGTCGGCCTGGCCATGCTGCTGACGGTGGCGGGCATGATAGCCTTCCTCTCCCTCCTCGACGTCGTCACGAGGGACGACCAGCCCTTCGTCTTCTTCAGGTACGCCTTCGCCGCCTATCCGGCCGTCGTGGTCGGTTCGCTGGTGCTCACGCTCCGCCTCGGACCCCGCCCGGTAGGCCTGGTGGTTGCGGCCGCGTTCATCCCTCTCACCGGCCTTGCCGCGCTCTTCGGCGTGGACGAGGACCAGCCGGACTCCACCCTGGCCTACGTCTCCATGCTGCGCACCGGGAGGGAGGCGGTCCGGTACGTCCTGGAGCGGGACATGGTGCCGCTGGTCCCGGACGGGTTCGTCCCGTGCTGCAGGCATCCCTCGCTGGGGTACGTTGAGCAGGGACTGGCCCCGGCCACGACAGGCAGCATCAGGCTGGGCGAGCACTCGTCGGAGGCGGTCGTGCTGCTGGACCTGGCCCTCATCGACAGGCAGGCCGGCTTCGGCAGGCTGGTCCTGCAGAGCCTCGGAGGCGGCTGGGTCCTGGTGGACGACACCGCGTGGGTGGACGGACCCTGGACCAGCCACGCCAGGCTGCTCAGGCGGGTGGAGTGAGCGCTCCGACGGGGGTCGCAACGGGCCGCCTCCGGTTGTATATATCCTCCGGCCGCCGTCGCATGGACGCGACCTTCGGCGGTGCGGGTCCTCTCGCGGGATTGGGGGTCACCTCTGTCGTCCTTCCTCGGCAGGAGCATCATATCCATACGTGACATGTCCAGCGACGAGCTCATGGAGCTGGTCAGGGCGACCGGGATGGTGAAGGCGATGGAGAGGCGCGACTTCCTCTCCGGCTTCACCGCGGCCTCCCTCTTCTTCGAGCCCTCCACCAGGACGAGGCTCTCCTTCGAGTCGGCCGTGGTGCAGGCCGGCGGGTCGGTCGTCGGCTTCGCCAGACCGGGAGCGACCTCGCAGAGCAAGGGGGAGAGCTTCTCGGACACGGTCAGGACCATCGCCGGCTACTGCGACATCATGGTCATACGTCACCCGGTGGAGGGCGCGGCGAGGATGGCCTCGGAGCTGGTGGACGTCCCGGTGATAAACGCCGGCGACGGATCGAACCAGCATCCGACCCAGACCTTCCTCGACCTCTTCACCATTCACGAGAGCCTGGGGACGCTGGAGGGCCTGCGCATAGGGATGATGGGCGACCTCAAGTACGGCAGGACGGTCCACTCGCTTGCCCACGCCCTCTCCCACTTCGGCGCGGAGATGACCTTCATCTCCCCACCAACGCTGCAGATGCCGGACCAGATACTGGCCGACCTCGATGCCGGGGGCATAACCTGGCGGAGCATGAAGGAGCCGGAGCAGGCGGCGGACCTGGGTCTGGACGTGCTCTACGTGACCAGGATACAGAAGGAGCGGTTCGGAGACCCGCAGGAGTACGAGAGCGTGGCTCACAGCTACAGGATAACGGAGGAGACGGTCTCCCTCCTAGGGAGCGGGGTACGGATAATGCACCCCCTGCCGAGGGTGGACGAGATAGCCGAGGACGTTGACAGCCTCCCCGGGGCCATCTTCTTCAGACAGGCCCACAACGGAATCCCGACGAGGCAGGCTCTCCTCGGTCTGGTGACGGGAGCGCTGCCGGGATGAACGACAGGGCTTACAAGGTCTACCGGATAGAGAACGGCACGGTGATAGACCACATACCCACCCCGATGGCCCTGAAGGTCATCCGGATACTCGGCCTCGAGAACCAGGGCATAATGTCCATAGGCATAGGCTTCGGCTCCGGCAAGCTGCCGGGCGGCAAGGACATAGTGAAGATAGAGAACAGGGAGCTATCCAGGGCCGAGACCGACATGATAGCCCTCATCGCCCCCGAGGCCACGATAAACATCATCAAGGGCGGGAGCGTGGTAGAGAAGAGGAAGATATCACTGCCCACCGCCATATCCGACGTCATGGCCTGCCCCAACCCGAACTGCGCCACCAACCGCCTCGGGGCCCGAAGGCGCTTCGCGCTGGAGGAGAGGGCCACAGTCACCTACAGGTGCCGCTACTGCGAGCGGACAACCCCTGTAGACGCGGACCTGCTCAGCTCCCCCTGACCGGAGACCGATGAGCCCCGGCGCCGGGAGGAAAAGAGCCGACGGGTGGGTGCTCCTCGGGCTCGCCATCCTCTCGGCGGTGCTGTTCGTCCTGATGATGGACAGGCCTATCTACGGAGACGCCTACGGCTACGGGTACAGGAGCGCCAGGTGGATGCTGGAGCACGACCTCCAGCCGATACCGGGCGGGGAGGGCAAGGGCGAGAGCGCCATGGGCCACCCTGCCGGGTTCTTCTGGCTCTGGGCCCTTCTCATGCGCCTGCTGGGCGATCATGTCCGGGTAGCTCACCTCCTCCCGGCCTTCGCCACCTTTGCCGGGCTGGCCGGCATGTACAGGCTCGGCAGCAGCCTGGGCGGGACCGTAGTGGGCGTGGCGTCCTCGCTGGCCCTGCTCGCCTCCCCCCTGTACATCACCCAGGCGATGCGTCCCCTGCCGGAGGCAGCCATGATAGCCGCTGTGGCCTGGTCGCTCTACCACTACGCCGCGGGCAGGCGCGTCGCCGCCGCAGCGCTCTGCTTCCTCGGGGTGATGATGCGGGAGCAGGCGGTCCTGCTGGCGGGAGCGTACTTCCTCATCGAGCTCCGGGACACCGGTCTGCGACGCCCGGCGCGGCTTGCCCTCTGGGCCTCACCCCTGCTCGTGCTCCTGTTGAACGGCCTGGGCAACCTGCTGGTCAACGGCTACTTCGTGTTCAGGAACTTCCTCGGCCAACCGGAGGAGCTGCCGGAGGGCTGGTTCCTGTTCAGGGTATGGCTCTTCGGCGGACACCTCCTCGCGGAGAGCTACAGGTGGCTCCTGGTGGTCGGCTCGCTCTGCGCCCTCGGGTGGCGTACCCTCGGAAGATACAGGTGGGCGGTGCTCCCCCTCGGCCTTCTCCTGTCGGCGCTGGCCCTGCAGCGGGAGACCTGGGTGGTCTACGTCTTCGCGGTGACAGTGGCCGCGGCGGTGCTGCTCGCCCTCCGCAGGCGCGTGCCGTCCGGCGTCTGGTCGGCCATGCTCCTCCTGGTCGGCATGATGCTCTGGTTCCACGTGATGGTAATGCTGATAACGCCCGACTCCATGCTCGACCTGCTGCGTTACGTGATGGGCGCCTATCCGGCCATCATCGCCGGCTCGCTGGCCGCCATCGGCAGAGTCGCGGGGCGCAGGGCAGTCCCGGCCATCGCCATCGCCTACATCGTGGGCGCATCCCTCACCCAGGGCTCCGTCCCCTACTGGAACCAGTCGGACACCACGCTTGCCGGGCTCGACCTCCAGGAGAGCGTGCAGGAGGCCCTTCAGAGGGCGGTGGCCACAGGCGACTCCGTCATCGTGCCGGTATCCGCGCTCGACTACCTCCAGAGGCCCGGCCTCGGCTACGTCGAAGAGCCCTACGACCGGGCGAGGTCCCTGGGCGACGCCTGGGGGCCGCTCGACCGGTCCACCAGGTACATCGTGGTCCTGCCCCACTTCAACAGGATAGACGGCAGCTTCAGGGCAGTCCTCGAGGACTCCCTGCCGGAGGGCAGCACGCTCGGAACGCTGACGGAGGTCGTGAGGGGGCCGTTCGCAACCGACGTCCTCGCGGTGGAGCCGTCGGAGGCCGGCGGCGGACATTGAGGATCACCCTCCTTTACCCGCCCCGAGGCGGCGGCTCGGGGACGAACCTCGTCCCCCCCGTGGGGCTGCTCTACCTCGCGGCGGCCCTGGAGAGGGCCGGGCACCGGGTCGCGCTGGTGGACGCGGCCCTCTCGGGACACGACGGTGATGAGCTGACTGCCGACGTCGCCGGCACCTGCCCGGATCTGCTCATGGTATCGGCGTTCACCTCGGACGTCCACGTGCTCCGGTCGGAGCTCCCCCGGATCAGGGAGGCCCTCGGAGACGTACCAGTGTGGCTGGGCGGTCCCCATGCCTCCTGCAGGGGGACGGCAGCCTTCGAGGACCTCCCGTGCGTCGACGCCGTCTTCGCCGGCGAAGCGGAGGAGTCGGCGCTCGAGATGCTGGAGAGGCGACCGGGAGAGCCGCTGCCACAGGGGGTCGCCCTGAGGGAGACGCCGGCACCGGTCAGCCCCAGGCACGTGGATGACCTCGGCTCGCTCCCCCTTCCTGCATGGCACCTGGCCCCCCCCGGGCTCTACAGGGGCCTTCCGAACGGCGTGGTCCTCAGGAGGCAGCCCTACGCGCCGATACTCACCACGAGGGGGTGCCCGTTCAGGTGCACATTCTGCGCAGGCTTCAGGATCACCGGCAGGAAGCTGCGTAGAAGGCCCCTCGCCCTCGTATGGGAGGAGATCGAGCTGCTGGTCTCGGAGTACGGGGTCAGGGAGATACACATAGAGGACGACAACTTCACGATGGACCGGGAGTACGCCGCGGCCTTCTGCGAGGAAGCGCTTGCCAGGGACCTGCCGGTGCTCTTCTCCACGCCGAACGGGGTGAGGCTGGACTCCCTGGACGACCGGCTGCTGGAGCTGATGAGGAGGGCAGGCTGGTACATCGTGCACTGCGGAATCGAGTCCGGCTCGGACAGGGTGCTGAGAGCCGTGAGGAAGGGCGTGACGAAGGAGCGCATACTGCAGAAGGTCAGGCAGATACACGACCACGGACTGCCGGTCGCCGGCTACTTCATCCTCGGGATGCCCTGCGAGACGGAGGAGGACGTCCGGGAGACCATACGCTTCGCCGTGAGGAGCGGCATCGAGTGGGCGCAGTTCTCCTCCTTCCTGCCCATCCCGGGCTCCGAGGACGGCGACCTTTGGCTCTCCGGGAACCGGCTGCCGGGGGAGGGCTGGGAAGCCTTCCACAACACCGCCTGTCCGGCCCCGCCCGATTCCATTGACAGGCCGACGATGAAGCGCCTGCAGCGGAAGGCCTTTCTCTCCTTCTACCTCAGACCGGGGCCGCTGCTCAGGGTGATCGGGCTCCTTCTCAGGAGCGGCGCGGCAGCGAGGCTCCTCGCAAGGGCGGCAGCCTATCTCCTGCCTTCCCGCCGGAGGAGCTGACCGGCAATCGGCGGCGGGACATCTCCGCATGGGGGCTCAGCCGCCCCCGGGATGCCTCAGGCATCGGTGGCCCCGGGAGGGGCCACGCCGAGGTACCGCTCCCTCTCGCTCATCACGCATCCGCAGTAGGGCTGCCTGTAGAGGCCCATCTCCCTGGAGACCGCGATGGACTCCCGGTAGCCGGGCCTGTGGTCGTGGTAGACGAAGCTCACGCCGCTGGCCGAGGCGGCCTCCTCTCCGGCCCTCACGATGAGCCGGTGGTCCTGGTAGGGGCTGACCGACAGGGTCGTGGAGAAGGCCGGGAAGCCCATCGAGGCCGCCCTGGCGGCGGTGGCGCCCAGCCTCTCCCGGAAGCACGCAAGGCAGCGGCTCCCGGCGGAGAGCAGCATACGGAGGTTCTCCTCCAGCGGGTAATCGTCGTCGACGAGGAGGTCGGTACCCCGTGCGCAGCAGAGGTCCCGAAGGGCCTGTAGCCTCCTCTCCCTCTCCTTCCAGGGGTGGATGTTCGGGTTGTGGAAGAGCGCCGTCGGCTCCCATCCGATTGACTCCAGCCGTTCCAGGACCACCGTGGCGCACGGTCCGCAGCAGGCGTGCAGCAGCATGGGGCCGCCGTCTCTCAAAGGGGGAGCTCCCAGCTGCAGGCGTCCGAAAGACCCAGGTGCCGGACGGCCACCGCCGTCGCCATCCTGCCCCTGCTGGTCCTGTTGAGGAAGCCGGCCGACAGCAGGAAGGGCTCCACGACGTCTATCAGCGTGTCCTGCTCCTCGTTCAGCGTGGCGGCCAGGGCCGAGATCCCCACGGGCCCCCCGGAGTACTGCCTGATGATGACCTCGAGGTAGCGCCTGTCCAGGTCGTCCAGTCCCGCCTCGTCCACTCCGTGCAGGTCGAGCGCCTCCACGGCGGTCCTCTCGTCCACCACCTCCCGCTGCTCGACCTGTGCGTAGTCCCTGACCCGCTTGAGCAGCCTGTTGGCTATCCTCGGAGTGCCCCTGGCCCTGCCGGCGACGGTGCCGGCCCCCCCGGGCGTCAGCTCCACGCCCAGCAGGCCTGCCGACCGGGAGACTATCGTGGAGAGCTCGTCGGTACTGTAGAAGTCCAGGTGCATCGAGAGCCCGAAACGGTCCCTCAACGGACCCGTTATCAGCCCGGCCCTGGTGGTCGCCCCTATGATGGTGAACCTGGCCAGGTCGAGCTTCAGCGTCCTGGCGTGCGGCCCCGGGTCTATCACGAAGTCTATCCTGAAATCCTCCATCGCCGGGTACAGGTATTCCTCCACCACCCTGGGCAGGCGGTGTATCTCGTCTATGAACAGGATACCCGATTCCCGCATGTTGGTCAGTATGCCCACCAGGTCCGCCGCCCTCTCCAGGGCCGGACCGGAGGTTCCGGTGAACTCGGCGTCCATCTCGGTGGATATCACGTGGGCCAGCGTGGTCTTGCCGAGGCCGGGGGGGCCGTGGAACAGCACGTGGTCCAGAGGCTCACCCCGCTCCAGCGCCGCCCTGATCGCGATGGAGAGGTTCTGGATCAACCCCTCCTGGCCGACGTACTCCGAGAGCGACTTCGGCCTGAGGGAGGTCAGTACCTGCTCCTCCCCGCCCTGGGACTCGCCGGAGAGTATCCTCTCCCTCTCCATCAGCCGCCCCTCCCCCTCATGGCCTCCCTGACCAGCTCGGAGGCGTCGGCCTCGTCGCCCAGGGCGTCGACGGCCCTGCGGAGGCACTGCTCGGCCTCGGTCCTGGTGAGCCCGAGCTGGGTGAGTACCGCAGCCGCCTCGCCGGCGGCGCCGCCGGTGAGGACGCCGGCCCCTGCCGGGCCGTACTCGCCGGCCATCCTGTCCTGGAGCCCCGCCACTATCTGCTTGGACCTCTTGCCGCCTATGCCGGGAAGAGTGGTCAGGAATCCGTGGTCGCCCGCGGCTATGGCCGAGCCTATCTCTGCCGGTGGCCTGGCCAGCGCCTTGACCGCCGCCCTCACGCCGACGCCGGAGACGGAGATGAAGCTCTCGAAGAAGGACCTGTCCGCATGTGTCGGGAATGCAACCACTATGGGAACGACCCTGTTGCCCTCCATCTGCAGGTGGAGATGCACCGGCAGCTCCACCGACCGCCCCGGGTCGAGCCGCCTCAGGAAGTAGGAGGGCACCAGCAGCCGCATTACCGCCGGGCCGACCCGCAGGAGAACGTGCTCCTCGCCGACCGCCTCGACCCTACCCCTCAACGAGTCCAGCATGCCTCTCGCTCTCTATGGCCGCCAGCGCCGCTGCGAGAGCGTCGCTGACGTCGTCCGGCCTTATCTCCTCACTTATCCGGAGCAGGTGGGCGACCATCCCTCTCACCTGGGCCTTGCTGGCCCTCCCGTTGCCGGTGACCAGCTTCTTGATGCTGGACGCCGGGAGAGACACCAGCTTCAGACCGCTCCGTACGCAGGCGAGGCAGAGCACCCCCCTCGCGTGGGCCATCTTCACGGCGGTGGCCGGGTGCCTGTAGTGGGAGAAGACCTCCTCGAGGCCGAGGACGTCCGGCGATGTGGCCTCGATGATCTCCCTGATCCCGGAGTACAGCTCGTCCAGCCTCAGCTCCAGCGACAGCTTCGCGTCGGTCCTGAGGGTACCCGCCTCGACCAGGACCGTCCCCTCCGGGCCGGTCTCCAGGACGCCGTACCCGGTGATGCCCAGCCCCGGGTCCACGCCCAGGTAGCGGACCGCGGGGCGGGGGCTTCGACTCACTTCAGGTTGGCGTGGACCGCCTGGACGTCGTCGTGCTCCTCCAGCGCCTCGAGAAGCCTGAGCGCCTGCTCCTCGGTCTTCTCGTCCAGGGTGACCCAGTTGTCCGGGACCTTGGTGACCTGCGCCTGCTCGACCTCGATGCCGGCCTCCTTCAGGGCGCCGCTCACCTGGAAGACGTCCGAAGTGGAGGTTATGGCGAAGACGACGCCGTCCTGGGTGGTGACGTCCTCCAGGCCGTTCTCCAGCCCCGCCTCCAGCACCTCCTCCTCTGTGTGGCGGTCGGCGTCGACCGTTATCTGTCCCACCATGTTGAACATGTATGCCACGCTGTTCCTCGAGCCGAGGTGTCCGCCGTGCTTGGAGAGCAGGTGCCTTATCTCCGCCGCGGTCCTGTTCCTGTTGTCAGTGAGGACCTCGATGATGATGGCCACGCCGCCGGGCCCGTACGCCTCGTAGGCCATCTCCTCGTAGGTGACCCCCTCCAGCTCTCCGGTTCCCCGCTTGATGGCCCTGTCTATGTTGTCCGCCGGCATGTTGCTGGCCCTCGCGGTATCAATGGCGAGCCTGAGCCTGGGATTCGACTCGGGGTTCCCGCCGCCCTCCCTGGCGGCGACGGTAATCTCCTTAACGAGCCTGCTGAACAGGCGTCCCCGGGCGGCGTCCGCCTTGCCCTTCTTGTGCTTGATCGAGCTCCACTTGTTGTGTCCCGACATCTGCAGCTCCCTCTCGTCGAGCATCCAGAGCGCGTTGATCTCTCAGGGGGTTACTCTAGGCGAGGTGCCTCCGGGGGTCAAGAAGCCGGCTCACTCCCCCATCCCGTGGGCCCGGAGTATCTCCGTGCTGTCGCGCATGGAGGTGTAGGGGAGGCTCACCTCCGTGCCGTCCACCTCCAGGAAGTGCCTCCCGGGAGTGCAGCCCAGGACAAGGAGCCTCAGGGACCTCACCTGGAGGGAGAGGTCGAGGAACGCGAGATAGTCGGAGTCGGCGACCTCCATCCCCACGGCCACGCCCTCGGCGAGGAGCAGGGCGTCCTCCGGACCGACCGCGCCGCCCACCAGCTTCGGCGGCTCCGTGGCGTCGGAGGCCGGTATCCTGCGCCCGCTGAGCCCCACGCCGGCGGTCAGCACCAGGCTGGTCACGAAGGCGGGAAAGACCAGGACGCTGTCGAAGGGATCCAGGGTTATGTCGACAAGCTCCCTCTCGAAGCCGTCGAAATCCCGCGGTCCGTCGACGTAGGCATCGGCCGCCTCACGTCTGGAGACCCGCCGCCTGAGGTCGACCGTTGCCTCGACCTCCCAGAACGGCATGGGGATGCTGCCCGAGCCCACCGGGCCGACCCTGACGTCCATCGGGGACAGCCGGTCCGAGGAGACCCAGCACCGCCCGCAGGAGGGGCAGAGGAAGACGAGGTCCGTGGGGAGGCCGTGCAGGTCGCTGCCGCAGTTGCCGCACCTGAGAGTGGTGACCATAGGCCTCTCCATCAGACTACCCTGTCGCTTCCCGAGCCGCGGAGGCCGTCCAGTATGCCCATGAACCGGTACGTGCCGTATCCCAGGGCGCCTATGGCGATGAGGAAGGCGGGCAGGCAGCTTCGCCTCTCGCCATCGGCGTTGGTGTATGCCATGTCCCAGCTGAGGAGCGCGTCGGTGGCGAAGGGGAGGACACCCGCCCAGAGGGCGGCGGTCGCCGCCGAGAGGATGCCCCTGTCCCGGGCGCTGCCGGGGAACCGCCCCCGGAGCACGGAGCCGGACCTCCCGTCCACCACCGCCTGGTAGTCGCGGCCGCGGGTCTGGAATCCGACCACCCAGAGAGGGTAGTAGACCAGCGAGTCCCTGTGGCCGGTGATGACGACGTAGTCCCACCTCTGCTCGAGTCCGCTGCCGATGCCTGAGCCGAGCCTGCCCAGGTAGCTGGCGGTCTGCCTGCGCGCCTCCGTCAGGGGGACAACCGGGTCGACGAAGACCCCCTCCCTCCCGCTCTCGTCCTCCAGGACCTCCAGGCCCTCCGGCAGCTCGTTCCTCTGTATGTCCATCCCGGAGAGGGCGAGCTGGGCGTCGGCCGAGAGGGAGGGTATGCCGAGCGGCTCGAGGTCCGCCCCGCTGACGTTCACGCTGCCGGATATCTGTATCTCCCTCTCGACGGCCTTCGACCCGGTCCTGGTCCTAACCGTCCTGGTGGGGGTGACCGCGTAGCCGGAGGGGCCCCCTCCCTCGGAGTCGGTGACTACGGCCACCTTCTTCTCCTTGTACTCCGGCTCCACCCCCAGAACGTATCCGTTCACCTGGGCGGTGCAGTGCCAGAAGGGCACGTAGTACAGCATGGGGTGCTTCACCCGGGTGGACGGCAGGAGCTTCCGATCGCCCTTCTCCAGCTCCCTCCTCACCGAGCGGAGGGCGGCGGTGCCCCCGACATTCTCCGGCAGGACGTACCTCCTGACCGCACCGCTCATCAGGAGGCTGCTCCCGCAGCTGGGGCATACGGTGTGCGTGTCCCCCTCCCGGACGGATAGCGGACCGGCGCAGGAGGGGCACTTCAGGGCGACGGAGGAGCCGCCGGCGCTCATGACGACCCGCCCCTCAGGCGCCTGCGGAGCAGCTCCAGGCCACCGGCGGCCAGTACCGCCGCCATGGTCCGGGCGAGCCACGACACACCGGCCACCCGCAGCAGCAGGTACACCGGGACGGCCGCCATCAGGCTGAAGAGCAGGGACCGGAGGAAGAGCCGCATGGTCCCCTCCCCCTCCTCCTCCTCGCCGCGGAAGGGACTCCCGCCCACCGGGGAGCCGGAGACCGCGTCCACCAGAAAGCCCTCGCTGAAACCCTCCAGCCCGAGCATCACCACGTGGAAGGGGTGGAAGACGACGCTGCCCTCCGCGGCGTCCTCCATCTCCCTGTCGAAGGGGATCAGCTGCTCCGGCTCGGCCATCTCCTCGTCCCAGAGCTTCCGGTCCCCGGCCGGCGGCCTGTAGGAGGAGAGCTCCGGCCATGGCTGGCTGAAGCAGGGCGTCAGCTCACCGGGGGCCCTCTCCAGGTAGGGGAACCATCGCAGCTCGGTACCGGTCACGGTCCCCGGGGGAAATCGCCGCTCAGCTCCAGTGGCGTCGACCGCCGGCATGACGATGTACGGCGCATCATCTGGCGGAGAGACCACGATTCTCGATTCGCAGTAGGGACACCTCAGGAAGAAGTCGCTCTCCATTACGGTGAGGGTGGCGCCGCACTGCGGGCATCCGGTCCTCATGCTCCGTCCTCCGTCACGTCTCCCGGCACATCGGTCCTGGGCCAGCAGGCCGAGGCGACCAGCTCGGCGAGGAGCTCCATGCCGGCATCTTCCGCCACTCTCCGTTGCAGGCGCTCCGAGCCGCCTGCGGTGACGACCACCGTCAGGTCCTCACCCTCCTCGGACGGGGCTATGACCATGTCGGGAGCGATCCCCCCGAGGTCCGGACTCTCCCCTTCGACGGGGACGCCGGTGACCGAGCAGCCGAGAGCCGAGAGAATCCGCGAGAGCCTCTCCGACGCCTTCCGGGAGAGCCCGGAGAGACGGACCACCGGTATCCGGTCGCCGGCGGACTCCATCTCCAGCGCCTCCGACATGGGCAGGTAGACGGACAGCCTCGTCCACGCCCCCCTCTCGGAGCCGATGACGACGTATCCCCCGTGCGAGTGGACGATGGAGTAGACCGCCGAGAGGCCGAGACCCCTCCCCCGCCCCTTCGTGGAAAAGAAGGGATCGAATACTTTCATCAGGTCGTCCGGCGCTATCCCATCCCCCTCGTCCATCACGGAGAGGAGCACGTAGCGGCCGGGAGCGATGGGCGGCATCTCCTCCTCAAGGTCGAGCCTGCAGGCGGTAGCGAGGATACGGCCCTCGCCGCCGGTCGCCTCGGCGGCGTTCTGCATGAGGTTGAGCACAACCTGCTCCAGCAGATCGCCCGATATCTCGGCGTACCCGGTCCTCTCGGGGAAGGCCATTTCGATCCTGGCCTCGGGGTGACCGGCCGAGATGGTGTGCCTGACGCTCTCCAGCACCCGCCCGACCCGGGCCACGCCCTCGTCGCCGGGGGGGGACCCGGCGCCGGTGAGCAGGCCGGAGGTCATGGAGCTTATCCTGCCCACCACGCGCTCTATCTCCTCGAGGCTCCGGAGGACCGCCTCTTCGTCGCCCTGCTGGGACCGTATCATGCCGGTCCTTGCAAGGAGGACCGTCAGCAGGTCGTCCAGGCTCTGAGCGATGCCCTCGGCAAGCACCCTCAGCGCCTCGGACTTCTGGGTCCGCTGGAGGTACCTGTCTATTCTCCATCCGGCCCGGAGGTCCCGCATGACCAGCGCCAGGCTGCCGCCCGGCATCGAGAGGACGGAGCCGGCCACCGGGGTCTCCGTGCCGTCGCTCCTGACAAGGACTGCAAGGGGCGGTATCCCTCCGCACAGACCCTCCGAGCCGGCGATGAGCTCGAGCGGATGCAGCTCGCTCCTGTCCGGCTGCAGGACCAGGCTGAACAGCTCCTCGAGGTAGAGTCCCCTGGCGGCAGCGGGATCAGTATCCGTGAGCCTGCCGGCCTCGTCGTTCATGTAGATGATGCTGCCCTCCCGGTCGGCCAGCAGCACCGCGTCCGACACGGCGGAGGCCAGCAGCGGGAGCGCGTCGGGAGAGGGCGCGTCCGGTGCGGGGAGTGGGTCCATCCGCCTCCCCGTCAGTCTGCCACCAGGACCACGCGCCTGGTCACGGTGGTCCCGGGGCCGCGCAGGACGGCGAAGTAGACGCCGTCCGGGGTGTCGGAGCCGCTTGCGTCCCACGTGGCCACCGAGTGGCCCTCGGGGGCCATGGACGCGGTCAGGTCACGCACCATCCTGCCTCCCAGGTCGTAGACGCCCAGGAAGACGCAGCCCCTGTCCGAGGGGGCGACGCTTACCGGTATGCTGACCATCCCGCCGGCGGGATTGGGGCTCACCGTACCCATGCCGGTGGCGGGGCCGGGGGCGGTGCCCTCCCCCTCCTCGATACCTGTGGAGAGGATGTTGGCGTAGACCGGCTCGGAGGGCCATCCGGGGCCGAAGTCGGGGTCGATGGCGGCCACCCTGAACCAGTACTCGCCTGTATCGTGCCCCTGGAAGGTGTAAGATGTGCCGGACACGCCGGTGTCCACGAACTCGTTCTCCTCCCAGACCTCCACCATGATGTCGTCTATGTAGAGGTCGCTGGAGCTGCCGTACGTCTCCCAGCGGAAGCTCAGGGTCTCCCCCTGCCACTCGTCCAGCTCGTGAATGCTTCGTCTCCAGATGCGGTCGTCCCTGGTGAAGGTCTGCAGGTAGTACCAGTTGGCTCCGCCGTCGGTGGAGTACTGCACGCTGCCCTGGCAGTAGCCGCTGGGGATGTCGAAATAGCTCCAGAAGCTGAGCCGCCCCCCGCCGTCCTCCGGGATGGTCACCGTCTCGGTCCAGGTGAGCGTGCCGGTGCCGCCGGAGAGGTAGCAGCTCGGGGAGGAGTGGTACTGCGAGGTGGTGACGCTCCAGTTGCTCATGGTGAAAGGCCCGCCGGCGCCCTCGTCGTCAAGGGGAACCGTATATCCGGCGAGCTCCTGGAGGGCGTAGGTGGAGGCGGTCGGGACGGAGCTCCACTCGACCGTGAATGGCGGGTCGACGTTGCCCAGCGGGTCTACCACCGGGATCCCCGGCTCGTGCGGGTCGAGGGGGCAACCGGCGAGGTGGGCGGTGACCAGGTAGCTCCTCAGGTTCCTCCTGGTGAGCTTGACCACCTCCGTCGGTCCCGGCCAGAAGCCGGCGAAGTCGGCTCCGGTCTCGTGGTTCCAGCTCATCGCACCGTAGAGGCCGTAGGCGTGGTCGCGCGTGTTGCCGGAGCTGTAGTAGAGCAGCTGGGCCGACGGGCCGTGCTCCTCCCCGGTGCTGCGCTGCACCATTATCTCGGCGTGGGTGTCGTACTCGACCGCGTGGGTTGTGGGGTCGTCTATGTGACCCCACGGATAGATGAGGATGTTGCCGTAGGTGTGGGTGGAGTGCATCTCCGCCGGGACGTGGTCCTGCCAGAAGGCGTCCACGTTGCTGCACTCCGGCTCCGAGAGCGGACCGGTACCCCTGTAGGTGCTCGAGGAGGGGCTGCCGCTGGAGCCGGGGCCTCCCCATCCCACGGACCAGTTCCTGTTCAGATCAATGCCGTCGCCGCCTGCGCTCCAGTTCATGTTCTTCCGGTGCATGCCGCCGCCGCCGGGAGACTGCTGCTGGTTGTAGACGTAGCCGTCCACGTTGTTGCAGGGCAGGCACCATATCTCCCTGTTCTGGAGCAGCCAGTCCGCCTCCAGGCCGCAGTAGCCGTTGCGACCGTAGTTCTCGCAGAGCCAGAGCATGAAGAAGCGGACGTTCCTCATGGAGGCCGGCTCCCTCGCATGGATGAGGCCGTCTATCCAGACGTTTGGCAGTGAGGGGTCGTCGGCCCAGAAGTCGTTGTTGACGCTCAGCTTGACCACACGCTGGGGCCTGCCCTGGTAGGTGTCCCCGATGGAGGTGGGGGCGCTGGTAACGGAGGGGTAGGTATCGTGCAGGTCGTCGAGCCAGTCCGAGAGCTCGTCCCAGGTCATGTAGCCGCCCATCGTGGCGGCCGTGCCGAAGCGGGAGCGGTAGAACATCTCCATGTCGCCTATCCTGGTGGTGCAGAGCAGGCCCATCTCCATGAGCCGTCGCCTCTCCCAGTCGTTGGCGACGAAGTCGACCGAGCCGTCCTCGTACACATGGACGATGTCCGGCGAGAGGGAGAGGAAGCGCTCCAGGTCATCCTCGGAGAGTGGCGAGTAGCGCATCAGCGAATAGGTCGTCCCGGCCGAGACCATGGCGGCCAGGGCGATGACCAGTACGAGGACTCTCATGACGGACCTTCCTCCCGGTGGGTACGCGGCGCCTGCTGCATTAGAATAATTATACAAAATCCGCAGCGGGAATCGAGATGCAGGGAGGCGAGATGTCCAGCGATTTCCAGGAGCAGGTGAGAGAGGGCATTCCGGAGGAGATACCGGGGATGCCTCCGGAGATACCGGGGGTGAACCACGCACCGGCCAGGCCGGACGTACTCGACGCAGCGGGGAAGAGGCTCGCCCTCAGGAACGCCCTGCGCTACCTCCCGAAGGAGTGGCATCCGAGGACTGCGCCGGAGCTGGCCCGGGAGCTGGAGACGGACGGCCGCATCTACATGCGGCGGCTCCGTCCCGCATACGGTATGTACGCAAGGCCGATAGGAGAGTACCCGGCCAACACGCCGCAGGCCGCGGCCATCATGCTGATGATACAGAACAACCTGGACCCCGCTGTGGCCCAGCACCCGGAGGAGCTCATCACCTACGGGGGGAACGGCACGGTCTTCCAGAACTGGGCCCAGTACCTGCTGACCATGAGGTACCTGTCGGAGATGACCGAGGAGCAGACGCTGGTGCTCTACTCCGGCCATCCGCTCGGCCTCTTCCCCTCCGGACCGGACGCCCCGAGGGTCGTGGTCAGCAACGGCATGGTGATACCCAACTACAGCTCCCGGAAGGACTACGACGTCATGTCGGCGCTGGGGGTAACCTCCTACGGCCAGATGACCGCGGGCAGCTTCATGTACATAGGGCCCCAGGGGATAGTGCACGGCACCACCATCACCATCCTCGGCGCAGGCAGGCGATACCTCGACCTCTCCCCCGGCGAGGACCTCTCGGGCAAGGTGTTCGTCTCCTCCGGCCTCGGCGGGATGAGCGGAGCCCAGGCCAAGGCCGCGGTCATAGCCGGTGCCGTCGGCGTCATCGCCGAGGTCAATCCCAAGGCCGTCCGCCAGAGACACTCGCAGGGCTGGCTCCAGGAGGTGGAGGCGGACCTGGACATGGTCCTCATGCGGATAGAGCAGGCCCGCAGGCAGGGCAGACCGCTCTCGCTCGGGTACGTCGGCAACGTCGTGGACCTGTGGGAGCGCCTGGCCGACGAGGGCATCGGGGTGGACCTGGGCAGCGATCAGACCTCCCTCCACAACCCGTTCCAGGGCGGCTACTACCCTGTTGGCGTCGGTGTGGACGAGGCGAACCGGATGATGACAGCTGACCCCGAGGGGTTCAGGGAGCTCGTACGGGAGTCGCTCCGCAGGCAGGTCGGGGCCATCAACACCCTCACCGACAGGGGCATGAGCTTCTGGGACTACGGGAACGCCTTCCTCCTGGAGGCCTCCAGGGCCGGCGCGGAGGGCATAACGAACCCGGACGGCAGCTTCCGATACCCCTCCTACGTCGAGGACATCATGGGCCCCATGTGCTTCGACTACGGCTTCGGCCCCTTCCGCTGGGTCTGCTCATCGGGCGACCCGGCCGACCTCAGGAGGACGGACAACCTGGCCGCCTACGTCCTGGACGCCATGGCGGCCGAGGCGCCGCCCGAGACGCGGCAGCAGATGCTGGACAACCTGAAGTGGATAAGGCAGGCGGAGCAGAACGAGCTGGTGGTCGGCTCCCAGGCCAGGATACTCTACGCCGACCGGAAGGGCCGCATGGAGCTGGCCAAGGCCTTCAACTCGGCGGTGGCCGAGGGAGCCATATCCGCCCCGGTCATCCTCGGACGGGACCACCACGACGTCTCCGGCACCGACTCCCCCTACCGGGAGACGGCGAACATCTACGACGGCAGCCGCTACACCGCTGACATGGCGGTTCAGAACGTGATAGGCGACGCCTTCAGGGGCGCCACCTGGGTCTCCCTGCACAACGGCGGGGGCGTCGGATGGGGCGAGGTGATCAACGGAGGCTTCGGGCTGGTCCTCGACGGTTCGAAGGAGGCCGGCGAGAGGGCCCTCGACATGCTCGGCTGGGACGTGGCCAACGGCCTGGCCAGGAGGGCATGGGCGCGCAACGAGGGAGCCATCTTCGCCGCCGGGGCGGCGATGGAGCGGGAGCCGGGAATGCGCATAACCATGCCCTCGATCGCCGACGACGAGGTGGTCGACGCCTGCTTCCCCGACTAGGAGATCCGCGAGATTCCTCAGCGCCTCTCGATGACGAAGAGGCTGGCCGTGTAGGCGGGCATACCCCGGAAGCTCAAGGCCAGCGGGTCTTCTTCGGCGGTGCCGTAGACGCTCCCTTCGAAGCCGGCGACGCACTCCGCCTCCCGGTAATCGCCCGCGCTCCGTCCGGCGATGCGGATGCAGTGGTCGTCCTCCAGGGTCTCCGGCGAGTCGTTCACCACGAGCAGCAGTACGTCTCCACCGGAGCCGTGCTCCAGAGCGAGGAAGTCCAGGTAGTCGTTGCCCCGGTCCTCCGTTAGCCCGCCGGAGCCGGGGGCCGGGCGGGCGTTGAAGGCCTGCCGCCCGTCAAGGACGGACCATTCCTCGCTCGCGAGAGCCTCCAGGAAATCCGGACCGTCCGAGCCGGCGCCGGTCATGTCCGCAACGACGCCCAGGACCCTGGAGAGTATGTCGACGTTGTCGTCGTCCACGCCCGGACCCCACCTGAGCAGCAGGCCGGGAAACCTGAACCTGCCAGCGGGGCTCTCCTCCCCGCCGTTGCCGGCGTAGAGGCTCATCTCCAGCATACGGATGTGGAGTCCCCTCGCCCCGTGCACCAGGCCGGTGGTCATGAGGTAGAGCAGGGTGTCCGCAGGGGGGTAGTACGTCAGCTGTCCGTCCTGCCGCCTGCCCTCGCACCTCACGTTGGGGATGAGGCAGTTGCTCCTCCCGGTGCCGGCTATCCCCAGGTCGAACATCCGCTCAACCGCGGTGGCGTAGTCGGCGAAGGGGCGGCCCTCGTCGTTCTCCACGGCGATGTCGCTCTGCGGCATGGTAATCCGGCCGGGAGACCCGTCCGGGTCGGAGACGAGCGGTATCCTGTAAGGCTCCCGCACGGAGTGCACCCTGGCCGATGCGAGCAGGACGTCTCCGGCCGTTTCGATGCCGGTGAGCAGCGCGTCCTCCGTTATGCTCACCTGGTCCGGATACGAGCTGGAGAGGTCCGTGGAGCCGAAGACCGAGGTCACGCCGTCCGCTGCCAGGGAGAGGAGCAGCGCGTCCTGGTATCCGTGGTAGGGCCTCCAGGAGGAGACCCCGGTTATGTCCCCGTACCGGTAGCCGCCGGGCAGATTGGACGCCCCGCTTGCCGAGGGAGGCTGAAGGCCGTCCCGGGGGTGATCGCCCGGCTGGTCGTCCACGTCCAGGCCGGAGGTGGAAAGGAGACGGAAGGCCCCGGGGTCGTCCCGGACCGGCGCGAGCGAGCAGAGCAGGTCGGGGCCGCAGGCGTACGGAGAGATGTGGTGGGTCCTGCGGGTGACGAAGAGCTCGCCGTCCATGCCGGCGAGGTCGTCGTAGGGCTGCGATACCCTCCAGACCGGCTCGCCGTCGCCGCCCGGGATCTCGTAGACCACGTTGTAAACCCCATCCTCCCGGTACAGGACGAAACCGCTCTGGTCCTCGGAGGTGGGGGCGTGCCACCAGAGGCGCGTCGGCCAGAAGATTCCCCAGACGGCACCCGAGGGAGCGGGGCCCTGAAGCTCGATCGGCTCACGCTGCAGCGGGACCACGGCCCCTCCCCGCAGGCCGAAGAGCTGCACCCGGTACACCGTGCTTCCTCCTTCGAGGTAGCTGCTGCAGACCAGCACCACCGGCTCGGACTGCCCGATGACCGTGCCCCTCCTCTCCTCCGGCTCCGGATGACGCACGGGGTAGTTCGCCTGGCCAACGCAGATCAGCTCGATGCGCAGGAAGCCGCCCTCCGGCAGCACCATCCGGTCATGGACGCAGGTCAGGCCAGAGCCGTCGTGCATGAAGACTACGTTGTCGGACGGGCTCTCCGGGTCGGCGATGACCACCGCTCCGTTCATTACGTGCTCGCCGGTGCTCCTGTCGCCTATGTCGGCCGTCCTGAAGTCGCTGGCGCCCCATACCGGCCCGGAGCCCATGATGGGCTGCGGGACCTGGCAGGAGTAGACCGGGCCCTCGAGGGCGAGCTCCTCCGTCCGGCTGGTCACGTTCGCGAAGGCGTAGACGCTGAAGCGGCCGGAGCGGTCGACAAGGAAGACCTCGTCCTGTCCGGTGTAGGCATCGTAATGCACGTCGTCCGACGGCAGGAGGTCCGTCGCGCCGATTATCCCGCAGGTCTCCGGCAGGCCGGTGAATGACCGTGGCTCGACCATGTCGTCGTCCCAGTGGGGGAACTTGCAGGGGTACTTGTCGAAGACGGGAAAGTCCAGGGCGCCGCAGAACAGGGGTATCGTCCGCTCGTAGTAGGCGGTCCCGTCCCGGCTGTTCCACCTGTCGAGGAAGGTCCCGAACGGGACGACGTCTTCCGAGATGCCGTGGTTCACTGCCTCCGAGGTGGCCACCACCAGGTCCAGCCATTCCCGGTTGCACTCGCAGCTCCGCCAGGAAGGTCCCTCGAACCTCGCGTCCGGCTCGTCGAAGCCGAACACGCCAAGGAGCTCGCCCGGGTACTCCCCCTCCGTCTCCGCCAGGTAGGGAGCCAGGTAGTCCAGGAGCAGGGCGCTGTTCCGGGAGGCCGCGGCCGGGGAGACGTCCGTGCTCAGCCCGCCGGCAATGATGTGCATACCAGCGCTCCGCACCACCTCCGCTACCCTCACGAAGTCGTCATCCCCCCGAGGGCCCGCCGAGAGCTCGCCCTCGGACATCCCCCTCAGCTCGTTCCTGACGTTGGCGAAGCCTACGCCGTGCGAGCTCGCCTCCTCGACGAGCTCCCGCACGGCGTCCAGCGCCATTGCACGGCCGTCCCACCCGTAGGTGATGTAGTAGTTGCGGAGGACCTGGTAGGTCCTGCCCATGTCGATGATGACCGGCGCGTAGACCGCGCTGTCGTAGGTGTCGTCGCCCCGGCTCTCCAGGTAGGTGAAGTCGTGCCCGTGGCTGGCGTGGCAGTTGGCGGCGGAAGCTACACAGGGCACCAGCAGCAGCGCGGCGACCACCAGGCACCGGCAAGAATCCCCGCACCCCATCAAAAACCTCCCACCGTACCGCTTATGACTTTATGAAGAATCCGAGGATAATACGTTTCTTTCCGGGCCGTTCCGCTCCGGAGTATGCTGGATAACAGCCATATGTTCATAAACCCGTAAGCGGTACGATGTCCGCGGCGAGGGAGGCGGCCCAGGAGCGGAGCTCCTCCTCGCGGGGCCGCCAGTCGCCGCCGACGAAGGCCAGGAGCGCGTTTCCGAGCGGCAGCATCAGCTCGTCCACCGAGACGTCACGGGTCGAGCCGGCCACATGAGAGACCCTCCTGCCGAGGAGCTCCGCGAAGCGGATGGTGCAGCCGGGGAACCTCTCGCCGAAGGCCTCGGCCTCGGCGGCCAGCCTGCTTCCCGCCCCCTCGCCTACAGGTACAGGTCCCTCTCCCCGGCCCGGACCCTTCCGAGCAGCTCGGCCACCCTTGCGCGCAGCTCCTCTCCCGGAAGGGAACCCATCTCCCGCTCCAGCAGCTTCCAGCCCTTTGCCCTTGTCTCCTCCGAGGCGTAGTCCTCCAGGTACTCGGCGAAGGTGAGTATGGCGTTGGGCATGCAGAGCGTATGGACCTTCCCGGCCTTGGCGACATCCATGAAGTAGCTGCCGGTCCTGCCGCACCTGTAGCCTGCCGTGCAGAAGCTGGTGATCATGCCCATGTCCACGAGGTCGGAGATGACCTCCTCCAGGCTGCGCAGATCGCCCAGCTCGAACTGCTCCCGGTGATCGTCCGACTCACCGGAGGAGTAGCAGCCCACGCCTATGTTGGACCCGGCATCCAGTTGCGTGACGCCCCTTGGGATGACCTCCCGGCGCACCCTCTCCGGCTCCCTGGCGGTGAGTATCATGCCGGTGTAGGGCACCGACAGCCGCAGCACGGTCACCAGCCTGCCGAAGGTCTCGTCGTCCACCCGGAAGCGCTGCTCCATGTTGAAGGGGGCGTTCAGGGCCGGCTCCAGACGAGGGAAGCTGATGGTATGCGGGCCCACGCCGCCGAAGCGCCTCTCCAGGTCGATGGTGTGCAGAAGCAGCGCCATCACCTCGAACCGCCAGTCGTACAGCCCGAAGAGCGCTCCCATGCCGACGTCGTCCACGCCTGCGTCCATGGCCCTGTGCAGCGCGTACAGCCTCCAGAGGTAGTTGCCCTTCAGCGTTCCCTCCGGATGGACCCCGGCGTAGGTTCCGTGGTGATAGGTCTCCTGGAAGACCTGGTAGGTGCCTATCCCCACGTCCCTGAGCCGCTCCAGGTCAGCCACCGGCAAAGGCGCGGCGTTGATGTTGGCCCTTCGTATCTCGTCGGTGCCGCTCTTAGTATCGTAGACGACCCCGAGGGTATGCGCTATGAAGTCCGCACCGGTAGAAGGATGCTCTCCGTAGACCAGGATCAGGCGCTTGTGGCCCCGTGCGGTGAGCGAGCGGACCTCCCTGCGTATCTCATCGTCCTCGAGCCTGACGCGGACCACGTCCGGGTTGTCCCGCCTGAAGCCGCAGTAGGCACAGTTGTTCACGCAGTAGTTGGAGATGTAGAGCGGTGCGAAGAAGACGATCCTTCGGCCGTAGACCTTCCGCTTGATGCGGAGCCCGGCCTCCCTCATCTCCGCAAGCAGCTCCGGGTCTCCGCAACCTATGAGGGCCGCCGTCTCCGACGGCTCCAGCCGCTCCAGCGACAGGGACTTGGCGACTATCTCGCGGACCAGCGACGCCGGGGGCGACGCCCACCTCTCCAGCTCCCGGGAGATGAGCCTCTCGTCGACGAAGTCCCTCCCGTCGACCAGGTACCTGTCTATCTCGTCCCGCCTGACGAGGTCGTCCGCCCAGGCGCTCATTCCTCCGCTTCCCCGCCCTCTATCGAAGCCGCGAGCCGCTCGGCGATGCCGCGGAAGGTCTCCGCGTACGGGGTGCTGCCCTCGAAGTAGACGAAGGGCTTCCCCTCCTCGCCGGAGCGGACTATCCCCGGCTCGATCGGCAGCACGCCCAGGAAGGGGACGCCCATCTCCCCGGCCATCCTCTCGCCGCCGCCGGAGCCGAACAGCTCCGTCCTCTCGCCGCACCCGGGGCAGACGAAGCCGGACATGTTCTCTATGACGCCCAGGACCGGCAGCTCGAGCTTCCTGCAGAACTCTATGGAGCGCCTCACGTCGGAGAGCGAGAGCTCCTGCGGAGTGGTGACTATCACCGCTCCTGTCGGCTCGGGGACCAGCTGCACCACGGAGAGCGGCTCGTCCCCGGTCCCCGGAGGACAGTCCACGACCATGTAGTCCAGCTCTCCCCATTCCACGTCTGTCAGCAGCTGCCGCAGAACGCTCATCTTCAGGGGACCTCGCCAGATCACCGGGTCGTTCCCGCCCTGCAGCATGAAGCCGACTGAGACGACTTCGAGACCGCCCATCTCGGCAGGCTTTATCCGCTCGCCGTCGCTCTCCAGCCTCGCGTCCTGCAGACCGAGCAGACGAGGTATGCTTGGCCCGTGGAAGTCGGCGTCGAGCAGGCCGGTGCTGCGGCCGGAGAGCGAGAGGCTGACCGCCAGGTTGGCGGCCACCGTGCTCTTCCCGACCCCCCCCTTGCCCGAGAGGACCAGGATCGTGTGCTCCGCCGGGGCTTTCTCCAACTTCATCGAGGGCATTTTCTCGTCGCTCATGCCGATCGTCCTTTCCGGTGGGGTAGTCGGGTAATATACACCCCGCGGCAGGCATCGGATACCAGTTTCGGGGTCTCGGAGAAGAGCCGAGGTCCGGGAGCGGCCCGGTTCCGGCCGGCCTCACGATCGCCGGCGGAGCCGCGGCGCTACCTCAGTATGCAGAGGCCGGTCGTCTCGGCCACGCTCCCGGAGAGCAGCCTGCATACGTAGAGGCCGGACGAGAGGGGTGCCCCCCTCCCGTCCGTCGCGTCCCAGGGGACCGAATGAGTGCCGGAGGGGAGCATGGAGCGCTCCAGCTCGACCACGACCCTGCCGGAGAGGTCGTAGACGGTCAGCTCGGTCATCGCCGGGCTCTCCAGCTCGAAGGATATGACGGCGGACGAGCCGAGGGGATTCGGGCTCACCCTCAGCGCCAGCCTATTGGCCGGGTTCAGCTCGAAGCCGGTACCGGTGACCGTGAAGGTGACGGTGTCTGCCGCAACCGCGACGCCGTCATCGAAGGATGTGACCACGAGCTCGTTCGTGCCCACCTCGGCGAACAGGTCGTCCAGGTAGGTGTACCTCAGCCCCGTGCCGAAGGCGTACAGGTTGCCGTCTATGGCCGGTATGTAGACGACACCGTCGGTGACCGAGGGGCTCCCCTGGAAGCGGTGCGTCGTCGTCATGTAGGTCCATACGGCATCCCCGGTGAGGCAGTCGAGGCAGACCACCCGTGCGCTGTCGTTCCAGGAGTACTCGCCGAAGAACACCTTCCCGTCGGCCACGGCCGAGGAGCCGTGCAGCCTGTAGTCCCGCGTCCAGAGGACATCTCCGGTCAGCGCGTCCGCGGCCACGTACGGCCCGTGCTGCCCGGCGGCGTAGAGTCTCCCGTCGTGGTAGGCCGGCGTCGCCGTGACGCCTCCGGAGAGTGGCCGGCCGGACCAGACGGAGTCGCCCGACATGGCGTCGAAAGCCCACAGCCGGTCGTCCATGCCGCCTATGTAGATGTTGCCGTCCACGATCACCGGAGAGGAGTCCCAGTACCCGTCCTCGACGTCCCGGTTGGTCCAGACGACTCCGCCGTCGGCGGTGTCCAGCGCGTAGAGCGGCCCCTCGAAGGTCGGGACGAAGAGCATGCCCTCCCAGAGCGCGAGGCAGCTGACGGTGGCACCTTCCAGAAAGACCATCCACTCCCTCTCGCCGGTCCGCGCATCGAAGCTGCAGACCCAGCTCGAGTCCAGCGACTCCGACCTCTCCCCGGCGAACACGTGCCCGTCGTGGACCACCGGCGTGCTGCCTCCGTAGCCGGCATCGCCGGAGGCCCATATCCTGCGCCCCGTCAGCGCATCCAGGCACCAGAGCGAGTCGCTGGCCACGTACGCGCGGCCTCCCGAGACGGTGACGGCGTCGTCCGTCTGGCCCACCAGGTACTTCCAGACCACCTCGCCGGTCGCCGCGTCGAGGGCGTAGACGGAGTCGGTACCGACGTTCGACGGGTAGTAGACGATCCCGTCCACGACGGTCGGCGTCGGGAACTCGTGGTACTGACCGGTGACCGGAGCGGTCCAGAGGATGGTGGCGTCATCCGGGGCGGGAGACTCCGAGAAGCCGTGGTTCAGGTAGTTCTGCATGTAGGTCGGCCAGTCGGTGCTCAGCCTGGGGACCGGCATCTGCGGCTCGCCGTTCAGGTTGAGGCATACCGAGTCCGGAAGGCTGTTCCCGTTCTCGACCAGGGCCCTGACGGTGAGCCAGTCCCCGTCGTAGGAGCCGCCGTCGGCAGGCTCCGTTATGGTGACCGACATCGCGGAGACCGCGGCGGCCAGAAGTGCCGCGCCCATGCCCATGGTTCCTCCCGTCCCTGCCAACTGGTCCCGCCACCCGCTTCGGGCTCGCTGCCCGGGCCTGCCGGCAGGACGCCTCCTCCGGGCCACCGCTCCGTGGCCACGACCCATCAATGTCGGCTCGGCCGGGCAGCCGCAAGGGAGAGGCAGGCTGTCCGGAGGGAGCCGGCGGCATGTAGATTCCCGGTGGAAGGCGCGGAGAGGGGTTGTCCATCACGGGACGGAGCTTCATGGGACTCTACGACGCGGTGCTGCTCGACCTGGACGGGACGCTGCTGGACTACGATGCCGCCCAGAGGCACGCGGTATCGAGGCTGCTGGAGCTGCCGGGGGTCCCCGGTGACGCCTTCGAGGTCCTCCTGGGGATAGCCCGGGGGGACGCCCTTCAGGACCTGGAGGCCTGCAGACGGGGAGAGGACGACGCCATGCGCAGGTTTGGGCGGGAGCTCTCCGAGGCGGGGATAGCGGTCACCCCCGGGGAGCTCTTCTCCGCCTACCTGGATGCCCTCGGAGAGCACGGAGAGCCGCTGCCGGGCGCCGCGGAGGTCATGGCAGACCTCCACCGCGAGCACTCCGTGGGCATCGTGTCCAACGGCCGCGGGGACGCCCAGAGGCGGCGTCTGCAGGCGGCGGGACTCATGGAGCACCTGGACCTGCTGGTGCTTAGCTGCGAGGTCGGCATCGCCAAGCCCTCCCCGGGGATACTGGAGCTGGCAATGAGGCTGGCCGGCTCAGAGCCCTCCAGGACGCTCTTCGTCGGCGACTCGGCGAGGAGCGACATGGGCGCCGCGGCCGCCGCCGGAGTGGACTTCGCCTGGCTCCGCCTGGACGGGGAGTTCGCGGGAGACGGCCCCAGGAGGTTCGAGCTCCGCTCGCTCCGGGAGCTGCCCGGGCTGCTGTCCCAAGTTGACCGTGGCCCCGGCGGAGCCTAGAATCGGCAGAGGGGGAGAACACCACCGAAAGGGGTCGATATGAAGCTGGCTCTGCTGTTCACTGCGGTCCTTTCCATTCTAGCTTTCGCCGCGAACGTCGAGTTCGGCGGTCACGCCGGGATACTCATCCCCACCGGAGACGTGGCCGACCATTACAACGCCAGTCCGATGATAGGGGTCAACATCCTCTCGCACATGCCCCTCTTCGCCATCGAGGGGAGCATCAGCTACGCCTTCCTCTCCGACGCAGCCGACCTGGAGGACTTCTCCGCCAGCATGGTACCCATACTGGCGGGAGCCCGGACCTACTCCGGGTTCGTCTTCTACGGCGGCGGACTGGCTCTCCACATAGCATCGGTCAGCTGGGAGTTCAACGGCGAGGAGTACGACGACAGCGACAGCGAGTTCGGTGCCTACGGACACGTGGGCACGATACTCCCCACCGGGGGCGTGGACGTCGAGCTTAGCGCCAAGTACCACCTGGTCGACTTCGACTTCGACGCGGCCTGGTTCGGGCTGAGCGCGGGAGTCAACTTCTAGGCCAGACCGCCGTACGGTATCAGGGGGCCGGGACGGACGCACGAGTCCGTCCCGGCCCCTTCTCGTGCGTTCTCCGGTAGTGACCGAGGAACAGGAGCCCCGCCAGGGTGAAGACGGCGGCGGCCGTGATGAAGGTCTCTCGGAATCCCCACAGCTCCAGTATCACGCTGCCCAGGATCGGCGCGAAGCAGCCGCGGACGGCGGTCAGGGAGACGTGCAGCCCCTGGTAGGTGGCCTCCTGCCCCGGGGGGGCGAAGTGCATGCTGGATATGTTCCAGCTCATCCTTATGCCGGCGATGCTCACCGCGAAAACCAGGTAGGCGGCGTAGAAGAAGAAGGTGCCCAGGGAGGGCATCATCTCCGACATCAGCAGGGAGACCGGGTAGAGGGCCAGCAGCAGGCAGACAAGCCCCGAGAACCGGAAGGGACTGAGCCTGTCCAGCCTGGTGCCCATCAGTGGTGACAGGAGCAGCACCCCCATCTGCCCGATGACGCCCTTCGCCATGGCGTACTCCTCGTAGGAGAGGCTCAGCCTCTCGGTGGCGAACACCGGCACGACGGGCAGCAGCATCAGGAAGCCAACTCCGTAGGTGAAGAAGAACAGCTCGAACCGGGCGAACTCCCTGTCCCTGCGGAAGACGTCCCAGAGGGAGCGGACGAAGTGGAGCGTACCCCTGCCGGTCGACCGCTCCGCCACACCGGTCTGCATCCCCCGGGCGATGATGGAGAGCACCACCGCCTGCCCTGCACCGAAGAGCGCCTCGGCCAGGAAGAGGATCCTGTAGAACTGGAAGTCGGCGTCCAGGAGGGCGCCGACCAGCATGGCCGTCGGCAGGCTGAACATGGTCAGCACGGTGGTCCACCAGCCGAAGAGGTGGGCCCTGTGGGAGCGGCTGTAACGCTGACGCATGATTGCGTTCTGGGTGGGGATGACCACGCTGTTCGACATGAAGAATGGGATCATCAGCAGCAGCATGAGGTTCACGCTGGAGGTGAGCATCATGAGGGCAAGGGGCAGCCTTGCCACCGCCGCGAGGAGCAGGGCCCTCGAGTAGCCGCCGTTGCTGTCTATCCAGTGGTTCAGGAAGACCGAGAGGATGTTGCTCACCGGCCATATCATGGTGAGCAGGGTTATCTGCCACTGGGCCGCGTCCAGGCCGGCTGCGGCCATGTACTCGTGGTTCAGGGTGACGCCTATGGCGACGCCGCCCATGACCCCGGAGAGGAGGTGCAGCTTGAACGTCTCCCTCTCCGGGCCGCGGACCGGCCTGGGGAGCCTTACCGGCGACCTGGGGGAGCGGAACGGAAGCCAGTGTATGAGCTGCAAGGTGCGTCAGTCGTCCCCGGGGACTGCTCCCCTCTCGACCAGGAGGTCGAGCACCTGCGCCGCGCACTGCTCCGGGGTGGTGTCCGCGGTATGCAGGACCAGCTCCGGGCTCTCCGGCTCCTCGTAGGGTGCCGAGATGCCGGTGAATGAGGGTATCTCGCCGCTGCGGGCCTTCCTGTAGAGGCCCTTCGGGTCCCTCTCCTCGGCCACGTCCAGCGGCGCCTCCACGAACACCTCGATAAAGTCGCCATCCTCCTGGATGGCCCTGGCCCGGTCCCTGCCCTCCCGGTAGGGACTTATGAAGGCTAGGATGTTCACGACGCCGAAGGAGGTGAAGAGCTTCGCCACCTCACCTATCCTGCGGATGTTCTCGGCGCGGTCCTCCGGAGAGAAGCCCAGGTCGCCGTTCAGCCCGTGCCGGATGTTGTCGCCGTCGAGGATGGCGGTGAGCACCCCCCTGTCGTGTAGCATGGCGGCCAGGGCGTCGGCCACGGTCGACTTGCCGGAGCCGGACAGCCCGGTCATCCAGACGGTTGCGCCCCGGTGGCCGAGCATCTCCTCCCGAGCCCGCCTGTCTATCCGGTGCTCGTGCCAGGTTACGTTGTCGCTTCTGGTGACCTCTTCGGACATCGCTCTCCAATCTGCTTCCTTTTCCGGGTACTCTGCGCTGGTCGACTGCGCTATCATACTACCGGAAGCAAACGGTGGGCTCAGAATGCCGCAACCAGCGAGGGGAGAGCGACTTGGTCGACAGGAAGACGATAAGGGCCAACCTGGACAGCTGCCTCACGGACACCTCCGGGCTGGGCCTGCCAGGCGGGAGGCGCGGCAAGGTGCGGGACACCTACGACCTCGGGGAGAGGCTTCTGCTGGTGACCACTGACAGGCAGAGCGCCTTCGACCGCGTGCTCGCCTCCGTACCGTTCAAGGGACAGGTGCTGAACATGGTCAGCGCCTGGTGGTTCGAGCGGACCGAAGACATCGTGCCGAACCACGTGCTCTCCGTACCGGACCCCTGCGCGACCCTGGCCAGGAAGTGCGAGGTGGTCCCGGTGGAGATGGTGGTCCGGGGCTACCTGACCGGCAGCACCAGCACCTCCGCCTGGACGCTCTACGCCGAGGGAGAGAGGAACATCTGCGGCAACGTCCTGCCCGACGGCATGGTGAAGAACCAGCCCTTCCCCGAGCCGATAATCACCCCCACGACGAAGAGCGACGTGCACGACAGGCCGGTGACCCCCGGCGAGGCGGTGGAGCTGGGCCTCATAACCGCTGACGAATGGGAGCGGGCCGCCGAAATAGTCCTCGCGCTCTTCCGCCGGGGCCGGGAGACGGCGGAGGCGAACGGGCTGATACTCGTGGATACGAAGTACGAGCTGGGCAGGACCGCCGACGGCGGTCTCATGCTGATAGACGAGATACACACCCCGGACTCCTCCCGCTACTGGCTGGCCGAGTCCTACGAGGAGCGCATGGATGCCGGCGAGGAGCCGGAGAACATAGACAAGGAGTTCCTCAGGCTCTGGTTCAGGGAGAACTGCGACCCCTACTCCGACGGGGAGCTGCCGGAGGCGCCGGCCGACCTGGTCGTCGAGCTCTCCAGCCGCTACCTGAGGTTGTACGAGCTGATCACCGGCGTCGCCCTGGACCCGGAGACCGGAGACCAGCTGGAGAGGCTCCGGCGCAACCTGGCGCCGCTGCTTCCCTGATACGAAGGGAGCCATGGCACGAGAGGCCGGTGCCCCGCGGCGGCACTGACCCTCGCTCTGAAGTCGGGCTCCGGGGCAGTCCATCCGGACTACTGAAGGGCCCTCTCCGGTCAGGGGTCGGACGAGGTCTTCGGGATGATGGAGCACAGCCCATGCCGGGCCTTCGGCTGCTACGCGCCGGTGGTGGCGTCGATGTGGATGGTCTGCGACGCCCTGGAGGTCTCCCCCGAGGACATGGAGCGGGTCGCCGCCCTGATGGAGGAGATGGAGGAGGAGAAGGCCTGGTGCCGGCGGATGCCGAGGAGGAGATAGCAGCCATCGGCGGGGAGTACTCCGAGCCGGCCGAGGACTTGCTCTCCGAGTACCGCTAGCCGGTCAGGCGCCGGGGAAGGGCTCCCCCCAGGTGGTCCCGAAGAGCGTGCCGGAGAGAGGTCTCCTGGGCCTGCGCTCGAGGTCCTTCTCCGCCTGCTCGCCGGGCAGGTCGGGGTTCTCCCCCGCGTAGCCGATGGCCATGCCGGTGACCGGCTCGAACCGCTCCGGCAGCCGCAGCTCCCTCGCTATCGCCTTCCTCCTGATACCGGACATCTGGTGCACCCGGATGCCCCTGGCGGTGGCCTCGGCCAGGAGGTTTCCCGAGGCGAGCCCCAGGTCGTGCAGGGCGGTGCGGTTCGGCCTGCCGTTGTAGTCGAAGAGGCCGCTGGCGAAGCCGAAGGCCAGCACCGGAGCGAACCGCGCCCACTCCCTGTTCCCCTCCATGAGCAGCGACAGGAAGAGGTCGAAGCCCTCCGGGTCGTCCGACCTGCATGCGGCCATGTATCTCCAGGGCTGCTCGTTGAAGGCGGAGGGAGCCAGCCTGGCCGCCTCGAAGAGGGATAGGAGGTCCTCCCGGGAGACGTCCCTGCCGGAGAAGGAGTACGGGCTCCACCTGCGGGAGACGACATCGGACACCGGATGGTCCGGGTCGAGACCCTTCGGGACGGTCACGGCCGCTTCCTCCTCCAGCACTTCGCCGTGCGCATCAGCGAGCCGGTTATGCACCCTATGACGAGTGCGCCGGCGAGAAGGAAGGCGCGGGGCATGGTGACCTCGACGAAGAGGAGCTTCGTGGTCACCTCCTCGGTGTTCTGGAGTATCACTATGACCACCAGGATTGTTATCACAAGCGCGAGCACGTGCTGCAGCTTCAAGAGCACCCTCCCTCCCTCATGCGGGTACCACTCCCCCTGCGGCCCTCCTCCTCAGAGCCTTCATGACCTCGAAGGCGCCCAGGTAGACCGACGCCGCCCCGAGGACGCAGAGCCAGTCCACCGGCCTCGGCGGACCGAAGCGGAGGAAGCTCCGTACGAAGGGGACGTACACGGCGATGCATATGAGCGCTATGGAGCCGACTATCGAGAGCAGTAGGATCCTGTTCGTCAGGAATCCCCCGCCGAATATCGACCGCAGCCTGAACCTCCTCGACAGGACGTTGGCGAACTGGCAGAAGGCTATGGTCATGTAGGCCAGCGTCGTCGCCCTGGCGTAGTGGATGCTCTCCGGGTTGCTCTCCACGAAGAACTGGCTGAGGGCGACACCCTCCCTCACCGAGTAGAGCCAGAAGTTCCCGAAGGAGAGAACGCCTATCAGCAGGCCGAGGAGCGCCACCTCCAGGGCGCTGGAGGGGTTCATGATGTGGTCGGTGAGCTTCCTCGGCCTCCTGCTCATCACCCCGGGAGGCGGCGGGTCGTAGGTCAGGCAGGTGAGGGGCATCACCTCCGCCAGGAGGTCGATGGCCAGTATCTGTATGGCCAGTATGGGTATGGCCCAGTCTCCCATGGCCACGGCCACCATGCCCAGCAGGACCACCGCCAGCTCGGCGCCGTTGGTGGTCATCGAGGCCAGGACAGTCTTCCTGAGGTTGTCGTAGATGGTCCTGCCCTCCCTGACCGCGGCCACGAGCGTGGGGAAGCTGTCGTCGAGGAGGACGAGCTCCGCCGCCTCCTTGGCCACGTCCGTGCCGGTCCTGCCCATGGCCACGCCTATGTCGGCGTGCTTCAGGGCGGGAGCGTCGTTCACGCCGTCACCCGTGACGGCCACGACCTCCCCCTCCCCCTCCAGTACCCCGACTATCCTCAGCTTGTGCTCGGGGGCTACCCTGGAGAATATCACCGAGCCCTCGGTGTCCAGGAGGACATCACGCAGGGCGCCGTCGTCCATCGCCTCGAGGTCCCTGCCCGTGTAGACCGGCGGGTCGCCCCCCTCGGAGAGCCCTATCTCCCTGCCCACGGCCCTGGCGGTGACCGCATGGTCGCCGGTCATGATGACTATCCTCACCGAGGCCTCCCGGCAGGCGGCCACAGCCTCCCTGACACCCTCCTTCGGCGGGTCGGTCATCCCGACCAGACCGAGGAAGGTGACGTCCTTCTCCACCTCGTCCAGCACGTAGTCCTCGCCGGTCTCCTCCAGCGGCCTGAAGGCGATGGCCAGGACCCTGAGGGCGCGGTCGGAGTATGCCTCGGCCAGCTTCCTTATCTCCTCCCGCTCCTCATCGGTGATGGGCACCGCCTCGCCGTCCCGGTAGATGTACCTGCTGACGGAGAGGACGCTGTCCGTAGCGCCCTTCATGGCCAGCTGCAGGCGGTCGCCGAACCGCCTGACCGAGCTCATCCTCTTCCTCTCGGAGTCGAACGGGAACTCGTGGAGCTCCGGGTTCTCCTCGTCCTCCCGGGGGCTCCTGGTGCCGAGCTTGGTGGAGAGGGTGACCAGGGCGGCCTCCGTCGGGTCGCCGACCGGGTACCAGCCCGGGTGGTCCCCGTCAGGCTCGTGTATCTCCGCATTGGAGGCCATGGTGCCGGCGTCCAGCATTATCTCCAGCCTGTCGATGTCCTCCTGGGAGCAGGGCCCGCTCCCCACCCTCTCTATACCGCCCTCCGGGACGTACCCGGTCCCGGTGACGGAGTACTCCTCCCCGTCGAACCAGAGGGTCGTGGCGGTCATCTCGTTCTTCGTCAGGGTGCCGGTCTTGTCGGTGCATATCACGGTGGTGGAGCCCAGCGTCTCCACGGAGGGAAGGCTCTTCACCACCGCCCTCCTGGAGGCGAGCCTCCTGCTGGCGGAGGCGAGCGCCACGGTAACCTGCGCGGGCAGCGCCTGGGGCACCGCCGCGACCGCCACGCCCAGCGCGAGGACCATGCTGGTGAAGAAGCCGAAGTCCTGGACCATGGCCACGACGAAGAGCAGCGCGCTTATCACGACCACTATGGACGTGAGCCACTTGGCGAGGGTGGCCAGCTCCTTCTGCAGCGGGGAGCGGACGGTCTCGGTCTCCCGGGTCATCCCGGCTATGCGCCCCATCTCGGTGGCCATGCCGGTACGGACCACCAGGCCCCTCGCCGAGCCGGTGGCCACGGTGGTGCCCATGAAGGCCATGTTCTCCATGTCGCCGAGCAGGACGTCCTCCGGGAGCCTGTTGGTGTTCTTCTCCTGGGGCAGCGACTCCCCGGTCAGGGAGAACTCGACCGTCCGGAGGTCGAAGCTCTCCAGCAGGCGGATGTCGGCGGGGATCCTGTCCCCGGCCTCCACCTCGACCACGTCCCCGGGTACGAGCATTGACTGGGGCAGCTCCACGAGCTCCCCCTCGACGAAGACCTTCGCAGGGGAGCGTATCAGGTCGCGGAGCCTCTCTATGACCTTGCCGGCCTTGTACTCCTGTACGAAGCCGATGACGGCGTTGATGATGACGATGGCCAGCATCACCGAGCCGTCCCTCCAGCTGCCCACCAGGAAGGAGACTATGGCCGCCGCGATGAGGACCAGTACCAGCAGGTCCCGGAACTGGGAGAGGAAGATCAGCCACCTGGGTACGCCGCCGGCCACCGCTATCTGGTTCTCGCCGTACTCGGCGCGTCTTCGGTCGGCCTCCCTGCGGCCCAGGCCCTCGAGGCCGGTCTCCAGCCTCTCCAGCGCCTCCCTGGCGGTCAGGGCGTGGAAGCGCGATGCATCGATGTCCGAGAGGTGCTCTATCGGGATCACTCCCCTTCCGAGGATGCGGCGGGTCGGAGGACGTCACCCTTCCGGGTGAGCCTCGACATGTCTGCATTCAATCGGTCACGCCCGAGAAGAGATCATCGTCGTCCCCCTCGGGGGACTCGGCCTGCCGGACGACCTCGGAGCTCCTGCGGCGGAGGCTCTCTGCCCTCTCTATCACCTCGTCGGGGGTCAGGGCCTCCCCTTCCCCACCCTCTCCTCCGTCGTCGTCGCCTCCTTCGTCCCGCGCGTCCGCGTCGGGGGCCTCCGCCCCGCCGTCTCCTCCCGGGGCCTCCCCCTGCGGCTCGCCTCCGGCATCCGGACCGACAGCCTCTTCGTCTTCCTCTTCCTCACCCTCGCCCTCTGGCTCCTCATCGTCGACCGGCGTGGCCTTCAGGCTGGAGACCACCTTTCGGCCGCACAGCTGGACGCCCTTGGCGCTGTAGTTGGTCACCCTGACCGAGGAGACGAGGCAGTCGCCCTTGCGCCTGCGCATGCCCTTCGTCCTCACGAACCAGTAGTCCAGCTTCATCTCCGGCTCGCCGGTGAGCAGCAGCACCTCCGAGCCCCGCGGGACGTACTCGTAGGACTTGTCCAGTATGAAGCTCTCTATCCGGAAGCGCTTTATGTAGGAGATGCCGTCCTCACCCCGTCTGTAGACGGCGGTGAAGACCTGCTCCTGGTCCAGCAGGCCGCAGTGCAGGCATCTGCCGTCCACGAAGTACTTCTCCTGCATGGGGACCACCCTGAAGGTCCCGTCGGCCAGGAAGACCACGAAGCGGTCGTACTCGGAGACGGTGAAGGTCCTGGGACCCTTCACGGAGGTTCCCAGCAGGCCTGTCTCCGGGTCGAAGCCGGCCTTCATGTTGCGTATGGATATCTCCTTGACGTCTATCTCGGTGAAGCTCTCCACCGTGGTTCGCCGGTGGTGCTCGGCCCCGTAGCGCTCCAGGATGTCCTCCACCCAGGCGACGGCGTATTCCACTATCCTCCTGAGGTGCGACCTGACCTCCTTCATCCTGGCGCGTATCTGGCCGACCTCGCTCAGGTTGGCCTCGATGTCGTAGCGGGAGATGCGCCGGATGTGCAGCTTGAGGAGTCTCTCCACGTCCTCCTCCGTGACCTGGAGGCCCTCCTCCTCGGTGTAGGGTCGGAGGCCGTCCAGGACGGCGCTCCTCACGCCATCGAGGGTCTCCTCCTCCTCTATGTGCCTGTAGAGCCGGTTCTCTATGAATATCCGCTCGAGGGTGAGCCTGTGCAGCCTGTCCTCGAGGTCGCCCATCTCCAGCTTCAGCTCCAGCTTGAGTATCTCTATGAGCCTGCCGCAGCAGTAGCTCATCACGTCGCTCACGGTGGCCTCCACCGGGGAGCCCTCCTCGATGATCACCAGGTTCGAGGTGTGGGTGGTCTCGCAGTCGGTGTGCGCGTAGAGCCGCTGAAGGCCCTCATCGGTGTCTACGCCCCTCCCGAGCCGCACGTTTATCTCCACGGTATCCGTGGTGAAGTCGTCTATGGATGCGATCTTTATCCTGCCCTTTCGGGCGGCCGCCTCGATGGACGCTATGAGGGACTCGGTGGTGGTGCCCCAGGGCAGCTCCCGGATCACCAGGTTCTTGCCCTTCGCCTCTATCCTGGCCCTGCACCTTATCCTGCCCCTGCCGTCCTCGTAGTCGGAGGCGTCCATCAGCCCCCCCTGCGGGAAGTCCGGCAGAAGCCGGAAGCCCTCTCCCCTGAGGCAGGCCACCTGAGCCATGAGCACCTCGCGGAAGTTGTGGGGGAAGATCCTGGTGGACATGCCCACCGCTATTCCCTCGGCGCCGAGGAGCAGCAGGGTCGGCAGCTTCGCCGGTAGGACCACCGGCTCCTCGTTCCTGCCGTCGTAGCTGGGCACGAAGTCGGTTATCCGCTTGTTGAAGAGGGTCTCCCGGGCCAGCTCCGTCAGCCTGCACTCGATGTACCTCGGAGCGGATGCCTCGTCCCCGGTGAGGACGTTCCCGAAGTTGCCCTGCCGCTCGATGAAGTATCCCCTGTTGGCCAGCGCCACCAGGGCCGCCCCTATGGACTGGTCGCCGTGAGGGTGGTAGCGCATGCAGTGGCCTATGACGTTGGCCACCTTGCTGAAGCGTCCGTCGTCCATCTCCCGCATCGTCCAGAGGATGCGGCGCTGCACCGGCTTCAGTCCGTCCGCCTCGTCCGGTATGGCCCTCTCCTTGATGACGTAGGAGGCGTACTCCAGGAAGTTCTTCCTGTACAGGTCCTTCAGGCCGCTGGTCCTTCCGGCGCTCACACCAGGTTCTCCATGATGAAGCTCCTGCGCTCGGGGGTGTTCCGGCCCATGTAGAACTCCAGCAGCCCCGGTATCTCACGCAGCCTGTCGATGCGGACGGGGATGAGCCTGATGTCCTCGCCTATGAACTGCCCGAACTCGCCCGGCGATATCTCGCCCAGCCCCTTGAACCTGGTTATCTCGGCGCTCCTGCCTATCTCTTCGAGCGCCTCAAGCCTCTCCGCCTCGGTGTAGCAGTAGACCGTCCTCTTCCTGTCCCTGACCCTGAAGAGGGGGGTCTCCAGGATGTAGAGGTGGCCGTCGAGGACCAGCGCCTCGAAGAAGTGGAGGAACAGAGTCAGGAGGAGGTTGCGTATGTGCATGCCGTCGACGTCCGCGTCCGTGGCGAGCACGATGCGGTTGTAGCGGAGGTTCTCTATCTCTCCCTCTATGTCGAGGGCCCGCATTATGTTGTAGATCTCCTCGTTCTTGTAGACGGTGTCGCGCCGGTGCCCGAAGCAGTTCAGCGGCTTGCCCCGCAGCGCGAAGACCGCCTGGGTGTGCACGTCCCTGCTGGCTATCAGGCTGCCGGCGGCGCTGGCCCCCTCGGTGAGGAAGATGGTGCTCTCGTCCGCCCTGGGGTCGCTGTCGCCGAGATGTATCTTGCAGTCACGCAGGTTCGGGACGCGCAGGGCCACCTTCCTGGCGCGCTCGCGAGCCTTCTTCTTCACGTTGCGCATCTCGGTCCGGAGCCTGTGGTTCGCCTTGACCTTCGCCACCAGGCTCTCGGCTGTCTCCGGGTTCCTGTGGAGCTGCTGCTCCAGCTCCTGGGCGACGGTGCCCACTACCCAGCCCTTGATGTCGCTGTTGCCGAGCCTCGTCTTGGTCTGGGACTCGAATATGGGCTCGGTGAGCCGGACGGAGACGGCGGCTATTATGCCCTCCCTCGCGTCCGCCCCGGAGAAGCTCTCCCCGGTGAAGGAGTTCACGGCCCGAAGTATCCCCTCCTTGAAGGCGGAGAGATGGGTCCCGCCGCCCGAGGTGTGCTGGCCGTTGGCGAAGGAGAGGTAGCGCTCGCCGTAGTCGGTTGTGTGGGTGAGGGCGAACTCGAGGGTCTTGTCCCGGTAGTGGAGCACCGGGTAGACCGACGATTCCCCGGCCTCGTCGTAGAGGAGGTCCAGCAGACCGCCCTCCGAGCAGTAGGTGGTGCCGTTGAGGGTTATCTTCAGGCCGGCGTTCAGGTAGGAGTAGTACCTGACCCTGCTCTCGACGAAGTCGTCCCGGTAGGCGTAGTCGCCGAAGACCTCCGGGTCGGGGGTGAACTCGACGAGGGTCCCGTTCCGCTCGGAGGTCTCACCCTCCTCGTCCCCGACCAGCTCCCCCCTCTCGAACTCCGCCTCCCGGTACCTGCCGTCGCGGTAGGTGACCACCCGGAAGCGCTCGGAGAGAGCGTTGACCGCCTTGGTCCCGATACCGTTAAGGCCGACGCTGAATATGAACACGTCGGTGTTGTACTTGGCGCCGGTGTTTATCTCCGATACGCACTCGACGAGCTTCCCCAGGGGGATCCCCCGCCCCCTGTCGCGGACGGAGACGGTGCCGTCGTCTATCCTGACGGTTATCCTCCTGCCGTGGCCCATGATGTACTCGTCCACGGAGTTGTCGATTATCTCCTTGAAGAGCACGTAGATGCCGTCGTCCGGATTGGAGCCGTCCCCTATCCTTCCGATGTACATCCCCGTCCTGAGCCTTATGTGCTCTATCGAGGAGAGGGTCTTGACCTTGCTCTCGTCGTATACGCCCGTACCTTCAGTAACCTTCATCTCTCCGCCATACCATATGTTCCGTTGCCGGGAATGCTGCTACACAGCATCTAGTATACGCCATCCCCCTCCCCCGCGTCATCCGCGACCCCGCCGACCCGCTCCGGTGAAAGGGGGGTCACCCTGAGGAGGACGTACTCCATCCGCTTCTGGGTGCTGCTCCAGAGCAGCCCGGAGAGGTCCTGGTCCTCCATCCTGAGCCAGCCCCTGTTCAGCCTGACCAGGCTGTCCAGCGGCTGAACGTCCAGCATGTCGCCCTGCAGGAAGGTGAGCGCATCCACGTAGTGGCCGGTCACCAGCACGTAGAGGGGGCTGCCGCGCAGCATTGGCATGAGGCTGTCCAGCGCGCCCGGGGAGTCGACCATGAGCCCGGCGTCGAGTATCTCGTAGTCGCCCAGGAAGTCCAGGGTCCAGGCCAGGCTGGGGTGCGTGACCACGACGCTCCCGTCCGGGACCGCGCCGCGGACCATGTCGCACGCAGCCCTGGCGCTGCCGGCGGCCTCCTCGGCCACCAGGAGGACCCTCGCCTCCTCTCCGGCGGCCGCGGCGCTGAGCGCCAGGGCTCCGGCCAGCATTGGCGCAAGCAGCTTCCGCGCGTTCCTCTGCAGCCATTCGAGGGCCAGGAGCACCGAGAGTACCACCGGGTAGACGAACGGGAGGAAGTACCTGCCGTCGTACTCCCACTTGAAGCTGGCGTAGAGGGTGACGCTCATCAGGAAGGGCAGTGCCAGTGAGGCGGCCAGCAGCCTCTCGCCGCCCCTCCTCAGGAGCAGGGTCACGCCGCAGACGGCCAGCAGGATTACGTGCGCGCCCATGTCCGAAAGGAGGCCGGTAAAGAAGATCCCGCTGTTCGTGCCGAGGTAGGAGAGGCCGAAGGCGGACTGCTCCTCCGAGAGGGAGTATCCGGTGGTGAGCGGGGAGCCGAAGGCCACCATGTTGTAGACGCCTAGCAGGGCCAGCGGCAGGGCCATCCCCGCGAGGAATCCGAAGAGGGCTCGCCTGGGAAGCCGGCCCCGGAGCGACATGACGATCATGGGGAGAGCGAGCGCGGGAACGATGACCGCCTCCGGATAACGGACCGAAGGAACCAGCCCGACCAGCAGCCCGTAGAGCAGGCCGCTCCTCCAGGAGCCGGTCTCCCTCGTCCGGACCAGCAGTATCAGCGAGGCCACGAGCAGCAGCGAGACGGCCCTGTGGGAGAGGTAGGAGGGGCCCAGGAGAGGCCAGAGCGGGTTCATCATCACCAGCATGACCCCGGCGGCGGCTGTCCAGCCGCCCACCAGCCTCTGGCAGAGGTGGTTGAACAGCAGAAGTATGACAACGCAGAGGACCGGGTTGATGTAGAGCGCCGCCTCCGGCCCCCCGAGAAGCACCGCCGGCGCCACCAGGAGCAAGGCGACCCCGGGCGGGTACTTCCAGAACCTGACCTCCCTCCCGTCGCGGAGCCCGATGTCCATGGCCGTGTACCGGGGGGTCCGTGACGGCTCGAGGCGCGGCTCGAAATCGCCCTCCGCCATATGCCGCCCCATCATCAGGTGCTGGTAGGCGTCGCGGTAGACCACACCCGGCTCGAAGACGAGCATCGCGAGCAGGACGACGGCAATTACCGGCAGGAGGGCTCCCGCGAGGTAGGCGGCAGGATTGCCGCCCACGGATACGGTGGCGACGGCCGATTCGCGGAGACGTCCGGCCAGCCTGGCGGGCGGCGTTCCCGGGCCGCTCAGTCTCCGGCCTCCCCGCCGGTCAGCATCGAGAGGCCGCCGGTGGCGCCCCACAGCACCAGGTAGAGCAGGAAGGGCGCCAGCATCCTGGGGACCAGCGGCCATCCGGTGGTCAGGACCATGAGACCCAGCGGCGGGAGCGCGCAGGCCGCGGGCAGCAGGCTCCCACTGAGCAGCGGCAGGGGGTTCCTCCCCCTGAGCACGACGTAGTAGGCCAGCGACATGAAGAGGTTGACGGCGATGACCGTGACCGCCGCCCCGGGGAGGCCCATCCTGGGCAGCAGGATGAGGTTGCCGAGGATGCTCAGCACCAGCCCGGCGGAGGTGACGGGAACGGTCGTGCGCTGCCTGCCCGCGGCTATCACGCTCGCCACGAGGTAGTTCATCCAGAAGACCGCCGGTATCGCCGCCATCAGGAGCAGGAAAGTGGCCCTGAAGTCGGCCGGGGGGATGCCCCGGAGGAGTCCCTCGCCCCATATCGCCCGGAGCAGCTCCATGCCGCCGGCGAAGACGGGTATCATCACCGCCGCAGCTATCCCCGTGACCAGACCGGCTATCCGGACCAGCCTCCGCGAAGCGGCCCCGCTTCCCCTCTCGAAGGCCCTGCACAGACCGGGGAAGAGCGCGCCGGGCAGCAGCGTGGGAGTGATGAGCAGGGTTAGGCTCTCCAGTATCCTGTAAGGCTCGTTGTAGGCGCCCACCGCCTCCACTCCGATTAGCTCCCTGACGAAGACGTTGTCGAGCCTCTGCAGCGCTATGAAGAGCAGCCCCATGAGTCCCAGGGGCCAGCTCTCCCGCAGGAGCCGAAGCAGGTGGGAGCCGCCGAAGCCGGGGCGCGGCCTCACGCCGAACCTGCCCAGGAAGAGGAAGCCGATGACCAGCGCCAACATGGCCCTGGCGGCGTACACCCCTGCGGCAGCCTCCGGGCCGAGGTCGGCCGCCCTGACCGCGAGCACCAGCACCAGCATGCCGACCCCGCCGGCTATCCGGGCCAGCGACTCGTACACCATCCTCTCCCCCGCCCTGAAGACTGCGTACTGCAGCTCCGCCGCCGCCTCCAGCCCGGAGCCGGCGCCGACGAGAGCGAGGATGACCATCTGGGTCCTGCCGTAACCGGCGGCGATGCCGGCCGCCATGACCAGCGTCCAGGCCGCCGCCGTCGTCAGGAGCCTGAGGCCGAGAGCGGTGGAGTAGAGGCTCTGCAGCCGCTCCGGGTGCAGGCTGAACTCCCTGTTGGAGACGAGCGAGACGCCGAGGTCCGCCAGGAAGAGGAGTATCTGCCCCAGCGCCACCGCGAAGAGGAGCATCCCGAAGTGGTCGTCCCGAAGGTAACGGGAGAGCACCATCAGGGAGAGCATCAGGGCGCCCTTGCCCGCGAGCTGACCGCCAGCCATCACCAGGCTGTTGCTGCCCCTGCTGTGCCTGCCGCCCAACGCCTCGCCGCCCCTCACCGCCGGAAGTCCACCACCAGGAGGGAGAAGGGACCTTCGCTGCCGCTCAGCGTGACCCTCTCCACCCCCGCCCGGGCCTCGAGCGCCTCCAGCAGGTCCATGTCGGACATCACGCCGCTGCCCATGCCGATGAACGGGTTCTCCTCACCGGTCACCGGCCCCCGTGCGAGGGTCGGGTCGTTGGCCAGCAGGACGATTCGCCCGTACCGGGAGCTCCAGTCCTCCACCATGGAGTCGGTGTCGACGGTCAGGTAGGCGGTGGCATCCGGGACCCTGCGGTAGAAGACGGTGTCGCTCCCGAGCAGCTCCCCGTGAGGGTGCCATGCGACTGCCGGAGACGCCTCCAGCCTCTCCAGGTGGTAGAGGAGGGCGAGCGTGGAGTATAGGTCGAGGTCCACGACCACCGGGGCATCCTCCTCGGCTGCCGTCTCCGCCGCCCTACCGGCCGCCTCGCGGAAGTCCCGGTGGAACGTGGTCCTCTGTGGAACCGTGGACCTGGTGGCCAGCGGCACCCAGAGGCAGAGCAGCAGGAGGGGGAGGAGCCTCCTGGCGGCCGAAGCTGCCCGCCCCGGACCGGCCAGCCCGGCGGACGCGACCAGGGCGAAGGCCGGGAAGGCCAGCGCGAAGTGCCTGGCGCTCGGCCTGAGCAGCGACAGCGGCAGCAGCACCCAGGCCAGCATGGAGAGGGCGGCCCCCCGACGGCGGAAGGCCCCGGCCGCCGCGGATATGGTCAGGAGCAGCGCGGAGGCCGCCGCCGGGAGCAGCCAGGCGCTGAGAGACCGGACCGAGAAGAGCCCGAAGTCGAAGACCGAGGTGCCCGACGAGAACCGGAGCAGGGTCCCGGCCAGCGAGAAGGGTACACCGAGCAGCCTCGCCGGGAGCGACGGCGACGGGATGTAGACGCTGCTCCCCTCCAGGGCCGCCCCGCCGAACCGCCCGAGCTGCGAGAGCGCGGTGGCGGCCCAGGGGAGGTAGAGGAGCAGGGGCAGCAGGAGTACAAGAGCCATATCCCGCCATGCCCTCCTGCCGGCCATCACCGTCAGTGCGGCAGGAAGGCCGAGCCACCCGAAGTGGTGCGTCCAGGTGGCGGCCGATACAAGGATGCCTGCGAGCAGCGCCCGGGGCAGCCCCGGGCGGGTCGACCAGGCCCGCAGCGCGGCCAGCAGCAGCAGCCCCCAGAGAGCCAGCATGCCGTACATCCGGACCTCCACCGCGAGGTGCGCCGTGAAGGGGCTGAGCGCGACGATGACGGCGGTCCACCGGGGAAGCAGCCTCCAGGCGGCGGCCACCATGACGGCCACGACCAGCAGCGAGCTGGCCCTCAGGGAGGCGGGAGAGTCTCCCAGGGCCCTGACCCAGAGCCAGAGGTAGCCGTAGTAGCCGGGCACGTGGTTGTCGGCGGATATGCTGGAGACGACCGTTGTCCATGGCGATACGGCCAGCCTGGCGGTCAGCGCCTCGTCACCGGAGAGGCTCCACGGGCCGCCCATGGCGACCAGCAGGACCGCCGGGAGGAGCAGAAGGGGCAGCAGCAGCAGCGGCCGGGCGGAGGGGCCTGCCGGGGGTCCGCCGGACGGGGTCAGGGCATCCGCTCCCGGATCCATATCGCTATCCTGCGGAGGAGGCTGTTCCTGCCCCGGAAGTTGAACACGGACCGCTCCTCGATGCCTTCCAGGACCGACCTGTCGGCCCCCAGCATCGCGAGGAACTCGTCGAATCCCTCGGGTGGCTCGTCCGGCTCCCTCTCGCGGACTATCTCCAGCGCCTCGTCGCGGGAGATGACGCCGGCCCTGACCATGTTGGCGTAGAGGTACTCGTACTTGCCGAACCCGGTCCGCCGGCGGAAGAGGTAGCTCGAGTGGGGGGTCCCGAGGCAGTCGTACCTGACGTCCTTCATGGTCTTGCCGAAGTCGAGCTCCCGGTTGAGGGTCTCGTATATCCGGGGCAGGTCCCACGGCATGTGGTTGGGGAGGTTGATCTGCTTGACGCCGAACATCCTCTTCCAGGAGGGGAAGAAGAAGTCCCACTTGAGCTCCGAGAGCGGTATCTCGTCCTTCATCATGTTCCTGAAGCAGACCCGGTCCATGTACGATGTCTCGGGCGGCGGCGCCTCCAGCATGTCGGAGAAGCCGGCGACTATCAGCCGTATGCCGTGGTTGTCCGCCGCCCTGAAGATGGCGGTGGGCATGAGCACGACGCAGGCGGCGCAGAACTCGCCCGTGGTCTCCAGAGCACGCCTGTACACCCTCTTCAGGAGGTCGAAGTCGGGGGAGTAGGTGACGAGGTCCACCCCCAGCCTGGCCGCCGACTCCTTCGCGAAGGCCAGGGCGCCCGGGTCGAGGAAGCCGTTGTCGAAGTTGAAGGCCAGGCAGCGCATGTCGTAGCGGTTCTTGAGCAGCCACAGCGTGTAGGTGCTGTCCTTGCCTCCGCTGAAGGGGACGAGGCAGTCGTACTTGACCCCCTTCCCCCTGTACCGGTCCAGCACGGACTCCAGCTTCGCGCGCCTGGCGTCCCAGTCGATGTCGGTGTAGCGCTCGTCGAACTCCCTGCAGACCCTGCAGACTCCGTTCTCGTCGAAGTCCACGTTCGGGTAGGTCTCGGGCAGGATGCACCTGGTGCACCTCTTCACTTCTCTTGTCATGCCGGCTCCTCCAGGATGGTGCCTCATTTCCTAGTATCCTGGTATTATATTACAGGGGAAGCCCCGCGGGGGAAGCGGGAGCGCCTAGACGTTGTAGGAGACCTCCTCCTCCAGGCCGGCCTCCCTCAGGACCTCCCGCCTGCGGACCTTCCTCGTGGTGGTCTTCGGGAACTCGTCCTCCCTTATGATGAACCTCGCTATCCTCCGGTAGATCGGCTCCGAGGCGTTGTACTCCCGGACTATCCTCCGTATGCGGTCGGCCAGGAACTCGGTGGTAAGGCTCCTGCCCGAGCCCTCCGCCATCTCTATCAGCCGCTCCATGTCCGGCACCACGATGAGCCATATCTCCTCGCCCTTGGCCTCCGCCCGCTTCCCCAGCGCCATGCACTCCAGCACCAGCGGGCTCCGGCCTATCTTCAGCTCGATCTCCTCCGGATAGACGTTCTTTCCGTTCTTGGCGACTATGACGTTCTTCTTCCTGCCGGTGATGAAGAGGAAGCCGTCGCCGTCGAGGTGTCCGTAGTCACCGGTCCTGAACCAGCCGTCGCCCGAGAGCACCTTTGCCGTCTCCTCCCGGTTCTGGAAGTAGCCGGACATGACGTTGGGCCCCCTGACGACTATCTCGCCGTTCCCGAGGGCGTCCGGCTCCTCTATCCTCACCTCCACGTCCGGGAGGGGAGGGCCGACAGAGCCGACCCTGTTGGCCGTGGTCCTGTTCACGGAGATGATCGGCGCGGTCTCCGTGAGGCCGTAGCCCTGCAGGAAGTCGAACCCCAGCTTCCTGAACCCGTCCACCACCTCGGCGGCTATCCCGGCCCCTCCGGAGACGCATATGCGGACCCTGCCCCCGAGCTTCTCGTGCACCTGGGAGAAGAGCTTCCTGCGGACGCCCCTGGCGCCCAGCCTCTCCGCTATGGCCGATACCGCCAGGCCTATCCTGTACTTGGCGGGTCCTCCGCCGGCGGCGCGTATGCCGTTCATGATGCGCCTGTAGACGGCCTCCCACAGCAGGGGCACCGCCAGGATGATGGTGGCCCCGGAGGTCCTGATGTCCTCCCCGACGTGCCTCACCCCCCGGCTGATGTAGATGGTGGAGCCGTTGACCACCGGGCAGAGGAATCCGCAGGTGCACTCGAAGGTGTGGTGCACGGGGAGGATGGAGAGGAAGACATCGTCCTCCCTTATGTCCACGAACTGCAGCATCTGCCTCATGTTGGCCAGGATGTTGTCCTGGCTCAGCATGACGCCCTTGGCCTGCCCCGTCGTGCCCGACGTGTAGCAGACGGAGGCCGTGGCCGAAGTGTCGTAGCTCTCCGGCAGGGCCCGTCCGCTGCGCGCGCCCCTCTCCCCGAGTGCGGCCAGGGTCTCGCAGCCCTCGCAGCTCCCGGTCCTCATGGCGACCAGGGTGACGTTCTCACGGCCGGCCAGCCGGGACTGGAGCTCCTCGGCGTAGCGCTCGTCGAAGAAGACGATGTTCGCCCCCGAGTAGTGGAGTATCGCGAGCATCTCCTGGACCGGCAGCTCCCTGTCTATGGGCACCACGGTGCCTCCGGCCCTCAGCGTGGCCAGGTAGACCGTGCACCAGTCGACGCTGTTGTCGCCGGTCACGCCGACCACCGGCCCCGGCGAGAGCTCCAGCAGGGCCTTTGCCAGGTGGTCCACACCGGCCGCCAGCTCCCGGTAGGTGACCCTGCGGTATGTCCCGTCGGCCGCAGGCTCGTGGAAGGCCACCTTGTCCGGCTTCTCTCCGGCCACGGCCAGCAGCCCCATCGGTATGCTGGGTATGCTCCTGACCGGGAAGAGCGGCCCTCCCGGATACTCACCCTTCGGCACGGTCCACCTCCTGTCCCCCTTGCGCATATCGCTTACCGGCCAGAATAACCAATGAGCACGTCGACGGGAAGTAGCCTCAGTCCGGGTCCGCCGCCAGCCTGAACCCGACGAACGGGAAGCCCAGGCCGGGCTCCGGCACCATCCTCGAGTCGCACCTGCAGTCCTCCGCCGACGAGAGCCAGCTCCCGCCCATGGCGACCGGCTGGCTGTCGCCCGGGGCCGGGGCGCACCACTCCCACAGGTTCCCGGCCATGTCGTAGAGACCCCATCCGTTCGGCGGATAGCTTCCCACCGGGGCGGTCTCGGAGAAACCGTCGTCGATGGAAGGATGCCTCCGGAGTATCATCTCGTTCGAGTCGGAGAGGTTCAGAAGCCCGCTGAAGGGCGCCGTGGCCCCCCAGGGCCAGGGGCCGTCGCCACCGGCCTGCGCCGCCGCCCGCCACTCCGCCTCGGTGGGCAGCCTGTAGGTCAGCCCGTCCTCCCTCGTCTCGGTGAGCCACCGGCAGTAGTCCATGGCGGCATCGTAGCAGACCCCCGGCACCGGGTGGTGCTGCAGCCCCTCCATCACCTGCCACCCCCCACCGTTCCCCTGGTAGTACGGGAGCGGGTAGTCACCGGGGAAGATGGACTCGAAGGTCTCGGTCCTGTTCCACCTGTAGGGGTCCTCCTCCTGGCCCGGGTCGGGCTCCATCGCCGCCAGGTACCCGAGGTACTCCAGCGCGGTGACCTCGTACCTGCCGATGAGGAAGCTGTCCGGGAGCAGGGCCTCCTGCCCGGGCGGCAGCTCCGAGCCCTCCACCGACTCCCTCCGGACGAGGAGCATCCCCTCCTCCCGCAGCTCGGGCAGCACGTAGTGGAGCGACTCCGGCGCGTTGCTGGCCAGGGTAACGCTGTCCCGGAGGGTCACCACCCCCTGGCTGGTCAGCTTCAGCGGGTAGGTCCCGGGGGCGCCCAGCTCGAGAGAGACCGGGGTAACCCCGCGGTACTCCCCGTCCAGCAGTACGGTAGCGCCGGGTGGCCGGCTGGTGACCGTGACCGGGAAGGTGTAGGGCAGGATGATGGTGAGCCGACCGCCGCCCTCCTCGGTGGTGAGCAGCGTGTCGACCGGCATCCTGTCAGGATGGGTCGCGGTGAGCCTGATGCCCTCGTCGGGCACCGGCACAAGCGCGGGAGAGGTCCACCTCCAGCCGTTACCGGCGGTGAGCAGCGCTCCGGAGGGGATGGTGACGACCTCCACCCTGGCCACAGGCCAGGATGTCTCGAGCAGGATGGTCAGCAGGCAGACGAGCAGGGCGGCGAGCAGGAGGACCGCCCAGTACCGCTCCAGAAGCGACACCGTCTAACCGGACCAGTCGTTCGAGAGCACCGCCCTGACGTCGTCCCGGAGCTGCCCCATGCGGATGTCCCTCCAGAACCGCCTCCAGATGTAGGATGGCCTGAAGTAGAACCTCCTGTGGAACCTGGAGTAGTAGTGCCTGATGGTATCCCAGTCCAGGTTCTCGTGCTCCCATACCTCGGTGGTGCAGTGGAAGTTGTAGAGGTCCCAGTCCTTTGAGAGTATGCCGCCGCGCATGTCCACCTGCCGGAAGAGGGCGGAGGAGGGGAAGGGGAGGGTCATCGAGGCCTTGGCGTAGGTCAGGGGGAGGCTGCACGCGAAGCGTATGGTCCGCCTCATTGTCTCCTCGGTGTCGCCGGGGAGGCCCATCATGAAGAACCCGACGGTCTCCAGGCCGGCATCGTGGGCCATCGTGACAGCCCGCCTCATCTCATCCGGCGTCTGGCGCTTGGCGACGCCCCGGAGTATCTCCTCCACTCCGCTCTCTATTCCGAAGGAGACCTGGTAGCACCCGGCCTCCCTCGCCAGCCGGAAGAACTCCTCGTCGACGTCGTGGACGTTGATGCCGGTGGGCAGGGCCCAGGGGGCCGGGAAGCCTCTCTCTATCATCATCCTGCATATGCGCTTGGCCCGGTCCATGTCGGCGGTGAAGTTGTCGTCCTTGATGTGGATGTCCCGGAAGCCGGTGTCCAGCATCCTGTACATCTCGTCCAGCACCCGCTCCGGAGACTTGGAGCGGACGTGGTGCCCGAAGACCTTCTGGCTGCAGTAGGTGCAGTAGTGGTTGCAGCCCCTGTTGGTCTCCATGTAGCCCACCGGATTCCTCCGCGAGGCGATGTGGGGCGCCCTGTAGTAGCGGAGGTCGTGCAGGTGCCAGGCGGGAAAGGGCAGCTCGTCAAGGTTCCGTATGGGCGCCCTGGGAGGGGTCGTGGCGAAGCCCTCTCCGGTGCCGTAGGCTATTCCGTCCACCAGATCGGGGGACATGCCGTCGAGCAGCTCGACCAGGGTCCTCTCACCCTCGCCGATGACGACGATGTCGAACTCGCTCTCCTCCAGGACCTCCCGGGGCAGGGCGGTGGCGTGGATGCCCCCGCACAGAGTGGTGACGCCGGGCCCGAGGACCTCCTTCGCCGTGGCGGCCAGCTCGCGCGCCTCCCGGTAGAGCGGAGTCGTGAACGTCACCCCCACGAAGTCCGGACGGTACTCCGAGAGCGCCTTGCGGTAGGCCCACTCCGGGTCGCCCTCTATCATCAGGTCCGCTATCCGGGCGGAGTGCCCGCCCTCCAGGGCGGCCCCGGCCAGGCTGGCCAGGGTTACGAACGGCGCTGCCGTGATGGCCACCCGTATCTTGCTCTTGTCGTAGACCCCTATGGCCGACTGGGGGTTTACCAGCAGGATCTTGCTCATGCCCCTCCGTCCGGTTCGTCGGGCCGATTCGCGGCCCCGGGAAGATAATCCCGAGGAGAAGCTCCCGTCAGCCGCCCGGACGATGGCTTCCCCCCGCCGGACGCGGCCGGAGTCCGGAAGCCCCCCCGACGGAGAGTCCGCCGGAGCCGGTCCCGAAGCGCCGCGGCATGCTGTCGCGGGCGTGCCTATTCCAGCAGGTAGAGCTTCTGGTAACCCTCCAGCGGGTCGTCCTCCCAGGCGACGATGCCGTGGGGCGTTATCTCGGTCCGCCAGCTCCAGGCGCTGTCCGGGTAGACGGCGTGGCCCAGGAGGTCGCCCTCGAGGTCGTAGATGTCGAAGAAGGGGGCGTTCGTGGTACCCCTCCGTACCCAGAGGTTGCCGTCCGGGCCGATGTCCAGGCCTATGACCATGTCCCTGTGAGGGTCCGGGTTGAACTCGAAGGGAGAGCCGCCTCCCCCGCTTATCCTCTCGATGTAGCTGTTTACGTAGAGGCTCTCGTCGGCCATCTCCTGCTCGGTCTTCTCCACCGGGGAGAGGTCCATCCGGATGGAGAGTATCTCGGTGCCGGAGGTGTCCCAGCCGGTGACGCTGTAGTCGTAGGCGTCCTTGAGGGCGAAGAATATCCCCTGCCGGGGTCCACCGCCGATGCTCAGCGGGTCGATCAGGTCGATGATGAAGACGGAAGGGTCCTCCATTATCTCGCTCATGCTCGCCTCTATGGAGTCCTTCCAGAGGACCGTGTCCCAGTCCTCCTCGCCCCATTGGAAGATGGCCACGGCGCGGCGCATGACTATTGTCTCGTCGCGCATGTCCTGGCCTATCTTGTACCCCACGAAGCTGCTGTCGGAGACCGCCACGGGCTGGAAGGGGGGATTCTGGGCCCAGAGCGCGACCTCCTCGACGAACTCGAGCGAATCGTCGAAGACCACGAAGCCCTGCTTCCCCGGAGCGACCACCACCAGCCTGCCGTCCGGCATGGTGAAGAGGTCCCACGGCATCACGAGCTCCCCCGGCCCGGACCCCCGACGCGAGACCTGCCGGATGTAGCTGCCGTCCAGGTCGTAGACCTTCAGGCAGGCGGCGGCCTGGTCCACGACTATCAGCCTGCCCCGGTCGTCTATCGTGGCGGCGGCTATGGCGCCGAACGTAGTGGTGGAATCCCCTATCTCCTCTCCGATCTCCAGTCCGACCCGAAGAGTGTCGACGGGAAGCGTTATCGCATCATCGGCTGCGGGTTCCGGTTCCCCGCCGCCGCAGGCGACCAGCAGGGCGATGACGGCTATCGTGGTGACGGCAGATCTCATTGTCTTCCCTCCATCCTGTTGACCGGACCACCCCAATATAGCCAACCGGCGGGGATGCCGGATCTCTCTCTCCCCGGCGACGCAGCTCCCGCCGGTCGGTCGGCGGGGAGCGGTCATCCACGCTCGACGATGTCATCCGCGCAGAGCTTCGTCCTCCAGTTGGCCGGCACGTTGACGCCCGGTGCGTTCTTCTGCAGTTATCTATCGAGGTGTATGATGATCGGTTTGACTCTCCCGTGTATCCTGATCCTGTCCGCTTCCCTGGCGAACATCGAAAGGCAGAGCTCCTGGATCGATGGTCCCGGGGTGCCGGGGCCGCTCTCCGAATGGGAGAGCTACTTCTATTCCTCATCATCCGTCTGCTGGTGGGCCGGCGACGAGAACCTCAGACTGACCCCCCCCGACTACCTCATCGGAGGGGTCTCCTGGTGCAGGTCAATCACCATCGACGATATCGACGGAGACGGCAACAGCGACGTAATAGCCGGATGCGAAGACGAAGTCGTGTGGTGGCACAATGTGGATGGTTCCGGGGAGACATGGGTTCAGCACGACGTCTACGACTTCGAGCAGGTGCTTGGAGTCGAGACCGCGGACTTCGACGGGGACGGCATCACCGATATCGTAGCTGCCTCGATCTACCATGACATGGTCGTCTGGTGGCGGAGGGACCCTGCTCATCTCCCGGGAGACTGGACCATCAACCTGATCGCGTACGGCCTGCTCGATGCCCGCGATATCGAAGCGCTCGACATGGACGGCGACGGGGACATCGATGTGGCCGCCTGCGGCAGTCGCGAGGTCGTATGGTATGAGAACGCCGATGGCGCAGGCGGGTCATGGGTGAAGCATCGGATCTGTACCGCCTACGGAACGATGGACGTATGCGCGGGGGACATTGATGGTGACGGTGATGCCGATGCGGTTACCGTTACGGAAGACAACGGCCCGGTCGTATGGTGGGAGAACGGCGAGGAGGCGGGAGCGGACTGGACAAGGCATGTCATCGACACCGGGTACTCCGTTCGGGGTGGCTGCAGCATATGCGACATCGACTCCGACGGATACAATGACATCGTCGTGGGAGATAACCTCTCGAACGGAGTCGTCTGGTTTCGGAATCCCGGGGACTGGAGCGGACCGGGACCTTCCTGGGTCAGGAACGATGTGAGCACCGTGGGCTCCGGCTGTACCGACATCCATACGGATGACGTTGATGGCGACGGAGATCCGGACATCATCTCCCTCTTCTACTACCAGGGAGGTCTTCTGTGGTGGGAGAATGCCGACGGTACCGGTACCCTCTGGATGGGGCACTACGTCGGGGGTCACGGCTGGTCGGTGGACTCCGGGGATCTGGACAATGACGGCATAACGGACATCGTCGCCGGGCGGATCAACACCGCACGCAGGTGGGAGATGGAGCTGGCCTCCTCCGGACACCTGGAATCGAGCATTCTATACCTTCATGGCGACCCGGGATGGGGTGAGCTCACCTGGGAGTCCGACGAGTTCCCGGGCGCCGTCGTGACATTCCAGGTAAGGGCATCGGATGATCCCTCGGACATGGGCCCATGGAGCGACACCCTCCATGCTCCCTGCAGGCTGGATACGGTCCTCCCCCCGTTCTCCAGCCACTTCCAGTACCGGGCCATCCTCCATTCGGACGGTAGCGCCAGGGCGGTGTCTCCCATGCTGAAGTCGGTCTCGCTGCTCTGGGACCCGGTGAGCATCGAGGATGACCGCTGCCCCCTCGCCGACCGGACCCCCCTCTTCTCGATAGCCCCCAATCCGGCCGCAGGCCCGGTCGTGGTGACTCTCACGCTGCCCGCCGATGCACTGGTCTCGTTCCAGCTCTTCGATGTCTCGGGCAGGATCATAGACCGGATGGAAGAGCGGAGTCTGTCGAGAGGGCGGAAGGTCTTCCGGCTCTCGCCTCTCGAGCCGGGGGTATACTTCCTCAGGATGAGATGCGATCGGCAGGACGCTACCCGGAGCTTCGTCGTCGCCGACTGACTCGCCCGGGAGCAGCCAACGGGGTACCGGGCCGCGCCGCGTGCAGCGGCGCGGCCTCCAGGGTCGACAGCTCTAGATGAGCAGGAGCGTACCGGTGACGCTCCCCTGCTCCGTTCCCAGACGCACCACGTAGGTCCCTCCGGGCAGCCTGGTCCCGGTGTCCGCACGGCCGTCCCAGGAGAAGCGGTGGGTACCGGGCCGGAGCTGTCCGCCGTGGATGGTCCCCACCAGCCTTCCGGTGAGGTCGTAGACGCTGATGTCCGCCTCCCCCCCTGGTACGGTGGCGGTCAGCTCGACCGTCCCCCTGGCGGGGTTCGCGTACTCGAGGGCGAGCCCGGCGGGCGTCAGGCCCCCGGAGCTCTCCCCGACCCCGGTGCTGCCGGTGAGGTAGCCCATGTACGTCTCCATGAGCTCCCGCTTCGTGGAGGTTCCGTCGCGGAGGGCGCCGAAGATGACGCTGGAGTGCAGGGCCCTGTAGGTGCCGCCGGCCCCCTCCCAACAGACGGCCCTGCCCTTGCCGTCCTGGGAGCGCATCAGGAGCGTGCCCTCGTCGGCGGATATCTCGTCGACGTAGCTGTCGGGGCCGGTGTCGTGGATGTAGTCGCAGGCTATGCCGTCCAGCATCGTGCCGGTGACGCCGGCCACGTCCTGGACGTTGCCCGAGGAGCTGCCGTCGCCGTCGTAGCTGCAGCCGAAGACTTCGTAGATGGCGCTGCCGGAGTTGTTGTAGCCGAAGTCTGCGCCCTCGATGTAGAGCCCGCCCCCGGCGTTCAGGAAAGAGATCAGCCTTGTCTGCTCAGCCTGAGCAATCGTCGAGTTGTCCCCTCAACACCGGTACCAGCCGAGGGTTACGAAGACCACGTCGTACGGACCGAGGTCGGAGGGGAGGGTGGTCCCGGTGGTAACCGAGTGTCCCGCCGCATCCAGTGTCTCCTCGATCCAGTAGGCGCAGTCTACCGTCGACCCCGCCTCGCTGCAGTAGAAGACGTCCTCGTCGTCGAAGTTCCAGACGTAGACGTCCGCTGCGCTCAGCGGCAGCACCATCGCGGAGAGGAGGACGAGAGCCGGTAGCGCGGCTCGCCTTATCATGTTGCCTCCCAGAGGTTCGGGTTCGCCGTTTCAATACCGGAACGGTAGGTCTTTCGTCAACGCGGGCTGGCTCCGGTCAATGCACCGCCCCGACGAAGTGGACGTCGCGGAGGGCCGGGCAGTCCGGTATGTCCTGCACGTACCACTGCGGACCCCATGTCGAGGTGTGCTGCAGGCTCCCCCCGTCGAAGGAGGAGGAGGTGCCGGCCACCCATGCGTGCCCGTCCGGCATTGCGCATACGCCCAGCAGGAAGTCCTGCATCTCCACCTGCTGCCCGGTCCAGCTCCGGCCGCTGTCGACGGAGGCGTAGAGCTTTCCGTAGTCCATGCTGACCACCACTCGGCCGTCTGCGAGGGCCGCAACGCCGTTGGCGTCGTCGCTGAAGGGACTCCGCTCCAGGCCGTCGGGCACGTGCAGCGTCCAGCTCTCTCCGGCGTCCGTGGTACGGGCCACGGTGTACCCGTGCCCGACGACCCAGGCCTCGGACTCGCTGACGGCGCTGAGGGTGATGAGCGGATACCCGGAGAGCAGGAGCGAGTCGCCCCGGCTCTCCCAGGAAGCGCCGCCGTCGGTCGAGCGGAGGATGACGCCCTCCTGCTCGTTGCCGCCGACCAGCCAGAGGACGGACCCGGAGAGGGCCAGGACGCAGTCGTAGTCGTAACCGGCATAGGCCGGGTCCGAAAGCGACACCCAGGTGCCGCCGCCGTCGCCGGTGTAGAGCACCGTGTTGTCGCACCCGGCGACGTAGGCCCTGTCGGCGTCCAGTGGGCTGACGCCGTTCAGTCCGCAGGCAGGCAGCTCCTGGGAGGTGCCGAGGCGGACCCACGTCTCGCCGCCGTCGGTCGTGCGCAGGACGGTGCCGTATCCGTCCGCCACGTCTCCGACGGCCCATGCGGTCAGCGAGTCCAGCGCCCTGACGCCTTCCAGCTGCACGTCCGGCAGCGAGCCGTCGCCCTGCCTGCTCCAGGTGATTCCGCCGTCGCCCGTTGCGGCTATGAACGCGTAGCCGTCCGACCGGCTGCCCACGGCCCATCCGAAGAGCCCGGTGGAGCCGGAGGGGCCGGTGGCGTCTCCGCAGGCGGCGGTCATCAGGACGAAGGCGGCCAGAGCCGCCGTTGTCGTCTTCACCATGTCGGTCCTCCCTGCACGGATTGTCCCGGGGCTATCCGGCCAGCGCCACCATCCCGACGAGCAGGGCGAGCAGGAGGGTCCAGACCGCCAGCGCCCGTACTGTGGACCTCCTGGCCACCCCCTCCTCCCACCATGTCATCGGCTTGATCCCCCGGAGCAGGAAGGTGACCACGCCGGCCAGGTTTATACAGACGACGTTGCTCATGAAGAGGACGAGGGCTCCGAGGCCCTCGGCCCAGCTCCCCCTGCTCAGCAGCAGCCCCGCCGCCACCAGCGGCGGGAGCAGCGCCACGGCGACCATCACGCCTATGACGGCGGATGGGGCGCCGGTGGTCATGGCCATCACCCCGGCGGCCCCGGCGGCCAGGGCGAGCACGAGGTCCGGCAGGGCGATGGAGGTCCTGGAGGCTATCTCGCCGGTGGCGAGGGCCGGCCTGACCACCAGCCCGACAGCCGCCGCGAGGACCAGGGCGGCCAGCACTCCGGCGAGGAAGGTCCGGAGAGCCCTCCTGCCGAGGTCGCCGTCGCCCAGCGTGGAGGAGAGGGCCAGGCCGACGTTCGGACCGAGAAGCGGCGCTATCACCATGGCCCCGATGACCACGGCCACGCTGTCCCGCAGCAGGCCGATGGCGGCGACCACCGTGGAGAGGCAGATGAGGACCATGTACGGCACGGTTAGCTCCGTGCCGTCTCTGACGTCCTCGTAGAGCTCCTCCCGGCTTATCCTCAGCGGCGGCGCCTTGGGCCGTATCTCGCCCGGCACGATGACCTCCGGGGAGGCGGCTGCGCCAGGGTCCGGCAGCGAGGCCTCGACCGAGAGTACCACCGCCCGGAAGCCCTCCTCCCGGCCGAAGCGTGAGTCGAGCATCTCCAGCAGCTCCTCGACGTACTCGGAGCCGCAGAGGACGCTGACCACCGAGCGTCCGCCGTCCAGCTCCTCCTGCCAGGAGGCGGAGATGCTGACCCGGTCCAGCGCCTCCTCCAGGTCTCCCGCCCGCTCGGCGGGGAGCATCACCTTCACGAGCCTCTGGGCCATCGTCCTCCCTTCCGGGGGCTCATGCTAATCCGGGCCGCCGTCGGTGGCCGGCCCCGCCCCGGCATCGGAGAGCCGGCGCACGACATCGCTCCTGGCGTAGAGGAACATGGAGCCGGACCAGGTCTCCGAGTCCGCCATCGGCTTGGAGATGCGGCCCCGGTTCCTGAACGAGGCGACCCGCACGTACCCGAAGACGAACTCGTCCCCCCTGTCCATGTCGGTCAGGTAGAGCTCCGGCCTGTAGAGCTCCACGACGATGGCGTCCATGAGACCGCTCCCGTACTTCGGTATCAGCTCGTGGACCTCCGGGGAGGCGAGCCCGAAGGTGTCGAGTATCCGCAGGTCGGTCCCGTACCCTATCCTGCCTATCGGCTCCAGCGCTATGGTCATGTCCTCCCCGCACCCGTTCCTGCAGAGCCAGGCGGCGACGTCCCCCAGGGTCCCGTCAACGGTCTCGATGTCCTGCACCTCCCCCCAGACGCGCCATGACGACCAGAGGGACCAGGCGACCACCAGCGCCGCAGCGGCGTAGACCATCCGCCTGCTCACGGTCCAGCGGCGCCTCCCCCGGGCGTCGGCGATCTCCAGCACGCGCTCCGCGCCCAGCGCTCCGACGAGGACCATCATCGGCGCCATCATGTCCATATACCACGAAGCCAGGTTCACCCTGGATGTGAGCTGCAGCAGTACGACGGCGATGACCCAGGCCGAGAGGGGAGCTGTCCCGTCCCTCTCCCTGACCGAGCGCCAGAGCCCCAGGGGGAGCAGCAGCAGGACCAGGGGAAGCAGCGGGACGCCGCCCCCCCCCCACTCGAGGAAGAACCCCGCCTGCTCCGCGAAGGTGATGTCCCGAAGGGATATCTGGCTCAGCTTGGCGTAGAACGAGCTCGGTACGGGGGAGCCGAACGTCACCAGGGTGTAGGCGAGCCAGGCACCTCCCACGGCCGCCAGCGGGACGGAGAGGCGGATGAGCCGCCGCCTCTCCCGGACGGCCAGGGTGACGAGGAAGGCCAGTGCCAGCAGCGCCGCCTCCGGCCTCGTCAGGACGCAGAGGGCGAGGGTCAGCCCCGCCCACGTGTCCCTCCCTTTCGCGAAGAGGAGTACCGTGAGCAGCACCAGCATGGAGAAGAGCACCGACTCCATCCCGGTCAGCGCGGACTGGACCATCATGGGGCTGATGACCAGGGAGAGGACGGCCAGGAACGATATCGATCGCCTGACCCTGGTCCTGAGCAGCCTGTAGAGGAGCATGTAAGCGACCCCGGCGGCCAGGGAGTTCAGGATTGCCGACCAGAGGGGGGCGCCGATGCCCAGCAGCTCCCCGGGCGCCATGAGCATGGCGTAGAACGGGGTGGTGGTCGCGAGTACCGCCTCCCCCGGGTTGTATACCATCCCCATCCCGCCGGCCAGGTTGCGGGCCACCCTGAAGGTTATGTAGGCGTCGTCCACGGCGAAGTCGAACAACGGCATCAGGGCAAGCCTGCCTGCCGCCGTGACGGCCAGCACGACCAGCTCGCAGCGGGTGAGACCGGACCTCAAGACCCCTTCCCTCCGAAGAACCCAGAAGGTGGACAATTCGGCCATTGCCCGCCCGGGTCAACCGCCGGGATTGACGAGGATCGCCCGCAGGTGCAGGAAAGACAGGTCCCTGGGGGTCCACCGGCTCGGCGGAGGGGGGAAGCGATGTTCCTAAAGGGTCTGGGGCGGGCGGGTCACCCCGGCGACCCCCGGCCAGGGGCGGCAAGGGTGGTCATGGACCGGGAAGCATGGAGCGGCTCCTGAGCGGGGACGGCTGCCGTACCGGCAGGCTCCGGGTGGAGCCGGGGGTGGAGCTTGCCCTCCGCGAATGGACTCCGGCGTCGGAGCCCCGTGCGGTCGTGGTCGTCGTGCACGGCTGCGGCGACCACTCCGGCCGGTACGGCTACCCGGCCTCGCGGCTTACCGGGGCTGGCCTGGCCGTACTGGCCCCGGATCTCAGGGGGCACGGCCTCTCTCCGGGGGTGAGGGGCCACGTCCGGAGTTGGAAGGTCCACTCGGAAGACCTGCAGGCGGTCGTCCTGGAGGCCCGCAGGCGCTTCCCCGGCGCGGCCACGGTGCTGTTCGGCCACAGCACCGGTTGCGTCGTGGTCCTGGACCACTGCCTCGACCGACCCGGCGAGGCCGGCGCCCTGGTCCTCTGCTCACCGGCACTGGGAGTCAGAGGGATCTCCCGGGCGAGGTGGGCGCTGGCCCGGCTCCTCGACCGCCTGCTCCCCTCGCTGCCCTTACCCACCGGGCTGGACGTCTCGGCCCTCTCCCGGGACCGTGAATGGGTGGCCGGCACCGAGGGCGACCCGCTCTATCACACCCGAGCCACCCCGAGGTACGGCATGGAGCTCTCCAGGGCGTCGGAGGCCATACTGGCCGGGGCCTCGGGGCTGCGGCGGCCGGCGCTGGTGCTCTGCGGCTCGAACGACCGGATAACGGACCCGGAGTCGGCGAGGCTCCTCTCGGAGGCGGCCCCGGGCGCCGACATCATCGAGTACGACGGCGCAGCCCACGAGCTCTGGGCGGACCTGTGCAGGGAGAGGGTCATGGACGACATCGTCCGTTGGCTGGGAGGCGGGTCGGTGAGTCTTCGTGGAGGTGTGGCGGATGAGTGATCATGCCACGGCGTCGGGCGGCGTCGTGCTCTTCGAGGAGCGCTACGCCATGGGCCAGTCGATGAAGAGCCTCTGGACCCGTAACGTGAACACCTGGAGATGCGTCTTCGTCAGGCTGACCCCGGAGATGCTGGAGGTCGGCCTTCACGGCCTCCTGGGCCTGCTGGTGAAACCTTTCGCGCCCGACCTCGACCACCGGATACCGCTTGGCGGCATCCTGTCGGTCGGGCCTGGGAAGCGCCTGCTCGGCTACCGGGAGGTCTCCGTCGTCTTCCGGCTGCCGGAGGGTGGCGAGAGGAAGCTCCTGCTCTACCTCAGGAGGGCCGACGAGCTGATGGGCGTCCTTGCGGGCATGGGCGTCGCGGGGCCTTCGGAGGGCTGGCGGGGAGGATGAGGGACCAGGTCCTCTACAGGCACCGGCCGACCAGGTCGCTCGTGGTCGGCGCCCTGTTCGCTGTCCCGCCTGGTCTGCTGGCCGCGAGGCTGATCGCCTCCGGCGAGCGCATCGGCTGGATGCTCGCGGTGGTCGGGGTCTTCCTGGTGGTCTCCACCCTCCGCCGGACCGCGTCGGTCAGAGTCGGCCTCTCCGGGGAGCGGCTCGTCTGGGAGCACGTGTCGCTGCCCCGCGGAAGAAGGCGGAGGGAGTTCCGTGCCGGAGACATAGCCGACATGAGGCGGGAGACCGTCTCCGCATGGAGGGGCATCAGGTCGGAGCGCCTTGTCTTCGAGCTGAAGGACGGCGACGTTCTGGAGGTCTCTCCGTTCGTCCCGGAGGGAGAGCGGCTGAGGGCCCTCATGGAGACGCTGGACCGTCTCCGGGAGGTCGAGGGGCGGGCTACCTGACCAGCGCCAGCTTCACCGTCTCGAGCGAGCCGGACTGCTCCACCACGGCGATGTAGATGCCGGTCGCCGCCTCCTCGCCCCCGGCGGTGCCGTCCCAGCTCCAGGAGGCGGGGCAGGCCGCGCCCACCTCGGTCACCGGCGTTCCGTCCAGGGCGAAGAGGCGCACCGTGACCGCCTCCCCCTCGGGGAGGCCGCAGAGGTACACCGCCCCCTCCGAGGGGAGGAAGGGCTGCGGGTAGAAGCAGGCGCCGCCACGGTCGGGGGGGCCGGGGACCGGCAGGCTGACGCTCCAGAGGCCGGTGCCGGAGGAGAAGAGCACCCCGTCACCGCCGCCGGCCAGGGCCGAGAACTCCGCCTCCACCCGCTCGTAGGGCAGGTAGGGCGAGTTGGAGGCGTCGTAGACGGTGACACCCTCCGTGGACAGCACCGTTATACCCTCGCTGCCCAGGCACCATATCCTGCCGCCGGAGTCCACCTCCAGCGCCTCCACGGAGCCGCCTACCCCGCTGACGGTGCTGAAGGAGCCGGCGCCGTCGTATATCGCCAGCCCGTCGCCGGTGCCGACCAGCACGTTGCCGGACGAGTCCCTGGCGAAGCAGTAGACCAGCCCGGAGGGGAGGCCGTCGTCGGTCCCGAAGGGTGCGCCCTCAGGATACCAGGTGTCGTCCGAGCGGTCCTCCGGGGTGCCACCGTGGTCCAGAAGCTGGCATCCGTTGTCGCCCTGGAAGTCGACCCAGAGCATGTCGCCGTCGAAGGCCCGGACGGCTCCCAGGTTCTTCCGGGCAAGCCCGTCCGGCGACGGCTCGAAGAGGGTCCAGGTCATCGAGGCGGTGTCGCGTGGGGTGCCTCCCACTGCGACCAGCCCGCTCGGCTCGTCCGGCGACTGCCAGAAAGCCTCCTGCGGGACCCACAGATGGTCGCCCTGCCGCTCCAGCATGAGGACCTGGTTGTTCAGCAGGGGAGAGTAGACCCACGGGGCGTAGGGAGCGTGTATGCTGTCCGCCACGAAGGTCAGGACCGTGTCGTCCGAAGGGTCCCAGGTGGCGGCGCCGCCGACCCAGGTGAGACCGTAGTGGTATGCGGCGCACCAGACGCCGTCCTCCCCGTCGGTCTCGCAGGCGTATATCCGCAGCGGCGCCGGGAGCCCCTGGTCGACGGTCCAGACCCTCCAGCCCTCCGGGAAGCTCCCGAGCAGGCCGGACTTGTGGCTCCCCAGGTAGAGCCTGTCGCCGGATACGGTGATCTGGTAGATGCTCTTCGCCGGCTGTCCCGGGATGGTCGTCACCGACCAGGAGCCCGCCGTGTCAGGCAGCAACCCGAGACCGAGACCCCATCCGATGTCCTCGGAGGAGAAGGAGCCCAGCCCGCAGAGGAGGCCCGGCGCCATCCCCGTCTCGAGGAAGCCGTCCGCGTAGTAGAGGCCTATCACCGACTCCGGGTACTCCCCGCCTATGCGCTCCCAGCTGCCCCCACGCAGGAGGAAGACCCCGTTCCTGCCGGCCACGGCGCCCCAGGAGGTCCAGGCCACCTCGGTGACGTTCCCGCTCTCCAGCGAAGGCTCCCAGCGCTCCGCCCGCCTGATGTAGACCCCGGCGGGACCGGCGCCGAGCTGGCCGCTGTCCGGGTCGACGGCGAGGTCGTAGATGCCCAGCGTGGCCGTCTCCTCGAACCGGGCCCAGTCCCCCGGGACGAAGGGGCTCCCGGTGAGGTCGAGACGGTAGACCCCCTCGGCGGTGGCCACCCAGAGCGAGTCGCCGCAGGCGACTATGTCGGTGACGTCGGCGGTGGGGAAGGCGCCGCCGGAGGAGGACTCGTCCACCGGCACGAAGCCCTCGACGCCTCCCCTGGCCATGCCCATGTCGGTGCCGACCCAGACGTATCCTCCCGCCTCCTCCAGGCAGTTGGTCCCGCCGCTGCCCGGTATGCCCTCGAAGCTGGTGTAGTAGCTCCAGGAGCCGCCCTGCCGGAGGGCCAGCCCCCCCTCCCGCGTGGAGACCCAGAGAGCGCCGCCGGCGGTCTCCATCACGTCGGTGCATATCACTCCGGGCGGTCCGTCGGGGTACTGCAGGGTCTCCGGGAAGGTGCCGCTGGAGGGGTCGTAGAGGAAGACCCCGCCGGTGGTGGCGGCCCACACCCCTTCGCTGCCCTCCGAGAGCTCCAGCACATGGGTGAGCGAGGTGGAGAGGCTCCACCGGGGAGTCGCCGACACTGCCGCCGCTGCAATGAGGAGGTAGGTCATCCCGGCTCCCGGGCTCCCTTCCGTCTGTCCCCGCCCCGCGTCCGGTCCCTGCGGCCCCGGGGAATATGCACCGCGCCCTCCACAACCGCGAGGCCGATGGCGAAGACGACGGCGAAGGTGAACAGGAGCGACCCCTCCGGCCCGAACCCTCCCCATGGAGGGGACTTCGCCGGCCGGTAGAGGCTTGGCAGGTCCGCGTAGCCGCTCACCCTCCATCCGACCACCATCCCGGTGAGCAGGTTCCATACCCAGTGCACCAGGACCGGGTAGACCAGGCCGCCGCTTATCAGGCGGAGTATGCCGAAGAAGATGCCGGCGAGGATGATGTTCATGATGCCCAGCACGGTAGCCGACTCGTTGCCCACGTGGAGGACGCCGAAGAGGATGCCGGAGAGCAGGAGCCCGACGGACCTCCTGTTGGCGACGGAGAGGCTGTCCATGAGGAACCCGCGGCAGAGGACCTCCTCGGCGGCGGCCAGCAGGAGCAGAGTGAGGCAGGAGATGGCCCACGAGCCGTCCCACGAGGTGGGCTCCAGACCGGAGACGATGACTATGACCACGAAGGGGCTGAGCAGGACGGCGGTCATGCCGAACATCAGGTACCTGTGGCGCACGCCCCTGCGCAGGCCCACGCAGGTCAGGTCCCACAGCGGGAGCAGAAGCACCAGGGCCAGCGCGCCGCCGATGCCCAGCCCGTCCAGCAGGGAGAGGGCCGGGGAGATGGCCATGGCCGCCTCCGCCAGCACCTGCCTCACCAGGACCCAGACCAGCAGGCCCAGGGCGGCTATGCCGACCCTCAGGGAGCTCCTCCCCAGCGGCGGCCCGTGGGTCAGGTACCTGCGTACCCCGGCTGCTGCCCGACCGGCCCGGTTCCCCTTCACGCCGGGAGGGTCAGCCGGCCCCTGCTATGGCGACCAGGTCGGACGCCCTGAGGCTGGCGCCGCCGACCAGGGCGCCGTCCACTGACGGCCTGGAGAGAAGCTCCGACGCGTTGGCCGGCTTCACGCTGCCCCCGTACAGTATCCTGGCTTCGGCGGCCCTCCCGTCGCCCAGCAGCTCTCCGAGGACGCCCCTTACGAAGGAGTGGGCCTCCTCCGCCTGCTCCGGGGTGGCGGTCCTGCCGGTGCCTATGGCCCAGACGGGCTCGTAGGCTACGACCAGCAGCTCCGCCATGCCGTCGTCCATGCCGGAGAGAGCGGAGCGGAGCTGCCGCTCGAGGACCTCCCCGGTCCTTCCCTCCTCCCGCTCGGAGAGGAGCTCGCCTATGCAGAGGATGCCGGAGAGGCCGGCTGAGAGCCCGGCGGCGAGCTTTCTGCGCACGGTGTCGTCGTCCTCGCCGATGACGTGCCGCCGCTCGCTGTGTCCCGCCAGGAACCAGGTGGCCCCGGCGTCGCGGAGCATCCCGGCCGAGACCTCGCCGGTGAAGGCCCCCGACTCCTCCCAGAAGATGTCCTGTCCGCCGACGGCGACGCCCCGGGGGGCGCTCTCGGCGGCCGCGGGCAGGAGGGTGAAGGTGGGGAATATCACCATCTCCGCCCCGGTGCCGGCGTAGTCGAGCCGGGAGAGCTCCTCCATGTACTCGCGTGTGCCGCCGATGCTGCCGTTCATCTTCCAGTTGCCGCCCACCAGCCTGCTCATGAGCCACCTCCCAGCGCGGAGACCGCGGGGAGCTCCCGCCCCTGCAGCAGGGTAAGCGAGGCACCGCCGCCGGTGGAGACGAAGGATACCCCCTCCTCCAGCCCGGCCTCGGCCAGCGCCCTGGCGGAGTCGCCGCCGCCTACCACGGTGAAGCTGCCGCCGTCGGTCGCCCGGGCCAGCGCCTCCGCCAGCCGCCTGGTGCCCTCGTCGAAAGGCTCGACCTCGAAGACCCCCATCGGGCCGTTCCAGACGACGGTGCCGGCCCCGGAGAGCTCGCCTGCGAAGAGGTCGACGGTCTCCGGCCCTATGTCCAGACCCTTCATGCCGCGCGGGATGTCCTCCGCCGGGACGGTCGCGGCGCTCTCCGGCTCCTCCGGCGAGGGCGCCACGACGACGTCCGCGGGCAGCAGGACCCGGACGCCCCTCTCCCCAGCCGCGCGGAGGGTCTCCGCCGCCCTGTCCACGCTCTCCTCGTCCAGGAGGCTGCCGCCGATCTCCATGCCCTCCGCCCTCATGAAGGTGAAGGCCATGCCACCGCCGATGAGGACCGTGTCCAGCTTGTCCAGAAGGTTCTCTATCACCGGCAGCTTGTCGGAGACTTTGGCCCCGCCGAGGAGCAGCACGAAGGGCCTATCCGGGTCGGAGAGCTCCTCCTCGAAGACCTCCAGCTCCCTCTGCACCAGGAAGCCCATGTAGCCGCCGCCCATGACCTCCGGGACGCCGGTCATCGAGGCGTGGGCCCTGTGGCAGGTCCCGAAGGCGTCGTTCACGTAGAGGTCCGCCAGGGCTGCCAGCTCCGACGCGAATCCACTGTCCCCGGCCTTCTCCTCCGGGTGGAACCGGAGGTTCTCCAGCAGCAGGACGTCGCCGGGGCGCATCCCGGCGGCAAGGGTTGCCACCCTCGCCCCCACGCAGTCCGGGGCGAAGGAGACGTCCCTCCCGAGGAGCTCCCCCAGCCTCTCGGCCACCGGCCGAAGGCTGAGCGACTCGTCCCGGGAGCCGCCGGGGCGTCCCAGGTGGCTCATCGCTATTACCGACCCGCCCTCCTCCAGGATGTACCGGACGGTGGGCAGGACCGCCTCCAGCCTCGTTTCGTCGGCCACCTCCCCCTCCTCCAGCGGGACGTTCAGGTCGGCCCTGAGGAGGACCCTGCGGCCCTCGAGCTCCGCGCTCCGCAGGCTCCTCGCCATCATGCTCCCGCGCTTCCCATGTAGAGGAGGAAGTCCACCATCCTCGCCGCGTACCCGTACTCGTTGTCGTACCATGAGAGCAGCTTCACCATCCTCGGCCCGATTGCGTTAGTGACAAGGGAGTCGAAGATGGAGCTGTGCGGGTTGCCGATGACGTCCGAGGATACCAGAGGCTCATCCGAGTACTGCAGCACACCGCGCAGGGGGCCGGAAGCGGCCTCCGCCATGGCTGCGTTCACCTCCTCGACCGTGGCATCGGACTCCAGCTCGCAGACCAGGTCCACCAGGGAGCCGTCCTTGACCGGGACCCGGACCGCCATCCCGTCCAGCCTGCCGGCCAGCTCCGGGATCACCAGGCCGACCGCCGCCGCGGCGCCTGTCGTGGTCGGGATGATGTTGACCGCCGCCGCCCTGGCCCTCCTGGGGTCCTTGTGGGGGAGGTCGAGTATCCGCTGGTCGTTCGTGTAGGCGTGGATGGTGGTCATGAGGCCCCGGGCGATGCCGAAGCTCTCCTTCAGCACGCTTGCCACCGGGGCGAGGCAGTTGGTGGTGCAGCTGGCGGTGGAGACCACCTCGTGCTCCGAGGGGTCGTACAGGTGGTGGTTCACCCCGTAGACAACCGTCAGGTCGGCGCCCGGCCTGCCCTTGGCGGGGGCGGAGAGCAGGACCTTCGAAGCGCCGCTTCCCAGGTGGAGGGCCGCCTTCTCCCGCGTACGGAAGAAGCCGGTGGACTCCACCACCACGTCCACGTCCAGGTCTCCCCAGGGGAGCTCGGCCGGGTCCGGGTCGGAGAGGACCAGGAAGTCGTCCTCCCCGGCCCTTATCCTATCCCCCTCGACCGTGACGTCGCCGGGGAACCTGCCGTGGACCGAGTCGTACTTGAGCAGGTGCGCGAGGGAGGCCGGGTCGGTGAGGTCGTTCACCGCCACCACGTCTATCCCCTCGATCGCCTGGGAGCGCCTGTAGACCAGCCTGCCTATCCTGCCGAAGCCGTTTATCGCTACCCTCACAGCCATGTCATACCTCCCGGTCAGCCGAAGAAGAGCCTGGCGACCCCGTACTGGTCTTCCGGCACGGTCTTGAGAGTACCAACCGCCTCCGCGAGCGGTACCGGTACGACCTCTATCCCCCTGAGTGCAGCCATCATCCCGGTCATGCCCTCCTCGGCCATCTCCACGGCCTTCACGCCGAGCCTTGTGCCGAGCACCCTGTCGAACGCCGATGGGCAGCCGCCCCTCTGAACGTGCCCCAGGACCACGTGCCTCGTCTCCAGGCCGGTCCTGTCGGCTATCTCGTTCTTGAGGACCTCGCCTATGCCGATGCCGGTACCGAGCTGGACGTGCCCGAAGGCGTCCGTCTCTGCCGAGTGCATCACGTGCCTGGCGAGTCCCGGGTCCATGGCTCCCTCAGCCACGGCCACTATCGCGTAGCGGTTGCCCCCCTCGTACCGCTTCCTGAGTAGCTCGCAGACCTCGTCGGTATCGAACTCCACCTCGGGCACCAGGATGACGTGAGCCCCTCCGGCCATTCCGCCGTGCATGGCCATCCAGCCGGCGTGCCTGCCCATTATCTCGACCACCATGACACGCTCGTGGCTCCTGGCGGTCGTGTGCAGCATGTCAAGCGCCCTCATCACGTAGTTGATGGCGGTGTCGAAGCCGAAGGTGAAGTCGGTGGCGCCGACGTCGTTGTCTATGGTCTTCGGGATGCCGATTACCCTTAGGCCCTCGTCGGAGAGCTGCCTGGCCACCCCGAGGGTGTCCTCGCCCCCGACGGCTATCAGGCAGTCGACCCCGCGGGACTCGATGGTCCTCCCTATCCTCTCGAGGCCGTCCTCGACCTTGTAGGGGTTGGTCCTCGAGGAGAGCAGCATCGTACCGCCCTGCATGTGGATGTCCCGGACAGAGTCGGGGGTCAGGTCGACCGACTCGTCCTCGATGGCTCCCTTCCAGCCCCTGAGGAACCCGGTCACCGTGTGGCCTCCGGTCACGCCCCTGACCGCGACACCTCTTATCACCGCGTTCAGCCCGGGGGCGTCCCCCCCTCCGGTCAGCATCCCTATATGCATCCCGTACCTCCCTGGTCATCCTCCCCGCAGGCTACCGTGCACGGTCCCGCGTCGACTCCGTCCTCTTCCGCACGGCGACCCGGCTGTGCGGGCCGCGGCTCACGTACTCGTCTTCTTCGCTGAATCCCGCTGTGAGCGGCCCCGGAAGCACCTATCCCAGCAGCTTCGCGGCCAGCCGCCGCAGCCCCTCCGGGGAGAGCGACTGGCCTCCGTCGGAGAGCGCCTTGTCCGGGTCCGGATGGACCTCCAGCATTATCCCGTCGGCCCCGGCGGCAAGTCCCGCGAGGCTGAGCGGCTCGAGCAGGTCCCTCCTGCCCGCGGCATGGCAGGGGTCGACCACCACGGGGTATCCGCCCATCATCCTGGCCAGCGGCACCGCAGATATGTCCAGCGTGTTCCTGGTCCAGGTCTCGAAGGTCCTTATCCCCCTCTCGCAGAGGACGACGCGGGAGTTCCCCTCCTTCACGACGTACTCCGCCGCCATGAGCCACTCCTCGACCGTGGCCATGAAGCCCCGCTTCAGGAGGACCGGGGCGTCCACCATCCCCAGGGCGGAGAGCAGGGGGAAGTTGTGCATGTTGCGCGCCCCCACCTGTATCATGTCGATGTACTCCAGGGCTGGCTCTATCTGGGCGATGGTCATTACCTCGCTGACCACCGGCATGCCCAGCTCCCGTCCGACGTCGCGCAGCATCCTGAGCCCCTCCAGGCCCAGACCCTGGAAGGAGTAGGGGGAGGTCCTCGGCTTGAAGGCGCCGCCCCGGAGTATGCCTGCACCCGCGGCCTGCGCGGCCTCCGCCACCTCCCGGAGCATCTCGACGCCCTCCACGGAGCAGGGACCGGCGATGAGGACCGGGCTGCCGCCGCCTATCAGGACGCTGCCTACCCTTACGGCCCTTATCTCCATGTCAGCCCCTGCCGAGCTCCTGGATGATGAACCTCATTATCCTCCTGAGGGCGCCGTCCGGCATCGGCCCCGGGTTGTGACCCACGGCGTTGTCCTCCTGCTCGTCGACCCATGTGGGGTCGAAGCCGCCGCCTATGTTCTCCATCAGCTCCGTCCGGTGGTTCAGCAGCCTCACCAGCTCGACGTCCGACCTCAGCAGCTCGCTGCGGTAGTCCGGGGCAATCTCCCGGACGCCTATGGCCTTCCTGTCTATCTTGCCGCCGGCGGTCCTGGGTAGGCCCCTTACGAAGTGGATGAGCCTGGGCAGCTTGTGCTCGTCCAGCATGGGCCTGAGAAAGCCGCGGATGCCGGCCGCGGTCAGCTCCACGCCCGGCCTGGGCACGATGTAGGCGGTGGGCATCTCACCCCTGAGCGGGTGGTCCCTGCCCACCACGCAGGCCTCCACCACTCCGGGATGCCTGAGCAGGGCAAGCTCCACCTCGAGGGGATAGACCTTGAGGCCGGAGGCCTTTATGAGCCCTCCCCGCCTGCCGAGGAACCGGAGCCTGCTTCCCTTCCGGCTGAACATGTCGCCCGTCCTGTACCAGCCGTCCCGGAAGGCCTCCTCCGTCTTGGCCCTGTCTCCGGCGTAGCCCGCGGTTACCCCGGGGCCCCGAATCCAGAGCTCTCCTGGTCCGGATACCACCACCGACTCCTCGTCGGCGTCGCGGAGCTCCATCTGGTAACCGTCCACCACGTGGTCGAAGCCCTCCGCGTCCGGGCTGCCCACCAGCCCGACGCCCGAGGTCTCGGTGCTGCCCCATACCGGTATCAGGTCGACGCCGGTCCGCTTTCTGAAACCGACGGCCAGCTCGGTGGTGACGTGCATGCCGCCCGCCTCGGCCAGCCTCAGGTCCGCCGGCTCCTCCTCGCTCCGCTCCCAAAGCCGGGAGAGGTTCCCCAGCTGCGGGGGGAGGCCCATGATCACGGTGACCCGCTGCTCCCCCAGGACCTCCAGCAGGTCCCTGGGGTAGCGCCTCTCGGTAAGCACCGTCCGGCCGCCGAGGTATAGCCCCCTCATGAAGAGCTCGTGGGGATGGCCGTAGACGCCGAAGAGGGAGAGGTGAACGTCGTCCGGTGTGAGCCCCATGGTCCTGCAGACGCCTGCGGTGTTCGCCAGCAGCTGGGCGTGGGTGGTGGGGACGATCTTGGCCTGGCCGGTGGAGGCGGAGGTGGCGTTCAGGTAGACCTCCCTCTCCGGCGTCGCGTCGAACGGCTCGAGGACGCTGTCCGCCCCGTGGTAGATGTCCGGGGGGAGCTCGAGCAACTCCGTTCCCTCCGGCACCGGCACATCGAGCCCGGTTCCCTCGAGCTTCAGTATCAGCCTGGAGGGCCATCTCCCGAAGACCCGCTCCCAGTCCGACGGAGGCCATCCGGGGTTGGTGGCCAGGAACCTGGCGCCTATCATGGAGACGGCTGTGAACGCGCAGGGAAGGAACGCCGACCTGTCCGTGACCACGCCGACGACGGTCTCCCTGCCGGCTCCGGCGCCGGAGAGGCGACCGGCGATGGCCCCGGCCACCCGCCACCAGTCGGCGTAGGTCAGGTCACGGTGGTCGTCCGAGAGGGCGACCTTCCCCGGCGAGCGCCTCGCGGCCTCCTCGAGGAGACCGTGGACCGTCAGCGCGTTCCGCACGCCCCGCTATTCCCCCTGCTTCTCTCCGCACTCCGGGCAGAACCTGGCGCCGGGGGCCAGCTCCGCGCCGCACTTGGCGCAGGCGGCGGCGCCACCGAGCTTCTGGCCGCAGTTGGGGCAGAACTTCGCCCCGGCCGGGACCGAGTCGCCGCAGGACGGGCAGGCCTCGGAGAGCGGCTTGCCGCACTGCGGGCAGAACTTGCCCTCGGGGACGTCAGCCCCGCAGGACGGACAGGTGACGGTGGGAGCCGCGCCTCCGCCCCCGCCTCCTCCGCCGGAGCCTCCGGAGCCTCCGCCCTGCTGCATGGTCTGGCCCATCATGTTGGCCATCGTCATGCCCATGCCCAGGCCGGCACCCATGCCGACGCCTGCACCGGCGGCCCCTCCGCCGCCCTCGTTCGTAGCCGCGTCGCCCATCGCGGTGGCGGTCTTGAAGCGCATGTACTGGTTCATGTCGCCCAGGGCGCCCATGGCGCTACGCTCGTCTATGCGCTTCTGGACCTCCTCCGGCGGCGTGATGGCCTGAACGTAGAAGTCGACCATGTTGATGCCGTACTTCTCGAAGTCGTCACCGAGCCTGGACTTGGCCAGCGTGCCGATCTCGTCGTAGTACTTGGCCAGGTCGAAGATGCTCTCCAGGGTCTCGCCGAGCAGGTCCGCCAGCCTGGAGATTATCATCCCCTTGAGGAAGCCCTCTATCTCGTCGGTCGAGTACCTGCCCTCGGTCCCGACCAGCTTGTTCACGAAGAGCTGGCTCTGATCCACCTTCATGGAGAAGCTGCCGAAGGCCCGGAGGCGGACCATGGAGAGCTCCTTGTCCCTGAAGATGATGGGCTCCTTCGTGCCCCACTTCATGTTGGTGAAGGTCTTCCTGTTGACGAAGTAGGCCTCCGCCTTGAAGGGGGAGTCCTTCCCCTCGAAGAGCAGCCCGACCGCCTCGGTGAGTATGGGTATGTTCTCGGTGGTCAGCGTGTGCCGGCCCGGGCCGAAGACGTCCATGGCCTTGCCGTCCCTGAAGAAGACGGCCTCCTGGTTCTCCCGGACGACCAACTGCGAGCCGAGGCGGAACTCCCCCGACCCGTCCTCCGGGACCCTGTGGACTATCTCCCGGCCGGTATCGTCCAGGTACTCGATTATCTCAAGTCTCTTGAACATCCCTGATCATCCTTCCGCCGAGTGCATCGGCCTCGGTCCCCGGCGACCCGCTAGTCGACCGGCGTGTTCTTCTCCAGGTCTATCATCAGCTGGCTGCGGGAGTTCATCTTCGAGCTGAGGTCGTCCAGCAGCCCGACCATCTCCCGGATGGAGCCGGAGAGGTCGGTGCCGGCGGCCGCGGCGGCCTCCAGCGAGGCGACCGCCTCCTCTATGCGCTCGACGTCCTCCGCGAGGGCGACGTCGAAGGCGTAGAGATCGTCCAGCTCCTCCTCCCGGACCTTGTGCATGTCGAACCAGCCGCGGTATCCCCTGTCCGCGAAGCGTATCTCGTCCGCTGCCTTCTCCAGCTTCTTGTGCACCCTGTCCAGCCCGCCGACGGCGGAGAGGGCCGCGGGACCCTTCATGTCGGCCGCGAAGCCGTAAACGCGCTTCCGCAGGGCCTCGAGCCTCTCTACCAGCTGCATCCTGAAGAGCTGGTCGTTGTCGCGGCGCTCCTCCTTGCTCTTGTAGCCTTTGTAACCCGGTATGAGCCGTATGGCCTTCTCGAGGAATCCGAGCTTCCTGCCCTCACCCATTCCCGCTCCTCCCATATGGCTGTATGTGGGCGCTCCCCATGATCGAAAGCATATGACGCAGTACCCCCGCGTCAATCCGCAGACCCGCGCGAGACAGCCCTCCTGTTGGCCATGTGGCCGGCGTGGGTGGCCGCGAACAGGTGCGTCCCGCTGCCGTCTCCCCGGCTCACGAAGTAGAGGTAACCGCCGGCGGTGTCCGGTGAACAGGCCGCCTCGATGGAGGGGAGCCCCGGGGAGCATATGGGTCCCGGCGGCAGACCGGACACCCGGTAGGTGTTGTATGGGCTCTCCACGGAGAGGTCGCTGTAGAGCAGCCGCTCCCTCACCTCCCCAAGGGCGTACTGCACCGTGGCGCAGCTCTCCAGCCTCATCCCCCTGCGAAGCCTGGAGAGGAAGACCCCCGCGATGACAGGCCTCTCCCCGTCCACGGCCGCCTCCCTCTCCACGATGGAGGCCAGTACGACGGTCTCCTCCGCCGAGAGGCCGTTCGGGCACGAGTCCCCCCGTAGGGCGTCGGGCCAGCGCCTCATGCCGGTCTCCACCACCCTTGCCAGCACCTCCGGAGCCTTGAGCGAGTCGGCCATCTCGTAGGTCTCGGGGAACAGGTATCCCTCCAGGCCGGGGACGCCCAGCTCCCGGAGGAAGGCGCTGTCCGATGCGAGGGAGTCGAGCTCCGCCCGGGAGAGGCCGAGCTGGGCCGAGACCAGGTCCAGCGACCGGGGCAGGGTCAGGCCGGGGGTGAGCGTCAGCCAGGAGGTCGGCGTCGGGACCACGTCTCCCCGGACCATCGTCAGCAGGATGGAGTCGGCGGTCATGCCGTCGTCCAGCGCGTACGTGCCGGCCTGCAGCGGCGGGGACGCCTGCAGGGCGGAGTACCGGTAGAGCACGTAGACGGGGCAGCGGACCAGCCCGGAGTCGGCAAGCGCCTCGGCTATCCTCCGGACCCCCCAGCCGCTCTCGACGGTGAGCCGGCACTCCCGGCCCCTCCCCGGCGGACGGCTGCACCAGAGGTACCCGGCCAGCAGGGCCAGGACCGCCAGTAGAAGGAGCCCGGCGGCGAGCCAGGCCCACCTCCGCCTCCTCACGGCATCCCCAGGTAGCGCTTGAGTATCACAGCCGCGGCCATCGAGTCCAGCCTCCCGTCTCGTCCGTCGCCGCCCATGAGCGCGGCCTCCGCGGTTGTCCCCACCTCATCCTGCAGGTGGACCTCGACACCCCTCTCGCCCAGCCAGGCGGCCAGCGCCTCCACCTCGCCGGTGAGCTCCGTGCGCCTGCCCGATGCGGTGAGCGGCAGCCCGACGACCGCGAGGAGCTCGCCGTGCTCCTCCCGGAGCCGCTCCAGCCGCTCCAGGATTCCGGTCCAGGTGCTCCGGAGTATGGGCTCCTGCGGCACCACCACCCCGGCCAGCATCACGGCCACGCCGGTCCGCTCCCGGCCGTAGTCCAGCCCCACCGCGACCCTGACGCCCACGCTCAGAAGTCTCTCCTCTCGAAGCTCCGGAGGGAGAGCCCCATCGAGAGGGTGGAGACGCCGGCCGTCACCACCACGAGGAAGAGCAGCGCCCAGGCCATGGGCCTGACCATGTAGGTCTCCGTCCCCGCGGCGGGAAAGCCGGTCCTGACGACCCCACCCAGCACGGTCACCGCCAGGAGGACGTATCCCATGGAGGCGAAGGCGGCGATTATGCCGCCCTGTCCGCTGGCGATGCTGGCGCCGCTCCCCTTCCTGAACCTGGGGAAGACAGCCCCCAGCCCTACGTTTATGCTTACGAGCGCCAGGCACATGAGCAGGAGAGCCATCGTGGTGGATACCGCCGTCACCGGCCCGGCCCCTATGGTGACCGTGGTGTAGAGCCCGGTACCAAGCATCAGCGGCAGTATCAGCCCCGCCGCCTCGTTCCACTTCGCCCGCATCATCAGGCTCCGGCCCCGGGGCAGCTGGAGCAGGTATGGCAGCCCGTCCGCCTCGAGGCTCACCGCCGGGAAGGTGAACCGGACCAGCAGGGTCGCGGTCACGAAGCAGGAGAAGGCGAAGTTCAGGTAGGCGAGGACGGTGGACCAGAGCGGGTGGCCTATGTCCATGGGGAATCGCCCGAGGTTGGCGGCGTAGAGCAGGAAGAGCCCGGCCAGGAGCGCGAGCTGGCTCCACTGCACCGGGTCCCGCACGAAGAGGAGCAGGTCCTTCTCGTACATGGCCCTCATCCGGCTCCCCCGGCGCAGCATCAGCCTGCTGGTCCGGCTCCTGGAGCGGACAGCGGAGACGGCGGCGAACCTCCTGCGGAAGCCCCCGGCGAGTAGGGCCAGGGCGATGCCTCCTAGCAGGAGCACCTGCAGGAGCAGCAGGCCGGCGGGGGCCAGCGCCCCCACGCTCCCCTCGGAGGCCAGGAGCATGGCCTCGCCGTAGAGGGAGTGGGGCCAGAGGAATCCTCCGGCCGTCGGGAGCCCCGCCACGAACCTGTGTATCGCCTCCAGGGAGGAGCTGTCGGTGGCCAGGATGGAGGAGGGGCCGGAGCCGCTGAGCACCAGCGCTATGGCCGCCCCCACCAGCAGGGCGAGCAGGATGGTCGACCTCCAGAGGCCTCCCTCCCCCCCTATCCGCACCGCCAGGGCCAGGAGCACCGACCCTGCGGCAACCCAGGTCACGACCATCGGGAGGAAGAGCACCACCGACGTCACGGTCGCCGCCGTCCCGAGTCCGAGCGAGAGCACGAAGGCCACCACGACCGGGAGCCCTAGAAGCACCGAGGCCCAGCCGGCGTAGAGCCAGCTCTCCGCCGTACGGAAGACGGCCACGTCCCTGTCCGCCACCGGCAGGGTCAGCAGGAAGCCGGTCTCCCCGGAGCGGAAGAGGACGGCGAAGCCGCTTATGAAGCTGGATATGGCTATGAACACCCCGAAGGAGAGCAGGGTCATGTGCAGCAGCCGCCTGGAGAGCGCCTCTCCGAAGCCGGGGAAGGTCGACTCCAGCCCGTAGATGTAGCCGAAGAGGAAGTCGAAGAGCAGGTACACCCCGGGCACCACCAGCAGAACGGTCACCCCGCCGGCCAGCAGCTTCAGCCGGTTGTCGGACCACTCGGAGGCCAGCCCTCCCCGCAGGGAGGCGGCCTTCATGGCCAGCAGCGTGCCGAGGTCTCCGCGCATGCCGAACGATAGCCGGCCGGTGGCCGGCGGACAACGCCGGGCGCTTGCCAGGGGCCTCCCCGCGGGGACATTATCGGGCGCCGGAGGGAGGGTTAGACACCACCAGCGGAGGACCAGATGAAGTGCCCCAACTGCAGCGCGCAGATAGCGTCGCCGGAAGGCGACACCTTTGCCTGCGAGTACTGCGGCTCCCGGTTCCACAGGAGCGAGCTGGACCCCACCTGGAAGCCGGAGGAGCAGGGGGTGGTCAGGGAGGTCCACCACCACTACCACGAGCGCTCGCCGGACCGCCTGAACCCCGCACTGGGATGCCTCTGCTTCTTCTTCTTCCCGCTTGCCTGGATTCTCTACTTCCTCTACAGGGGCGAGTACCCGCGCAGGGCGAAGGCCGCCCTCATCATCGCCCTGGTGATGACCGGCCTTGTCGTGCTGGGCATGGTGAGCAGCGCCATCGAGGGGACGCCGAAGTAGCTCAGTGCCCCCCCAGCACCGTGTGCCCCGCCGCGCGCAGGTCCTCCGCCAGCTCCCGCTCCATCACGTAGGACTCCAGCGCCGGCATCGGGTTGAAGACCGCGTAGATGTCCTCCCGCAGCCTGAGGCACCTGCCGCGGAGGTGCCTGCCGCCCCTCTTCCGGCCGCCGCCCTCATGGTGCTCCCGGAAGCGCTCCTCCGGGGTCCGCGACGTCCTCCCGACGTAGAGGCAGGCCTTCGAGGGGTCGGCCCCCGGGTTGGCCCTCCTGACGGCCCGGTGGGTCCGCACCGCGGGGTCCACCTCTATTACGTAGACGTGGCAGTCCGCCGCCGGAGGTGGGTTCGCCACCGTCCACCCCTCCCTGCGCAGCCTCCCGGCCAGCTCCCTCTCCAGGGCCAGACCCACCTCGTGCCGTGAGCGCACGCCGTCGCCCTCGTACCGCCTGGTGTGCTCGCGGAGCAGCTTCCTCGCGCCCCTGTACCTGCACCTGCGGAGAATCGTCCGCGTATCGCGCACGTCGGACATGCGTCCTACCCTGACACGGCCCCTGCCGGTGGGCTCCCCCGCGGCGCCGCCCTCCCCGCCGGAGAGCAGCACGACGTAGAGGTAGCTGGAGCCTCCGGGGACCGGCCCGCGGCGAGCCAACCGCTCCCTACCTCAGCAGCAGGAGCCTCCCGGTGTGCCGCACCCCGGGAGCGCTGAGCCGCACCAGGTAGGTGCCGCGGGAGGCGGGGGAGCCGGACCAGTCGGTCCCGTCCCACGAGATCCGGTGGGAGCCGGGCTCCAGCTCGCCGCTCTCCACGGAGGCCACCATCCTCCCTGCGAGGTCGTAGACCGAGAGGACCGCCTTCCCGGCGGAGGCGGTGGCGAAGCTCACCGAGTAGCTGCCGGTCGTGGGGTTCGGACCGGCGGATACGGCCGGGTCGTGGGGCGCAGCGCCCTCCACCCCGGTGCCGTCGTGCCTCCAGAGGCTGACGCTCACCTCGGCCATCGTGGAGAGGCCGATGTTGGACCGGCCGGAGAGGACCACGTAGCGGTCCCTCTGCCAGCGGGGGTAGCAGAGCACCCTGGCCTCGCCGGCGCCCTCGACCAGGTCCAGCGCCTGGAAGGGCTGGTCGTCCAGGTAGGCCTGGAGATTGGTGCCGTCCACCACGAAGTGCCGGAGCACGCCGTCCTCGAGCCTCCGCGCGTACTCGTTCCTCGGGTTGGCGTAGAAGTCGCGGTCGTGCTGCACGTCGAAGGGCAGCTCGTACTCCACCTCCAGCAAGTAGGCGGTCATCTCCCCCTCTGTCTCGGCCGAGACGTCGGGCACCGGCACGGAGTCCGGCGTGGTCCACTCCCAGAGGTAGTGCTCCCCCGCCTCGCTGTCCTCGATGAGCGTCCCCCAGCCGCTGGCCGGGTAGTTGCCGAGCGGGGAGGCTATGCTGACGTAGTAGTTCTGGTTGTTGCCGAGGATGAAGGTCGCCGCACCCTGCCTGTCGGTGACAGCCCAGGTGCCCCTGGAGACGTTGTACGGCGGGTAGTAGGACTCGCTGCCGATCGATACCCTGGCGTGGTCCACCGGGGCCCCGGTGGAGTCCCGGATGACCACCGTGAGCGTGCAGGTCTGCGAGTAGGTGGCGATGGACTGCCAGCTCCAGCCGTCGTTCCTCCAGTCCCAGATGCAGGAGCACTCCTTGGAGCCGCCCATATCCGCGTCGTAGGCGATGCCCGGGTTGTTTATCTGTGTCCGGTTGCCGCCCAGCTCCACCTGGTACGGCACCCACTCGCCGTCCCACCACATCTCGCACCAGACGTGGTCCTCCAGGATGTCCATGGTGCAGAGGGCCGGCACCAGACAGGTCCTGCAGGCGGCGGAGAGCAGGTCCTGCAGCTCGCCGCAGTTGCCGTCGTGCTCGTGGGCTATGACGTTGGGCTGTATGGGCCTGTTCCCCGAGGCGGCGTAGGGCACGGTCTCCGAGCACCAGTTGCCTATGGCGTCAACCGCCATCATGTCGTCGGTGAACGGCCTGCCCCCGGCCCAGTTGTACTCCAGGCCGTCCCACAGCACCTCCACCGGCGCCATGACCTCGGAGAGGAGCGGGTAGCCGGAGTCGTGCTGCGTGTACAGGTACTCCCTCCAGAAGTAGCCGTAGACCGAGGAGTCCTGCAGCGGCAGCTCGTCGGAGACCTTCGGCATGACTATCCACCAGTAGTAGATCTCCTGCGGTATCTCCACCCACACCGTGTCGTCGGTGCCCTCCAGGAACCTGTACTCCGTCGTGCTGTAGTAGTCATCGCCACCGTAGTCGTTCACCCGCACGTACTGCAGGTCGTCCTCTATCTCGTATATCCAGTTCGCGTTGTTCTCCAGCAGGGTCTCGTCCCAGGAGGGATTGGCAATGTTGGTCCACGAGAGGTGCGCCACCTGGAAGGCCACCTCGTCCATCACCCGGGAGTCCTCGACGTCCAGTATCACCTCGGCGTAGCGGTCCTGGTTGTCCTCGGAGAGCAGGTGGAAGGCCCAGACAAGGTCCTCCTCCATCCAGCCGGGAGCGGCTTCCACCGCGTCCCAGGCCAGAGCGGTCAGCTCGTAGGGCACCAGGGTGTCCGACAGCGACTCCTCGGAGTGGTCGAACACCACCACGTACTCGTCGCCCGGGGTCACGTAGACGGCCTCCTCCAGCACGTCCACCAGATCGTACTCCGGAGGGATGGTATCCCTGGAGAGGCTGGAGACCATCTCCCTCTCCGGCACACCCCCGGGGCAGCGGGTCACCTGGTCCACCAGGTACTCGGTCACCGGCATCGGCTCCTCCGGCGGGTTGGTGGCTCCCGGCAGCGAGGACGGCCAGGCCGCAAGGGCGGCCGGCAGGACCAGACATGCAGCGGCAATGACTCTCATGGCACCCTCCAAGCTTTTCTGGACATCTCCCGGAGAGAATACTAAGCCGACCGCCACCGGGGCGCTAGTACCCCCTCCCCTCTCTGGTTATAGTGAGACGGCCGCCGAGGCAGCGGCGGCGGGAGGGAGAGGAAGCATGAGAGCCATGATCGCATTGACGTCGGCAGCGGCGCTCCTGGTCGCCTGCGGCGACGGCGACGGCACCGGCCCCTCGGAGGCTGACAGCTGGATGCCCCTGTCCGTCGGCAACGTCTGGAACGCGCAGATCGAGGGCTGGGCCATCGGTGCTACCGAGCAGGACACCATCGACGTAACCGGCACCATCGACCGCCGGGTCACCGACCTCCTCGACCACCAGGGAGGCTTCCAGGTCCACCTCCTGGAGTCGCTGATGGAGTTCAACCTCAGCTATGCCGGCTCCACCTGGGTCGAGCGCGACACGAGCGTCATCTACCTGCGCGAGACCGAGGAGGGGCTCCTCAACTACCCGGACACCGTCTCCACGGACTACGAGCTATTCCTGAGCTACCCGCTTGTCGTTGCCGAGGAGTGGCAGGAGCAGCCGGGCAGCACGGTCTACTACGAGGTCATCACCCTGAGCGCCTATCTCAACGTGCCGTACGGCGCCTTCGACAACTGCGCCCTCGTCCGCGAGAGGGACACGGCGGAGCCGGGCTGGTACTGGGACCACTACCTGCACAGGGGCACGGGCATGGTGAGGGACGTCACGGAGATGCCCGGGGGGATGATGCTGGACATGAAGCTCACCGAGCTGGTGGTCAACTAGGGGGCTGCCTCGACGAACCGGACGGGTGGCGACCGGCGCCTGGCGAGACTGGAGCTGGCAGCGGGTGTCGTTGCCCTGGCGGTGCGCACGGCCCACTTCGCGGTCTGGGCGACTTCGGCGTCGGCCAGGCTCCACTACTGGCCGGTCCTGGCATGCAGGAAGTTCGAGCAGGCGGCCATCGCCCTCGCCGGAGGGACGGGGGACGCCGGCCCCTTCACCTACGCCAGCCCGCTGTACCGGTTCCTGATACTCCCCTTCTACGCGGCGGGAGCAGGCAGGGCCGGCGTCTTCGCGGCCCAGAGCGTCGCGGGCGTCCTCACGGCGGTGCTCACCATGAGGCTCGCCCGAAGGGCCGGCGCCTCCCCCCTACCCTCCTTCCTCGCCTCCCTGGCCGCGTCGCTATACGCCCCCCTGGTCCTCGTGGAGCTGACGCTGCTCCCGGTTGCCTTCCTGGCGCTGCTCATGGCCGTCTTCACCTGCGTCACCATCTCCCACGACGAGAACCCTCTCAGGGCGGCGGCTCAGGGCCTCCTCCCCGGCCTCGCCGCCGGCCTCAGGCCGCCGCTTCTGCTGTCCTTCCTGGTCCCGGCTGCCTACTGGGTGCGCAGGAAGAGATGGCTCCTCCTGGTCGTCGGGCTCTGCTCCATGATGGCGCCGCTCATCTTCCTGGCGCACCGCAGCCGCAGGGCGGGCGGCGACTTCAGGCCCTTCCCGGTCTCCACCGGCCTGAACCTCGCCCTGGGCCACAACCCGGACGCCACCGGCTACGGCCCACCGGCGCCCTCATGGGGCCTCCTGGAGACCGGCCAGGGGGACATACACTCGGTCGCCCTCCGGGTTGCCGCCGACAGCGGCCACACAACCACGGCCGAGGCCGACCGGTTCTGGACCGGACGGGCCCTCGAGTGGGCCGCCTCCCACCCTGCGGAGGAGCTGAGGCTGCTGATGACGAAGCTGGGGGGCTTCTTCGGCGCCAGGCCCTTCGACACCTACTACGAGATGGGCAGGGCCGGTCGTTTCAGCCCGGTCCTGAGGCTCCTCGTCCTGCCCCGGTGGCTCATCGTCGGGCTCTTTTTGGCCGGCCTGGTGCCCTTCCTGAGGAGCGGCAGCGGCAGGACGGTGATAATGCTGCCCATAGCGGTCACCCTCCTCGCGGCGCTCCTCTTCGTCCACTCCGAGAGGTACTTCCTTCCGGTGCTCCCGCTGATGCTCGCCGCGGCGGCCTCCGGCTGGACGGCCCTGGCGAGGGCTTTCGGCAGCAGCAGGCGCAGGGCGGTCCTCCAGGCGGCCGCCGGCCTCCTGCTGATGGTCCCCGCGCTGCTCTACCCGGTCCCAGAGGTGCCCGAGAACCTCTACGTGGGCTCGCTGGCCTTCAGGGCGCTGGACATGGGCGACAGCGAGACCGCCCTGGAGCTCTTCGAGAGGCAGGCGGTCATCTCCCCCCAGGGCTCCCTCGCCCGCTACCAGGGCCACGCGCAGGCGGCGCTCCTGGCCAGGGAGCTGGGCATGGAGGAGAGGGCCGAGGCCCACGAGGACATCCTGGAGCGGCTGCGCGCCGGCCAGTCCATACCCCGATAACGGTAGCGATGCCCAAACATGAGAGCAGATACGGTCATACCAGGCATGGCCCCGCGGGCGACTGTCGGATGAAATCCGGCTTCACGAATCGCTCGGACAACGGAGCCACCTGGCAGAGAGGTCAGTTGAAAAACGGGAGGTGCTCTCAGTCGTACTCAGGGCATGTCGGCGTTCGAACTGGTGAAAAGGGTTGCTCGGGCTGATGCCTGAGTTATGCCAGGGCAGAGGTTGGATCAGTACCCTTCCTGGCTGGCGCGATTGGGGTATGCGATGAGGCCGCTCAGCATCAGCAGCCAGGCTGCTGCATGCTGTTGTTCGCTTTCTATCTATACGCGTCTCTACGATGCCTGGCTCGAACGATGTATACAACCGGTTCCCTGTCCTGGATCTCGTAAGGCACCCGGTTAGAACCGCACCGAAGCCTGTACTTCTCTTCTCCAGATAGCTTTTTGGATTGCCGCGGTCGCGGATCCTCGGCTAGGCTGCTGATTGCCTTGACGATTCCTTGCACATCCTTCTTCGGGATTCCATCGAGGTCTTTCCGTACCGATTTCCGGATGAGAACCCTATAGCTTGCCATCACGCTTCAGTCCTTCAACGAAGGCCTCGAACGTGACGGTTGGCTCGTGCTGGCGCGCAGGGAAGATGGCCAGGTCTTCAGCGTCCTCTGCTGGTTCTTCTCGAATTGCGTCGTTGATCAGCTCTGACATGGATTTTGAAGTCTCTACGGATTTCAGCCGCAGCGCCCGGTGTAGAGCGGGATCAATGTATACAGTGGCCCTTTTCGTAAGCTCAGACATGATACACCTCTCCTTCCAGAGGGATCATGCAGTCATAACGTCAAGACGTCCTTTCGTTGCTGGAGCGAACAATAAGCTGTGTTGCGCACATGTCGGAGTTCCATCTCGACCCAGCCTAGGGTACTCCCCTGCCGTCAGAGGTCATTGCAGCTCCTCAGCCGCCTGCCGGAAGCGCTCCAGCTGCTCCAGGTAGAACTCGTTGCCCGGGTCCAGCTCCAGCGCGCTCCGCTCCCAGCGGACCGCCTCGGCGTAGTCCCCCGCAGCGTAGTGGGCCGTGGCCACCGTGTCCATGATGTTGTGGTCGTCCGGGGCGAGCCCGTGGGCCCGCAGGGCCAGCTCCACAGCCCTCTCCGGGTGCAGCCCCCTCTCGGCCAGCGCCCAGGCGACCGAGTTCAGCACCTGGGGGTCGTCCGGGGACTCCTCCGCGACCCTGTTGATGATGCCCAGTGCCCACTCGGTCTCCGGCCCCTCCCCGTCGTCGAGGTATACAGGCAGCACGTACCAGCGCTCCCAGATGCCGTAGAGCCTGGACAGCTCCGGAATGGGCTCCGGATGGTCGGAGACGGCTATGTCCACGAAGACATCGGTGCAGCCTCCGTGGCCCGCGCCCTCGCGCACCACCAGGATGGCGGCGGACTGCCTGCCGCGGCTGTCCCCGCCTGCGTCCTCGCCGGACTGCAGGGCGGCCAGCAGGCGAACGGCCAGAGGCCCCTCCGTCGCCAGGAAGGCCTCCTCCATGGATGTGACGACATCCTCGCCCACCAGGATGTTGCCCTGCACGGCGTAGCCGGGCCCCGTCAGCCCTCCGGCCCAGTCCATCGTCTCGGCGCCGGTGAAGCTGACCGCCTCGGCGGCGGCGCTGACTATGCCCACCTGCCTCTGCTCGCTGTCCGGGTCCCATTTCAGAAGGCTGTCCAGCGCCATGGCCGGCGAGTGGCCCGACTCGAGGAGGGCCAGGCCGTCCGGCCCGTAGGACTGGTTCACCCATGCCTGGGTGGCGACCGCTCCGACGCCTGCCCGGGCCCACGGTACGTCCCTGCCGACGAAGGGCACGCAGGAGGCCACGGCTATACCCATCTCCCCGGTTGTCGTGTCCACCGCGGCGATGGAGAAGGTTGCCGTGTAGCCCGCCTCCGGGCTGCCCTGTGGCAGCGAGGCGAGCAGCGCCAGCAGTACGGCGGCGGTCACGGCAGGCCCGGGAGGCCGGAGCCGGGCCCCATCCTGTCCAGGAAGGCCGCCAGCAGCTCGACGGCAGTCTCGACGTCGTGCCTGTGAATGACGGCGGTGGGGCTGTGTCCGTACCTGGTGGGTATGGAGAGGCAGGCCGCGTGTGCGCCCGGGCCGAAGCGCTGCATGCTGGCCGTGTCGGTGCCGCCCCTGGGCAGTATCTCCATCTGGTAGTCTATGCCCTCCTCCTCGGCGATGCCGCGGAGCATGTCCACGAGGTAGGTGGAGCTGATGACGCTGGAGTCCATGTACTTGATGGCGACGCCCTTGCCCAGCTCGGTCACGCGCATGCGCTCCGGATGGCCGGGGATGTCCCCGGAGCCGGTTATGTCCACCGCTACTCCCACGTGGGGCCTTATCCTCTGGGCGGCCACGGCGGAGCCGCGCAGGCCCACCTCCTCCTGGGCGGTGCCTACGGCGTAGAGATCGATGCCGGGGCTCTTCGAGCGCTTCGCGGCCTCGGCGATGACGAAGGCCCCCACCCTGTCGTCGAAGGCCTTGGCCACCATGCAGTCGCCAAGCTCCCGGTAGGGGGTGCTCATGGTCACCCAGTCGCCGCGGGCGACCTTCCCGTGCACCTCGTCCGGGTCCATGCCGAAGTCCAGGTAGAGGTTGAAGTAGGGCGGGACCTTCTTCAGCTTCTCCGGGTCTATCTCCGCCCTGCGCGCCATCACGGCGTGCAGCGCCCCGTGGTCCCTGGTATGCACCCTGACCGTGCTGGAGACGATGTTTATCGCGCTCCAGCCGCCCACGGTGGTCACCGAGGCGAAGCCGCCTGAGTCGATGTTGTTGACGAGGAAGCCTATCTCGTCTATGTGCCCGGCCAGCATCACCCTGGGCAGGTCGCCCCCGCCGGTGCCCTTCCTGAAGCCGGTGACGTTCTTCACCGCGTCGGTGGTCACCTCGTCGACGTGCGGGGCCATGGCCTCGCCCAAGACCTCGGCAACGGCGTCCTCCCTGCCAGAGATGCCGTCTGTCTCGCAGAGCCTCCTGAGGAGTTCCAGTTCCATCTCTTCCTTCCTCGCTACCTTATGCGGATTACCCGGCCCGGGGCCATCCACGTGAACCCGGCGCCCTCCATCCACTGCGTGTCGTCCGTCCCCGCGAAGGTGATGCAGTCCTCTACGGACCTGGCCGCGTCCTCCGGCGGGAAGCCGTTCTCCAGCATCTGGTTCAGGTAGAAGACCTCCAGCACGGCGCTGGCCCCCCAGTCAACGCTCCTGGTGTACCCGGAGACCACGAATCCCTCCGGCCAGTCGTCCCTGGAGGCGAGCACCTCCCCCGGCGTCTCGCCGGCCATTATCTCGCATGAGCTGAAGTGGAGCAGCGCCAGGTTCCGGACCGGCTCCAGGGCATGTATGAGCTCCCCGGCGTCCACGGTTCCCCCGGGCAGCTCCAGGCCGTCGCCGGTGCCGTGGGAGGCCAGCAGCAGGTAGACCTCGCCGGTGAGCCCTGCGCTCTCCATGAGGAAGCGCTCCAGGTCCTCCTCGTCGTGGATGAAGCGGTGCCTGACCGTCACCCCCTCCACCCTGGCGAACCAGGAGTCGAGCATCTCCCCGAAGGAGTACTCCCTCTCGCTGAGGTTCGTCTGCCACTCCGCCTCCAGGATGACCAGCCACCGCGAGGGGGCCACGCCCGCCCCGGCGCGGAAGCCCTCCCAGTCGTACCAGGTACCGGAGCCGTCCTCGCTCCACTCCCCCGCGAAGCTCATGGAGTCCGGACCCATCTCGAACCAGCCCTCGCCGCTGGCCGCGGGCTCCCGGTAGGTGAAGACCAGCCTGCCGTCATCCGTCACGGTCCCCTCCACCGAGGAGTAGCCGCTGATGTCGTAGTGGCCGGTCACCCGGTCGCCATCCTGGGAGAGGAAGAGCATGCCGTAGGTGGTCTCCCACGCGCCGGACCAGTCCGCCGCGGCGCAGGTCGAGAGGATGGCGGCCAGAAGTGCCGCCGCGGGTACGCTTCTCATTCCAGCACCGCCCTTATCCGCCTTACGCCCCGGGAGGAGCTCTTCTCCTTGATTATCCTGAACCTGCCCAGCTCGCCGGTGCTTCCCACGTGGGGGCCTCCGCATATCTCCTTGGAGAACTCGCCCACGCAGTAGACCTTCACCCGCTCGTCGTACCTGCTGCGGAAGACCCCGATGGCCCCGTCGTCCAGCGCCTCCTGCAGGGGCATCTCCTGGTAGCTGACAGGCAGGTCCGCCTCTATCAGCTCGTTTACCACGCGCTCGACCTCCTCCAGCTCCCCGTCGGTCATCGCCTCAGGGTGGGAGAAGTCGAAGCGCAGCCGCTCCCCGGTGATGTTGCTGCCCCTCTGCTCGACGTGGTCGCCCAGCACCTCCCTGAGCGCCTGGTGGAGCAGGTGGGTGGCGGTATGGAGCTTCGTGACCATCTCGCCGTGGTCGGCGAGGCCGCCCTTGAACTTCTTCTCGAGCCCCTGGCGGGACTTCTCCCGGTGCTTCTCGAAGGCCTTCCTGTAGCCATCCATGTCCACGGTCATCCCCTGCTCCGAGGCGAGCTCCGCCGTGAACTCCACCGGGAAGCCGTAGGTGTCGTACAGCTTGAAGGCCAGCCTGCCCGGGACCAGCTTCCGGGGGTTCTTCAGCAGGTTGGGGAGCATCTTCTCGAACTCCCTGAGGCCGGACTGCAGGGTCTTCTCGAAGCGCTCCTCCTCCGCGGCAAGCTCCGTCAGGGCGAAGTCCCTGTTCTTCGACAACTCCGGCCATGCGCCGGACTCCTCCTCTATGACCCGCTCGGCGAGACCGGCCAGGAAGGGCCCCTCTATGCCCAGCCTCCGTCCGTGCCGGACCGCAAGCCTTATGAGCCTTCGGACAATGTAGCCCCTGTCCAGGTTCGACGGCGGCACTCCCTGGTCGTCTCCCAGGATGTGGGTGGCCGTCCTGATGTGGTCGGCCACTATCCTCGTGCTCCTCAGGTCCGCCCCCTCCGGGGCGCTCTTCCCGGAGAGCTCCCCTATGGCCTGCAGGACCGGCTCGAAGAGCGGCACCCCGTAAACGCTGTCCATGCCACGCATCATCGCGACGGTTCGCTCCACGCCCATGCCGGTGTCCACGTTCTTCTGCTCCAGCGGCTCGAAGGTGCCCTCCGCCGTCTTCCGGTACTCCATGAAGACGTCGTTCCAGACCTCGAAGTACTTCCCGCAGCCGCAGCCGGGGAGGCAGCCGTCGGAGCAGGGCGGTCTGCCGGTGTCTATGAACATCTCCGTGTCGGGGCCGCAGGGGCCGGTGGCGCCGGTGGGGCCCCACCAGTTGTCATCCCGCCCCAGGAAGTAGATGCGCTCCCTCGGGACGCCGGCCTCCTCCCAGTACCTGGCGGCCTCCTCGTCGGGCGGGACCGCCCCGTCCCCGGCGAAGACGGTGACGTGCAGCCTCTCCATGTCGAAGCCCAGCCACCTCTCCGAGGTCAGGAACTCCACGCTCATCTCTATGGCCTCGCGCTTGAAGTAGTCGCCCAGGGACCAGTTGCCCAGCATCTCGAAGAAGGTAAGGTGTGTCGGGTCTCCCACCTCCTCGATGTCGCCGGTGCGGATGCACTTCTGCACGTCCGCCAGCCTGCGCCCCGCAGGGTGCCGCTCCCCCATCAGATAGGGTACCAGCGGCTGCATGCCGGCCGGGGTATAGAGGATGGTGGAGTCGTTCTCCGGGATGAGCGAGGCACCCTGTATAACGGCGTGCCCCCTCCCCCGGAAGAACTCCAGGTACATCTCCTTGAGCTCTCGCGTGGTCATGTGGATTCCCCTTCTTCGCGCGGAGGGGGCTCTCCCTGCCCGGTGAGGCCCTTCTCGAGTATCCTGTAGGTGCGGTACTGGTCGGCGCCCATCCGGCCCAGTATCCGCTTCATCGGCTCGTTGTCCTCCAGTATCCAGGACATCTCCGCGCTGGTCATGCCCATCTCGAGGCAGCTCTCTATTATCCTGTGGATTATCAGCGCCTCCAGCCCCCTGCCCCTGTGGGCCTCCCTGACCCCCAGCAGCAGGACCCTGGCCGCGTCTACGTGCATCCTGAACGGAGGCACCTTCAGCAGGAGCGCCGCGCGGACCAGGCTCCCCCGGGCCCTCATGAACGCCTGGTTGGCGTCGGGCAGCGCCACCGCGAAGGCAACCGGCTCCCCGTCCACCTCGACTATCGGGGCCAGGCTGGGCCTGAGGATGAGCTTCAGCTCGTCCGCCATAGCGTCCAGCTCCCGCTCGGTCATGGGGACGAAGCCCCAGTTCCGCCTCCAGCACTCGTTGTATATGTCCATTATCACCGGGATGTCCCGGGAGATGTGCCGGACGGAGAGGTTGCGCACGCTCACCCCGGGCCTCCGGAGCACCGCCGCGGCCACCCTCCCCAGCCGCTCGAAGCGGTTGCCGTCGTCCACCAGCCTGTAGGCGTAGAGGTCGATTACCTTCCGGTAGCCGCACTCCTCCAGGCGCTCCAGGTACCAGGGCGGGTTGTAGGGCATCATCACCATGGGAGGCCCGTCGAAGCCCTTCACCAGCAGGCCGCACTCCTCGTTCGTCGAGAACTCCATCGGCCCCCTGCAGCTCTCCATGCCCGCCTCGGCCAGCCGCCGCTCCGCCGCCCCGAGCAGCGCCGCGAAGACCTCCTGGTCGTCACCGGCCTCCAGGAAGCCGAAGAACCCGGTCCTCTCGCCGTGGTACTCGTTGTGGGCGTGGTTGACTATGGCGGCAATGCGCCCAACCGCCCTGCCGTCCCGCCTGGCCAGGTAGGTGGTCACCTCGCCGTGCTCGTGGAACGGGTGGCCGCTGTCGAACAGCTGCATCTGGATGCGGCGCACCGGCGGCACCCAGCAGGGGTCGTCCCGGTAGAGCTCGAACGGCAGCCGCACGAACTCCCTCAGGCCGGTCTTCCCGCGGGTCTGCTCTACGCTGACGGGGGCTGATTCGGACATCGGACCTCCGATTGCCGGGTCAGATAAGGCCGAGCTCCCTCCCGGTGCTCTCGAAGATGTCCAACGCACGGTCTATCATCTCGTCGGTGTGGGTGGCCATGTAGCTGGTCCTCAGCATCTCCTCGCCGCTGGCCACGGCGGGGCTCACCACCGGGTTGGTGAAGACGCCGGCCTTGTAGAGCCTCTTCCAGAGGATGAGCGTCTGAAGCTCCTCCCCCACGATGATGGGCACTATGGGGGTCTCGGAGTTGCCCACGTTGAACCCCAGCTCTGCCAGGCCCTTGCGGGCCCTCTCGGCGGCCCTGTGGGCCCGCGCCACAAGCTCCGGCTCCGCCTCCAGCACGTCCAGGGCAGCCAGCACCGTGGCCACCGCCGCCGGCGGCAGGCTTGCGGAGAATATCATCGGCCTCGCGGTGTGCTTCACGTACTCCATCACGTGGGCCGGCCCCGCGGCGAAGCCACCTATGCAGGCGAAGGACTTGCTGAAGGTCCCCACCAGTATGTCCACTTCCTCCAGGCACCCGAAGTGCTCGGCCGTCCCCCGGCCGGTGGCCCCCATGGCCCCCAGGCCGTGGGCGTCGTCCACGATGAGAACCGCGTCGTACTCCCTGGATATCTCCACGAGGCCCGGCAGCTGCGCCAGGTCCCCCTCCATGCTGAACACACCGTCGGTGATGATGACCGCCGGGTGGTCCGGGTTGTTCTCCAGCATATAGCGCAGGTGGTCGTGGTCGTTGTGCCTGTACTTCAGCACCCTGGCGAAGCTCATCCTGGAGCCGTCTATGATGGATGCGTGGTTCAGCCTGTCCAGGTAGAGCAGGTCGTTCCTGCCGGCAACCGTGCCTATGACGCCCAGGTTGGCCTGGAACCCCGTGGAGAAGGTAATCACCATCTCCTTGCCCAGGAACTCCGCCAGCCTGTCCTCCAGCTCGATGTGCAGGTCCAGCGTGCCGTTCAGGAACCTGCTCCCCGTACACCCTGTGCCGTATCGGTCTATTGCCTCCTTGGCCTTGTCCATCACCACCGGGTGGTCCGTGAGGCCCAGGTAGTTGTTGGAGCCCAGCATGATGATGCTGTGGCCCTCTATCTTCATCTCCGCGCCCACATGGCCACCCAGGGGCACGAAGTACGGGTAGAGGCCGTTCTCCCGGACCCTCTCCACCCGGTCATACTCGTGACACTTACGGAACGCACGCTTGCTCAAAGGAAGACCACCTTGCCAGCTTGTACGGGTGCGTGTAGCATTGCGCAGGAAGCTAATCAGGGGCATTTGACAAGTCAACTTGACTGCTCGGGGGCAGAGTGGCAACAGCAGCGCTCACGGGAGCCTCCGGCTTCCTCGGCAGCCACATCGCGAGAAAGCTCCTGGACAGCGGCTGGCGGGTCCACACCCTCCTCCGGCAGACCTCCAGCACCCGCCGCATACCAGAGGGCTGCGAGACCGTCCGCCTGGACATGATGGACAGGAAACGACTGAGCGAAGCCATCGGCGGCTCGGACCTCCTGGTCCACTGCGCAGGCGCCGTGGCCGCCGGCAGCCAGGAGGAGTTCGACAGGGCCAACGGCCTCCTCACCGCCATGATGGTCAGGGCCAGGGACGCCGCCTGCAGAAAGGCCCTCCTCGTCTACGTCAGCAGCCAGGCCGCGGCCGGCCCCGGCAGGAGAGGCCCGGTCACCGCCTACGGACGCAGCAAGCTCCTGGGGGAGATAGCGGTGAGGGAATCCGCCAACTGGGTAATCCTCAGGCCTCCCGCCGTCTTCGGCCCGGGAGACGACGCATCGAGACCCGTCTTCAGAGCGGCCAGCAGAGGAATGCTGCTCACCCCCTGCAACGAGGGCGGCTTCGCAATGGTCTACGGCCCGGACCTGGCAGATCTCGTCGCCATGCTCCCGAACTGCCCCGAGGCGGAGGGAGAGATACTCGACCCCTCCTACGGCTGCACCTACACCTGGAAGGTCTTCCGCCAGATGCTCTCCGAGGCAGCGGGCAGGAAGGTCCTGCGCATATGCATCCCGGGCTTCCTCATAAGGTTCGCGGGCCTCAACGCCGAGCTCCTCGCCAACATCCTCGGCAAGACGCCCTTCTTCACCAGGGACAAGTGCAGGGAGCTCCTCGCCTGCGACTGGCACGCCGACGACAGCCGCACCCACGAGCTAACCGGCTGGAGCCCCAGCACCCCCCCGGTGGAGGCGTTCAGGGCAACGATGGAGTGGGCGGCGAAGAAAAGGAAGGGAAGCTCTATAACTCCGGAGCCAGAATAGTATGCAGAGTCATATTGGGCTCCCGCATACAGAGCTGCAGCATAACACCGGCTTCCCAGTGGTTACACCGCAGCCATCAAAGCCCCACAGACGCAATACACTTATTGACCGCCTGTAGATAAGGCGATATTCTCCTGCAGTATAACCAGGCAGCCGGGATACACGGCAGCCGCAGAATCATTGTTAACCCTTGACGAAACCGAAAGTATGACCAATGGTAATACTGGAGGTGAAGCT
>CAYREX010000008.1:0-124452 GCA_964423505.1 uncultured bacterium | reverse complement strand
CTGGTCCAGCCGATACGGATGTACAGCGGCTGGATGACCTGGGGTGGAAGCGTATACAGAATAGTCCAGGCTCGATACCGCATGACTCATCCTCCCGATGCGAAACAAGGAATACCATCGCCTCCATCCGGAGTCTACCCCCCCCTTGAATGGTTTGTCAAGAGAGTGCTATAAAACATGGTATTCCGTCTCTCCCGCCGGGATGTGCGAAGTGGAGGGTACTGCTAACATCATGCATGGCGCCTGTGAACAGGTGAACTGCATATCAGCGACCGAATCCAGTACTCCGCAGCCCCCTCTCCGTCACCACATGCCTCTCCCAGTGGTCGCCGAGTGCGATGATGTCGTCCTGCACATCCCGGGGCAGCTTCAGCAGCAGCAGCCACTGGGTAATCCTGTCGGAGGAGACTCCATGCCTCTCGGCGAGCTGCTTGCGGGTCAGGTTGTCTCGGACCATCTCTGCATGGAGCTCCCGCGCGTAGATGACAGGATTGCGATACCGCCGCCTGGGTCTGCGTCTCTTCGTCATATCCGGACGCGGCACTGTGAGGGTATGAGTATCCGGTTCACGAGTTCGACTGGCCCGGAGTCCGGCGTACCAACCAGTACAAGCCGTGAATCTTGTCAAGATTGCTTATAAGAATGTGGTGGATGTCTCCTCTTCCTTACACCTGCTGTGGTCGAGATTGTCGCATCGGGAACACCCATCCTCTCCGATAAATAGGCTCGTCATCTTGATGTTATGGTCCTGAATAGCTATTCTTGCATCAGACAAGGAGAAACACCTATGGACCAGACGATTGATCGCAATCGGAGTAGGATCTTGGAGATTGCGAAGCGACACCATATCCGTCGCGTCAGGCTTTTCGGATCCATGAGCCGTGGAACAGCCACAGAGAACAGCGATGTGGACCTGATCGCGGACCTTGAGGAGGAAGGCACGCTGTTCGATCTGGGAGCTTTCCTCCTTGACCTGCAGGATCTCCTGGGAAGAGAAGTCCAAGTTCTGACGGAAGGTGCCCTGCATCCCGACATCAGATCACGGGTTCTTCGGGAGGCGGTCGTCCTGTGAAGGAGCCTCGAATATACATCTCCCATGCATTGGAACGCATCGAAAGAATCCAAGAGTACACCTTAGGTGGCCGAGACGAATTCATGGCATCGGAGATGATTCAGGATGCCGTGATCCGCAACCTTCAGGTGATGTGCGAGTCCCTTTCCAGAGTACCCGATGAGCTTCAGGTGAAGTACCCGGAAATCGAATGGAGGGGCATCTCCGGTCTGAGAAACATCCTTGTCCATGATTACTTCGGGATCGATCTCTCTCTTGTCTGGCAGGTGGTCGGCGAACGCCTCTCCGCACTCAAAGCCAGTTTGGAGAGAATACTGACCTCTCCCTGACTTCCGTCATCCATTCTCCCTCATCTGTTCAAGCGGCATTATCCAATCCGACGGGATCGAACTGATCTCATTGTAGGTTGAGGATTAGCATCAGTTCGCTCTGCTATAGCCACGCATTTCTCTCTCCGTGATCATCTGCGTGTCCCAGTAATCGCCCAGAGTCTCAATCTCTCGGAGCCTCTCTTCCGGCATCTTCAACAGGCATAGCCAGTGAGTAATCCTGTCGGATGAGACACCGTGGCGCTCCGCGAGTTGCCTTCTTGTGAGGTTATCGCGGACCATCTCGGCATGCAATGCCCGGGCGTAGATGACGGGATTGCGGTAGCGTCGTCCGAAGCTGCGTCTCTTCTCGATGTCCGGACGCGGTTTGGAGAGGGGATAGGTGTCCCCGGAGCGAGTTCGACTGGACCGGAGTCCGGCGTACGGGTCAGGACTTGAACGCAGAGAAATCGGTCCGCTCAGTTCATTCCGGAGTCCCTATGCCCTCTGTTCCAATCACCCTTGGGATGCCATCTGCATGCGCTGGAGTTGAATGCCTCCTGGTCGCCCCGATGCCCTGACTTCGCCCTATGCTGTGACAATATCATGCAGCGCAGCGAGATTGCGCAGGTAGGGGAAGAGGGTTGTTGCAAGTTCCTCATACGTGGGGCACCATGAACCCCCCGAGCATCCTCGACAATGGGCTTCCGCGTACCTATTTCGTAACGGTAGGGACTGCACGGATGTTTCGACGGATGGGAGCGCATTCATGAGGGCCATGGTCATGGACAGGGTCCGGCGAGTGGGCGAGGGCGGGGAGGGTCCGCTGGAGCTGGTGGACATCCCGGTTCCTTCGCCCGGCCCGGGCGAGGTGCTGCTCCGGGTGCTGGCCTGCGGGGTCTGCCATACCGAGCTGGACGAGATAGAGGGCAGGACGGCTCCCGACGAGCTCCCCCGGGTGCTGGGCCACGAGGTCGTAGGCAGGGTGGCGGAGCTGGGCTTGGGCACCTCGCGGCACTCGGTCGGCGACAGGCTGGGCGTGGGCTGGATATGGTCATCCTGCGGCCGCTGCAGGTACTGCATGGCCGACCTCCCGAACCTCTGCAGGGAGTACGTGGCAACCGGTCGGGACGTCGACGGAGGCTACGCCGAGTACATGACGGTGCCGGAGGACTTCGCCTTCCCCGTACCGGAGAGGTTGTCCGACTCCGGCGCAGCACCGCTTCTCTGCGCCGGGGCAATAGGCTACCGGGCGCTCCGGCTGACCGGTATCTCCGAGGGGCAGCCACTTGGCCTGACCGGCTTCGGGGGCTCCGGGCACCTCGTGCTGAAGATGGTGCGGTGGCTGTGGCCGGAGACCGACGTCTACGTGTTCGCCCGCGACCCGGGGGAGAGGGAGTTCGCCCGGGAGCTGGGTGCGGTCTGGGCGGGTGACATCGGAGAGCGTTCCCCGGAGCTTCTGGACGCCATAATCGACACCACCCCGGTGTGGAGGCCTATGGTGGAGGCCATGGCGGACCTGGCCCCGGGCGGCAGGCTGGTTGTGAACGCCATCCGCAAGGAGGACGCGGACAAGGAGTACCTCCAGGAGCTGGACTACGAGAGGCACCTCTGGATGGAGCGGGAGATCAAGAGCGTGGCCAACGTCACGCCGCGCGACATCGCCGAGCTGCTGGAGCTTGCCGGGGAGATGGGGCTGGACCCGGTGGTAGGGACCTACCCGCTGGAGGAGGCGAACCGGGCCCTGCGAGAGCTCCGCGGGGGGAACATCAGGGGGGCAAAGGTGCTGCTGCCCCGGGAGGATGGTGAAGCATGACGGCCGCTCTCCTGGCGATGCTGGCAATCACGTTCTCCATGGGGTCGGCCGGCGCCCTGGTCATGAAGGAGGTCGACGCCTTCAACCGGCCTGACAGCGCCTCCGGGGTCTTCGGGACCCTCCCGGCGGGGAGCACGGTCGAGCTCCTCGCGACCACCGGTTCCGGTTGGCTCGGCTTCGACCCGGGCGTGGCCCAGGCGGCCAACGTGGGAAGCTTCCGCCTCAGATGGCTGCCCCCGGACGCTCCCGTGATGAGGTCCTCCCGGGACACCCTGCCGGTAGTATGGGGGCCGTCTGCAGGGGTGTCCTACGCCATTGTGTACGAGCCTACCCCCCTGCTGGTGGGACCGGACTCGACGGCCTCCCCCGTCGACACGCTCCCGGCCGGCTCGGCGGCGGCTCTGATCGGCAGGCTCTCCGGCTGGTACCTGGTCGACCCCTCTGAAGGCCCGCAGGGCGAGGGCGGCGCGGGATGGATGCCGGGCGCTCCGGTCTCGGTGAGCGGCCCGCTGGACTCTGTGCCGGTGGTGCCGCCGGACCACTACGGCGTCTACATGCCCTGAGCCCGGGGTGGCGCTTCCCTACTCCGGGAGTATGATTCTCCGATAATCGTCCCGTTATCTCCTTCCCGAAGGGGGAACCCACCGTGTGCGGCGTCCACGGAGTGCTCTCCAGGTCTCTCGGAAGAGACGAGGTGGCGCGGCGACTTCTTCGGATGGCGGAGGCCCAGCGCCACAGGGGGCCGGACGACGAGGACCACCTGGTGCGTGAGGTGGCGGGCGGTGCCGTCGTCGGGCTCGGCTTCGTGCGCCTGGCCATTCTCGACCTGGAGACCGGGATGCAGCCCATCGAGGCCCCGGAGGACGGATCCGTCATCGCCTGCAACGGGCAGGTGTACAACTACCTCGAGCTGACCTCGGAGATGCCGGGGCAGGAGCTCAGGACCACCGGCGACATGGAGGTGGCCCTGCATCTCTACAGGAGGCTCGGGAGCGCTTTCCTGCAGCGGCTGAACGGCATGTACGCCGGCGCGGTTCTGGACCCGTCCCGCGACCGGCTGCTCCTCTTCCGGGACAGGTTCGGTATCAAGCCGCTCTACTACGCCCGGACGGAGGAGGGGCTCTTCTTCGCCTCGGAGGTCCGGGCGCTGCTGGCCGGCAGCGGGATACGTCCGGAGCTCGACCGGGAGATGCTGCCGGCCTACCTGACCTACCGCTACGTGCCGGGGGAGAGGACGCTCTTCAGAGGGGTGCGCCGGATGCTCCCCGGCAGCCTCCTGGAGGTGCACCCGGGCTCCGGGAGGCTGCGGCTCGAGAGGTACTGGCAGTACCTGCCCGGAGCCTTCGAGGGGCTGCGGGGCAGGGAGGCCCGGGAGCGTTTCCTCGAGCTGCTGTCGGACTCGGTCAGGCTCCGGCTCAGGGCCGACGTAGAGGTGGGGAGCCTGGTCTCCGGCGGGGTGGACTCCTCCTCGGCGGCGGTGCTGGCCGCAGGGATGAGCCCCGGTCTGAAGCTCTTCACGGTCTCCTTCGAGGAGCCGGACTACGACGAGCTGCCCCACGTGCGACACCTGGTGCGGAGCAGGGCGGACGTCCTCTCGGGGTCGGAGCTCCGCGTGGAGGTCTGCCTGCAGCAATCGCTGTCGGAGCTGCCGGCAATAGTCCGCTCGGTGGAGGACTGCGTCTCCCTGGGCACGGTGGTGCCGACCGACGCTGTGTGCAGGCTGGCCTCGTCGCGGGTGAAGACCGTGCTCACCGGCGAGGGGGCCGACGAGGTCTTCGCCGGCTACCGCAAGTTCCTTCTGGAGGCTGCAGCCGCTGCCTGGCCCTCCGCCTCCGCAGGGGAGAGGGAGCGGCTCCGGTCGCTCTACCCGGAGCTGGAGGGCTACATGCCCGAACGCGCGCCCTGCCTGCCGGAGAGGTACGTGCAGTCGGAGGCGCTCTTCCGGCCCTCGGAGATAGGCAGGATGCTGGGTATCGAGGCCGAGCCGGTGCCGCTGCCCGACGAAGCGGTGCCGGAGATGCCCGGCGAGACCGGTCCGGTGCAGGCCATGATGGCCATGGAGTGCAGGGCACGGTTGCCCGAGTACGTAGCCCTGCGGCTGGACAAGCTGGCCATGAGGCACTCGCTCGAGACCCGCACCCCCTACCTGGACTACAGGCTCGCCGAGCTGGCCGCCGGGGTGCCGGTGGAAGAGCTGGCCGACCCGCTCGAGGGGCAGGGGAAGCTGCTCTGCAGGAGGGCGCTCCTCGAGGGCGGTGTTCTGGACCGGGAGACGGCCTTCCGCCCCAAGAGGCCCTTCACCATCCCCATGGCCGCCTGGCTGCTGCGCGGGGAGGCGCCAGACTTCGTGCGGGAGGTCTTCGAGGGGGGCGGGCTGGAGAGTCTGGGGCTCCTGGATGCCGGGGTGGCCGAAGGGGTTTGGCGGTCCGTCACCACCGAGGGCGTGGGCCCGGACACCCTCGTGTCGGCCGCGGACAGGGCTTTCGCCCTGCTGACCCTGTCGCTCTGGGCGTCGGAGCACCTCTGATGGCGGGACCCTGCAGGGAGGAGCTGGTCCGGCTCTACTCCACGGAGCTGACCCGGAGGCTGCTTGCGAGGGGGAACACCCCACCCCGGACATTCGGGTTCGAGTACGAGCTGATGCCGGAGCGGGTCATGGAACCGGCCGATCTGAAGGCGGTGCGCGAGGTTCTCCTCTCCACGGGAATGGAGAGCAGGCCCTGGGGGCTATCCGGCGGCGACCGCGGGATTACCTTCGAGCCGGGAGGACAGATGGAGTTCCTGAGCCCCCCCCTGACCGCGGACGACGTCGAGGGGCTCCACTCGGTCTTCGACTGGATAAGGGAGCTGACCGGGCTGGTCAGGGAGCGGCTGGGGCTCTCCTACCTGCCGCTCCCCTACGTTCCCGGCCGGGCCGACGCTCCGCTTCTGCTGACCGCCCCGCGGTACGTCAAGATGCACGCGCGCTTCGCACGGAGCGGCGAGAGGGGGCTGGAGATGATGAAGGGCACCGCCGCCATACATCTGCACGCGGCGGTCCTGTCGAGGCCGGACCTGGCGCGGCTCTTCCACCTGATGGCGTTGATGGCACGAAGCCCCGAGCTGGGCATGTGCGAGCAGAGGAGGGACATATGGGACCGGACCGACACCTGCAGGTGCGGTCTGCCGGAGATGTCCCGGGCGCCCGAAGCGGACCCGATGCCCTTCTTCGTGGATGCCGCCCTGGACGCGGTGGAGCTCGAGACCGGCGAGCCGTTCAGCCGATTGCCGCAGCCGGACGTGGAGGGCTTCCTCGACCACCTCACCACCATCTTCACCGACGTCCGGCCCAACCTCAAGGGGGGGACGCTGGAGCTCCGCACGCTTGACAGCATGCCGCTGCCGGAGCTCGCGGAGAGGTGGAGGCTGTTCACCCGTGCGTGCGGCGACGGTACCACGGAGGGAGCCGGTCCTTGAGGGCCTCCGGCAGGAAGGCGACGGCAACGACCCTGTAGGCAGGCCTGAAGGCCTCCCGGTAAGCGCTGCCGTGGTGTACCGCCGGGAGTTCCTGCCGCTCCATCTCGCGAACGAGTCCGGGCAGGCCCTCCGAGCTCCGCGGCAGCTTTCCCTCACCCTGCATTGCCAGAAGCCAGCGCAGCATGAGCCTGAGCCTCTCCGGCTCCCCCCGGTGCTCCCAGGAGGTCCGGAGGAAGCCCCGGAGCACCGGGAGCGGGTCGAGGCCCGCCTCCCGAAGGGGCCGGAGGTTCACCCGGACCATCCCGCCCCAGGGACAGATCGGCTCCACCAGCGGGTCTTCCGGACCCTCCCCCATCCTGGACATCTCGTCGACGAGCCAGCCGGCGGCACCCTCCTCGTCGGTGACCGCGTGGCTGCTCCCCATCGCCGCCTGGTAGCAGAGCTTGTAGAGGTCCTCCGCCTCCATGACCGGGCGGCGACCCAGCTGACCGGAGATGATTCCCCTGAAGCGCTCGAGGGGTCGGGCACCGTGACCGATACCGGCCTCCATTCGTACCTCCAGGCCGATAGTATGGAGAATGAAGCAGCGAAAGGGAACCTACGAGCAGCAGGAGAAGATGGAGGTTGTCAAACGTCCGCCTTCATGGGATAATAGAGATCGGGGGAGGTTTCAGTGTCCACCGACGAACACTATCGACACGATGAATGGGGCTCCGGCGACTGGAGCAGGCTCTTCGACATGTTCTCGGACATGGTCTGCGTGGCGGACCTCGAGACCGCGACCTTCCTCAAGGTGAACAGGGCCTTCGTCGAGACCCTCGGCTACAGCGAGGAGGAGCTGCTCGGCAGGCCCTACCTCGACATGATACACCCGGAGGACCTCCAGGATACTCTGGACGTCATCGATGAGAAGCTGAAGAGGGGGGAGACCGTCCTCAGCTTCGACAACCGCTACGTCTGCCGGGACGGCAGCGTGAAATGGCTCTCCTGGACGTCGCATCCGGTGCCCGAGGAGGGGGTCACCTACGCCATCGCCCGGGACACGACCGAGAGGAAGGGGCTGGAGCGCGACCTGGCGCGCAAGTCCTTCCAGCTCCGGGAGAGGCTGAAGGAGATATCCTGTCTCTACGACGTCTCCGAACGGCTCTCGAACATGGGCTCCGACCTTGGGGAGACACTCGATTGGGCCGCGGGAAGGATACCCCAGAGCCTTCAGCGTCCGGACGGGACGACCGTCGAGATAGAGCTGGACGGAGAGGTCCATTCAAGCGGCCCCGGCTCGGCCGGTCGGAGCCGGCTCTCCAGGGAGATAGTCGTCGACGGCGTCGTCCGGGGACGACTCTCGGTCCTGGCGGGCGGAGAGGGAGAAGAGCCCCGGGAGCCGTTCCTGGGCGAGGAGGAGACCCTCATCGGAGCGCTGGCCGACGCCCTTGCGGACCATGTACACGGCAGGGAGATGCTGCGCGAGAGGGACATCGCCCACGCACGGACCGAGCAGCAGCGGGAGCAGTTCATGGCCGTCCTGTCGGGCCTTCCGCTGGTGGTCTACGTGGTCGACCCGGACACCTACGAGGTGCTCTTCGTGAACAGACACCTCAGGGAGATGCTCGGGGAGAACCCGGAGGGCGAGCTCTGCTACGAGGCCCTGCAGGGTCTGGAGGCGCCGTGCCCGTTCTGTACCATCGACCTGCTGCAGGAGAAGGGAGAGCATACCTGGGACCACCACAACGCCAGGCTCGACCGCTATCTCCACGTGTACGACAAGCTCATTGAATGGCCGGACGGGAGGAGGGTGCGCTTCGAGTGCGCCATAGACGTGACCGACCTCAGGAGGGCCGAGCGGAGGCTCATGCACCTGAACGACGAGCTGAGGCGCTCCAACCGTGATCTCCAGGGATTCGCCTACGTAGCCTCCCACGATCTCCAGGAGCCGCTCAGGATGGTCTCGAGCTTCACCCAGCTGCTCGCGAGGCGCTACGGCGACATCCTCGACCGGGACGGGAAGGAGTTCATCGGATACGCCGTCGACGGAGCCAACAGGATGCAGGAGCTCATAAGGGGGTTACTGAGCTACTCCAGGGTCCAGACCAGGGGGGGTGAGTTCCGGGATGTCGACCTGGGCTCGGTGATGGATGACGTGAGGATCAACCTCTCCAGGAGCATGGAGGAGAGCGGGGCCGAGCTGGAGGTGGGTCCCCTGCCGGTGGTCAGGGCGGACAGGACCCAGATGGTCCAGCTGCTGCAGAACCTGGTCGGTAACGCATTGAAGTTCCGCAGGGAGGACGCTGCTCCCAGGGTGCGTGTGCACGCCTCACGGGAGCCGGGGAGTGACCTCTGGCGGATAACGGTCAGCGATAACGGCATCGGTATAGAGGAGGAGTACAGGGAGCGGGTATTCCAGGTCTTCCAGAGGCTACACGTCCGGTCTTCGTACGAGGGCACCGGGATAGGGCTCGCACTCTGCAGGAGGATAGTGGAGAGACACGGTGGCGGTATCAGGGTGGAGTCCGGTGAGGGGCACGGCTCGGACTTCATCCTGACTCTGCCTATGGCGGAAGGATGTCGGGAGCCATGAGTCACAGGCCCATCGAGATACTGCTGGTGGAGGACAACGAGGGAGACGCGAGGCTCGCCAGGGAGGCTCTCGTGGAGAGCAAGATGCTCAATCGGCTCCACCACGTGGAGGACGGCAGGGAGGCCCTGGACTTCCTGAGGAGAGAGGGAGGGTTCGAGAATGCCAGCAGGCCGGATCTCGTCCTCCTGGACCTCAACCTGCCCAGGGTCGACGGCCGGGAAGTCCTTGCCGAGATGAAGGAGGACCCCGATCTCAGGCAGATACCGGTGGTCGTGCTCACGACCTCCGACGACGAGGAGGACGTACTCAGGAGCTACGACCTCCACGCGAACTGCTACATAACCAAACCGCTGGACCTGGACAGGTTCATCGACGTCGTCCGCTGCGTCGAGAACTTCTGGCTGTCGATAGTCAAGCTCCCATCCCGGGGCGACGGCTGATGCTCGACCACCTGGACATCATCCTCATAGAGGACAACGACGGGGACGTACGGCTGGTGGAGGAGCTGCTCACCAACGAGGTTCCCGGTCTCTTCAGCATGCAGAGTTGCGCCACGCTCAGTGACGGCATCGAGATGCTGGGCAACGGCTTCGACGTCGTCCTGCTCGACCTGGGGCTGCCCGACTCCACAGGGCTGGAGACCGCGGACAGGGTTCTATCCGTCAGCGACGCGCCTCCGGTGGTGGTCCTCTCCGGTGCCGACTACGGCGTAGCGGCGATCGAAGCGGTCCACAGGGGCGCACAGGATTACGTGAGCAAGCTCGACCTGGACGGCAGGCTGCTCTGGAAGTCTCTCTGCTTCGCGGTCGAGCGGGCCCAGCTCATCGGTGACCCGGAGGAGCCCGAACCGGACGGGGGGGACCCCGCCTGGCCGCCGATCGACCCGGAGAGCAGCGCATATGCTCTGCTGTGCATCGACTCGGAGATGCGAATCACCCGCTGGAACGCCGCCGCGGAGAGGCTCCTCGGCTGCACGGGCGATATGCTGGGGAGATTGTGCGCCGCCGACCTCCTTGCCGGTGATGAGAAGCCGGACCTGATGGACAGGTTCGAGATATTCGCCCGGAGCGGCTACATCAGGGCTGCCGAGAGTCCCCAGGAGACCGATATCGTCAGGCCGGACGGCTCTACGGCCCGAGTCAGGTTCATGGTGTTCCCGTACAGAGCGGACGACAGATGGTGCCTGACGGCGGTGCTGATGGACGTGACCGAATCTCATGGTCAGCGCAACAGGACCGAGGAGCAGAGGGAGATGCTCGTCGAGACGATCGATGCGCTCACGGTACCGGTCGTACTGGTGGAGTCGCCCGACCGCTCCGGCGACCCGCCCGTCATCACGGCGAATCCGGCCGCCATGGCGCTGGCCGGCATAGAGTCCCGGAGGCCCTCCAGGGGCACCAGGGTCTCGGATCTGATGCCGCGCGACCTGATGACGGAGCTGGCGCCGGTGCTCTCCGGTATGTCAGGCGTGTCGAGGAGCGTGCAGCGCTCCCTCGACTGGGGAGAGGAAGGGGCGTGCAGGTGTCACCTGACCCGGCTGCCCTGCGGACGGGTCGCCATCGAGATACGCTGTCGGTCCTGCGAGCAACCGCTCTGAGATCTGTCTCCCGCTTCTTCGGTATTACGCAGAGATAAGATATTATCTGACAATACAATAGGCGCTGAAGCCTTGACGGTGGCCATCCGCAACACCTAGATTACCTACCGGTAAGTAAACTCTCTGGAGGGGCTGGATGGCTGACGACAAGAGGACGGTGCTGCTGGAGGCGGGGATAGACCTCCTGGCCGAGAAGACCTTCTCGGAGGTCTCCATGGACCAGGTGGCTGAGCGCTCCGGCCTCAGCAAGCCGATGGTCTACTACTACTTCGGGAACAAGGAGGGCTACTTCAGGGCTCTCGCCGACCATGTGATGTCTCTCGTAACCGGCATGATGCGGGGGCTCTTCTCCGAGGAGGCGACCCTCCGGGAGAACCTGCGCAGGTACGTCGAGCTTCGGATGGGCTTCCTGCACGAGAACCCTCGCATGACCAGGGCCTTCCTGAACATCATGTACGACCCCAACGTCGGCCTGCTCATAGACGACGCCAGGGAGAGGCTGGACAGCATTAGGACCGACTTCATCGACCCGGTCTTCGACCTGGCCATAGAGAGGGGCGAGATCGACCCCGGAGTGGATCGCTACCTGGTGCTGATGGTGGTGAACTCGACCCTCATAGGTCACACGATGAAGGTAATGGCCGGGATACCGGAGGACCTCCTGCCGGACCCGAGCGGGATGATAGACATGCTTTTCGATGGCGTGGCGACAGCATCCGGAAAGGAAGGCCGTCGATGATACGGATGATCCTGCCGGCCGTTCTCCTGACGACGATGACGGCGCTGTCCGGGGCCTACACCCTCTCCGAGGCGGTGGGGACGGCCCTGGAGGAGAGGGGTGACGTCATCGCCGCCAGGATGTCGGCGGAGAGCGCGGAATGGGACAGCAGGAGCGCCGACCTCTGGTTCCTGCCCTCCCTCTCCGGGCAGCTCGCATTCCAGAAGTACCACGATATCCAGGAGATGGAGGTGCCCGGTCTCGGCTCCATCCCCATGGGCAGCGAGTACACCTCCCAGGCGGGCCTCTCCCTCTCATTGCCGGTCTTCGTGCCGCAGGGTCCAGCCGGGGCCAGGCTAGCATCACGCTCGCTCGAGATGTCCGAGCTGGGGGTAGTCGGTGCCGAGATGGACGCCGTATACCAGGTCGTCCAGGCCTTCTACGGCGTGCTCCTGGCCGAGGAGATGGTGGAGGTCTCAACCGAGGCCCTGGAGACCGCCGAGGAGGGTTACGAGCTGGCCAGCCTCCGTTACGATGCCGGGACCATATCCCGCTTCGAGCTCCTCCAGAGCAGGGTCGCATGGGAGAACCGTGGGCCGGAGCTGATCTCGGCGGAGGCCTCCCTGGCCAACGCCAGGGCCTCCCTCTGCGTGGCCATGGGCCTGGACGAGAGCACGGCGGCGGAGTTGGTGGTGGAGGGCACGCTGGACCGGCGTCCTGCACTCCCGGTCCCGGAGAGCCTGGAGGGGGCATTCGGCCTCATGGAGCGCAACAGCCCGGACCTGGAGAGGGCGGAGGTGATGCGGGAGCTGGGCGACGCCGGAGTATGCATGGCCAGGGCCTCCTTCATGCCCTCGCTGGTTGTCTCGACCAGCTACGGCTTCCAGGCCGAGAGCGACGACGCCAGGTTCAGCACCGGCGACTACGAGAGGAGCTGGGTCAGCTCCCTGTCGCTCCAGGTACCCATATTCAGCGGCCTGGGAGACGTAGCCGACTACGGCTCGTCCAGGGCCGAGAAGACCTCCTCGTACGCCAGCGCGAGGTCGCTGGAGCAGGCGTCAGAGCTGGCGCTGGTCGAGGCCTGGAACGACCTGGTCTCCGCGCGGGAGCAGGTTACGGCAACCGAAGCGACCGTGGCACAGGCCGAGGAGGCCGCCTCGATAGCAATGGTCTCCTACGAGGCCGGCACGATAACGAGGCTGGAGATGGACCAGGCTTTCCTGGCCCTGACCGGCGCCAGGACAAATCATGCATCCGCGCTCTTCAGCCTTCGGGCAGCCGAGGCCTCGCTGATGAGGGCGATGGGAACGATGGAGGGATACACGAGATGAGTCGCCGGACAGAGCACGCAGCCGTTCTCCTGCCGCTTGCCGTCATGGTGCTGGCGGTCGCCTGCGGCCCCCGGCCCCCGGCCCGGGAGGAGGAGGCCACCTCCGTCTCCGTCGAGTTGGTGGAGCCCACTGAGATATCTGCCGAGGCCTACGCCAATGCCCGGGTGGAGGGGCTCTCCGAGGCCCTCGTGTACGCCTCCACCCCCGGGAACGTCGAGGAGGTGCTGGTCTCGGTCGGCGACACCGTAACGGCCGGCCGGCGACTGGTGCGACTGGATACCGACCAGCAGGCCAGCGCCGGTGTCGCCGTGGCGCAGGCCTCCGTCAGCGCCGCCCGGGCCAACGTCGACAACACCGAGAGCAACTACCAGAGGATGCAGTCCCTGTACGAAGCCGGCGCGGTGAGCCTGCAGCAGCTGGAGGCATCCGAGACCGCCCTCGAGTCGGCGCAGGCCCAGCTCGACCAGGCGCAGGCCGGGTACTCCCAGGCCACCACGTCCAGGGCAATATCCTGGGTCATTGCCCCGTTCGACGGTCAGGTCGGCCGGGTGTGGGCCAGGGTCGGCAACAGCTCGGCAGGCTCTCCTCTTCTCTCCATAACCAATCCCCAGACCGTGGTCGCCAGGATACTGCTGCCAGCATCGGACGTCCACGAGCTGGAGGTGGGGCTCCCCGCCTACATCACCGTCTCCTCCCTGGACGACGAGTCGTTCCCCGGCGTGGTCACCGAGGCCTCCGGTACGGTCGACCAGATGAGCGGACTGGTCCCGGTGACGGTTAGGTTCGACGACACGGAGGGAAGGCTCGTCCCCGGCATGGCGGGCAGGGTCGCCGTCCTGGTGGAGACCAGCGAGCAGGCGGTCGTAGTACCCGAGAGCGCGGTAAGGAGGACACACGGCGGCTACCAGGCCGCGGTGGTCTCCGACGGAGCTGCAGAGATAAGAGAGCTGGAGACGGGTATCTCGAACAGGGGGATGATGGAGGTGACCTCGGGCCTCTCCTTCGGTGACTCCCTCATTGTCCGGGGTCACGTCATGCTCGAGGACGGCGCGGCGGTGGAGGTGGTCGACCGATGAGCCTACCCTCCCTCTCCGTCAAGAGGCGCGTGGCCTTCCTGATGGTGTTCATAGCCATCTTCGGCACGGGCGTCTTCGGGCTGACCCAGCTCGGTGTCGACATGTATCCGGACGTGGAATTCCCGATGATACTGGTCACCAGCTCCATGACCGGCGCCGGGCCGGAGGAGATGGAGAACCTGGTCACGGACGTCCTGGAGCAGGCCATGGCCAGGGTCAAGAACGTGAAGAACCTCACCTCGACCTCCAGGTCAGGCATCAGCATGGTCATGGCCGAGTTCAACTGGGGCCACAGCCTGGAGCAGGCGGAGACCGACGTCAGGCGGCAGCTCGAGTGGTTCACCGACCTGCTGCCCGAGGACGCCTCCGATCCGCTCATATTCCCCTTCGACCCGAGCATGCAGCCGGTGATCTACATCGGCTTCTCCAGCGACGTCCTGAGCGATTTCGAGCTGAGGCGCATGGTCGAGGAGGAGATAGAGCCTCTCTTCAGCCGACTCGACGGAGTCGGCTCGGTGGCCAGCATGGGCGGTCGGACTCGCCAGGTAAGGGTCGTGGTCGACCCGTCGGAGCTGCAGGCCGCAGGCCTTTCCGTATCCCAGATAGTCGGTGCTCTCAGAAGCGTCCGGAACAACCAGCCGGCCGGAACGGTGGATGCCGGCGGCATGAACATCAGCATCAGGGTCGAGTCGGCCTTCCACGATATCGAGGAGATAGAGCAGCTGGTGGTCGGCGGCGGCCCCGCGGGGCCGGTCCTGCTCCGTGACGTGGCCGACGTCATAGACGGCCAGCAGGAGCAGCTCCAGTACACCCGCTTCAACGGGCGTCCCGCAGTATCCATCTACATCAACAAGCGTTCCGACGCCAATACGGTGAACGTCTGCCGCCTCGTGCGGGAGGAGCTGGAGGAGATAGAGCGGGACTACAGGGGAATGCTCATCCCGGTCATACTCTTCGACCAGTCGGAGTTCATTGAGCAGTCGATAAACAACCTGGGGACGACTGCAATCCAGGCCTCCGTGCTCGCCTTCCTGGTGCTGCTCTTCTTCCTCCGCTCCTGGAAGAGCTCGGCGGTCGTGGGCATCTCCATCCCCATGTCTGTCTTCGTCACCTTCGCCGTTATGCACTTTGCCGGCATCCAGCTGAACATGATATCCCTCGCCGGGCTGGCGCTGGCAATCGGGATGCTGGTTGACAACTCCATAGTTGTGCTGGAGAACGTCTTCCGCCACAGGGAGGCCGGTGAGCCCGTATGGAAGGCGGCCGTGAACGGCGCCACGGAGGTCTCCAACGCCATCACCGCCTCGACACTGACAACCCTGGCCGTCTTCATCCCCATCCTGTTCGTCCCGGGCATCGCCGGACAGCTCTTCAAGGAGATGGTGCTGACCATTACCTTCAGCCTCTCCATCTCCCTCTTCGTCGCCCTCAGCCTCGTGCCGCTGGTCTCCTCCTGGACGAAGCGTCTGGTGCCCAGGCACCGGAGCGGCAGCATTGGAGACCGGATCGGCCGCGTGGTCGACGGGCTGGAGAAGCGCTACAACGGCTGGGTCTCATGGGCCGTCGACCACAAGAAGCTCGTCCTCCTCACTACCCTGGGTGTTTTCGTGGCGGCCATGATAGTCATGGGACAGCTACCCTCCGACTTCTTCCCCCAGTCGGACGACGGCATGATAATGCTGGACGTGGAGATGCCGGTCGGCACGGACCTCGAGACCACCGACAGCTACGTCAGAGCGCTGGAGGACTCGGTACAGAGCATCATACCGGAGGAGGAGAGGCTCGCGCTCTTCACGTCGGTCGGTCAGGCGGAGGGTGTCATGGCCATCTTCGGGAGCAGCGGCTCGAACGCCGGTATGGTCCGGGTGAGGCTCGTCCCCGCAAGCCAGCGATCCACTTCCATGTTCGAGTACATAGACAGGCTGAGAGAGGTACTCGATGACATGCCGGGGGTGGACTACGGCACCGAGGGAGGCATGGACATCTTCTCCGGGGCCGCCATAGAGATAGAGCTCTACTCGGATGACCTTGACGAGCTCTACCTGAAGGCGGAGGAGATCCGCGAGACCATAGCCGGGATAGACGGCGTGGCCGAGGCCAGGACCAGCGTGGAGCAGCTCATACCCGAGTACACCTTCGCACCCGACCCGGCCAGGCTCTCTCTCATGGGCACGACCAGCACGCAGATGGCAATGGACCTCTCCTACGCCTTCATGGGGACTGCCGCGACCGTTCTCAGGGAGGGGGACAGGGAGTACGACGTCTTCGTGCGCTACCCCGAGCACGTGCGGGACTCCAGGGAGGACCTGGCCTACGCAACGGTAAGTGGAAGGCCTCTCGTCTCCTACGGACAGCTCTCCCAGCGGCTGGTGGCAAACACCATCACACGCAAGAACCAGGCCAGGATGGTCACCATCTCCTGCGATGTATCAGGCAGGTCTCTCGGAGAAGTCTCGGGGGATGTCGCCGCGGCGCTGGCCGACATGGATACCAGCGGCTTCAGGTACGAGATAGGCGGAGAGATGAAGGACCAGCAGGAGACCTTCATGTACCTGGGTATCGCCATCGCAGTTGCCGCCGCGCTGGTCTACATGACCATGGCCGGGCAGTTCGAGAGCTTCCTGGAGCCGTTCATCATCATCTTCACTCTGCCCCTGGCCTTCATCGGGGTGGTCCTCGGCCTTCTCCTGACCGGCACCACGCTCTCCGTAATGGCCCTGATAGGTGTTCTCATGCTGGCGGGCATAGTCGTGAACAACGGCATCGTCATGGTGGACTACGCCAACCAGCTGCGCCGGAAAGGGGAGGGGATAAAGGAGGCGATAGTACACGCCTCGACCATCAGGATGAGGCCCATCATCATGACCGCCCTTACCACCATACTCGCCATGGTCCCCCTGGCGCTCGGGATAGGTGAGGGAGCCGAGAACTGGGCCCCCATGGGCGTCACGGTCATCGGCGGCCTCGCGGTTGCGACCGTTCTAACTCTGTTGGTCGAGCCGTGCATATACGTCATCCTGGGGTGCAGGAAGACCTTCGGAAAGAAGAACGGCCCTCAGTGCTGACCTCGCCCGGCTGCCCGGGATTCAACCGCCTGCTCCGACCCCCCGGTTGACTTTTTTCAACCGCGGGGTCGGACCCCGCGGTTGAATCGCTCTTGCGCATCTGCGTCTCCGGGAGCAGATTCCCGAGGTGGCTACGAACGTGAACCTGGAGGAAGGGGCAGGTATGCGCGTCAAGACTTTCGTCCTCGCGGCCGCGGCCGCGCTGGCCATGACCGGGTGCGGCAGCGACTCCACCGGCCCGAGCAGCGGCGGCGGCAGCGGCGACTGGCTCCCGCTTGCGGTCGGCAACCAGTGGGTCTACAGCCTCAACGGTACATGGAGGTCCGCGACGGACCAGGACACCGTGTGGACCACCGGGACTTTCACCGTCGAGCTCACCGGCGAAACTACCCACGAGCAGGGATTCTCCCTCTTCGTGGTGCGGGACGTCTCTACCACCACGATGAACAACGGGGACACCAGCTTCACGTACACGGATACTACGTTCTCCTATACGAGGAACGACGGCTCCGAGGTGCAGACCTACGACGACCTCGTGTCAACCGATTACACAACGATACTGAGGCTGCCCCTCACCGTCGGCGAGAGCTGGAACCCCGACCCGGACGAGCCCACCACGGTTCGCGAGGTGATGTCGCTCTCCGAGAGCGTCAGCGTCCCCTCGGGCAGCTTCTCCGGGTGCGCCAGGATCAGGGACACCGACACCCAGTTCCCCGACAACTACATCGACTTCTACTTCGCCAGGGGGGTCGGGTCCGTCTACGAGCAGGCGGTCATCCAGGACGAGTTCGGCACCGGTGAGTACATAGTCCAGCTCACAAGCTACTCCGTGAACTGAGCCGCGGCGGCCGCACGGCGCTGCAGGGGCCGGGGACCGCTCCCCGGCCCTTCAGCCCTCCGAGATCAGCATCCTGGGCCTGATGACCCCGGCCCTCACCCTGGTCCTCCCGTCGAGGCCTGCCGGCAGTCCCTCGAGCGGCGCCAGCCTCGCTGCGAGCCCGGCATCCATCTCCGCCCGGCCGAAGCCTCCGGTAAGCATCAGGGTGAAGGGTATTTCCTCGCTGCCGGTGACCGCCATCCCCATCTCACGGCCCAGGAAGGCGACCAGGTCGGAGGAGGGTATGGAGGGGGCGACCACCCCGGCCGCACCGGCCTCGGCGGCCGCCTCCAGGGTCCCGAGACCGATGGGGACCGTGAACACCGCCATACCGCCCTTCTCCGGCTCCTCTCCGGATGAGCCGTGCAGGCGGAGCGGCCCGCCCCTCCGGCCGCCGAAACCGACCACGCCCCGGAGCTCCAGCCCCCTGCCGGTTACAGTGGCGGAGAAGCCGGGCTCCACCCTCCCGACCACCCCCCGGACGTTGCTGGTCATCTCCCTCGGGGTGACGTCGTAACGGATGGTCACGGTGCCTTCTCCGGTATCTATGTCACGGACGAGGCCTGTAGCCGGCGACTTCACGAAGACGCCCTTGGAGACGTCGCGGGCGATGGACTGCCCCGCCCCGACGAAGTCGTCCAGCGAGAACTGGAGGTAGCCCCGTATTCTCGACGGCCTGACATCCAGCGGCCCGGCCACGTCCACTACGTGGGGCCGGTCGTCGTAGTCCTGTATCTCCCTTACAATCACCAGGCCGCTCTCCTCAACCGCCGTCACCCTGCCCCTGACGGTCGAGCGGTAGGTGAAGTCGAAGCCGGTCAGCCCGCTCCTGTGAACCTGGAAGAGCTTCTGGCGGAGCTGGACCGTGTCCCCCTCCGAGACCAGGAGCCCCTCGCGCACCTCCTCGGCCGTAAGGTGTCTGTCGTAGCCGGCTATCCTGTTCAGGTCTATGACGTAGACCCTGGGCGGGTCGTACCTGTTCAGGCCGACGACGTCTCCGGGGGCGACCGCGTCCCCCTCCGAGACGAGTATCTCTCCCTCGTACGGCAGGCGGAGCTCCTGCTCCCACTCGCCCTCCGTCGCCGACCAGGAGTCGGCCGGCGCCATGGACCGGAGCCCGCCCGGGTCGGCCCCGTCGCCTGGTGCCCACTCCGGGACCGAGAGGGCGAGGGAGCCGGAAGACGCATCGGCCGGTCTCCGGTCGAGCAGGACCGGCAGGTCGGTCCTCACCCGGGAGGTCCCGCCTTCCTCCAGTCGAACCTGGAGGTCTGCCCCTTCGCGGAGGAGGAGGGCGCCCGTCCCGGGCACCTCGACCTCCGAGCCGTCGCTCGTCCTGGTGACCGTCATTCCCTCTTCCTCACCAAGGGGGGCTACGACCCATCCGACATCCTCCAGGCAGTTCTCGTCGAAGAGTCGGAGGGCCTCGTCCGGGTCCGCCTCCGAGAGCAGGCCCATGTGCGGGCTGCGGAAGTGCCTGTCGATGCAGACCCTGGTGATGCCCCGTGGACGGAAGCCCTCCGCCAGGATGCGGAGCGCCTCCAGGGGGCCTGCGTGGGACATGACGCCGCCGGCGCCTATCAGCAGGTCTATCCGGGGAAGCGGCGTCTTCCTGGGCTCCCGGCGCTCGAAGGTCCTCCTGAACCGGTCGGTCGAGAGGGACTTCTCCCGGTCCAGCGCACCCACCCGGCTGCTCGAGTAGCGGCCGTCCAGATGGTCCAGCCAGGCGAGAGCCGCCCCCTCGGCGGCAACCGCGTGCTCGACGAGCTGCTCGGAGTCGGTGGACGGCACCGAGGTCGGGCTGAGGGTCTTGTTGCAGATGTAGTCGCGGACGTCTCCCTCGGGCAGGGAGGAGGGCAGATGACGGATCACCGCCGACATACCGGCGTCCGCGAGGACGTTGGACATCGAATAGCTCATGCCGGTATTGGCGGACACTGTGCGGCTCGTCCTGCCATCCAGCCGCGAGAAGATATCGGTGGTGGCCCCGCCCATGTCCATCATCACCATGCCGCCGGACAGCCGTCCGGCGTACAGCTCCAGGATGCGCTGTACGGCGGCGGGCGTGGGCAGCACGTCGGACACTGTGTATCCGAGAAGCCCCGAGTATCCGGGAGCCCTCTCCATCACGTTGTCCATGAAGAGCCTGTGTATCTCTCTCTCGGCCGGCTCCAGGTTGGTCTCCTCCATGCTCGGCCTGACGTTCGGGACGATGCTGAGCATGAAGCGCTCCCCGAGGATATCCATGACGTAATCGGCGGCGTCCCGGTTGCCGCAGTAGACCACCGGCATGACCGCCCTCTCGCCGCGCCTGTACTTCAGGGCCGGGTCGGCCAGCTTGAGCAGCTCCGCCAGCCTCACGACGCCGGCTATGGCTCCGCCGTCGGTCCCTCCGGCCAGGAGTATCATGTCCGGGTTGGTCCTGCGCATCAGTCTGACCTTCTCCGCCGCCAGCAGGCCGTCGTCTATGGTCACGGTGCCGATGACCACCCCCCCGGCGTTGCATGCGGTCTCGAAGGCTATCCGCCCCGTCTCGGTGGAGGTGAGCCCCAGGGCGAGTATCTGAAGCCCACCGCCGGCGGAGCTGCTGGTGAGGTAGGGTACCGCCGGCATGCCGCCCCTGGAGATCCGGAGGCCGGTTCGCTCCTCCAGCTCGCGTACCACCCGGGATACTCCCCGGCAGACGTCCTCCTCCGGCTGCTCCACCGTGGTGGGCGAGTCAGCCATCGCCCTGAAGGAGAGCCCGCCGTCCTCCCTGGAGAGGAGCAGCCCCTTCGTGGTCGTGCTGCCCACATCCGTTATCAGCAGCAGCCCGACCCTCCTGTCGCCTGCGCTCTCCTCGCCCATGACCGTCGGCCTCCCTTCCATCCGGTGCGCCATGCCCCTTGATACCACCCGGAGGGGGACGGGTCAAACCTCCCCGTCCCTTGCATCCAGGCCGGTCGGGCGGCAGATTCGCAGGGCATGATGTTTCTTCGGCGCAGCCCCACAGCAGGGAGGAACCAAGTGGCGATAGTGATCGACGGGTCCGGTCTCAGCATCGAGAAGCTGGTGGCGGTGGCCAGGGACGGCGCGGAGGTGGAGCTCTCGCCGGAGGCGGAGGAGAGGATTCGCTTCTGCAGGGGCATGATACAGCGCAAGCTGGACGCCAGGGAGATAATGTACGGCGTGAACACCGGCATCGGAGAGTTCTCCGAGACCCTCCTCTCGGACGAGGAGGTCAAGCAGTTCCAGAAGTACCTCGTCTACAACCACGCCGCCGGCATCGGGGACCCCGCGCCTCCGGAGTACGTCCGCGGCGCCATGGCCTCCAGGGTGAACGTCCACGCCAAGGGGCACTCGGCCATGAGGCTGGAGATAACCCGGCTCCTGGTGGACATGCTCAACGCCGGCGTGACACCGTACGTCTGTCAGAAGGGCTCAGTCGGCGCCTGCGGCGACCTGGCGCCGATGTCGCAGATAGCCCTTGTTGTAATGGGAGAGGGCGAAGCCTACTACGGGGGCGAGCTGCTCCCGGGAGCGGAGGCGCTGGCCCGTGCCGGGCTGCAGCCGCAGGTGCTGCATGCCCGTGACGGCCTGGCCACCATCAACGGCTCGAACGTGCTGAACGCCATGAACGCCATCCACCTCCACGACATGGACAGGTGGCTGAGGCAGGCGGAGATAGGCGCCGCCATGACCCTGGAGGCGCTCAACGCCAACTTCAAGCCCTACGACGTCAGGCTGCACAGGGCCAGGGGCTTCTCCGGGGCGGTCAGGACGGCCAGGTCGCTGATGAGGTGCATCGAGGGGAGCGAGCTCCTGGAGGGGGGCAAGAAGAAGGTCCAGGACGCCTACTCCATGCGCAGCACGCCGCAGGTCATAGGCGCGGCCCACGACGCCCTGGCCTACGCCAGGAGCCAGGTGGAGACGGAGCTGAACGGGGTCGGGGACAACCCGGTCTTCTTCCCGGAGCAGGACCTGGTGCTCACCGGTGCCAACTTCCAGGGGACCCCGGTCTCGCTCCCGATGGACATGATGGGCATAGCCGTCACGATGGTCTCCGTGATGTCCGAGAGGCGGCTGAACAGGCTCCTCAACCCGGCGCTCTCCTGCGGCCTGACGCCCTTCCTCGCGGAGAAGCCAGGGCTCTACAGCGGACACATGCTCTCCCAGTACACCGCCGGGATGCTGATAGTGGAGCAGCGCTCCCTCAGCCATCCGTCGGCCTGCGCCTCCATCCCCGCGGCGGCCGACCAGGAGGACTTCGTCAGCATGGGGATGAACACCGCCATCCAGAACCACCAGATCCTGGAGAACGCCTGCGGCATCCTCGGCATAGAGATGATCGCCGCGGCGGACGCGCTGGACCAGCGGAGCCACAGGCCGGGCAGGGGCGTCAGGGCGGCGTACGACGTCATCAGGAAGCACATCGAGCACCTGGGCGAGGACAGGCCTCTCTACCCGGACCACACGAAGATGGCCGAGGTGGTCCGCTCCTGCGAGATACTGGAGGCGGTAGAGGCGGAGATCGGTACCCTCGGATGGGAGGAGGAATGAGAGCCGCCGCGATTCTCGTCGGTATCATCCTGGCCCTGGCCGCTACGGCGGCCGCGACGCCAGAGGGCATCCCAATCACATACATGGACCGCAGGGGCAGGCTGCCCATGACCACCGGGGAGAGGCTGGAGGCGCTGCCGCTCAGGGGCCCGTACGAGCGGACCGTCGTATCGCCAGTCGAGAGCGGTACCGACGACGAGCTGGTGGTGCTGCTGGTGGACGCCTCCGTGAGCTCCGGCATCTCGGCCGCGCTGGCCACCTACCAGTCCGACCTGGAAGCCGAGGGCTACGACGTCGAGGTGTGGACGATCTCCGGCGGCACAGCCACCGACATACGCTCCGACCTGCAGGCGGAATGGGGCAGCGGCCTCGTGGGCGCCGTCGCCATAGGCAACATCCCCACCGGCTGGATGGATGGCGGGTACGGCGAGTACCCGGTCGACGTCTACCTTATGGACATGAACGGCTCCTGGAGCGACCCGGACAGCGACGGCCTCTTCGAGAGCGCCACGAACGAGGGGCCGGAGATATGGCTGGGAAGGCTCACCCCCGACTACCTCACCTTCGGCGACCCTGTGCAGCTTCTCTGCGACTACTTCGCGAAGAACCACGCCTACAGGAGCGGCACGCTGCCGCTGCCGGACAGGGCCCTTGCCTACGAGGAGGCTTTCACCGGTCTGACCGGCTACCTGGACCTGCTCTACGGTACGGTCGTGAGGAAGACCGACCCCGCGGGCACGAACGCCGACGACTTCAGGTCGGAGCTCTGCAGCGGCTACGAATGGGTCCACCTGATCTCCCACTCGAGCCCCTGGGGCAGCAGCTTCCACGACGGGGGTTCGGGCGGGACGCTGGACAACTTCGAGGTGCCGCCGCTGGACCCGCAGGCGCACTTCTACGTCCTGAACTGCTGCTCCAACGGCAGGTGGACCGAGGTGGACAACCTGGCGAACAGCTACATCTGGTGCGAGAGCTACGGCCTGGCGGCGCTGGCCCAGACGAAGGTCGACTACACCAACGACTTCCAGGAGTACTACACCGCCCTGGCAGGCGGCGACTGCCTGGGGGAGGCGTTCATCGAGTGGCTGGACGACAACATGTACTACGAGGACGGGGCTGTCCTCTTCGGCGACCCCACTCTCCGGCCCAGGATACGCTCGGTCGCCTCCGGTCTCCCCGGCGGCGGCGGTGACGGCGGCGGGCGCGACCCGTGGCTGGCCGTACCGATCTCGGACGGCCTGCACACCCAGGGCCGGGTGGACACCTGGTCGGACCCCTCCACGGGAGAGGTCTTCGCCGTCTCCGGCAGCTCCGATCCGGTGAGGGCCAACATCATCGCCACCAGGTCCGACGGCGACACATGGATGCAGCCGGTGACCGTCTGCCAGCACGAGTACTGGGACTGGCACCCGACGGTCGGCGGAGACGGAGAGGGAAGGGTCTGGACCGCTTGGCAGAGCATGCGCGACAACCTCGAGGGTTACGACATCTACGTATCCGAGTGGACCGGCTCCTCGTGGGGCGCGGCCAGCTCCCTCACATCAGGCGACCCCTACGAGGTGCAGCCGGCCATGGACGGCGGCGGTGGCCGGGCCTGGCTTGTCTGGCAGAGGTGGGCGGGCGGCTCCACGGACATAGAGGGCCGCATGTGGACCGGCTCCACCTGGACCTGGCTCCAGGACGTCTCCACCGAGGAGGGGCACGAGAGGTACCCGGACGTTGCCCGGGGCGAGAGCGGCTTCGGCCTCACCTATCACGCCGAGAGGGAGGGGAGGTGGGTCGTCTGCTTCCGTGACGCGCCCGACTCCGGCCCCTTCGGCCCCGAGACCATTGTCTCCGACCAGTCCGCGGACGGGCGCTACGCATCCCTGGCCGCCTCCGGCGACGAATACTGGGTCGCGTGGCAGAGCGACGGGGCCATCCTCTGCTCCCACGGAGAGGGGAGCACCTGGTCGGCCCCGGAGAACATCTCCCTCGGCTGCCCTCTCTTCTGCGCCAGGCCTGCGCTGGCCGCCTCCCCCGGCGGCGAGGTGACAGTGATGTGGACCTCCGGCAGTTCTCTCTACGCCAACGTCTGGAACGGCTCATCCTGGAGCGGGGCCCAGTCTGTCGTGACCGCCGACGCGGTGGACGACGCCTCCCTCTCATGGTCGGGGAGCGAACTCTGGGCCGTCTACGGCAGGAGGGGGACGGACCTCCAGTGGGACCTCTGGGCCTGCAGGCCGGACCCTGCCGGGATAGAGACCGCGGGCGGAGGCATCCCGCGGCCGCTCTACGTCGAGCCGGCGGGGACAAACCCCTCCATGGGCCCGGTATCGGTGGAGATAACGGCCAGCGGACCGGTGGACGTCCGCGTTCACGACCTGAGCGGCAGGCTCCTGGGAAGGCTCGAGGGGCAGTCCAGCGGCCTCCTCCGTCTCGGGATGCTGGACGACTCTCCCGGAGGGGTCTACTTCGTCACCGTCCGGGGTGAGGAAGGCGAACGCGCATCCTGCCGGCTGGTGAGGATCTAGACCTTGCCGCGGATACCTTCGGCCGGATGGCTGCTGCTTCCGCTTCTGCTCTCCGCAGCATCGGCCGGCAGCCAGACCGTCCCGAGCTGTTGCCCCTCCTATGCCCCGGAGCCGGGGCTCAGGTTCGGCGGGTTGCTCTCCCAGCATGTAGGCACGGAGGAGCGGGATTCGGAGTACGACGTCTCCAGCAGCTGGCGGGCCGGCATCACCGCCGGTGTATCTCTCTACTGGCCGGTGACGGACCGCTTCGGCCTCCAGCAGGAGCTGGCCTACTCCCGGCGCGGCTCGGAGCAGGAGATAGACGTCGAGATACTCGAGGTGCCCACTACGCTGGACGTCACCTACGAGATGGACTATCTGGACATCCCCCTCCTGGCCAGGCTCACCCTGCTCCGCCGGGGCGGGAGCGATCTCTACTCGGTCGCCGGGACGTCGATGTCGGTCCGCGTGCGTGGCCGCTACAGGCTCCGCGGACTGCTGGACGACGGAGTCGAGACGATCTCGCTCACGGCCGACGCCGACCTCTCCGAGGTGGACATGTTCGACTTCGCCATGGTCTACGGGACCGGTCTCGACGTACCCTTCCAGGGGCTCCGGTTGCTGTTCGAGTACCGCTTCACCATGAGCTGGAGCACCCTTTACATGCCCACCTACGCATACGTACCCTTCGAGGGTGAGGAGATGATGGTCGAGAACGACCCGGTTCCCCTCAAGAACCAGGGACACTCGCTGATGATCGGAGTCAGGTTCTAGTCCGGGAGGAGCCCAGATGAAGCTGCAGCTCGCTTTACTGAGCCTCGTGCTCTCTTCGCAGGTATTCGCCTACACCCACTGGAACCACGTGCGGCACAGCGCTCTCCTCCCCGGCGGAGAGGTGACCGTCAGGGTGGAGAGCCCGAGCGGCGCCGGCACCTCCAACCATCTGCTCTACGAGGACGGTGGCATCTCCGGGGAGCCGATGGAGCCCATCCTCGACGGCCCCAGCACCGTGGAGGCGACCGCCCCCGGTCCGGCCTCCGCAACACGCAGATACGGTTTCAGGCTCGTGCAGCCGGGCGGCGTGCTCGACCTCTTCCCGGTGGTCCTCCCGGGCGGCAGCGACCCGGGGCCGGCCGACCTGTCCCAACTGAACGACGACCCGGTGGGCGACGAGCTCTTCGGCTACGACAACTTGGACCTGACGTCCTGCAGGACGAGCTACTCGGGAGAGCGTCTCTATGCAGCACTGGTCAACGCCGGCGGCGGCTTCCCCACCGCCCAGGGGCTGACCTTCTTCGGCTACGTCTACGGCCTTGCGGACCCGGCCGAGCCGGATCCGGACACCGTCTACGCGATGCTCTATACCGTCGACCAGCCCGGCATAATCGAGCCGGGGCTCTACAGGATAGTCGGCAGCGGTATGGAGGACCTCGAGAAGATAGGCGATGTAGACATCACCACATTCCCGGCTCTCGATGCGCTGATGATGTCCTGCCAGCTCACCGACCTCCTGGGTGACCCGGGCTTCTCCTCCTGGTTCGACCCGGAGAACAGGACGGTCGCGGCAGCCGCCTTCACGCAGAGGATAACGCTCGGCAGCGGTGCCCAGGAGGCCGACCGGACCGAAGGGGGAGACTGCCACCTGCGCCAGCTCGTCATCGAGCCGGGGACGAACAGCCTCCCCGAGCTGGACGATGCGGTCTTCGAGGGCTCCGGTGCCCAGGCTACGGTATCCGTCGACTACAGTGACGAGGACGGACACTGCCCTCTGCTCTCGGAGATTACGTTCGACGGCGAGGACTCGTTCCCCCTCTATCCTCTCACCCTCGACTACGGCGGGACGGTAACCTACAGGTCCGAGGAGGGGATAGAGCCCCTGGCGAGCGGCGACTGGGTTGAGGCGACCTTCCACTTCAGCGACAACGAGACCGACGTGGTCGAGCTGCAGGTCTTCAACTCGAGCGCAGGTGAAGCCGGGCTACCCGGCCCCTCCCTCTCGGTCGCTCCCAACCCGATGACCGGCACCTCCGTGATCGAGGTGGACCTGCGCTCCCCGGCATGGGTCCTGGTCTGCGCCTACGACGCGGCAGGACGCAGGGTCGCGACGGTATACGAGGGCATGCTGGGTGCCGGCCGTTCCGGTATCCAGTGGGTTGCGGTCGACGGGGGAGGGCGGCCCCTTCAGAGGGGCGTATACTTCTTGCACGTAAGGCTGGGAGGGACGGAGCTGGTCCGCAGGGTACTCCTCCTCGAATAGGCTCGCATCGTCCCGCGGCCGCAGAGTCCCCGGGAGCAGGATCACTGCCGCGGGCCGAGGCGGCAGGTCCGTTGACCGCTGGCGCGCAACTACACAGGATGAGGCGGACGACGTACTACGGCTTTGAGCATGTCGGTGCCGTGGCACCGGATCAACAGGGAATCCGTCCCGCCGGCTTCGCCCGGGGGGACGGCCGGGAGGGGAGGCTTCCTTGAGCGCAACCGCACGTCTCGCTGTCGCCACGCTGCTTCTCGCGATCGCAGGCATTGGAACGGCGGAGGGATGGCAGATCGTCCCCGTGGACACGCAGGGCGGTGAGTACACCTCCATCGTCATCGACTCGGAAGACGTTCCGCACATCATCTGGTACAACAACGTCCAGCAGGCGCTCAGGCACGCCTGGAAGGAGGGCTCCTCCTGGCAGTACGGGGCCGTCGACACCGGCGACAACGTCGGATGGTGGACCTCCCTCGCGGTAGATTCCCGAGACGGGCTGCACGCATCCTACCAGGACTACCCCGGTGACGGGCTCCGCTACGCCTACTGGGACGGCTCCTCCTGGGCAGTCGAGGAGGTGGTCTCCGGCGATTACGGCTACGACTACACCTCCATCGCCCTGGACCCGAACGACGTCCCCCACATCGCCTGCAGGTTCTACGAGACCTTCGGCAGCACCCACCTGGTACATGCCTGGATGGACGGGGCGGAGGGCTGGCAGTTGGAGACGGTGGACGACCAGGGCGCAGTGGGGGCCTGGGCCTCCATCGCAGTTGACAGCGGCGGGCACCCGCACATAGCCTACTACGACGGGACCAACGGTGACCTCAAGTACGCCCTATGGGACGGCTCCGACTGGCACCTGGAGACCGTGGACTCGGAGGGGATCACCGGCATGTGGTGCTCTCTGGCGCTGGACTCCCAGGACCGGCCCAGGGTTTCCTACATGGACTACTCGGACTACGACCTCCGGTACGCCGCCTGGAACGGCAGCGCCTGGCAGCTGGAGACGGTGGACGGCGCCGGCAGCGTCGGCCAGTTCACCTCGCTGGAGCTGGACGACGACGGCCACCCGCACATCTCCTACAAGGATTACACCGGCGAGGACCTGGAGTACGCCTGCTGGGACGGGAGCGCCTGGCAACTCACCACGGTGCACTCGCAGCTCAACACCGGCAGCTGGACGTCGCTCGCCCTGGACAGCCGGGGTCTGCCGCACATCTCCTACGAGTACAACTGGTACGGCGACCTCTACTACGCCTGGTTCGAGATGCCCCAGGGGGCAGGGGAGGCACCGGGAGCCTCCGGCTACTCCGCGGGTCCACCTGCTCCCAACCCCTGCCGGGGTACATGCTCGGTCCGGTTCACGATGCCCGAGCGCGGGGTCGTATCGGTCAGCGTCTTCGACACCACAGGCAGGCTGGTGGAGAGTCGGGGGATGGGCACCTACTCCTGCGGGACACACGAGGCGGTGATAGGCGGCCTGGACCCGGGCGTATACGTCTACCGTCTCGAGGCGGGTGCCGGCGGCGCTTTCACCGGGAGGCTCGTGGTCACCCGCTAGCCCCGTACCGCCCACGGGTTTATGAAGGAATGGCGGATAACCTGCCACACGCGCAGGCGAATCGTGCCTGCTATCAGCCTGCACGAGATAAAGTAGTAAGCGGGACGGGAGCGGAGGGGGGTCAGTAGTCGAGGCTGCCCAGGGCCAGCTCCAGGTCCGTGACCGTCACCAGGACGTCCCTGCGCTCGCCGATGTCGCCGCAGACGTACTCGATGCTCCTGATTGCGGCGCCGACCAGCTCCTCCCTGACCACCGCTATGATGAGCCTGTTGAAGTGCCGTATGTCCGGGTTCCAGAAGCCGGCGAACAGGGCGTGACGGTGCAGGTAGTCGGTCGACTCGTGACCCTCGACTACCATCGCCGACGTCTCCGCCGTGGCGGTGAAGACCTGCAGTATGTCGTCGAAGACGTCCTCGTCCTGGACGAAGACGTGGAGCATCCGCATCCCGGGGCGCTTTTCGGGAGGCTGCTCCGGCTCGCTCTCCCCCGAGGAGAGGATAAGCCCGACCTCCGATGCGGAGGTCGCCCCGAGAAGCGCCGACCGGCTCTCCTCGACCCGCATGAGCCTGGCGAGCCTGGAGAGGAGCATGAGGTGCTCCTTCGGTCTGTCCGCCGGACCCATGACGAAGGGGAAGAGCCTGACCGGCCGACCGTCCAACGCTCCGAACTCGACGCCCCTGGAGGTGGTCAGCATGCCGACCACGAAGCGGTCGGCACCTTCCAGTCGACAGTGGGGTATCGCCACGCCCTCTCCCATGCCCGTTGAGCCTATCTCCTCCCTGGCGCGCAGGGCGTCGAGAACGATGTCCGGGCCGATGCCGGGGAAGGGGCCGTCGTCGCCGGTGACCAGCCCCGCGATGCGCGAGAGCACCTCGCCGCGGTCGCGGAGTCGCTCGCCGAGAGCTACGGCCCCGGCGTCGAAAGCGTCCGTCAGTCGCACTGACCGCCTCCAATCCAGGAGTCCCGCTCAATCTCCAGCAGCACCTCCGGGAGCTGGTCGAAGCTCTCGATGGACCGAACCCTGCCGGGCTCGGCGAAGTCCTCCCTCTCGGCGGCCCAGGTCCGGTCCCTCACGACGTGTACTGCGTGGGCGCCGACGGCGAGCGCCGGGTTTATGTCCGAGCGGGGGCTGTTGCCGACCACCACGCACTCCCCCGGAGTGGCGCCATGCTCGCCCAGGAGCCGGCGCAGCGTCTCCGCCGTCTTCAGATCGACGATCCTCAGGCCGTCGACGAGGTCGGAGAGGCCGGACCGCTCGAACTTGTCGCCCTGGTGAACCCTCTCGCCCATCGTGTAGACCACGCAGCGGGCGCCCTCCTCCCTGAGGGCCTCGAGCGTGCGTCTGACCCCGGGCATAAGGAGGACCGGATGGCCGAGCAGCGTGTCGCAGATGTCCCGCATGGAGCGCAGTACCCAGGGTGGCGGGTCGGGGAGCAGCTCGTCGAGAATGGTACGGAGGGTGTCCAGGTAGGGCCTTGCTCCGTAGCCGGTTATGGCCAGCCTCTCAACGTCCGCCCTGTGGACCAGGCGCCTTACGGACTCCCTCTCGTGCCCAAGGGACTCGAGGAGGCAGAGGAAGTCGCTCTCGGTCCTCTCGAAGAAGAGAGCGCTCTCCCACAGAGTATCGTCCGCATCGAGCACGAGAAGCAGGCTTTCGTCCAGGGCGGTCCTCCTCGGTCGTCTCGCCGGAGGTGAATATACTACCCGGACCGCGGACGGTTACCCCCCGCCTCCCGTCGGACCGGGCTACCTTCTGACAGAGACCGTGGAGCTGAATCAAGGGGTTTACGCGGCCCACCGTAGGGCCCCGCACGTAATGTATGGGATCACATTGCCGTGAAGTGGGCGCGGGGAAGGGGATCTGTTCACGCGGCCGCGTCGCCGCTGGATCGTGCTTACCCACCCATGCTCTTCGGGCTGCGTATACCGCTCATCAGAGGGCTGAGAGCGCTCTTCCGGGCATCCTGCCGGCCTCGGGAACCGCAGATGCGCGAAGCCGGGCGTACGTGAGTGAACGAATCTCGATACTCTTGCGGTTCCTGCATGCAGGAGTGGACGCAGAGATTCAAGCATTATCTATGACCCATTCAAGGTAGTAGAAGGGGCATAACTATGTTTACGGGAGGCATGGCGGGGCGAGTAAACACTTCCTTGCCGTCACTGATGCGGAGTAGCGTAAGACAACTGCCATGCAGAACAGTCCCGGACGAGGGTCATTGACCGGGGGCCGGGTCATCGTGAGATTAAGCGCAGCTTGGCGCGAACCCCAACCTGGAGGCTGGCCATGTGACACGCATTAGGGTCGACGGCAGGTTGCTGATCGAACAGCCCATCGAAGGAGAGAATCTTGAGAAACAGAATCGCATCGGTACTCGCTCTGGCGGTACTCCTGCCCGCTTTCGCCGCCGCCGCCTCCGCAGACGCTCCGCTGCTCAGAGTGGGGTTCGTCAAGCAGGACCACCACAGCGCCGTCTTCGTCTCCGCCCTGAGGGGCGAGGAGATGGAGGACCTGTACGGCATCTGGCTGGAGCCCCTCGGACAGGACTACTACATGCTCATGGAGGACGGGCGGGAGGTGGTCGAGATCCAGTTCGTCCAGAGCCAGGGCGCCATCAATGTTCCCAACAACATGACAGCCGGCCTCTTCGACATAGGCTTCGGTGGAGTGGTCCCCTTCGCGGCCAGCGCCGACGCCGGCTCCGGCATACGCATCATCAGCCCTCTTCACAGCAGGGGCGACATGCTCGTCGTACCAACCGGCCTCGAGGGCATTGATGACTGGGACGGCTTCGTCGACTGGGTGATGAGCAGCGACCAGCCGGTGACCGTCGGCTACAAGAGCCCGAAGGCCGTCGCCCTCATAATCTTCGAGAGCGCGCTCACTGCCGCCGGCGTCCCCTACAGCTTCAGCGGCAGCCCGGAGCCGGGCTCGAAGGTCCTTCTCTTCAACGCACAGGGACAGCCCAACCTCAACCCGGCGCTCCAGAACGGTACGATCGACGCCTACGTCTCCAACAACCCGGCATGCGCTCTCGCCGAGCACAACGACATAGGCCGCTGCATAGCCGAGCTGTCGGACCTCCCGCCCGGCGACTTCGCTGAGCACCCCTGCTGCGCCATCGCGGGTACTGAAGAGGCCATAGCGGACCTCGACGAGGAGATAGCAGCCGCGCTCAGGCTCTTCAAAGCCGCCACGCGGTACATCAACGACTACCCCGGGGACGCCGCCGAGGCTGCCGCCGAATGGATTGGCAACCCGGTCGAGGTGGAGATAGCCTCGATGGCCACCAGCGGATACGACATGAGGGTCACGGACAACTGGCTGGCGAACATGGATGCAATCCTGGACAACATGAGGACCATCGGCGTCTTCACCGGCCCTCTCGCCGAGGCCGATCCCAATGCGAACGCCGCCTTCATCTACGATTTCTCGCTTCTCTCCGAGGAGCTCAGGTAGGGGTAGGCGGATAGGGGAGGCGGTCTGAGGAGGGTCGTGCGACCCGTCCAGGCCGTGCGGCGTCTCGTACCCTTCGTCATACCCCTCATGCTGCTCCTGTGGTGGGCGGCGGCGACCGGGGGGGGGGAGCCCACGCTCCTCCCCTCCCCGGGCAGGGTGCTCTCGGTGCTGACGCATCCCTTTACCGACATAATGGCCAGCGGGACCCTGGCCTGGAGCCTGGCCGTGAGCCTGACGAGGATACTGGTCGGCTTCGGCCTCGCCGTCTCGGTCGGTGTGCCCATAGGGCTCATCATGGGGGCTTCCCGCGGCTTCAGGACACTTCTCTCGCTGATGGTGGAGATGGCGAGGCCGCTCTCGGCCATCGCGCTCCTGCCTCTCTCCATCATCATCTTCAAGTCGCGGAGCGTCGCCCAGCTGCTCGGTCTCGAAAACCTGAGGTACCAGCGCCACCTCCTGAACGAGCTGCAGCTGGGGATGGTGTTCATCCTCTTCTGGGGGGGCGTCTTCCCGATAATCCTCGGCACGATGCAGGGGGTCAGGAGCGTGCGGAGGATGCACCTCGAGGCCGCGAGGCTTCTCGGGGCGGGACCTCTCCTCATGTTCACGCGGGTGATGGTGCCGTCGGCCCTCCCGGACATCTTCCACGGGCTCCGGCTCGCCATCGGCCGATGCTGGATGGTCATAATCGCAGCCGAGATGCTCCCCGGGACCAACTCGGGTATCGGCTACCTCATCCGTTACTCCTACCAGATGTCCAGGTACGACATCATGCTGGCCTGCCTCGTGATAGTGGCCATGGTCGGCGCAGCCTTCTCCAAGGGGCTGGAGGCCATGGGCGAGCGGTCGCTCGTCCTCCGGAGCAGGGAGAGGTGAGGAGCGTGGGCAACGCCGTCGTGGTGGGCGGCCTGGTGAAGCGGTTCGGCGCAGACGGTGGGCTGCACGCGCTGGGCCCCGTCGACCTCGAGCTGCCGGCCGGCAGCTTCACCTGCGTCCTCGGCCCCACCGGGTGCGGCAAGACAACGCTGCTCAGGACGGTTGCGGACCTCGAGGAGCCGGACGCCGGACACATCGAGGTCGCGCCGGTGTCGGGGCGGCCCGCCAGGCTGGGATACGTCTTCCAGCAGGGTGCCCTCTTCCCGTGGATGACCGTCCGGGCCAACGTGGAGTTTCCCCTGAGGGCGACGGGGCTTGCCGCGGGTGAGAGGTCACGGGAGGCTGAGCGGGTCCTCGGGATGGTGGGACTCTCCGGGTTCGAGGCGAGCTATCCCCACGAGCTGTCGGGCGGGATGCAGCAGAGGACCGCACTGGCCCGCTCCCTGGTGACCTCGCCGGACATCCTTCTGCTGGACGAGCCGTTCAGCTCGCTTGACACCGGGACCAGCGAGGAGCTGCAGGAGGGCCTGCGCGAGCTATGGAGGAGGAGCGGCACCACCGTGCTGTTCGTCACGCACAATATAGAGGAGGCCGTCTTCCTGGCAGGCAGGATAGTTGTAATGGGCTACAGGCCGGGACGGGTGGTCAGGAAGGTGGAAGTCGACCTGCCCGAGCCGAGGGACAGGCTCTCCCCCCGTTTCACCGAGCTGCTGCTGTCCGTCCGGGGCACGTTCGAGAGGCTGGTCGACCCCGGAGATGGCGGGGCCGGCGTGCAGCCGGACCCCGCGAAGCCTCCTCACTCCAGAACGAACTCGTAGACCACCGAGGTCCAGACGCCTACGGCCACCCCGTCGTCACGCCTGGCCGGGGACCAGCTGCTGCGCATGGCCGCCTCAACGGCGGCGTCGTCCATGCTGCCCAGACCGGAGCTCTGGGCCACGTCTATCTCCAGTGGCTCACCCTCCTCGCTGACGAACATCATGAGCACCACCCTGCCCTCTATCCCGGCCTCGCGCGCCATCTCCGGGTAGGACGGGACCGGCCTGAACGTGCAGACGGGCGGCGTACTGTGGGGGACGAAAGTGCCCGGCTCCGGGATTCCCTCGTCCGGGTCCTCCTGCGGGGCGGGACCATCGACGTTGATGTCGACCGTGCCCACTGTCTCCAGCCCCGTCGTATCCTCCGCGAGGCTCAGCACCTGGTCCGGCTGGACCACATCCGGCAGCTCCTGCCGGAACACCTCCTCGACGTCGACCCGGCTCTCCTCCGGCAGCTCCGGCGGGACCTCGTAGATCTCCCCCGGGTCGTACCCCTGCATCTCCTCGTCCACAGTCCTTCCGGCAAGCCTGCCCAGGCTGGTCCCGGGGACCGCCTCGAAGAGCAGCACCAGCACGGCCATGCCGGCGAGGACGCCTGCGTCCATCGCCCCGGCCCTGCCTCGGCGGTCGGGTCCGCCATCTTCTCTCGGCTCTCTCATGGCTCCTCCCTTCTCCGATGCCTACACCGGTGTTACAGGGGGAGGAGCTCCGCTATTCCGGGAGGGGGAGGGAGCGACGCGTCCCGGATCGGACGCCCCGCTCGATCGGTCCGGGGCCGGCCCCGGCTACCTGCCGGCCCTCAGCTTCCAGAGGAGGACGAGGGCTATGGAGTCCAGCGATACGAGAGTGGCCAGCGTCTGTCCGTCTCCCGTCTCGTTGTAGCCGAAGACGAGCCTGAGTATCAGGAAGACAACGGTTCCCATTTGGACCTCCCTTACAGGTGGGATGCTGAGAGGATAGCAACGGTCCGGCCCCTTGACAAGCTCTCCCGGGGCTCCCCCGCGAACACTCTCTGGGTTATGAATCGGGCTGGTCCGCCTTAGAGCTCTCGGGAGGTTGTATGGAGACCAGGGGCGGCGGAAGGCTCTTCGTCGAGGGGTCGACGCTCTTCGTGAGAGGCGTTCTGGATCTGCGTGACGCGGACTCGATGAGGGAGCTCCTCGAGGGCGCCAGACGGTCCTTCCTCTCCTCGGGAGAGCTGCTGCTGGACCTCTCGGACTGTCCGGGCATGGACGCGGTTCCGGCGGTCCTGCTCTTCGAGTACTGCAGGGAGCTCTCCTCCCGCGGGGTCTCCGTCAGCAGGGTCGGCGCATCCCCGGAGCTCGAGCGTCTCTTCGAGACCTTCGAGTCCTACTCCGAGCTCAGCAGGAGCAGCGGGGGGTCGAAGACCAGGGGACTCCGGGATCACTTCGAGGACATCGGTGACGGCGTGGTAAGGGTTCTCGACGGCTTGCGGGGGATGACCGGCTTCGCCACCAGCACGGTCAGCTCCCTGGCGGAGTCGGTGACCCGGCCGGCCTCGGTACGCTGGCACATGGTCCTCTACTACATGGAGGAGGCGGGGGTGAAGGCCATCCCCATCATCGCCGTCCTTACATGGCTGCTCGGCACGGTCCTCGGCTACCAGGCCGGATACCAGATGGAGGGATACGGCGCGGAGAAGTACATGCCCGCCCTGCTTGCGTACAGCATCACCTGGGAGATAGGGCCCATGCTGGCCGCCGTCCTTGTGGCCGGCAGGTCCGGCTCCGCCTTCGCCGCCGAGATAGGCACCATGAAGGTCAGGCAGGAGGTGGATGCCCTGGAGGTCATGGGTTTCGACGTCTTCGGCTACCTGGTCACCCCCAAGATGCTGGCCCTGCTCTGCGTCATGCCCTTCCTCGTCCTGCTCGCCAACTGCTCGGGGATAATCGGCGGGCTCCTCTCCGGCGGCATATTCCTGGGGATGCCGGCAAGCGTCTACATGGAGCAGCTGGGCGAGGCGCTCATCCCGCTGGACGTGGTCTGGGGCATGATAAAGAGCTTCTTCTACGCCATCATCATAGCCAACGTGGGCGGCTACATGGGAACGAAGGTCCGGGGCGGAGCAGCCGCGGTCGGCAAGGCGACCACCTCCTCCGTCGTGGTAAGCATCTTCCTGGTCATCCTGGTCGATGCCCTCCTCTCACTGCTATTCGTCCGGATAAGGCCCGGCCTCGATGTCTGACCGGCGGCCGCTCATAGAGGTGAGGAACCTGACCGGGGGGTGGGGGGACCAGGAGGTGCTCTCCGGCGTGGACCTGGTCGTCGAACCGGGGGAGATACTGGTCGTGGTAGGCAAGAGCGGCTGCGGCAAGACCACCCTCCTGATGCACGTGCTGGGGCTCGTGCGGCCATGGGAGGGCCACATAATGTTCGACGGCAAGGACATATGGGAGAGTCCCGAGACGATGCGTCAGGCGAGGAGGCGGTGGGGCGTCCTCTTCCAGTCGGGCGCCCTCCTGGCCAACCTCGACCTGCTGGAGAACGTGATGCTCCCCCTGCGGGAGTACACCGACCTCTCCGAGGAGGAGGTGCGCCTGGTCGCCTACAGCAAGCTGGCCACGGTCGACCTGGCCGAGCATGCCGACTCCGGCCCCCTCTCCGTCTCCGGCGGACAGCAGAAGCGGGCCGGTCTCGCCCGGGCCATGGCCATGGACCCGGACGTGCTCTTCTTCGACGAGCCGTCGGCCGGGCTGGACCCGGTCACCTCGCACAGCCTGGACAGGCTGATAAGGCGCATAAACAGGACCCTCGACACGACCATGTTCATAGTCACCCACGAGCTGACCAGCATATTTGCCATCTCGGACAGGGTCGTTATGCTTGACGCCGAAGAGCGCGGCGTGATAGCGGAAGGAACCGCCGTCAGCCTGCGGGACGACTCGCGGGACGAGAGGGTGAGGGCCTTCTTCAACCGGAGGGCGGAGGCGATCTAGAGTGGGAGGACGGCAGTGGGTCTGACCGCGAACCGGTACCGTCTCGGTCTCTTCTTCTCCCTGGCCACGACGGTCTTCGTGGTCATCATACTCTGGCTCACCGGCGGCTTCCGGAGCGAGGACGTCGAGAGGTACTCCTGCTACTTCGAGTGGTCGGTCCAGGGCCTGGACAGGGGCAACAGCGTCCTCTACAACGGAGTGCCCATCGGCAGGGTCCACTCCATCGAGGTGGCCCCGGACGGGAGGCTCGTGGAGGTCATCCTGGAGATAGAGAGGGACTTCCCCATAGACTCCACCATAGTCGCGGCCATGCAGATAACCGGGATAACCGGCAACCAGGTCATCAACCTGAGCTCCGATACGGTCGCAACGTACCCGGAGCTGTCGTTCGAGCCGCCGTTCAGGGTGATACCGGTCGCCGAGGGGGCCGTCCAGACGGTGACCAACAGCATCGAGCGGGTCATGGAGCTCATCAACGAGGTCGACTTCGTCGAGCTGAGCGACAGGGCCAACGAGCTGCTGGGGCACCTGAACGCCATCCTGGACTCCGAGGTGGTCCTGCATCTGGAGGAGGCGCTGCTCAGCAACTCGGGGAAGCTGGACACCCTCCTCATCACCTACACCCAGCTGGGCAGGGACCTGGACAGGCTGGTACTGACGCTGGAGGCGGCCACACCGGAGCTGCTGGCAGATGCCGACACGCTGTCAACCGCCATCCATGACCTGGTAGGGCCGCTGTCGGACCTCTCCCAGAGGCTGGACAGGGTACTCCTGGAGGTAATGGGAACGGTGGAGGCGCTCTCTGACCTGATAGACATGGTATCGACCGACCCAGGAGCGCTTCTGCGCAGCACTACCGGAGAGGGGGCCTGGCAGTGACTTGCCCGACCCGCAGAATCGTCATGGCTGCAGCGACCGTCGTCCTGACGGCGACGGGGTGCATAACCGTGAACGTACCGATCGGCGGAGACCAGGATGGAGCCGCCGCCGTCCACGAGATCCGATACGAGGCTCCCGCCGACTGGCAGACCTCCTCCGGGCTGGTGGTCCGGGTGAAGGACTTCTCCGCCGTCCAGGGGCTGCAGCGCTCCGAGATGGTCGTCGAGCTGGAGGACGGGACCATCAGCAGGGCCTCCACCGACGTCTGGAGCGGCAGGCCGATGGAGCTGCTGCCCGACCTCCTCAGCCGGGACATGATAGCTGCCGGCGCCTGGCGCGCCGTGCTCAGGCACTCCACCATGGTCCCCGAGGACATGGTGGTGGACGGTTACGTGAGGTACTTCGGGGGAGTCGAGTCCGCCACCGGCAGGAGCGCCCGCCTGGACATCGACGTCGTGGTCTACGGGCCGCTCGGAGAGCTGATGATGCAGAGGAACTACAGGTACGACCTGGAGCTCCCGGAGGCGACCTATCCTGCCCTCGCGGACGGGATGGCCACGCTGGTCCAGATCTGGTCGGAGGAGGTCATGGGGGATCTCTGGTCGCTCATGCTCCCAGTGAGATGACGTTCGGAGGAGCCTTCACATGAGACTGTCGAGGAGAGAGCGGAGCAGGGGCCGCGACCCCGCAGGGGGCAGGCCCGACCCGGACCGGAGGCTGAACGACTTCCTCCTGGTGGTGCTGGACAGCTGCCGGTACGACACCTTCATGGAGGCCCGTCCCGCGACGATCACCAGGCTCGGCGAGGTGGAGCGTCGCTACGCCTACGCCTCATGGACCGCCCCCAGCCACTACAACATGCTGATGGGCCTGATGCCTCATACCAGCCCGAGGCACGTCTTCGCCAGCGAGTACTACAAGAGGGACTTCGTCAGGTTCAACGAGCGCCTGGGCGCCGAGGGCATCGAGTTCAGGAGCCTCGTTCCCAAGCTCTACCTGCCGCATTTCCTCAGGAGCAGCCTCGGATACATCACCAGGGCCATGGTCTCGCTGCCCGTCCTGAACAGCCACACCCCGCTCAACTCCGGGTTCGACAGCTACAGGATGATGAAGGACCACAACGATATGGCCGCAATGCTCGACGAGATGACCTTCTCGACGGAGCGGCCCACCTTCTACCTTCTGAACGTAGGCGAGACCCACTACCCCTACGCCCTGCCCAGCGAGCCGAAGAACGAGTGGCCCAGGATAAGCGGGGTGCACGGGGTCTTCAAGCATCTTGACGACCACGTCGTCGGCGGACGCCTGAGGGACGACGAGGGGGAGCAGGGCCCCGGCTTCTTCGACGAGGACCAGCTCCGGAGGCTCAGGGAGAGACAGGTCGAGACGGTGCGATACCTGGACGGTGTATTCGAGCGGCTCTTCGACATCGTGCCGCCGGGCACCTGGATAACCGTGACGTCAGACCACGGCGAGCTCTTCGGCGAGGACGGCTACTTCGGTCACGGCCCGGTCTTCCACGAGAAGGTGTTCGAGGTGCCGTTCCTCGAGGGCAGGATACGCTAGCGACGGGCAAGGAAGAACCGGCTCAACGGGAGGAAGGGATGGCAGCTGCCGACAGGAAGAGGAAGCTGAAGTTCAGGACCGAGACGCGCAGGGTGCTCGACATAGTCATCAACAGCCTCTACTCGCACCCGGACGTCTTCCTCAGGGAGCTGGTGTCCAACGCCTCCGACGCCCTCGACAGGCTGCGCTTCCTGATGCTCACCGACAGCTCGGTGGAGCCGGAGGAGGAGCTTCGGGTCGAGGTGGTCCCGAACGAGGATGCCGGGACGCTGACCGTACGGGACAACGGCATAGGCATGACCCCGGACGAGATGTCGGTGGACCTGGGCACCATAGCGGGCTCCGGCACCAGGGGGTTCCTGGCCAGGCTCGAGGAGGCCGACGAGGAGACCCTGCCCGAGCTGATAGGACAGTTCGGCGTGGGTTTCTACTCCAGCTTCATGGTCGCCGACAGGGTGGAGGTGGTCTCGCGCAGGGCGGACGCCGAGAGGGGTGCCAGGTGGGCCTCGACCGGCCACGAGACCTTCACCCTCAGGGAGGAGGACGCCCCGGTCGGCACCGGCGTCGTCCTGCACCTGAAGGAGGGGATGGATGAGTACCTCCGGGGCTGGCGCCTCAGGGAGCTGGTGGCCCGGTACTCCGACTTCATCTCCTACCCGGTGTACGTCAGGGACGGATCGGAGAGCGAGGACGAGCCCGCCAACTCCATGAAGCCCATCTGGGAGAGACCGGAGGAGGAGACCGGGGACTCCGAGTACGAGGAGTTCTACCGGCGCCTCACCTACGACCGGGAGCCGCCCCTCTCCAGGCTCGTCCTCCACGCCGAGGGAACGACGGAGTTCAGGGCTCTGCTCTTCGTCCCCGGCAGCAGGTCGCTGGAGATGCTCATGCCGGACTACAGGACCGGGGTCAGGCTCTACGTCAGGAAGGTCCTCATAAAGGAGGAGGCGGACGAGCTCCTGCCCCGGTACCTGCGGTTCGTCAAGGGAGTGGTGGAGTCGGACGACCTGCCGCTCAACATCTCCCGGGAGAGCCTGCAGGAGAACAGGACCGTCCAGTTCATAAGGAGAGCGCTGACCGGTAAGGTCATCGCCTGGTTCGAGCGGCTCATGGAGGAGGAGCCGGAGACCTACCGCAGGCTGTTCGAGGACTACGGCGACCTGCTGAAGGAGGGCGTCTACTCGGACGAGCAGAACAGGGAGAGGCTCGCGGACCTGGTGATGGTCTGGACCTCCGGTTCGCTCGAGGAGCGACGCGGCCTCCGGCAGGTGGTGGAGGCGATGCCGGAGGACCGGGAGCGCATCTACTACGTAACCGGGGCCGACAGGCACGAGCTCGCCGCCTCTCCCTACCTGGAGTCGGCGGCCGGAAGCGGCGGGGAGGTCGTCCTCTTCGACAGCCCGGTGGACGAGATAATGCTCCAGGTGCTCGGCGAGTACCGGGGGAAGAGGCTCGTCTCCCTCATGAGGGAGCTGGGCGAGGAGGACCTCACCGAGGTGGAGAGGGCGGAGAAGAGCCACGCGGAGGAGACCTACTCGGGCCTCCTGGAGTACATGCGCGACAGGCTGGAGGGAAAGGCCTCCGACGTCCGGTTCTCCCCGAGGCTGGAGGGCTCACCCTGCATCGTGGTCACCGACCGGTCCGACCCGGGGGACATGATGCGCAGGATGATGCGCGCCATGAACCAGGAGCTGCCCGAGGCCCGGCGGATACTCGAGCTCAATCCCGCGCACCCGGTCACCGGGCTGCTGAGCGACCTCTACGAGAGGGACCGCTCCGGAGGCAGGCTGGAGGAGCTGGTGGGACTGCTCTTCGACCTCGGCCTGGTGATGTCCGGCGGCAGGCCACTGGACCCGTCCGGCTTCGGCAGGAAGGTCGCCGAGCTGATGACGGAGGCGGCCCCGGGCTCCCGGGACGACTGACCGGAGGCGGTATCCTGATTCCCGAGACGCTGGCCGGCCCGCCCCTCCTTCAGTACCTGGTCCTACCGCTCGCCATCTTCCTGGCCAGGATAGTGGACGTCTCCATGGGCACCATACGGATAATGCTGGTGGGACGGGGCATGAGGCTCGCCGCTCCAGTCATAGGATTCTTCGAGGTGCTCATCTGGCTCCTGGCCATCGGCCAGATAATGCAGAACCTGGGCAACTGGACCACTTACGTTGCCTTCGCGGCCGGCTTCGCGTGCGGGAACTACATCGGGATCATCATCGAGGGGCGCCTCGCCATGGGCATCTGCATGGTCAGGTTCGTCCTGCCCGAGGGCGCCGAGCGCCTCCGGCGGATGCTGGACCGGGCCGGCTTCAGGTTCACGTCCTTCCCCGCCCGCGGCAACAGGGGGGAGGTGGACGTGGTCATCACCATCCTCCGGCGACGCATGCTCCGGAACCTGCAGGCGCTGGCCGAGTCCTTCGATCCGGGGGTCTTCTACACGGTCGAGGACGTCCGCTCGGCGAGGGAGTCCAGGAGCCTGCCGCTCGCCTGGGGAACCGCCAGGCGCAGGGCGCAGCTGCGCAAGCGGAAGTAGCCCGGGGCTCAGATCTCCCCTGCGGGGACCTCCAGCAGCCAGACCTTGTAGTAGTACTCCGGGTTGGTCGACCAGGCCATCATTCCGTGCTCGTCAATGACGAACTCCCAGAAGTCCGCGTCGGGGCCCGCCCCAGGCAGCTCAGCGGTGAAGAGCGGCTCTCCGGACATGTCGTAGACGTCGAAGACAGGCTCCCGCTCGGTGCCCCTCCTCACCCATATCCTCTCCATCCCGTCCACGCCGATGTCGCTTATCATCCATCGGTAGGGCTCCGGGTCGTACTCCAGCCTCACGCCGGAGGCGCCCATGCTGCTCAGGTAGGCCTCCATCCACTCCTTCTCCTCGAGGACCTCCTCCTCCGTCTTCTCCGCCCTCGGCATCTCCCGGGAGAAGGAGAGCAGCTCCTCCCCCTCGGCGGAGAGGATCATCACCCTGTACTCCTCGGTGGAGTAGGGAGCGGCGTAGACGGTGCCCTCCCTGTCCACGTGGGTGCACAGGCTGTAGTTGAGGGTGTTGACGATGGAGGTGACATCGTTCGGGTCGAACGGGAACTCGTCCCCGTAGTAGACCGCTACCGGCTCGGTCCCCCGGTCCAGCTCGTACCTGCCGACGATGGCGCTGACGGTTATCTCACCGTCATCGGGCTCGACCGTTAGCTTCCTCGCGACGAAGGCGCTGGAGTCCGCCCCCTGCATCATCATGGGGGGGTTGTTCGTGAACTCCATGGCCAGCCCCTCCCACTCCCCGTCGGCCCGGAAGGTGTGGATGCCGCCCCGCCACGGGTCGCAGACGGCCACCCTGCCGTCGCCCAGGACGGCCATGGCCAGCGGGTTGGTAAGCTCTCCGGGACCGCTGCCCTCGCTTGATATCCTCCTCCGGAAGCCGCCCTCCCGGTCGAAGACCCTTACGCAGGCCCGGCCCCTGTCCAGCAGGTAGATGTCGCCGTCGGGACCGTGCTCCAGGGCGTCGATGGAGCCGATCACGTAGTTGGAGTCACCGAGCTCGACTCCGATGGAGTCGACTATAACCAGCGGGACCCTCCCGCCCTCCTCCGCGGGCGCCTCGACAGGTGCGGCGCCGCCGCAGGAAAGCGCCAGGAAGGAGGCCGCGAGGATCGCGGGGGCCATGGACTCACCGGCTGACGTCTCGGGTGGGAAGCGCATCGAAACCTCCTCGCTCCGGGGGGGTGTCATCGGACGAATATAGGAAGAACTGGACGGGGCGGAGGCTCGGCAACTAGATTGTAACAGTGGGTAGCAGCCGGTAGTAGTAATACGATTGGAGAGCCCATGCCAATGGTCGACCTGAGGACATCGGCGGAGCTGGACGAGAACGAGCGGAGCTGGCTGATAGGCTTCCTGACCGACACCGTGTCGGAAGTGACCGGGAAGTCGAAGGAGTACGTGATGGTCTCCTGCTCCGCAGCCACCATGGCCATCTCCGGAGTGGTCGGCCCCGCGGCCTTCCTCGAGATAAGCAGCATAGGCGGCCTGGACGGGGATGTAAGGAAGGCGCTGGCCGAGAGGATGACCGCGCTGCTGGCCGAGAGCCTCCTCATACCGGACGACCGCATCTACATCCAGCTCAGGGAAGTGGAGCGGGGATGGTGGAGCTGGAAGGGCGAGCTCTTCGGCTGAGAGGGAGACGGGCGTTCCCTCGGCGGCAGGTCCTCGTTATAGTTCTGCATCCACTCAAGGCGGGTGACCCCGGAGGTGATCCTTGGCCCCTTCCTCGCTCATCGCCGTAGTCGACGACGAGCCGGACATACGAGGGCTCGTCGCCCACCATCTCGAGCGCGCGGGATTCAGGACCCGCGGCTTCCGTGATGCCGGCTCGTTCATGGACTCCCTCAGGGCGGAGGTCCCCTCTCTGCTCGTCCTGGACCTGATGCTGCCCGACATGCACGGCACCGAGGTGTGCAGGAAGCTCCGCTCGACCACCAGGACCGCGGCGCTCCCCATCATCATGCTCACCGCGCTCACCGACGAGACGGACAGGATATCCGGCCTGGAGATGGGCGCGGACGACTACGTGACGAAACCCTTCTCCCCGAGGGAGCTGGTCGCCAGGTGCAGGGCGGTACTGAGGCGCTTCGAGATGGCCGTGCCGGACGATGACGCAGTAGAGGTGGCCGGCAGGCTCCTGCTGGAGCCGGAGCGGTTCCGGACCATCGTCGACGGCCGCCAGGTGGACCTCACCCCGACGGAGTTCAGGATACTCCTGGCCCTGGTCAGGGGCCGGGGCAGGATACTCTCCCGCTCGAGGCTCCTGGAGATGCTCTGGCACGGTGAGAAGCACGTCATCGAGAGGACCATAGACGTACACATAAGGAACATAAGGAAGAAGCTGGGCGACCTGGGCGGGCTGGTGGTGAACGTCCGGGGCATGGGCTACAAGGTGGACAGCACGAGGTGAGGTCCCTCCTCCCCAGGATACTCTCCGGCATCGCGACAGCGGTCCTCGCCATGACCGCCGTCCTCGTCATCGCCCCCGGCGGCCCCCTGGGCGTCCTTCTGGCTGCCGGCGCAGCACTGCTCGCCGGGCTGACGGTGACGCTCGTCTCGATGGGGCCGGCGTCCGAGTCGGTCCGCCGAATGTCTGACGTGGTCGAGCGTGTGAGGGAGGGCGATTTCACCGCCAGGGTACCTCCCGACCCCGTCTCCGAGCTTGACAGGCTGGCCTCCGGCATCAACGCGATGATAGCCCGGAACAGGGAGCTAATCGACAGGCTCTCTGTCAGCTGGGAGGAGCAGCGGGCCATCCTATCCTCCCTCGGCGAGGGCGTGCTGGTGGTGAGCGACTCCGGTACGGTATCAGCCGCAAACGAGAGCTTCGCCGGCATGGCCTGCGGGGGGAGGGACCCCGTGGGCAGCAGGGTGATCAGGGGCGTTACCTCCCCGGGGTTCCGCGAGACGATCCTCTCCGCACTCCGAGGGGAGCCGCTGCCGGAGCGGCTGGACGCCGGGGAGAGGTCGTTCGCGGTCAGCATGGCCGACGTGTCCGGTGGCGGCGGCAAGGTGTTCGGCTTCGCCGACGTCACCGGGCTGACCAATCTCTCGAGGATGAAGAGGGAGCTGGCGGAGAGCGCAGCCCACGAGCTGCGGACGCCTCTGACCGCCATAAGGGGATACACCGAGACGCTTCTGGAGACGGCCTCTACTGAGCAGGCCGACTTCCTGCGGATAATAGAGAGGAACACCGAGAGGCTCACCAGGTTGGCGGAGGATCTCCGGAGCCTGTCGGAGCTGGAGAGCACCGGCATGCGCCTGGACATCGAGGAGCTGGACGCGGCCGACGTCGTATCCGACGTGATGGAGCTCTTCTCCAGGAGAAAGCCCCCGGGCGTGGAGCTCGTATTCGACAGGCCGGAGACGCCCATGCCGGTCATGGCGGACAGGTTCAGGATGGAGCAGGTGCTGGCCAACCTCCTCGAGAACGCCCTTATGCACACCGCGGAGGGGACGGTGACGGTCGCCTTGGTCGGAGGCGGGGAGGAGGGTCTCCTGGAGGTATCGGTCACGGACACCGGGAGGGGGATACCCGCCGAGCACCTCGAGAGGCTCTTCGAGAGGTTCTACGTGGTGGACAGGGCCCGCTCACGGGGAAGGGGAGGCACAGGGCTGGGACTGGCCATAGTCAAGCACATCATGAACATGCACGGTGGGCGCGTGACGGTCTGGAGCGCTCCCGGCAGGGGAAGCACGTTCACCGCGGCCTTCCGTACGCCCCCCGGCTTTAACCCTGGATTAACACGGGGGTAATATTGCCCTAACACTCCGCCCCAATCGTCCGCATGTGCAGCAGTGGTCTTTCGGGTGGATCTCAAACCTGAAGAGAAATGAAGGGGGAACTGCATGCGCGGATTCGCAGGAGTCCTTGCAGTCATGCTGCTCGCCGGAACGGCCTTCGCCACCGGCGAGTTCAGCACCGGAGGAGCCGAGCTCCTCAAGTTCAAGGGTTACGGCATGGGCCGCTTCAACGTCTACGGCGAAGAGGACGCCGACCCGGACATGGGCTTCGACGCCATCGCCAGCATCTGCTGGGAGCCGACCCTGAACGACTGGTTCGACGCTAAGATCGACTTCAAGTTCAAGCCCACCAAGTACAACGACGAGACGGTCCAGGTCGGGGAGACCTCTTTCAGCACCGAGGACAGGAACGTAGTCCTCTTCCTGGAGACTCTCCAGCTGAACGCCAACCTCGCCGACGGCTTCACGCTGTCGATGGGCCAGTTCAAGCGTCCGTTCGGCTACAACTACTTCCGCTCGGGCTCCAGCATGTACTTCGCCGACCGGAGTACGGTGAACGGCATCAGCGGCTTCGGCAGCTTCGGCAAGCGGGACATCGGCCTCAACCTCTGCGCGGAGTTCGATCCCGTGCAGGTGGACGTCGCTTTCACGAACGGCGCCGGCGAGAACCGTGCGGAGGACGACTCGAACAAGCAGCTGACCGCCCGCCTGCAGGTCATGCCCGTCGACTGGGTGACCCTGGGCGCGGCCGTCGGCATGCACACCGAGGGGACTGAGACCGACTCCACCGACAAGTACTCCTCGACCGGTCTCGACTTCTTCGCCTACGGCAGCGCTCCCCTCGGCGAGACCGTCGACCTCTGCTACGAGGGCGAGTACATGATGGTCCCCCTGACGACGGATCCCGGGAATGACGAGGCCACCGACGGCACGGCGATGTCTTTCGCCCTGGCCCCCCGCTTCGCCCTCGAGGGCGACTTCCTCACCGCCGTTCAGCCTGCCGTCCGGATGGACATGGTCAACCCGGCATACACCGGCGATACTGACCCCGAGAACAGCTGGACCGTCATCGACGGCTGCGTGAACCTCCACACCGGCAGCAAGAACACCCTCCAGCTCGGCCTTCGGAACTACTCGTTCGAGGACGAGGAGACCGACGGCTGGACCGACATGTACCTCAACTGGAGGATGAAGTTCTAGGTCTCGCCGACAGCGGCAGTGACACGGGGACCGGTCCGGCGTGGCCGGTCCCCCCGGTGACGGAGAGCACGGAATCATCGACGAAAGGAACCCAATGAGAACGAAGACCATGGGGCTCCTCGCCCTGCTGCTCGGTCTCGCCCTGGTCCTGGCGGCCTGCGGTGAGGGCGAGCCGGACCAGCCGACGGAAGAGCCCACCGAAGAGCCCACCGAAGAGCCCACCGAGCCCGCGGAGCCGGATGGGGCCGAGCTGGAGGGCGAGCTCCAGATAGCCGGCTCGACCACGGTCCAGCCTCTCGCCGAGATGCTCGCAGAGGCCTTCATGGACATGCACCCCGACGTGGTCATCTACGTCCAGGGCGGCGGCAGCAGCGCCGGCGTCACCGCCGCCGTTGACGGTACCGCCGACATCGGCAACGCCTCCAGGGCAATCAAGGACTCCGAGATAGAGAACTGCCCAAGCCTGCAGATCCACACCATCGCCATGGACGGCATAGCGATAGCCGTCCATCCCGAGCTCGAGACGGGTGAGCTGGAGCTCGAGCAGGTGAAGGGCATCTTCGCCGGCGAGATAACCAACTGGAGCGAGGTCGGCGGCCCGGACGAGTACATAACCGTCGTCGCCCGCGAGGAGGGCTCCGGCACCAGGGCGGCCTTCGAGGAGCTGGTCATGGGCGAGGAGGGCCTCATCCTCGAGGATGCCGTGCTCCTTCCCTCCAACGGCGCCGTCAGGACCACCGTCAGCACGACTCCCTACTCGATAGGCTTCCTCTCCTTCGGCTACCTCGACGACCAGACCAGGCCGGTGGCCGTCAACGGCGTGCTTCCGACGGTCGAGAACGCCGCAAGCGGCGAGTACCCCGTCGTCCGCCCGCTCAACATGGTCACCAAGGGCGAGCCGGGCGAGCTGGCCGGTGCTTTTCTCGAGTACACCATGAGCGAGGGCGGCCAGCGGATAGTCGCCGACGAAGGTTACATCCCGGTCAGGTAGCTCCCGGTTTCCGTTAGCACATGGCATCGAAGTGGACAAGGGGTCGGCCCCGGCCGGCCCCGCCGATACGGAATCTCCAGGCGGAAGGGAAGACCCATGCAGGGTAGGATAGCGTTCGGTCTGCTCGCGCTGCTGGCCACCACCGGCTTCGCCCTCGAGGGCGAGCTCCAGATAGCCGGCTCGACCACCGTGCAGCCCCTGGCCGAGGTCCTGGCCGAGGCGTTCATGGACATTCACGGCGACGTGGTCGTCTACGTCCAGGGTGGCGGCAGCAGCGCCGGCGTCACTGCTGCGGTAGACGGTACCGCCGACATCGGCAATGCCTCCCGGGCAATCAAGGACTCCGAGATAGAGAACTGCCCAAGCCTGCAGATCTACACCATTGCCATGGACGGCATCGCCATAGCCACCGACCCGGGCAACTCCGTGGGCGAGCTCTCGCTGGACGATGTGAAGGGCATCTTCGCCGGAGAGATAACCAACTGGAGCGAGGTCGGCGGCCCGGACGAGTACATTACCGTGGTCGCCCGGGAGGAGGGCTCCGGCACCAGGGCCGCCTTCGAGGAGCTGGTCATGGAGGAGGAGGGCCTCATAACGATGGATGCCATCCTCCTTCCCTCCAACGGAGCTGTCAGGACCACCGTCAGCACCACTCCCTACTCCATCGGCTTCCTCTCCTTCGGCTACCTCGACGACCAGACCAGGCCGGTGGCCGTAGACGGAGTCCTTCCCACGGTCGAGAACGCCGCCGGTGGCGTCTACCCCGTGATAAGGCCGCTCAACATGGTCACCAAGGGCGAGCCCGGGGCCATCGCAGGCGCCTTTCTCGACTACGTGATGAGCGAGGGCGGCCAGGCGATAGTGGCCGACGAGGGCTATATACCGGTGAACTAGCGCCGGGTCCGGCGAACGGATGAATCGCGGAGGGTCGGGATGAACAGACGGAACCTCGTGGAGAGGATAGTGAAGTGGGTACTGATGGTATCCGCCTTCACCTCCATCCTGATACTCCTTATGATCGGGATATTCACGCTCCTGAAGGGCATCCCGGCCTTCCGCGAGATCGGTCTCTTCCAGATGGTAGGCAACGCCACTTGGAGACCGAACGTCGAGGAGTACGGCATCCTCTCCATGATAGCCGGCTCCGGTCTGGTGACCCTCGGAGCCGTCATCCTCGGGGTACCTCTCTCCATCGGCTGCGCAATCTTCCTGGCGGAGGTGGCCCCTCCCCGGGTGGCCAACACCGTGAGGCCGGCCATAGAGCTGCTGGCCGGAATACCTTCGGTGGTCTACGGCCTGTTCGGGATGGTGGTGATAGTGCCGCTCGTCCGACAGATAGACGCTCCGGGCAACGCCGGTTACGGCCTCCTGGCCGCCTCCATGGTGCTGGCGGTCATGATACTGCCCACCATCACGAACATATCGGAGTACGCGATCAGGAGCGTTCCCGACTCCTACAGGAAGGGCTCCCTGGCCATGGGCGCCACGAGGTGGGAGACGATAGTGAGGGTCGTGCTCCCGGCCGCGAGGTCCGGTATCCTTTCGGCCATAATCCTCGGCCTCGGCCGTGCGCTCGGCGAGACCATCGCCATGATAATGGTCATAGGGAACTCGGCCATCGTGCCGGCGGCCCTGAACGACAATCCGCTTACGATATTCCTCAGCAGGGCGAGGACTCTCACCGGCAATATCGCGGTGGAGATAAACTACGCCACAGGCATCCACCAGAGCGCTCTCTTCGCCACGGGCGTCGTCCTGTTCGTCCTTATCATGATAGTGAACGTGACAGCCCGGTTCCTGCTCACGCGGGGCAGGAAGGTCTGAGGTGACGGGCGGGCTGAGGCGCCGCAGGAGGGTGCAGACAGGCGCCTTCTCGGCCGTATGGCTGGCGGCGATGACGGCCGTGGGGATAATGGTCTCGGTCACCCTCTACGTCCTGCTGCGGGGCTTCTCGCAGCTGAGCCTCGAGTTCTTCACCACCTCTCCCCGGGGAGGGCTCTCCGGGGAGGGCGGCATCTTCTCCACCATCGTGACCACGGTCTACCTGGTGCTCACCACCATCGTCATAGCTACCCCGCTCGGGGTCGGCGCCGGGGTCTACCTCGTGGAGTACGCCGACATGGTCCAGAGCCGTCTCGTCAAGAGGCTGGTGGGGATGGCCAGGTTCGGCGTGGAGACCCTGGCAGGGGTGCCCTCGATAATATTCGGTCTGTTCGGCTACGCACTGTTCGTGTCGATGATGCGGCTCGGTTTCTCCATACTGGCCGCCGGGCTGGCAGGCGCCTGCCTCATCGTTCCGGTCGTCATAAGGACAACCGAGGAGGCCCTGAAGGCGGTACCGGACAGCTGGAGGGCCGGCTCGCTGGCCCTGGGAGCCTCGCGGTGGGAGACCATCAGGAAGGTGGTCCTGCCCTCGGCCATGCCGGGCATCACGACCGGCCTGGTGCTCAGCGTCGGCAGGATAGTCAGCGAGACCGCCATATTCTACGTGACCCTGGGAGGCAGCTACCGGACCCCCACATCCATAATGTCCAGCGGAAGGACCATGGCGCTCCACGTCTACTACCTCGCCATGGAGACCAGGGCGTTCGACAAGGCCATGGCAACGGGTGCCGTCCTTGTGGTACTGATCATCCTGCTGAACCTCTTCATCAATGCGATGTCCAGGAGGTTCTCGGCCAGCATGAGGGGCAAAGATGTCAGAGCCTAGGATCCAGACCCGCGACTTCAGCCTCTACTACGGCGGCTTCAGGGCGCTGGTGGACATCACCATGGACATACCGGTGAACAGGGTGACCGCCATCATCGGCCCCTCCGGCTGCGGCAAGAGCACACTGCTCAGGACGTTCAACCGGATGAACGAGCTGAACCCGGACGTCAGGACCACGGGTGAGGTGCTCCTCGACGGCCGGAGCATATTCCAGGGCGACGTCGCCGAGCTGAGGAAGATGGTCGGCATGGTCTTCCAGCGGCCGAACCCCTTCCCGAAGCCGATATTCGACAACGTGGCCTACGGTCCCAGGCTCCACGGAGTCCGCAGCAGGGAGCGGCTCGCGGCCATAGTGGAGGACAGCCTGAGGAAGGCAGCCCTCTGGGAGGAGGTCAGCGACATCCTGGGCAGGAACGCCCTGTCGCTCTCCGGGGGCCAGCAGCAGAGGCTCTGCATAGCCAGGGCGCTGGCCGTCGACCCGGAGGTCATCCTCATGGACGAGCCGGCCTCCGCCCTGGACCCGATAGCCACCCTGCGCATAGAGGAGCTGATAGGCCAGCTGAAGGAGAACTACACCATTGTCATCGTGACCCACAACATGCAGCAGGCCGCCAGGGTCTCGGACATGACCGCCTTCCTTCTGACCGATGACAGGAGGGCCGGCAACCTGGTAGAGTTCGGTCCGACGAGCGACATCTTCACGAACCCGAAGGACCCCAGGACCGAGGACTACATCTCGGGGCGCTTCGGCTGATGCACCGTGCCGTGCGGGGCGGGAGGTAGCGAGGTATGCCGAGAGAGACGTACCAGGCGGACATGGACTCCGTGAGGGAGGAGCTCCTGCTCCTCTCCGAGATGGCGGCCGGGGCGGTCACCGAGTCCGTCAGGATACTCCGGGACAGGCTCATGGTAGAGGGTGAGGAGCTGATAGAGGCGGACCACCTCGTCAACTCCAAGTGCAAGGACATCGAGGAGGCCTGCACCGAGATAATCGCCCTCCAGCAGCCGGTGGCGCGGGACCTCAGGTTCCTGATATCGGCCATGCACATCTCGAGGGAGCTGGAGCGGATAGCGGACTACGCCAAGGGCATCTGCATACTGAACGGCAAGATAACCCCCGGAGAGCACCTGAAGCCCCTGGTGGACGTTCCCCGGATGGCCGAGCTGACCTGCGGCATGCTCCGCGACGCCCTTGCCGCCTTCCTCGAGGAGGACGTCGACAGGGCGAGGGAGATACCCGGAAGGGACTCGGAGATCGACCGGATGTACGCCCAGGTCTACAGGGAGCTGCTTACCCACGTGATGGAGAACCCCGTCCGCATCCACGACGCCATGATGCTGGCCTTCGTCGCCCACAACCTGGAGCGCGGGGCGGACAGGGTCGTCAACATCTGCGAGCGCATCATCTACTACGCCACCGGCGAGGTTGTGGACTACTGAGCCTCCCCCCGTCCTAGCCCAGCATCTCCTCCAGGTCCCGCTCCGGCGTGGTGGTGGGCCGCAGGCCGAACCTCTCGACGAGCACCCCGGTCGCCGCCGGCGAGAGGAACGCCGGCATCGTCGGACCGAGCCGCATGTCGCGTATGCCCAGGTGGAGCAGCGTCAGCAGTATGGCCACCGCCTTCTGCTCGTACCAGGAGAGCACCAGAGAGAGCGGGAGGTCGTTGACGTCCGTACCGAAGGCGTCCGCCAGCGCCGAGGCGATGACGATGGCGGAGTAGGCGTCGTTGCACTGCCCGCAGTCCAGCAGCCTGGGGAATCCGCCTATCTCGCCGTGGTCCATCCTGTTGAGACGGTACTTGCCGCAGGCGAGGGTGAGCATGACGCAGTCGTCAGGTACCTTCTCGGCCAGCTCGGTGTAGTAGTTCCTCCCCGGCTTGGCCCCGTCGCAGCCGCCTATCAGGAAGAAGTGCCGGATGGCGCCGGAGCGGACGGCTTCCACTATCGCGTCAGCCGCCGAGAGGACCGTCTTCCTGGCGTACCCGATGGGTATCCTCCTCTCCGGGGCGTCCTCCTCGAAGCCGGGGAGGTCCAGCGCCCTCTCGATGACCGGCGAGAAGTCCCGGCCGGAGACGTGACGGACGCCCGGCCAGCGCACCAGACCGGTGGTGAATATCCTGTCCCGGTAGCTCTCCCTCGGCTTCTGTATGCAGTTGGTGGTCATCAGCACCGCCCCGGGGAACTCGTCGAACTCCCTCTGCTGGTCCTGCCAGGCGCCGCCGTAGTTGCCGACCAGGTGCCGGTGCCTCTTCAGCCCGGGGTAGGCGTTGCACGGGAGCATCTCACCGTGCGTATAGACGTTTATGCCCCTGCCCTCGGTCTGCTCCAGCAGCTCCGCCAGGTCGCGGAGGTCGTGGCCCGAGACCAGTACGGCCTTCCCGGCCACCGGCGTCATCCTCACCATGGTCGGCTCGGGATGGCCGTAGGCCCCGGTGTTGGCCGCGTCCAGCAGCTCCATGACCCGGAGGTTCAGCTCTCCGGTCTCCAGCGCCCTGGAGAAGAGCTCGTCACCGTTCGTCTCCCGCGTCAGGAAGTCGAGCGTCTCGGCCATGCGGAGGTCCAGCCCGGGGTCCACGCGGCCGAGGGTCCTGGCGTGGGTGAGGTAGGCGGCGGAGCCCTTCAGACCGTAGGTTATGAGCTCCTTGAGGCCGGTGACGTCCCGGCCCTCCACCCCTGTCCTGGCCTCCACGCCCATCCGGGCCGCTGCTGCCAGCAGGTCTTCCCTGTCGGCCGGGGGCGACCAGGCCGCCGGGCCGGACGGCTGCCGGGGCTCCTCCCCCCGGTCGCGGCACGCCCCTTCGCAGCGCTCCCTGAGGCCGTCCCTGAGGTCGGCGCCCCTGCGCACCATCTCCTCCACTGCGTCCGGGTCGAAGTCGACGTTGGTGACGGTGGTGAAGAGCGCCTCCTCCATGAAGGCATCCTCCTCGCCGTGGTCCAGTCCCAGGGCATCCGCCCGGACGATGCAGGAGGCGAGCCCCTTCGTGACGACGACCAGGGCGTCCTGCATGGCCGCCGTGACCGGGTCCTTCCCGCAGACGCCGTGCACGTCGCACCCGGTCCCCCTCGCTGTCTGCTCGCACTGGTAACAGAACATCGATGCTCCTTCCATGCGGTACTTGAGCCCCGTCATCGGGGCGGCAGCCTCATCTCCGAGGCGAACTCCTCCAGGGTGACCCCACCGAGCCTCTCCGCCACGAGAGCGGCCGTCTCCGCCGAGACGTCCGAGAGCAGGCAGCTCTCCCTGCCGCAGACGGGGCTGCCCAGCAGGCAGCCGCCCGGTCCCAGCGGCCCCTCCACCGTCTCCACCAGCCGGAGCAGGTCCAGCGAGCCTGGCTCGTCCGCCAGCTCGAAACCGCCGGAGGCGCCCCTGGTGGAGCGCAGGATGCCGCTCCGGGTCAGCCCCTGGAGCACCTTGGCGGTGTGGCTGGGGGAGAAGCCGGTCATTCGGGCGAGCTCGCCCGAGCTCATCCTGCCGACGGACCTTGCCAGTATCGCGCAGGCGTGCAGGGCTATGTTCGCCGCCTCGGAGAGTCTGAGCGGGGTCACGATGGACCTCCATTAAAAGAATTAAGAATCCTGATTCCGAATATACGGCGAAGCGTACCCGCGTCAAGCCGGCCTACACGACCCGTCTCGGTATCTCGGAGGGTAGCCGGACCAGCGCCTCGTAGTTCATCACGTCCGTCATGTCGCTGAAGGAGGCGACGGTCATCCTGCGCCTGCCCTGGCTACCGATTATGACGACCTCGTCGCCCTTGCGGGCTCCCGGTACGTGCGTTACCGAGACCAGCATCATGCTCATGTTGACCGTCCCCACGACCCTCGCCCTGTGCCCCCTGACAAGCACGTAGCCTCTGTTGCTGAGCACCCTCGGGAACCCGTCGAAATAGCCTATGGGGACGCTTGCTATGAGCTCCCTGCGGGTGGTCTGGCAGCCTGTGCCGTAGCCTATGAACTCGCCCGGGGGGACCTCCTTGAGGCTCATGATGCAGCTCTTCCAGGTGAGTACGCGCCGGAGGGGGTCGCGCCAGCTGCGCCTGCCGTCACCGCAGTCCGAGAGCATCCTGTGCATCCTCACCTCGGTGCCGGGCCAGAAGCCGTACTGGGCTATCCCGCAGCGGACCATGTCCATGACCGAGTCGGGGTACATGAAGAGGGCGGCGGAGTTGGCCACGTGCCTCACCGGTACGTCCAGCCCCATCTCCCGCAGCAGCGTACAGGCCCCGTCGAACGACTCCAGCTGCCTGGCTACCCTGACATGGTTGGAGATGCTCTCCGGTCCGGCGAGGTGCGTGGACACGCCGGCCAGCTCCATCCTCCCCCGACTCTCCAGTATACGACCCGCTGCGGCCCGGAGGGTGGCGCGGTCGAGCCCCAGCCTGTGCATCCCGGTCTCTACCTGCAGATGCACCCGTGCCGGCCTTCCGACGCGGCCGGCGGCGGCCGCCGCGGATTCGAGCCTGGCGATGTCGAAGGCCATGAAGGATATGCCGTTAGCGACGACCCAGTCCATGTCCTGCTCGTCGATGTAGCCCATCACCATGATGCGGCTCCCGCGGCGAGAGGCCTCCAGGACCCTGCGCGCCTCCTGGGCCGAGAAGACGGAGAAGTGACGGACCCCGCAGGCTTCGGCGAGGGGTACGAAGGTCTCTATGCCGTGACCGTAGGCGTTTCCCTTGACGACGGAGGAGAACTCCGCCTCTCCGCAGAGAGGGCGGAGGAACCGCAGGTTCCGCCGGAGAGCCCTCTCGCTCAGCTCTATGCGTGAGCCGGGGTGCATCAGGGGTCTCCGCTCCGACCGCCCAGGGTCTCCCCGAGGAGGGCGGCCAGGAACCGGTGCCCCTGCTCCAGCAGCCCGTCGGGGAAGACGTACCCGGCATGGTGCACGGGAGGGCACCCGGCGCCGGCTCCCAGGCCTGCCATGGCGCCCGGCAGGACAGCGGTGAGCCTCCCGAAGTCCTCGGTCCAGTCGAACGGCGCCTCCATCCTCCTGTAGCGCAGCCCGGCGGCGGCGGCCGCCCTCTCCACCGACGCGACCGCGTCCGGGTCGTTGACGGTGCAGGGGAACTCCTCCAGCCACTCGTGCTCGACCCGGAGGCCGTGAGCCGAGGCTATACCCATGCCCACCGACAGGCAGCGCTCCGAGAGTAGCCTCATGACCGATTCGTCCCTCGCTCTGAGGGTGGCGATGACCGTGGCCTCCCCGGGAGTGGTGCCGAGGGCGACCTCTCCCAGCCTGGCGTGCACGACGGTGACCAGGGCCATCTCGGACGGCCCTACGACCGACCGGGGTACCGCCGGCCAGGCGGCGAGTATGGCAGAGAGGGCGGCGGCCGGGCTGACACCCAGCTCCGGGGCGCTGGCGTGCGAGGTGCGCCCCGAGAGATGCAGGGCAAGGCTCCTGGCGGTGGAGGCGAAGGTGCCGGCGCGGCTCATGACCTCGCCCAGAGGCCTGCCGGGGATGTTGTGAAGGCCAAAGACCAGGTCGGGTCTGACCCGCTCGAAGTCGGGGTCCGCCAGGACGGCGGAGGCACCCTGTCCGGTCTCCTCCGACGGCTGGTAGAGCAGGACCACGGAGCCGGCAGCCGGTCTCTCCCGGCGGAGGAGGGGGGCGAGGGAGGAGACCATGGCCATGTGGCCGTCATGACCGCAGAGATGCTCGGGAGAGCCGTCAGCCCCCGGCACCGCGTCCATGTCGCACCTCATCATGACACGGGGACCGGGCGCTTCCCCCTCGTAGAGGGCCGCCAGGCCGTACCCGCCGAGGCCGGTGAGAAGGAGGTCCGGAGAGTGGTCCCCGAGGAAGTCGCACAGCGCCTCCGCCGTCCGCTCCTCGCGGCCGGAGAGCTCGGCCAGCCCGTGAAGCCTCCTGCGCAGGCGCTCCGTCCCGTGAGCCATAGCCCTCCCTCCGCGGTTAATATACGTGCGAGGGCGCCGGGCGGACCGCCCGGCGCCCCCGGCTCGACTGCCGCTACTACTTCTCCATGCGGCTGTCGAAGTAGGTGATGAGGGAGATCGAGGCGCCCTGCGGGTCCTTGATGGTGCAGTACCTGCCGATGCCGGTGATGTCTGTCGGAGGCACGACGACGGTGCCGCCGAGAGGTACCACCTTGTCGGCCAGGCCGTCAACGTCGTCGACCTGGACGAAGGTCAGCCAGCACTCCGGGTCCTGCGGCCCTATCCAGGAGTCGGCGTCGGCCGGTCCGCAGTGGTTCGGCTGGAGCGGCTCGGCAAGGTCGCCGGAAGAGCCGTCGAGGGGCAGAACGTAGTAGGTCCTGCCGTCCACCGTGTGCCGGCGGAGGTCGAAGCCGACCAGCGCCCTCAGGAAATCGGCCCTGGCCGCCGGGTCGTGGCTCTGCTGCTCCGACCAGACCACGGAGCCGTGAACCCCCTCGAAGGGGGGATCTCCGCTCGGCTCCTCGATGTAGGATATGAAGCAGACCGTGGCGCCCCCCGGGTCCTGCACTACGCAGAAGCGACCGACGTCCGGGATGTCCTTGGGAGGCTCGACGACTGTCCCGCCGTTGCCGGGGACGCTCGCGGCGAGGGCATCCACGTCTTCCACCGTTATGTACGTGGACCAGTGGGTCGGCACCTCCGGGGGAATCTCCGCCGGCATCCTCATGATGCCGGCAACCCCCTCGCCATCCACCTGGACGACGTAGTAGGGCTCGTCCCCCATGGGACATTCCACTATCTCCCACCCGAGCAGGTCGGTGTAGAAGCGGATGGAGCCGCTCGGGTCCCGGGTCATCAGCTCGGACCAGCTGAAAGCCCCCTTCTTCAGCTTGTCGTCGTGCATTGCTCCCCCTTCCGTTGCAGGCGGCTTGGGCATGCGTACCGGGCCGTCACGGCGGCCGCCTACCGGCGGACGACCTCGAGCAGCACCGAATCGTCTTCGCCCGACGTCACGCTCCCGATGACCCGGGCGCATCCGTCACCCTCGTCCACCAGGGCTCTCACCAGCCGGTCGCACTCCCCGGGAGCCACCGCCGCCAGCAGGCCGCCGGAGGTCTGGGCCTCCGACATGAGGGTGACCAGCCGCGGGTCGACGTCCGGGGCAACCGTCATCACCGGGTCGACGTAGTCCCTGCACTTGCAGACGCCCTTCGGGTTGTACGTGTCGAGCATCCCGGGTAGCCCGGGGAGCAGGGGGACCCTCTCCGCCTGCAGGACCATGCGTACCCCTGCGTTGCGCGCCATTGGCAGCGCGTGGCCGAGCAGGCCGAAGCCGGTGACGTCGGTCATGCAGGAGACGTCGAACCTCTGCATGATGCGGGAGGCGTACATGTTCAGCCTCTCCATGGAGGCCACCCATGCGTCGAGGCGGTCCTCCGGGAGACCGCCCTGCCTCATGGCGTCGCAGTAGATGCCTGTGCCAAGCGGCTTCGTGAGGACGAGGAGGTCGCCCGCCCTCGCCGTGGAGTTGGTGGTCGCGCTTCCAGGCGAGATGAGCCCGGTAACGCTCATCCCGAAGACCAGCTCCTCCTGCTCCAGCGTATGGCCGCCCATGAGGGAGACCCCGGCCTCGGAGAGCTTCTCGGCCGCCCCGTGGAGCAGTTCCTCGATGACCTCCGGGCCCAGCTTCCCCGCCGGGTAGGCAAGGTGGTTGAGAGCGGTGACCGCCTCGGCCCCCATTGCCCATATGTCCGACATGCTGTTGGCAGCCACTATCCTGCCGAAGCTGCGCGGGTCGTCCACTATCGGGTAGAAGAAATCGACGGTCTGGACCAGCGCCAGCTCGTCGGTCAGCCTGTACACACCGGCGTCGTCCATGCTGCGGATGCCCACCAGCACGTTATCCGAGCAGGTCAGCGGAAGCCTGTCTATCATCCCGGCCAGCCTGGTCGGGTTGAGCTTGCCCGCTCAACCGGCGCAGGGGCCGTAGTCGGTCAGCCGGACCTCCCTGCCGGACCGTACGGCGCGCTCCGGTCCGTCCTCCGCGAGCTTGCCCATCAGGAACTCGCAGTATGTGACCTGGTGACGCTCGTGGTGGAAGCGTATGCACTCGGCGCACCGCCCCCTCCGCTTGCAGTCGGACGGGCAGGGACACCTCTCGCCGTCGTAGAGCCTCGGCTCCAGCCCAGCCTCCTCCCGTGTCAGACCTCGTCGCTCACGATCCTATTATACCTCCTCGCCGCCTTTCCGGAAGAGCTCCCGTCCCTTCGCACGCTCACGCTTCCTCCTGGAGCGCATGCGCTTCCGCCTCAGCCTCTCCTCCTTCGAGCCCCTCGTCGGTCCGGTCGGCCTCCGTACCGGCGGCGGCCTGAGGGCCCTCTCCAGAAGCCGCGCCAGTCGCTCCATGGCCTCCTTCCTGTTCCGGGCCTGGGAGCGGTGACGCCTTGCGTGTATGGTGACGACCCCGTCGGAGCCCATCCTGCCGCCGGCAAGGCTCCGGAGCCTGGGCATCGCCTCGGCGGGGAAGCCCGCCGCCTCCGGGTCGAAACGGAGCACTACTGCCGAGGCCGTCCTGTTGACCTTCTGCCCCCCCGGCCCACCGGAGGCGACGAACTCCATGGTCACGTCCGACTCGCTGAGCGTCCAGTCCCGGTCGCCGCTCACGAGGGCCTGACCGCCGAGCCGGAGCGGTAGCTCAGCCAACCGCCGGCGATCACCAGAGCCGCGCCTGCCAGAACCGGCGGCTCGGGTACGGAGCCGAAGATGACCGTCTGCCAGACCGCTGCGAAGACAACGCTCAGGTAGCCGTAGACGGCCACCTCTCCTCCCGGGGCGCAGCTGAATGCCCTGGTCATCAGAATCTGCCCCCCGGCGCCCAGCAGGCCGATCGCGACCAGGAGCGCGAGGACCGGCCGCGTGGGGCCGGTCCAGCCGGCTGCTACGAACGGGGCCATTGCGAGGGTCACCACCACGGAGAACCAGAAGACGATGACCAGGGCCCCGTCCCTGCCTCCAAGGGCCCTGAGGGTCGTGTACGCGCCGCCGGAGAAGACGGCGGAGAGGAGAGCGAGCAGAGACCAGCTCGTTACCTCCCGGAAGCCGGGCCTCAGTATGACCAGCACTCCGAGGAAGCCTACCGCCACTGCGGCCAGCCTGGCCCCCCCGAGCCGCTCGCCGAGGAAGATGCCGGCGAAGAGGAGCACGAAGAACGGGCTGAGCCTGTTCAGCGTGACCGCCTGTGAGATCGGGAGTCCCTCCAGCGAGTAGAAGTAGCAGAGCATGCCGCCGAGTCCGAGGAGCGACCTGAGGAGCACGATGGGGGCCGCCCTGGGCAGGAGGGGGACACGCCTCGCGGTGAGCAGGCAGAGCAGGACTACGGCGGAGACAGAGCCCCTGAAGAAGAGCTTCTGGGTGAAGGCGACCCCGGAGGAGGCCGGTATCGACTTCACGCAGACCGCTACGAGGGAGAGAAGCAGCGTCCCCGCCGACATAAGCAGGGCGCCCCTGAGACCGGGGGAGAGGGCCCTCCCGCTCAGCGCTCTACCGTGACCAGGTCGTAGGAGACCGAGCCGAGCCCCATCTCCTCGGCGATGTGGAGCTGGACAGCACCGTCCACCTCCGGCCGCAGGCATCTCAGCTTGTCCGCGCCTGCCGGACAGTCCGCTACCGGGCCCTCTGGCGACGGCTCCGCCCCCGTGACCAGGTCCAGGCACGCCATGTCCAGGGCCACCGGGTCGGTAGAGGCCAGCACGCCTATGTCGCCGACAAGGGGGGCGCCGGTGTCGTGCATGCAGTCGCAGTCAGGGACCACCCTCCTCAGGAAGTTGACGTAGACCGCCCTGCCGATGCATCCGGAGGCGCCGACGGCGTACTCGACCATCCGCCTCATGAACCGGTCCATCTTGACGTCCCAGACCACCCTCACCGAGCCCTCCGGGCATCGTTCGAGGCACTCGCCGCATCCGACGCAGCTGCTCGGCTCTATGGCGGCCGAACCGTCGACGGAGATGGCGCCCTCGGGACATCCTGCCGCGCAGGCTCCGCATCCGGTGCACGAGTCGGCATCGATGGACGGGACGACGGAGGAGTGCTGGAAGAGCTTCCCCGCCCTGGTGGCGCAGCCCATTCCCAGGTTCTTGACCGCCCCGCCGAAGCCGGAGAGGAGGTGCCCCTTGAAATGGCTGACGAATACCACCGCGTCCGCCGCGCAGACGCTCTCGGCTATCATGGCGGTCGCGGTCTCCCTTCCCCCGCCGACCGGCACCTCCCGGCCCAGCTCTCCTCGGAGGCCGTCGGCGACCACGAAGGGGGGGGTGGCGGGAGGGCCGAACCCGTGCTCCCGGACCAGCCTGAGCAGGTCCGGGGCGTTCCTCCTCCTCCCGGGGTAGAGGACCGTGGTGTCGGTCAGGAAGATCCGGTCCGGGGGGAGATCGAGCGCCTCCACCACGGAGGAGACCTCACCGGCTCCCACGAAGGAAGTGTTGCCGCTCTCGCCCGGGTGGATCTTGACGGCGACGATATCCCGCGGGCCGGTGGAGAGCGCCCCGGCGAGGGGCGCGAGCAGCTCACGGAGGAGGCCGACTCCGCCGCCGGCGGCCTCCCGTTCGGGAAGGAACCTTACCTCTGACACCTCGCCTCCGTCCGTCGGATGTGGAGTATCACCCCGCCACAATAGGGAGCGCCCCCGCTCCGGGTCAATCGCCCCGTCCTCCGGTCCCCCGTCGGCTTGCATGGCGTGGGGGGTAAGGGTATAGATTATCGTCATGAGGCACCTGAAATGGGTCGAGCTCGACCCGGAGGCCCCCGCCCACAACATCTCGGAGCTGAGGAGGTGCGCCTCCGGCAGCGGCGTGCGGTTCTGCGCCGTGGTGAAGGCTAACGCCTACGGACACGGCATTGCGGAGATGCTCCCCCTTCTCGGCTCAGCCGACTGGCTGGCCGTGAACTCCCTGGACGAGGGGCTCGAGCTCCGCTCCCTGGGGGAGAGGAGGCCGATACTCCTCCTGGGGCACGTGCTCACGGACAGGCTCGCAGAGGCTCTGGACGCCGATCTCCGGCTGACCGTCTACAACCGGGAGACGGTGAGGGAGCTCTCCGGGCTGACCTCGGCAGGGAGGAGAGCCAGGGTACACCTGAAGCTGGAGACCGGCACCGGCAGGCAGGGGGTTCTCGAGGAGGATCTGCCTGCCCTGGTCGGGATGATATCGGAGGAACCCTGGATGGACCTGGAGGGGCTCTCCACCCACTTCGCCAACATAGAGGACACCCTGAACCACGATTACGCACAGGGCCAGCTGGACCGCTTCCTCTCCATGAGGGAGACGGTCCTGCGGAGCGGCGGCTCCCCCGGCATGTGCCACACCGCGTGCACGGCAGCGTCCATCCTCTTCCCCGAGACCCATTTCGACATGCTCCGCGCTGGGATAGGGATCTACGGCCTCTGGCCCTCCAGGGAGACGTTCCTCTCCGCCTCCTCGGGGCCGCGCCCCGTTCCGGACCTGAGGCCGGTGATGTCGCTACGGACGCGGATAGCGCAGGTCAAGGAGATGCCAGCCGGGAGCTACATCGGTTACGGGTGTACCTACAGGACCGGCAGGAGGACTCTGCTCGGCGTCCTGCCCGTCGGCTACTCCGACGGCTACGACAGGGGGCTCGGCAACACTGCCCACGTGCTCGTCAGGGGGCGCCGCGCGCCGGTGCTGGGCAGGATATGCATGAACCTGACCATGGTGGACCTCACGGACGTTCCGGGAGCGGGCCTGCAGGACGAGGTGGTGCTTCTCGGCAGGGACGGGGAAGAGGAGGTGACCGCCGAGATGGTTGCGGAATGGTCCGGCACCATCAACTACGAGGTGGTTACGAGGGTCAGCCCGCTCCTGCCGAGGGTGGTGACCGGAGGTTGAGCATGCGGTTCGACGTCATTGGAGTGGACGGCTCGAAGGGGCACGGATGCAACCTGGTCACCATGATGCTCGGGAGCTCCGTGCTTCTGGACGCCGGGTCGGCCACCATGCTCTCCGACAGACAGCAGCAGGGCATCGAGATGGTGCTGCTCACCCATTCGCACCTCGACCACGTCCTGGAGCTCGGCTTCCTGCTGGACGCCACGGTCAGCTTCAGGGACACCCCCCTGAGGGTCGCCGGGAGCAGGGCCTGCCTGGAGGTCGTGAGGCGGCACTACATGAACGACCTCATCTGGCCTGACTTCAGCAGGATAAGGACCTCCAGCGGCCCTTCGCTGGAGTACGTTGAGCTCGCGGACGGGGAGTGGATGGACCTCCCGGGCGGGGTATCCGCGCTCACCGGGCCGGTCAGCCACGGCGCCGGGGCGAGGGGCTTCCTGTTCAGCAGCGGCGATGGCTCGCTCCTCTACACGGGCGATACCGGGCCGACCGGCAGGATATGGGAGATGGGCAGGTCGTCGCCGGAGCTCCACAGCGTGATAACGGAGGTCTCCTTCCCGGACAGGATGAGCGACCTGGCCATGGCGAGCGACCATCTCACCCCTGCCCTCCTCGAGGACGAGCTACGAAAGCTGGACAGGGAAGACGTCACGGTCTACGCCATACACCTCAAGCCCTGGTTCCGCCACGAGATAGAGAGGGACCTGGCGAGACGCTTCTCCGACGGCGTCACGGTGCTGCGGAGCGGTGACAGGCTCGAGATCTGAGGCCGCCGTACTGACCGGCCTCGACCGGGTGCGCCCTGAGGACCTGCCCGGGAGGTCCTTCGGCCTGCTCACCAACTACGCGGCCGTGGACCGGTGCTACCGCGGCTCGCAGGATGTGCTCCGCTCACTCCCGGGAAAGCGGCTCGCCGCGCTCTTCGGACCACAGCACGGGCTGCTGGGGGAGACCCAGGACAACATGATAGAATGGGAGGGGTACCTCCACCCGACGCTGGGCGTGCCGGTCCACAGCCTCTACGGCCGGAGGCGCAGGCCGGAGCCCGGGCAGCTGGAGGGGCTCGACTGTCTGGTGGTCGACATCCAGGACGTGGGCTCCAGGTACTACACCTATGTCTACACCATGGCCCTCTGCATGAGGGCATGCGCCGAGGCCGGGGTCCCGGTGGTCGTCCTGGACAGGCCGAACCCGCTGGGGGGCGAGATAGTCGAGGGGAGGCTGCTCCGACCCGGCTGGGAGTCCTTCGTCGGAATGTACCCGCTGCCGACCCGCCACGCCCTGACCGTAGGGGAGGCGGCCCTCCTCTTCGCCAGGCTGGACGCTCTGCCGGAGCCGTCGGTCGTACGCGCATCCGGATGGGAGCGGGGCTGGCCCCCGCGAGGGCTGCCGTGGGTACTGCCCTCCCCGAACATGCCCACGCCGGAGGTCGCGCTGGTCTATCCGGGCATGTGCCTCCTGGAGGGCACCAACCTCTCCGAGGGGAGGGGGACCACCAGGCCCTTCACGGTCTTCGGCGCCCCCTGGCTGAGCGGAGAGCGGATAGCGGCGGAGCTGAACGGGACCTCATGGATGGAGGGCGCGATACTGCGCCCCCACGGGTTCGTCCCCACCTTCGGCAAGCACCGGGGGGAGGTCTGCAGCGGGTGCGAGATACACGTTACCGAACGCTCCTCCTTCAGGGCGCTCCGCTCCGCGCTCGGTATATTGCTTGTCTGCTTCGGCGAGCGGGCCACGCGGTTCAGGCCGCCGCCCTACGAGTACGAGTACCGGAGGATGCCCATGGATATACTGGCCGGGGGGGACGACGTGAGGAGAGCGCTGGAGAGCTCGGACGCGGGGGAGCTGAAGAGGCTGGCCGCGGGCGACGTGGAGGGACTCCTGGCCATGGCCGGCGACCTTCTGCTCTACCCGGGGGAGATGACGTCGTGAGGCTCGGCATACTGTCGGACATCCACGGCAACCTGCCGGGTCTCGAGGCGTGCCTCGCCAGGCTCGAGGAGCTTGGGGCGGAGCGGATTCTCTGTACCGGGGACCTCGTACAGTACGGCCCCTTCCCCGCGGAGGTGGTCGACCTGATCGAGCGTAGCGGGGTGGAGACCGTCCAGGGCAACTGCGACAGGGCGGTCGCTCGTGGACGGGGCAGCACCGGCGACAGCTTCGGCAGCTCGTACTGGGACCGGCTGGCCGCGGAGAGCCTGGGATGGACCGGGAGCCGCGTCAGCGGGAGAAGGAGGGACTTCCTGAAGAAGCTCCCGGACAGCCTCCGCTTCGAGGTCGACGGGGTGCGGCTGCTGCTCGTCCACGGCCTGCCCGGCAACATCACCGGTGAGCTCCCCCCCCGGGGAGCCAACGACCTCTACGAGATGCTCCTCTCCAGCAACCACTGCGACGTGCTGGTCACCGGTCACTCGCACGAGCTGGTGACGGTGAGGAGACCCGGCGGGATCCTCTGCAGCGCAGGCAGCGTCGGAGGCGGCACCGTTCCCGGCGGCTCGACCTTCCTGGTGCTGGACGTGGACGACTACTCACGGCCCTGCGTGGGGTGGTACAGGGTCGACTTCGACACGCAGAGGTACCGGGAGGCCTACGAGGCCGCCGGGCTCCCGGAGGTCTTCCTGAGATGCGTCATGACCGGAAGGGACCAGCGCGGCCGCTGGCACACCGAGGACACCACGTGGAGGCAGAAGTGGGCGGAACGCTCCTAGACGGCATGATCGGGAGCCACGGCGGCGGGCCTCGGAGCCGGAGGCGGAGGAGAGCCGACCTCTCGAGGTTCCGGATGGAGCCCTCGGCAGTTATGTTATCGTCGCCGCGCAGAGCCGGGAATCCCGGCCATCCGACCGCAAGCATTGGCTCGAAGCACCCTTCTGGAGGGAGGCAGCTATGACCAGGCTGCTAGCGCTCGTACCGATCCTCCTGCTCGCGTCCGTATCCTCATCCGACACCGCGACATACGGGTGGGAGGGCACGGGGGACGTCCTCAGCACCTACGGCGACCTCATCTACGAGATATCCACGGACGAGGTCCATGCCGGGTCGCATTCTCTCTACATCGAGGAGAACGCCTCCTCCGGCACCTCGCAGGCCTACGTCGCCTGGATACAGGGCCTCCAGGACGGCGACGAGGTGACCGCCAGCTTCTGGCGCTACGACGTAACCCCCGGCGCCAGCCCGTCCATCAGGATATGGGGTCACTGGAACGACGACCCGAACGACGTGGACGGCTACGACGGAAGCGCCGGAGGCAACACCGACTACGGTCCCGGCACCGGCTGGGACGAGACCTCGCACACCTGGACCGTCGAAGAGGGCCACACCGGACTCGTGGTCGAGGCCAGGATATACACCGCCCCGGGCGACGCCGGGTACATAGACGACCTGACCGTCACCGCCCCCGCCGGGTGCACCATCATCACCCCGGACGACTACACAGCCATCCAGAGTTCGACCTGGGGCGACATCAAGGCCTCCTTCTAGCCCCGGGGCCCCGTCGCGGAACGGGAAGGGCCGGGCGGATGCCGCCCGGCCCTCTCCGCATCATGCGGTAACGGCCGCCACTCAGTCCAGCATGGCTCCGCTGGCGGTGTTGAGCCCCTCCAGGGGGATGTCCACGGTGAGCATGGTATCCTCTCCCGAGTTGGAGGGGAGGCCCAGCCGGAGCGCGGTTCCTCCCCCTCCCCGGCCGGCCGAGTCGGGCGGCAGCAGCGAGAAGCTGAGCGGGTCGAGCCAGAATCCCCTTCTCCACAGCCAGCCGTCAACCTCCACTCCGGGGGGGACGCCCAGCTGCGAGGCCAGGCTCCGGTAGAAGAGGGAGTCCATCTGCACCACCGAGCCCAGGTCCATGACCGTGCCGTCCAGCAGCCAGGTCCGCAGAGCCCTGAAGCTGGACGTCTCGGGACCCCTCCGGAGCTCGACCTCGAGGACCCCGGTGACCCAGGAGCCGGTGGCGCGGACCAGGGTGAGGCTCCTGCTCTCCGAAGCTCCCGAGAGCACGAGCCCCGGAACCGCCTCGGGTGGAGGGGGGGCTATCCAGAAGAGAAGCGCCCGGCCACCGTCACCCTCCTCGACGGCAACGCCGTCGACCCGGTAGCTGCCGGTCCCGGCAGCGGTCTCCCAGGTTGAGTCGCTGGTCACCACCACCAGAGGCGGCCCGTCGCCCGCATCCGGCCCGCTCCCGGAGGGCGTGGAGAGCAGGAGCAGCGGCAGCAGAAGCGCCTCAGTCAAGGAGGCCCTCCTCGAGCAGGCTGGTCACCCGGCCGTCGGCCACTATCAGGTGGTCCAGCACCCTGAAGCCGAGCTCCCTGCCCAGCTCCCCCAGCCTCCTCGTTATGGCGGCGTCCTCCCGGCTGGCCCCCGGTGACCCGCCCGGGTGGTTGTGCACCAGTATCACGCCCGTGGCCCCGGTGGCGATCACCTTCTCGACCAGGTTGCGGGGATGGACCGTGGCCCTGTCGACGGTCCCGTACTCCAGCTCGCCTGTCGCTATGAGCCGGTTCATGGAATCGAGGAGGAGCGCCTCCAGCCTCTCCCGCCTGAGGCCGGTCATGCCCGGACTGACGTGACGCTCTATGTACTCCCTCACTGACGAGGGTGATGTGAAGCGGACCTCCCCGTCCCTCTCCCTCGCCGCCCTGTCCGCGGTCCAGTGTACCAGGCTGAGCAGGACGGAGGAGGCCGGACCTATCCCCTCCACGCGTGTGAGCATGTCCGGGGGCTGCGAGAGTACCCCGCGCAGCGAGCCGAACTCGGAGAGGAGCTCCCGGGCCAGTTGCTTGACGTCCCTGCGGGGTATGGCATAGGTCAGCAGCAGCTCCAGCATGTCCCGGTCGGAGAGGGAGCGGGGGCCTCCCCGGAGATACCGCTCCCGCAGCCTGTTCCTGTGTCCCTCCGCGCCGGTCATCCCTCCATCCCCTCCGGCTCCCCCCGGCCTCAGCCGCCGGATTCCATGTATATGGTCCTGGAAGGGAAGGCGAAGTCCAGCCCGTGACGCTCGACCACCCGCATCAGCGCGAGGTTCACGCCCTCGCGCAGGTCTAGCCACTCCTTGTAGTCCACCGTCAGGAGGAAGTACTTCAGATCTATGTCCAGTGACGAGTCCCCGAAGCCGGAGAAGTTGACCAGCACCGTCTCCGCGTCCACCTCCGGATGCTCCGCCAGCATCCGGCGGATATCAGCCAGCAGCGCCTCCATCTGGTCGGCGGTGGTGTCGTAGGTGACCCCTATGGTCATGGACGTCCTGCGCATGGGCCTCTGGGAGAAGTTGTCGATATTGGAGTCCATGACCTCCTTGTTCGGGATGGTCACCAGGGTCTGCTCGACGGTCCGTATCCTGGTGGACCTTATCCCTATCTCCTCGACGGTCCCCACGATGCCGGCGATCTCGACGAAGTCGCCGACCATGAAGGGCCTGTCGAGGAAGATGACCACGGAGGCGAATATGCCGGAGATGGAGTCCTGCGCGGCCAGGGCCATGGCCAGGCCGCCTATGCCCATGCCGGCGATTATGCCGCTCACGGGATAGCCGTTCGACTGCATGTAGAAGATTATGCCTATCGCCACCAGTATGAACTTGGCCAGCTTGGTCAGTATCGGTATGAGCTGGTCGTCCATCCTGGATTCGGTATCGGCCGCCACTCCAGCCATGGCCTCCGCGACGGCGTCCACCGCCTTCAGCAGCAGCCAGAGTATGTTCACGGTAAGCAGGAAGAACATCACCCGCCTGCGCCACACTACCACTCCCTCGGGGAGGTCGTGTATACGGAGGGCCAGGTAGACCCCGGTGACCAGCACCAGGAAGCCCAGCGGTCTGGCGAGGTTGCCCGCAAGCGACGGTCCGAAGCCGGTGCCGGAGGAGGCCCTCCGCCGCAGGGTCGACATCACTATCCGCTTGACCACCAGGGCGGCAGCGACCACGAGGATGGACGCCACGATTCCGCCTACCGGTATGCCTGCCGGTGAGTACGCTAGAGCCTCGGAAAGGACGCCGGACATTTGAACCTCCGTCTCTCATTGCCGGGCAGGGAAGTCGAAGCCTGGAGAGCCGCCCCACAATGAACCGAGCGTCTTCTCCCGTCAACCGGAGGCGGATGTTGACAGTCGCTCGCCCCAGGGACATTTCTTGCCTGTCACTCTCAGGATTGGAGACCCATTGAAACTGGCGGGAGTCAGGAGCTGGATACTCCAGCTGGCGTTGGCCCTGATAATCTTCTTCGGGTTCCTCCGCCCCTTCGTGATAGAAGCCTTCCGGATACCGACGCCCAGCATGGAGGCCACCCTGATAGTGGGCGACCATCTGCTGGTCCTCAAGGCATCCAAGGGGCAGATGATACCATGGACCGACAGGATGAGGCCGCCCCTCGGCGCCTTCCGGTCCGGCACCGCCGGGCTGCTCATGCCCGCGACCGGAACCACCGAGGTCGGGGAGGTCCTCGTCTTCAGGTACCCGGTCGGCCCGGGCAACGACTTCATCAAGCGCGCGGTGGCGCTCGGGGGGGACACGGTCTGGGTCCGGCGGGACACGCTCTACGTGAACGGTGAGCCCTCGGAGGAGTGGGCCACGGCGTTCCAGGACCCCCTGAGCCAGTCTCCCCTGGACGAGAGCTGGCCCGAGTGCGTCGACTCGGACGTGGATGGCTACCTGGTGAACTCCGCCGGTGACTACATACTCGTCCCCGACCTGGCCTGCGAGCACATCCTCGCCAACACGGCGCACACCCGCGACGGCATACAGTCCTACGTCGTACCGCCGGGGCATGTCTTCATGATGGGCGACAACCGGGACCACTCCAGCGACAGCAGGGTCTGGGGCGCCCTCCCGGAGGAGCTCATCAAGGGGGAGGCCCTGGTCACCTACTGGTCATGGGTTCCCGGAGAGGGCTTCCCCAAGCTCGAGCGCATGGCCAGGCTGGTCCGGTGAGCGGGGTCGTCCCGCCGGAGGAGCTGCCCTACGAGGAGTCCTTTCTCAGGGGCGTGCCGATGCGCTACCTCCGGCTGAAGGAGCTGGCGGGCGGCTTCATGGAGAACAGGGCGCTCAGGAGGGACGGTTACTGGCGCGTCAGCGCAGGCGGACAGACACGCGCCTACCTGCTTCTCAGGAAGGGCGAGCCCTTCCGCATAGTAGGCAGACCGACGACCTCCTTCGACGACTTCATGAAGTGGCTGGCGGCGGACGACGGCGAGCTTCTGCTGACCTGCAACTTCCTGCACGAGGGAGCCCTCCCGCACGTTCTGCGCTGCCTGGAGGAGAACCCGGTCCTCAGGGGGCTCGAGGGGGACGGGGGGGAGATTTCCGGCCTCTACTCCAGCATGAACGACAGCGGCGAGAGCGGCCTCTTCAGGCTCTACACGGGAGGAGGCGCGGTCCTGGTGCCGGTCGGTGACGGCAGGGCGGAGGCGGCATTCCTCACCGGGGACATGCTGGGGCCGGATGAAGCCGATGGGCTGCTGGACGCCGACGGCGGGAGCGGCACCACCGCCAGCTTCCATCCAGGTGCCAGCAGGAAGGTCACGGCCGTGGGCCTGGCCGAGACCAGAATGCTGCTCGAAGCCTTCAACGTCTGGTACCGGAAGCTGTCGGAGGACTGGCAGGAGTGCTTCGTGGTTGCAGTGAAGGCATTCGCTGAGCTCAAGGAGAAGCGGTCCTACCTCCAGGACCTGATGCTTCATCCGGACGAGGGTTTCAGGACCAGGGGCGTGCTCCGGAAGCCGGAGAAGCTGCCCGCACTGGTCGCCGCCATGGTGAAGAGGGTGGCCGGGGCGCACTCCGACCCGGCCGGAGCGGTGAAGCTGTTCAGGCTGGTCAACGCCTCCAGGAGGCATGCCCTAGCGTCGGTAGGGCTCGGGAAGCTGGTCGGGCGCCCCGCAGGCGGGGGCTGACCCGCAGACCGGTCCTAGCGGACCTCCGTGTAGCGCTTCAGGTCCTCCTGCGTACCGAGCATGAAGACGTGGTCGTCCTCCCGGAATGCATCGTCCGGCCTTGGTATCCTGTACTTCCTGCCGTCCTCGGTCATCCTGCCGATGTAGGCGACGTTCAGGCCGTACACCTTCCGGATGTCGAGGTCCCTGAGCATCCTGCCGACCATCGCCGGCTTCGGTTCGACGTGGGCAATGACCAGCCCGCCGGGGAGGGGGACCCAGTTCCTGACTCCCTGCAGGGTCAGCCGCCTTGCCTCGTTCTCGCCCTGGGTCTGCTCGGGAGTGTATATCCTGTCCGCGCCGACGGCCCTCAGTATCCTCTGCTCCCGTTCGCTCGTGGCCCTGCTGTGAACCCTGAGGCCCAGGTCCTTCAGTATCTTGGTCACGAGGACGTTGGCCCCGAAATCCTCCCCTATTGCCACTATCACCAGGTCCATCCCGGCGAGCCCGTGGGCCTTCAGCATCCTCTCGTCGGTGGAGTCGAACGCGACCGCCGCGGAGACATCGTTGCGTATCTCCTCTATGAGCTTCTCGTTCATGTCGACGGCCAGCACCTCCGCACCGTACTCGGCCAGCTTGACCGCGATGCTGTAACCGAACGAGCCGAGCCCGATGACTGCGAACTTCATCTGCTTCACTGCCCCATCCCCCGGTCTACTAGCCGATGGTTATCCGTGCCTCCGGGTAGCTGTACTTCGGCAGGACCGCCCGGCCGGTGGCGGCGGCCAGCGCGGCCGGCCCTATCCTGCCGAGGAACATGGTCAGTATGATGACCACCCTTCCCCCTGCGGTCAAACCTCCGGTGACTCCGGTCGAGAGCCCCACGGTGCCGAACGCGCTCATGGACTCGAAGACGTAGCCCATCTCGCGCTGCGTGCCGCTGTCCAGAACGGCACGCTCCGTGAGCATGAGAGCGCCTGCGGAGAGGGCGAAGACGGCGAAGGAGAGCAGGATGACCGCCGCCGCCCTGGTCATGTCGTGCCCCGGTATCCTCCGCTTCCACAGCTCTATGCCCGGCTTCCTCCTGATGAGCGAGACGATGCCTATGAGCACCAGCGCCACCGTGCTGGTCTTGACGCCGCCGCCGGTGCCACCGGGGGAGGCCCCTACGAACATCTGGACCACGAACGACCATCTCGTGAGCGGAGCCAGCTCGCCCGTCGGTACGGTGTTGAACCCGGCCGTCCTGGGAGTGACGCCCTCGAGGAACGCGTTGGAGACCTTCAGATGCAGCGGCATGCCGGAGAGCGCGCCGTCCCACTCCACCGCCAGGAAGAGGGCGGTGGAGCCGACGACCAGCGCGATGGTTACCACCAGGACCAGCCTCGACTGAAGCGAGAGCCGCTTGCGGGAGCCGGTGCGGAGCCTGTGCATGAACGAGGCGCCGATACCGGTGAGCACCAGGAAGCCTATGCCGCCGAGCACGATAAGGAGACCGATGGTGATGCCCGTGCCGGCGGAGTGGGCCAGACCCTCCAGGTTCTCCGGCGCCGCGGCTCCCCCGGCCGCCCCGAGCAGCGAGGGGTCCAGGCTGAAGCCGGCGTTGCAGAATGCCGAGACGCTGTGGAAGACTGACTGCCAGAGGGTCTCCGCCCTGCTCCACCCCGTCGGCTCGGAGCTCCAGAGGAGGTAGAGGACGAAGGCGCCGGCCGACTCTATGGCAATTGTCCAGCCGACTATGGAGCCCATGGTCCGCTTCAGGTCGCTCACGAACTCGCTGTCCATTATCCTGCTCAGCGAGACCGACTGCCGCAGCCCGGCGCTGTGACCCAGGAAGAGGGCGAAGAAGGCCACGAAGGTCATGATTCCGAGCCCGCCCACCTGTATGAGGCCCAGTATCACCGCCTGGCCGTAGACGGTGAACCCCTGGGAGGTGCTCCTCACTATCAGGCCGGTCACGCATGTGGCGGAGGTGGAGGTGAAGGCAGCGTCCACGAGCCCTATGCCCTGCTCCGGCGGCGTCATCCTCGGCAGCATCAGCGCGAGCGTCCCCAGCGCGATGACCACCGCGAAGCTGGTCGGCAGTATGGCGGCCGGGGGGAGCCTGCCCAGCATCCACCTGCCGAACTGCGAGAGAAGCGTGCGGAGCGAGCAGAGGAGCGAGTAGACTATGGAGAGCGCCAGGATGTCCTGCCAGAGCGTGGTGTCGCCCCCTCCGCCGACCGCCCCGGCCAGCCTCAGGATGATACCGAGCAGGTATAGCGCCGTGAACAAGGTCAGCCAGCGGTCGGAGACCAGCCCCTGCCCGAGCGACTCGTCCCTGCGGGTTATCATCAGACCGGCGGCGAACCCGGCGGAAGTCAGCAGGAAGAGGATGTCCGAGACCCGCAGGAAGCCCCCGGAGTCAACGCCGACCCCGAACCGGAGCACGAGCAGAGCCACCACGAGCAGGGCGAGGGCCCTCCTCACAGGCGCAGAGCGGAGCATCGGCTCGGGAACCTTCACCAGGCGGCATACCTCCCCTCGGACGGTTGCAGCATATTAACACCCCCCGCATTTGCGGTCAAACCTGGAGGGAGACAGATGACTCACGGCAGATACGACGAGCTGCTCGGGCTGCGGCCGCTGAACGTCAGGATGGCGCTGCCCGGCAGCCGGTGCGCCATGGTCAGCGGCAGGGACATCGCCGCCGTGGCCAGGGAGCGCAAGGCCATAGTGATGGCCGCGAACATCCGTAACCCGCTGAGCGCGCTGGGAATCATCCGGGCCGCCCGCCGGGCCGACTCCTTCGTCTACCTCGAGCTCGCCAAGTCGGAGTCCACCTACACGGGGCTCGGCTGGGAGAACCTCCCCTGGTACGCCGCCCAGTACTCCAGCATGGTGGGCGACGGCGTGGTCATGGCGCTCCATATGGACCACTACGCCGTCAAGTCCTCGGAGGACCGGGACGAGGCGGTGGTGACCGTTCCCTACGCCATATCCAGGGGATGGACGTCGGTGGCGGTGGACGCCTCCCACAACCCGGACTGGGAGAACCTCATCTACACCAGGGACCTGGCGATGCACATACCTGACTACGTCGGCCTCGAGGTGGAGGTGGGCGAGATAAAGGGCGCGGGGGAGCTGACCACCGCCGAGGAGGCGGAGTACTTCGTCGGCGGGCTCAACTCCTGGGGGGTCCACGCCGACTTCCTGGCCGTCTCCAACGGCTCGAAGCACGGCACCTACGACGCCTCGAAGGGGGAGGCCGAGGGCATCGACCTGGAGAGGACCCGCGAGATAGCCGGGACCATCGACAGGTACGGTTGCATGATCGCCCAGCACGGCATAAGCGGCACCCCGCTGGACAAGGTGGGTACCTTCAGGGAGTACGGCATTGCCAAGGGCAACGTCGGCACGCTCTGGCAGAACATCGTATACGGCCTCGAGATGGACCCGGTGAGCGGCAACGCGGTCATCGAGGATGGCAGCTACGTCAAGAGGCCGGACAAGGGCATCTCCGAGGAGCTCTGGCGGGACATGGTGGCGGAGGCCGACCGGAGGGGCTACGGCAGGGGATCGGGCGACTACAAGCGGCTCAACCTCGCCTTCCACAGCAGGATAATGGCCGAGCCGGCCGAGGTGAGGGACAGGATACTGGACGAGACCGAGGACTGGGCCCTCAGGTTCTTCGAGGCCTTCGGCTCCGCAGGGCTCGGTCACGCCGTCATCGACCGGGTGCTGGAGAGGGGCGACTGGAACGCCGCCCCGCAGAGGAGGGTACTGGCCGACAGGGAGGACTACACCCGGGACATGGCCCCGGACGGCGGCCGGGCAAGCGAGGACGACGGCCGGGACTTCTCCGACTAGGACGGAGGAACCTCTGCAGGACTGGCTCCTGACCGGCGGCAGGGTCCTGGACCCGCGTACCGGTACCGACAGCGTGCGTCCGCTGCTCATGCGGGAGGGGCGGGTAGCCCCGGAAGGGGAGGCCCGCTCGGCCGAGGCATCCGGGGCGCTCCCCGCGTACGACGCCTCCGGCTGCTGGGTCCTCCCCGGGCTGGTGGACATGCACGTCCACCTCAGGGTACCCGGCGGTGAGGCCTCCGAGACCCTCCGCAGCGGTCTGGCAGCCGCCGTGGCAGGCGGTTTCACGACCGTTGCCGCCATGCCCAACACCGACCCGCCCCTGGACAGACCGGAGCGCATCCTGCCGCTCCTGGAGGAGGCCTCCGCCATCGGTCTCGCGGACCTCGTACCCGTGGCATGCGTCACCGTGGAGAGGGGCGGCAGGGAGCTCGCGGACATGCGGCTCCTCAGCCGGGAGTGCGGTGTGAGGGCCTTCTCCGACGACGGTGACCCGGTTGCCGACTCCGCCCTCCTGCTCCGGGCCATGCGCGTGGCCGCCGACATCGGAGCAGTGGTAATCGAGCACCCGGAGGACCGCTCACTCTCAGCCGGGGGCGCCGTCAACCTGGGCAGGGCATCCGAGCTCTCCGGCCTCCCCGGCATCCCGCCCGAGGCGGAGCTCGTGGACGTCGCCCGGTGCGCCCTGCTGGCACGAGCGGTTCCGGGCAGGCTGCACCTGACCCACGTCTCGCTGGGGGGGAGCCTGGCCCTCCTGGAAGCGCTCGGGGCCACCGGTCTCGTAAGCGTCGACGTGACCCCTCATCACCTGTTCCTCGACGAGCTGGCTGTAGAGCGGCACGGCCCCATGGCCAAGATGAACCCGCCGCTCAGGTCGCCGGAGGAGAGGATGGAGCTGCTGGAGGCCCTGGTGTCCGGTGCGGAGGTGGTTCGGGCCGTGGCCACGGACCACGCGCCCCACGCCGCCCCGGCGAAGTCGCTCGGCCTCGCCCGCTCCGCATTCGGGGTCACCGGCCTGGAGACCGCGCTGCCGCTCCTGCTGGAGCACCTCTACCACGGAGCGGGTATGGAGCCTCTGCGGCTCGTCGGTCTGCTGACCACCGGTCCGGCGTCGGTGCTCGGCCTCGAGGCGGGGACCCTGGCCGAGGGAGAGCCGGCGGACGTGACCGTGGTGGACCCGGAGGCGTTCTCGACGCTGGCCGAGAGGGTGTCCCTCTCGCTCTCTTCGAACACGCCCTTCATGGATATCCCCCTCCGGGGAGAGGTGAGGGCGGTCTGGAAGGAGGGCCGCGTGGTCTACCGGGAGGGCCGGCTTGCGTAGGCGCGCCGCGCTGGCAGCGGGTCTCTGCCTGGCGCTCTCGGCGTCCTGCGCCTACTTCAACACCTTCTACAACGCCAGGAGGAGCTACCGGGAGGCGGCGGACATGGCGCGGGAGTTCCCGGAGAACCCGACATCCGCCGAGCAGACCCTGCTGGAGGAGGCCATCACGGGGGCGGCGAAGGTGCTCACGGTCTACCCGGACAGCCGCTGGGTCGACGAGGCGCAGCTCCTCCTGGGCGATGCCCTGCTGCTCAAGGGCCGGAGGACCCTCACGGGCAGCGGCACGTCAGACTTCCGGGAGGCCATGATGGCCTACGCATCCGCCGCCGTGATGACCGAGGACGCCGTGATAAGGGACAGGGCCAACCTGGGCATGGGGCTGGCGGCCATGGAGCTATCCAGGTACAACGACGCCGTCGCCTCCCTGGAGAGCGTCACCCGGAGCGACCGCCGCGTCTACTATCGCTCGAGGCTCTACCTGATAGAGGCCCTGCTGGCCGCCGGGCGCACCGAGAGCGCCCTCGTGCTCGCGGACACTCTGGAGGAGCCCGGTCAGGACAGCCTCGAAGCCGAGCTACTCCTCCTCCGGGGAAGCGCCCTCCTCTCGGCGGGGATGCCGGACAGCGCAGCCACCCTGGCCCTCTCGGCCGGAGAGGTCTTCGGAAGGGGGAGCGGGCACTACAGGGCGCTGACCACCGCGGCCGAGGCCTTCATCGAGGCCGGCAGGCCGGAGAGGGCTGTGACCGTGCTGCAGAGGCTTCTCTCCGGGTACAGGTCGGAGAGGGAGACCGCGGCCATAGCGCTGCTCACCGGGAAGGCGCGGCTGCTCTCCGCCGACACGACCGGGGCCCTCTCCTCCTACCTTAGCGCCTCCGAGCTTGACCCCTACGGCGAGCACGGCACGGAGGCCCAGTACAGGAGAGCGCTCCTCCTGGAGCGCAGGGGACGCCTCCAGGACGCCATCTCCGAGCTCTCCGAGCTGGCCGGCAGGGGTGGCGACTATCTGTGGATAAGGCTCGCCGCCGACCGCCTTGTCGACCTGCAGCTCCTGGCCGACTACGAGGAGGAGCTGGAGCGGGCGGGCGGTGACGAGGAGGCCAGGTGGAGGCTCCTGGTGGCCGAGAAGAGGACGGACCTCTACGGCAGCACGGATGCCGAGGCGCTGGAGACCCTCGAGGAGCTGGCCGGGGACGCTCCGGCCCCCGAGAGGGCCACCGCCATGGTCCTCATCGCGGAGATGGACCCGCTCCGGATACCGGCAGGGCGGCGCGACTCCCTGCTGCTGGAGGCAAGGGCGCTTGCCGACAGCGGCGACCTGGCCACGGCCATCGAGGAGAGCCTCGACCTGCCCAGGGGCCCCGGATGGGAGCACCGCCCTGAGCAGGTCCTGGAGAGCGCGTGGGCCCTCATCGAGTCCGGTGAGCACGCCGAGGCCTGGGAAGTGCTGGAGAGGACCCTCTCCTCGGACTGGAGCATGTCGGCCAGGCCGGAGCTGCTCTGGGCGGCCTACGTGGCCGCCTCCGGCGCGCTGATGGAGGACGAGCTGATGGAGGGCTACCTGCAGGAGCTCTCCTCCGAGTACCCGGAGACCGACCTCGGCCGGGAGGCCCTGGACAGGCTGGGCGGCTCCGGGGAAGGCGGCGAGGAGGAGTAGTGGCTCCACGTCCGCCCAGGGACATCGAGTCGACGGTCACCGGGGTGGAGCGCTCGCCGGGCGGGCTCGTGAGGCTCACCCTGGACACCGGCTCCCCCGGCCTGGCCGACATCGAGCCGGGGCAGTTCGTCCAGGTGGAGGTCTCCTCCGGCCCGTTCCCGGTGACCAGGCGTCCCTTCACGGTCTCCGGCCTGAGGACAAGGGGAGGGAGGGCGCACATCGAGCTGGTCCTGGACGTGGTGGGCCGCGGGACAGCCATCCTGGCTGAGGCCTCGCCCGGCGACGTGCTGAGGGTGCTGGGCCCCCTGGGCACCGGATGGATACTCCGCCCCGGTGGATGGCTCCTGGCGGCAGGCGGGACCGGCGCAGCCGGGCTGCCCTTCCTGGCCGAGCGGGTGGACTGCGTGGCCTCGCTGGTGGGAGCACGCTCCTCGGAGCTGCTCCTCCCCCTCTCCTGCGACCTGGAGCTGACCGCCACGGAGGACGGCAGCGCCGGCCGGCGCGGCCTGGTAACCGACCTGGTCCGGGAGGCTCCGTGGGACCGTGTCGAGAACATCGCCATCTGCGGCCCGGTGGGGATGATGCGGGAGATGGTCGGGATGGTCCCCGACCGGCTGGGAGGAAGGGTCCAGGTCTCGGTGGAGGCCAGGATGGGATGCGGCTGGGGAGGCTGCGAGGGTTGCGCCGTTCCCAGGTCCGGAGGCGGGTACCTCAGGAGCTGTACGGAGGGCCCGGTAGTCCCGGCCTCGGCGGTTGACTGGTCCTCCTGGACGGGACCCTCCGGATGAGGAACGGCGTCGTGACCCTGCCCGGGTGGGAGCTCTGGGGAGAGACCTACCGCAGCCCGGTCATGATAGCCTCGGGTGTGGGCGGCTACGGCCTGGAGCTTGGCGCTGGCGGCTTCCTGGAGGACGTGGCGATGCTGGTTTCCAAGGCCACCACACCGCTTCCCAGGAAGGGCAACCGCCCGCCCAGGGTGGTCGAGACCAGGTTCGGCCTGCTGAACTCCATAGGGCTCGCGAACCCCGGGGTGGAGGAGGTGGCCTCCCGCATCCTCCCGGAGGCCGCATCGCTTCCCTGTCCGCTGCTCGTGAACGTGGCCGGCGACTCTCCCGGCGATTTCGCCTCGGTGGTCTCGCGACTGGAGGACTCCCCGGTCCCCCTCGGCTACGAGCTGAACGTCTCCTGTCCGAACGTTTCGGCCGGCGGCATGGCATTCGGGGCTGACCCGGAGATGGTGCGCCTGGTTACCGCCCGGGTACGCGAGGTCACAGCCAGGCGTTTCTCCGTGAAGCTGACCCCCAACGAGGGGAGGATGACGGAGTCCGCCCGGGCTGCGGCGGAGGCCGGTGCCGATGCGGTCACGGTATGCAACACCTTCCTGGGCATGAGGGTCGACTGGAGGACCGGGAGGCCGGCACTCGCCAGGGGGGCCGGCGGATACTCCTCGCCGGCCCTGCTCCCCCTGACAGTGGCCAGGGTGAGCGCCGTCTCCCGGGCGGCGGGGATACCGGTCCTGGCCTCCGGCGGCGTCGGAAGGGGCGAGGACGTCCTGGAGCTCCTGGCTGCGGGGGCTGCCATGGTTCAGGTTGGGACGCTGGTCATGCGCCGTCCCGGCGCCGCCTCCGAGCTCATGGCCGAGATCCTCGGAATGCTGGCCGACCGGTGACGGCGAGGGCTCTCCTGCTCCGGCTGGCGGTACTCACGCCTCTCCTGGCGTGCGCCTGCGTCTCCTCGCCGGTCTACAGGTCCACCGGCATAAGCGCGGAGGTGGCCGTCACCGGCTACCGCGAGAGGGGCGAGGCCTCCTACTACGGCGAGGCCTTCCACGGGAGGACGACGGCCAACGGGGAGGTCTTCGACATGCACGCCATGACCTGCGCGCACCTGACGCTGCCCTTCGGGACGGTGCTGCGGGTCACCAACCTGGACAACGAGAGGCAGGTGACGGTGAGGGTCAACGACAGGGGACCCTATCACGGGGACAGGATACTGGACCTCTCGCGTGGTGCCGCGGAGGAGCTTGGCATGATATCATCCGGCACGGCGGAGGTGATCATAGAGGTGGTGGGCGGCGATGGATGAGCGCACGGTCGAGCTCCCGGCCCTCTGGGTAGCGGTCACCAGCCGGGACCTGGAGGAGGGCAGCCGGCTCCTGCCGTCCGTAGCCGACCTCCCGGTAGGCATCAAGGTCGGCCTGGAGCTCTACCTCTCCGGCGGAGCCGGGGCGGTCCGCCGGGTCAGGGAGCACGGGCTGCCCATCTTCCTTGACCTCAAGCTGCACGACATACCCTTCACGGCGGCAGGCGCGGTAACCTCGCTGCTGCCGCTCCGCCCGGAGCTGCTGAACGTCCACGCCTCAGGTGGGGTGGACATGATGAGGGCCGCCGCGGAGGCGGCTGCCGGCAGCTCTACCCGGCTCCTGGCGGTGACGGTCCTGACGAGCCTCGACCGTCCCGCGCTCCGCTCTGTCGGCCTCGAGGGCGACCCCGGCGACATCGTCCCCGCCATGGCCGCGGCGGCCATGGAGGCGGGGCTGCACGGGGTGGTCTGCTCCCCGGTCGAGGCGAGGCCGGTGAGGGAGGCGACCTCCCCCGGCTTCCTGATAGTCACTCCCGGCGTGCGACCGGCGGGTTCCCGGGTCGACGACCAGCGCAGGGTCGCCACCCCCTCCGAGGCGATGGCGGCAGGCGCGGACGCCCTGGTCGTGGGCAGGCCCGTGACCCGGTCGGACGACCCCCGACGGGCTGTGCTGGACATACTCTCCGGTATGGGTGACGCCCCGGCCGGCCGGGGCTGAGACGGCTTGAGGCGCCCCGGCCCGCTGGCGATCCTGCTGGCGGCGGCGGTCCCGCTCCTCCTCTATGCAACCGCATCGGTCCTCCTGGACATGGCCGTCAGGCGGGAGGTCGGGAGCAGGCTCGCAGAGGTCGACCCGAGCGCCTCCTTCGGCCGGGTCAGCGCCGCGCCGGGGGTCATCGTGATCGAGGACGTCACCCTGCCCTCCCGCGGGGTCGGGCTGGACAGGCTGACCTGCTTCCTTTCCGGAGGGCCGCTTGGACCGCGGCCCTCCGGTCTCCTCTGCGAGGGAGGCACCCTCGGCAGCGGCGGCCCCTCCGGCGGAGGGACCCCGCCGGAGAGGGGGGGATGGTCCGGCAGCGTGCCGCCCCTCACGGTCGTTGACATGCTCGCAACGCTGCCCGGGGCCGGCGGCTGCACCCTCTCCCTCACCGTCTCCGGCTGGTCCGTCGGCGACTCCGCGGCGGTCCTGCTCAGGGCTCCCGGCGGAATGGCAGCCTGCGTCCTCTCGAGACGGGAGGGCTACGACAGCCTGCTCGTTCCGTTGCTCGCGCTGGAGAGCCTGCCGGCGGCAGAGCTGGGCATCCCGGAGGACCTCGCCGGGTGCGGGCTCGCCGCAACGCTCGGCGGAAGGCTCTACGGTGACACCCTGGAGCTCGCCGGCACGCTGACCGAGCTGGACGGGCGGCCCTGCAGCGTCGGTGTCGACCTCCGGACCGTCCCCGGCGGGGGCGGCGCCGAGCTGGTCCTGGAGCTCCCGCTCGAGCAGGTCGGCGGGACCGTCGTGGCGACTGCCGGCTCGCTCCTGGCCCCCGCATCCGTCGACTTCGTCCCCGGAGGCAGCGCGACCGTCAGGTTCCTCGAGGACGGAGGGCTCCTGGAGGTGGACCTGGATGCCCGGCTGGACTCACTCAGGGTCTACTCGGCGGCCCTGGCCCCCGAGACCGTGGTCACCGGGCTGGGAATCGACGCCGTATGCCTGCTGGACAGGAGGGCCGGGACCGTCTCCGTCGACTCGGGCACCGTCACGGCGGGCGACGCAGCCGTCCTGTTCGACCTGGCCCTGGAGACCGGCGCCGACCCCCGGCTGGAGCTCCGCGCATGGTCCACCGGCCTCTCCGGCGCGCACATCCTCTCGGCCGTCCCGGACGCCCTGATGGGGCCGCTCTCCGGTCTCGAGCTGGGGGGAGAGGCGTCCTTCGACGTCCGCGTCGTCCTGGACCGGGGGGAGCCTGACAGCTGCGACTTCGAGGCGGAGGTCGACGTCTCCGGCCTGACAGTCCCGTACAGCCCCGTCTCAGTGGGACACCTGGCCCACGGCGGGAGCTGCGCGATGCGTGACAGCTGGGGGGGGAGGAGGACCGTCGACCTGGATCCCCTGAGCAGCGGGTCGTTCGTTCCGCTGGACTCCCTCGGCCCGTACCTGGAGCCGCTCCTCTGGTGCGCCGAGGACGCCACCTTCAGGAGCCACTCCGGCTTCTGCGGGTACCACGTGCGGAACTCGCTGCGGGCGAACGTGCGGCAGGGCAGGTTCGTACGGGGCGGGTCGACCATATCCATGCAGCTCGCCAGGAACCTCTTCCTGGGGAGGGAGAAGACCCTCGCGAGGAAGCTCCAGGAGGTCTTCCTGACCTGGAGGCTGGAGACCTACCTCTCCAAGGACAGGATAATAGAGATATATGCAAACATAGTAGAGCTCGGCCCGGGCGTCTTCGGATTCCCGGAGGCTTCTCGATACTACTTCGGGGCCGAGCTCGCAGAGCTGGGCCCGAGGGAGGTCGCGTTCCTTGTCTCCATACTCCCCGGCCCGAGGCTGTACCACCGTTTCTTCGTTGCGCGGTCGGTCCCGGAGTACTGGGAGGCCTACCTGGACAGACTGTTGTCGATTGCCGGGGGCAGGAGCTGGATGGATCCGGCGCTGGCGGAGGCCGCAACCGGTATTCCCACCGTCTTCCGCGCGGCGCCGGAAGAGACGCCGTGAGCGGCTCCCGCGGCCCTCGTCAGGGGCCTTCCAGTCGTTGACAAGAGGCCCTCCAGAGGGTATACGCTTAGCCGCACGTAAACAGGATCCAGGGGGTTGCTATGGCCGAGGCTCGCGCTTACGAGGTCATGCACGGTGGAGATGTATACCGTGCGGCGGACAGGGACGTCCTCCTGAGATGGGCGAGGGAGCACAGGATATCCCGCGAGGACAGCTTCAGGAAGGCGGGTACCGAGGACTGGCTTCCGGTGACCGGGGACCGGGAGCTCGACGGCATACTCGACCCCGAGAGCTGGTGGACCGTCAGTATGGGGGGCGAGACCTACGTCGCCTCCGACTGGGATACCGTCGTCCGGTGGACCAGGGAGGGCAGGCTGACCAGCGACGTCAGGATAGAGGGCCCCAAGACGCCGCCCGGCGGGATAATGGGCAACGCCTCTCCCGAGCTGGCCCCCTACCTCAGGGAGCCGGAGCCCCCGGAACCGGACGTCGTTCCGCCGAGACTCAGGTTCGACGGAAGGACATGGCTCCCGGGCGACCTCGAGACCCTTGCCGAATGGATAGGCGAGTCCAGGGTCCCGAGGGAGGCGGAGGTCTCCATCGAGGGCGGGGAATGGGTGAATGTGACCGAGTGCGGCCACTTCCCGCCCGAGCTCTGGCCCGATGATTCGGACCCGGCCGGGCTGGAGCCGGAGGAACCTGTGGAGCCGGCCGGGAGAGTGCCGGAGGAGACCGGGGAGATGCCGCCGGAGGAGGCTGCGCCCCCGCCTTCGGAGGAGAGGCCGGAGCAGGAGGCCCCGGAAGGGGAGGAGACGAGTCGGGATGAGGCGCCACACCCCGGGGAGGAGCCGGAACCGGAGACGGAGCCGGAGGAGACGCTCTACAGGGTGACCACCACCTACGGCGAGGACTACGTTTTCTCCAGGCCATCCGAGGTCCGTTCTCTCCTTCGACGCAAGAAGGTGCACATCTTCGACGAGGTCCGGCATCCCGAGCTGCCGGACGGCTCGATGTTCATAGGCGATTTCCTGAAGCGCAGCGGCGCAAGGAGCGGCCCCAACTGGGTCCTGCTGGTCGTATCCCTGCTCCTCGCAGCCGCAGGCGTGCTGCTCCTGGTCCTGAAGGGCACAGCCGAGAGCGGGCAGCTGATGATGGTCGGCGGCATAGCTTCCCTCGCGGTGGCCGCCGTCCTGATGGTCGGCTCACTCAGGAGGGGGTGACCTCTTGAGGGTCCCCGAGATGATAGCAAGGAAGCGGGACGGGCTGTCCTGCCGCTCGGAGGACATCCGCGAGCTCGTCTGCGAGATAGCCGCCGGGCGGGTGCCTGACTACCAGGTGGCCGCCTGGCTGATGGCCGCATACCTCAACGGGATGACCCCCGCCGAGACCGTCGCCCTGACGGAGTCGGTAAGGGACAGCGGCACCGTGCTGGAGTGGGGTCCCGGCGGGCCGGTCTCGGACAAGCACAGCACCGGCGGCGTCGGCGACAAGGTCTCCCTCGTGCTCGCCCCCCTCGCTGCCTCCCTCGGGCTCAGGGTCCCGATGATAAGCGGCAGGACCCTCGGTCACACCGGCGGCACACTGGACAAGCTGGAGTCCATCCCCGGGATGGACGTCCGCATTCCCCTCCGCAGGTTCAGGGAGCTGGTCGATAGGAACGGCGCTGCCATGTCCGGGCAGACCGGTGAGCTGGCCCCCGCCGACAGGAGGCTCTACTCCCTCCGGGACGCCACCGCCACGGTCGGCTCCATCCCGCTCATATGCGCCAGCATCCTGGGCAAGAAGCTGGCGGAGGGCACCGGCTCGCTGGTCTTCGACGTGAAGTGCGGCAGCGGCGCCTTCATGAGGTCGCCGGAGGCCGCATCGGAGCTCGCCTCCGTGCTGACCGGTACCGCCGCCGCCGCCGGCGTCCGCGCCTCGGCGCTGCTGACGGCGATGGACGTGCCCCTGGGGATGACCGCCGGAAACGCTCTGGAGATCGGGGAGTCCCTCGAGGTTCTCGGAGGGGGCGGACCCGCGGACACCAGGGAGCTCGTGGTGGAGCTGACGGCCGAGATGCTCAGGCTCTCCGGGACCTGTGAGGGGGAGGACCACGCCGCCCTGTGCCGGGAGGCGCTGGACGACGGCAGCGCCATGTCCCGCTTCGAGCTGATGGTCAGCAGCCAGGGGGGCGACCTGGAGGCGTTCGAGGAGCTGCCCGGCGCGCCTGTCCGCGTAGAGGTCCCCGCCCCGAGGTCCGGCACATGGTCAGGCTTCGACGCGCTCGAGGTAGGTGAGGTGGTGAGGGCCCTGGGTGGCGGCAGGTACCGGATGGAGGACGAGGTCGACCACAGGGTCGGCTGGGAGGGGCTCGTGCCGCCGGGCGAGGAGGTCCGGGCGGGAGAGCCGCTCTGCGTGGTCCACGCGGCTTCGGAGGATGACGCCGAGGGAGCCCTCGCCAGGCTTGTCGCGGCCGCCTCCTGGGACGCTCCCCCCGGTCCGCTCGTCCTGGAGGACCTCAGGTGAAGACAGTACCCAGGATAGACCTGGCCGAGCTGCCGGAGGCGCTCCTCCGGGCGGGCGTGCTGTCGGAGAACGGCTACGAGCGCCTGTCCCGGTACGACGACGTGACGGAGGAGAACATCCTCTCGGTGCTCGTCTCCCGCGGTCTGGTCCAGGAGGAGGAGCTCTACCGCTTCCTGGCCGACATGGCCGACCTCCCCTACAAGGTGCTCGACCCTCTCGAGCTGGACTACCAGGTTGTTACCGCCCTCATCCCCGGCGCGTTCGCCCAGAAGCACAGCCTGGTGGTCTTCGGAGAGGAGGAGGACCTTCTCAGGGTCGCCACCAGCAACCTGGTGAACCCGAGGCCGCTGGAGGACCTGGTCCACATGCTCGGGCGGGACCTGGAGCTGCACGTGGGCAGGCCCTCGGAGATAGCGAGGGTCATCAGGCAGTTCTACGGCCTTCACAGCTCCATCGTGGCCGCGGCGAAGCAGATCGACGAGGACGAAGTGGACCTGGGCAACCTGGAGCGCTACGTCTCCAGCGAGACCTCCGATCGGGTGGAGCCCACCGACAGGCCGATAGTGAACGCGGTGAACCACCTGCTGCAGTACGCCTTCGAGGAGCGTGCATCGGACATCCACCTCGAGCCGCATCGGGACGCAACGGTCGTGCGGCTCCGCATAGACGGCGTGCTCCACGACATCTACAGGGTCCCCCGGAAGCTGCATCTGCCCATCCTCTCCAGGACCAAGATGATAGCCGGCCTCAACATAGCCGAGAAGCGCAGGCCGCAGGACGGCAGGATAAGGACCCACTTCGAGGGGAAGCCGGTGGAGATAAGGGCCTCCACCGTGCCGGTGGCCTTCGGGGAGAAGGTAGTGCTCCGCATACTGGACCCGGCGATGCTCATGCAGGACCTTGGACTGCTCGGCTTCACCCCGGAGGACCGTGAGCGCTACAGGGAGGCCATAAGGAAGCCCAGCGGACTCGTCCTGGTGACCGGGCCCACCGGGAGCGGCAAGACGACTACCCTCTACTCCTCCCTGACCACGCTGGCCACCAAGGAGAAGAACATCACCACCATCGAGGACCCCATCGAGTTCGTCACCGACGAGTTCAACCAGATCGCCGTCCAGCCGGCGGTCGACCTGACCTTCGCCAACTCCCTCAAGTACGTGCTCAGGCAGGACCCGGACATCATCATGGTCGGCGAGATAAGGGACACCGAGACTGCAAGGAGCGCCATGCGCTCGGCGCTGACCGGCCACCTGGTCCTGAGCACCCTCCACACGAACGACGCCTCCTCCGCCGCCACCAGGCTGCTGGACATGGGGGTCGAGGCTTACCTGCTCTCCACCACCATACAGGCCATCATCGCCCAGAGGCTGGTCCGCATGGTCTGCGCCGACTGCGCGGAGGAGTACACGCCCACCGACGCCGTCCTCGAGTCCGTCGGCATAGATGCCGCCGAGAGGCCTGTCCTGCGGAGGGGCAGGGGGTGCCGGGTCTGCAGGGGGACCGGCTACAAGGGCAGGACCGCCGTGTTCGAGGTCCTGGACATCACCGAGGAACAGAGGAGCGCCCTCGCCGGTGGCGCAACCGTGGACGAGATAAGGTCGATAGCCACCGGGCAGGGCATGACGCCCCTCCGCGCGAACGCCCTGCGGAAGGTACTTGACGGCACCACCACCCCGGAGGAGATGCTCCGGGCGGTGATGGGCGGCGACTAGGGGATGGCGGGCCGCTTCGGCGCGCTCGGCGCCATCCTCCTGCCCGCCTCTCTGCTCCTGGCCTCCTGCGGCGGCGGGACGCCGGAGGAGGGAGCCGCCCCTGTGGACACGTTCTCCAGCGGTCGGGACTCGGTGATAGTGATGCCGGCCTCACCGATGGAGGTGGCTCTGCAGTTCTCCAACCTGCTGGCCATGAACGACCCGGCCTGCCTCGACCTCCTCGCCTCCTCCATGCTGGACACCCTCCCCTCGGACAGCCTCTCCCCGCGGGAGCTCTTCGGCACCTGGCGGGCCTTCGACGCGGACGGCAGGATGACCGGCATAGCGGAGACCGGGTCGGAGCGCCGAACCTCCTACTACTGCACCATCACCAGGAGCGAGCGTCCGGCCATCAGCCGCATTGACTTCCTGCTGGAGGATCAGGCCTGGCTCATAGAGGGCTTCGCGGTGGAGGTACCCGAGCAGGTGGAGGACTCCCTCACGCTCGAGCAGCTGGCCGACCTGGTGCTGCAGAGCCCCACCGCCAGGAGGGAGCTGCGGATGGCCAGGATGCTCTGGGACGACTGCATGATAGACTCGGCCCAGAGCTACGCGTCGCTGAACGCCGCCATGTCGGCCGGGGCGGACTTCCGCGAGTTCATAACCGACCTCCAGCCGGCCAGCTACGCCGTGCTCGCCGAGTCCAACGTGAGGCGGGGCGGCAAGCTCCAGATCATCCAGGACCGGATGGAGACACAGCTCACCGGCGCCTCGGCCGACCTGCAGACCATGGCGAACATCGTGACGGAGATGGCCCTGGTGGCCAAGTCGGTCCTCAGGGAGCGCCACGAGGCGATGCAGGAGCTCTACTCCACCGGCACGTGGGACCCGCCGGACGTAGCGGAGGACCGGGCCAGGCTGGCCGGTTTCCGGCAGTTCTTCCTGTCGCTCAGCGACCTGGTGGAGGAGAGGGACACGCTCTCCTCGACCTGGCCGGCCATACTCACCACCGGCAGCGCGGAGCCGCTCGCACAGCTGGTGGTCAACCTGGACCCGCACCAGCTCGAGCAGTCCATGGTGAACGACATAGGGGCCTACGTCTGGAGGTCGCTTGCGGTGGAGATGAACGGCGACCGTGACCCGGAGCGGGTCCTCTACTGGGCCGGCGACCTGTTCCTCTTCCGGGGAACGCCCACAGGCTACTCCCTGGACTGGCGCACATACGAGGACTACGACAGCGACTACCATGCCGAGTTCGTCTCCAGGCCCTCGGCCGGAGGCGTCCGGGAGGTGACCTTCGTCGGCAACGACGGCACCTACGAGTACGTCCTCTCCTACCACGAGGGCGCCCCCAGGTTCACCAGGACAGCGATAGCCGCCAGCGCCTCGGAGGACTCCACCGGTACGGCCGGGGTCGGGGAATGAGCGGCAGGGTCCGCGCGGTGGCAGTGCCGGCCCTCTACTGGGGGTCTCTGGCATGCGCTGCCATGGCCACCCTTCTGGCCGGGTTCGGGCTCCGGGCGTACTCGGACTGCAGCAGGGCCTTCTCGGAAGCGAGGGGCAACCTGCTGGTGGCCGGTCTGCGCGGCCACGAGCCGGCGGCCACGACGCTCATCTACGACAGCAGGGGGGACCTGCTGGCGACTGCCTGCGTGGAGAACCGCTTCCCGGTCACCCTCGAGGAGGTATCCCCCTTCGTCGTGCAGGGCTTCATCTCCACGGAGGACCAGTCCTTCTACGAGCACCCGGGAGTCAGCCTCCGCGACATCGTCAGGGCCGCCATCCACGACATAAGGACCGGCGAGACCCACGGGGCCAGCACCATAACCCAGCAGCTGGCGAAGGGGCTCTTCCTGGTCCCGGACCAGACCATACAGCGGAAGATCCAGGAAGCCTTCATAGCCATGGAGATAGAGCGGCAGTTCTCCAAGGACGAGATACTGGAGATGTACCTGAACCACATCTACTTCGGATCGGGAGCCTACGGCATCGAGGCGGCGGCCAGGACCTACTTCGACGGCATATCTGCATCCGAGCTGACCCTGGCCCAGTCGGCCATGCTGGTCAGGATGGTGAAGAACCCCAGCGGATTCAACCCGGTCCGGAACCCGGAACGCTGCATGACCCAGCGCAACATCGCCCTCTCGGTCATGGCCGGCGAGGGCCACATAACCGATGGGCAGGCTGAGGCCGCGCAGGCGACGCCACTGGGAGTGCGCATCTTCAGGCCGGAGGTAGACCAGGAGTGGGGCTACTTCTCCGAGTACGTCCGCCAGTACCTGGTGGGCAGGTACGGCTGGTCGGCGGTATACGAGCAGGGGCTGCGCGTCTGGACGACGATGGACCCGGAGATGCAGGAGCTGGCCCGGCAGGCCATCGACAGCGTGCTCACCTCCAAGGAGCCGGTGTGGGACCCGCAGACCGGCACCTTCCAGAGCGGCGGCGAGAGGCTGCGGTACGAGAGCAGCTACGACAGGTGGCAGGCGGTGGCGGACACCGTCTCCGGCGCCCCCGACTACATCCAGGGCGCCCTGGTGGCCCTGGAGCCGGGGACCGGTTACGTCAGGGCCCTGGTCGGGGGGCGGGACTTCGCGCACAGCGAGTTCAACCGCGCCGTGCAGGCCCGGAGGCAGCCGGGCAGCTCCTTCAAGCCGTTCGTCTACGCCGAGGCCATCGAGCAGGGATGGTCTCCCGGGAGCACCATCCTCGACCAGCCGGTGGTGGTCGACCTCGACCCGGGGACATGGCGACCGAGGAACTACGACCACACCTTCCACGGCATGGTCACGCTCCGGAGGGCACTGGCCCTCTCCTACAACGTCTCCGCGGTGAGGCTGGGGATGGCGGTGGGCATCGAGGCCGCCGCCGCCAGGGCCTCGACCATGGGGATAGAGTCGAGCATACCGATAGTCAGCTCCCTGGCCCTCGGGAGCTGCATGGTCAACCCGCTGGAGATGGCCCAGGCCTACGTCCCGTTCGCCACCGGCGGCCTGGCCCGGGACGCCGTGACTGTGCTCAGGGTGGAGGACCGTTACGGGAACGTGCTTGAGGACAACACCACCCCTCAGCCCGGTACGAGGGTGCTCTCCCAGACCGGCGCATACCTGATGAACGACATGCTCCAGACGGTGATAAGGGGCGGCACCGCAACCGGAGCCAGGTGGTACTGGGGCGGCGCCTACTCGGAGAGGGAGGCCGGCGGCAAGACCGGGACCACCAGCGACTACGCCGATGCCTGGTTCGTGGGGTTCACCCCGGACCTGGTCGCCAGCGTCTGGGTCGGGTACGACAACCACGTCATAAGGATGAGGCTGCAGAACGGCAGGGGCCAGGCGGGGAGCAGCATCGCCCTGCCCGTTTGGAACAGGTTCATGCGCTCGGTCTTCCGGGACGCCCCGGCCGACAGCAGCCTTGCCTTCCCCGGCCCGACGCCGGGCACGGTGGAGAGCGCCGTCATCTGCGGCATAACCGGGCAGCTGGCCGTCGCCGGCTGCGGCGAGCACGCCAGGGAGGAGCTCTTCTGGAAGGGGACCGCCCCAACCGGCTTCTGCCGCCTTCACGAGGGGGACGGAGGCCTCATGCCGGACACCACGCTCCCCGACTTTACCGAGTTCGACATGAGCCAGAGGAGAGGGGGCGGATGATGCCGGAATGGCTGCTCTTCGTACTGGGCGTACTGGTCCTCATGGTGGTCTTCCTGGCATGGAGGCTGGCCAGCTCCGGCACGCTGCGCCATCTCCAGCTCAGGAGGGCGGCCAGGATGGCATCCTCCGGGGACACGGAGGGCATGGTCCGCTTCCTCCGGAGGAACATGCGCAGGAGCAGCGTCAGCGACCCTCTTACCAACGCCCTGGTCTACTTCCTGATAAGGGCCGGCAGGCTCGAGGAGGCCGGGGAGGTTGTCCGGGAGGCCATGGAGCGCGGGGACGACAGCGGCATGGCGCTGGCACAGCTCGGCTACGTGAAGGGTGGAGGCGGTGACCGGGAGGGAGCGGAGGAGCTCTACAGGAAGGCGATGGAGAAGGATCCCTCCCTGGCGCCGACCATGCGCGTGAACATAGCCGGCATGCTCATAGAGTCCGGCGAGCGGCTGGAAGAGGCGGAGGAGCTGCTGGAGTCGGCGCTGGAGGAGAGGGAGGGCGTCTCCAGGGCCGGCGTGCATATCAACCTGGCGATGCTGCACCTGAAGAGGGACAGGCCGGTGGAGGCCAGGGTGCAGGCCCTGATAGCCTACGACCTGGTCCCCCCGGGCAACGCCCTCCTGGCGCCGACCAGGGCCAACGCTCTCGCTCTCGCAGCCAGGGCCTGCAGCCATGCCGGGGACACTGACGAGGCGGCAAGGCTGGCGGACAAGGCGCTCAAGGTCATAGAGGGGAGCCCGGCCGCGGCCGGGCTGGCGGAGGAGCTGGACCACCTGAAGAAGGCCGGACGGTAGGAGCTTGCGCGGCAGGATCCTGCTCAGCGTTTTCCTCGCGATTGCCGTCTACACTGCCATCGTGCTCTACTCCGACGCCGGCCAGGTCGCAGGCGCGGTCTCCCGGGTCGCCCTCTGGTGGGTCCCGCTCTTCCTCTCCCTCTCCCTGACCAACTACGGCCTCCGATTCCTGAAGTGGCAGTACCTGCTGCGCCGGGTCGACGTGAGGGTGCCCGCCGGGGAGAGCCTGGGCGTCTTCCTCGCCGGCTTCTCCATGACCGTCTCCCCGGGCAAGCTGGGTGAGCTGGTGAAGTGCTACCTGCTGAAGGAGAGGAGGGACGTCCCCGTATCGCGGACCTCGCCGGTGGTGGTGGCGGAGCGTCTGACGGACCTTCTGAGCATGCTGGTCATAGCGGCCCTGGGCCTGCTCCTGGTCAGCAATGCCGACGTCCTCCCGGCACTGGCCGCCGGGCTGGCGCTTGTGGCCATGGCCATGGCGGTTCTGCTCTGGGCGCCGGCCTTCTCGGCGGTCCTCTCTCTGCTGTGCAGGATAGGGGCCCTGGCCAGACGGCGCGAGGGGCTGGTCAGCTTCCAGCGGCACTGCAGCTCCGTGCTGGACCCGGCGAGCCTGGCGGTGTCGGTTCCCCTCGGCGTACTCTCCTGGGGGGCGGAGGCGCTGGTGCTCTGCCTTGTGGCGCGGTCGATGGGCCTGGAGCTTCCGGTGGGGCTTGCCCTTCTGGCACACTCCGCCGGCTCCATAGCCGGGGCGGTCTCGATGATACCGGGCGGGTTGGGGCTGACCGAGATAACCATCGGCGCGCTGCTCACGGAGGTCATGAGCGAGCCGGACGCTGCGGCGGTGACCATAGTCATGCGCTTCGCCACGCTCTGGTTCGCGGTGCTGCTTGGGCTTGTTATGCTGGGTGTGGAGCGCCGGGGCGCTAGAGGCTCTGCTGGATGACCTCCGGGTCGATGAGCCTCTCGCCACCATCGTTCGGACCGCCGTTGCCGAAAGTACAGACCGTGGTGGGGCTCAAGCCGCCCTCGCACCAGGCGGCCCAGCCGCTCTCGACGCCGTTGTCTAGACGCAGCAGCTCGGGGCTTTCGTAGTCCTTCGGGAACCTGTTCATCCGTCACCTCTCGTCGTGGCAATCTGCACGATAACTGTGCAATAGCGCGTTCTCTGTCAAGGAGGGGCCGGCCGGTGCCCCCTTCGCCTGACCAGCCAGCAGTGCGCCCTGAGGATTATCCCGGGGACCAGCGGCGCCAGGATGAAGCGGCCGGAGGGCCTCCTCCATCTGCCACCCCTCAGAACACCGGTGACCCGCCTCAGTTCCGCACCGGGCCGGACGACGGTCGGCTCGTCCTCTCCGGAGCGGTCACCGCCGGTGACCAGGACCAGCCCCCCGGCCTCGCTCCGCATTCCCCGCAGCCTGTGCACGACGTTCCGTCCGCCGGCCCCCGGAACGACGAGCACGTCTCCGGGGGAGACGCTCCGGGCTTCGACCATCTCGGTCGAGACCAGGTCTCCCGGCACGAGGCACGGCCACATGCTCCCCCCGCGGACGTGGACGAGCCTTCCGCTACGGCTTCCCATGCACCTCCAGCCGCTCGACGACCCCCCTCAGCTCCTCCTCCCGGCTGTATCTGGCAAGGAAGCAGCGGACCCTGGAGGCTATCTCCAGGCCCCCGAGGGCGAAGAGCGACCTCTCCTCCGTCGGGACGTCGAGCATGTACAGCAGGAGCACGTCCCTGTGCAGGCGGTATCCGGCGTACACCGGGGAGACCCCCCTGACGACCGGGGGAGTGCCGCGCTCCAGCAGTACCAGCGCTCCCAGCTCCGCCGGTGCGCTCCCGGCGAAGCGGGAGCCCGGCATCGGGATGGCCCTCAGGACGCCGTCAGTCCCGATAGAGGCCACCACCGAGTCGTCGCCAATGACCGGCAGGCCGGCCCGGCGGGCCCGTTCCGCAAGGGTGGTCTTCCCCACCCCGGAGCGGGCGGCGAAGGCCACGGCCATCCCGTCCAGGACCAGGGTGGCAGCGTGCAGTAGCGCACCACTGCCGACAACGGCCCTGGCCAGGCCCCTCGGGTACGATTTCCTCATCACCGCCCGGGCAGCCTCCTGGTCTCCGGGAAGCGCCCCTCCTCCAGCGCCCTGCGGCAGAGCCAGTGAGAGGACGTGAGCCGGCCGGTCTCGGAGTAGTTCTGCATGACGCACTTCCCCATGCAGCCCCGCATGTGGATGCAGCCTGCGCAGGGCTCCTCCAGCTGCTCCGGCACCAGCCCGCGCAGCTCCCGTAGGAGCTCCGAGCCCTCCCAGACGGAGCGCAGGCTCCGCTCCGGGTAGGAGCCCATGACCAGCTCCGGCCTGGTGACGCCGATGCCGCAGAAGGAGAAGCTGCCGTCGGCCAGCACTCCCAGCAGGTTCAGTATGCCGCACCTGGGGTTCCGCATGAGCCTCCTTCCGGTGAGGAAGGCCTGGGGGAGGTCGACGCTCACGCCGCCCCGGGTGGCCGCGTGGACCTTCGAGGCGAACCCGAGCACCTCCCCGGCGGGCATCGAGTGGAGAACCCCGGAGGCTCCACGCCCGACCGGCTGGACCAGGTTCACCTTGAGCGACGACACCCCGAGGCCGTCGGCGAACCGGGCCATCTCCAGCACCGGGGTCACCTCGGTGGAGTCGACGCTCATTATCAGCTGGCAGTAGATGTCCCTGGCCACCAGGCCGCGGACGAAACTAACCGTCCGTTCCCAGGCGCCCCCGGCGCCGCGCAGCCGGTCGTGGCGCTCCGGGTCGCTGCTGTCCAGGCTCACCGCGACCTCGTCCGGGGGCGACTCCTCCACGGCCTGCCAGAAGCCCCTCGGCACCACCGTCCCGTTCGTCTCCACCATGACGCATCCGACCATGCCCCGCACCCGGGCGTAGACCTCCGGGAAGTCCGAGCGGAGGAGCGGCTCGCCGCCGGTGAGCTTGACGGACTGCAGCCCCAGCTCCAACGCCTCCCCGACCAGGCGCGAGACGAGCCGGGCGCCCATCTCCCGCGGCGCGGCGGGACGCGGCTCGAAGCCGCTCCCGCTCCTCGCCGGGTCGATCCAGCAGTGACCGCAACCGAGGTTGCAGCCGTCGGTCACGTTGATGTAGAGGGAGAGGAGCGGAGGGGTCCCCACGTCAGTCCTCCTCGTCCGGCAGGTAGGACCGGAGACAGTGAACGGCGTAGCGCGCCTCGTCATCCCTCTCGCGGACCGCGATGCAGGGTCCGTGGCAGTACGGACGCAGAGAGCAGCCGCCGCATCCGTGCATGAGGTACCTGCGCCGGCCGGCCCTTTCGGAGTAGGCGTCGGCAGCCGGCGAGGAGAGGACCTCGGCGACGCTCTGACCGGGCAGCCTTCCCAGGACCGGCTCGGGCACGAAGTCGCACGGGGATACCGAACCGTCCGGCCAGACGGCTATCTTCATCGCCGGAGCGCGGCACGGACTCCTCCCCTCCATCACCCTCGCCCTGCCGGAGCGGAGCATCGCTGCCTGCAGGGAAGCCTCCACGAGGACCCCGCTCATGCGGTGCCTGCCGTCCCGGAGGAGCCTGAGGACCACGGAGGAAGCCCTCCGCAGCTGGGATGAGGTCGGAAGCAGCTCCGGGTCGGAGCAGGCCCCGACGTCCGAGACGTAGTTGAGCCTCACTCCCCCGCCCATCCTGCCGGCCAGCCGGACGGTCTCCTCCAGGTGGTCTATGTTGACCGAGCTGACAGTGCAGTAGAAGCTCACCCCGACGCCCGCCCCGCAGAGGCGCGCGACCCCCTCCATCATGGCGTCGAAGGCTCCCTCGCCCCTCATGGCGTCGTGAACCTCCACGGTTGGTCCGTCCAGGCTGACCGACACGCCGCCCAGCCTCGGGCCGGCGCCGGCTATGCACCTGGCGGCCTCTTCGTCGACAAGAGTGGCGTTGGTGTTCAGGGAGAGCCTGAGCGGACGTGCCGTCAACTCGGCGAGGAGCTCCGGGAAGTCATCCCTGGCAAGGGGCTCTCCGCCGGTCATGACGCCGTAGAGCACGCCGGCCTCGGCGAGCCTGTCTGCTATCGCCCCCCACTCGGTCGGCGGGAGGTCCTCCCCGGCGGGCCTGCCCCGGGGCACGCCGCAGTGGGGACAGTCCAGGTTGCACAGGCCGGTCAGGAGCAGGTTCGCCTGGACCGGGCCGGAGCTGGGTCCCGGCATCAGTTCCTCAGGAACCCCGCCGATGAGAGCTCGGCGAGGAAGGAGTCGAGATCGCCCGCCAGCTCCTCCCGTTCCGGGTACCTCCGCTCGAGCTCCGCGAGGACCTCCTCCCTGGTGGTCCCGGCGGCTATCATGCCGGCGATGCCCCAGGCCACGCCCTCCACCAGCCTCAGCCCGCCGGTGTCGACGTCGAAGAGGATGCCGCCCTCCGGCTCGTCCCTGAAAACTACGCCCTCCCGGAACTCGAGCCTCATTCCCGGGTACCTCCCTCCGAGAGCTTCCGTGGTATACCGTTGCCTATATATATTAGCCCGCGAGAGGAGGGCCCGAATGAGACTCATGGTTCCCGCACTGGTGCTGGCGGTCGCGGCCTCGGCTTTCGCCGGGATAGGCCTAGACCCCTCAAGGTTCGACCTGACCGGACCGGGCGGAGGCAGCCTGCTCAGGCCCGAGTTCTCCGGCTCCGCGAGCTTCGGCTTCGTCTCCGGCGGGGGGGTGAGCTACGGCACCGGCACGATGACGGGCACCATGACCCTGGACCTGGGCTCCAGGCTCACCGCCGAGGTGGACATGGGCTACTCCAGGCTCATAGGCCTCGATACCCCGGTGAGGGGTCTCGTAATGGGCGGGCTCGGCCTCGAATGGCGTCCCACCGACGACCTTACGATCGAGCTGCGCTACGGGGGCGTTCTCCCCGACAGCTCCGTCGGGGGATTCTAGGGAGAAGGTTTGCTCGGGCTTCTCCGGGCCGTCCTGGTACCCCTGCTGCTCACATCCCCCGGAGACTCCCTCAGGGCGGCGGGCCGCCTCGAAGAGGCTCTCCCTCTGCTGATCTCCGAGACTGCCGAGCGTCCCACCGACGACTGGCTGGCCTACAGGCTCGCCTGGACCCTGAACAGGCTGGAGATGTACGGGGGGGCCGCCGAGGCTGCCGGGCGGGCATGGGAGCTGGACCCGGCGGACCGCTGGTACCTGGCGGAGCTCATGAAGGCGCTCCGCGGCACGGGCGACCTGGCGGGGGTCATCGAGCTCTCTCCATTCGTCAGGGGCGGCGGCGCATGCCGCTACCACCTGGCTGCCGCGGAGCGGGACTCCGGCATCTCCCCCTCCCCCTCGGCAGAGTGGCTGGCCCGGGCCGTCTCTTCACCGGACGACTCCACCGCCGCCGACGCCTGCGCGTGGCTCTCCGTGCTGCTGGCCGGCGACGTCCCCCCGGACTCCGTGCTTGCGCTTCGCCGGACGGCTCTCGAGCTGGACGGCTCCTCGGCATTCTATGCCTGCCTCCTGGCCGAGGCGGCGGCGGAGGCGGACAGCGTGAGGCTCTGCTCCGAGGTGCTTCGGGGGTTGCGGACGGAGGCCTCCGGCTCTTACGGTTACTGGGGGGCCATGGCTGCCCTGGCCGAGGCCGAGGAATCGCCTCTCCGGAGGATATGGGCTCTCCGGCGGGCCCTGGAGAGCAGGGACTGCCCCCAGTCGCGGAGGGACCTCGGATGGGCGCTCTACCTCCACGGCAGGGATCTGCTGCGGGGCGGAGAGCGGACCGCCTCGAGGGAGCTCCTGGAGAGGGCCTCGGGGCTCCGGGCCGGTGCGTCGGCCGAGCCGGAGACTTTCTCCGTACTGGCCGACTCGCTGCTGCGGCTGCTTGATGAGTACGAGAGCGCTGCTGCTCGCGGCTAGCGTGCTGCTGCTCCTCCTCCTGGCGGGGCTCCTCCTCGGGCCGCCGCCCTGGCCCGGCGCGGGAGAGGCCTCCAAGGACCGGAGCGGAGCGCATGCATCCCCGGACGGGAGCGGAGGCTCCGCGGACGGCTATATTACCCCCGGTCGGACCGGGGCTGGAGACACTACGGAGGTCCACAGGTGATAAGGCGCCTGACATCGAAGCTCTTCGGGGACAGGCAGGCTCGCAACCTGAAGAGGCTGGAGCCCTACGTCGGGGAGATCCGCTCCCACGAGGAGAGGCTCCGGGACCTCGACGACGACTCCCTGAGGGACATGACCAGGTCATTCAGGGTCAGGCTGGCCCTGGGGGAGACCACCGACGACATCATGTGCGAGGCCTTCGCGGTGGTGAGCGAGTCCTGCCGAAGGCTTCTGGGGAGCTCATGGGACGTCACCGGCAGCGACCAGGCCTGGGACATGGTGCCCTACGACGTGCAGCTCATAGGGGCGGTTGTCCTCCACCAGGGCAGGATAGCGGAGATGGCCACCGGGGAGGGGAAGACCCTGGTGGCGGTCATGCCCATGTACCTCAACGCCCTGGAGCTGAGCCCGGAATGGACCGCCCTCGCCCGGGAGAGGTACGGCGAGGACCCGGAGCGGTGGGTCTACGAGCCGCTGGACGGCCTTCCGGTGGGCAGGGGTGCTCACTTGGTCACCGTCAACGACTACCTGGCCAGGAGGGACGCCCAGTGGATGGGCGGCGTCTACGAGTACCTCGGGCTCACCGTGGGCTGCATCCAGATGGAGATGGGCCCGGAGCAACGGAGGGCTCAGTACGATTGCGACATAACCTACGGCACCAACAACCAGTTCGGTTTCGACTACCTCCGCGACAACATGACGGTCACCCTGGAGGGACGGGTTCAGAGGGGGTACCACTACGCCATCGTGGACGAGGTGGACAGCGTCCTCATAGACGAGGCCAGGACGCCGCTCATCATCAGCGGGCCGGTGGCCCGCTCGGCCAACCGCTACAAGGAGTACCGGGGCGATGTCGAGCGCCTCGTCCGGAAGCAGACCGTCCTCGTGAACCGCATCGTTGCGGAGGCGGACGAAGGCTGGGAGGCCGGACGGACCGACGAGGCCGCCATGCTCTACCTCAAGGCCAGGAGGGGCGCCCCGAAGCACAGGAAGCTGGCCAGGTCGCTGCAGGACCCGGACAGGCTTCATGCGATACAGCGCATGGAGGCGCAGCTGATGAGGGAGAAGCGCCGCCACGAGCTGGACGAGGACCTCTTCTTCAGCCTGGACGAGAAGGAGCGCTCGGTCTCCCTCTCCGAGGAGGGGAGGAAGGCCCTCTCCCCGCAGGACCCGGACTTCTTCCTCCTGACCGACATCGGCGACGACATCGCGGAGATAGAGGTCCTGGACGAGGACGAGGAGAGCAAGCTGGAGCTCAGGCGGAAGGCCTACGCGGACCACTCCAGGAAGGCCGAGGCGCTCCACAACATCGACCAGCTCCTCAGGGCGTACCAGCTCTACGAGAAGGACGTCGAGTACGTTGTCCAGGACGGCCGGGTGATGATCGTCGACCAGTTCACCGGCCGCCTCATGCCCGGCAGGCGCTTCAGCGATGGTCTCCACGAGGCGCTGGAGGCCAAGGAGGGCGTGGAGATAAGGAGCGAGACCCAGACCCTGGCGACCATCACCATCCAGAACTACTTCCGCATGTACGACAAGCTCTCCGGCATGACCGGCACCGCCGAGACCGAGGCCGACGAGTTCGAGAGCATCTACCGGCTGGACGTGGTGGTAGTCCCCACGAACAGGCCGGTCGTCCGCGACGACATGAACGACAGGGTCTACAAGACCAGGCGCGAGAAGTACGTCGCCATAGCCGACGAGGTCCAGCGGCTCCACTCCAGGGGCCAGCCGGTGCTGGTGGGCACGGTCTCGGTCGATGTCTCGGAGCTGATCTCCAGGCTTCTGAAGGCCAGGAAGATACCCCACAGCGTGCTGAACGCGAAGCACCACCAGCAGGAGGCCGAGATAGTGGCCAGGGCCGGTCAGGTGGGGGCGGTCACCATAGCGACGAACATGGCCGGGCGGGGGACCGACATAAAGCTCGCCCCGGAGGTCCTGGAGGTCGACGACGGAAAGGGCGGCACCGAGCCCGGCGGGCTCTTCGTCGTCGGTACGACCAGGCACGAGTCCCGCAGGATAGACAGGCAGCTCAGGGGCAGGAGCGGCAGGCAGGGCAACCCGGGCGCCAGCAGGTTCTACCTGAGCCTGGAGGACGACCTGTTCCGCCTGTTCGCCTCGGAGAAGCTGCTGGACTTTCTGAAGAAGAGCAGCGGAGAGGCCGAGGGGGAGCCCATCGAGCACCCCATGCTCACCAGGGCCATACAGAAGGCCCAGAAGAGGGTGGAGGAGTACAACTTCGGCATCAGGAAGCACCTCCTGGAGTACGACGACGTGGTGAACCGCCAGCGGGAGGTCATCTACGGGAGGAGGCTCCAGGCGCTCACCGGAGAGGGTCTCGTCGAGGAGGTCGAGGAGATGGTCTCCTCGGTTGCCGCCGCGGCTGTCTCCGAGTGCTTCCCGGAGGAGACCGAGCCGGAGGAGTGGAACACCGACAGGGCGCAGGCGCTCCTCGGCGAGATGTCGGGCGTCCGGTTCGAGACCGGGCCGGTCCGCGAGCGCGCCGACTCGCCGGAGGAGGCCTCCGGGATGCTGGGCGAGCTGGTCCTCTCGTTCTACCGGAAGAAGCGGGAGAGGATAGGCCCGGAGCTCTCCGCGGAGCTGGAGAGGCGGGCTGTGCTCGGCTCCATCGACGCCATGTGGAGGGAGCACCTCTACGCCATCGACCACCTGAAGTCCGGCATAGGCCTCCGGGCCTACGGGCAGAGGGATCCGCTTGTGGAGTTCAAGAAGGAGGCCTTCGGCATGTTCGAGGACCTCCTCGACGGGATAGACAGGCTGGCGGTCCGCCAGGTCCTCTCCATCTGGCCGAGGGGGGTGGAGACGGACATGCCCAGGACGGCGGAGGTCTCCGGCAGCGCCAGGCACCCCTCGGCAGCGGTGCCCGCACCCGGAGGAGCCGGTGCCGAGGCCGGACCTCCCCCCCGGCCGGCCGGAGGGGCGGCGGCCCGTGCCGGCAGGGGCGCGGGGACCGTGGTCCGGGAGAACCCGAAGGTCGGCAGGAACGACCCCTGCCCCTGCGGCAGCGGCAGGAAGTACAAGAAGTGCTGCGGAGCCAAGTAACCGAAAGGGGAACGACATGTCTGAGCACGGCAAGAACGACTTCTGGGCCTTCGTGGCGGGAGCCATGGTGGGGGCGACCTTCGCCCTCCTCTACGCCCCGGCAAAGGGGGAGGAGACCAGGGAGAGGATACGCAGGACCGCCGAGGACCTGGGCCACAAGGGCGAGGACCTGGTCCGCCTCGGCCAGGAGGAGGCCGAGAAGGTCATAGGCGCCGGGAAGAAGGTGGTGGAGGACATCCACAGGACCGCACGGAAGGCCATCGAGGACGTGAAGAAGCACAAGGGCGCACAGGCGGTCGCCGAGCCGGCAGAGGAGAAGGAGTAGACCTTGCTCCCGACCGGGGGCGCAGGCTCCCGGGAGAGGGTTCTGGTCTGGGGCGACGGGGCGGTCGGGAAGGGCCTCTCCGTCGCCCTCGCGTCTACCGCCCGGGAGGTGGTGCTGGTCGGCCCTCCGGGCTCGGGGCGGGGCACCGCGGTGCTGGCGTCCGAGGGTCCGCTCTCCGGACGGGCGGCAGTCCGTCGCGCCGAGAGCGGCGACGCGCTCGGCGCGGATGTCTCGCTGCTCGCCGTGAAGGCCTACGACCTGGCCGAGGTTGCTCCCCGCGTGCGCGGCTCCGGCGCTCTGCCGGCGGTCTGCGTAGCGAACGGGATGGGACTGGAGTCGGTCTGGGGCCCCGGCTGGGCCGATGAGGTGGAGCCGGCGGTTCTCTCCATGGGGTTCAGGGAGCTGGGCCCCGGGCGGGTCGCTACCTCTCCGGGAGAGGTGGTCTGCCCGGAGGGCGGCGCGGGCGCGCGGCTCTTCGTGGAGACGGACCTCCCCCTCCGCGAGGTCGGCGACATCGAGGTCTCGAGGTGGGCCAAGTGGCTGGTCAACAGCGTAATCAACCCGCTGGGAGCCCTGACCGGACTCCCGAACGACCGGCTTCTGCGCGCAGGTCTGGGCGGCGCGGTCCGGATGCTCCTGGAGGAGCTGGTCCCGGTGGTCCCCGAAGGTCTGCGCCCGGAGGCGGTACCGGAGGCGCGGGGGATGCTGGAGAGGCTCCTCGACCGATCCGACAACCGCTGCAGCATGCTGCAGGACCTCGAGCGCGGACGGAGGACCGAGATAGGCTTCCTGACCGGCCTGGGGCTCCCGCCGGGCAGCGGTCGGGGAGGGATGGAAGGCGAGGCGGGCGGCATGGGCCGCCCGCTCTGCACGATGCTCCGCGACCTGGTCCTGGCCCGGTCTAGAGCCTGACCACGCTCCTCCGGACCGTATCGGAGCCGCTCCTGAGGACTACGCTGTAGACGCCGGGCGGCAGGGAGCCGCCTGCGCTGAAGCTGCCGGCGTCCGTCATGCCGCTCCAGACGCTCTCCACCAGGCGTCCGTCAAGGGAGTAGACGTCAAGCCTGCAGTCGCGCATGATGCCGAGACCTAGCTCTACCGTGAACGCCCCTGCGGCGGGGTTCGGCCCCACGGACATGGACAGACCGGCTTCGGGGTCGACGGAGACGCCGGACATGTCGGAGTTGTCGAACCAGAGGTTCATCGGGGCGGGGCTGCCCATCCCGGGGTTCATGTAGAAGAGGGATACCTGGCTCGGCAGCACGCCATGGCGGACCACCGGGGGCCCGCCCGTGAAGACCAGCTGCCCCGATACGGGCGAGGGGCGCTCGGTCGAGAGGTCCCTCAGGTTGTCCGCCGAGGCGTAGTAGATGATCTCGCTCACGTGGATGTACGCAAGGGCGCAGCGCCTGGACTCGCGGAAGACGTCGATGTAGGGGTACGTGCCCTGGGAGATGGGGCTGCTGACGTCCCAGGTGGCGCCGTTGTCGGAGGACATGGCCATCCGGATGTTGAAGCTCTGGTCGTGGAAGATTATGGAGAGCTCCGCCGGGCCGGCCTGCTCGGCGGCCACGACCGGCGCCGACGAGGCGCTGCCGCCGGTCACGACCGTCTCGTAGTAGGCCGACTCGTTGAAGGAGACGCACATTATGGCGTTGTCGGTGGTCCGGCTGTAGGTCATGTAGACCCAGCCGCCCGGGCCGTAGTCGACGGTTGGCCTGCGTCCGTTCTGGGCTACCTCCAGCGGGTCGGTCCAGTTGTCTCCGCAGTCGGTGCTCCGGGTGAGCCATATGCTGTTGCCGGCGTCCTCCGCGAAGAACCATATCTCCTCGTTGTTGCGGTCGCTGACCACCGCGACCGACACCATGGAGTCGGCCTCCTCCGCGTACGGGGGGAGGACGAAGCTCTCCAGAACGAAGTCCGGCAGCGCGAGCCTCAGCCCCTGGGGCTCGGTGACGTTGTTCAGCGTATCGTTCATGGCGAAGAACATGAGGATGAACTCGCAGGTGGAGTCCGGTGCGAACTCGCGGGAGGTCATGACCATCTCCGGGTCGGTGACCTTCATGTACCCGCTGCCAAGGTAGTACTCCCTGACCCATTCCTCCCCCCCCTCGAGGGAGCTGAAGAGCTTCACGGCGTCGCCGTTGCTTCCCGAGCTGTCGGTCACGGCGGCGGCGTACTGCCTGCCGTAGAGGTCGTACATGCCCTCGCAGTACGTGTATCCGGGGCCCATCCAGGTGCTGTTCTGTCCCATGTCCCAGATGAGCAGGTCCTCGCCCCAGAGCGGCTCCGGAGCGGCAATCGGGGCCTCTCCGGAAGGTGCCCCCACGGAAACGAGGAGCAGTGCGCTCAGGATTGCTTCCATCGATTCACTCCCATCGTGAAGCCGCCACCTGCGGCCGGGAGGCCGTTAGGTCGGTCGGTATACAGCACGGTCCTTCTACGAGAATAGGATAAGGCGCAGAGTGGTTCCGGGCAAGACGGGCGGGGCTACTCCTCGTCCTCCCCCTCGCCCATCCAGGTCCCCTTGTCGAGTATCTTCCAGACCGGCTTCCCGGTTATCTCCTGCATGTCCTCTAGGACGTCGAGCTGGCTGGGGTCCACCTGGAGGGACTGGCGGAACATCTCCTGCGCCTCCTCCTCCTGGCCGGCTATCACCATCAGCCTGCCCATGGCGTTGTAGGCCTCGGTCAGCTCCGGGTCGGTCTCGGCGGCCTGCTCCAGGTAGCCCATGGCCTTGTCTATCATCTCCTCCTCGTCCATCTCCCGGCCCCATATCTCGACAGCGGGGATGTTGTCGAGGAGCGTCATGGCCCAGCAGAGGCCCTTGCCCAGGTAGGCCAGGGCGTTGTCCTCGTCCAGCTCGAGGACCGCGTCGTAGAGTGGGAGCGCCTCGGAGGGGTTCCTCTCGTTCCTCGTGAAGTCCGCCAGTATGAGCCTGGCGTCGATGTCTTCCGGGCTCTGCTCTACGGCGGCTTCGAGGCTCTCCCTCGTGATCCTCTCCATGGTCGCTGCAGTACCTCCTCGGGAGTGGTTTCACGGTCTGGCGTCTCTTACTTCCGCGGGGGCATGACGTCAAGCCCCCGGGGGTGGCCGGGCGGACTCCCTCCGCCCTCCCGCCGAGCTTGCCCCCCGGGCGCCCGGCGGCTTAGCTTTGGCCGGGGGAGGAGATGCTGGGGAAGGACGTCAGGACCCTGCCCGGGATAGGAGATTCCAGGGCGGAGGCGCTCGGCAGGCTGGATATAAGGACGGTGGGGCATCTGCTCCTGCACGTTCCCAGGGACTACCTGGACAGGCGGAGCCTCGCAGCCGCAGGCGAGCTGCGACCGGGAGAGGACGTCTCGGTCGAGGGGGTGGTCACCGCCTCGAGCTGGAGGAGGACCTCCGGCGGCAGGAGGATGTTCAGCGCCCTCCTGGACGACGGGACCGGCTGCGTCAACCTCGTCTTCTTCCACCCCTCCTTCGTCACCAGGAAGCTGAGGTCGGGCGTACGGGTTATGGCCTCCGGACGCGTAGCGCTCTTCGGCATGCCCTCCATATCCCATCCGGAGGTTGTCTTCACGGGGGAGGGGCGGAGCTCCGGCCCCGGAGTGCTCCCGGTGTATCCGCTCACGTCCGGTCTGGGGCAGAGGGCCATGAGACGGATGGTCCGGGACGCCCTGGCGGCGGCGGGGGGAGCAGTCCCGGAGGTCCTGCCGCCGGAGGTCCTCCGGGAGAGGCGCTTCGCCTCCCGGGAGGAGCTGCTGCGTGCGGTGCATTCGCCGGACTCCCCGGGCAGGGGGATGGAGGCCAGGCGGGTCCTGGCCCTGGAGGAGCTCTTCCTCTACCAGCTCCTGACCCGAAGGCTCAGGAGGGAGGCATGGTCCGGCCCCTCTCTGCCCCTGACCGACCGTGAGGGCCTCCTGGAGAGGGTTCTCCACGCCCTCCCCTGGTCCCTCACCGGGGCCCAGGAGAGGGCAGTCCGGGACGTCCTCCGCGACATGGCCGGCAAGAGCTCCGGGGGGGCGATGCGGAGGCTGATCCAGGGGGACGTGGGCTCGGGCAAGACCGTCATCGGCGCCCTGGCCTGCGCCGCCTGCAGCGGCTCCGGTATGCAGGCCGCGGTCCTGGCCCCCACGGAGGTCCTCGCGACCCAGCACCACCGGACCCTCCGGAGGATGCTGGAGCCGGCCGGCATCAGCTGCGCCATGCTGACCGGAGGGACACCGGCAGCCCTTCGGAGGGAGATCCTCGGCGGCCTCGCCGGCGGCTCCGTGCGGGTGTTGACCGGCACCCACGCAATCCTGCAGCAGGGGGTGGACATCCCGGACCTCGCGCTCCTGGTGGTGGACGAGCAGCAGCGGTTCGGGGTGGAGCAGAGGGAGGCCCTGCTGGCCGGAAGGGAGCCGAGGCCGCACCTGCTGGTGATGACCGCCACTCCCATACCGAGGACCATGGCCATGACCCTCTACGGAGACCTGGACGTCTCCGTGATCGACGAGATGCCCCCCGGACGGGGGAGCATCACCACCACGGTAGTAACGGGGGATGGTCGGAAGCGGGTGTTCGAGCTCATGCGCCGGAGGCTGGAGGCGGGGGAGAGGGCGTTCGTCATCTACCCTCTCCGGGAGGCGAGCGAGGAGATGGACCTGCGGGACGCCAGGAGCTCCTGGGAAGTGCTGGCAAGGGGGCCTCTGGGGCGCTTCGGCGTGGGGCTCCTCACCGGCGACATGTCCTCCCCGGAGAAGACCGCCGTCGCCGGGGACTTCGCCGCCGGCAGGATCGGTCTCCTGGTGAGCACCACCGTCGTCGAGGTCGGGATAGACGTGCCGGAGGCAACGGTCATGGTGGTTGCCAACGCCGAGAGGTTCGGTCTCAGCCAGCTCCACCAGCTCAGGGGCAGGATAGGCAGGAGCGGCCGGGACTCCTGGTGCTTCCTGGTCCGGGGAGAGGAGTCCGGCGCCAGGTCGGCGGAGCGCCTGCAGGCCCTGGTCGAGACCACCGACGGCTTCAGGATAGCCGAGCGGGATCTCGAGATGAGGGGGCCGGGGGACGTGGCCGGTACCCGCCAGCACGGCCTGCCTGCGTTCAGGGTCGCCTCGCTGGAGGCCGACACCGACCTGCTGCCGCTGGCGAGGAGCCTGGCGGAGAGCCCCGGCAGGGGTGGCCCGGAAGCGCTACGGGAGCTCCTCTGGAGGTTCGACGGGGCAGGGTCGCTGGGGGTCTGACGGCGAGCTTGCCTCTCCCCCTCCTGCCGGTCTATCTTTAGCCGGTAGATTGGTTACCGCATCGGCGATTTCATCCGGCGCCGATGGCTCCGGGTAAGCCGGCCCGGATGGAGTGGTTTCGTACAGCACCGGACGGAGGAGCAGGTCTCATTGACATGACTTCTGAGTCAGGGCGACTGAATGGGCTCCTGGACGAGGCTAGAGAGCTCGTCCAGAGGGGGGAGAGACGGGAGGCTCTGAGGAGGCTCCACGAGGCTCTGGACATCGACCCGACCAACGGGGACGTCAAGGATCGCATCTCCACCATAGAGCGGGAGATAGCGGCGATGGAGCGGTTCAACCGCAGCCGCTCCAAGCGGACCCACAGGGCACAGGGGAAGGTCTCCGCGGGGGAGTTCGTCAAGGACTGCATGGAGCGCTCCGAGGAGGCCTTCGAGGCGGGGGACGAGGTGCGGGCCCTCCAGGAGCTGGAGAGGGCCAGGAGGCACGACCCGGAGAACAGGGAGGTCCGCAGGCGAATACAGACCGTGAGGCGGTCCATCAAGGTCAACAGCCTCGCCGACCTCGTGCGCAGCCGCATCCGGAGCGACGACCCGGAGGTGGCTGTGGAGAACGTCCGCAGAATCTTCCGGATGTGGCCATCGGCCCCGGTCCTGGGAGAGCTCCTGGACATGCTGGAGTCCTACCGGCGACCTGCCCCGGAGGAGGAGGTTGCCGCGGCGTCCCTGCCGGAGGAGACGGAGACCGGGGTGGAGGAGCCCCCCCCGGAGCCGGTCATGGCCCCGGAGGAGACGGAGGCCCCGGAGGATGCGGGTGTCCCGGAGGAGCGCGAGGAGGATGTGCAGCTTCCCGCTTCCGGCAGGGGCAGGCCCGCCGCCGCGACCGCCACCCTCCCCTCCCAGCGGGCGAGGCAGAGGGCGCCCGTCAGGCGTCCGGTCCCGGAGACCGCGAAGGAGGAGGAGCGGAAGCGCTCGCCGCTGATCGCGATAATCGCCGTGGTGGCCGTCCTGGCCGTTGCGGCATTCGCCGTCGTGCGGTTCGTCCTGCCTATGCTGGGCGGCGACGGAGAACAGCCGGACGACAGGGATGCAGCGCCCGCCAGGCCCTTCACCCAGAACCTCGTCATCGGAGACGTGCCGAACGCCACGCTGATGGTCGAGGGGAGGGAGATATCCCAGGCGAGGCCCGGCGTCTACGTGCTCTCGGACACGGTCTTCGGCCCCCGGAACGTAAGGCTGACGGCCCCCGGGTACGAGGTCCTCGAGACTACCCTGCAGCTCGGGGAGGGGCAGGTCGGGACCGACACCCTCACCCTGGACAGCATAGGCACCTCCGAGGTCCGGGTGACCCTCGGCTTCCGGATGCCGGAGGGGGAGGAGGAGCCGCCTCCCGGGGCGGTCGACTTTCTCGTGGACGGAGAGCCCATCGAGGGCAACATCGACACGGTGAGAACCGGTCAGCACGTCTTCCAGGCCCAGCTCGAGGGATACAGGAGCCTGCCCGAATCCGTCTTCGTGGCCGAGCCGGCAGATCTCCGGCTGGACCTTCAGATACTTGCCGCGGAGCAGGCCCAGGTAGTCCTGCAGCTGGCCGGAGACACCCCCGGGAACGCGACCTTCTACGTCGACGGGACGAACGCCGGCACCGGCAGGCGTCTCTCGGAGGTGCTCCCCTTCGGGACTCATTCGCTCAGGGTCTCCATGGAGGACCGGGAGGACTGGGTGGCCACGATAGTCCTGGACGAGGAGGGCTACAGCAGGACCATCTCCCTCGAGGAGGAGGTCGAGACCGGCACCCTCATCGTCGGTCCGGAGCCCTGGTCGGACGTCTACGTGGACGGCGAGCTGGTCGGCACCACCCCCTTCACCGGCGTCGAGCTGGAGCCCGGCCCGCACACGGTCCGCCTGACCAACCCGGCATTCGAGGAGGACGTGAGGACCGTGCAGATAACCGCCGGCGAGACCACCTCCATACAGTTCAGCGCCGTACCGGTGGAGGAGCCGGCTGACACCGTGGCCGAGGCGCCGGAGGAGCTCCCGGTGACGTCGCCGTTCGCAATATCCCAGACCCCGCCGGCGGTGCCGTCCCAGGCGAGGGCCAGGGGCGACCTCCACGGCTTCGTGACCCTGGCCGTCAGGGTCGGTACCGACGGGTCGGTCCTGGACGTGGAGATAGTGGACGACCCGCTGGGGCTCGGTTGCGGCCAGGCCGCCGCCGACGCGGTGAGGAACTGGACGTTCAGCCCGGCGACCCAGGGGGGGGAGCCGGTGGAGGTGACCACGAACGTCCAGGTCAGGTTCGACATAGAGTAGGGGAAAGCAGGAGGGAGGGCCGTGTTCAGGGAATCACCGGATCACTGGCTCCCGCCGGTAGACGTGTACGACACCCCAGGGGCATGGCTGGTCTTCGTCGAGATACCGGGCGTCAGCATGCAGGAGATAGACCTCTCCGTCACGGGTGACAGGATGGTCGTCCGCGGGGTGAAGCGGTCGCCTGCGAACGGTCACATAGCGGAGAAGCTGGAGATACGCACCGGCGCGTTCAAACGTGAGATAATGCTTCCCGGTCGGGTAGACGCATCCTCCATCACCGCGAGGATGAGCAACGGGGTCCTCATGGTCAGGATACCGCACGTGCAGATGGCGTCCGTCAGCATCCCGGTCTCCGACGACGGGGACGACGCCCCGTGCGAGGAGGGCTGATGCCCGAGGTGCAGCAGAAGGTCGAGGTCCCCGATGTGCTCCCCGTCATGCCCAACCCCGAGGGCGTGGCTTTCCCCTACACGATAGTCCCGATGACGGTGACCAGCATGCCGCTGGCGCGGATGGTGGACGATGCGGTCAAGGGGGACAAGATGCTGGGGCTCGTCGCCGTGCGCGGCGAGACGGAGGGTGAGCCCACCGGGGAGGACCTCTACGGGGTCGGCACGCTCGTCGGGATAGACAGGCTCTACAGGTTCCCCGGCAACATCATGCGGCTCCACCTCAGGGGGCTGGAGCGTTTCCGCGTAATCGAGTACATCGATGGCGAGGAGCCCTACCTGAAGGCCAGGGTCGAACACCTGGAGACGCTGCTGCTCGACGACGAGCTGGAGCTGGAGGCCTGGAGGACCAACGTCGAGCACCAGTTGAGACAGGTGTTCGAGCTCAGCCCGGGCGACAGCGAGGACATGCAGATACTCGAGCTCCTCCGGGACCCGGAGAGGCTCGGTTTCGTCGCCGCCAGCAGGCTGGACGTCAGTACCGAGGACCGGCAGGCCATCCTGGAGGAGGACGACATAGTCCAGCGTCTCCGCATCCTCTCCGGCTTCATGTCGAGGGAGATAAAGGTCCTCAAGCTCCGCAACAAGATACAGGGCCAGGTCCGGACCGAGATAGAGAAGGACCAGAAGGAGTACATCCTCAAGGAGCAGATGAAGGCCATCCAGAAGGAGCTCGGTGGAGAGACCGAGAACCCGGAGGTCGAGGAGCTCCGGGGCAAGCTGGAGGAGAAGGAGCTGCCCGAGAGGGTCCGGGAGGTGGCCGAGGAGGAGCTCCAGAGGCTGGGCAGGATGCATCCCAGCCTTCCCGAGGTCGCCGTGATACGCACCTACATCGAGTGGATAGTCGCCCTGCCCTGGCTGGAGTCCACCACGGACATGCTGGACATCTCCCGGGCAAGGGACATCCTGGAGGAGGACCACTACGACCTTCAGGACGTCAAGGACAGGATGCTCGAGTTCCTTGCCGTGAGGAAGCTCAACCCCACCGGTAAGGCCCCCATCCTCTGTTTCGTCGGCCCCCCGGGCGTCGGCAAGACATCCATGGGCAGGAGCATAGCGAGGGCGCTCGACCGGCGTTTCGTCCGCCTCTCGCTGGGCGGGGTCCACGACGAGGCGGAGATACGCGGGCATCGCAGGACCTACATCGGGGCGATGCCCGGCAAGATAATACAGGGCGTACGGGAAGCGGGCAGCAACAACCCCGTCTTCATGCTGGACGAGGTCGACAAGCTGGGCAGGGACTTCAGGGGCGACCCGACCTCGGCACTGCTGGAGGTCCTCGACCCGGAGCAGAACGACACCTTCCGGGACAACTACCTGAACCTGCCGTTCGACCTGAGCGGGGTCCAGTTCATAACCACCGCGAACAACCTGGACACCATCCCCTCCCCGCTCCGGGACAGGATGGAGATAATCCGCATCCCCGGCTATACCGAGGAGGAGAAGCTGGAGATAGCCAGGAGGTACCTGGTCGGCCGCAGGCTGGAGGAGGCCGGCCTCGACGGGAGGATCCTCCGGTTCAGGCGCGACGGCCTCCGGGCCATGGTCTCCTGCTACACCCGCGAGGCAGGCGTGCGCGAGCTGGAGCGGCAGATCGGCAGGATCTGTCGCAAGGTAGCCATGCGGGTCGCGGAGGGAGACGAGAGCATAGTCGTCGTCTCCCCCTCCAGGCTGCACGAGTTCCTCGGGCCGGTCCGGTTCAAGAGGGAGAAGGCCGAGCGGGAGCCGACGAGCGGCGTCGCCACCGGCCTGGCCTGGACGCCCTCCGGAGGCGAGATACTCTTCGTCGAGACCGGCATCATGGAGGGCAGCGGGAAGCTCAGCCTGACCGGCCAGCTCGGAAAGGTCATGAAGGAGTCCGCGGAGACCGCGCTCTCCTGGATAAGGGTGCACGCCGGGGACTACGGCCTTGCGGAGACGGACTTCTCGAAGATAGACGTCCACCTCCACGTTCCCGCGGGGGCTACGCCCAAGGACGGCCCGTCGGCCGGGGTCGCAATGATAGTCTCCATGCTCTCGGCGCTGACCGGCCGCAGGGCCAGGGCCGACCTGGCCGCCACCGGGGAGATAAATCTCCGGGGAAGGGTGCTGCCCGTCGGCGGGATAAAGGAGAAGGCGCTGGGGGCGCTCTCCAGCGGCATCGAACATGTGCTCATACCCGAAGACAACATGAGGGAGATAGAGGAGGTGCCGGAGAACGTCCGCGAGAGGATGCGCTTCGAGCCGATATCCGACGTCTCCGAGGCGATAGACAGGTTCATGACCGAGGAGGAGGGTTGATGGCCGCGTTCTCCCGCCCGACCGGGAGCCTGGCCGTAGCGATGGCCGCCATGCTGCTGGTTCTCCCCGCCTGCGACGAGGAGCGCTCCAGGGTCGTCCTTTCGGACGGAAGCGTCGAGGTGGGCGACATCGTCTCCATCCGGGACGGCCTCGCCGGGTTCGAGGGCGGCGGAAGCGTCACGCTTCCCTCCGACCTCGGATGGGTCCACGCCATGGAGGGTGTCCCCCGTTTCGGAGAGATAGTCCTCGAGGGGGGCAGGGTACGCGCAGGGGGCAGTCCGGAGCGCGGCATCCCACTCTCCGAGGTGACCGGCATCGTCATGACCGGGGACTCCGGCAGGAGGGGCACCGCTACCGTACGCGCCGGCGAGGGCTGGACGCCGGTCGGGACGCATGTCTCTCCGGGAGAGGTCCTGCTGGTGACGGCATCCGGCTCGGTCAGCATGCAGACCGGCCCCAGCGGGCCGTCGGGGAGGCCCTATTACGCAACGACCACCGCCCTCTATCCGGGGGCGGTCAACGGACAGCTCGTCCTGCGGGTGGGGGACGGAAGGCCCATGGCCGCCGACTCCGTCTGGAGCGGGACGGTATGGGAGGAAGGACCGCTGCAGGCCGCCGTGAACGTCCCCGACTCGAGGATGGAGATAGGAGCGGCAGGCAGCTACGAGGTGAGCGTCAGGGTGGTGCCCGGCCCGGGGGGAGAGGGGCGGTGCGTAGTATACCCCTAGGCTTTGACGCTGCCCGGCCACTAACTTAGAATATTATGAAGTTATGAGATTCGCGACGCCGGTGGGCTAGCCCGGGAGACGGGGAGGTTTCAGATGAGAGGGTTCTCCATTGTTCTTGCGGCGATCATTGCGATGGCCGCTTCCCAGTTCACGGTTGCGGTGGGAGAGAGGCTCCATGTCGTCGACTACGGCGATACGCTCTGGGAGCTGTCCATACGCTACTACGGCACGCCCTTCCTCTGGCAGGACATACTCGAGGCCAACCCCGACCTCGAGGGGGTCGAGTTCCTGATGCCGGGCGACGTCCTCGTGCTCCCCTACATCGGCGCCCAGCAGACGGCCGATACGGTCGACGGGGGCCTCTACACGACATCCGGCGCGACCCACCGTCCGATACTCAGCAGGCTGGTCCTCGAGACCGCCGGGATGATATCGGACGAGGAGCCGGACCCTGCAGGCTACGTCATACAGACCAATCCCGACGAGGAGAGCATGTTCGGCGACCACGTCGCCTTCCCCGGCGACTACGTGGCCCTGGACATCGGCCAGGACGAAGGGCTGGAGGTCGGCAGGGCCTACAGGGTATTCGAGGTCGGCGAGGAGGTCGAGCATCCGGAGACCGGAGAGCGCCTGGGCAGGATACACAGGGCCGTAGGCGTCTGCAGCGTCACCGAGGTCAACCCCGATGCCTGCATGGCGATAGTCGAGCACAGCTACCTGCCGGTGGAGACCGGCCAGTACGTGATGCCCTACACCTCCATCGCACCGATAACCGTCACCAGCTCCGAGGTGGTCGAGGAGATGGACGCCTGGGTGGTGGGCTTCCGGGACAAGCACACGCTCAGGGCCTACACCTTCGACGTGGTCTACATCGACCGCGGCTCCAACGACGGCCTCCAGCCGGGGGACATGTTCGAGATGTTCCACTACGGCGAGCGGGTAGAGACCCCCGACGGGGAGACCGTCACGGTCCCCGACGTGTCCATATCGCAGATGATAGTGCTGGACACCCGTACGGAGACGTCGGCCGCGATGATAATCACCAACACCGACGCCGCGCTCATAGACATCGGCGACCACGTCGAGCTGACCAGGCGGCAGAACTAGGCCGGAGACCGCCTCCGCCATGTACTGGAAGGTTGTCGTCAGGGGAACGGACCCTTCCGGGGAGACGGTTCGTCTCCTCTCCGGGCTGACCGGTCTGGACGAAGCCGAGGTACACTCGACGCTGGCGTCCGGACGGAGCCTCACCGTCTCATGCGGTCTCGCCGAGCGGGAGGCCCAGCGGCTCGCGGACCGGGTGTCGCCCGACCCTGGCGCAGAGGGGCTCGTGCTTCCCGACCGGGGGGGAGGCAGCAGGGAGGGAGACCTCTACCGGGTAGTCCTCACCGGCTGCAGGCCGGGCTTCCGCACCCGCCTGCGCCGAAGGCTCCAGGAGCTGAGCGGCGAGCCTCCCGACAGGGTCTCCCTCCGGATGACGAGGATGCCCCTCTGTCTCGGGCGCATGGTCTCCGCGGAGAGGGCGGAGACGATACGCTCGGAGGTCTCCGCCGCCGGCGGGGTCCTCAGGCTCGAGAGGGAGACGGAGGCCCCGGTGCCGGCCGGCGGCGCCGCCCTGTTCGACGGAGGCGGTCGGACGGCGGAGCGAAGGGCCCAGGGTCCGGCCGGAAACTCTCCGGACGGCTCCTTCACGCCGGGAGAGCCTCCGGTGATTCATCCGCCACCCGCCCCGATTCATGCACCTCCCGGGACCTCGGCCGGGCTCCCCGGCCCGCCGCCCCGGTTCCATCCATCGCGGCCGGCGGTGGCCGCCCGTGCCCGCAGCGCCCCGTTCCTTGCGCCGCCCCTTCCGAGGAGGGTCGAGCTGACCGCGCCCCCTCCGAGGTTCCGCGCCGCCCCACCCGAGCCGGAGATGCCCCGTCCGCCGGTCCCCGGCGGTAGGAAGAGAGCGGCCCCGAGCGGGCCCGCCCCGCCGGTCGTGCTGCTGGCACAGCCTCCCGCCCCCGCCCGCAGACCGGTAGGGGAGCCTCCTCCCGCTCTCTCGCCCGGGCATGGACGCGAGCCTGCGGCGACCGGGCCTCCTCCGGTGATGGAGGCCGGCCCGGAAGCCCCGGAGGTTGTACCGGGGGAGCCTGGCGAGGCAGGGAGGGAGCCGCCGGTAGCAGCGGCCGGTTCCCCGAGGGCATCCGGCGGCGGCCGGCCGGGAGCTGTCGCCTCTTCCGGAGCGCCCCCGGTCGTCCGGCCGGGCGAGCCGCCAGCCTCCCCGCGCGGTGCGGAGCCTCCGGAGCTGGAGGCCGGCCCCGGCAGGCCGCCTCACTTCCGTGACACGGAGCCACCACCGGTCGTCGAGACCGCTCCGCGGGAGACCGCCCCGAAGCCTGCAGGGGAGCACCGGAGCGGACCCGAGCTGGTCGAGCCGCTCCGGGAGCCGCCGCCCCCCGCGCACGGGGAGCCCCCCGGCGTCGCCGTGGCCGACCTCTACATGTGCAGGCCTGCCGGCGTTGACGTGGAGCCGGTCACGGATGCCCTCGTCGAGGTGCTGGGGCTCTCCCGGGAGGAGGCCCGCGGGCTCGTCCTCGACTGCCCCTCCTGGCTGGCGTCGGTGCGGGAGCGGGATAGGCTGGCCGAGCTGATGGGGCTCCTGGAGGAGAGGGGGGTCACCGTCGGCGTCGGCCCGGAGCCGGGAGACGCCCTCCCCGTACCCGGTCGCTGCACCGGTGCGGACTTCCGCAGCTGGCTCTCCACCGGCCGCCGTGTCTGAGGCGCTGGACGCCTTCCTCGAGCATGCCGCGCTGGAGCGGAAGCTCTCGCCCAGGACAGTAGCCGCCTACGAGACCGACCTCGCCCAGGTCCAGCGATGGCTGGAGAGCAACGGCTGCTCCCCGCTGGAGAGCGCCACCCGGGAGGAGCTCGCCGACATGCTCTCGGCGCTGGGGTTCGGAGGCTCTGCGCCCACCAGCGTCAGGCGGAAGCTCTCGTCCCTCCGCTCCTTCTACAGGTTCCTCCAGGAGGAGAGGCGAAGGAGCGACAACCCGGCGGAGAGGCTCCGCTCCCCGAAGCTTCCCGCGCGGCTGCCCCACGCCCTGACCGTTCCGCAGGCGGCGGCGGTGGTGGAGGCATGGAAGGGCGACGGGCATCTCTCCACCAGGAACAGGGCGCTGATGGAGCTGGCCTACGGTGCCGGCCTCAGGGAGAGCGAGCTTGTGGACATGACCGTGGCCCGCCTCGACCTCGAGGAGGGGCTCGTGAGGCCCAGGGGAAAGGGCTCGAAGGAGCGTCTCGTCCCCATCGGGGGCTCGGCTGTACGCTGGCTCGGCCGCTACGTGGACGTCGTCCGCCCGGTGCTGCTCTCCTCCAGGTCCACGCCGGCGCTCTTCCTGACCTGCAGGGGCAACCCGCTCTCCCGGATGACCGTCTGGAGCATCGTGCGCAGGGCCGCCGACATGGCCGGGGTCGAGGGCGTCCACCCGCACACCCTGCGGCACTCCTTCGCCACCCATCTGCTGCAGGGAGGCGCAGACCTCCGGGTTGTCCAGGAGCTGCTGGGCCACTCCGATATCAGGACCACGGAGATATACACGGATGTCGACAGGGGCTGGCTCCGAGAGGTGGTCAGGAAGCACCATCCGAGGTCGGGGGCCTCTTGACCCGCTTCCCCTCCGACCTGCGCGACACCCGGGACGCCGGCCTCGTCCTGGCCCGCGCCTGCACCTGGAGCGACGGTCTGGGCGGGAGGGTGCGCATAACCGGGCTCGACCTCCTTCGGACCCATGTGCGCGAGATAGACAGGAGCCCCTCCTCCGGAAGGATAGGCTCTCTTCCCAGGCTGCTGGACGCCCTGCCCGATCCGGGCGCCTCCACCGACCTCCCGGCGGACGTTGCCGGCACCCTCTTCTCGGCCTGCCTCTGCTGGTCCGCACCGCTCCTCGAGCTGGGGTTCCCGCCGGGCGAGCCGCCCGGCTTCCATACGCGCCTGCCCTCCCCGGGCGTCAGCCCGAGGAGGACCCACGCGCAGATGAGGTCGGCGATGCACCACCTCGGGGGGGACTTCGGCCTGCTCCGCTCGCTGCTGGTGTCCGGTGCCTCGTCCGACCCCTCCCTCCGCCTCTCCATGCGCCCGTGGCCGGTCGGCGAGCCGGGGGAGCGGATACTTCTGGAGCTGCGGCCGCCTTCGGTCAGGCTCCCGGCAACCATGCTCCTGGAGCCGGACCTCCGCGGCTACGTGCTGCTGGCCGCCTGGGACCTCGCCCTACGGCTTGCCGAGTCCGACGGTGTGCCGGTGCTGTACGGCAGCTTCGAGGACTTCGTCGTGGAGGCCGGCTGAGCCCAGGTTTGGCCCGCCAGCGGGCGGTTGGCTATTGTAGCCCGGTGTCGGAGGGACAACGAATCCATGGCTGGAGGCTGGGATGAACGCTGCTCTGCTGGTCCTCGCCCTGCTCTCGGTCGAGCTGCCCGCTCCCGGTGAAGTCGAGACCCTGGTCGCCGGAGAGACGGCCACGCTCCAGGTGAGCGGCGGCGAGGCCTGGTTCCGGATCCTCGAGGACGACTACGTCCTGCTGGAGGTGACCGCAGGTGGCGGCACCGGGATGATGGCGTACAGCGATTACGGAGCGCCGCTCGTCGGGGCGGAGGACGGCTCGCTGCTCCTCTCCGCCTTCAGCCACTACTGGTTCTGGGTCAGGCTGACGGGCGACGACGGGCCGGTGGATGTCGGCGTCGACGAGGCTGCGCCCGGAGAGGTCCGCTCCGCCTCAGCGCGGGCAGGGGGCACGGTCTCCCGGGACGAGATGGGTGAGGCGTGGCGCTGGAGCCCGGGCAGGGAGGGCCTCTGGAGGGTCGACCTCCAGAGCCTCTCCGAGACCGACCTGGACCTGGAGGTCTACGGCCCGGGCATGACCCACTGGGGCTCCAGCATGGACTGGGGCGGGGAGGAGTCGGTTAGCCTCGCCCTGCTGCCGTCGGACACCCTCACCGTCCATGTCATCAGGTACGGCAAGGGCGGCGACGGCGGCTACAGGCTGTCGACCACCCGGGAGGGCGACTTCCCCCGGCTCGGGTCCGGCCGCGCCATGGCCGGGACAGCCGTCCCGGGAGAGGTCCGGAGGTGGATGGTCCGCTCCCCCGAGGGGAGGCACCTGCTCTACCTCACCTTCGACGACCCCATGGCCGACCTGGACCTGGTGGTCAGGGACACCGACGGCGAGGAGCTCTTCGGCTCCCGCACCTACGAGACCCTGGAGGCGCTGCTCCTTCCCGGCGGCACCGACTGCGTGGTCGAGGTGCTCCCCTTCGACCTGCCCGACTACGAGCCGATGCCCTTCGACCTCGGCCTGTTCCCTCTCTCCGAGCCGGAGGACCTCCCGGTGAACCGCACGCTCGGGGTGGACAGGGTGCGGCCGGAGGCGGTCGGGTTCACGGCTGACGAGACGGGCGTCTACGAGGTGAGCGCCGCATTCGAGAAGACCCGCGACGGAGACGTGCTGGTCTTCAGGGGCGACGGCGAACCGGCCTTCCAGATGGCCAGCTCCAGGGGCGTGGAGAGCTTCCTGCTCTACATGGAGGGCGGTCGGACCGCCTGGATCCTCCCCTGGTTCGGCGACCCGGAAGTGTCCGGCGACGTCGATCTCTCGGTCATGCGCTCCGACGCTCCCCGGCTGAGCGACGGGGTCTCCGGCTCCATCACCCCCGCCTCGCCCGCCTACATGGCCGTGGCGGAGCTGGAAGCCGGCGATATAGGCGTCCTCGAGCTCTCGGGCGACGACAGGGAGGTCGACCTGGACATGCTCGTCAGCGGGCCCTCGGGCGACCTGCAGGCCCAGGGATGGCTCAGCTCCGTGGACGCGGCCGGCGACGAGTCGGTCGCCCTCCATGTCCGGGAGGGCTCGGAGACCGGCGTTACGGTCTACCTCTGGGACAGGAGGGGAGAGACCGGCTTCCGGCTCACCCGGCGGACCCTGGGCAACCCGCCGCTGGCCGCCCCCTCCCCGGAGCGGGAGGTCTGGGCGCTCTCGGTGGGCATCAGCGGCTATCCAAGCACCGCGGATGTCCTGAACAGGGCCAGCATGGACGCCGTGGAGGTCTACGACTTCCTCACCGGAGAGCAGGGCGTCCCGGCGGACCACGCCGTTCTGCTGGTGGACGACATGGCGACCATGGAGGCCTTCCGGGAGTCTCTCTCCGACCTGCTTGCCGCCGCCGGGTCGGAGGACGTGCTGCTGGTCTTCTTCAGCGGCCACGGCTTCCGGCTCAATCCGGGCACGGGAGGTGAGGAGGAGGGAGACTCGGCCAACGAGACCCTCTGCCTCTACGACGGGGACATCGAGGACGACGAGCTGGCCGGTACGGTTGCCGACCTGGCCGAGGCGCGGGTGGTGCTGGTCCTTGACGCCTGCCATTCCGGCGGCTTCGTCGGCGACTTCGAGGGTCTGGAGAACACCATGGTGCTCACCGCGGCCAGGGAGGACCTGAGCGTCAGCGAGAGGATACTCACCCCGATGGTGCTGGAGGGCTCCCGGGGCGCTGCGGACGCCGACGGGGACGGTTATGTTTCGGCCATGGAGCTGCTGGGCTACATCGATGACAGGCTCCAGCTGGTCTGTCCCGAGTGCGACGCCGCTCTGCTCCCCGGACAGGAGGTCTGCGGTGAGTGCGGGGCGAAGCTCGTCGGGGAGAACGCCGTACCGAGGCCGGAGCAGGGGATGTTCCTCGAGGGGGACGTCAGGCTCTGGCGATGCCGCTGAGCCTTCCGGGGAGGAGGAGCACATGACCGACCGCGAGCGAGACCTGCACCCGCTCGAGGAGCGTCTGCTCGCCTACCTGGACGGCCGGGGCCCCGCCACGGAGACGGGTATCCTCCAAGGTGGCGGCGTGCCGGACGAGGGCTCCCTGCGCAGGGCGGCCCAGTGGCTCCTCGGCCGTGGACTTATCAGGGAGACTGACAGGAAGGTCAGACGGAGGCTGACCGCTGGACCGCTGGGCGAGGCCTGCCTGGAGGCCGAAACCACGCCGGAGCTGGCCCTGCTGGAGAGGGTTCGGGAGGGATGCCGGGACATCCGGGAGGTGCAGGAGGACGACCGGAGGTTCGACCGGGCCCGGTGGGGCAGCGCCATGGGCGCCCTGCTGCGCGCCGGCCTCCTCCGCAGGGGTCCGGAGGGTCTGGAGGCCGCCGGAGGCGCCGGGCCGTTCGAGGACGTCTGGGAGCTGGTCTACGCGCCGCTCTCCCGCGGCGAGACGGTGGACCCGGACCGGCTGCCCCCGGAGGTGCTCGCCGTGGTCGAGGCCAGGGCCCCCAGGCGGGGCAGGGGCAGGGCGGAGTTCCTCCTGGAGGAGCGCACCGAGGTGACCCTAGACATCACGCCCTCCGGCAGGGGGGAGCTGGAGTCGGCCCGGGAGAGGGGCGTCGCCGTAGGCGCCCTGACCAGGGAGATGCTCGCCAGCGGCTCCTGGAGAGACGTCCGCTTCCGGCGGTACGAGATGGACATCCCCCCCTCGAGACTCCACGCGGGCAGGCTCCATCCATACGGACAGTTCCTCGAGGCGGTCAGGAGGCGCTTCGTCTCCCTCGGCTTCACCGAGATGGAGGGCTCCATAGCGGAGAGCGAGTTCTGGAACAACGACGCCCTCTTCATGCCGCAGTTCCACCCGGCCCGGGACATTCACGACGTCTACTACCTCGGCGGAGGGGCGAAGGTACCTCCCCCCCGGTCCGACCTGGAGGAGAGGGTGGCCGCCGCCCACCGGGACGGGGGCGGCACCGGTGGCAGGGGATGGGGCTACGACTTCAGCAGGGAGCGCACCAGGACGGCCGTGCTCCGCTCCCAGGGCACCGCCCTGTCGGCCAGGACCCTGGCCTCGGACCCGGCTGTCCCCGGCAAGTACTTCGGCGTGGCCAGGTGCTTCCGGTACGACCAGGTGGACGCCACGCACCTGCCGGACTTCTACCAGATAGAGGGGATAGTGCTGGGGGAGGGCATCGACCTGAGGCACCTCCTCGGCCTCCTCAGGCTCTTCGCCGAGGAGATAGCCGGCGCGGAGGACTACAAGTTCCTCCCGTCCTACTTCCCCTTCACCGAGCCATCCGTGGAGATGCACATCAGGCACCCCCGGCTCGGATGGGTCGAGGGGGGCGGCGCCGGGCTCTTCAGGCCGGAGGTCACGAGGCCGCTCGGGGTGGAGGTCCCGGTGATAGCATGGGGTCTGGGCCTCGACCGAATGGCCATGCTGGCCATGGGCATCTCCGACATACGGGACCTGGTCACGCCGGACCTCTCCAGACTGCGGGAGACGGTGGTCATGCCGGACAGGCTGCTGGCCGGGAAGGGGGAGCGCGATGCCTAAGATAGAGGTCTCCCGCCGGGACCTCCTCTCGCTGGCCCGCATCGGCGAGGACCCGGGGGACCAGGGCATCGAGGAGCTGCTCACCCCGCTGAAGGCGGAGCTGGACCGCTCGGAGGGCGACCTGCTCAAGGTCGAGCTGAACGACACGAACAGGCCGGACCTCTGGTGCGTAGAGGGCATAGCCAGGGCCCTCCGGTGCCTCCGGCACGGCAGGGAGGACCACCTGCAGACCGTCGGGGCCCCCCCCGTGATTATCGAGGCGGACCCGGGAATAGAGGAAGTGCGCCCATACATCGCCGGGTTCCGTGCCACAGGCTACCGCCTGGACGAGGAGGGTCTCGCTGCGCTCATCGCCGCGCAGGAGAAGCTGGCGGACTCCTTCGGCAGGAGCAGGCGGACTGCCGCCATAGGCTTCCACCGGGCAGAGGAGGTGGAGTGGCCGGTGGCCTACCGGCCGGCGGCCCCGTCGGAGAAGATGGTCCCGCTGGGCCACGGGGAGATGATGAGCCTCCGGGAGGTGCTCGAGACCACAGAGAAGGGCGGCGAGTACGCACACCTCCTCGAGGGGATGGAGCGCTACCCGGCTCTCTTCGACGCGGGCGGCAGTCTCTTCTCCTTTCCCCCGGTGCTCAACAGCGATACGACCGGACGGGTGAGGCCGGGCGACGACGACCTCTTCTGCGACGTTACCGGCACCGACTGGGAGACGGTCCAGCTCACCGCCACGATCCTCGCCTGCAACCTCGAGGACAGGGGAGCGGTGATAACCCCCGCCCTGGTCGTCTACCCCTACGACGTGCCAGGAGGGACTGGAGAGGTCGGATCGCCGGTCCGGTTCGCAGACCGGCTGACCGCAGCGGCGGAGGAGACGGCCGCGGTGCTGGGCGCCGCCCCCGCCCGGGAGGAGACCCGCCGGGCGCTCATGCGGATGGACTACGACTCGGTGGACATCGCTGACGACGGCCGGGTTACCGGGGTTCTGCCGCCCTACAGGAGGGACGGCATCCACGCCGTGGACATGATAGAGGACCTGGCCATCGCGCTGGGCCTCGACGGCTTCGAGCCCCTGCTCCCGCCCCACTTCACCGTGGGCAGGGAGTCGTCCACCGCCCGGCTGGCCAGGGCCCTCGGGCTGGTCATGGCCGGCGCCGGGTTCGAGGAGCTGATGCGGCCGGTCCTCTCCAGCCGCGAGAGGCTCGTCCGGCTCTCCGTGACCCCCTCGGAGCCGGTACCGATAGCGAACCCGATGACCGGCGAGTACGGGGTCGTCCGGAGCAGCATCCTCCCGGGGCTACTGGAGGCCGAGGCCACCAGCGCCCACGCCGCCTACCCCCACCGCCTCTTCGAGACCGGCGAGGTGCTGGTCCGTGAGCCGGACGGCACATGTCGCTCCCGGTGGCTCATGGCCTGCCTGGTCTGCGACAACGACGCAGACCTTGGCGCCGTGTACTCCGTGCTCGGCCTGCTGGCCTCCTCCCGCCGCCTGGAGCTCTCCCTGGTGCCGGTGGAGGACCCGAGGTTCATCCCCGGCAGGGCCGCCGTGGTCCTTCTCGATGGCAGCGAGGCCGGCACCGCCGGCGAGGTCCATCCCGCGGTGCTGGACGCATGGGGCATAGCCAGGCCGGCCGCAGCTTTCGAGCTGGACCTGGCCGCCCTGGAGGGCTGACCTGCCGCTGTTCGAGCTGCGGAGCGGCTTCACCCCCGCCGGAGACCAGCCGAAGGCGATAGACTCCCTGCTGGAGGGCATCCGGGAGGGCATGGAATGGCAGACCCTCCTCGGGGTTACCGGCTCAGGCAAGACCTTCACCATGGCCGGGGTCATCTCCAGGCTGGAAAGGCCGGTGCTGGTGGTCAGCCACAACAAGACCCTGGCCGCGCAGCTCTACAGCGAGCTGAGGGGCTTCTTCCCGAAGGCGGCGGTGGAGTACTTCGTCAGCTACTACGACTACTACCAGCCGGAGGCGTACCTCCCCACCAGCGATACCTTCATAGAGAAGGACGCCGACCTCAACGAGGAACTTGACAGGCTCAGGCTGAAGGCGACCGCCTCCCTCATGACCAGGCGGGACGTCATCGTGGTCGCGTCCGTGAGCTGCATCTACGGGCTGGGCAACCCGGAGAGCTTCGCCTCCATCTGCCTCGACGTCTCCGTGGGCCGGCGGACCGACATGGACTCCTTCCTCATGCGCCTTGTGGAGATGCAGTACACCCGCAACGACGTGGCCCTCGCCAGGGGGCTCTTCCGGGTCAGGGGCGACGTGGTGGACCTGGTCCCGGCGTACGGCAGCAGCGGCATCAGGGTCGAGTTCTTCGGAGACTGCGTCGACCGCATCACCCTCTTCGACCACCTGACCGGCAGGGTCGAGCGGGAGCTTGAGCGGGCGCTGGTCTACCCGGCCAGGCACTTCGTCACCTCGGAGAGGGACCTGGGCCTGGCAATGGGCAGGATAGGGGCGGAGCTGGACGCCAGGCTGGCGCACCTCAGGCTCCACGGGAAGCTCCTGGAGGCGCAGCGGCTGGAGTCCAGGACGAAGTACGACCTGGAGATGCTTGCCGAGACCGGCTACTGCTCCGGGATAGAGAACTACAGCAGACACATCTCCGGCAGGGCGGAGGGGGAGAGGCCGGCCTGCCTCCTCGACTACTTCCCCGGCGACATGCTGGTCTTCGTCGACGAGTCCCACCGGACCATCCCGCAGATACGCGCCATGTACCGCGGCGACAGGGCCCGCAAGCAGACGCTGGTGGACCACGGGTTCCGGCTCCCCTCGGCCCTGGACAACCGCCCGCTCTTCCTCGAGGAGTTCATCGAGGTCACCGGGCAGAAGGTATGCATGTCGGCGACCCCGGCCGACTGGGAGCTGGAGCGCTCCGGCCGGGTGGTTGAGCAGATAGTCAGGCCCACAGGCCTGGTGGACCCGGAGATGGAGGTCAGGCCGGCCACCGGACAGGTGGACGACCTGCTGGAGGAGATACGGAGGACCGTGGCCGACGGCGGGCGGGTTCTGGTCACGGCGCTGACGAAGAGGATGGCCGAGGAGCTGACCTCCTACGTCTCGGGCCTGGGCATAAGCGCCAGGTACCTGCACAGCGAGGTGGCCGCCCTGGAGAGGGTCTCGATACTCAGGGAGCTCCGCCTTGCCGAGTTCGACGTGCTGGTGGGGGTCAACCTGCTCCGGGAGGGGCTGGACCTACCCGAGGTGACCCTGGTCGCCATACTGGACGCGGACAAGGAGGGCTTCCTCCGCTCCCGCACCAGCCTCGTCCAGACGGCCGGCAGGGCAGCCCGGAACGTCAGCGGCAGGGTCATCCTCTACGCCGACCGGACCACCGGGGCGATGGAGTATGCGCTCTCCGAGACCGAGAGGCGCAGGGCCATCCAGCTAGAGCACAACAGGCGCCACGGCATCACCCCGGAGACCATACGGAAGAGCAGGGAGGAGATAATCAGCTCCACCAGCATCGCCGACATCTTCAGGCCCTCCTCCACCGGCCCCGACGAGGTGGAGAGGGAGATGGGGGACCTCCCGGGAACTCCCGAGGAGGCCGCGGCCTTTCTCGAGCGGAGGATGCTCGAGGCTGCCGAGCGTCTGGACTTCGAGGTTGCTGCCAGGTACCGGGACGTGATGAGGGAGGTCCTCTCGTCCCGCCGAGAAGGGAGATGACGTCGGGCTTGACAGCAAATCGAGCCTCTAGCATACTCCGTGCGATAGCTAGCAGGTAACGATTCACAGCACCATTGGAAGGGGATCAAATGAACAAGATTCTCGTTGTTCTTGCGGTCGCTTCGCTCGCCTTTGCAGGCGGCGTAAGGCTCGACAGCCCCGTCTACTGCGGCGGCACCGACGACCTCCTGCAGTACGACGACGGCAGCGCTCACTGGCTCACATGGGGCGGCCTCTACAGGGGCACCTGGTACGACACCGAGGACTTCCTCCCCGGCAGCACCGGTCTCGATTGTGAGTACACAGAGTACTGGTTCTTCCACCACAGCAGCTACCCCTGGGACACCAGCAGCTTCTACGCCGAGCTCTGGAACGGCGGCTCCAGCGCTCCCATGACCCAGCTGGACCAGACCATGGTCACCGCCGCCCACTACGCTCCCGTACAGGCCAGCTACAGCCCGACCATCGAGACGGAGCAGGACTTCTGGGCTCTGATCAACACCGAGATGAGCGCAGGCGGATGGCCCGCAGTCCTCGGCGACAACACCCCCAACACCACCGACCACAGCTTCTACTCGGACGACTTCATCGTCTGGGAGCCCTGGATCATCAGCGGCGCAACCGCCAGCGACTACCTCGTCAGGGCCAGCGGCGACATCCTCACCGCTCTCGAGACCGAGAGCTGGGGCGCCATCAAGGGTCTCTACAGGTAGTAACCCGGCGACCGACCAGTGCTTGCGGCGGGCCCTCGGGCCCGCCGCTCTTCGTTACACCCCCTGCTCCTCCATCTGCGGCAAGCTGCATCGGATGCGGCGCGTTGCTTAAGCATTTATTTGCGACAGTATTGCATGATATATTTATTACAATTGACATACTAACTATTAGCCTGGATTTCTCACGAGCACCTCTGATGGGGTCGGTTTTGGGGACCACAGGGGTAATCGAGAGCAATACGGCCTGGTCGGGCCGGATTTGAGCGTGTGATAAGGGCGGGAATTGCCATTCCGTGGCAATCCCGCCCTCCGACCACACACCCCTGCATCTGCTCGAGATGAGCAGCCTATGCAGGCGGATCCTGGCGTTTATATCCTTAGCCGAACGAGGTTGCTGTAGGCCGCCTCGAATGTGCCCTTCCATGGGTATCCGCAGGACATTGATATCAGTACCCTTCTTACGCTTACCTTGACCAGGGCACCGATCTTGAAGAGCCGCAGGCGGATGGTATCGCACATGGCTCGGGCCAGTGAGGTACCCCTCAGCGCAAAGGTTCGCAGGGCGTTGATCAGGATGTAGGCGATGGAGGACAGCCACAGCCGCAACTGGTTGGTCTTCATCCAGTGCGTGCTGGTGCGGTCGGCAAACAGGCAGAGCTGCTGCTCCTTGATACGGTTCTCCATATCTCCCCTGGCGCAGTACAGCTCGGTATAGAGCGCCTCGGGAGCTGTCTCGTCCGACTCAAGAGAGGTCACCACAAATCTCGGATTCGAGCCCTTGTCGAGGTACTCGGCCTTGGCTATCACACGCCTCTGCCGGCTACCCCAGCTCTTGAGGGTGCTGTACATGAACTCCGTGTAACACCTGCAGGCCTCTCCGGTCCTGGAGTAGTCCCGCTCCACCCGGGCAAGCTCCAAGCAGGTAATCCCCGGCAAACACGTACAAAGGCAGGTAGCAGTAGTGAC
>CAYREX010000007.1:0-124827 GCA_964423505.1 uncultured bacterium | reverse complement strand
GGTCGTCCAGCTGGGGGCAGGGGCAGGGGTCTGGAGGGGCTACCTGCCCGGCGACGAGCGGCAGACGTACGACTACGGCAGCGCAGCCATCCGCTACATGCCGGGCGAGCGGGTCGCACAGGGATTCCTGGGCGTGGACGCGATGGTGGAGGCCAGGGTCGGCGAGGGATGGGGCAGCTCGGTCGGCTCCCCCGGTGAGCTCCTCTCCATGGCCGCCCTGGAGGTGACCGGGCACTGGTTCGGCGGCCCCCTGGGGCTCGGGGGGCAGCTTCTGGCCGGAGGCGTCGTCCAGGGGGAGGAGCTGGTCGGCATCCTGACCGACGTGGGGGGCAGGGAGAGCCTGAGGGGTTATCCCGAGTCCGCCTTCAGGGCGGTGAGGTACGCAGTGGCCAGGCCGGAGGTCTCGCTGGGGGAGACGCAGACCAGGATATACGCGTTCCTGGACGCCGCCGCGCTGGAGACGGAGGAGGGCAGCAGGTACCCCGCGGGAACCGGTCTGGGCATCCGGGGTGTTACTGGAGTGGTGAGAGCGGACGTATCGGCCGGCTTCGCCCTGTCGGAGGGAATAGGTTCCACCCGGCTGTACGCCGCCGTCACGGCCGGAGTTCTGTAGCTTGCGCTCGGGCATCCGGGCTGTTATCTCATAGTGTTGGGGTTTGTCCCCGAGGGCAAGAACTTGGAGAATAACGGGAAGAGAGGTAGGGATGAGAACGGCAACGGCAGCGTTCGGCATCCTCGTCCTGCTCCCTGTGATATCGACCGGAGCCGACTTCCAGCTGAACACCGGCGGTCAGATGGGTTTCGAGCCTGACCTCTCCGGCTCCAGCACCGGCTGGGGAAGCCACTTCGTGGCTACGGCCCTGAACGACACCGGGCAGGACGTGGTCCTCACGCAGCTCGGTTTTCCCTGCTCCGGTGACACGACCGGGGCCTACGGATGGGTCGTCTGGCTGGACGTCGGTGCGGAGGTCCCGCCGGAGGGTGCCCCGAGCACGGCCGACCACCACGGCATGTTCGTCCCGGTGGAGGGCCCCGGCGGCGATCCGACGGTGTACACCTACGTAGAAGTGTGGGACCGGTCGATAGTCGTGGAGGCCGGCACGTATTTCACGTTCGGCTACCAGAACACCGGCCAGGGCGGCCAGACCACCTACAACGGCTTCGAGACCTGGTCGTGGGACCAGGGGATGTGGATAGCCGACTCGGAGTACTTCAGGACCGCCGTGATGGAGGTCACGGGCGATTTCTGGGGAGCCCTCGAGGGCTCCACCTGGGGCGGCATCAAGAACGCATTCTGAACCCTGGGCGGGAAGTCCCGCCCGACATGACCCGCCGGTGAACGGCGGGAGAGACGGAAGAGGAGAGTGACGGAGAAGTGAAAACAGCTATAGTACTCTGCGCAGTAGTCATGGGACTCGGCATGGCCGAGGACTTCGAGTACAACACGGGTGGGTCGATGGGCACCATGCCCACCGCCGGCGGCTCGAACACCGGCTGGGGCGAGTGGTTCATAACCACGGTCGAGAACGACACCGGCTACGACCTCGCCCTGACCCAGTTCGGCTTCCCCTGCTGCGGAGACGCGACCGACACCCTCGGCTGGATAGTCTGGACGGACGTTGGCGGCATGGTCGCGCCCTCCGGCGGACCGAGCTCCTGCGACTACAACGGCGCCTTCGTGCCGGCGGACCCGGACTCCACGTTCCCGCCCGACACCTACACCTACGTAGACGTCTCCGCCGAGAACATCGTCATACCGGACGGCAACTTCTTCTGCTTCGGCTACGACGTCACCAAGATAGGCGGGCATATCGACTACAACGGCGTCGAGACCTGGGCCTGGTACGAGAATGCCTGGGACCCGGACCAGGGCTGGGGCCGCACCGCCGTCATGGAGATCTACGCCAACTACGCCAGCGCACTCGAGGGAAGGACCTGGGGCGACATCAAGAGCTCCTTCTGACCCTCTCCGGCAAGGACGGGCTCCCCTTCGCGGGGAGCCCCTCCCGCGATTGACGATATGACTATATCTTCATATTGTCATGTATCATGGACAGGGTATTCGCCGCGCTCGCGAACGAGAACCGGCTGAGGATAGTGCTGGCCCTCAGGAAGGGCCCGCTCAACGTCAGCGAGATATGCTCCGTGCTCGACCTGCGCCAGTCGAACGTCAGCCACCATCTGAGGACGCTCCTGGACGCGGGTGTGGTCAGGCGCAGGGGCCGCGGAGGCTGGGCCTGGTACAGCCTGGAGACCGAAGACCCCTTCGTCGCCGGTATCCTGGGCTGCCTGGCCGAGGGCGCCGACGGCTCCGACGACTTCCGGGAGGACGACGAGGCGCTCCGTAGGTGCTACGGCAGGAGGCGGGAGGAGTCGGTCCGTTTCTTCGACGGCATCGCCGGGAGGATGGACGCGCTGCCGGACCTGATGCCGGACCCTGCCGGATACGCAGGGCTGCTGCTCGGCTCCGTCCCGGAGGGAGCGACGGTCCTGGACGTCGGGTGCGGCGCCGGCGAGATGCTGGCGAGGCTGGCCGGGGCCTCCGGAGCGCTACTCGGGGTCGACCAGTCCGGTGAGATGCTCCAGGCGGCCGGAAGACGGCTCGCGGAGCTCGGGCTGGCCGACGGGGTAGAGCTCCGGCTGGGCAGGGCCGAGCATCTGCCCGTGGCCGACTCCTCCGTGGACTGCGTGGTCGCGCACATGGTCCTGCACCACCTGGGCGAGCCGGCCTCGTTCATGATGGAGGCGGCCAGGGTGGGCAGGAAGGGGGCCATGTGCATCGTTGCGGACCTGATGCCCCACGAGAGGACCGAGCTGAAAACCGAGTACGGAGACCTCTGGCCGGGCCTCGACCCGGAGGAGGTCCGGCTCTGGATGGAGGATGCGGGATTCACTCCGGAGCCGGTCGTGACAGCCGCGCAGGAGAGGGTGTTCCTGCTGGTGGGCTGCCGCGGAGCCGGGATTGACGACTAGAGAACTGGAGCGGAGGAGATGAACATGCCAGACGAGGACTGCAGGATAGCCGACCCGTCGCTGGCCCCCTGGGGCCGCAGGGAGATAGAGGTGGCGGAGAAGGAGATGCCCGGGCTCATGTCCGTCCGGGAGAAGTATGGCCCGGAGCGGCCCCTGGAGGGCCTCAGGGTCACCGGTTCCCTCCACATGACCGTCCAGACGGCGGTGCTGATAGAGACCCTGAGGGAGCTTGGGGCCGACGTGAGGTGGGCGAGCTGCAACATCTTCTCGACGCAGGACCACGCAGCCGCCGCCATGGCCGTCTCGGGGGTACCGGTCTTCGCCTGGAAGGGGGAGACCCTCGAGGAGTACTGGTGGTGCACCCGGAAGGCGCTGACCTTCCCCGGCGGGAAGGGCCCCAACCTCATCGTGGACGACGGCGGCGACGCCACCCTCATGATGCATCTCGGATACGAGCTGGAGGAGGAGCTCTCCCGGACCGGCCGGATGCCGGAGGTCGGGCAGGGTCAGGCCGACGAGGTCAAGCTGCGGGAGAACCTGGTAGCCGGGCTCTCCGAGGACCCGGAGCAGTGGCACCGGATGGCGTCGGACGTCATCGGGGTCTCCGAGGAGACCACTACGGGCGTACACAGGCTCTACCAGCGTCTCAAGAAGGGGACTCTGCTCTTCCCGGCGTACAACGTGAACGACTCGGTCACGAAGAGCAAGTTCGACAACCTCTACGGCTGCCGCGAGTCGCTCGCCGACGGTATAAAGCGGGCCACCGACGTGATGGTCGCAGGCAAGACCGTGCTGGTATGCGGCTACGGAGACGTGGGGAAGGGCTGCGCCCAGAGCATGCGCGGCTTCGGCGCCAGGGTGATGATCACGGAGATAGACCCGATATGCGCCCTGCAGGCAGCCATGGAGGGCTACGAGGTCACCACCGTGGAGGACGCCCTCGAGGAGGCCACCATCTACGTCACGGCCACCGGGAACTACAACGTCCTCACGGCCGATCACATGAGCAGGATGCCGGACCAGTCAATCGTCTGCAACATCGGCCACTTCGACAACGAGATAGACGTTGCCGGCATGGAGGCCATGCCCGGCGTGGTCAAGGAGGAGATGAAGCCGCAGGTGCACAGGTACACCTTCCCCGGCGGGAGCTGCATCTACCTTCTGGCCGAGGGACGTCTGGTGAACCTGGGCTGCGCTACCGGCCATCCGAGCTTCGTCATGTCGAACTCCTTCACCAACCAGTGCATGGCGCAACTGGCGCTGGCGGAGGAGCGCCCGGGCATAGGCGTCTACATGCTGCCGAAGCTGCTGGACGAGGAGGTGGCCAGGCTCCACCTGTCCAAGCTCGGGGTCAGGTTGACCAGGCTGACGGAGGAGCAGGCAGAGTACATCGGAGTGGAAGTCGAAGGCCCCTACAAGCCGGAGCACTACAGGTACTAGGGGCCCGACCGGTCCTTTTGGAGAGGCCAGGCCGGTAGGCGTATATTAGCACTCTCCAATGAGCGGTCCTCCGCCGCGTAGAGGGATCCCATTCGAAGGGAAGTGAGCGTGATGACAGATAAGGTCAGGGTCCTCCTGGTGGATGACGATCCGGACTTCGTCGAGGCCAACAGCATAGTGCTGGAGGCCAGCGGTTTCGAGGTCCTGGCCGCGTCCAGCGGTGAGGAAGGTCTGAGAATGGTGAAGGAGGAGAACCCGGATGTGGTCATCCTCGACGTGATGATGGAGCATACCGACGAGGGGTTCGCAGTGGCCCGCCGGATCCGTTCCAGGCTGCACAGCGACGTGCCTATCATCATGCTCACATCCGTGGGCAAGGTGACCGGCTACGAGTTCAATCCCGAGGAGAACCCGGACTTCTTCCCGGTGGACGTCTTCCTCGAGAAGCCGGTTCCCCCCTCGATCCTGGTGAACAGGGTCCGGGAGGTCATGAAGAAGGGGGGAGAGTAGTGGCCGCGTCGGCAGTCGAGACCGTACGGACCTCGCTGGAGAGGCACGGGACCGGCCGCGAGTGCGTCGTCCAGGTCCTCTCCGACGTGAACCGGGAGCTGGGCCACGTGCCCGAGGAGGCAATGAGGGAGCTGGCGGCGGCCGTCGGCGTCAGCAACACGGAGATATACAGCGTGGCATCGTTCTACTCCTTCCTCGATACCAGACCCAGGGGAAGGCACATCGTCCGGGTGTGCACTACCGTCTCCTGCAGGATGCAGGGGGGTAGGGACATACTCGAGGGCATCGGAGCAGAGCTGGGCATAGAGCCGGGGGAGACCACTCCCGACGGCCGGGTGACGCTGGAGACCACCAGCTGCATCGGCCTGTGCGACCAGGCGCCTGCGATGCTGGTCGACGATGACCCGCACACCGGGCTCACGCCCGAGGAGGCCCGCCGGATCGTGGCGGGTCTGGACTAGGGGGCTAGGATGGAGAAGCGCATGCTGCTCGCAGACCGACAGCCAGAGGTAGGTAGCGCCCTCCGGAAGGCCCTCGGCATGTCGCACGCCGACGTGGTGTTCGAGGTCAGGGAGTCCGGCATCCGTGGACGGGGCGGGGCCGGCTTCCCCGTGGGCATCAAGTGGAACCTCGCCGGTGCCGCCAGCGGACCGGACAAGGTGGTCATATGCAACGCCGACGAGGGTGAGCCGGGGACCTTCAAGGACAGGGTCCTGCTCACGGAGAGGACCGCCCTGCTCCTCGAGGGCATGGCCATTGCGGGCTACGCCATAGGCGCCTCTACCGGCATCATCTACCTCCGGACCGAGTACCCCTACCTGAGAACGGTGATCGAGGACGCCGCCAGGTCGATGCGCGAGAAGGGCCTGCTCGGGAGCAACATCCTCGGGGGCGGCCTCGACTTCGACGTGGAGGTCAGGACCGGCGCGGGCGCCTACGTCTGCGGCGAGGAGACCGCGCTCATCGAGAGCCTCGAGGGCGGCAGGGGAGTGCCGAGGAACAAGCCGCCATACCCGGTGAACTCCGGCTACCTCGGTATGCCCACCGTGGTGAACAACGTCGAGACGTTCTGCTGCGTACCGCACATAGTGACCGGCGGCGCCGACTGGTTCGCCTCCATGGGGACGGAGGGATGCTCCGGCACCAAGCTGTTCAGCGTCTCCGGAGACGTCGACTCCCCCGGGGTCTACGAGCTGCCCATGGGCTGCACCCTCCGCGAGGTCCTGGATGCGTCGGGGGCAGGCGGGATAGTCGCCGTCCAGGTCGGCGGGGCCAGTGGAAGGACGGTCGGCCCGGACGCGCTGGACCGGCGTCTCTCCTACGATGACCTGCCCCCCGGCGGGTCGATAATCGTCTTCGGCCCCGAGAGGGACATGCTGGACGTTCTGGAGAGCTTCCTGGAGTTCTTCGTCCACGAGTCCTGTGGCCAGTGCACGCCGTGCAGGGAGGGCAACCCGAGGCTCCTGGACGCCGTCAGGGCCTACAGGGCCGGGGAGCTCTCCGATGCCGACCTGGCTTCCTTCTTCCAGCTGGCGGAGGTGATGAGCCTGGGCAGCAAGTGCGGCCTCGGACAGACCTCCTCCAACTGTTTCGTGGACATAATGACCTCCTTCGCAGGTACCCCGGGAGGGGTACGCGGAAGGGAGGGCGCCTGATGCCCAACATCTCGGTAACGATAAACGGCGTCACCACAAGCGTGCGCGAGGGCGTCACGATACTCGAGGCCTGCGAGACGGCGGGGGTCGAGATACCCACCCTCTGCTACCACCCCGACCTCTCCCTCGCGGGCAACTGCAGGATGTGCCTGGTCGAGGTCGAGGGATGGAGGAACCTCGCCATCGCATGCGTCACGCCGGTGGTGCCCAACATGGTGATACACACCCACAGCGAGAAGGTCCGCAAGGCCAGGAGGACGGTGCTCAAGCTCCTTCTGGCCAGCCACAACGTGAACTGTCCGGAATGCGAGCGGAACAAGAACTGCGAGCTGCAGGAGCTGGCCGAGAAGCACAACATAACCTCCAACGAGTACCAGACCTCTCCCAAGCCGGACTCCTTCGAGGAGTTCAGCCCGGGCGTCATGAGGGACAACAGCAGGTGCATCATGTGCACCCGCTGCGTGAGGACCTGCGAGGAGCTGCAGAGCGTCGCGGTCATCAAGCCGGTCGACCGCTCCTCCGGGATAAGGATAGCCAGCTTCCTGGACCGCGGCCTCACCGACGTGCCCTGTACCCAGTGCGGCCAGTGCATAAACCGCTGCCCCACCGGTGCGCTCTTCGAGACCAGCGAGGTGAGGCAGGTCTGGGAGGCCATCGAGGACCCTTCGACGTTCGTCGTGGTCCAGACGGCACCCGCCGTAAGGGTCGGCATAGCGGAGGCGCTCGGCCATCCCATCGACCGGAGCACCGGAAAGATGGTCGCCGCAATCAGGCGGCTCGGGTTCGACAGGGTCCTCGACACCGACTTCACCGCCGACCTGACCATCATCGAGGAGGGGCACGAGCTGCTCTCCAGGCTCCGTCGGGCGCTGGTCGAGGGCGACACGGACGCGGCAATGCCCATGACCACCAGCTGCTCGCCCGGATGGATAAAGTTCGTCGAGCACAAGTACCCGGACCTGCTGCCCAACGTCTCCACCTGCAAGAGCCCGCAGCAGATGTTCGGAGCGCTCACGAAGACATACCTGGCGGAGAAGGAGGGGGTGGACCCCTCGAAGATGGTCAGCGTCTCGATAATGCCCTGCACCGCCAAGAAGTTCGAGAAGGAGCGCCCCGAGATGCGGGCCAGCGGCTACCAGGACGTGGACTACGTCCTCACCACCCGCGAGCTGGCCAGCATGATACAGGAGGCCGGCATCGACTTCGAGAGGATAAGGGACGAGCGCTACGACCGCTGGATGGGAGACTCCAGCGGCGCCGCGGTCATCTTCGGAGCGACCGGCGGTGTCATGGAGGCTGCCCTCCGGACTGCATACGAGGTGGCCACCGGCCACGAGATACCCTTCGAGGACCTGAACATCACCCCGGTCAGGGGGATGCAGGGCATAAGGGAGGCCGCGGTCACGATGCCGGACAGGATGGAGAAGGGGTTCGAGTTCCTGGCCGGGGTCACCCTCAAGGTGGCCGTGGCCCACGGCCTTGCCAACGCCGACAGGCTGATGGCAAAGGTCAGGGCCGGCGAGGCGGACTACCACTTCATCGAGATAATGGCCTGCCCGGGCGGATGCCTGGGCGGAGGCGGCCAGCCCATCCCCACGAGTCCGGAGACGAGGCAGGCAAGGGCCGAAGCCATCTACCGGGAGGACGAGGCGCTGCCGTACAGGAAATCGCACGCGAACCCGGAGATACAGCTGCTCTACGCGGAGTTCCTCGGCGAGCCGCTCGGACACAGGTCCCACGAGCTGCTCCACACCGGCTACACGCCGAGGGACTGACCGCCCTCCGGGCCTCCAGACCCGGCCCGTACCCACGCGCCCCGGGCAACCCCCGGGGCGCGCCCCCGGGTCGCCCCCCGGGGTCGCCCCCGGGGTCGGGCCAAGATAACTAAGATTGCATGCGGTCGAGTGTTATCTATTTGTTGATAAAAATACGACGTGGATGCATCTCAGCGACGCCTTCGCTTAAGCAGGATGCCGGTGCTGCCTGCTCGAGCTTCCAGCTCGATAGATGATAACAATTAATAAATCAAATTCACTACATTTTGGAATGCAATCTTAGCTATCTTGGCCCGACCCCGACGAGAGAGGGCGGCGGGGGTTCCGCCGCCCTCATCTGCGTCTGCGGTACGGGAGTGCCCGTCAGTTGTTGAAGATGGACTTCCCGAGGAACCTGTCCGCCGGGCTGAGGACCCGGAGGGGATCCCTCTTCTCGGCGAGCTTCATGTACGGGGTTATCATCGAGGGCGTGGAGATGCCCAGGAGCTTCTGGACGAGCTTCCTGTCCGTGCCGTCCTCCAGCAGGTGGACGGCGAAGCTGTGCCTGAGCCAGCCGAGCGTGGCCCTCTTGTCTATGCCGACCGCCAGCAGGGCCTCGGCGAAAGCCCTCTGGATGGTCCTGGGGGAGACGCAGCTGGTCTTGCCCCTACCAGGGAACATCCAGGGCGAGTCGTCCGTCCTGGTCTCGATGTAGTACCTGAGGATGTCACCGGTGGAGCGGGCAAGGATCGTGTCCCTGATGTGCTCGCCGTCCGGCCCGTTCACATGGATGACCATGCTGTCGAAGTCGATGCTGTCGCGAAGGAGGTGCGTCGCCTCGCCCACCCTGAGACCGGAGGAGTAGATGAGCATCAGGCAGAGCCTGTACTTCAGCTCGTGTACGTTGGCGAATATCCTCGCTATCTCGTCTCTGGTGAAGATGCCGTGGAGGGGCATCTTGCGGGATATGAGGCTGGGTCCCGGAAGGGGGTTCTCCCTGCCGAGGACGTGCTTGTACATGAACCTTATGGAGCTCTGGGCCTGGTTTATGTACGAGAGTGACTTGCCCTCGTCGACGAGGCTCTCGAGGTACTCCTTCAGCTCGTCCTCCGTCAGGTCGGCGCACTTGTCGCCAAAGGCGCTCTCGAGCCTCCTGATATGCGAGAGGTAGCTGTTGGCCGTCTTCGGGCTCCTGCCTGCCTCCCTGAGCTTCTTTCTGGTTTCCTCTATAAGGTCCGACATGAAGATATCCCTTTCTATCCTCAGTGTTTACCGGTCCGATTAGACGGACCATGCCGCTGACCCACTACATCAATCCTAATTTACTAACGTCCTGCTTTTGTGTCAATATGGATATTGAAGGTTTCGGCCATAAACCGATAGCACGGCGTGGCAAGGCGGTTTACGCGAGCCGGGCGGACGCAGTGGAATGACCATTGACTTGCCCGCCCTGCCGGAGGAGACTATCTAGTCACGACCGGTAACGAAAGGAAGCGGATTGCCTCTCAGCAGAGGAACGGTGAAGGAGCTCTTCCGGCTGCTCGTCCCGTTCGCCGTCGGCGTGGCGGCGGTGGTGGCGATGCTCGCAGGTTTCCTCTGGACGCTCTCCAGGATGAACGAGCAGACCATGGTCCTGTCGGAGGAGCGCATCCTGGAGATAGCGGTAGGGATACCGGAGCTCCTGGAGTCCGTGCCGGGAGCGCTGGAGACCGAGCCGATCGCTGCAGGCAGACGGCTCGGCCTCTCCTCCGCCCTGGAGCGGCTCCTGGGGATAGACAGCTTCGAGAGGTACGTGTTTGCCCCGGGGGATCCGCCCGCCGCTCTGACGGCCGATACGCTGGCTGTATCGGCACTGGAGCTCGGACAGTACGAGATGGGCAGCTCCCCGGGCTCCAGGACAGTCTCCCTCGTCTATCCCAGGGAGCCGGAACAGGGGATGTCCGTCGTGGACCGGATCGTCATCTCCGACCCGGTGCCGAGAATGCTCGAGAGGTACAGGTACGACCACCTACTGCTGACCGCGGCGGTACTGATGCTGCTCGTCATACCCTCCCTCATCATCTCCCTCTCCGGCCTTCATCGCCGCTACCGGGAATGGACCTTCACCGGGACGACCCCCGCCGGAGGCAGACCCAAGACGGGGGGAGGTAAGCCGGAGCCCTCCCGCTCACCCGCCTTCCCGGCCGAGCTGCTGGATGCACCGGGCGACGCGGCCCTGTTGCTTCTTGACGAAAGCGGCTGCGTAATGGAGGCCAGCAGGGCGGCGGTGGAGCTGCTCGACGTGCCCAGGGGGGACCTCGTAGGCCTCTCCCCGTCAGATATGTCCTTCATCGAGGGGGAGCTTCCGGACGCCATGCCCGCGGCCGGGGAGGAGAGGCGTCTCGGCCTGAACGTGCTGCGGGGCGACGGTGAGTCAATCCGGGTGCAGGCGATACTGAGTGGTCTGACCGATGGGTCCTGCGGGCTGCGCCTCATGTCTCCCGGAGGCGATGTTCCCTCCGTATGCGCCGGGGACGGGCATGCAGCCGTCGGCGAGACGAGCGTGGCCCTGGCCGTGGAGACCGCCGCACGCGGCCTGCGAGACACTGCCACGAGAGAGAGTGATGCAGAGAGGTTCTCGGAGATACTCAGGGCATTGGGCAGAAGGCCGGAAGATGTGCGCCTCGAGTCGGAGGAGGCCCGCTCCGGCGACCTTACCGACCTCGGGGCCGAGCTCACAGCGGCGGTCTCCGCACTTTCCGGGGTTCTCCCCGAACGGGTCGGCATGGAGCTGGACGTACCGCCCGGCCTGCCGTCCGTCAGGTGCGAGAGGCACGCTCTCACCCGACTGGTCAAGCACCTGGTCTTCCACTCGATGGAGACGGTGAGCGGGCAGCTCAGGCTGAGGCTCGCCACCCGGGACGTACCCTCGCCGGGAAGCCACGCTACCGTCCCCCACGCGCTCGGCCTCGAGCACTCCCGTCTGGTCGAGCTGACCTACACCGACGGCTCCAGGGTGCCCGTGAGGCTGAAGGAAGCGCTTACCGACCCGGAGACCGACAGCGAGGGTATCACCAGGGACTTCGGCTCCCACGTGTCCGCCGCGGCCAGGGTCCTCACCGAGATGGGGCTGGTACCCGTCTTCACGGAGGAGCCGGACGGCACCAGGATGCACCTCTTCATGGAGACCGACGAGGCGGGCCTCTATTCCGGGAGCGGCGATTCCGCCCGAGGGGATCCCGGTCTCGCGGGGATGAGCCTTCTGCTCTGCGACTCCTCAACGGAGTTGATGCGGGGTATGACCGACGCGCTGACCCTCATGGGGCTGGAGGTCCGGACCGCGCCGGACTGGCAGACCATGGAGGAGCGGGCGAGGGAGCTCCGGGCGGACTTCCTCGTGATAGACGCCTCGGTGCTGCCGGGAGGCGGGAAAGAGGAGGGGAGCCCCCTTCGGCTCCCGGAGGGACTGGGCGGCGGCGCCGTGGTGCTGACCGCCGGATCAACCGACCGCTCCGCGGGCTACCTCGAGCGGCGGATAATCGGGGCCACGGTCCTTCGCAAGCCCTACTCACCGGAGGAGCTCGTAGAACAGCTCTCGAGGACGGACGGCGACGACGGCAGCGGTGACGCGATATCCGCGGGGCCTCTCTGATCCGGAGCGGGAAGGCTGGATGCCGATGAGAGTATCAGGCGGAGCCGGAGAAGATGCGGGAAGGGGGGGCGGGCTAGGCATCGCCCTCGGAAGCGGAGCGGCGCGGGGCATCGCCCACGTGGGGGTCCTGGAGACGCTGCGGGACATGGACCTGCAGGTGTCGTTCGCGGCCGGGACCAGCATGGGCGCCGTCGTCGGGGCCCTTCTGGCAACAGGCCGCCTCGCCGAGGGGCGGGACTTCTTCATGGACACTGATGTGAAGGACGTTCTCGCGCAGACCGACCCGGCCATACTCGGCAGGGGAGGGCTGCTGGCCGGCAGGAAGCTCTACGATATGCTGAGGGACTGGTTCGGCGATACGCGCTTCGAGGACACCGAGATACCGTTCGCGTGCGTCGCAACCTCGCTGGAGAGCGGGGACCCGGTCTTCATCGATACCGGAGAGCTGGCCTCGGCGATCCGCGCGAGCGTATCGGTCCCCGTGGTCCTCAGGCCGTGGAAGCACGGAGACCGCTGGATGCTCGACGGCGGGATAGTCGACCCGGTGCCGGTCAGGGCGGTGAGGCGGCTGGGCGCAGACCCGGTGCTTGCGGTCGACCTGGTGGACTCCCTCCCCTCGCGCGGGGACGAAGGGGATAGCGGGGTATCCCGGCTGCTGCGGAAGGCGGAGGAGCTGCTGGGCGATGGCAGCGAGAGTTCCCCGGAGAGCCTGAGGGACGTCGCCGAGACGGCGTTGGCCATCATGGGCCGGGCGCTGGCACGTGCCCGGAGAGAGCTCGACGCCCCGGACCTGGTCATCAGACCGGAGCTCTCGGACTTCATAGGCACCGAGTTCCACAGGGCCGAGGAGCTGATCGCCAGGGGCGCCGAGGCAGCGGGCCCCGTAGTGGAGGAGCTGATCTCGAGCTACGGCCTCGAAGGCCGATAGGCTCTCAGGGGCTGTTGTCCCTGTCGGGGAAGAGCGGCATCGCGGCCCTGTGGAAGATCTCCTCGCAGGCTCTCCTGACGGCCGGCTTGATGTCCGGGCAGCAGCTCACCGTGAGATAGCTTCTGTTGGGCAGCGCTCGACCGACGTACTCCGCAAAGGCCGGGTCGACCTCCTCCATGTCGCAGACGGTGCCGTCCTTCCGGAGGAACTTTATCCCCAGCTTGTCGAAGCGCTCCTCCGAGACCCTTACCGCCTCCAGGGGCAGGTCCACCAGCACGTATCTCCGGTCCACCCCGGCGGCCTCGGCGATTGAGCCGGCCAGCGCCGAGGCGTTGTCCGCCACGGAGTCGCCCGCGGACCACACCTGCTCCAGGAAGGCCCTGGCGCTTGCATCCAGCGTTGCGGCGTCCACCCTAAAGACCTGCGAGAAGAGCTTCTGGCGGTACTTCACCCTCCAGGCCATCTCCCGCACCCACTCGTCGGCAGACTCCTTGGCAAGGAAGCTGAGCACCTCGTCGTCGGTCATCACCCAGAACAGCTCCAGCTCCCCGAGGCCGAGCATGCTCCTCCTGGCGGCGTGCAGGAGCATCTGGTCGACTATCCTCGTCTTGCGGTGGAGGTAGACGCTGGAGTACATCTGCATCCTGGCGAAGAGGAAGTCCCTGACCGCCTCCAGGCCCTTTATCAGGAAGACGATCTCCCCGTCGGCTACCGTCATGGTGGTGATGATGCGCTCCATGTCGATGTGTCCGTACGAGACCCCGGTGAAGTGGAAGTCCCTCTGCAGGTAGTCCAGCATGTCGGCGTCCACCTCGCCGAATATCATCTGCTGCAGGAGCCTGTGCCCCGTGTACTCGCTGTTTATGAGAGCCGCCACCCGCTCCGGGTCGACCTCGTGGTCGCCGAGGATGGAGGGTATCCTGCCCGAGCCGGGCAGGGGCATCTCGGCCCTGCCCGTCACCAGGTCCGAGACCAGGTCCATGTGGTCTCCCCCGGTGACCTCCAGATAGAGAGGCTCCAGGGTGTGGGACCAGGGGGTGTGACCGATGTCATGGAGCATGCCGGCGGCCTGCACGGTGCGGATCATCATCTCGGTGTCGTGGCCGTCCAGCCAGTCCACCTGGTCGAGCACGTGCCTTCCTATGAGGGTGGCCACGTGCGAGACCCCCAGCGCATGCGACAGCCTCATGCAGTGCGCACCGGGGTAGCTCTGGAAAGTCATCCCGAGCTGGTGGACGAAGCTGAGCCTCTGGACCTCCACGGTCTTCAGGAGCTCCTCCTGCAGCGAGGAGAGCCTCAGGTTGCCGTGGACCGGGTCCCGGACGTACATCACCTTTCGCGGAGCCATGCTTCGTCTTCCCTCTCGTGTGGTGGGGTGCTCGTCCTACCTGGTGCGGCCGGTCAGGACCAGCCTGGCCAGCTTGTGGAATATAAGGCCTGAACCGCTTCCCGCGCCGGTCCCCAGGACGCAGAGCAGAGTCGGCCGGCCGCCGCCCCGGCGGATCGCGGCCATGATCCTCTCCGAGCGCCGGTCCGCCCGCCCGGCCAGCATCCCGGGCACCCACGCCGGCACCCTTGCCTCCGGCATGCCGGCCACTACATCCAGTAGAGCGGACATGGAGCCGGCCATGCCGGTGCCGGCCGCCGATGCCACGGCTTCCGGCCACAGGGAGCGCTCGGTCAGCTTCCGCGAGAGCAGCGCGAGGTCGACCCACCAGTACCACCGGGAGAAGGTCTGCTGGCACTGGTGCAGCAGCGACAGCACCATGGCCGAGACCCAGCCCGGTGCCAGTAGCCCCGGGGTCAGCGTCCTCGGCCGCTCCCCGTCGAAAAGACGCACCGGGAGCGCATGCGGGAGTATCCGGGGGTAGTAGATGACGTGGGTGTGGATCTCCACCAGCAGGTCCCACCTGGTCAGCTTGAGCTGCGACACGAGTCCGGAGTCGAACAGGTACCTGTCCGGTGCGACGCTCCAGCCGTTGTCCTCGAAAGCCGTTATCAAGGCTTCAGTACCCTCTGCGGGGACAAGGAGGTCTATGTCGCTCATCGGCCGCATCCACGGTTCCGGATAGAGTGAGAGGGCGCTGTCCAGACCCTTCCAGGCCATGACCGAGAGACCGCGCTCCACCAGTGTCTCCAGCACCTGCGAGAAGCTCTCATGGCGCCTGGTCCACTCCGCGGCGGCGGCCAGCCTCTGCCGCGGCCCGGGTGCTTTTCCCCTTGAAGGGTACGGTAGCGGCTCGGGTGGGAAGGAGGGATATCTCCGCCTCTTCATATCGCAGCCGATCCCGGTTCTTGCATAGGGTCCCTTCCCGGGTAATATTCATCCTTCCTGGAGAAGGGACACCCGCAGATGGATATGAGCGCGAGACGACGCACGGACCTGCACATCCACAGTACCGCGTCCGACGGGAGCCTGACCCCGTCGGAGCTGGTGGAGCTGGCCCGATCGAGGGGCATATCGTGCATGGCCATAACCGATCACGACACCCTGGATGGCCTTCCGGAGGGCATGGAGGCCGCGGAGGAGCACGGTATGACCCTGGTGCCCGGCGTAGAGCTGAGCACCGACCTGCCCGAGGGCGGCTCCGCGCACCTCCTGGGCTACTTCCCCGGAGTCCCCCTGGAGCGTCTCATGTCCACCGGGACCGAGCTGGGTCGAGCCCTGGAGAGGGTCCAGAAGGGACGCGAGCGCCGGAACCCGGAGATACTGGCCAGGCTCTCCGCCGTCGGCGTGGAGATATCCCTCGACCGGGTGAGGGAGATAGCCGGGGGCGAGCTGGTGGGGAGGCCGCACATAGCGGCCGCACTGGTGGAGTCCGGCTACGTCTCCGGGTCCCAGGAGGCCTTCGACAGGTATCTGGCCCGGGGCAAGCCGGCCTACGTGGAGCGGGACAGGCTGGATATCGCGGACGCCGTGAAGATGCTGCGCTCCGCCGGCGGGCTTCCCGTGATGGCCCATCCGGCGTATATCCCGATGGAGAGGGACCGGCTGTTCGTCTTCCTCTCGTCCATGACCGGCATGGGGCTGGCCGGGATAGAGGCTTTCTACCCGAAGCACGGTGAGGAGCTGACCGCCTGGCTCCTGGGCGCCGCGAGGCGAATGGGCATCTTCGTGACCGGTGGAACGGACTTCCACGGCTGGAAGAAGGACGGCACTCCCCTCGGCGGTGACGGCAACGGCTTCACGGTGACCGAGGGCATGGTCGGTGATTTCCTGAGCATATGCAGAGATCGTATCGGTGGGAGGTCTGAAGCGCATGGCGAAGCTCAGTGATCTTATACGAAAGATAGACCAGGAGGCCCGCAACGGGGAGAGGGAGAAGGCGCTCCACATGATAGACAGGCTGCTCGAGAAGGTGCCCGGGCACGAGTCCCTCATGGCCAGGCGGGAGCGCTACGGCCTCGAGCTCGAGTACGACCGGAGGATCGCCGCCCTTGAGGAGCGCTACGGAGTCGCGGCCGGCGAGTAGGCGATTCCGGCGATCGATCGCCCGCGGGCTCTCCGCCTCCATCGTCATCCAGCTCACGCTGTTCTCCGCCGGTTGCGGCCCGGGACGAACCGCGGAGGAGCTGATCGGCTCCGCGGAGCTCTACTCCGGCAGGATATCGTTCGGCTGGGAGAACCTGGACTGCTTCCAGATGCGGGGCCGGGCCAGGCTCACCGGGGAGAGCCTGGTGGCAAACGGCCCCTTCGTCCTCTGGGGGAGCTCGGCCGGGCTCCTTCGCGGAGACTTCTACGGCCCCGGCGGGGGGCCGGTTCTCTCCGTGATGGCGGACTCCACGGGGCTGATGGCCTACATGCCGGACGAGGGGGAGGCCTTCTTCGTCGAGGGACTGCTGCCCCTGGGAGGCGGGGGCATAGGACCGGTGGATGCCGTCTTCCTGCTCAGGACCGGCTTTCCCCTGCGGCTCGCTCCGTGGGAGCTCCTGGAGGGAGCCGATCCCTTGCCCGGGGAGGGACTGGTAAGGTGGACCCTCTCCAGGGGAGCTCCCGACTCGCTCCTGGTGGTCGACCTGCCCTACGGCGCCTTCTTTCCGCGAGGTGTTTACTGGCCCGGGGGAGAGCTGCGCGTTAGCAGCAGCTCACCTCACGACGAGTACCGCAGATGGCCCTGGAAATGGGAGATGGAGCTGATGGGGACCGGCGTCGAGATGCAGTTAACATCCCTGGACGCCGACGCGGTACCCTGGGAAGGTATATGGTCCCTGGCCGTGCCGGTCCCCGTTGACACCCTCTCCGCCCCGCCGATGTGGGGGCCGGCCTGGAAGGTCCCCCAGAGGTAGCTGCTACGCCCCGGAACGCCGCAGATACCCTCCGTGAACGTATCCAAGGCAAGTACCCCCTTAGGGGAGTTGACGTTGCCGCTCATGTTTACTATTCAACCCCAGCCCTGCAGTTCACACGCCTGGAGGAGTTTCAGTGAGGGGTTTGCTGGAGAAGCTGATGGGAAGGCGGTCGGGCAGCCTGCTCTCCGCCGCCATGGCCATCGACCTCGGCACCGCCAACACGCTCGTCTACGTACAGGGCAGGGGCATAGTGCTCGAGCAGCCGAGCGTCGTTGCGATAGACAGCGAGACCGGCGAGGTAGTGGCCGTCGGCCGGGACGCGAAGGCCATGCTCGGCAGGACCGGCACGAACCTGGAAGCCGTCAGGCCCCTCAAGGACGGTGTCATAACCAACGCCACGGCAACCATGGCCATGCTGCGCGAGTTCTTCAGGATGGCCCAGACGAAGCGCTTCTCCATGAGGCCGAGGGTGCTGGTCTGCGTCCCCAGCGGCATAACCGAGGTGGAGGTCTCCGCGGTAAGGACGGCGCTCGAGAGGGCCGGCGCCCGCGAGGTGCTTCTCATACCGGAGCCGCTTGCCTCCGCGGTGGGCGTCGGCCTGCCGGTCGACGGCGCGGCAGGGAACATGGTAGTCGACATCGGCGGCGGGACGACCGAGATAGCCGTAATCAGCCTCTCGTCGATCGCGGCCAACAACTCCATCCGCGTGGGTGGCGACGAGCTGGACGAGGCCATTGCCGCATACCTGAAGAAGACCTACAGCCTCCTCGTGGGCGAGCGGACCTCCGAGAGGGTCAAGCTGGAGCTGGGTACCGTCCTCGAGGAGGACGACAGGCAGATAAGCGTCAGCGGCCTCGATTTCGTGAACGGCATACCCCAGACCTACGGGATCTCGTCGGAGGATGCCAGGAAAGCCCTGAAGGAAGTGGTTGGCACGATAGTCGAAGCGATAAGGCACGGTCTCGAGAAGACGCCGCCGGAGCTCGCCAGCGACATCGTCGAGCGGGGGATAGTCATGACCGGAGGAGGAGCCCTGCTCCGCGGGCTCGACCGTCTCCTCATGGCGGAGACGGGGCTGCCCATCAGGGTGGCCGACAACCCTCTCTCATGCACCGTACTGGGCGCCGGTCTCGTGCTCGAGGACATCTACGCCTACCGCGGCCTCCTGATCAAGTAGACATGCCCACTCACGGAGCCGGCGGCAGGCAACCCCTGACTGGCAGGGGCCGGAGGCTCCAGGTCTACCTGGTCGCCTCCTTGGCCCTCCTCCTGCTCGGCCCGCCGCTGCTCGGCGGGCTCGGGAGCTGGCTGGGCGCCAGGTTCTCCGAGGTGTTCTACGGACGGTCCTCCGAGCGGAGCGAGGATGAGCTGAGGGCCGACCTCATCCAGCTGGTCCTCGAGAACGCGGTTCTCCGCGAGGAGGTCATGAAGGCTGACCGGTACAGGACGCTCCTGGGCATGACCAGGACCGGAGAGAGGGAGGCGCTCCCGGCGAGGGTCCTCTACCGCTCGGAGGGCCTGGTGTCGGGGACGATGGTCGTCGACCGGGGAGAGGAGGACGGAGTGACCGCCGGGTCCGCCTGCCTCTCCGCCGCCGGTCTCGTGGGGGTGGTAAGCTCCGTCTCCGAGGTCACGAGCGAGGTGCTCCCCATCACCAGCCCTGCCGTCCAGGTGAGCTGCGTCACCTGGCCCTCCGGAGCCACCGGCATCCTGCGGTCGGAGCCGGACGGAGAGCTGAGGCTGGTCTACGTGGACGTGTCGGCCCGGGCATCGGTCGGGGACCAGGTGCTGACGTCGAGGTTCGGTGGCGTCTACCCGGACGGCCTGCTGGTCGGGCACGTCTCCGGGATGAGCGAAGGAGAGCCGGGCCTTGCCAGGGAGCTCAGCGTCGACCCGGCCGTGGACTTCAGCAGGGTCGGGGAGCTCCTTATACTCCTGCCGGCGGAGGGCTGACGTGAGGCACCTGCCGTGGGGACGCCTCCTCATACTGGGGGCGGCGGTCATCGCGCAGTTCATCATAGAGCTCGCCCCGGGCAGAGGCTGGTTCACACCTTCGCTGCTTCCGCTGCTCCTGCTCTACCTCAGCGAGAACCACGGCGCCGCCTGGGGAGTAGACGGCGCCTTCTGGGCCGGGCTCGCTCTGGACCTCCTTCTCCACCAGCCCCCCGGCGCTTCATCCCTGGCCCTGCTGCTGGGGCTCCGTGCCAGCTTCCTGATAATGGGCAGCTCCGCCGGCGAGGAGAGGGTCTACCTGCTTGCCGCCGTCGCCTCGGCGGTGGTGGTATCGGACGGCGTCTTCGTCCTTCTCGCCTCCAGACCCGTGGGAGCCGGCCTTCCGCAGGGGCTCCTCATCGCCCTCAGCCGCGCCCTGGTCACCACCGCGCTGGGCTGGCTCGGCCTCGCCCTCGGCTCGTGGCTGTCCTCGGCCAGGGAGAGGGGGGCCCTGGCTTGAGGCTGGTGAGGCCGACCACCAGGCGCTGGCAGTACAGGGTGTTCATTCTGGGCACCATCGCAGCGGCGCTCCTCCTGGCCGGAAGGCTCTTCCAGCTCCAGGTGCTGATGGGCGACTACTATCGCAAGCTCTCGAGCAGGAACCACATCAGGGTGGTTACCAGACCCGCGCCACGGGGCCTCGTCCTCGACCGGCACGGCACGGTGCTGGCCGACAACGAGCCCGCCTTCATGGTCACTGTGATAAGCTCCGAGCTGGACTCCACCCGCATGGGTCTCCTGGCCGAGCTCACCGGCCTGGACCCTCCGGAGCTGGAGGAGCTCATGGAAGACGCGGAGGCGATGCCGCACAGGCCCTTCGTACTGCGCGACGGCCTGGACGTCGAGGAGGTGAGCCCGGTGGCCGACAACCTCTACAGGCTCCCGGGGGTGCTGGTTGACCTGGCGCCGCTCCGCAGGTACCGGCTGCCGATGGCCATGTCGCACGTTATCGGCTACGTGGGACTCTCCGAGGACGAGGAGCTCAGGGGCCAGGTCACCGGGAGGACCGGGCTGGAGATGACGCTGGACGAGCGCCTCAGGGGGGCGCCGGGTATAAGGCGCGAGGTGGTCGACGCCCACGGCAGGATAGTGGAGGAGTTCGAGGGCCAGGAGGCCGACATGCCGATCCCCGGAGACACCGTCGTGCTGAACCTGGACGCCTCGCTGCAGGCCATCGCCGTCGAGGAGCTGCTGGAGACCGGGCAACCGGGTGCTGCCGTCGTCCTCGACTGGAGCACCGGGGAGCTGCTCTGCCTTGCCTCTGCGCCCACCTACGACGCGAACATGTTCGCCGGGGGCATCAGCACGACGCAGTGGGAGGCGCTGCTGGAGGACGAGGGCAAGCCGCTCTTCTGCAGGGCCTGGGCCGCGACCTACCCCCCGGGGTCCGTCTACAAGGTGGTGACGGCCGCCTGGCTCCTCTCGCGGGGGTACGTCGACAGGGACTACATGCCAGACCCCTGCTACGGCTCCTACCACCTCGGGGGCAACGACTTCGGATGCTGGACCACCCACGGCCGCCTGGACGTGGTGGACGCCATCTCCCGCTCCTGCGACGTGTTCTTCTACAGGACATGCCAGCTGGGCACGCTGGACGGCCTTGCCGAGTTCACCGAAGATTTCGGCTTCGGCAGCCGGACGTCCGAGCTGCTGGCCGGGGAGAGGTCCGGGCTGGTGCCAACGTCCGCCTACATGGACAGCATCTACGGAAGCGACGGTTGGGGCCTGGGCAACCTGCTGAACATCTCGATCGGCCAGGGCGAGCTCCTGGCCACCCCGCTGCAGATGGCCGTCTCCGCAGGCGTCGTGGCCTCGTCCGGGAGCATGCCCGGCGTGAGGCTGCTCCGGGAGGAGGAGCGGAGGGGCCGTGTCCTCCCGGCCGGCGCCGTCGACGGGGAGACCTTCGAGACCGTCAGGGAGGGCATGAGGCTGGCGGTCACCGACCGGAGGGGAACCCTCCACGCCCCCTTCTCGGGCTCCCCGCTGGAGTTCTACGGCAAGACGGGTACCTCCGAGTGCGCAGGGGAGGACCATGCGCTGGTCATCGGCTTCCTCGAGGAGCCGATGCCCCTCGCCATGTGCGTCGTTGTGGAGCACGGCGGCCACGGCGGCGCCGTGGCCGGACCGGTGGCCAGGAGCATCCTGGAGCGCTACCTCCTGCCGACCGTGGAGGGGGACTGACGTGGAAGCGAGGGAGCGGCCGGACCTGCTTCTCATTGCCGCCGTGGCGGCGCTCCTGCTCATGGGGCTGATGACCCTCTACTCCGCCTCCTCCGTCCTCCCGGAGGAGGGGGTCTTCGGAAGGCAGCTCGCCTGGACCGTCCTCGGAGTCGTCATGTTCGCCGCCGGGTCCCAGGTCTCCTTCAGGAGGCTGGAGGAGCTGACCCCGTTCCTGTACGGGGCGGTATGCCTGCTCCTCCTCCTGACCGTCTTCCTGGGCTCGGGGCCCGCGGGGCGCTGGCTGGCCTTCGGCCCCCTGCACGTTCAGACGGCCGAGCTGGCGAAGCTCGGGCTCGTGCTCATCACCGCCCGCTGGCTGGCGTCGCTCCAGGCGAGGCCCAGAAGGGCCGGCGAGCTCCTCGTCTTTCTCACGGCGCTCCCCGCAGTACTGCTCACCGCCCTCCAGCCGGACCTGGGCACGGCTGTCGCCATGGTTCTCATGGTCCTGGCCATGTTCGTCTGGTCCGGCTACGACCCGGGCTGGATATTCCTTCTGGTCAGCCCGGTGCTGGCCGCCGTCTCCTCCACCAGCATCTACCTCTGGCTCGCATTCACCGCGCTGCTGGCCATCATCCTCGCCATAAAGCGGGCCCGCATGTCCACCTGGGTCATCCTCCTGGTCGGCAACTCCCTGGTCGCCGCGTTCACGCCGATGGCCTGGAACCTTCTGGAGCCCTACCAGCAGTCCCGGATACTCACCTTCATGGACCCGGCCAGCGACCCGCACGGCGCCGGCTGGAACATCATCCAGTCGGAGGTCGCCGTCGGCTCGGGCGGGGTGCTCGGACAGGGATACCTGCAGGGCTCACAGAAGGAGCTGGCCTTCCTCCCGGCACGGCACACCGACTTCGTCTTCTCCGTCTGGGCGGAGGAGACCGGCCTGGTGGGCAGCCTCCTGCTCCTCTCCGCCTTCGTCCTCCTTGTGTGGAGGGCCGCGTCGGCGGCGCGGAAGTCGGTCAACCCCTTCAACTCCCTTGTTGCCGCTGGGGTCGCGGCCTACATAGGCATACACGTCTTCGTGAACGTGGGCATGACGCTGGGGATGATGCCGGTAACCGGCCTGCCCCTGCCGCTGATCAGCTACGGAGGCAGCCAGATGCTCGTCGTTCTCTTCCTGCTCGGCCTGGCCCTGAACGCCGGGATGTACTGGAGGGAGATATAGGAGCTATGGACCGACCCCCCCATCGGGTGGAGCCCCCGGGGGAGCCTCACGGATGCGACATCTGCTCCGGGAGCCTGGCCGAGCCGCTCTGGAGGGTGAACGGTCACCGGGTGGTCCGCTGCAGCGGATGCGACCTCGTGTACGCCCGCGTCCGCCGGGACGATGTGGAGGGAGCATACGGCGAGGGCTACTACATGTCGGTCTACCCCGATTACGAGAGTGACAGGAACGTCCATCTCCGGACTGCCGGGAGGCTGCTGGGAGAGGTGGAGGGACACTTCGAGCCTGGACGGATGGTGGAGATAGGGAGCGCCTTCGGGTTCTTCCTGGAGGCCGCGGTTGCGAGGGGATGGGACGCGGTCGGCTACGAGACCTCGGGGCACGCCGCCACGATCGCCCGGGAGAGATACGGACAGGACGTCAGACGGGCGGACTTCCTTGACGCCGACATCGAGGGAGGAGTCGACGTCGTCTGCATGCTGGACACCATCGAGCACCTGCTCCGTCCCTCCCTCTTCCTGGAGAGGGCAGCGGAGCTCCTGCGGGAGGGTGGAGGGCTGGTCCTCACTACCGGCGACATCTCGAGTCCGATAGCCCGTCTCTGCGGCAGGAGGTGGCGGATGGTCGCGCCGCCGCTGCACGTGTACTACTACTCCGTCGATACCCTTACGCGCCTGCTGGCCAAGTGCGGGTTCCGGGTCGTCTCCGTCACTCACCCCCCCAGGTACCAGAACCTGGGCAGCATCATCCGCTACATGCTGAGGGGCACGCGGCTCGCCGTGCCCCGGATACCGGTCAGGGTGAACCTGGGAGACGTCATGATGGTGGTGGCCATTAGGGATGACGCCGCTTCGGTGGAGGCCGGCGAAGTTGGTTTCCGCGGGGGGCCGGATTAGAATAGCCGGGCGGGCGGCAGTCGGCAGTCGGAAGGCGGTAGGGAGAGATGCACCCGGTTCTGCTCAGGATAGGATCGCTGCCGATAAACACCTACGGCCTGATGCTGGCCGTCTCCTTCCTCCTCGGCCTCTGGCTGGGGGCCCGGAGGGCCGCCGTCCTGGGCATCCCCAGGGGCAGGATATACGACCTGGGCGTCTGGGTGATGATAGCCGCGATAGTCGGCTCGAGGCTCTTCTACGTCCTCACGCACATGCAGGACTTCACGCCGCCCCAGGGCAGCCTCTGGGACGCCGTGGCCTTCTGGAACGGCCTGTACGGCCTCAGCATGCTCGGCGGCGTAGTCCTGGCCATGGCGGTCGGCTTCACCCTAATAGCCCTCTGGAGGATGCCGGTCTGGAAGCTGGCTGACGCCACCATCCCATCCTTCGCCCTTGGCATCTTCATCACCAGGATAGGCTGCTTCCTGAACGGCTGCTGCTTCGGCACCGGGACCTCCTGCGGGCTCGGGGTTGTCTTCCCCGAGGGATCCATGCCCCACGCCGTGTTCGGGAGCCATCCGGTCCACCCCACCCAGCTCTACAGCTCGCTGGGGGGGCTGGTCATACTGGTCATCCTCCTGCTGGCCGACCGCAGGAGGCACTTCCCCGGATTCGTCTTCTGCCTCTTCCTCGGGCTCTACGGCGTGACCCGGTTCGGCCTTGAGGAGTTCAGGCACTTCGACCACGAGCCGCACATGATGCTCGGGTACAGTGAGGTAGCCGGCCGAGCCGGCATCACCGACAACCAGCTCATCAGCCTTGTCATACTCGCGGCGGGGCTGCTCCTGGGGACATGGCTCTACCTCGGGCGGTCGAGAGGCTCCTCGGCCTCCTCCTGACCTTCCGCTGTCCCGGCTGCGGCCGGAGCAGGGGGGAGGGGGAGCTGCTCTGCGACTGGTGCAGGATGAGGATAGTCCCCGCGGGACCCCCGAGGGACAGCGGGACCGGGATGCCGTCCGGCCGGTCCGGCCCGCGGGGCGTCATCGTGACCTCGGCCATGATGTACAGGGGACTGGGCAGGGAGCTGGTGGTGCGTCTGAAGTACGGCGGGGAGCGTCACCTCGCCGGAGTCGCGGCAAGGCTCATGCTGGAGAGGTGCAGGCCGAGGCCCGGCCGGGGCGACCTGCTCGTACCGGTTCCCACGACCGGGGGGAGGCTGCGGGAGAGGGGCTACAACCAGTCCCTCCTCATCGCCCGGCGCCTGGCGGCGCTCTCCGGCGCTGTCGCGGCGGACGCTCTGGCGAGGGACGACGGCCCCCCGCAGGTCGGCCTGCCGCTGGCCATGAGGAGGCGCAACGTCGAGGGCGCTTTCCGTGTCGTGGGGCCGGTCCCGCCGGCCGACAGGACGTGGATGGTGGACGACGTCGCCACAACGCTGAGCACCATGGACAGCATGGCCCGGGCTCTCTCGCGGGAGGTCGGGGGCGAGCTGCGCGGGGTGACCCTGGCCTACCGGGGGAGGGGTCCCGCTAGTATTCTTCGGACAGGCGGCAGGGGTCGGGTCGGTCCAGGAGAGGAGCCGTGATGGAAGGCAGCATCCCGAGCGGTCCGCGCGACGCGGCGTCATGCACCAGGCTCGGCCTCGGCGCGAGGAAGATCTGGGCCGGCTTCAGGGGGCTCCTCCTGGCCTGGCTCACGTGGGACGTCTTCGTCTACCTCGGCTTCCTGGCCGCCGGGGCGGACATGGCCGCCCAGTGGTCGGCGAGCCGTCTGCTGCCCCTCCCCTCCGGCCTGTTCTGGAGCGGCGCCGTGCCGGTCGCCCTGCTCGTCGTAGGCGTTCTGCTGGTCATCTACGTCCTCATGAGGACCTCCCTGGCCATCTCCTGGATGACCTTCCGCCAGCTGGGAGGAGACAACTTCTACAGCGGCCCTGGCGCCGCCGCCTTCGTGCGCGCCCACTCGGCGCCTCTCCTGGCGGTCCCGCTGCTGCTGGTCATGGCCCTGCTCGTCGCCTTCGGGGTGGCGCTCGTCGCCGGGCTCATCTCGCGGATACCGGCGGTCGGCCCGGTCCTTGTGGCCCTGGGGGCCGTCCCCATGTGGGGCATGATGCTCCTCGCGACGCTGACCATCGTCGCCCTGCTGGTCGGCATCAGGCTCGTCCCCGTCGTTGTCGCCTGCACCGGCGGCGACACGTTCGAGGCGGTCTTCGAGCTCTTCAGCACCCTGACCTCCCGCACATGGCTCATGTTCCGCTACCTCGTGGTCGCCTGCCTCACCGTGCTGCTGGGCGGGCTCGTCTTCCTGCTCTTCTCCTCGGCGGCCATGGCCCTGCTGGCATGGGCGGTGGGCCTCGGAGCGGGCGACGCCGGGCTCGGCGCGGCCATGGCCGCCGGGCCCCGCCTTCTGGCGCCGGAGGTCCTTCCCTACTTCTCGCGCGTGATCTCCGTGCCGGGGGTCCCCGAGGGGGCCGCATGGGGCGGCGCGGCAGGCGTCATAGCCGGTCTCTCGGGCACCGCGGTGCTCCTGGTGCTCCTCTCCTTCCTCCTCTCGAGCTCCACGTCGGCCTGGACGGTGACCTACCTAGGCCTCAGGCGCAGCCGGGACGGCGTCGACCTCCTGGAGAGGGCGGCCAGGGAGGAGGAGAGGCGGCTCGAGGCCGTGAGGCTCGAGGCGGAGGAGAGGGCCGGGGCGGAAGGGTCGGACTGACCAGGTGCCACTGACCCGGCGGAGAGAGGCATGAGCGCCGGGGAGGGCACACCGGACTTCGTCCACCTGCACCTGCACTCCGAGTACAGCCTCCTGGACGGCGCCATACGCTTCGACAGGCTGGGCGACTACCTGCTCGAGAGCGGGATGGACGCCGTGGCGGTGACCGACCACGGCAGCCTCTACGGGGCGGTCCAGTTCTTCTCCAGGATGGAGGAGCGGGGGATCCACCCGGTGCTGGGGATGGAGGCCTACATCACGCCCGGCTCCCGGGAGGACAGGACGCCGGGGCAGCGGATGTATCACCTCACCCTCCTGGTGCGCGACGAGAAGGGCTACAGGAACCTCTCCCGGCTCTCCTCGGCGGGCTACCTCGAGGGCTTCTACTACAAGCCCAGGATAGACAGGGAGATACTCGCCGAGCACTCCGAGGGGCTGATGATAGGCTCCGCCTGCCTGCAGGGGGAGGTGGCCAGGCACCTGCTCCGGGGACGGAGGGAGAAGGCCAGGGAGGCGGTGCGCTTCTACCAGGACCTGGTGGGCCGGGAGAACTTCTTCATAGAGCTGATGGACCACGGCCTGCAGGACGAGAAGCGGGTAATCGAGCCGCTGGTCGAGCTTGCCCGGGAGACCGGCGCCATGGTGGCCGCCACCAACGACGCGCACTACCTCAGGCGTGAGGACAGCGCCGCCCACGACGCGCTGCTCTGCCTCCAGACCGGCAAGACGATAGACGACGAGAACCGGATGAGCTTCGACACCGAGGAGTTCTACGTAAAGACCCCGGCGGAGATGCAGCACCTCTTCAGCTGGATACCGGAGAGCATCACCAACACCGTCAGGATAGCCGAGCGCTGCGAGTTCAGGCTGGAGAAGGGCGAGTTCCTCCTTCCGGAGTTCCCCCTGCCGGAGGGGGAGGAGGACATGCAGGCCTACCTGCGCCGGGAGGCCTTCGACGGCCTGGAGGACAGGCTGGGGAGGGAGCCGGAAGCCGCCGAGAGGGAGCGTCTCGACCACGAGCTGGGGATCATCGGGGACATGGGCTTCCCCGGCTACTTCCTTATCGTCTCCGAGCTCATGAGATGGGCGCGCTCCAGGGACATCCCGGTCGGTCCGGGCAGGGGCTCCGCCGCAGGCTGCCTCGTCTCCTACGCCCTGGACATAACCGACATCAACCCGCTCACGTACGACCTGAGCTTCGAGCGCTTCCTCAACCCCTCCCGCAGGGAGATGCCGGACATCGACCTGGACGTCTGCTGCGAGCGCCGGGGGGAGATAATCGACCACATCGTGGAGATGTACGGCAGGGACAGCGTATGCCAGCTCATCACCTTCAGCCGCATCCGCAACCGAATGGTGGTGCGGGACATGGCCAGGATAATGGGCCTGAGCTACGAGGAGGGGGACGAGCTGGCGAAGCTGGTGGCCTCCGCCCCCGAGCCGGACGCTCCGCTGCCCGATGTCGTCAGCGCCGTACCCGAGCTGAAGAGCAAGGCCGACGCAGACAGCCGGGTGAAGAGGATATTCGATTTCGGTCACGTGCTGGAGAACCTGGCCAGGCACTCCGGAGTCCACGCCGCGGGGGTCATCATAGCCCCCGGCGACCTCAGGGACTACGTCCCGCTCTGCACCTCGAAGGACGGCATAACGACGCAGTTCGAGAAGAAGAGCGCCGAGAGGATAGGGCTGCTCAAGCTCGACCTCCTCGGCCTGCGGAACGTGACCATAATCCACAGGGCGGAGCGGATGGTCCGCAGGCACCACCCGGACTTCAGGGTGGCTGACCTGTCGCTGGATGACCGTGAGACGCTGGGTCTCATCGGCAGGGGGGAGACCTCCGGCGTCTTCCAGCTGGAGAGCTCCGGCATGAGGGAGGCGCTCCGGAAGATAGGCGTCAGCAGCTTCGACGACGTCGTGGCCGCGGTGGCCATCTACAGGCCCGGCTCCATGGACATGATAGACCTCTACGCGGAGAACAAGCGCAAGGTAACGTCCGGAAGGAAGATAAGGGACCTGCACCCGGACCTCGTAGACCTCCTGCGCCCCACCTACGGCGTGGTCATCTACCAGGAGCAGGTGATGGGCATAGCCAGCATCTTCGCTGGCATGTCCATGGCCGAGGCGGACACGCTCCGCCGGGCCATGTCCAAGAAGGACCCGGAGGAGATGGCCCGGATGAGCGAGCGCTTCCTGGACTGCGCCCGCAAGCGCGGAAGGGCGCCCGCCAAGGCGGAGGAGATGGTGGGGCTGGTGGAGAAGTTCGCCGGCTACGGCTTCAACAAGTCCCACGCGGTCAGCTACGCCGCGCTGGCGTACTGGACCGCCTGGCTCAAGGTGCACCACCCGGCGGAGTTCCTGGCGGCCTGCCTCACCAGCGAGATAGGCAGGATAGACAGGATAACCCCCCTGATAGAGGAGTGCGACAGGATGGGGGTGACCCTTCTCCCGCCCTCCGTGAACAGGAGCAGCGTGGCCTTCGACGTCGACGGGCGGGGCCGGATAGTCTACGCCCTGTCGGCCATCAAGAACGTCGGCGAGGGTCCCGCCGCTGCCATCGTCAGGGCCAGGGAGGAGGGGGAGGCCTTCGAGAGCCTCTTCGACTTCTGCTCCCGGCTGGAGGGAGGGGCGGTCAACCGGAAGGTACTGGAGTCGCTGATAGGAGCGGGGGCGATGGACTGCCTCGGCGGGAGCAGGAACGCGATGCTCGAGTCGCTGGAGAGGGCGATGAGCTGGGGCAGCAGGGTCAGGATGCACAGGGACGCGGGACAGATGTCCCTCTTCACCGCCGGCGGGGGCGAGGAGGAGGCGCCGCAGACCGAGCCTCGGCTGGAGGACGTCGCCGGGATGCCCCTCGAGAGGAAGTACGAGCTGGAGAGGTCGCTCCTCGGCTTCTACCTCTCCGGACACCCTCTGGAGAGGTTCCGCGACGAGCTGGAGGGCTTCACCACCTCCGGCATCCAGGAGGCCCACCTGGCCCGGGGCAGGGTGGTCACCACCGGCGGGATGGTGCTGGAGAGCCGGGTCATCCCGACGAAGAGGAGCGGGCAGATGGCCTTCCTCCTGCTGGAGGACATGAGCGGCTCCGGCGAGGTGGTCGTCTTCAACCAGACCTACGCGCGGTTCGGCCGGATACTGGAGCCGGGCAGCATGGTCCTGATGGACGGCGAGGTTAAGCAGAAGAGGGGGAAGCGGAGGTTCTCCGCCAGGATGGTCTACCCCCTCGAGGAGGCCCGCAGGGTCCTGCGCGCCGGTGTTATGATAGAGGTCGACGGGACCGACCCGAGGCTGGACCTCCTGGAGCGGGTGGTCGGCCTGCTCAGAAGGCATCCGGGGGACGGTCCGGTCATAGTCAGGATGTCCCTCTCGTCGGGGAGGCCGCTCAAGGGCAGGTCTCGCTCCCTCAGGGTAGACCCGGCGGAGGAGCTGGTCGAGGGGCTCAGGGAGCTCCTCGGGGAAGGGGCCGTCAGCCTCTTCCGGGGCGTCCCCCCGCGGCTTGGATGATCCGGCCCCGGTCCGACGGGGGAGGGAACGGAGGCAGGCGATGAGGGCGGGTATTCTTCGTGCGGCGGTGCTTCTCGCGCTGCTCTGCGCGCCATGCAGGGGCGCGGAGCTCCTCCGGGTCATCCGTGAGCCGACCGCGGGGGTCCTGGCCAGGCGGACCTACAACGTCTCCCTCTCCACCTACCCCTCGGAGGGTCTGGCCTTCTCGCTCACCGCCGGCGTCCTGGACAGGTTCATGATAGGTCTCTCGTTCGGCGGCAGGAACATCACCGGCTACAGCGACGCGGAGTTCTGGGACCACGTCTACGCCAGGCTCCGCTTCCGGGTCATCGACGAGACCGAGGTGGTCCCCGGCATCGCCCTCGGCTTCGACAACCAGCCGGAGCCGTCCAGGAGCGGCGCCGCCTACCTCAGGCCGGAGAGGGACCTCTACGTCGCGCTCAGCAAGAACTTCAGCACCATAGGCGGGGACATGGCCCTGCACGCCGGCATAAGCGCCGACCTGCAGGACCCCGTGCACGCGGGGCTCTGGACCGGCGTCGACAAGTCCCTGCCCGGCGGGTTCGGGCTGGCCCTGGAGTACGACTTCGCCACCGACGGCGCCAGGGAGGTCCGATTCGACGAGGAGGGAGGCTTCCTCAGCGCCGAGGTCTTCTGGCAGAGCTTCGGACAGGTGAGGGTATCGCTGCAGTTCATCGACCTCCTGGAGACGGGCGGCGAGAGCTACAGGGCGCTGGGGATAGACTTCCTGGGCATGATCTGACGCACCCGCCGCCGACACCGATTGGAGGCATCCGGATGGACGAGGCATACAGACAGAGGCTGTTGGAGAGATACGCCGCGACCATAGTGAGGGCCGGGGTGAACGTACGCGAGGGCCAGCCGCTGCTCATCAGGACGGAGAGCGTCCAGAGGGAGTTCACCGCCGAGCTCGTCAGGGCCGCCTACCGCGAGGGGGCGTGTTACGTGCTGGTCCGCTACGGCGACCGGCTGCTCGACCGCATCAGGCTGGACGAGACGAGGGACCCGGGGTACCTCGACTTCGTCCCATCCCACGTGAAGACGACCTACGACGACATCCTCGAGAGCGGCTGGTGCAGCATCTCCCTTCGGGGGCCGGAGGACCCGGACAGGATGGAGGGCGTTGACCCCGGCAGGCTCGGCCGGGTCAAGAAGGCCGCCTCCATGGCCTCCCGTGACTTCCTGAAAGGCGTATCCGCCAACAGGATAGAGTGGAACGTATGCCTCTTCCCCACCGAGGGCTGGGCGACCGGTGTCCTGGGCAGCGCGGAGGACTGGGAGGAGAGGATATGGGAGGTGCTCACCCCCATCCTCAGGCTGGACCGCGAGGACCCGGCGCAGGCCTGGCTCGACCACGACCGTGAGCTGAAGCGGAGGGCCGCGTTCCTCAACGAGGCCGGCTTCGCCGGCTTCCGCTTCAGGGGGCCGGATACCGACCTCTACGTCGGGATGGCCCCGGACCGGGTCTTCGCCGGAGGGACATGCGTGAGCGCCGCCGGCAGGAGGTTCTTCCCGAACATCCCCACCGAGGAGGTCTTCAGCACCCCCGACCGGACCAGGACCCGGGGCACCGTCCGCTGCACCAGGCCGGTGGAGGTCATGGGCTCGCTGGTCGAGGGCGCCCGCTTCACCTTCGAGGAGGGGCGGGTCACCCGGTTCGGGGCCGACACCAACGAGTCGGTCCTGGAGCGCTACCTGGACATCGACGAGGGTGCCCGGGCGCTGGGCGAGGTCGCCCTGGTAGGGGTCGACTCCCCCATCTACAGGAGCGGGCTGGTCTTCCGGAACATCCTCTTCGACGAGAACGCCAGCTGCCACATCGCCCTTGGCAACGGGTACGCCGACTGCATAGAGGGCGGCACGGAGATGACCGACGGGGAGCTCGAGGAGGCCCGGTGCAACTCCTCGCTGGTCCATACCGACTTCATGATAGGCTCGGATGAGGTCTCCGTCTTCGGGGTGAAGGGGGACGGTACCGAGACCCGGATAATCAACAGGGGCGAGTTCGTTGTCTGACCGGAGGCGGAGGTCCCGATGATCGACAAGAGGCTCCTGGAGATACTCGCCTGCCCCAGGTGCAAGGGCGGGCTGGAGCACAGGACGGAGCCCGAGGAGGTGCTCGTCTGCCATTCCTGCTCCCTGGTCTACGAGGTCAGGGACGGCATTCCCGTGATGCTCATCGAGGAGGCGAGACCGCTCGGGGAGGACTGAGGAGCGCAGCCTGGCTTCACTGGTCTTCGACGTCAAGGTGGTTACCAGGTCCAAGCGGGTCGGGTTCATAGGCCTGATGGCCGACGGCACGGTCCGTATAGGCCTCTCCTCCCCTCCGGCGGGGGGGAGGGCGAACCGGGAGCTGGTCCGCTTCGTGGCCGACGAGACCGGTGTCCCCCGCTCCTCCGTGACCATAGTCTCCGGGGCGACTTCCAGGCGCAAGCGCCTTCGTGTGGAAGACCCGGCGGCGCTGCCGGGCTGGCTCCCGGGACACCGTGGCTGATCCGCCGGAGGGGAGGGCCTCCCCGGCGGGGGCAGCGATGGTCGGCAGGCGGGGGGAGCTCCGGGCCTCCGCCGGCTTCCTCTCCCGGCTTCTGGATGACGGCGCCCCCGGTCTCCTGGTCGTCAGTGGAGCCGCCGGCGTAGGCAAGACCAGGCTAGTGAGGGAGCTGGAGTCGGCGCTCCCGGAGCCGGTCTGGATGACCGTCGAGGCCGGAGTCGGTGAGGGGGCGGACCCCTTCGGGAGGCTCCTGGCCCGGTGGTGCGGCGCCCGCCCGTGGATGGAGGCCTCCGCGGCGCGCAGGGCAGTCTACCGCTTCCTGGACTCACTCTCCCTCAGGCTGCAGCTCGTGCCGGACAGGCTAACCCATCTCCGCGAGGAGCTGTTCGAGGCCTCCCCCTTCCTGGAGCTGGCATGCGGGCTCCCGCCCAGGCCCGGCTCCAGGCCCTCCCTCATGGAGCCGCCGGCCCTCAGGGAGGCGGTGCTCTCCGCCTGGTGCTCGCTGCTCTCGGCGATGTCGGCCCTGGACAGGGTCGTCCTCGTCGTGGAGAACGCCGAGCGGCTCGACGGCGAGCAGTGGCGCCTCCTCCGCAGGCTGCTCGCCGGATGCGGCGAGAGCGGGGTCCTGTTCGTGGTCACCTCCCGGGGGGGGGAGGCGGTCGGTCGCGCCCTCGCCTCGGCCCCCGACGGCATGCGGAGGATGGAGCTGACCCTGGAGGGCATACCCAGGTCCGGGCTGGGAGAGCTGGTCCGAGCGGTTGCCGGCTCCCCGCCGGGCGAAGCCCTCCTCGAGCTGCTCTGGAAGAGGACCATGGGCGTCCCCCTCCCGGTCGGGCAGGCCCTGGGCTACCTGCTGGAGAGCGGCATGGCCGCCGTTAGCGGAGAAGGGCTCCAGCTCACCGTCCCGGAGGAGGAGGTACCCGGCTGCGTCCGCCGGATGGTGCTGGCCCGCGCCTACCTGGCCGGTACCCAGGTGGCGGGGCTGCTGCAGGCTGCTGCGGTGCTGGGCGACGGCCTGGAGCGCGAGCTGCTGCTGCAGGTCTCCGGCATGGACGACGAGGTCTTCGCGGGGGCCCTGGATAGCGCCTCTTCGATGGAGCTGCTCGACGTGCGGGGAAGGAGCGTCCGCTTCTCCCACGAGACGCTGCGCTCCCACTTCCTGGAGTCCGTTGAGCCGGAGAGGCTGGCCATCCTGCATCTGCGGGCGGCGAGCTCTCTCGCCATGCGGCTGGACGGAGCGGCCCCCTCCCCCTGGCGCCTGCTCTCGATCGGCGACCACCTGCAGCTGGCAGGCAGCTGGGGAAGGGCGGCCGACTACCTGAGGAGGGCGGCCTCGGCGCTGGCCGGAGTCTACGAGAACGAGGCCGCGGAGGCGGCGTACAGGCGGGTCGTGCCGCTCCTACACGACACCGACAGGGCGGAGGTGGAGCTGGAGCTGGCGGAGCTGCTCCGGGACGTAGGCGACCTGAAGGGCGGCATGGAGGTGCTCGGCGGCACGGTCGCCCGGCTCGACCGTGACCGCCGACCAGGCGCGGTCTACGCCCGGGCGGCGACCTCGCTGGCCTCGATGCTCTGCTCCGCCGGCGGGCTGGAGAGGGCCGAGGAGCTGCTCCGCAGGGCGCTCGGCATCTTCCTGGAGGCGGGCGACGACACCGGGAGCGCTGCGGCGGCAAGGCACCTGGCCGTGGTCCTCCGCACCGCGGGCAGGGGCCGGGAGGCGATGGAGGCGGTGGAGCGCTCGCTGGCCCTGGCCAGGAGGTCCGGCGACTCGACGGAGCTCTCCCGGTCGCTCTACTGGGCCGCCATAGCCTACAGGAACGCAGGCGACACCGGGCGGATGAGGGAGTGCGTAGCGGAGCAGGAGGAGCTTGCCTCGGAGACCGACGACGCCAGGATGCGAATCAAGGCGCTGGACTCCAGGATGCGCATGCACATATGCGACGGCCTCTACGACGAGGCGCTCTCGGTGCACGACGAGCTGGTGAGGGAGGCGGAGCGGACCGGCAGCTGGGCCGCCCTCAGCACCGCCACCAGCAAGGCGGGCATAGTCCATCTGAGGATGGGCGAGTACGAGAGCGCCACCGAGTGCTTCAGCCGATGCGCCGAGCTTGCGGAGAAAAGCGGCAACGTGAAGGCCTCCTGCGCGGCCCTGGGGAACATGGCCGGCGCGGCCATAGGCATGCGCGACCACGAGACCGCCCTGAAGTGCTCGACGAGGCTGGTGGACAGGGCGTCGGCAATCGGCTTCCGGGAGGGGGTCATGTCCGGCTACGCCAGGATGGGGCACGTGCTGGTTCTGCGCCGGGCCCGGGAGGCGGCCCTGGACTGCTTCGGGACGCAGGTGGAGCTGGCCCGAGGCATCGGGGACACGAGGAACCTCTCCGCCGGGCTCTCCTCCATGGCCAGGGTGCTGCTCGACCTCGACCGGTTGGAGCAGGCCCTCGAGGCCTCATCGGAGGCGCTGGCAATCTCCCGCAGCAACGGCGACGGGCACCTGCTGTCCACGCAGCTGGAGCTCCAGGGCAGGCTGCTGGTGCACGCCGGCAGGCCGGGGGAGGCGGAGCCGCTCCTGCGGGAGGCGGTGGAGGCCCTGACCGGCAGGAGGGGCCGCGAGGAGCACCTGTCAAGGGCGCTGGTCCACCTCCATTTCGCACGGGTCGTCTCCGGGGACCGGGGCGCCGTCGAGTCCATGGGTGAGCTCCTGGAGGAGACCGAGCTGGAGGGGGAGGCGCTGGTGGAGGCCCTCTGGCTGCACTGGACCGCCACCAGCGACCCGGGCTCCCGGGAGTCTGCCCTCCGGGAGCTGGACCTCCCGGGGGCGGCGGCCTCCCCGCTGCTCCGCAGGCTCCGGCGGGAGATGCGGGCGGAGGAGGAGGGGGAGGCTAGACCGGAGCCCGAAGGCTGTTATACTCCTCCGGGAAACTGGCGAGGGGAGGAGGGACCATGAGTCGGCCGCGACGGGCAACATGCGCCGCGCTCCTGCTGGTCCTCCTGCCTCTCCTGGCCCCGGCCGCCGAGGGGGCCCGGGTCCGGGTGAAGACCGGGAGCCTCACCTATTACGGCGACGATGTGCCGGAGGAGGTCCTGGCCGTCTTCGCCGTGGTCTTCGGCATCTTCGGGCTTGTCCTCCTGGCCGCGGCGGTGGTCATGGTGGTCTCGATGTGGCGGCTATTCGAGAGGGCCGGTCAGCCCGGCTGGGCCGCCCTCGTGCCCATATACAACATGGTGGTCCTCCTCCGCGTCGCCGGCCGGCCGGAGTGGTGGGTCATCCTGATGCTGGTGCCGATGGTCAACCTGGGCGTCGCGATACTGCTCAGCATCGACCTGGCAAGGGTCTTCGGCAGGGAGGAGGTCTTCGCAGTGGGTCTCGTCCTCATGCCCTTCGTCTTCTATCCCATACTCGCCTTCGGCAGGGGGGAGTACATCGGGCCGGAGGGCGGCGGGATTGATGGAAGGACCACCGGGGCCGGTCATGGAGCCGGACCCCGGGCGCAGAGCAGCAACGGGAAGAGGGAAGAACGAACGAGAGGGGAAAGATGAGGAAGCTCGCAGGTCTCGCGATGCTGGTGCTGGTGCTGCTCACCGTGACGGGGCTCGCCGCGGCGCAGTACAGGGCCAGGATAGGCGCCCGGGAGGCGGGCATGCTGGCCGGCATGGGCGCCGGGCTGGTGATACTCTGGCTTGCGGTGGCGGTATTCATGGTCATCGTCGGCTGGAAGATATTCGAGAAGGCGGGAGAGCCGGGCTGGGCAGCCATAGTACCCATCTACAACATCGTCGTGATGCTGAGGATAGCCGGCAAGCCGGAGTGGTGGATACTGCTGATGCTCATACCCTTCGTGAACATCATCATAGGCATCATGGTCACCCTGGCCGTTGCCGAGAGGTTCGGCCAGAGCTCCGGCTTCGCGGTGGGGATGATATTCCTGCCCATCATCTTCTACCCGATACTCGCCTTCGGCGACGCCGAGTACCAGGGCTGACGGCCCGGCGAGCGGAACGCGGGGGACGGCGGCGCCGTCCCCCGCTCCCTTTTCGGGGCCCCGGTTACCTCGTCAGCACCAGCCTGCCCCGGAGCACCTCCCCCGGCATCTCGACCACCACGGCGTAGACCCCTGCAGGGAGTCCCGCCTCCCCCGCCCCCGGGCTCAGGGTGAGGGTGACATCCCCTGCGCCGACCGGGTGCGAGGTCGATCCGACCATCCTTCCGGTGAGGTCGTACAGGCGGAGCTCCGCCTCGCATGCCGATGCCGCCTCGAAGCTGACAAGCACCGTCCCGGAGGCGGGGTTCGGAGAGAGGCTCATCCCCCGGAGGGCGGCCGGGGCGGCCGAGCCGGGGGCGTTGCCGACGGTGAGCTGCCTCCTCCAGACCGCCTCCCCGGATGTTCCGGCCAGGAGCCAGCGGGAGCCGTCCATTACCATGGCCGCCACCCCGGCCTCGGGGAATCCGCCGCCCATGTCGGTCCAGCTTGAGCCGCCGTCCTGGCTCATGTAGACCCCGCCGGAGTAGACGCCTGCGTAGAGAGTCATGCCGTCGTCCGGGTCGACGGCCAGCGCCTCCGTCCTGCCGGGCGAGCCGGAAGCCTGCGTCCAGCTCTCCCCGGAGTCGTCGGAGGTGTAGATGCCGCTGGAGGTGCCGGCGACCAGCCTTCCGGTGTCGGCCGGACAGACCTCCAGCGCGTAGACGTAGCCGGAGAGGCCGGCCATGCCGGCCAGCCGCCACGTGCCGCCGCCGTCGGGTGTCCTGAAGACGGCCGGGTCGCCGTCCTGGTAGCCGGCGGCGTACACCACGTCGCCGTCCAGGGGGTTGACCGCGAGAGCGTACAGCATGCCGTACGCCGTGCCGATGTCGTACCTCTCCCAGCTGCTCCCGCCGTCGGTGGTCCTGGAGACCGAGATGCCGTAGAAGCCGGAGATGCTCTTCCTGCCGCCGGTCCACCAGGTGTCCGGGTCCGAGGGATGTCCCGCTATGTCGCCGCCGTCGGTGAAGTAGCTGTCGATCTCTGTCCAGACGGAACCTCCGTCCGTGCTCACGAAGAGCTCCGCGTCGCCTCAACCGTAGCCCTCGAGGGCGCAGACCACGTCCGGGTCCGACGGGCTCACCGTGAAGCCGCAGACGTCGCCGCAGGAGAGCGGCTGGTCCAGCGGCAGCCAGGTGGAGCCGTGGTCCTCCGTCCTGTACAGCCCCATGTTCTCCATCGAGAGGTAGACAACGTCACGGTCCGACGGGGCCGCCTGCATTCCAAGGACGGTGCCGATGGCCATGCCCTCGGTGTGGGGCGTCCAGGTGACGCCGCCGTCCACGGTCCTGTAGAAGCCGCCGTCGCCGGCCGCGTAGGCGCTGAGCGGCTCGCCGAGGGAGGGGGCCACGCTCTCCATCCGGCCCTCCGGCCCGGTGGCCGAGGAGGACCAGCCGGCGCCGCCGGTCGAGCTGTAGTAGACGTCGTTGTAGGCGCCGGAGTAGACCCTGGAGGGGTCGGCCGGGGAGAAGGCCATCTCGTAGTTGTAGTACTTCGAGGCGGTCTGGGTCCAGGACTCCCCGCAGTCCTCCGAGCGGAAGAGGTGGTAGTAGGTGCCGGCGCATACCACGTCCGGGTCTGTCGGGTGGACTGCCACCCCGTAGAGGTAGTAGTCGCTACCCCAGGAGGGCTCCGAGACCATCGTCCAGCTGGAGCCGCCGTCGGTGCTGCGGTAGAGCGCCGGGTCGTAGGAGGAGCGGACGAAGCCGCCGATGAAGATGGTGTCCGTTGCCGCCCTGCACCAGTCGATGCAGTAGCCGTAGGTGTCGGAGGCCACGGTCCGGGTGGTCCAGGACATGCCGCCGTCATCGCTCTGAGCGAACACCATGTTCGGCGAGCCCGTCCAGCTGTAGCCGGCGGCGATCAGCCTGTCGGGGTCGGTCGGATGCGCCTCCATGTCCCAGAGGTAGACGCCGGAGACGCTCCTCGAGGTCCACGTGGCGCCCCCGTCGGTGGAGACGTACGCGTAGCTGCTTCCCCCGGCCACCAGCCTGCCGTCCGGGCAGGCGGCGAGCGAGAAGGCGTACCCGGAGTAGGAGCCGACCCTGGTCCAGCCGAGGCCTCCGTCCCCCGACCGGAGGACCGTGACGGGGGAGCCGTACGTCGCGGCGTAGAGGTCGCCCGTGGACGGGTCCTCCACAACCCTCTCGATGGGCCCTCCCTCCGGGCCGGTCGACTCCCATGAGCCCGCGGCCGGGAGCGCGGCCGCCAGCACCAGCGCGAAAGATGCCGAAAACGCTCTCATAGACTGTTACCTCCCGTTGCGACATACGATTGCCGGAGGCCGCCGCCGCGTAAAGGGCATCCCCCCCCCGAGGAGGCCGTCTTCACTTGCAGAATCCCACTGCCGTGTGCATAATCGCTCTTCATTCGTGCAGGTGTCCGTCCGTTCCACCAACCGTGTCTGGAGCCGGCCGTATGCTCATCGTACTCCCCCGCTCGTGGAAGCGCCCCGAGCCCAGCGGCGCCAGGCTGCTGGAGAGGCCGCCCGACGGCTGTGCGCTGGAGGAGGTCAGGAGCGCCCTCGCAACCGGCGAGAGGCTCTTCCTGCTCTGCGCCGAGGGGGTGGGGAGGGAGCCGGGCTGGCTGATGGCCACCGACCACGTCTCCCTCTTCGGCGGGAGCCCGCTGGCCGGGCCGAACAGGGACGACCTCGGCCCCCGGTTCCCCTCCCTCATGGGGCTCTACGCGGCTCCCGAGGGGCCCTGGGGAAAGGGAATAGTCGCGAGGGTGCCCGACTGGATGCTCGGCACCCCGGCGGAGCTGGAGCTGCTCCGGGCGGACGCCCTGGTCTCAGAGGGAGTCCAGGAGGCGGAGGTGGCCGGACACGGCAGTGGCAGGGCGCTGCTACTGGTGCGCGTGCACGGCTTCGACGAGCCGAACCGGCAGGACCCGCTGGAGAGCGGGACGCTGACCGCGGCCCTGAGCGCCGCGGAGGGCCTCCGCGAGAGCGGCGGGATGATCACCGGAGGAGGTGAGGGGCAATGAGCGACTACAGGGACACGATAAGGCTTCCGAAGACCGGCTTCTCCATGAAGGGGAACCTCATCCGCAAGGAGCCGGCCATCCTCGACGAATGGAACGCGACCGACATGTACGGCCGCATCCGCGAGGCCCGCCGCGGAGCCCCCCTCTACATCCTCCACGACGGCCCCCCCTACGCGAACGGCCACGTCCACCTGGGCACCGCGCTGAACAAGATACTGAAGGACTTCATAGTCAGGTCCAGGACGATGATGGGCTACGACTCCCCCTACGTCCCCGGCTGGGACTGCCACGGCATGCCGATAGAGCACAGGGTGGTGGGCGAGCGGAAGGCGGCCGGAGAGAAGCTTCCCAGGGAGGAGGTCAGGCGCCTCTGCAGGGAGTACGCCGCCCGCTACGTGGAGGTCCAGAAGGGGGAGTTCAGGCGCCTCGGTGTCTTCGGCACCTGGGACAGGCCCTACCTGACGATGGACCCCTCCTACGAGGCCGGGATAGTCAGGGCCTTCGGCGAGCTGGTGGAGAGGGGATACGTCTACCTCGGCCTCAGGCCCATCCACTGGTGCATGTCCTGCCGCACGGCGCTGGCCGAGGCGGAGGTGGAGTACGCCCCCAAGGCGAGCCCCTCGATCTACGTCGCATTCGAGCAGGCCGAGCCGAAGAGCTGGAAGGCGAAGGGGGTGCCCCCGGGCACGAAGGTGGTCATCTGGACGACGACCCCGTGGACCCTGCCGGCCAACCTGGCGGTGGCGCTGAACCCGGCCGAGCGGTACGTGATAGTGAGCGACGGCACCGACAGCTACCTGGTCGCCGAGCGGAGGCGGGAGGCCTTCGGCAGCGCCACCGGCTTCGACGGCAGGGCGCTCCCCGAGCCGGTCTTCACCGGCAGCGAGCTGGAGGGGCTCCGGCTGGTCCACCCGCTGGACCCGGACCGGACCTCCCTCGTCATAGCCGCGGAGCACGTGACCATGGAGGACGGGACAGGCTGCGTGCATACGGCGCCCGGCCACGGGGCGGAGGACTTCGTAGTCGGCAGGCGCCACGGGCTCGAGATACTGAGCCCGGTCAGCGAGACCGGCCACTTCACCGACAGGGTGGAGCGCTACTCCGGCATGCACGTGATGGACGCCAACCCGGCCATAGTCCAGGACCTCAGGGAGTCCGGCGCCCTCCTCCAGAACAGCACCGTCGAGCACAGCTACCCCCACTGCTGGAGGTGCAAGCAGCCGCTCATCTTCAGGGCGACCAGGCAGTTCTTCCTGGACCTGGCCCACCGGGACCTGAGGGAGAGGGTCCTGGAGAGGGTTGAGGAGGTCGACTGGCACCCGGCCTGGGGCCACGAGCGGATGAGGAACATGATGAAGGTGAGGCCGGACTGGTGCCTCTCCAGGCAGCGCGCCTGGGGCGTGGCCCTGCCGGTGTTCACCTGTCTCGACTGCTCATCGGCCGTCATGGACCGGGAGGTGATAGCCGCCGTGGCCGACCTGGTCGAGGAGGAGGGCTCCGACGTCTGGTTCGAGAGGACCCCGGGCGAGCTCTTCGCCCTGGCCGGCCGGGAGGCGGTCTGCCCGGAGTGCGGCGGCGAGCTGGAGCGGGTCGACGACATCCTCGACGTCTGGTTCGACAGCTCGCTCAGCCACTACAACGTGCTCGACGAGCGCTACGGGCTGGAGCGGCCCTGCTCGGTCTACCTGGAGGCCACCGACCAGCACAGGGGCTGGTTCGGCGTCAGCCTCATAACCAGCGAGGCCCTGGAGATGGGCAGGCCGGCGGACAACGTCATAACCCACGGGCTGATACAGGACCGGGACGGCCGCAAGATGTCCAAGTCCCTCGGCAACGTCATATCGCCGCTGGAGATAATCGACACCCAGGGGGCCGACATACTGCGACTCTGGTTCGCCAGCGTCGACTACACCGCCGACTTCAGGGCGGACCTGACCCAGCTCGACGACGCCAGGCAGGCCTACAAGAAGCTCCGCAACACCCTCCGCTTCATGCTCGGCAACCTGAGCGGCTTCCGGGGGGACGGGCTCGACCCGGACTCGCTCTCCGGGCTCGACCGCTACGCCTACCTCAGGCTGAGGAGCCTGCAGCGAGCCTGCGCCGGCTACTACGCGGACTTCGAGTTCCACAGGGCATACCGGGACCTGCGCAACTTCGCGGTCATCGACCTCTCCAACCTCCTGCTGGACGCCAGGAAGGACAGGCTATACTGCGACGACCCTGACTCGCCTCCGGCGGTTGCCACCAGGTCGCTCCTGGCGCATACGCTGAGGGAGCTGGTCAAGCTGCTGGCCCCGCTGGTCCCCTTCACCGCCGAGGAGGCCTGGAAGGCGCTCCCGGAGCATCTCAGGGAGGGCCGCGACAGCGTCCACCTGGCGCTCTTCCCCGAGGTCTGCGCCGACCGGGCCGAGGAGGAGGAGATGGAGGCCTGGCAGCCCTACCTCGAGGCCAGGTCGCTGGTGAAGAAGCGGCTGGAGGAGGCGCGGGAGAGCGGGCTCATCCGCGACGGGCTCCAGGCCTCGGTGCGGCTCGGCCTCCCCGGCCGGATGACCGGCTCCGCCAGGGGCGAGGACTGGGCCGACTTCCTGATAGTCTCCCGGGTGGAGGTACACGAGTCGGAGGAGATGACCGCCGAGGTACGGCTCGCCCCGGGAGAGAAGTGCCAGCGCTGCTGGAAGGTCCTGCCGGACGTGGGCTCCCACGAGCCCGCGGACGTATGCGGGCGGTGCGCATCGGTGATAGCCTCGCTCCGCGGGGAGGAGCCGGCCGGCGGATGACCGGAGACCGCCCGGACAGGCGGGTCAGGCTCAGGGGCTACGCCCTGGCGGCCATCGTCCTCCTCCTGGACCAGCTAACCAAGAGGCTCGCACTGGGCGGCCTGGAGCTGCACCACCCGGTCCCGGTCGCGGGGAACCTGGTGCGGCTCATGCTCGCCTGGAACTCCGGGGCCGCCTTCAGCCTGAGCTGGGGCGGCCCCCTCTTCCTCGCCGTCTTCACCGCGCTGGCCGCAGTACTGGTAGCCGTCTTCATCTGGAGGTGCAGGGAGTGCAGCCCCGGCAGCAGGCTCGCCCTGGGGGCCATCCTGGGCGGGGCCGCCGGCAACCTCCTCGACAGGCTGCTCTACGGCGGCAGCGTGATCGACTTCATAGACGTAGGGCTGGGCAGCAGCAGGTGGCCCACGTTCAACGTCGCCGACATTGCCATCACCCTCGGCGGCATTGCGCTGCTCCTGACCTACAGGCGGGGTGCCGGGGGCCGGAGCGGAGCGGAGGAGACAGGTGGAAGCTGAGCGCTGCCAGGAGAGGACCGTAGTGGCGGTCGGCGGGAACTCCCTCATCTCGGCCGGGTCGGGCCGAGGCAACCTCGACACCCACGAGCTGGCCAGGGAGGTCTGCTGCGAGCTGGCCACCCTCGCCCAGCACAGGGGCGGCGTCGTCATAACCCACGGCAACGGCCCCCAGGTAGGCTTCGAGCTGCTCCGCAACCAGATGGCCGCGGAGGAGGTCCCGCCGGACGGCATGGACGTGAACGTGGCCGCCACCCAGGGCTGCGTCGGCTACATACTGCAGCAGGTCCTCGGCGACGTGCTGGAGGAGCGGGGGCTGGACATACCGGTCACCGCCCTGGTGACCCAGACCCTCGTCGACCCCAGGGACCCGGCCTTCGACGATCCCACCAAGCCGGTGGGCGGCTTCTACTCCGAGGAGGACGCCGCCCGTCTCCGGAAGAGCAGGGGCTGGCTGATGCGGGAGGACTCCGGCCGGGGCTGGAGGAGGGTGGTCCCCTCGCCGAAGCCCCGGAAGATACTCGAGCTCCCCGCGATACGGGCGCTACTGAACGCGGGCCAGATAGTGGTCTGCGTCGGCGGGGGCGGCGTGCCGGTGGTCAGGGACGGCTACAAGGTCCGCGGCGTGCCGGCCGTGGTGGACAAGGACCACGCCAGCTCCCTCCTCGCCGCGAACCTGGAGGCGGGCACCTTCATCATCTCCACGGCCGTCCCGGAGGTCTACCTGGACTACGGCACCGGGAGCCAGCGGCCGGTCAGGTGCTGCACCGCCAGCGAGCTGGAGGCATGGGCGGCCGCGGGGCAGTTCCCGGCCGGCTCCATGCTCCCGAAGGTGAGGGCCTCCATCGCTTTCCTGAAGCAGGGCGGCAGCAGGGTGGTCATCACCTCCCCGGGCAACATCCTGGCCGCCATGGACGGCCGCGCCGGCACCACCATCACCAGGTAGGGGGCCGCTCCCCGATGCAGCATACGCGATGCCGCCCCGGTTTCTCACCGACCGCTCGATCAAGGGGGATGCCTTGAGATACTCCGGCGCCCTGCTGCTCCCGCTGCTCCTAGCATCCTGCGGCTCCGGCCCGGAGGAGGCCGAATGGCTCGCGGCGGTCGGCGGCGATACCGTCAGCGTCGAGGACGCGGCGGCCACCTGGGCCGGCATGCCGGAGGCCGCGAGGCAGGCCTACCTCCAGATGGACGACACCGCCGAGGAGTACGTCCGCTCCCTGACAGTCAGGTCCATGATAGCGTCGGAGATAGACCGCCTCGGCCTGGACACTCTGCCGCGCGTGGTCGCCGCCGGGAACGCCCTCTGCTGGAGGCGCAGCCTCACGCTCTACCGGGAGCTGCTGGCGGAGAGGCAGGCGGACTCGGTCAACGACTCCCTCGGGGGAGCCTGGCTCGAGGTGACCGGCGGGGGAGAGGCGGCGCCGGACTCCGCGGCACTGGAGAGGCTGGTCGGGCACTACTCGGAAGACGCGCCGCTCCGGGCGGCGGACACGCTCGTGCACCTGCCCCCGCTCCTGCTCACCTCTGGAGACATGGCCGGTGCCGTCTACCGGGAGCGGTCGGTGGCGCTCACCGCGCCGGAGAGCAGGGCCTGGATGGAGGCCTTCTGCAGGGCGGTGCTCGGGAGGATGCTGGCGGCCGAGATGCTCGCGAGGGAAGCGCCGGAGCTGCTCGAGGAGGCATGCGAGGGCGCCGACTCGGTACGGACGTCGGCGGCCGTGGACCTGCTCTACGAGAGGTACGTCCGGGACAGCGTGACCGTCACCGAGGGGGACCTCGTGGCCCTCTACATGGAGATAGGCACCGACCTGACCATGCCGGAGAGACGATCCGCGTACGCCGCCCGTTTCGAGACCGAGGAGGAGGCATCCGCCTTCAAGGAGGCGCTCGGGTCCGGCGCCCCGCCGCCCTCGGACCTGCTGCGCGGCTTCCCGGAGCTGGCGGCGGACAGCGCCGCCGGTCTGCTCACGGTGCCGCTGCTGCCGGAGGAGGTGCCGGGGGGCCTGGGCGAGGCTGTCTTCGGCCTGGGGGAGGCGGACACCACGGAGTGGCTCGGTCCGGTCCCCCACGAGCCGGGGCTCTGCTGGGCCGCCGTCCGGCTGGCCGAGGTGCACCCGGAGCACGTCCCCGGCCTCGAGGAGGCCATGCCGCTGCTCGAGGACCTCCTCACCCAGGAGCTGGAGAGCCAGCGGTACGGGCAGTGGATGACCGAGCTGGAGCGCCGCTACTCCCCCGAGCTGAACGTCCGTCTTATCCGCACCCTCCCCGCCGACCCCTCCGCCTGGCCCCCGCCGGCGTCGCCGCCGGGGTCGCCGCCGGGGTCGGGCCAAGATAGCTAAGAAAGCCGTCCGTTTAACATGCTATTGTGCCCGCATGCAGGAACAGTCATAAGTGCAGACTTCGTTGTCAACATTCTCGCATTCAGAAGAATGGGGCCACTCAACCGAGATTCCGATAACGGGCCTTTATCAAGGAGGAAAGTAGTATTGGGACAGCTTTCTTAGCTATCTTGGCCCGACCCCATCCGGGTCGCGCTGCATGGGTTGAAGTCTAGTCCGGAACCAGGCGTTCTCGAGACTGGTCCCACCTCGCCGTTCGTCTTGACGTGCAAGGGGGGGGGGTGGTATTCATTCTCTCCGCAAAAGTCAGACTCGTCGGTGGGCGATTAGCTCAGGTGGCTAGAGTGCTTGCTTGACATGCAAGAGGTCACTGGTTCAAGTCCAGTATCGCCCACCATTTTCTCTATCCACCGCCGCTCGACGGAGGGAGGTTGCCGGGGTCATGCGTATAGTATTTCCAGACAATAGCATAAAGGAGTACGGTGCCGGCACCACCGGCCGCGACGTGGCGGAGTCCATCTCCTCGGGTCTGGCCCGGGCGGCGCTGGCGGTGAAGCTGGACGGGTGCCCGATGGACCTGGACGCTCCACTTCCGGAGTCGGGCGGCAGCGTCGAGCTGCTCACCGCCCACCAGGAGGAGGGGCTGGACATCATGAGGCACAGCGCCTCGCACCTGATGGCCGCCGCGGTGAAGGAGCTCTACCCCGGAACCGCGCTTGGGATAGGCCCGGCCATCGAGGACGGCTTCTACTACGACATGGTCATCCCGGACTTCCCGGGCGAGTCGGCGCTGGAGGCCATCGAGGCGGAGATGACGCGCCAGGTGGAGGCGGACATCCCGTTCGAGCGGAACGAGGTCTCCGTGGCTGTCGCCATGGAGATGTTCGAGGAGATGGGGGAGGTCTACAAGCTGGAGCTGCTGAACGACCTCGCGGTGGAGGTCGACTCGGTGACCGTCTACACCCACGGGTCGTTCACCGACCTCTGCAGAGGTCCGCACGTACCCTCCACCGGCTACCTGAAGCACTTCAGGCTCCTGAGCCTCGCCGGCGCCTACTGGCGCGGCGACGAGGAGCGGGAGATGCTGACCAGGGTCTACGGGACCGTATTCGGCTCGAAGAAGGACCTTCGGCAGCACCTGGAGATGCTGGAGGAGGCGAAGAAGCGGGACCACCGGAAGCTGGGACCGGAGCTGGGGCTCTTCATCATGGGCGGCGAGGGTGGCCCGGGGCTCACCTACTGGCTGCCGGCGGGCACGATCGTCAGGGAGGAGCTGGAGAGCCTCTGGAAGAGGGCTCACGTACACTCGGGCTACCGGCTGGTGAGCACCCCGCACATTGCCCCGGTGGACCTCTGGAAGACCTCCGGCCACTACGACTACTACCGGGACAACATGTACTTCCTGGACGTGGACAAGGGCGAGTACGCCCTGAAGCCGATGAACTGCCCCGGCCACATCATCATCTACCGCTCGGACAAGAGGTCCTACCGGGACCTGCCCATGAGGCTGGCAGAGCTGGGCGTGGTCTACCGCTACGAGAAGAGCGGCGTGCTGCACGGTCTCATGCGGGTGCGGGGCTTCACCGTTGACGACGGCCACATCTTCTGCACCGGCGACCAGATAGTCTCCGAGATACAGAAGGTGGTGCGGTTCGCGCTCTACTTCCTGAGGATATTCGACTTCGGCTACGACATAGAGCTCTCCCTGGCCGACCCGGAGAGCCGGGGGAAGTACGCCGGCGACCCGGAGGAGTGGGACCGGGTGGAGCCGCTGCTGGCCCAGGCGCTGGACGACATGGGCGAGGACTACCGCACGGTGACCGGGGAGGCGGCCTTCTACGGCCCGAAGGTGGACATCAAGCTGCGGGACGCCCTGGGGAGGACCTGGCAGGGGCCCACCGTGCAGTTCGACTTCAACATCCCCCAGCGCTTCGACCTGACCTACGTTGGGGACGACGGGCGGGACCACAGGGTCTTCATGGTCCACAGGGCCCTGTTCGGCTCGGTGGAGCGGTTCATCGGCAACCTGATAGAGCACTACGCCGGCAACTTCCCGGGTTGGCTCGCACCGGAACAGGTTGTTATCTTACCCATTACCTCTTCGGAGCTCGAGAGGGCCCGGGAGGTCGAGAGGGCCGTGCGCGCCTCGGGGCTGCGCTGCAGCGTCGACGGCCGCAGCGAGACCATGGGCTATCGCGTGCGGGACGCAGAGACCCGCAAGGTGCCGTTCATGCTGGTCATCGGCCCGAGGGAGAGGGAGTCGGGAGAGGTCTCACTTCGCGTCCACGGCGAGGGGGACCGCGGCTCCATGGGGCTCCAGGGAGCCCTCGACGCTATATCGCAGGCCTGCAGGTGCCCTGAGCTGCCTGACCTGGACGTATGAGGCGCGAGAACGGGAGGTATGTCCATAGCAAGTGATCAACACCGGGTGAACGGAGAAATAAGGAGCGAGCGGGTCAGGCTGCTCGACGAGGACGGTGAGCACATCGGTGTCGTGAGCATCTCGGAGGCCCTGGACAGGGCGGCGGAGGTAGGGCTGGACCTGGTGGAGATATCCCCGGGGGCGAACCCGCCGGTGGTCAGCATAGTCGACTACGGCAAGTTCCGCTACCGGCTGAACCGGAAGGCCAGGAAGGCGAGGCAGAAGCAGCACGCCGGCGGCCAGAAGGAGATTAAGTTCAGGCCGACCACCGAGGAGCACGACTACCAGTTCAAGATGAAGCACGCCAGGGAGTTCCTGGAGCTCAGGCACAAGGTCAAGGCAACGGTGGTCTTCCGCGGCAGGCAGCTCTCGTACAAGGAGCAGGGCTACTCCCTGCTGGAGAAGCTGGCGAAGGACGTGGAGGACCTGGGCAGGATAGAGAGGGAGCCGGTCATGGAGGGCAGACAGCTCACCATGATCATCACCCCCAACCGGGAGAACAAGTAGCGGGAGCCGCAATGCCGAAGATGAAGACGCACAAGGGGGCCGCGAGGCGGTTCCGGAAGACGGCGAAGGGCAAGTTCAAGACGACTCACCCTTTCGCCAACCACATCAAGACGAAGAAGAGCGCCAAGCGCAAGAGGAAGCTGCGTCAGGGCGGTCTGGCGTCCAAGCCGGACGAGAAGCGCCTGCGCAAGCTCCTGCCCTACTAGGCGCCGGAGCGTAGAAGATGAGCAGGACGAAGAACGCGGTATCCAGGAAGCGCCGTCACAAGAAGGTACTGAAGGACGCGAAGGGCTACTTCGGCGGCAGGCGGAAGCTCTACACGGTAGCCTCCGAGGCCAGGAAGAAGGCCCTGGAGTACCAGTACCGCGACCGGAGGAACCGGAAGAGGGAGTTCCGCAGGCTCTGGATAACCAGGATAAACGCGGCGTCCAGGCAGCACGGGATGCCGTACGGCAGGCTTATGCACGGACTGGACAGGGCCGGCATCGAGATAGACAGGAAGATGCTGGCGGACCTGGCGGTAAGGAACCCTGAGGCCTTCGCGGAGTTAGTCAGGAAGGCGGAGGCCGCTCTCTGAACGGGGAGTGATCCCGAGTGGCCGGCTCTGAAGACCTGGAGAGGTTGACCGAGGCCATCGACCGCCTGATAGTCAGGCTGAGGTCCGTCCAGACCCAGAGGGACGAGCTGGCGGTCAGGGTGGACGATCTGGAGTCCAGGCTGGAGAACAGCGTGGACTCGATGGACTCGGAGGGTTACAACATCCTCCGTATCCACAGCGCGAGGCTCCTCCGCGAGAGGCAGGAGATTAGGCGTCGGCTCGCCGGCGTGCTGGACAAGCTGGAAAGCATAGATACCGACTAGACCAGAGGCTTAGGAATGAGCAACCGGACCGAGGTCACCCGCGTGAACATCTTCGGGCGGGAGTACACGATCCGGGGAGCGGGCTCTCCGGCGTACATTGCCGAGATCGCTCACTATGTCGACATGAAGATGCGGCAGATGACCGACAACGCCACCGTGGCCTCCACGGCCAAGGTGGCCATTTTTGCAGCCCTCAACATCGCAGACGAGCTCTTCCGACAGAGGGAGAGGTTCGGGGAGAAGGAGGAGAGCCGCGTGAGCGAGATCGGCCACCTGGCCGACCGCATCGAGCAGGTGCTCTCCGAGATCCCCGCCGAGCCGCCCGCTGGGCCAGGGTCGCACGCCGGGGAGGACTCCCTCCTCGGCACTACTGCAGTCCGCGAGAGCAGCACGTCCGACATACCGCGCTAGCCCCCGGGGCGGCACGGAGAGCAGCGGCGCCCGTGAACGACCATACACGGAAGGGGCGTACCCGCACCGTGCGCAGGGGTTGCCGGGACTGCTCATCGCCCGCTTCCGTTTTCATAGAGGAGAGACCTGCGCCTGAATGAAACGGGAGCGTAGACATGGACGTGCTGATACCTGCCGTTGCGGCGGTGGTAGCGTTCGCGTGCGGCTTCATGCTCCACAGCATGCTGGTGAAGCGGGAGCTGAGGGGCGCCCAGACCGAGGCCGAGAGGATCGTGGCGGAGGCCCGCCGCGAGAGCGATACCATGAAGCGGGAGGCTCTCCTCGAGGGGCGCGACGCCATCTCCAGGGAGAGGGCCGAGGCCCAGGAGGAGCTCCAGAAGCGCTCCGTCGAGCTGGACCGGCGGGAGAGCCGGCTCGCAAGCGAGGGGGAGCGCATCAAGCTCATCAAGGACAGGCTCAGGGAGCGGAAGGACGCCCTCGACCAGAGGGACGCCGGCCTCACCGAGTCGGAGCAGGCCCTCGGCGCGAAGCACCAGCGGGTGAGCCGGCTGATGGAGGAGCAGAACCGGCGCCTCGAGGAGATAGCCAGCCTCACCCGGGAGGACGCCAGGAAGCTCCTCCTCTCCAACCTCGAGGAGGACATGAAGCACGAGGCCGGAAGGCTGACGCGGAAGATACTCGAGGATGCGGAGAACAGGGCGGAGGAGGAGGCCACCCGCATAATCGCCACAGCGGTCCAGAGGTGCTCCGCCGACCACGTCGTGGAGAACTGCGTCTCGGTGGTGCCGCTGCCCGGCGAGGAGATGAAGGGCCGGATAATCGGCCGCGAGGGCCGGAACATCCGGGCCTTCGAGGCGGCCACGAACGTGGACGTCATCATAGACGACACCCCGGAGGCGGTGGTCCTCTCCAGCTTCGACCCGGTCAGGCGGGAGATAGCGAGGCAGTCCCTGGAGAAGCTGATCGAGGACGGCCGCATACACCCGGGCCGCATCGAGTCCATCGTGGCGAAGGCCACCGGCGAGATGGAGAAGCGGGTCAAGAAGCTGGGGACCCAGCTGGCCCTCGACGCCAACGTCTCCGGGCTGCACCCGCAGCTCATCCGGCACCTGGGCAGGCTCCGCTTCCGGACCAGCTACGGACAGAACATGCACCAGCACTCGATGGAGACCGCCCACATCTGCGGCCTCCTGGCCTCGGAGCTGAAGCTGGACGCGGCCCTGGCCAGGCGCATAGGCCTCCTGCACGACATAGGCAAGGCCACCGACCAGGACATCGAGGGCTCACACGCCATCGTCGGCATGGAGCTCGCGCAGCGCTACGAGGAGGACCCGGTGGTCTGCAACGCCATAGGCGCCCACCACGAGGAGGTGGAGGTCGACTCCCTCTACGCCATCCTCATCCAGGCCGCCGACGCCGTAAGCTCGGCCAGGCCCGGCGCCCGGAGGGAGACGCTGGAGCTCTACGTCAGGAGGCTCCACAACCTCGAGTCAATAGCAGACGGCTTCGACGGCGTGCGGAAGTCCTACGCCATACAGGCCGGCCGGGAGCTGCGCATTGCGGTGAAGCCGGAGATGGTGGACGACGCCTCGGCGGCCGACCTGGCCAGGCTGGTGGCCAGGAAGGTGGAGCGGGAGCTCAAGTACCCGGGCCAGATAAAGGTCACCGTCATACGGGAGACCAGGGCCACGGAGACGGCAAGGTAGCGTGAGGCTCCTCCTGCTGGGAGACATCGTCGGCAGGCCGGGCAGGCGCGCCGTCATCGAGTACCTCGGGGAGCACCGGGAGCGCTACGGGTTCGTTCTGGCCAACGGGGAGAACGCCGCCGGCGGCTACGGGATTACCCCGGACATAGCGGCGGAGCTCGTCTCGGCGGGGGTGGACGTCATCACCTCCGGGAATCATGTCTGGAAGCAGCGCAGCATGCTGAAGGCCATGGAGGAGCAGGATGACTGCAGGGTGCTCCGGCCGGCCAACTACCCGCCGGGGAACCCCGGCTCCGGGCACATCGAGCTCACCAGGGGAGGGAGGAGGTTCCTCGTCCTGAGCCTGCAGGGGCGCGTATACATGCCGACAGGCCTCGACTGCCCGTTCAGGGTGGCCGACAGGTTGCTCTCCGGACGCGTCGTCGACGCAGTCCTGGTCGACTTCCACGCCGAGGCCACCAGCGAGAAGATCTACATGGGCAGGTACCTCGACGGCAGGGCGACGGTCGTGGCCGGCACCCACACCCACGTACAGACCGCGGACGAGGCCGTCCTCCCCGGCGGCACCGCCTACATCACCGACCTGGGCATGTGCGGCCCGGTGGAGGGTGTGATAGGCATGAGGACGGAGGACGCCGGGGCCCGCCTCCTGACCGCGCGGGGCCACCGCCTGAAGATAGCCGAGCCACCCGCCGCGGTCCGGGGCGTGGAGGTGGAGCTGGGCCCGGACATGCGGCCGACCTCCGTGGAGAGGCTGGACAGGGTTGTCTGAGCCCATCCGCCGCAGGCTCGCCGAGGCCGCCTCCTGGGTGGAGGATGGACTGCGGGAGCTGGACGTCTACGACCGTGACCCCTCCGCGCTCTCCTCCATGGCCCGGTACGTCCTCGAGGCCGGCGGCAAGAGGGTGCGGCCCTTCCTGGTGCGGGAGTCCTGCAGGGCCGCAGGCGGAACCGACGAGAGGGCTCTGCACGCCGCCTGCGCGGTGGAGATGGTGCATACCTACTCACTGGTCCACGACGACCTGCCGGTGATGGACGACGACGACACAAGGCGGGGCGTCGCCACCCTGCACGTCAGGCACGACCCGGGAAGGGCGGTGCTGGCCGGGGACCTGCTGCTGGTGGAGGCGTTCGGCGAGCTCCTGAGGACGCCGCTCGGTCCGGCCAGGGTGGCAGGGATGACGGCGATGCTGGCCGCCGCGGCCGGCCCGGGGCACCTGGTCGGCGGGCAGTACATGGACATGCGGCACCCGGAGAGGCCGGACAGGGCCTGGATAGACAGGATGGTCCTCGGCAAGACGGCCGCCATGATACGGGTCTCCATGGAGCTGGGTGCCATGGCCGGCGGCCTTGACGACCGGCTGCTCCCGGCGGTCTCCGCCCTGGGCGACCGCCTGGGCGCCCTCTTCCAGCTCACCGACGACGTCCTGGACGTCTGCGGCGACGAGGAGGAGATGGGAAAGGGCGTCTCCAAGGACGCCGACTCCGGCAAGGTGAACCTGGTGTCCCTGCTCGGCCTCGAGGAGGCCGGGCGGATGGCCCGGGACACCGCCTCGGAGCTGGCGGCCGACCTCGCGGAGCTTCGGGGGGACTGGGAGGGCATAGGGGAGCTGGCGCTCTACCTGCCGGAGAGGAGGTCCTGACGTGGCCCTGCTCGACCGGGTCACCTGCCCCGAGGACGTGGGGCGGCTCACCATGGAGCAGCGGATGCAGCTGGTGGACGAGGTCCGGCAGCGGATAATCGACGTGGTCAGCAGGACCGGCGGCCACCTGGCTTCCAGCCTCGGCGTCGTCGAGCTGACGGTCGCGATACTCTCCGTCTACAGGCCGCCGGAGGACATAGTCGTATGGGACGTCGGGCACCAGACCTACGCCTGGAAGCTGCTCACCGGCAGGTGCGACAGGTTCGACACCATCCGGTGCAGCGGCGGGCTCTCCGGGTTCCCCAAGAGGAGCGAGAGCCCCTGCGACCCGTTCGGCACCGGCCACAGCTCCACCTCCGTGTCGGCCGCGCTCGGCTTCTCCCTGGCAAGGGACCTGACCGGCGGCAGCGGGAGGACCGTGGCGGTCATAGGCGACGGCGCCATGACCGGCGGCATGGCCCTGGAGGGGCTGAACCACCTGGGCCACACCGGCACCGGAATGCTCATAATCCTGAACGACAACGAGATGTCCATCTCCCCCAACGTGGGCGCAATCTCCAGGCACCTCACCGACCTGATAACCGACCCGGCCTACAACAGGGTGAAGGCGGACGTCTGGAACGCCCTGGGGAAGCTGCCCCTGGGCGAGCGGGTACGAAAGGCGGCCCACGCCATCACCGCCAGCCTGAAGAGGACCATAGTCCCGACCGACACCATCTTCGACGACTTCGGGGTGCGCTACGTCGGCCCGGTGCCCGGGCACGACCTGCCCACCCTGACCGGCGTCCTGCAGAGGGTCTCGGAGATACCGGGGCCGGTGCTGCTGCACGTGGTGTCGAAGAAGGGGAAGGGCTACCGTCCGGCCGAGGAGGACGCTACGGGCTACCACGGCGTCTCCGCATCCCGCCCGGCCGGGGCCTCCGGGCGCTCCTTCACCAGGGCCTTCTCCTCCGCGATGGTGAGCCTCGGCGAGAGGGAGCCGAGGCTCGTCGCGATAACGGCGGCAATGCCTGACGGGACCGGGCTGACCGAGTTCTCGGAGAGGTACCCGGAGAGGTTCCACGACGTGGGCATCGCCGAGCAGCACGCGGTTACCCTGGCGGCGGGGATGGCCTTCGGCGGCCTCAGGCCCGTGGCGGCCATCTACAGCACCTTCATGCAGAGGGCGCTGGACCAGGTCATCCACGACGTGGCCCTGCAGGGCGCGCCGGTTGTACTGGCCATGGACAGGGCCGGCGTGGTCGGTGAGGACGGGCCTACCCACCACGGCGTCTTCGACCTGCCCATGCTCCTGCCGGTGCCGGGGCTGCGCATCGGCGCTCCCGGGAGCTGCCGGATGCTCGAGAGCATGCTGGCGGAGGCGGTCGCCGACGACACCGGGCCGGTGGCGCTGCGCTACCCCAGGGGCGCCGAGCCGTCGAACGCAGATGCCGACCGGGAGGAGCAGGAAGGCGGCGGGCACCTGCTGCGACGGGGCGGTGACCTGCTCATCGTGGGCGTTGGCGTCTGCTCCCTCACCGCCCTGGAGGCGGCCTCCCTGCTCTCGGAGCGGGGCATCGAGGCAGCGGTGCTCGACCCGGTCTGGCTGAAGCCCATGCCGGCCGGGACTATCAGGCGGCTCGCCCTGGAGTGCGGCAGGGTGCTCACGGTCGAGGAGGGAGCGGTCAGGGGCGGCTTCGGCTGCGCGGTGAGGGAGCTGCTGGACGGCACCGGAGTGCCGGTGCGCTCCATAGGCGTCCCCGACGGCTTCCAGCCGCACGCGCCCAGGGAGGAGCTGCTGGCCGGCATGGGGCTGGACCCCGGGGGAGTGGTCCGCAACGGAGAGGGGCTCTGCCGTGGGGAGGAATGAGGGCTTCGAGGTGCGCAGGCTCGGCCTCTACCTGGACAGGTTCTACCCCCCCTACGCGGCGGTCATCAGCAGGCTGATAGGGACATGCACCGCGCACGGCATCGAGCCGCAGGCGGCCAGCGAGGCGTCCGAGCACCTGGCCGGCTTCGACGTTGGCGAGAGCGAGCATCGGCCGGACGCCGCCATGGTCCTCGGCGGCGACGGCTCCATCCTCCGGGGCATAGACCACTACAGGGGGATGGACGTCCCCGTCCTCGGCGTGAACACCGGGCACCTCGGCTTCCTGGCCGGTGTGGAGGCGGACGACCTGGAGAGGGCCATCGAAAGGCTTGCGGCGGGCGAGTTCGACGTGGAGCACCTCCCGGTGCTGAAGGCGGAGATGCCCTCCGGGCAGGTCCTCACGGCGGTGAACGACATCTGCGTGAACCGCTCCCTGATGGGCGGCATCCTCCACCTCGAGATGATGGTCGGCGGGGCGGAGGTGGCCAGGCTGGCAGGCGACGGTCTCGTGATATCAACCCCGACCGGCTCCACCGCCTACGGGCTCTCCTGCGGCGGGCCGATACTCGACCCCGGCCTGCCGGCGATGCTCGTGGTGCCCATCTGCCCCCACTGCCTATCGCTCAGGCCTCTGGTGGTCCCGGACGACCTGACTGTAACCCTGCGCATAGGCGACCTCCGGGGGAGCGGTCCGGTGGTCTCCACCGACGGCCGCCCGGCCGGGACGCTGCGGGAGGGCGAGTCGGTCACGGTGGGGAGCGACCCCGCGGGGAGCAGGCGGATAGTGCTGCCAGGCGGCCCCGGCTACTACGAGCACCTGGGCCTCAAGCTCGGCTGGGGCATAAGGGGCAGATGATGCTCTCCCGGCTGTGCCTGAGCAACATCGCGACGGTGAGCGACACGGTCATCGACTTCTCGGAGGGCCTGAACGTGCTCACCGGCGAGACAGGCGCCGGCAAGTCCATACTGGTGGACGGCCTTCTCCTCGCTCTCGGGGCGAGGGGAGACCGGGGCCTGGTCAGGCCGGGCACGGAGGTGGCCAGCGTGGAGGCGCTGTTCGAGACCCCGGACGGAGAGCTGCTGCTTCGGCGCGAGGTCCATGCCAGGGGCAGGAGCAGGATGTTCCTCGACGACGCCCTGGTGACTCTTGACGAGGTGCGGAACAGGGTGTCCGGCCTGCTGGACCTGCACACCCAGAGGTCCTCCCCGGCGCTCCTCCGGAGGAAGTACCAGCAGATGGCCCTGGACCAGCTCGCCGGCAGCTCGGAGCTGGCCTCCCGGGTGGGGCTGCTCTTCTCCGAGGTGGGCTCGCTCCGGGAGAGGGCCCGCCGGCTCCGCTCCCGCCTCGACTCGCTGGCGGACGAAAGGGAGCTGCTCGTCCACGAGCTCTCCCTCCTGGACGGCCTCTCCCCGGAGAGGGACGACTACGAGGGGCTGGTCTCGGAGCGGAGGGAGCTCCGCGCCACCATCAGGGCCGCGGAGAGGCTAGGGGCAGCCCTGGAGGCCATCTCCGGAGACGACGGCCTGATGGACGGCCTCTCCTCAGTCCGCGCCTCGCTGGAGGCGGAGGGGACCGGCAAGGTCCGGGAGCTGCTGGAGGAGGCCTCCATAGCCCTCTCCGAGGCATCCTCCGCCTGCTCCGGCCTGCTCTCCGGCATGGAGGACATGACCTGGCGCCTCTCCGAGGTGGACGGGCGGCTCGACTCCTACTCCGAGCTGATGACCAGGTGCGGAGGGACCATAGAGGAGCTGCTGGAGAGGAGCGACCGCCTCCGCTCGGAGCTCTCTGCCATGGAGGCCATGGAGAGGGAGCTCTCCGACATATCCGGGCGCCTGCCGGAGAAGGAGGCGGAGCTGGCCGAGGCCGCTTCCGCCCTGGGCTCGGCGAGGGAGACCGGGGCCGAGGAGCTCTCCCGGCTGACCGACGCCGAGCTGCGTAGCCTCGGCATGCCCGAAGGCCGGCTGGGCGTCCGTATGGGCGCCCCGCCGGAGGGCCGGAGCATCGTCGTCCGTGGCACCATGGTCTGCTCCGACGGCGTCGAGCTGCCGGAGCTGGTCTTCACGGCCAACCCCGGCATGGAGCCGGGCCCCCTCGCCTCCATAGCCAGCGGCGGAGAGCTCTCCAGGGTGAGCCTGGCGCTCAAGCTGGCCCTCTCCACCGTCCGCCAGCCTCCGACCGTGGTCTTCGACGAGATAGACGCGGGGGTCGGCGGGCGGACCGCCAGGGACCTGGCCCTCTCCCTCGCCCGCGCCGGACGGAGCAGGCAGGTCATCGTCATCACCCACCTGGCCTGGATAGCTGCCATGGCCGGCCGTCACGTGGCCGTCTCGAAGACCGGAGGGGGAGAGGGCGAGGTGCCGGTGACGGTAACCGTTGCGCTGGAGACGGAGGAGGGCCGCACCGGTGAGCTGGCCAGGCTGCTGGGAGGCGGTGAGGCCGCCGGGAGGCATGCCTCCAGGATGCTTGCGGAGGCCGGCTCCATAGCCCTCGGGAGGGACGGGTCCCCTTGAGGACGGAGGGCTCCCTCCTGACCGCACCCAACCTGCTCAGCGCAGCCAGGATCCCGCTGAGCCTGGCCGCCTGCGTCCTGGTGGCCCGGCGCAGCGTGGTGCCCGCACTGGTCGCAATCGGGCTGGCCATCGCGACCGATTTCCTCGACGGGGCCGTGGCCAGGGCCACCGGCAGGGAGAGCGACTGGGGCAGGATACTGGACCCGCTGGCCGACAAGGTCGGTGTGGCGGCCTTCCTCGTAACGCTCGTACTGGTGGGCGCCGTACCGCTCTGGTTCCTCGTCGTGGTGGTCTCGCGGGACCTGCTGATAGCCGCGGGCGGCATCTACCTCACCCGCAGGGTCGGCTCCCCCCCCTCGTCGAACACCTGGGGCAAGCTCGCCACCCTGCTGCTCTCCGTCTACATGACCCTGGCCGCGCTCACCTACATGACCGGGCTCCGGGTATGGCCGGAGCGGCTCTCGGCGGCCGGGCTGGATCCGCTGGGGATGGTCTCCCTGGCGTTTGTCCTGGCGAGCTTCTGGAGCTATCTTTCCCTGTCGATAAGGACCCTCCGGGACGCCTGAAAGCGCGCCTCGACAGCCGCCGGGAGAGAGCTTGCACCTATCCAGGATAGAGATGACCGGGTTCAAGTCGTTCGCCGACTCGCTGGAGCTCGACCTCCGGCCGGGCATCTCCTGCATCGTCGGGCCGAACGGCTGCGGGAAGAGCAACGTCGCCGACGCCATAAGCTGGGCGCTGGGCTCCCAGAGCCCCAGCCAGCTCCGGGCGGAGAGGATGGAGGACGTGATCTTCTCCGGCAGCGAGGCCCGCGGTCCGCTGGGCATGGCGGAGGTCACCCTGACCTTCGACAACGCGAAGAGGGAGCTGCCGCTGGACTTCGACGAGGTGACCGTCACCCGGAGGCTCTTCAGGAACGGGGACAGCGAGTACCTGATAGGCGGCAGCAGGTGCCGCCTCATGGACGTGACAGACCTGATAGTGGACAAGGGCCTGGGCAGCAGCGGCTACTGGCTGCTGGAGGCCAGGATGATAGAGAGCATTGTCGAGAGCAGGCCTGCCGACAGGCGCTTCCTCTTCGACGAGGCCGCCGGGATAGTCAAGTACAAGATACAGCGCCACAGGGCGGAGCTCCGCCTGAACGCGGTGAGCGCCGACCTCGAGAGGCTGGACGACATCATCGACGAGGTCTCCCGGACGGTCTCCGGCCTCCGCAGGCAGGTGAGGGATTTCCGGCGCTGGGAGAGCGCCGCCAGGAGGATGGAGGAGATGACCGCCGTCCTGGCCGGCCGGGAGCTGACCGCGGCCACAGCCGGGCTGGCGGAGGCGGAGGCGAGGCTCTCCACCCTGACCGGGAGGGAGCAGGAGCTCTCGGCCTCGGTCTCGTCGCTCACGGCCAGGCTCTCCGAGACCAGAGTCCGCCTGGAGGGAGCCCGTGGCGACCTGGACCGGGCCCACTCCGAGTGCGCCGGCCTGGACTCGGGGATCGGCTCCACCAGGGAGGAGCAGGCGATGGTCTCGGAGAGGCTCCGCAACATGGACGAGCGGATGGACTCTCTTCGTGAGGACATCGAGGCTTCCGCCCTGCAGGCGGGCAACCTGGGGGCCAGGGCCTCGGAGCTGGCGCCTGCGGTCGAGCGACTGGAGGCACGAAGGGCCGAGGCGGCGCTGAAGGCGGAGAGCGCGGCGGAGAAGGCCGCCGGGGTCCGGGAGGGCTACCTGGCCACCTCCGGAGAGCTGGAGCGGCTCAGGGAGCTCCTCCGGGCGGCCAGGGCCCGCGTTGAGGGGGCGAGGAGGGAGAGGGAGGAGCGGCTCCGGAGCCGGGAGCGCGCCTCCGCCAGAAGGGCCTCGCTCACCGGGAGGTCACTGGAGCTGGAGGAGTCGGTCATCGGGACAAGGGAGGCGGCAGCCGCCCGAAGGAGCTCGATCCTCGAGCTGGAGGGCTCCCTGGCCGGCCTGTCCGGCAGCGTGACCGCCCTGGAGGATGAGGCCGCGGCGATCGACGGCAGGGTCTCCTCCCTGAGGGAGGAGCTCTCCGAGCTCCGGTCCAGGGAGGGAATGCTCAGGTCCAGGGCCTCCGAGCTGGAACGGCCGGAGGTGACCGGCGGCGGGCGGAGCATCCCTGAGATGCTCCGCACGCGGGAGGGCGCAGGCCTCGCCGTGGGAGCCTGGCTGGACTCCTTCCAGGAGGCCTCCGTGCGCGGCGCGGACGAGCTGCCCGGGACCTCCGGCGGCGAGCGCTTCCTGCTGGAGGAGGGCGGGGCCGGCGATGACCTGCCGGAGCTCCCGCCGGAGGCCACGAGGCTCTCCGACCTGCTCCTGCCCGGCGCGGACCCGCTCCTCCGCCGGCTGCTCTCCCGGGCGGCCATGGTCCCGGAGAGGGAGACCGCCCTCCGCCTCCACGCGGAGGACTGCGGTGTCGACCTGGTCACACCTCGCGGCGACCTGTTCCGCAGAGACGGGCTGGTCCGGCTCGGCGTGCCCCCCGAGGGGGGCGGCGCGGTGGAGAGGGAGGCGCTGGCCGCGGCCGCGCTGGCGGAGGCCGACCGGCTCTCCGGGACCATCGAGCGTCTGGGGGGTGAGCTGGAGGGGCTTGCCGCGGAGGCCGCCGGGAAGAGGGAGGAGCTCCGGAAGGCGCGGGAGGGGCTCGAGAGGGCTCGACGCGAGGAGGCCGGAACCAGGGCGAGGCTGGAGGAGAACGAGGCAGCCCTGGAGAGGCTAGAGCGGGAGTCGCGCGAGGTGGCCGCGGAGCTCGACCTGCTGGAGACGGAGTCCGACGGGGCGGACCCGGTGGACGACACCGTCGGGGAGGCCGCAGCGGAGCTGGAGCGCCTGAGCTCCGAGCTGACGGAGGCTGAGAGGGGGGGCAGGGAGGCGGGGGAGGCCCTGGCCGCCGCCCTGGACGAGGAGCGGAGCAGGGCCATGGCCCTGGCCTCCGTGGAGTCCGAGCTCTCGAGGCTGACGTCGGAGATGCGGCGGGCCTCCGAGGGAGCCGCCTCGGCGGAGAGCCGGACCGGGGAGCTCCGGGAGAGGCTGCGCTCCATCGAGGAGAGCAGGGAGGGGCTGGTCGAGCGTTCGGGAGAGCTTGACCGGACCCTGGCGGAGCTCACCGGAGAGAGGACCGGGGCGGAGGAGCGACGCAGGAGGGCCAGCGCCGCCAGGGCCGAGCTTCTCGAGCAGACCTCGGAGCTGGAGGGCGAGGTCGCCGGGAGGAGGGAGGAGCTCTCCTCGGCGAGGGAGACCAGGGCCTCGCTCAGCGGAGAGGTCGGCGCCCTCCGCCGGCGGATGGAGGAGCTGGCCGGCCAGGTGCCGGAGGACCTGGAGGAGCCGGACGAGCTCCGGGGCCTCTCCGAAGAGGAGATAGGGGAGAGGCTGGAGGCCCAGAGGAGGCTGCGCGAGAACATGGGCCCGGTCAACATGCTCGCGGTGGCCGAGCACGAGGAGGCCTCCGGCAGGCTCTCCTACCTCAGGGAGCAGCGGGGCGACCTCAGGAAGGCCAGGGACTCCCTGCTCAGGGCCATCGAGGAGATAAACGTGACGGCCGCGAAGAGGTTCGAGGAGACCTTCGTAGTGGTCAGGGAGAACTTCCGGAAGATGTTCGAGCTCCTCTTCGGCGGCGGTCAGGCGGACATACGGTCGGTGGACGCGGACGACCCGCTGGAGGGGGGCGTACAGATAATGGCCAGGCCGCCGGGCAAGAAACTGGAGAACGTGGCCGCCCTCTCCGGCGGCGAGAGGGCGATGACGGCGGTTGCCCTCCTGTTTGCCCTCTACCTCGTGAAGCCCTCGCCGTTCTGTGTCCTGGACGAGCTGGACGCGCCGCTGGACGACTCCAACATAGACCGCTTCGTCGACCTTCTTCAGAGCTTCTCGGACCGGACCCAGTTCGTGGTCATCACCCACAACAAGAGGACCATGGAGGCGGCGGACAGGCTGTTCGGGATAACCATGGCGGAGAAGGGCGTCTCCACGCTCACCACCGTGAGCCTGGAGGGTGTCTCCCGGGGGACGGAGGATGCCGATGGGGCTGGCTGACAGGCTCCGCAAGAGCAGGAGGGCGCTGACCGACGGGCTGTCCCGCATCCTCGGCGGCGGGTCGCTGGACGACGAAGACCTGGAGCGGGCCGAGGAGGTACTGCTGGAGAGCGACCTCGGCTGGGAGCTGACGGAGCAGGTGCTGGACCGCCTGCCCGGGCAGGTGCGGAGGTCCGGCGGAGACTGGCGGGAGGCGCTTGTGGAGGTCCTGAGCGAGTGCGTCCCGCTCCGGGAGCCGGCCCGGCTCCCCGAGGGGGTGAGGCCGCACGTCATCATGGTGGTCGGGGTGAACGGCGCCGGCAAGACCACCACGATAGCGAAGCTGGCCCGGGGCAGGATGCAGAGGGGGCAGAGGGTGCTGCTGGCCTGCGCCGACACGTTCAGGGCCGCGGCGGCCGAGCAGCTTGGCGTCTGGGCGGAGCGGCTCGGCGCGGCCATCATCACCCAGGAGCCGGGCGCCGACCCGGGGGCGGTGGCCTTCGACGCGGTGACCAGGGGGGTCAGCCGCGACTACGACGCGGTCATCATCGACACTGCGGGCCGCCTCCCCAACAAGAAGGGGCTGATGGCAGAGCTGGGCAAGGTGTACCGGGTCTGCGGCAAGGCAATGGAGGGTGCCCCCCACTCCGTCCTGCTGGTGCTGGACGGCACAGTGGGGCAGAACGCCGGCCCGCAGGCCGGCAGCTTCAGAGAGACACTGCCCGTTACCGGCCTGGTGGTCACCAAGCTGGACGGGACCGCCAGGGGCGGTGCCGTGCTGGCGATGGCCAGCGGCATGGACATACCCATAGAGTACGTGGGCGTGGGGGAGCGGATGGAGGACCTCGTACCCTTCGACCGGGACGAGTACGTCCGCGCCCTGGTGGAGGACCCCGGGGGGGTGTGAGGATGCTCTCGCTCCGCGGGCTCTGCAAGTCCTACGGCGGAGAGCCCGCGGTCGACGACCTCGACCTGGACGTCCCGGCCGGCGAGGTATTCGGCCTGCTCGGCCCAAACGGAGCCGGCAAGACCACCACCATGAAGATGATAGCCGGCCTGGTCTCCCCCGACTCCGGAACCCTGACGGTCGGCTCCGTCGACGCCTCGGTCGACCCCGGGCTGGTCAGGTCGCGGGTGGCCTTCGTACCGGACGAGCCGACCGTCTACCCCAAGCTGACCGGCCGGGAGTTCCTCCGCTTCACCGGCAGGCTCCGCGGCGTGGAGCCGAAGGAGCTGGAGCGCAGGATAGCATTCCACGAGAAGCTCTTCGACATGGTCGGCTGGCTGGACGCCAGGGCGGAGAGCTACTCCCACGGGATGGTCCAGAGGGTGGTCCTCTCCTCCGCCTTCACAGCACGGCCGGACCTCTACGTGATAGACGAGCCGCTGGTAGGGCTCGACCCGGCCACCGCCGAGACCTTCCGCAGGATGTCCAGGGCGGCGGCGCGGTCCGGCGCCGCGGTGGTGATATCCACCCATACCCTCCCGGTGGCCGTCAGGCTCTGCGACCGTCTGGGCATAATCCACAGGGGCAGGCTGCTGGAGACCATGAGCACCTGCGAGATAGCAAGGGACCAGCTCCAGGAGGTGTTCTTCCGCCTGACCGGGACCGGCCCGGGGGAGGTCGAGACCTACTTCGACCTCGGGTGGGGAGCCGCCGGGGGCAAGGGGGAGGCCGGGTCTTGAGACCCCTGGCGCTGCTGCTGACCCTGCTCGGCTCCCTGATGCTCCTCCTCGGCCCGGTCTTCCTTATAGCCTCCTCCGAGGGAAACGCATCCGGCAGGCTGCCGGTGGGCATCGTGCTTCTGGTTGCGGGAGTCGTGCTGCTCCGCACCTCCCTCGGGCTGGACAGGAGGCGGCGGGAGGATGAGGGCGACGGTCACCGGGGCCACATCGCCGGCGACGTGGAGATGAGGGAGCTCAGGTGCCGCTCCTGCGGAGGCCTGGTCACCGCCGAGGATCTGTCTGTGGTCGAGGGCGCACTGGTGGTCACCTGCCCCTTCTGCGGGGCGGTCCACCATCTCAGGGAGGAGCCGAGGTGGTGAGCCGCGCCCTGCCGGTGCTGCCGGCCCTCCTCCTGCTGTTGCTGATGCCGGCCGCCTCCGCCTCGCAGGACTACGCCTTCAGCGTCCCGGAGTTCGTCTGCACCGTCGAGGTACTGACAAACGGCGCCATCAGCGTCTACTACGAGATCTCCTTCCACTGCGCACCCGGCGCCGCTCCGGTCGACGTGGTGGACGTGGGGCTGCCCACCGGGCGATTCGACCCCTCCGACGTCCACGTCGAGATGGACGGGCAGACCGTGCAGGACGTGAGGCGCTCGACCGTGCTGGAGCACGGGATAGAGGCCCACCTGGGAGGGCTGTCGGTGCAGCCGGACTCGATCGGCGTCCTGGTGGTCACCGCCATCTGCGGCGCGATGGTCCAGCCGGACGCGCAGCGCTCCGACTACGCATCGCTGGTCTTCACCCCCACCTGGTTCGACGGCGGCCTGCTGCTGGACGGCTCCGACTTCTGCCTGGGCCTGGTCTTCCCCCCGGGGGTGGGACCGGAGGAGACCGTCTACCACGAGAGGCCCTTCACGGAGGCGTACGTCGACGACCAGGAGAGGGTCATATTCGTCTGGGAGGAACGCCGGCGCGTCGATTCGCCGTACACGGTGGGGGTCTCCTTCCCCGCAGCTGCCGTCGGCGGCACGGCGGCGCTCCGGGAGCAGGCGGAGCCGGGGAGGGAGCAGTCCCTCATCGCAGTGGCGGTGGGCGGCATGACCATCCTCTGGATAGCCGTGGTCGCCGCCGTGGTCACGCGGGCCGTCAGACGCTCCGTCAGACGGAAGAAGCGCTACCTCCCTCCCAGGATAGGCATGGAGGGCAGCGGCATCAGGAGGGGGCTCACCGCCCCGATGGCCGCGCTGCTCCTGGAGGAGGACCTCTCCCGGGTGCTGCTGCTGGTCGTCTACGGGATGGTCCGCAAGGGCGCCCTCGAGCTCCGCCGGGGCGGGGAAGGGGAGGTCTCCCTGGTCCCCTCGGGTGCTCGTCCGCCGCTCAGGAGCTACGAGCTGCGCTTGCTCGAGATCATGGAGTCCGACCCCGACCGTCCCGGGGCGGATGCGCTCGAGGAGCTCTTCGTCGGGATGATAGGCGACCTCTCGGAGATGATGGAGGGTTACTCGGCGGAGAGGACCAGGGAGTACTACCGGCTGGTCATCGACAACGCCTTCCGCACGGTGGCTGCGGAGCTCCCCGGGGAGAAGCTGGCGGAGGAGCTGGAGTCCAGGTTCCAGTGGCTGCTGGCGAGCGGCGATTTCGAGAGGCGCGCCGCCGGGCTGGGCGTCGCCGTGCCTCTGCCCTCCTCCTCGGCCCTCCGCTCCATTGCCGGCTCCCGTACGGGCGGGGCGGTGAGCATCGCCGAGGCCTGCGTCGCGGTGGCGGGGACGCTGGAGTCGGCGGCCTCCGGCTTCGCCGGCAGCCTCTCGGGCCTCTCCGCCCGCGTCACGTCGATAACCAACCCGGTGGTCTCCTCGGCGCGGTCCTCCGGCGGCTCCTGCGCCTGCGCCTGTGCCTGCGCCGGCTGCGCGTGCGCGTGCGCCGGAGGGGGGCGGTAGGGTGCTGCGCGAGCGCCTGGCGCGGATGGGCGCCCCGGTGGCGGAGGAGGGGATGCACCACTTCCCCGATGCAGGCTCCGGCCACAGGGTTCACCTGAGGGTATCGTCCGATGGCGGCCTGCTGCTCGTGGACGCATCGCGGATCTACCATCTGAACCGGCAGGCGTGCGACATGGCCTGGCTCCTCCTCTCCGGCTGCGGAAGGGAGGAGGCGGTCTCCGCCCTCGGCGACCGCTACCGGACCCGCCGGAGGAGGCTGGCGGAGGACCTGGAGCGCTTCTCGGAGCTGCTCCGCGATGTAGTCGAGGGCGCGGAGCCCGGCGACGGAGGGATGATCGAGGTGACCCCGCCGTTCTCAGCCTCGCCGAGGGCACCGTACAGGATGGACCTGGCCCTGACCTACAGGTGCAACGTGGACTGCAGGCACTGCTACAACCAGAGCCGCGGCTCCAGGGAGCTGCCCACCGGGCAGTGGACCGGCATCCTGAACCGGCTCTGGGACGCCTCGGTCCCCCACGTGGTGTTCACCGGGGGCGAGCCCACGATGCGTGACGACCTTGCCGAGCTGGTCTCCCACGCCGAGTCCCTGGGGATGGTCACCGGTCTGCTGACCAACGGGGTGCTGCTGGGGAGTACCGGCCTGGCACGGACGCTTGCCGGGGCGGGGCTCGACCACGTCCAGGTGACCCTGGAGTCCAGGGTGCCCCAGGTGCACGACTGGATGGTGGGCGCAAGGGTCTGGGAGAAGACGGTGGAGGGGGTGAGGCGCTGCCTGGAGGCCGGCATCCACACCATCACCAACACCACGCTGACCACGGAGAGCGCCGAGAGCGCCCTGGAGCTGCCCGAGTTCCTCCGGTCGGAGCTGGGCCTCGAGGCCTTCGCCGTCAACACCATCATCAGGAGCGGGAGGTCGGCCGACGGAGGGCCGGCTCTCTCCACGGACGAGCTGGAGACCGTGCTCCTGGGACTCCGTAGCGAGGCGGAGAGGCTGGGCCTTCGGATGATATGGTACTCCCCCACCAGGTACTGCAGGCTGAGCCCGCTGGAGCTCGATCTCGGCCCGAAGCGCTGCACCGCCGGCGAGCACGCCATGTGCGTCCAGCCCGACGGCACCGTCCTTCCCTGCCAGAGCTACTACGAGGTAGTGGGGGACATGCTGTCCGACGACTGGGAGACCATCTGGAGAGCCCCGCTGCTGGAGCGCCTCCGGTCGAGGGAATGGCTGCCGCCGGAGTGCTCCGGGTGCCCGGACCTCCCCCTGTGCGGCGGCGGGTGCCCGCTGGAGGCGGGAGATGGCGCCCTCTGCCGCTCGCAGTCCTGACCGCCTGCCGCCTTTGCGGGAGGTCCTGGAGAGGCAGCACCGGGAGACCGCCGCGCTCAGGCGGTGGATCCTCTCGACCCTGCCTCTCCGGAGGGTCTCGAGGATAGTCGTCCCCGGTTGCGGGACCGGGCTGGTCCTTCGGGAGCTGTGCCGCCTCACCGGCGCCGAGCTCGTCGGACTCGACCGGGACCCCTCCATGCTGCAGAGGGCCGCCATAGGGATGCCCCCCGGCCGTGCGCTGCTCGTCGCCTGCGATGCCCGGCGGCTCGCCCCGAAGGCGGGGATGTACCTCTCGCGGTTCTTCCTCGGGAGGCTTCCGGACCCGCTCCCGCACCTGCGCCTGGCGCTCTCCGCCCTGCCGCCCGGGGGGCTGTACGCCTGCCTGGGGGAGTACGACTACCTCTGGACCGCCGAGCGGGGAGGTGATGAGGGGAGGGCGCTGGTCGGGACCATCTCCCGGGACGGGCTTCCGGTTGACGCTGGACGCCGTCTGTCCGAGCTCTTCTCCATGGCAGGCTTCGCGGTGGTCCGCTCGGGGCTGGCCGAGTGGCCGGCCTCCAGGCCGGACCCGGCGTTCATCGAGCTGCAGATGGGCCGGCGGGACGCCCTGCCGGAGGGTACCGAGCTGCCCTGGAGAATAGGCTGGCTCGTGGCCAGGAGGCCCCTTGCAGAGAGGAGGCGGTGAGGTTTATCCTAGCAGTCCGGCAGAGGAGAAGAGGGTGAGGGGAGAGCCGATGGAGCCTGGGCTGCGGAGCCTGACCACCGGGCCGCTGGACGTGAACTGCTACCTGGTCTGGTGCGGGTCGACCGGGCGCGCGGTGGTGGTCGACCCCGGCGGCGACCCTTCCCTCATCCTGAGCGCCGTGAGGAAGGAGCGGCTGGAGGTCACCATGCTCCTGGCCACCCACGGCCACTTCGACCACGTGGGCGGAGTCGCCCGCCTCGCGGCCGAGCTCGGAGCGCCGTTCTCCCTCCACCGTGACGACCTGCCGGTCCTGCACCAGGGGGAGCTGCACGCGGCGCACTGGGGCATGCCCTACGAGCGGCCGCCCTCCCCGGAGACGCTGCTGCGCGGCGGGGAGGAGCTGCCGATAGGCCGGCTCCGAGCGAGGGTCCTGCACACGCCCGGGCACTCTCCCGGCGGCATCTGTCTCCACCTGCCGGGCCACGTGCTCACCGGCGACTCGCTCTTCGCCGGCTCCATAGGCAGGACGGACCTTCCGGGCGGCAGCTTCGAGGTCCTTGTCTCGTCGATCAGGAAGAAGCTGCTGACCCTTCCGGACGAGACGCTGGTGCATCCGGGCCACGGCCCCGGCAGCAGCATAGCGGCCGAGCGGGCGGAGAACCCCTTCCTGGCGTAGCGGATCACGTCAGATGCGGCCGGCGACCAGCCGGTATCGGACGTCCCTGCCCTCGAACCCCGGCGTCTCCACGGCCAGCACGAAGGCGGCCACGCTGTCGCCCAGGACGTAGACGTCCCTTATCCTGTAGCCGAGCGGGTACGGCCCCGGAGGCAGAGTGTCCTCGCGCACCCGGAGCAGCACGTCGCCTCTCTCTCCGGTGACCGAGAGGTCGAGGAGCACCGGGCGGCCGAACATGGAGAGCCATTCGGGCACCTCCCCCCCGTAGGGCCTCTCGGAGACCCTGAGCTGCATCTCGGGACCGGAGTAACCGGGGTGGTACATCCACGGGACGAAGACGGCTTCATGGTCGGGGGAGCCGACGTCGGTCATCGGGTGGTGGATGCAGCGGGTGCCGCTCACCGCTCCGTCGAACCCCAGCTCGCCCATGGTCGGCGCCGCCAGCTCCATGACCGAGTCCAGCGCCGGGTTGTCTCCATCCTCCGCGGGAGGGGGGGCCTCGTACATCATCCACTCGGTCCAGGTCAGCTCCAGGCGGAGGGCGGTCTCGCCATCCCCGGTCGAGATGACGGTCAGCGCAGCCCCGGGCGCCCCGGAGCCGTCCTGGACGAAGGCCTCCGCGAGAGCCGCATGGGAGCCGCTCCCGGAGAAGCCCAGGAAATCGGGCTCGGCCATGAAGGCGGCCAGCAGAGAAGCCATCAACAGAGACTGTACCATTGGGACCTCCGGCAGTTGTCCGCCCCGGGGGGCGGTCTTATACTGACTGGGCTGGACCCGCGTCATCCGGACCGACCCCTGCCCCGGGAGGAATATGGGAGACAGGCCCGACGGCCGCACCCTCCGCTCCGTCGACCCGGCGACCGGCCGGACCGTGGCCGAGTACGAGGGGCACACCGACGCGGAGATGGACCGCCTTCTCGAGCGGGCCTGCCTGGCCGGTCGGGAATGGGGCACCGCTCCCCCGCGGGAGAGGGCCCGGCTGCTCTTCGATGCCGCCGACCTGCTGGAGAGCCGGGCTCGCGACCTGGCGCACATCGCCGCCCGGGAGATGGGCAAGCCGGTCACCGAGGGACGGGCCGAGGTACGCAAATGCGCATCCGTATGCAGGTACTACGCCGAGAACGGCGAGCGCTTCCTGGCCCCCGAGCCGGTGGAGACCGAGGCCCTGCGCAGCTACGTTGCCCGGATGCCCAGGGGAGTCGTGCTGGCGGTGATGCCCTGGAACTTCCCGTACTGGCAGCTCTTCAGGTTCGGGGCGCCCTGCCTGATGGCCGGGAACGCCATACTCCTCAAGCACTCCCCGAACGTCACCGGCTGCGCCCTGGCCGCCGCCCGGTTGCTGGAGGACGCCGGGATGCCCGACGGCCTCTGCCCGGTGCTGCTTGTCCCGGAGGAGCGGGTGCCCGGCGTCACCGGGCGGCTCGTAGCCGACCGGAGGGTCGACATGGTCACCCTCACCGGGAGCACGCGCGCCGGGACGGAGGTGGGAGCAGCCGCCGGAAGGAGCGTCAAGAGGAGCGTCCTGGAGCTGGGCGGCAGCGACCCGGCTATAGTCCTGCGGGACGCCGACCTGGAGCTGGCAGCGTCGGAGATAGCGGCTTCGAGGCTGGTCAACACCGGCCAGAGCTGCATAGCCGCCAAGAGGATAGTGGTGGTGGAGAGCGTCCTCGAGGAGCTTACGGAGAGGCTTGTCGCCGAGATGCGCTCCAGGACCATGGGCGACCCCGTGCGGGAGGACGTCGACCTGGGTCCGCTCGCGAGGAAAGACCTCAGGGAGGAACTGGACCGCCAGGTCCTCGAGAGCGTCTCGCTGGGCGCCGGCCTGGCCATGGGCGGAGAGACCCCCGCCGGCCCCGGGGCGTTCTACCCGGCGACCGTGCTCACCGGCGTCTCGAGGGGCATGCCCGCCTTCGACGAGGAGACCTTCGGGCCGGTGGCGGCGGTCTGTCCCGCCGCGAACGAGGAGGAGGCTCTCTCCATCGCCCGGGACACCCCCTACGGCCTCGGCGCCTCCGTCTTCACCAGGGATACCGGGAGGGGAGAGGCAATCGCCCTCCGGATCCGGGCGGGGGCCTGCTTCGTGAACGCCATGGTCAGGTCGGACCCGAGGCTGCCGTTCGGGGGGACCGGCGCCTCCGGCTACGGCAGGGAGCTGGGTCGCGAGGGAGTACTGGAGATGACCGAGTGCAGGACCGTATACGTTTCCGCAGGCCGCCCGGCAGGGGCGCCGGCGGAGGAAGGGAGGAAGAGATGAGAGCAGCAGCTCTTGCCGCTCTGCCGGCTATTCTCGCGGTGGCTCTCGCCGTGCCGCTGGACACGGTGGCCCGGGTGCCGGACGAGGTGCTCGAGACAACGGTGGGAGGGACCGTGACCGTGGACCTGGAGTCGAACCCGAGCACCGGCTACCACTGGGAGCTCGTCGGGATAGACCAGCAGACCGCCGTGCTGGAGCAGCAGGGGGAGCCGGTCTACGAGCCGGACGTCCAGGAGTCCGACATGGTCCTCGGCGCGGGAGGCACCACCAGCTGGACCTTTCTCGGGCTCTCCGCCGGCACGGCCGAGGTCACAATGGGGTACTTCCCTCCGGGGGCGGGGGTCGGGAGCGAGCCCGAAGAGACCAGGCTCTTCCTGGTCACGGTGAGGTAGGACCTGCCCTGGCCGCGGTGCCCCTCCTGCGGGCACGAGCAGTTCCAGCAGGGGGGGGCTGCCCGTTCTGCGGCGCCGACCTCCGGGGCGGCTCCTCCTCCGTCCGTCCGCCCGGCGGGGGCAGCGGTCCCAGGGTCGTCATGGTGATCGCCGCGCTGGTGGTGGTCCTTGCAGGCGGTCTGCTCGCCTACCTGGCGTGGGACGCGTCCCCGGCCGGCGAGACCGGGGTCGGGCGAAGAGCTGCATCTCCGGAGGGGGAGGTTGCCGGCACGGCCGACCGGTGCATGTCGGTGCTGGAGGGAGTGGCCGCCGCGCAGGAGGAGCACCTGGACCGGAGGGGACGCTTCGCGGTCAGCCTCGGTGAGCTGGCCGCCTTCGACGGGAGCCTGGAGACGGTCTGCCCGAGCGGGTCCGGGCTGCTGATGGAGGCGGGTAGCGACCGGTACTCCGTGACCTGCCCCGTCCACGGGCAGGGCCTGGAGAGGCGGCTCTAGACCAGGCTCCTGTTGTAGACCCTGCTGCGCCTGTGCAGCCGCTTGTCGTACGGCTTCCACATGGCCTGGATCTTGCTGTTGCCCTCCAGCTCGTGGTTGCTCTCGGCGTATTCCATGCCGCGGTCCACGGCGCTCCTGGCTATCTCGAACCCCAGGAGCGCGGCGACCCCCTTCTTCCGGTACTCCGGTCTTACACCGGCCAGGTAGAAGTCGAGCCCCCTGCTCCGCCTCATGGCCCGCAGGACGTGGGCGAACCCGGTGGGAAAGAGCCTGCCCCCGGCCTTCTGGAAGGCCCTGGAGAGGTTGGGCATGGCTATTATGAAGCCGACCAGCCGGTCGCCGTCTGCCGCCAGCTTGATGAACTCCGGGTCCACCTGGCCGAGGTACATGTCGATGTAGTACTCTATCTCCCGGTCGCTCAGCCTGGTGGTTCCGTAGAGCTCCTCGAACGCCTCGTTGAGAACATCGAAGACCTGGCGGCCCCACCTCCTGGCCACTCTCTTCGCGGAGGTCTCGCTGAAGACCCGGACGCTGGTCCTGCTCCGGATCAGCTCCACCAGGCGCTCCATCCTCTCCGGCACACGCTCCGGGACCTCTATCCTGTACTCGACGTAGTCGACCTCCTTCTCGTAGCCGAGGGAGGTGACCAGATCGTTGTACCAGGGCGGGTTGTAGCTGCCGGCTATCGGCGGGAGCTCCTCGAACCCCTCGACCAGGAAGCCGGTCCTGTCGTTGTCCGTGAAGCCCATGGGGCCGGAGGCCTCCTCCATCCCCCGCTCGACCAGCCAGCCCTCGGCGGTGGACATGAGGGCGCGTCCGGCGGCCTCGTCATCCTCGCACTCGAACCATGCGAACCTGCCGCAGGCCCTGCCCGTCTTCTCGACGTACCTCTTGTTCAGCACCGCGGCCACCCGCCCCACCGGGCGGCCCTCCCGGACGGCGAGGAAGAAGCCGGCGTCGCAGTACTCGAAGGCGGGGTTCCTGCGGCTGTCGAACTGGGCTCTCTCGTGCGCCAGCAGGGGCGGCACCCAGAGCGGGTCGCCCCGGTATAGATCGTACGGCAGCCTCACGAAGTCGCGCATGCCGCGGCCACTGTCCACCTGTACTATCCGCGTGCCGGACGTTCCGCCCATTGAGCCTCCAATCCCGCCGACCCGAGCAGGGGGGCGAGTATTTAATCTAAGGGACCGACCCCCGCGTTCAAAAGGGGGCGCCGGCCGGCGGGAACGATTATGCTATCAGTGAGAGGTGGCACACGGGCAGGGAGGTTCCCGGTGGGAGGACGCAGGAAGGGACTCGAGAGGGCCGGCCTGGCAGGCGCGGGCATTCTCCTCTCCGCGATGCAGCTCCAGGCGGGAGAGGTCATTGATGCGGATGCCGCGGTCGAGGGGGAGGGGGAGACGCTGGACGCCGAGACCCCGCTGCTCCGCAGGACCATTGTCCTCTCCCGGCTGGAGACCTGGGGCAGGTTCAGGGACCTCTGGGCCGGGATCACGCGCTTCGAGGCGGACACCACCGGCGCCTGGGGGGACCAGGAGGCCAGGGACTCCCTGACCACCGAGCTCTACAGGCTGCAGCCGGAGCTCGTGGAGGAGGCGGCCGGGGCCGGCATCGACACCTCCGCCGTCTCTCTGCTCGTCCAGCTCACGTTCGACAGGATAGACGCGGTTACCGCCGCGGGGGACCTCCTCATGACCAGGATGATGCCGCCTCCGGTATGGGGGCAGCTCGAGTCGCTGGCGGAGGACGTGGAGGCGAGGCTGGACTCCCTCGCCCGCCTGAGGGCGTCCGGGTCAGTACCGGTGGAGAGCCTCCGGACGACCGTCCGCAGCCTGGTGGAGACCGTCGACGTCTACTGCGTTCTGGCCGGGGTCGCCGGCGAGAGCGGCTACCGGTTCATAACATGGCCGCTGGACGTCGACTCCGTCGGCCTGCTGATAGACAGCCTCGCCTCGGAGAGCGCGGCACTCCGGGAGAGCCATCCGCAGAGAGGGGAGGGCTATCCCCCCCCGGACGAAGACGTGTACGGACGGATGCGGGAGGCCTACGACGAGGCAGTGGCCGGGCTGCCGGAGCTGAACGCCCTGCTGCTGGACCTGCTGGCAGCAAGGGAGTGAGCCGCCCGGAGCTGCTCGTCCTCGAGGCAACCCCGAGATGCCCCCTCCGTTGCCGCTACTGCTACAACGTATGGAAGGCGCCGGGAGCCCTACCGCCGGAGGAGGCCTCTCCGGAGCGCATGCGGGAGCTGGCCCTGGCCGTCGCCTCCGCACGCCCGCGGGCAGTCGCCCTTGCCGGCGGTGAGCCGCTCCTTCGGGAGGACCTGGAGGAGACGGCCCGGGTGATGTCCGGTGCGGGCATCCGCTGCGGTGTCGTCACCTGCGGGGTCGGTCTGGACCGCGCCCGGGCCCGGTCGCTCTCGGCCTCCGGCGTCAGCTGGTTCGAGGTGGCCCTTCCCTCGGCGGACCGGGCGACCTTCCGGGAGCTCGCCGGCGCCGACGCCCTCGATGACGCCCTCGGCGCCATGGCAGCCGCGGTCTCCGCGGGGGCTCTGCTCTCGGTCTCCCACGTGCTCACCTCCCGGAGCCCCGGCTCCGCCCGGGGGGTAGCGGACGTCGCCCTGGGGCTGGGCGCCCGGTCCGTCACCGTGAACCCGTTCCTCCCCGGGGGGGAGGGCTTCGCAAACGCCCGGGAGCTCTCCCCGAGCCCGGCATGCACGCTGGAGACGCTCGAGCTGATGGAGGAGCGCGCCCGGGGCACCGGCCTGGAGGTGCGGCTGGGCATACCGCCGGGGGCGGGGGTCCTGCCGGAGGGCTCGCTGCCGGGAGTCGGGCGGGCGGTCTGCGCGTGCGGCGAGTCGAAGTGGGCGGTGGGCCCCGGCGGCGGCCTCAGGGTCTGCGAGCAGAGCCCCGTGGTCCTGGGGAGCATCCTGGAGGAGCCGTTCCGGGAGCTCGCCTCCGGGCCGGAGGCGCGCCGCTTCCGCGCCGCCCTCCCGGCCACACTCTGCCGCTTCCGCCTGCCCGAGCTCCCGCCGGATGGCGGCTCGCCCTCCCGGTAAGACTTTATCAAGGCTGATTTGGGACATATGCGGACAAGTTTGCGGCGAACCTCCTGCAGTCCTATCTTATCCCCTTCTCCGGACGGACGGGAGCAGACCTGTACATCTTCCTCTTCCCCGCGCTGCTGCTCGCGACGCAGCCCGCACCGCCCGTCGACTCGCTGACGGCGGTCCGGGCGGCACGGCCACCGACGCTGGACGGCAGCCTGGAGGATCCGGTCTGGGGAAGTGCCGAGACCGTCACGACCACCTTCACCCAGTTCAGCCCCGACCACGGCGACCCCATGGGCGAGCCGACCTCCATCTCCATCCTCTACGACGACGAGGCTCTCTACCTCGGGTTCTTCATGCGCGAGAGCGACCCCGATTCGATGATGGAAGCGCTCACATCCCGGGACGACTACGTGACGGGCGACTGGATAGCTCTGCTCCTCGACACATGGGGCGAGGGGACCGAGGCCTTCAGCTTCGAGGTCAGCCTGGCCAACTCGCGTCTGGACTCCCGGGTGAGCGGGGGCGGATGGTGGGACTACAGCTGGGACGCCGTCTGGAGCAGCGCTACCCTCAGGACCGACAGCGGCTGGTCGGCGGAGGTGGAGATACCGCTCAGTTGCCTCCGTTTCCCCGACCGCAGCGGCGAGCAGCCCTGGACGGTGAACTTCCAGAGGGTGAGGGGGAGCCGCCTCCAGAACGGGTGGCTGGTTCTCTCGGACGTCCGGCAGATGGCCGACCTGCAGTCCTTCCTGCCGCTGGAGGGAGTATCCGGCATAGAGCGCTCGCTGGGCATGGAGGTCAGGCCCTACGGCGCTGCCCGGGGTCTCCGGAGCGGTGAGTCGGGGGAGTGGGACCGCAGCCTGGAAGCCGGGCTGGACGTGAAGCTCGGAGTTACCAGCGGCCTGACCGCCGACGTCACCGTCAACCCTGACTTCGGCCAGGTGGAGGCCGACGAGGCGGAGATGAACCTCTCCCACTTCGAGCTCTTCCTCGACGAGAAGCGCCCCTTCTTCCTCGAGTCGGAGTCGCTCTTCCAGATGCCCTTCTCCATCTTCTACTCGCGGAGGGTCGGCTCCGCGGCGCCGAACGGGGAGGTCATACCGATACTGGCCGGAGCCAAGGTCTCCGGGACGGCCGGCCCAGGCCTGAGGATCGGCGCCCTCTCGGCCGTCACCGGCCGGGTCGGCGAGGAGGGGGAGCCGCTCACCCCCGCGGCCGCATACACGGCGGCGAGGGTCTCCAGGCGGTTCGACCCGTACAGCTACATAGGCCTGTCCGGCGTCAGCAGGGAGGTCTGGGAGCAGGAGGGCTTCGAGGCCACCTGGAACAGGGCCGGCGCGCTCGACGGCGCTATCCTGGTGCCCGGCGATCACGTCGTGTCCGGCTCCCTCGCCCTCTCCGGCAACGAGGGGAGGGAGGAGGGCCTCGCCGCGAGCCTGGAGCTGAGCAGGGTCCGCAGCCGTCTGGGATACTATGTGGGCGGGAGCCGGGTGGAGGAGGACTTCGACGTCAACGCCACCGGGTATACGACGAGCACCGGTTACCGCAGCGCCTGGGCGGGCTTCCACGGGACCTCCAGGCCCTCGGGCGGGGACATCAGCAGCATCGGGTACCGGACCAACCTCTGGCTCTCCCGGCTGGACAGCGGCGAGATGAACGGCAGGAGCGCGAGCGTCGGTGGCAGCATCGGCTTCAGGGGCGGGACCGGGTTCGGGGCCAACGTGAGCTACTCCGGGGAGACCTTCGACCCCTACGAGGGTCCGGAGGGACGGACCTACGGCGACCGGCTGAGCTTCTTCGCCCACTTCAGCACCCGGTTCCTGAGGGAGAGCTCCCTCTGGCTGGGCGGTGGCGGCGGCGGCTACCGGAGCGAGGGCGCCTACTGGTCGGTCGACGGCAGCGTGAGCCTGAGGCTCATGACCCGCATGGAGGTGGGGCTGGAGGGCGAGAGCTACGTGACCCGGGATGCCGAGTGCTACAACTGGTCCGAGGGTGAATGGGACACGAGGGAGACGGAGTGGTGGTCCGGGGTCCTGCGCCTCGGCTACCTCTTCTCCCCCGACCTGGACCTGCGGCTCTTCTCCCAGTACTCCCGCATGAGCATGGACTGGTCGCTCTCCCCGGAGAGCACCAGCCAGGAGCTGGCCGCCAACCTCCTCCTCTCCTGGAGGTACATGCCGGGGAGCATGGTCTACCTCCTCCTGGAGAGCAGGTGCGAAGGCGACGGCGAAGGCGGCCTGGAGACTCCCGACGCCGGTATCTACGGCAAGGTCACCTGGTTCCTGCCCGTATGAGCAGCCGCGCGGTCGGGACCGGTCGACGGAGAGCGGGAGCGGAATGATGTACGGGTACCGGAGGGAGGGGACCGCCGGCATCCTCCTCCCGCGCGGGATGAGGAACCCCGGGAAGGCCCGGGCCTGGATGGCCTCGGTCACGCCTCCCCGGGGACGGAGATGAACATCTTCGTCCTGGACCGGGACCCCGGAGTCTGCGCCGCATACCATACCGACGTACACGTCCCGAAGATGATACTGGAGAGCGCTCAGATGCTCTGCACGGTGCTCCACGGAGCGGGCATCGATGCGCCCTACCTGCCCACCCACCGGAGCCATCCCTGCACGCTCTGGACCGGCCGCTCCCTCTCCAACTGGAGATGGCTGGCCTCCCTGGCCCTGCACCTCGACCGGGAGTACCGGAGCCGGTTCGGAGCGGATAGGGAGCACGCCTCGGCCGGAGTGGTAAGGGGGCTCCCGGAGCCGCCCCTGCCCGACCCGGGACCGACACCCTTCGCCCAGGCCATGCCCGAGGCGTACAGGGGGCCGGACCCGGTGCTGGCCTACAGGCGGTACTACGCGGCGGAGAAGGCCACCGCCCGCTCGTGGGCCAGGGGCTCGGTGCCGGAATGGTTCGTGCGGATGCGCGGTGAGGCGGAGGGATGACCGGCCGGAGGGAGGCTCCGGGAGGCACTCCGGAGGTGGTTCGCATAGCGGGCGGGAGCGGGACCTCGGCCACCCTCGAGCTCGTCCGGCGAGACGGCCGGCTCCTGGCCCGGAGGGTCAAGCCGGGGCTCTCCACGGGATCGGCGCCCGAACCGGCATCCGGCCGGTGGCCCCGCGGCGCGGAGCGTCTGTGCGGCCTCGTGCTGGGAGCCCTCCGCGGAGAGCCGGTCGACGTCCCCCCGGAGCTCCTGGACCTGCGGGGCCTCTCGCCATTCCGGCGCCGGGTGCTGATGAAGACGGCGCAGGTGCCCCCGGGCAGGGTTACGACCTACGGGGCGCTGGCGGAAGCCGTGGGCAGGCCGGGCGGGGCGAGGGCGGTCGGCGCCGCCCTGGCGGCCAACCCGCTGCCGCTGCTGCTGCCCTGCCACAGGATAGTGAGGGCCGACCGGACCCCCGGGGGCTACGCCGGCGGGGCCGCGATGAAGCTGCTTCTGCTTGCCGGGGAGGGGGTCGGGCCGGACGACTCGGGCAGGATACCGGCGCACCTCGTCGTTGACCCGGCCGGTCGGTCCGGCGTAGTTTCCGGTTGAGAGGAAACCCGGAGAGCGATACCTATCCGCAGGGACGAGGCAACATGGAGGAGAACAGCGGACCGAGGAACCTGTCGGTCCTCATAGACGCTGACAACGCGCATCCGAGCATCATAGAGGGCCTCCTCTCCGAGGTGGCCAAGTACGGCACCGCCTCGGTGAAGAGGATATACGGGGACTGGACCAGGCCCGACCTGGGCGGATGGAAGAAGGTCCTCCTCGAGCACTCCATCCACCCGGTGCAGCAGTTCCGGTACACCACCGGCAAGAACGCCACCGACAGCGCCATGATAATAGACGCCATGGACCTCCTGTACACGGGCAGGTTCCACGGCTTCTGCCTCGTCTCCAGCGACAGCGACTTCACCAGGCTGGCCTCACGCATACGCGAGGGGGGGCTGACCGTCTACGGCTTCGGCGAGAGGAAGACGCCCAAGGCCTTCGTCTCCGCCTGCGACAAGTTCATCTTCAACGACGTGCTCTCCTCCCCGGTGGAGGAGGAGCGGAAGGCAGTCGTCCGGAAGAGCACCAACCAGCTCAAGCGTGACTCCAAGCTGGTGAACCTCTTCCGCAACGCAATAGACGCCGCCTCGGACGACAGCGGCTGGGCGCAGCTCGGCGCTGTCGGGAGCAACATCGCCAACCAGTCGCCCGAGTTCGACCCCAGGAACTACGGCTACAAGAAGCTGGGAGAGCTTGTGCACGCGATGAAGCTCTTCGAGATAGACGAGCGCCAGAGCAGCGACGGCCACTCCAGGATGATCTACATCAGGAAGAAGGGGAGCCCCCGGAAGTCCACCGGGAGCTGATACGGAGGCCTTCGGGACCGGTCGGACCGGCGACGGGCATCCCCGCGGAGCAGCCTTCCCTTCCTCGACCCGTTCGACGACGAGAGCCCCGGGATGGAGGGCAGGCTGTCCCTCTCTCCGAGCCCGAAGGCGACCAGGGTGCCCTAGGCCCCGGACCTCCGGAGGACGGAGACTATCTCGCCGACGTACATCCTGTGGTATCCCTTCTCCGGGTACATCTCCTCGATGGCCGGGTCGATGAACCTGTCCGGGTCCAGGTCCTGGGTGTAGAGCTTCCGGCAGACCAGCACCAGCCGGGCCTGCTCGAAGCCGGTGGCTCCCTCGACCGGGACGAACGGCCTGAGGCCGGTCTCGGCGACCTTGTCCACGTCCCGCCCGGAATGGGTGCCGCAGTACTTCAGGATGTCCCTCTGCTCCTCCGGGAAGAAGCTCAGGGTGAAGAGGCCGTTCTCCTCCATGAAGCGGTAGGTGTGCCTCTGGGGCCTCACGAAGGCGAAGGCCACCCGCCTGCTCCAGAGCTCGCCCAGGGCGCCCCAGCTGGCGGTCATCGTGTTGAGCCCACTGTCGGGCGTGCCGGCCGTGACCAGCATCCAGTCCTCGTCTATGAGACGGAAGGCGCTCTCCTCCACGTCTCCCGTATCCGTGCGCACGAACCCGTCCGGAAGCTGAATCTCCGAAGCCATTCGACCCTCCCTGCGGTTTCCGCTAGATGGTTATCGTCGTCTGCGTCATGAAGCTGTACCCGGAGTCCGGGTCGTCGGAGGTGCCCCTCGCGAGCACCACGTTGCAGCTCTGCCCCTCCTCGAGGACGTTGTCCCAGGTGTCGCCGGAGTCCAGCGGCATGGTGAAGCGGACCGTCGTGCTCCCGCCCGACTCCGAGCCCTCCTCGACGGTGACGTCCTGTGTGCCGCCCAGCAGGGAGGAGTCCGACTCGTGGGTGTCGGCGCTGACCCCGAAGTCGTCCCGGGCGAAGGCGCCGCCGCTTACCCAGCAGACTATGATGTTGGCGTCGTGCATCCCCAGCGTCGCGTCGAATCCGACGGCCACCCAGCCTTCGGTCAGCCCGGTCAGCTCCACCTCAAGGTCGGGGCCGGCCACCCTCCAGGCAAGGGTGAACCCCTCCCTCGTGACCTGCTGCCACTGGCCCGGGAAGAACGGGTCCTCCCCGCAGGAGGACAGCAGGAGCAACAGAGCGACAGCGGTGACGACTGCCGTGCGACTGACCATGACCACCTCCCCCGGACGTACCCTGTATTCCCGGCTCGGTTCCTACAATACTACCGCGAGGGTCGGGAAGCAGACCGGCCGGCTCTTCGAACGGAGGGAAGGATGGGACTGAGCAGGAAGCCGCTCCGTGGCATGCGCCAGCTCTACCCGGAGGAGAGACGGGTGGAGGAGTACATAGCCGGGGCCCTGCGGAGGGCCGGCGAGGCCTACGGCTTCGAGGAGTACGAGGCGCCCCTGATAGAGCCGCTGGAGCTCTTCCTGGCCAAGACCGGCAGCGAGCTCATCGGGGAGCAGTCCTACACCTTCGAGGACCGGGGCGGCCGGGAGGTCATACTCAGGCCTGAGCTGACACCCTCCCTCGCCCGGATGCTGGCGGCCAGGGGGGAGGAGGTCTACCCTGTCCGCTGGATGTCCATGCCGGTCTGCTACCGCTACGAGAAGCCGCAGCGGGGCAGGATGCACGAGTTCGTGCAGTTCAACCTCGACGTGCTCGGCGCCGACGGCCTGGCGGCGGAGCTGGACGTCATCCTGGTCCTGCGGAGGGCGATGGAGACGCTGGGAGCCTCGCCCGCGCAGTACCGCATAGCCTGGTCCAGCAGGAGGATGGCCTCGAAGGCGCTGGCGCTCTCCGGCCTCTCGGAGTCGGAGGTGGGCGCCGCCTACTCGCTTCTGGACAGACGGGACAAGACCGACCCCGCCCGCTGGGAGGAGATGGCCCGCTCCGAGCTCTCTCCGGGAGCAGTGGAAGCGGTTACCGCCCTGGCCGGCTGCGCCTCCACCCGGGACCCCTGGCTGGAGCGGCTCATGGGCGGGAGCCGGGAGCACGACGAGGTGGTCGCCATGGAGCTGATGCTCTCCGAGGCGGGTGTGGAGGCCGCCGTTTTCGACCCGGCGGTCGTGCGCGGGCTGGACTACTACACCGGCATCGTCTTCGAGCTGGCAGACACCGGTGGCGAGAACCGGCGGGCCCTCTGCGGCGGTGGCCGCTACGACAGGCTGGTGGGGCTCTTCGGCGGCCGGCCGGTCTCCGGCGTCGGCTTCGGCCTCGGGCTCCTGACCCTGCAGCTCTTCCTGGAGACCTACGGTCTGGTGCCGGAGGAGGTGGCCTCGCGACGCCCGGCGGACCTCTTCCTGGCTGTCAGGTCGTCGGAGGAGCGACCGTTCGCCCTCGCCCTGGCGGAGGAGCTGCGGGACGCCGGCATCAGTGTGGAGATGGACGTCTCCGGCAGGAAGCTGGGCAGACAGATGCGCACCGCCGACGCCAAGGGCATCCCGACCGCCCTGGTGGTAGGGCCGGACGAGGTCTCCTCCGGCACGTTCGCCCTGAAGAGGATGGAGACGGGGGAGGAACGGCGGGTGGAGAGGGCCGGCCTGGCCGGGGCGCTGACGGAGGAGCCGACCTGAGGCGACCGGAGGCGAAGCTCCTGCTGCTGCCGGCGCTGCTGCTGGTCCTGCCGGTCCTCCTCGGCCACGACCCGGTGGGGGAGGCCAGCCTGAGGGAGGTCTCCGCCCTGGCCGGCGGCGCGCTCATCTACCTGCTCCTGGTCCGGCCGCTCGCCGGCCAGCCGCTCTCCCGGGTACTCCTGGCATCCGTCGCGCTCGTCGTTCTCCTCGGCTTCGTGACCGGTCTCGGTGCGGACCCGCCCCGACCGCCGGCCCCGGAGGAGCCGGCGGCGGGAGAGGTCGCCGCAGGTGAGCCTTCTCTGCCGCTCCTCACGCAGTCGCCGGGGGCGGGACCCGAGCCGCCTCCCGGTCCGCGGGTGGAGGTGGACAGCCTGCTGGCCGCCGGCGAGCAGGCGGTCCGCAGCAGCGGCATCCTGGGCGGGCGCGGGCCGGTCGGAAGGACCGTCGGGGCCATAGGCGACGTCACCGCGGCGACCGCCGAGATACTGGTCCGCACCGTCTACTCCGGCTCCAACGTCACCCGCGAGGACACGGTCCTGATGGCCTCCGGCGGAGAGCGCTCCGAGGCGGGAATCGCCGAGAGGCTGCTGATCTTCCTCTCCGCCATCGTCGCCCTGGCCCTCCTCGGCTGTCTCCGCCACCTCTTCCTGGTGGAGAGGTCGAAGGGGACTCTGGCCCGCTGGCGGCTCATGACCGGGGTGCTCTTCCTCCACGTCCTCTGGGTGTCTCTGGGGATGGAGAACGTGCTGGCACGCTCCCTGAGCGGCCTGGACGAGCAGCTGAGGACCCTGCTCTCCGTGAGCCCCTTCTACCTCCTGCTTGTGCTGGCGTCGATAGTGAACGGTCTCCGCGTCAAGTGGATGCACTACCTGAAGCGCTGGGGGAAGTACCTCGCGCTCGGCGGCGCGATCGTCTTCATGGCCGCCTCGCAGCTGGTCCTCGCCCGCTTCTACACCGGCGGCCTGACCCTCTCCTCATCGGCGCTGGGCTGCATCGTCGGATGCGTATCGACCGTCGCGTTCTTCTTCGGAACGCTTGCGGCCGTCTCGATACTCCTGCACCTCCCCTCGGCCAGGATGGTCGACAGGAGGCTGGCCCAGCTGCGGGTTCTGGAGGACCTGGGGAGGTCGGCCTACGAGACCTTCGACGAGGACAGGATAATGACCGCCACCGTGGCGCTGGGCCGGAAGCTGACCGGCGCGGACTCCTGCTGGGCGGTGAGGTCCGGCCCGGAGGGCTTCGTCCCCTGGAAGGGCTCGCCGGAGCCGGGGGAGGTGCCGGACCTGGGAGAGGACCTGCATGCGGAGGTGCTCCTGAGGCTGGCCGGCAATGACACCCTGCTGCTCAGCAGGTACCCGGGGAGCGAGCTCCGGTCGAGGAGCCTGCGGGATGCCCCGGTGCCCGGCTCCCTGCTGGCCGCCCCCCTCCGGGTCAGGGAGCGGACCCTGGGGCTCCTGTTCGCCTCCACCAGGGACCAGTTCGGCTTCATGAGCGAGGTGCGGAGGCTCTTCGGGGCCTTCGCCAGGCAGTCGGCCGCGGCCGTGGAGAACTCCAGGCTGCTGGAGGCGGAGCTGGAGCGGGAGAGGCTGCGGGAGGAGCTGGCCATAGCCAGGTCCATACAGTCCAGCCTGCTGCCGGAGGAGCTCCCGGCGCCGCCCGGCTTCAGGATGTCCGGGAGGAGCAGGCCGAGCCTGCAGGTGGGCGGCGACTACTTCGACGCCTTCCCCCTCCCCGAAGGGAGGTGCGCCCTGGCGGTGGCGGACGTGGCCGGCAAGGGCGCGGCGGCCTCCCTGCTGATGGCCGCCCTCCAGTCGGGGCTGCACGCCGTCGCCCCCGGCATGGGCAGCGACGCCGCAGCGGTCGTCTCCCGGATGAACTCACTGATGCTGGAGAGGATGCCGGAGGGCAAGTTCATAACCCTCTTCTACGGCGTCCTGGACCCTGCCGCCGGCAGGCTTCACTACTGCGCGGCCGGTCACGACCCTCCGCTGCTCCTCGGACGCACCGGCGTCCGCAGGCTCTCCGAGGGCGGCCTGGTGCTGGGGGTGATGCCGGACGCCCCGTACGACGGCGGGGTTGCCGAAATGGCCGAGGGCGACACGCTGGTGCTCTACACCGACGGCGTCACCGAGACGATGCGCGCCGGCTCCGAGCTCTGCGAGTACGGGGTGGAGGCGCTGACCGCAAGCATTGCCGGCTGCGGGAAGAGATCGCCGGAGGAGTGCATCGACCGTCTCTTCGAGGAGCTACGGGAGTTCAGGGGCGACGGGCCGGTAGAGGACGACATGACGGTGCTCGTGCTCCGCGCCGGCGCAGACCGGGGAGGCGGGAGTCCCGACGGTGAGGTAGAGGGAGGAGCAGAATGCTGATACACCTGATATACGCCAGCGCGGCCAGTCGCGGGATGGAGCGCACCGAGCTCCTGGAGCTGCTGGAGCAGTCCCGGCGGAAGAACCGGGAGCTGGACGTCACCGGGATGCTGCTCTACGCGGAGAGCAGCTTCTTCCAGGTGATAGAGGGGGAGGAGCGGGTCATAGACGAGCTGTTCGACGTCATCGGCCGTGACGAGCGGCACGACAGGGTGACCACCATCATCCGGGAGCCGATCCCGGAGCGCTCCTTCGGCGGCTGGAGCATGGGCTTCGCAGGCGCCACCCCCGGGCAGCTTGAGAGGATAGACGGCCTCAACGACTTCTTCACGGAGGGACGCTGCCTGGCCGACCTGGACAGGGGCAGGGCCAGGAAGCTGCTGGAGGCCTTCTCCGCCGGCAGATGGCGCCGGGCGCTGGAGTAGCGGCATGGCTCTTCCGCGCATATCGTTCGCGTTCCAGCCGATAGCCGATGCCTCCTCCAGGAGCGTGCTCTCCTACGAGGCTCTGGTCAGGGGTCCGGATGGCCAGGGGGCGGGATGGGTCTTCAGCAGGGTGGCCGAGGCCGACCTGCTGGAGCTGGACCAGTCGGCCAGGCAGACCGCCCTCTCGATGGCCTCGGGGCTGGGTCTGACCACGATGATAAACCTGAACTTCCTCCCGGAGAGCCTCCAGGGGGACGAGACGTACATCGAGAGGACGCTGGAGTCCGCCGAGGCGGGCGGGCTCTCGCCGGGGCAGCTGGTGGTGGAGGTTACCGAGGGGGCGGCCATCCGCGACAGGGGGAGCTTCAGGCGGCTGGTCGACAGCTACAGGGCCCTGGGAGTCAGGGTGGCGGTGGACGACTTCGGTGCCGGGTACTCCGGGCTCAACCTGCTTGCCGACTTCCAGCCGGACATGGTGAAGCTGGACGCGGCCCTCGTGAGGGGCATCGAGACCAACGGGCCGAGGCAGGCCATAGTCAAGGCGGTGGGACAGGTCTGCATAGACCTCGGCATAGACGTGATAGCGGAGGGGGTGGAGACCCTCTCCGAGTACAGGTGGCTCCGGTCCCACGGGACGGACCTCTTCCAGGGCTTCCTCCTTGCGAGGCCCGGCTTCGAGAGGCTCCCCGGGGTGAGCTACCCGGAGGAGCCGGGGAGGGACGGAGGGCGGTAGCGACATGCGTACGATGGAGGAGTTCCTGCGGGAGAGGGAAGCCCTGGACGAGGGCGTCATGGCCGTGGCCGACAGGGTGGTCAGGAGGTTCTACTCGCTGGACTCGCTGGCCTACGGGGACGGGGCCCTGGATGCCGGGACCAAGGAGCTCATGGGGCTCGCGGCCTCCCTCGTCCTCCGCTGCGACGACTGCATAGCATGGCACGTCGGGCGGTGCCTCGAGGAGGGCGCCACCGGGGAGCAGATAGTGGAGGCCCTGGGCGTCGGGATGGTGGTCGGCGGCTCGGTGACCATCCCCCACGTGCGGAGGGCTGTGGCCCTCCTCGGTGATGCCCCTGCTTCCGGCGGAAGGGAGGAATAGCTACGCATGAACGGGATGACCGCGCCGCTGGCGACGAAGGTGAGGGAGCTGTCTGCTGCCGGCCTGCCCCCCGGGGAGCTGCTGCAGCGGGTCTGCGACCTGCTGGTCGCCGAGATGGAGGCCTGCGACTGGGCCGGCTACTACCTGGTGGACCCGTCTTCCCGGTCCGAGCTTCTCCTCGGGCCCTACCGGGGAGCCCCCACGGAGCACGTGCGGATAGGCTTCGGCAGGGGTGTCTGCGGGCAGGCGGCGGAGGCGGGCAGGACGCTGGTGGTCGGCGACGTGACCGAGGAGCCGAACTACCTGGCCTGCAGCCCCGCCGTGAGGTCGGAGATAGTGGTGCCCGTCGTCAGCGGAGGCAGGCTGGTCGGGGAGCTGGACCTGGACTCCGACACGCCCGACGCCTTCGGCGCCGGGGAGCGGGCGCTCCTGGAGGAGGCGGCGGTGCTCACGGCGGAGGCGGTGGCCGTTCTCTCTGGCGCGGCCGGCGGAGGCTCCCGGCGGGTCTGAGACCGGACGCCCCCGGTTCTTGGAGGGCAACTCCCCTTCGAGTATCTTTCGGGATAGGCCGACACCGGTCGTCTGACCCACAGAGAGAACCGCTCCATCTCCGACAGGACGGAGGTCCGCGTTGAAGATCCTTGTCATCAACAGTGGCAGCTCATCCATCAAGTTCAAGCTGATGGACATGCACCGGGAGTCCCTCATGGCCGAGGGGCTGATAGAGCGCATCGGGCTGGCCGAGGGCAGGATCAAGTACGAGTCCGCCGGCAGGAAGCTGGTGCTGGACCAGCCGGTGGCCGACCACAAGGCCGGCCTGGACTTCGTCCTGGAGGTGCTGGTATCCGGCGACCACGGGGCTATCGGCTCACTGGAGGAGATAGAGGCCGTAGGTCACAGGGTAGTCCACGGCGGCGACAGGTTCACCTCCGCGGCCCTGATAGACGACGAGGTCATCCGGGGGATAGAGGAGTGCTCCGCCATGGCCCCTCTGCACAACCCGCACAACCTGCAGGGCATCAGGGCCTCCATGCAGGCGCTGCCCGGCGTTCCCAACGTTGCGGTATTCGACACCGCCTTCCACCAGACCATGCCCGAGGTGGCCTACGTGTACGCGCTCCCGTGGGAGGTCTACGCCGACAGGGGAATCAGGCGCTTCGGCTTCCACGGCCCCAGCCACCAGTACGTCGCGCACAGGGCCGCCCAGATGCTCGGCCGCTCCATCGAGGACCTCTCAATGGTGACCTGCCACCTGGGCAACGGCAGCAGCCTGTGCGCCGTGAAGGGCGGCAGGAGCATCGAGACCAGCCTCGGATACGGCACCGCCTGCGGCGTGGTCATGGGAACCAGGTCCGGCGACGTGGACTCCGCCGTGCTCCTCGACCTCCTGGAGAACCACGGGATGAGCACCGGCGAGCTCAAGGACATGATCTACAAGCGGAGCGGCATACTGGGTATATCCGGGCTCTCCAGCGACCAGCGCGACATCGAGAAGGCGGCGCTGGAGGGCAACCAGCGGGCCCAGCTGGCCCTGGACCTCTACGCCTCGAGCGTCAGGAAGTACATAGGCGGCTACGCCACCATGATGGGGGCGCTGGACGTCCTGGTCTTCACCGCAGGGGTCGGCGAGAACGCCCCGGAGATGAGGGAGAGGATATGCCGGGGGCTCGAGGTCCTCGGCGTCTCCATAGACCCGCTGCTCAACGACTTCAAGGGGGAGGAGCGGGAGATAACCGCACCGGGCGGCCGAGTCCGGGTACTTGTGATACCGACGAACGAGGAGCTCATGATAGCCCGTGAGACCCTCTGGATTGCGAGGAGCGATGAGTAGACCGAGAGCAGGAGGGTACATGGTCGCCCTGACGGCGGCAGCCCTGACCGCCCTGCTCCTCCTTCCCGCCTGCGGAGACGGGGAGGGGGAGGCGGCCGCCGAAGGTGCCGCGGAGCCGGTGGTCGACGGGCAGGACGTGGCCGTCCAGGCGCCGCCACCTTCGGCCGGCGTAACGCAGACCGTCTTCGCCAGCCACATACTGGTGCCCTTCGAGGGGGCCCAGGGCACGGATACGGAGAGGAGCAGGGCCGAGGCCGAGTCGCTGCTCACGATGGTCGCGGACAGCATAGCCTCGGGAGAGCTGGACTTCGCCGAGGCCGCCGGGAGGTACTCCTCCTGTCCCTCGGGGCAGCAGGGCGGCTTCCTGGGCGAGTTCGGCCCGGGACAGATGGTCCCGCAGTTCGAGCAGGAGGCCTTCTCCCTGGAGCCCGGCGGGATGTCCGGGGTCTTCGAGACCCCCTACGGCTATCACGTCGTGCTCCGCCACCCGACCGTCTCCGCCAGCCACGTGCTCCTCGCCTGGAGCGGCTCCGTGCCGGACACCACCGTGACCAGGAGCAGGGAGGAGGCGCTGGGGCTCGCCGAGGCGGTGATGGACAGCCTGGATGCGGGGATGCCTTTCGAGGTGGCAGCGTCGCGCTACTCCGACTGCCCCAGCGGGACCGCCGGCGGAGACCTCGGCGAGTTCGCCCGGGGCGTGATGACCCCCGCCTTCGAGGAGGCCGCCTTCGCCCTCTCGCCCGGGGAGGTGTCGGAGGTGGTCGAGACCCCCTTCGGCTACCACCTGATAATGAGGACGGAGTAGGCCTTGGCCCTGCCGACGCTCCTCCGCGACCCGTCCGAGGGCGGGGCGGAGAAGGACCGGGAGTACGTGGAGGACCTGCTGGACTGGGACTCTCAGAGGCGCTGCCGGGACATGTCCCTCTGCAACCTGATGCTCGTGGTCGGCGGGCTCGTGACCGTGGCCGCGGCGGTCTACACCATCCTGGACTTCACCGACAGGGCCATACTGGGCGTGCTCGTACCGGGCTTCGCCATCGGGCTCCTGCTCATAGGGGGCTACCTGCTCCTCTCGCTGCGGGTGAGGGAGCGGGCGAGGTTCGCCCGGATAGTCAGGGAGCTCAGGGAGCGGGCGAGGGGACTTCGAACCCCCTCTTGACCTCCGCCCAGGTGGCGCTCTCCAGGCTCTGCCCGACCCTGCCGGTGACCGTCAGCCCGGTTATGCTCCACTCGAGCTCCGCGTGTGCGTAGACGGCGCTGACCACCGCCCTGAACACCAGCACCAGTCCGTCGCCGCCGACGACCGGTATGGAGACCGAGGCGCTGTCGGCCCCCGCCCGCGGGTATCCCCACTCCTGCCGGTCGTACTCGATGACCCAGCTGCCGCCGCCGGGCACGTAGGCCATGAGCGATATCTGGGCGCTGGAGTTGCCGCCGCCGGAGAACCAACCGGACCAGTCCCACTCGTCGCATACCGTGACCAGCACCGACGAGACCGAGTCGGGCATGACCAGCGTATCCGACCGCATGACGCAGGTCTCCGTCTCCGGGTCGCCGTAGGAGGTCACCGAGGGGTCCGTGAAGGCGCCGGGGCGGCCGAACTCCCAGTCGCCGACCGTCGACCAGCCGGCGGGGAGCTCTCCGAAGTCCCAGCTCCAGGTGATGTCGGCCGCCAGCGGAAGGGTCAGCACCAGCAGCAGGGGCAGGACGACCCCGCCAGGTACCGGGGCCTGCTTCGGGCGTCGCGCCGCAGGGGGTCGCGACGCCGCATTCCGCCCCGGTCCGGTCAGATGTGCTCGCGGATTACGCCCGCCAGACGCTTGACGCCTTCCCGTATCTGCTCCTCCTCGGCGTAGCTGAAGTTCAGCCTCATGCTCCGGGTGTCCTCCCCGTCCGGGAAGAAGGCGCTGCCCGGCACGTACGCGACGTTCTCCTTCACCGCCTTCACGAAGAGCTCGTCCGAGTCCATGCCCTCCGGCAGGGTAAGCCAGAGGAAGAGGCCTCCCTCGGGCCTGGTGTAGTGAGCCCCCGGTATCGTATCCACCTCGGCGTCGAGGCATTCCAGCATGAGATTCCTGCGCCCGCTGTAGAGGGCGATGGTCTGCTTCAGCCCCTTCTGCAGCGCTCCCTCGACGAGCATCGCGTGGGTGATCGCCTGGTTGAACGGCGGCGTGCAGAGGTCGACCGCCTGCTTGGCCATGACCATCTTGTCGATTATCCAGTCCGGCCCGAGCGCCCACCCGAGACGGAAGCCGGGAAGCAGTATCTTGGAGAAGGTGTAGAGGGAGAGCACCATGTCCGGGGCGAGCTGCTGGAAGGTCCGCTGGTGGGAGCCGCTGTACCTGAGCTGCCTGTACGGGGTGTCCTCCACGATGATGTACTCCCCGCGCCTGGCTATCTCGATTATCCTCTTCCTGCGCGCCTCCGGGAGGGTCACGCCCGCCGGGTTCTGGAAGTCCGGGACTATGTAGATGAACCGGGGCCTCCTCTCCTCCGACTCGAGCCGGGAGAGGATCTCCTCCAGACTGTCCGGGATCATGCCCTCGTCGTCCAGCTCAACCCCTACCGGCACTCCCTGGTAGCTCTTGAAGGCCTGTATGCCGCCGAGGTAGGTCGGAAGGCCCACCACGCAGGTGTCGCCGGGGTCGAGGAACACCTTGCCGATGAGGTCGAGTCCCTGTTGCGAGGCGGTGGTTATCATCACGTTGTCAACGTCCGCCTCTATGCCGTCCTGCCTCATCCAGGCGACCAGGTCCTCGCGGAGGCGGACGTCCCCCTCGGTGGGACCGTACTGCAGCGCCTTCTCCCACTCCCTGTCCATGACCTCGTCTATCGCCGCCCTGACCGCAGGCACCGGGAACGTCTTGGGCGCGGGCAGCCCGCCTGCGAAGGAGATGACTCCCGGCTTGGCGGTCAGCTTCAAGAGCTCACGGATGACCGACCTCTTCATCCCGTGGGCCCTTGAGGAGAAGTAGTCTTCCCTGTTCACTGCGGTCTCCTTTCGAGGGAATGCCGACGGCCGTGAAACCGCCGCCCTGATCCGTATTCCCAGATCCGATACAATGCATATGCCGACTGGGACCGATGTCAACTACGGCACTGGCGCGCCGCTTCCCCGCCTGCTTATCATTGCGGCTGCCGACGCCGCCGCCCCGGAGGGAGGTCAGCATGTCCGGGAGGCCGTGCATGAGCGTGCTCCACATCCTTCTGCTGTCCCTGCTCGCAGGGTGCGGCGGCGAGGGCCGGCCGGAGGAGGACGCGGCGACGCCAGGGCCTCTTCGCCCGACCCCCGATTCGCTGACCGGCGGCCCGGTGACGGAGCTGGTCGGCGTCAGGCATCTCCTGGTCTCCTGGAGCACCGCGGACGCCGGTGTGGCCGAAAGGACCAGGGAGGAGGCACTGGAGCTGGCCGAGGACCTGCTGACGGAGCTCGAGGTCGGCGGCAGCGGCTTCGACGAGCTGGCCCGGACCTACTCCGACTGCCCCTCCGCCGGCCGGGGCGGCGACCTACCGGACTTCTCCAGGGGCGCTGTGGCGGAGGAGCTGGTGGACGCCTCCCTCTCCCTCGGCCCGGGCGAGCTGTCCGGCATAGTCGAGTCTCCCTACGGCTTCCACATCATCCTGCGGGACAGGTAGAGGGGATGGAGCTCCACGAGCTGGAGGTGGGGGAGCCCTCGGAGGGGCTCCGGCTGGACACCTTCCTGACCATGTGCGGCCGCGTGGACCACAGCAGGAGCTACCTGAGCACCCTCGTCTCCAACGGCCACGTGACAGTGGACGGCGAGGTCGAGACGAAGCCGGCGCGGAAGGTCAGGGCCGGTCAGACCGTGGTCCTCAGCGTGCCGGACCCGGAGCCGATAGACCTCTCCCCGCAGCAGATCGAGCTGGACGTGGTGTACGAGGACGACCACCTCCTGGTGGTGAACAAGCAGCCCGACCTGGTCATGCATCCGGCCCCCACCTGCAGGAGCGGGACGCTGGTGAACGCGCTGCTGGCCCACTGCACGAGGCTCTCCGGGATATCCGGGGAGCTCAGGCCCGGTATCGTGCACAGGCTGGATCGGGACACCACCGGCCTGGTCATGGTGGCCAAGGACGACCGCACGCACAGGATGCTCTCCTCGCAGCTCTCCGCCAGGACGGTCAAGAGGAGGTACGTAGCCCTCGTATGGGGCCGTCCGCCCCGGGAGCGGGGCCGGATAGACGCCCCCATCGGCCGGGACCTGGTGAACCGTCAGCGTATGGCGGTGACCGGGAGCGGCAAGAGGGCGGTGACCAACTACGGGCTCCTGGCCGCGTACCGGCTGGCCAGCATGGTGGAATGCAGGCTGGAGACCGGCCGTACCCACCAGATAAGGGTACACATGGCCGATGTCTGCGGGTGCCCGGTGATAGCGGATGCGAAGTATGGCGGCTGCAGCCCCCGGGGCATCCCGTCCGGCAGCGCCGCGAGGGAGCTGGTCGGGCAGGTGCTGGAGGCGGCGGGTCACCAGATGCTCCACGCGGAGACGCTCGGCTTCCTGCATCCGGAGACCGGAGAGGAGATGGAGTTCCACCAGGCCCCGCCGGTGGAGTTCAGCATCGCAAGGCGCCTCCTCGAGAGGTTCCCCGGTGACTGAGGGGGCCTACTCCGTGCTCCTTGCCGCCGGGCTGGTGGCCGGCCCGCTCTCCGCCTTCCTGATAGCCCGGGTCCTCCTTCCGGTATACATCCTGTTCCCGCTCTCCGGCGCTCTCGCCGGAGGATGGCGGCTGCCCGCCGGCGTGGCCGCCCTCTGCGCGGCTCCCGGGGCCGTGGCCGCCGTCGCGCTCCTCGGCGACGACCCGCTGCTGCTGGAGCGGTCGCTCAGGTGGATGTGCGCCCTGGCCTCCGGCGCCACCATGGCGTTCCGGCTAGGCTCCTCCAGGGCCGCTTCCCTCATCGGCCGCGCGTCCGGCCGGGTGAGGAGCTTCGGGCTCCTGGAGAGCCTGGCGATGGTCACCTCCCTGGCCGGACCCTGCTCCAGGGACGTCAGGCGGGGCTTCGCAAGGGCAAGGCGGGAGGGGAGCGGCATCATCGGGTCGATGGAGAGCGCGCTCTCCGGAATGGACATCTCTCCCGGGAGGGCCGGCCGGGAGGAGCCCACCGCAGCCTCCCCCCTGGGGGCCGCCTCCGCCTCGCTGGCATGGCTCCTCCTGGTGCTCTCCGTCTCCGGCCTGACGGGGTGAGCCGGTGAGGGCGAGCATGCTGGTCCAGTACGACGGCACCGACTTCAGGGGCTGGCAGCTGCAGCCCGACGTGCGCACCGTACAGGGGACCATCGAGGATACGATGTCCCGGATATGCGACAGGGAGGTCTCCGTGATGGGCTCGGGCAGGACCGACGCCGGGGTACACGCCACCGGCCAGGTGGCCCACGCCGACGTGAGCGGGGAGGAGCTGCGCAGGCTGGCCGGGGGGCTCTCGCGGTCGCTCCCGTCCGACGTGGCCGTCCCTTCCATCGAGCGGGCGGACGACCGCTTCCATGCGAGGTTCGACGCCGTCTCCAGGCTGTACGGATACAGGCTGGAGAGGATGGGGCGCCCCATGACGGCACGCTACTCCCACGCCGTGGGGCGGGACCTGGACACGGCGGCCATGCTGGAGGCGGCCCGGCTCTGCCTGGGCCGGAGCTGCTGGAGGGCGATGTCCAAGGAGGGGGGGGGCAGCTCAGGCTGGGAGGTGGACGTCCGCTCCGTGGACGTGGTGGAGGACCGGTACGGGTGGACGCTGCTCATCGCCGCGAACAGGTTCCTGAGGGGCCTGGTCAGGATATGGGCCGGGACCCTCGTGGACGTCGGAAGGGGCAGGACCCGGCCGGGCCGGCTGCGGGAGCTGCTGGACGACGGAGAGAGGAGAGGGGCTGGGCCCTCGCTGCCGGCGAAGGGGCTCACCCTCCTGAAGGTGAGGTATCCTTGAGCGGGAAGAGAAGTTTCGACAGGGAGAAGCTGGTCACGAAGAGCCTGAGCGAGCGCTGCAGCAGGGTCACCGAGGGGATGCTCTTCAGGCCGCCGCCGCCGGGGGCGAGCGCCGCCGATTTCGCCCGCTCGCTGCCGGACGTCCTCGCCGTGCGCTCGCTCTGGACGACCGCCCGGGCTCTCCTCGAGGCTCGCGAGAGCGGCTCGGAGCGGCTGCTGATGTACGGCGGACACGTGATAAAGTGCGGCCTCGGGCCGCTGCTCGTCCGGTGGCTCAGGCGGGGCGTCGTCAGCTCCCTCGCAACGAACGGGGCCGGGACCATACACGACCTGGAGATGGCGCTGTTCGGCGCGACGTCCGAGGACGTGCAGAGCGGCATATCCGACGGGAGCTTCGGCATGTGGAGGGAGACCGGCGAGGTCTACGCGGCGGCGCTCTCGCGCTCCTCCGAAGGCAATGCCGGCCTCGGCGAGTCGCTGGGCGTCGAGCTCCTGGAGAGGGGAGCGGACCCGGATAACAGCCCCCTGGCAGCAGCAGCGCTCGAGCGTCTCCCGGTGACCGTTCACCCCGCCCTGGGCGGGGACATAGTGCATCCCCACCCGAACGTCTCCTGGCGACTCATCGGCGAGGCCGCGGAGCGGGACTTCGACCTGCTCGGCGGAAGGGTGGCGCGCCTCGGCGGGGGGGTGGTCATGAACGTCGGCTCGGCGGTCGTGATGCCGGAGGTCTTCCTGAAGCTGCTGACCTCCGCCAGGAACCTGGGCTTCGACGTCGGCGGCTTCCTCTCCGTGGACATGGACATGACAAGGCACTACAGGCCGACGATGAACGTGGTCCGGAGGCCGGCCTGCGCGCTCGGTGGCTCCGGGATATCCCTGACCGGGCACCACGAGATAATGCTGCCGCTGCTGGACCTGCTGGTCAGGTCGGAGGAGGAGGGAGCATGAGGACGATATCGACGGGGCTTTTGCTCCTGGCCGCAGCGGTGCTGTTCGCATGCGGGACCGGCTCGGTCCCCGGCTCGCAGACGCAGGCACCGCAGAGCCAGCTCCCCGAGGGCCCCATAGAGCCCTACGCGGACCCGCCCGGATACCCGGAGGACCCCTTCGAGAGCTTCCCGGACGTCACCGGTATAGCCCTGCCCGCCCCGGAGGAGCCCGTGGCGGGGGAGGGGGGCTCCGAGCCACTGAGCGGAGTCCACTACAGCGTCCAGATAGCCGCCGTAACGAACCGGGCCACTGCGGAGAGGCTGGCCGAGTCGGTCGGTGACGACGTCCCGGGGCCCGTGTTCGTGGAGGAGGAGCAGGGCTACTGGAAGGTGAGGGTCGGTGCCCTGCCCCTGATGGAGGACGCCCAGACGCTCCGGCAGACCCTTGCGGAGATGGGCTTCGACGATGCCTGGGTGACCGTCAGGGAACCTTGACAAGCTCCGGTCACCGGCGAATACTACCGTTCGCTCCCGGGCCAACGGCCCTGGTGGAGCGCACATCGGACGGAGCGGGAATAGCTCAGTTGGTAGAGCTCTACCTTGCCAAGGTAGATGTCGCGGGTTCGAGTCCCGTTTCCCGCTCCATTCCGCTTCCAGGAGCCGGCCGCGAAGGGGAGCGAGACTGAGTAGCGCCCCCGTCCCGGTCTTCAGGGAGGCGGTCCCGGAAGACCTGCCAGACCTCTTCCGCGTGAGGTCGTCCACCCGCGAGAACCGCCTGTCCGAAGCCGAGCTGGAGTCGCTCGGCATCACGCCTGCGTCCGTCCGCGAGATGATGGGGACGACCCACCGTGGATGGGTCTGCGAGGTCGGCTCCCGAGTGGTGGGCTTCGCCATGGGGGACCGGTCCACCGGCGAGATGTGGGTGGTGGCGGTGCTCCCCTGCTGCGAGGGCATGGGCATAGGGCGCAGGCTCATGAGGGAGGTCGAGCGGTGGCTGGGCTCCGGGGGGCACCGGATGGCCTGGCTGACCACCGACACCGACCGCTCCCTGCGCGCCTACGGTTTCTACCGTGCGCTCGGCTGGGAGGAATGGAAGACGGAGGACGGACTGCTATACATGCGGAAGGATGTCGGCGGATGAGATACGTCTACGCGGCGCTCTGCGTCCTCGGGATCCTGCTCCCCTACAGCCAGATGGTCCCCTGGGTGGCCGACAACGGCTTCGACCTCGGGGCCATGGTGGAGGAGGCCGGGTCAACCAGGATGGGCGCCTTCGCCTGGATGGACGCTGGCGTTGCCGGGCTGACCCTGGTCGCCTTCATCCTCCTCGAGGGGCGCCGGCTCCGCATGAGAGCCCTCTGGCTCCCGGTGGCCGCCGTGTTCGCCGTCGGGGTCTCCCTCGGGTTCCCCCTCTTCCTCCTCATGCGAGAGGTCCAGGGCTCCCGGGCGGGAGAGTGACGCTGCCGGTCACATCTGGAGGCCTATGCTCCCGACCTTCCACTCGCCCTCCTCGAGCACCATGGGCATGGTGTCCTCGTTGGTCTCCCCCATGATGGTGACGCAGACCCTCACCAGGGCCGAGTCGCCCTCGAGGGAGACCTGCGTGACCTCGACGAGCTCCGTGGTCCCGAGCACCCCGGCAACGTCCTCCGAGGAGAGGACCATGGCTATGAAGCTCTCGCCGGTCATTGCCATCACGTCCTCCTCGGTCACCCCGGAACCCATCGTGGAGAGCTCCTCGGCAGCCGTCGCCGGGTCCATCTGCATCATTGCCACGAGCATGTCCAGCTCGGACAGGACAGAGGAGGACATGAGGGCGGCGGCATCGGCCCCCCGGGAATCCTTGATGGCGTTGAAGAAGTCCTCTACGATCTCGCAAGGGCCGGCCTCCGCCGAGGCAGTCCCGGCCAGAGCCGCCGTCAGCGCGAGAGCTGTCGCAAGTAGACGCATGGTCCCCCCGTTTCCGCTTTCCCATTCCCTCAGTCGCCAGGGATGCCTGCTCCGCATCCCGTCGAATGCCAGATCCGGGGCCCCCCGTCAAGGAGCGCCGCTCCCTCCACCTACCCGCCCCGCCCCGCCCTGTTCCCGCCCGTCCCCCGCATGTCCCGCCGGACGATTGCTTGCCGGTCTGGTACGACCCCATGGCCTCTTCCCGGACATTATCCTGACATTGCGCCCTACGACGTCCCTTCGACGGGAACCGGGAGCCGGCCGGCGGGGTAATCGCACCCAGGGACCGCAACGGACAACGCAACCGACTACCCCGAGAGGTGGTGGACATGAGGCTTCTGATCATGCTTTCGGCAGTCGCCGCTCTGGCCCTCGCCACCGGATGCGTCAGCGACCCTGTATCCATGATGGGCTGCAGGTTCCGCATCGCCAGCACCAGCGACTTCTACCTGGACGGTATAAGGCTGGACGACCTGACTTCACTCGACTCGGCCCAGACCGCTCAGGTGGAGGCCGCCCTGGCGGCGGGGGAGTGCCCGGCGAGCTACGCCGTCGTGGTGGAGGCCGACAACCCGGACAACACCGGTGACGTGATAATCCAGGACTTCTACTGGGACGCGGTTATCGACACCAGGACCGGGGAGGGCAGGACCGACGTCTACCTGGATGCCGGGGGGATATCGGCCCCGGTGACCGTCCCGAACTCCCGGTACGTGGAGATCGACTGCGTGGTGGAGTTCGACGCCGCCCGGGACCTGCACGAGGACGAGGGTCTCTCCCCGGAGGAGGTGATCTCCCTCTGTCTTGCCGCCGGCGGCGCCGACAGCGATATAAGGGACGAGGATCACCTCGGAAGGACCAACCTCGAGGTGACCATGACCGAGGACACCCCCCTGGGGCTCATCCTCATCAACTTCCCGGTGACCCTGGGGATAGACTGGATACAGCCGGAGTGACCCCGACCGAGCGCTCCGGGGCGGGAGGAGGTCGCACTTGAGGAGGCTGCTTCCGGCGGTGACGGCCGCCGTCGCCCTTACCACCGCATGCAATCCGGCCGCCCTGCTCTCCCTGCTCGGCTGCAGGTTCAGGATAGAGGGCACCGAGGACTTCTCCGCCTGCGGTGTGCAGCTGGACCAGCTCGATTCCCTGAGCGTGGCCCAGCTGGCGCAGGTTGCTTCCTACTGGGCCGCCGGCGAGTTCCCGGTGGACTTCACCCTCAACGTCGGGATACGGAACCCGAACACCGGCACGGGCGACACCCTGGAGACCACGGCTACGATGGTCTCCATGGGCTGGGACCTCTACCTGGACGGCAGCGCCGGGAGCGGCTTCGACACCACCTGGGTGCTGAGCGGGCAGACAGGCGAGAACATCAGCGTCCCGGGCACCGGCGAGACCGTCGTCCTTCCCCTCGACATCGGCTTCGATGCGTTCGCCACTATGGAGGGGCTCATGGACCTCCCCTCCCTGATAGGCCTCATGCTGGCCATCGGTGGCGTCGCGAGCGACCAGAGGGACGACGACCACCTGGGCAGGCTCCTCCTGCACGCGGACCCGTCGTTCGAGACCCCGTTCGGCGACATCACCTACCCCGGAGGGCTCTGGGTGGGGCTGGACTGGGTGGACTGACGAGGCTTGCCCCCCGGGAGCGAGGCTTCATATTGTTCCTGTCCGCGCGAGGCGGCGTGGCCAAGTGGTAAGGCAGTGGACTGCAAATCCACCATTCACCGGTTCGACTCCGGTCGCCGCCTCCAATCCCCCGGGCATGTGAGGTGATTGTGCCGAGGATACCCCTGGCGGTGCGGATAGCCCTGCTGACGGCCGTCCTGGCCGTCACGGCCTTCGGCTACCTGGCCGGGGACCCGCTGGTCATCTGGCGCAAGGCGGCCAGCGTCTGCCTGGAGTGCATAGGCGTGGGATGAGCGGGGGGGTCCGGCGGCTGCGCCGCATCAGGCTCCTGGTGCAGTCCGGCGCCTTCGCCGCGACCAACCTCTACGTTCACGGCCTTCTCACCGGCACCATCTACACCGGCACCTCGAAGATGTTCTGCACCCCGGGGCTCCACTGCTACTCCTGCCCCTCGCACGTGCTCGCCTGCCCGCTCGGTTCCCTTCAGAGCGTTCTGGCCAGCGACGGCCTGCTCGGCGGCCTGGCCAGCATGAGGCCGGACGCCCTGGCGCTCCTCGGAGTCCTCGGCTTCATCCTGGCGGTGGGACTGGTGGCAGGCAGGTTCGCCTGCGGCTGGATATGCCCGTTCGGGCTCATCCAGGACCTGCTCCACAGGATACCGACACCTGAGCTGCGCATCCCCAGGGCCTGGGCGGACATGAAGTACGCCGTCCTGCTGCTCTTCGTCATCCTGCTGCCCATGACGCTCCGGACGGTGCAGGGAGCCGGCGGCGACCCCTGGTTCTGCAAGGCGGTCTGCCCCTCCGGCACGCTGACGGCGGGGTATCCACTTGTCCTTCACGACGGCGGGGAGACCCTGGTCACCGGGTTCCTGTTCACCTGGAAGAGCGCACTGCTGGGCGCGATAGTCCTGCTTGTCATCTTCTCCAGCAGGGCCTTCTGCAGGCTGCTCTGCCCCCTCGGGGCGACCTGGGGGCTGGCCGGGAAGGTCTCGGTCATCCGGATGAGGGTTGAAGGCCCCTGCATCAGGTGCGGCAGATGCAGGGAGGTCTGCCCCGTAGACATCGAGATATGGCGGGAGCCCGACTCCGCCGAGTGCATAAGGTGCCTGCAGTGCATCGGGGAGTGCCCGACCGGCGCCATAAGCCACGGCGTCGGGAGAGGGAAGGGATGAGCCGCTACGCGAAGGCGCGGGACTGGCTCTGGGTGGGGCTGTTCATCCTCCTGGGAGTACCGGTGGCCGTTCACGTCAGGGACCACGAGGACGGACTCCATGCTCCACCGGAGCAGGGGCCTCTCCTTTCGGGGGCTGCCGCCCTGGACAGCCTCCTGGAGGCGGCGGCCGGCGGTCCGGTGCTGGTGAACTTCTGGGCCACCTGGTGCACCCCATGCGTAAGGGAGCTGCCGCACATAGACCGGGTCTACAGGGAGATGCGGGAGGAGCGGGTACTGGCCGTGGCGGTGGACATCGGGGACCCCGAGCTGGCCACGCTCCAGGACTTCAGGGAGGGCCTCCCCCTTGCGATGCCCGTTGTCTGGCTCCCACCGGAGGAGGCGGAGAGCCTCGTGGCGGCCTGGGAGCTGCCCGACCTGCTCCCGGTAACGGTTGTCCTCGGGCCCGGTGGCGTCGAGACGGCCCGGGCGGCGGGAGCCAGGGAGGAGGACTGGTTCCGCGCCGCGGTCACCGGCATGGTGGTCTCCGAGCCGGGAGGACCGGATTCTCCGGAGGCGGAGCTCCACGTGAACGTCGTCGGACCGGTGTCCGACTCCACCACGCTGCTGCTCATGGAGGCGGCCGTCGAGCTGGCCGGGGAGGAGGGCGTGGATCTCTTCGACCCGCTGCTCCCGGCGGACAGCGCCGCCATGGACTCCCTGATGCTGCCCCGGGGCGGATGGCCCTACGCCCAGCCGTGCGTCGGCGCCATGTGCGGCCGCCCCAGCCGGACGCCGGAGGAGCTGGTCGAGACCGTCTCGGGCCTGACCGGGGGATGAGCGGACCGGCAGTATCCGTCGTCCTCCCCTTCCGTCACGCGGCACCCTACATCGAGGGCGCGATCGGCTCCGTCCTGTCGCAGACCCTCGAGGGGCTCGAGCTGGTCATGGTGGACGACCGGGCGGACGCGGCAACCAGGCGTGCCGCCGCGGGAGCCGCCGCGGGAGACCCGAGGGCCCGGGTGGTCCCATGCGAGGGTCTTGGCCTCGTGGACGCCCTTCAGACCGGACTCCGATGCTCTTCCGGCACCTGGATAGCCAGGATGGACGCCGACGACCTGTGCAGGCCGGAGAGGCTGGCCAGGCAGCTGGAGGTGGCCCGGAGGGAGGGGGAGAGGTGCGTGGTCACCTGCATGGTGGAGAGCTTCCCCCCGGAGATGGTCAGCGGCGGGCTCAGGGCCTACGAGGGGTGGCTGAACTCCCTGGTGGAGCCGGACGAGATAGCCCGTGACATCTTCGTGGAGAGCCCGGTGCCCCATCCCACCGCCTTCTTCCACCGGGAGGCGGTCCTCTCCGAGGGCGGCTACGCCGAGAGGGAGCTGCCCGAGGACTACGAGCTATGGCTCAGGCTCCACTCCCGGGGGTTCAGCTTCCGCAGGGTGCCGGAGGTGCTCCTCCGCTGGAGGGAGCGGCCGGACAGGCTCTCGAGGACCTCCGGAGCCTACTCGCAGACCGCCTTCTACAGGCTGAGGGCCCGATACCTGGCCGGGAGCCCCCTGCTCCGGTGCGGGAGGGTGGTGATGGCCGGCAGCGGTCAGGCGGCCAGGAGGCTGGGCAGGGAGCTGCTGCGCGAGGGCGTTCGGATAGAGGCCTTCGTCGACCCGTCGCCGGGGAGGGCGGGCGCCTCGGTACTGGGAAGGCCGGTGCTCCACCTCTCCGCCCTCTCCCGGCTCTCGGGGCTGCCTGTAGTGGCGGCCACCAGGTCGCCGGCGGCAAGGGAGGAGGCCAGGCGATACCTCTCCGGCATCGGGTTGCGGGAGCCGGGCGACTTCGTGGTCTCCTCCTGACCCGCCGTGTTGTCCCTGCACCGCCTTCGCGTATATTCTTCAGCGCCGAGTATGAGCCCTGTCATTCTGGAAACGAAACGGGAGGTCCCAGTTGAAGATCAGTGAAGAGATGAAGGGCGATGTCCTCGTGCTCCGACTCTCCGGCAAGGTTATCGGCGGCCCGGAGCTGATGGACCTGAAGACCGCTTTCGAGAACGCCATGAACCAGGAGAGGAAGAAGGTCCTCCTGGACCTGGGCAAGGTCTCCTGGATGGACAGCTCGGGCCTTGGCGTCATAGTCTCCGGCCATACGACCATCTCCCGCGCCGGCGGCTCGCTCAAGATACTCAACGCCACGAAGAAGATACACGAGCTCTTCATCATAACCAAGCTGATAACGATCTTCGAGACCTTCACCGACGAGGACGAGGCGCTCAAGAGCTTCGAGGAGTGACCGTGGGCGATATCGAGCTCCGGATACCGAGCGATCACTCAGTCCTCGAGCCTCTCCAGCTCTTCATCGAGGGCGTAGGGCGCAGCTACGGGGTCGAGGAGGAGGAGCTCTCCTCCCTCTCCATAGCCGTCATCGAGCTGGTGAAGAACGGCATGGAGCACGGCAACGACATGGATCCCGACAGGCGGGTGACCATCGCCATCGCCAGGCATCCGGCCATGCTGCAGTTCACCATCGACGACGAGGGGTGCTGGGAGCCGGATGAGGAACCGGGCTTCTGCCCTGCCGAGGGCGATGAGCTCCTTTCCTGCAGGGGGAGGGGGGTCCTCATAGCCCGCAATCTCGCCAGATGGGTCGAGTACGGCCTGTCCCCCGAGGGAAGGACAAGGGTCAAGCTCGTCTGGCCTCTCACCTGAGCGGCACCGGAGCCGTGAACATCTTCAGGCTGAGGATAGAGCTCGAGAGGCACGGCTTCCCCGCCGGCATTCCGGATCTCCTCCGGAGCGACATCTCCGGGCTCGAGCCGCCCAGGTGGGCGGACCGCATCGAGCCGGCAGCCGGGGACGAGGCGCCTGACGCCCTTCTGCTGGTCCTCAGCGGCCCCCCCTCCGCACCGGTCAGGAGGGCCTTCTTCGAGCACTACAGGTCCGACCTCCCCATTGCATGCCTCTGCTACGGCGACATTCCCGAGGGGGACCAGGTGGTGGGGAAGCTCCGGTCCGCCGACCTCTGCTTCGGCTTCTCCAGCCCCGCGACCCTCCGCAAGGTCGCAAGCGAGCAGGTCCAGGACTGGATAGGCGGCCTCAGGAGGGAGTCGCTCCCCTTCCCCGAGGGCAGGGCCCTGATGGAGTCCTTCGGCGACCTCTCGTCCTCGCCGGTGGACTCCGGGACCCTGGAGAGGGCCAGGGAGGTCCTTGCCCGCAGGGGCTTCGTCTGCCTCAGCGGACCGCTGGGCGCCGGCAAGACCACCATGGCGAGGAAGCTCCTCGCGGAGGCCTGGCAGGAGGGACTGAACCCGGTCGAGGTGATAACCCGCGACCTGGACCAGGAGGAGGTCGAGCACCTCCTGACAGGCACCGAGGACTGCGCGGTCTTCCTGGACCTGGACACCGTCCGCAGGATGGTCGGCATCTACCCGCCCAGGCTCTGGTCGGTGGTCCTCTCCATGATAACCCGCACCACCGAGGCCAGGCGCAGGCTGATACTGGCCACCTCCTCCGACATGCTCGCCGGGCTCTTCGACCACTACAGCGAGGCCCACGTGCGGCTCCCGGCGCCGGCGGAGAACAGGCAGTGGCGGCTGGTCCAGGGGAGGGAGACGCTGGAGTGGTTCAGGTCCCTCGAGCCGCTGCGGATGGCGGAGCTCCTGCTCATGGCCGCCTTCGACCCGGTGGTGCCCGAGGCGGTCTTCAGGCGCACCCTCTACTCCCTCTGGAAGCGGCTCCTCGTGCAGGGCAGCCACGTCTTCCCGAGCAGGGAGGAGCTGGAGGAGAGGTACGGGGCCACCATGGCCTGTCGGGGGGAGCCGCCCTTCCGGAGGCTCGCCGGCGACGGCACCACATACATCTCCTCGATGGACACGCTGATGATGTGGTCGGTGGACGAGGGGATAAGGGGGCTTCTGGAGCAGCACTCACCGGTGGTGAGGGCGTTCGCAGAGACGCTCTTCGACAGCCACGAGCCGCTGGTCAGGCGTGCCGGCTACTTCCTGGCGGAGCTGTATCCCAGCCTCTCCGACGAGGTGAGGACCAAACTCCTGCTCCACGTGGCCGAGGAGCAGTCCAGGGAGAACCTGCTGGACGTCCTGAACATGCTCCTCTCATCTCCCGACCACGCGGACACAGCCGTGCGGAGCATGTGCGCGGGACTGATGAAGCGGGGCTCAGATGACGTCCGCCGCACGCTAGCCGAGGCGCTGGGCAAGCCGTGGCTGGTGAACTCGGACGACATGTCGGAGATAGTCGAGCAGGCGGTGACCGACGACGACCCGGGAGTCCGGGGCAGGTTCATGTACGGCCTGACCATGTGGGGCCTCAGCGGCAGGGGCGAGGAGCTCTACGCCCGGCTGCTGGAGGACGAGAGCGAGGACGTCCGCAGGAGCGCCATGATATACATCGGCAGCCGTTTCCCGGACCTCTCCCCGAGGGAGTTCGACATACTGAACTCCGTGCTGGAAACCGGCGGCCCGAGGCTCCTCGGGTTCCTGACCTGGGGCCTTCTCGACAGGAGGCTGGAGGACTTCAGCGAGGAGTTCCACGACCTGCTCTGGGTCCTCATGGACAGGCTATCCTCCGGCGGCAAGGGCCGGCTGGCCTGGCAGATAGGCGCAAGGCTCCGGTTCTTCAGCAGGGAGGTCAGGTCGACCCTCCGGGAGGAGCTGACCGACGAGGACGTGCTCCCGGTCGCGAGGTGCATGCTGATGAACTACGCCTCCCTGGACGAGGACGAGCGGCGGACCCTCTGGGAGATAGTCCGGGAGAGGGCGGCGGGCGACAGGGCGTTCGCCTCCATGGTGCTCAGCTACTTCAGCGTCATGGAGACGGACGCGGGGAGGGAGCTGCTCCGGGAGCTGCTCTCCTCCGAGCAGAACGGCGGCAGGGAGGCCCTGAGCCAGCTGGTGCGCAAGGGCAGGAGCGACCTCGCCCGGCTCTCCTCCGAGGTCATCCACGAGATCCTCGACTCCGGGGAGGTCGAGCAGAGGATGTGGCTGCCCTTCTTCGTCATGTGGAACGACGAAGAGCTGCCCGGAGGAGGCGGTCGGTGCATCCGGAGGATGGTAGCCGACGCCTCCCCGCTGGTCCGCAAGGAGGCGGCCCGCGCGGTGGGGTTGCTGGGCGAGAGGGACGCGGCCGGCCTGGAGGTCGTGGGCGTCCTCTCCACCGACGAGGCCAGGGCGGTCCGCGCGGCGGCCGCCGAAGCGCTCGGAGAGATCTGGGACCCCGTGGAGCCGGCGGTCCGGACCCTCGTGGAGGCGCTCCTGGGCGACGCTGACTCCTACGTCAGGGCCAGGATGCTCAGGGGGCTCCTGGCGAACCCCGAGATAACGCCGGAGGCTCTGGCGGAGCCCATTGTGGCCGCCCTGGGCGACCGGTCCGCCGAGGTCAGGCTGGAGGCGGTCAGCGGCCTCTCCGGGCTCCCGGAGGTTTGCGCCCTGGAGGATGTCCAGGACGAGCTCGCCGACAGGCTGGCCGACCCGGACGGAGGCGTGAGGCTGGAGACTGTCAAGCTGGTGACCGGCAACCCGGAGCTGATGCGCTCCGATCCTCTGAGGACGAGGATACCGGACATACTCCTCGACCGGCTCGCCACCGGGACCGCCCTGGCGGACGAGCTGAACATGGCGCGGAAGATACAGCTCGAGCTGCTGCCGGACACGCCTCCCAGCCCCGAGAGGTTCGACATCGAGGTCTTCTACAGACCTGCCAGGGAGGTGGGAGGCGACTACTACGACTTCTTCATGCTCCCAGGCCACAACCTCGGCATGGCCGTCGCGGACGTAGTGGGGAAGGGCATCCCGGCGGCCCTGACCATGGCCAGCCTGAAGGGCAACCTGGAGGCCTACGTCCAGAGCATCTACGGAATCGACGAGATAGTCAGGCGCGTGAACGTCTCCTCGGTGGCCGCCGAGGCCGACCCGATACTCACGGGGATGTTCTACAGCGTGCTGGACCTCGATTCCGGGAACCTCACCTACGTGAACGCCGGCCACAACCCGCCCCTGCTGGTCCGCAGGGAGGGGAGGGTGAGCCTCCTCGGGGAGGGAGGTCTCATACTGGGCCTCGACCCGGACAGCGACTACGAGTTCAGGTCGGTCAGGCTGGAGCCAGGGGACGTGCTGGTCATGTACACCGACGGCGTCACCGAGGCAATGGACGCCCAGAGTCGGGAGATGGGAGGGGAGAGGCTGGAGGAGGTCGTCCTGGAGTCCCGGGACCTCTCGGCGGGCAGGATAGTCTCCAGGGTGATGGAGGAGGTGAGGGCCCACACGGCTGGGGCTCCGCAGAGCGACGACCAGACGCTCGTGGTGGTGAAGTACAGATGAGGCACGCGTTCCTGATAACGGATTTCGGCACGTCGGACACCTACGTGGCGCAGATGAAGGCGGTCATCCTCGGGGTGGCGCCCCCCGGGACCACCGTCACCGACCTGACCCACGCCGTCCCGCGGGGCTCCGTGGCCTCGGGCGCATTCCACCTCCGGGCCTGCTGGGACCACCTGCCCGGGGGCAGCGTCGTGACGGCGGTCGTAGACCCGGGCGTGGGGACGGCGAGAAGGGCTGTCGTCTGCCTCTCGGCCGGGAGGATGCTGGTGGCGCCGGACAACGGCCTGGCCGGCCTCCTGGATGTGGAGCGGGCATGGGAGCTGCCGCCCCCCGGTGAGGGAGCGAGCACCACCTTCCACGGCAGGGACGTCTTCGCCCCCGCCGGTGCCCGCCTGCTGGCGGACCCCGGGTGGACCTCCTCGCTCCGGGAGCTTCCGCCGGAGGACCTGGTCGCCCTGTCGGCTCCTCGCCCGGTGCCCCGCGGGGCCGGCCTGCTGGTGACTGTGGCGCACGTAGACCGTTTCGGGAACGTCCTGCTATGGCTCCGCTCCTCCGACCTCGGGCGGATGGCGCCCCGCTCGGTCACGGTCGGCGAGCGCCGCTTCGACCTGCGGCTCGTGGAGACCTACTCCGACCACGGAGGGCTCCTGCTCCTGAAGGGCAGCCAGGGCCTCATGGAGCTCGCGGTGAGCGGCGGCAGCGCCGCAGAGCTGACCGGCGCAGGGCCGGGCGGGGAGCTGCTCCTGGAGGCGGACGACGGATGAGGTACGTGAGCCTGCTGCTGCACATCTACCAGCCGCCCACACAGTCGCCGGGGGTGCTCCGGAGGGTGGACGAGGAGTGCTACACCCCGCTCCTCCGGCTGCTCTCGGAGACCGGCTGTCCCGTGGCCCTGAACATCAACTGGTCGCTGACCGAGCAGCTTGTCCGCGAAGGCTCCGAGGTCCCGGGGCTGATCAGGTCCGCCGGAAGCCTGGAGCTCACCGACTCCGGCGCCTACCATCCCATACTGCCGCTTCTCGAGAGACGGGACGTCGAGCGTCAGCTGATGCTGAACCGGGAGCGGAGCGCCCGGCATCTCGGTGACCGCTCTCCCACGGGGGTCTTCCCCCCGGAGATGGCGTGGGACCCCTCCCTCGCAGGCCTCCTTCGCGGCATGGGCTACCGCTGGGCGGTGACCGACGACCTGCCCTGGGTTCACTCCGGCAGGCCGGCGCCCTTCGACAGCATCCCCGAGACCGACGGCCTGCTCGTCTTCCTGCGCAGCAACTTCTGGAGCAACAGGATAGCGTTCCACGCCCTGGACGGAGAGCAGACCGCTCGGGAGCTGGCGGATGGCCTCTCCCTCTGGAGCGGCGGCGGCGACGCCTACGTGCTCCTCGCGATGGACGGCGAGACCTTCGGCCACCACAGGAGCGGCTCGCTGGAGAGGTTCCTCCAGCCCTTCCTCATGGCGCTGGAGGAGATGGAGGACGTAGAGCTGGCCACACCCGGTCGCCTGGCCGGGCTCTTCCCGCCGCTCCCGGCCGTGGTCCCCGCCGGGAGCTGGTCCACCACCGGGGCGGACCTGGACGCCGGCAGGCCCTGGCCGCTCTGGGACGACAGGTCCAACCCGGTCCACGTCGCGCTCCGGGAGCTGGTCCGGCAGGTCCGCGAATGGGCCTCCGGATGCACCTCCGAGAGGGTTGCCGACCTCGCCGACAGGATGTTATACTCGTGCCCGTTCTGGTGGGCCGCGGAGGGCCGTTTCGACGCCGTCCAGGTCCGCCGCGGACTACTCCTCGTACTGGAGACGGCACTGGCGGCACTGGACGAGACCGGCGACCGCAGGAGGATGGACGCCGTGACGACCGCCGCCTGCAGCATTCCGGTGATAACCGGAGAGGACATCACGAATGCCCAAGAAGGATAGGACTTTCGCCGCGAAGCTGGCCCACGAGGCCAGGCGGCTGCACAAGCACGACTGCCCGGTCTGCGGCAAGGAGCAGGTCCCCATCGTCTACTACGCGGCCATGTACAACCGGAAGGGTGACTGGAGGCCTCAGAAGAGGCACATCAAGGTCTGCGACTGCAACCGCGAGGAGATCTACGGCTAGGGCAGCCGGTCCTTGCGCCCCGCCGGCATACTGTTTCTTACCGCAGGGCACGGGAGCCGGGCCAGGCCCTACTCCCTCGGGAGGCCGAAGTCCCTTCTCCCCTACGGGGCGGAGACGGTACTCGGCCGGCTGGCGAGGCAGCTCCGCGAGCTCGAGCCTCAGAGGGTGGCCTGCAACGCCACGCTGAGTCCGGACCTGGTGGCCGGAGAGCTGGCGGAGAGCTTCCCCGGAGACGCCTGCCTCCTGATGGAGGAGCCGGAGCCGCTCGGCGTGGTGGGCACTCTGGCCGGTCTCGCCGACGGGATGAGCGATGGGACGTGGCTCGTGGTCAACACCGACATGGTCATAGACCCGCTCGACGCCCGGGCGCTCCTCAGCGCCCACAGGGAGTCCGGAGCCTGCTGGACCGCGCTCGCTGGCGACATGCCCGAAGAGCCGGGATACGACCCGCTCCCCCTCCACAGGGGGCCGCGGGGTACCGGGCCCGCGCCGGACGCCCGGCCGCTGCATTACCTCGGCATCTCGGCGGTGGAGCCGTGCGTGCCGCGTGCCTGCAGGAGGCTCGGCGGCCGGGGCTCCATGTTCGGCGACCTCGCCCGGGTGGTCGCCGGTGAGGGTGGCGGGATCGCCGTACACCACCAACGCTGCCGCTGGCTGGACATGGGCCGGGCGGACCTCCTCCTCCGCAACGTCCTGAAGGGCGGGCACCATGTGGACGGGACCGCTCGCGTATCGCCGGACGCCGGGATACTGGGCACCTGCAACATAGGCCCCGGCTGCTTCGTCGGGGCGGACGCCAGGGTGAGGGACTCCGTCATGCTGGCCGGCTCCGAGCTGACCTCCGGCACCCTCGAGGGAACCGTCCTGCAGTGGGGGGAGAGAGCCGAGCCGGGAGGGAGCCCGCCTTGAAGAGGATGAAGCCGGAGTTCGGGGACTGGCTGGTCAGGATGCTCGGAGTGAACGTCGCGGTGGACAGGCTGAACGGCGACGTCTCCGGCAGGCTCTTCTGGAGGGTCTGGTCAGGCTCGGAGAGCTTCGTTGCCATGGACGGAGACGGCGAGCCCATCTGGCCCTGGCTGGACATCCACAGGCTGCTCGAAGGCGCGGGCTTCCCGGTCCCGCGCATAATCCGGGTCGAAGAGAACCGGGGCTGGGCCCTGCAGGAGGACCTGGGCGACACGAGGCTCCTCGACGTGCGCGACGACGGGGAGTACCTTCAGCTGGTCGAGGCCGCCATGGACCAGCTCCTCCGCATGCAGAGGGTGCTGGACGCCGACCGGTGCGCGGCCTCCATCGCCGGCAGGAGGAGCTTCACCCCCTCCTTCTTCATGGCGGAGCTCGAGCAGACGCTGCAGTACCTCTTCTACTACATGCTCAGGATGCCCGAGGGGGAGCTGCTCGAGCTGCAGCGGCTCATGAGGGAGCTCACCAGCTCGCTGGAGGGAGGCATCGAGGTCTTCTCGCACAGGGACTACCACTCGGCCAACCTCATGGCCAGGGAGGGCGGGCTCTACATGGTCGACTGGCAGGACGCCAGGATGGGCCCTCCGGCGTACGACCTGGCCAGCCTGCTTCGCGACAGCTACAGGGACATCGGTGACACCTGGAGGGAGCTGGCCAGGCGCTTCGTGACGAGCAGGGGAGACCTGAACATGTTCTCCGTCGCCATCGCAGCCTGCCAGAGGAGCCTCAAGGCCGCCGGGACCTTCGCCCGCCACTACAGGAAGACCGGCGACAGGAGCTACCTGGACCACCTGCCCAGGACCTTCAGGTACCTCGAGGGCTACGCGGACGTCTGTCCCCACCTGCGGCCGCTGGTGAAGGCGGTCCACGACGCAATCGACAACCATGTCGGAGAGGTGGACCTGACCGGCTGGAGGACTGGCGACCACCCGCTGCTCGAGGGCGAGGAGAGGGAAACCGGAGGGGAGAGGGAGGAGGAGGCCCTTGGGGCGGATACTGACGGGTGACAGGCCGACGGGGCCGCTCCATCTGGGGCACCTGGTCGGCTCGCTGCAGAACCGGGTGAGGCTCCAGCACGAGCACGAGACCTTCATAATAGTAGCCGACGTCCAGACACTCTCCACCAACTTCGACCACCCGGAGCACCTCCCGGAGGACGTCCGCTCCGTGGTGCTGGACAACCTCTCGGTGGGGCTCGACCCCGAGAGGGCGGTCATCTTCCTGCAGAGCATGGTCCCGCAGATAGCGGAGCTCACCGTCTTCTTCTCCATGTTCGTCACTGTGAACCGCCTTCGGCACAACCCGACCATCAAGACGGAGGCCGGGCTCTACGGCTTCGACGAGAACATGACCTACGGCTTCCTGGGCTACCCGGTCAGCCAGGCGGCGGACATCCTCTTCTGCAGGGCCGGACTGGTCCCGGTGGGGGAGGACCAGCTGCCCGTGGTCGAGGTCGCGAGGTTCGTCGCCAGGCGCTTCGACGAGCTCTACGCCGAGGTCTTCCGGGAGCCCGAGGCGCTGGTCAGCGACACCCCCAGGCTGGTCGGCCTCGACGGGCAGGCCAAGATGTCCAAGTCGCTGGGCAACTGCATCTACCTCTCGGACCCGCCGGATGCCGTCGGGAAGAAGGTCATGTCGGCGGTCACCGACCCGGCCCGGATACACAAGGACGACCCGGGCCATCCGGACATCTGCACCATCTTCGCCTACCAGAGGGCCTTCAATCCCGAAGAGGCCCCGGACATCGAGGAGCGCTGCAGGGCCGGCACCATCGGCTGCGTCGCCTGCAAGAAGCGGATGCGCGCCGTGCTGGAGGAGCTGCTCGAGCCCATCCGGGAGCGCAGGCTCGCGTTCGAGGCGCCCGGAAGGGTGGAGGAGATCCTGATGGAGGGCACCGCCGCCGCCGTCCGCGAGGGCGGGGCAACCATGGAGGAGGTCCGGCGCGCCATGCACACGGACTACTTCGAGGGGACGAACGAATGAAGCTGTACAACAGCCTGACGAGGAGCAAGGAAGAGTTCGAACCGCTGAACCCGCCATTCGTAGGGATGTACGTCTGTGGCCCCACCGTCTACGGCTACAGCCATCTCGGGCACGCAAAGAGTTATGTCTCCTTCGACGTGCTGCTCAGATACCTCCGCATTCTAGGCTACGAGGTCAGATATGTCCAGAACATCACCGATGTTGGGCACCTCACTGACGACGCTGATTCCGGCGAGGATAAGATTGAGAAGCAAGCAAGGTTGGAGCGGGTAGAGCCTATGGTTCTGACCGAGAAGTACACCCGGTCATACTTCGAGGACATGGACGCCCTGAACGTACTCCGGCCGGACATCTCCCCCCGGGCATCCGGGCACATCCCGGAGCAGATTGACTTCATCAGGGGACTAATGAAGAAGGGATATGTCTATGAACGTGCTGGAAACATCTACTTCTCAATATCAAAATTCAATAACTACGGGAAGCTATCGGGAAGGAATCCGAGCAACCAGAGAGCAGGAGTCAGAGTAAATCCGGACAAGTACAAGGATGATCAACGCGACTTCGCTGTTTGGAAGAAAGCTGATGTAGGTCACATCCTCAGGTGGCGATTTCCATACCTAGAGGAGTTCTCGAAGTATCGCGATGAGTTATCACCGACCGGGCAGATAGGATACTCGCCTCGGACGCACTATGACTGGGGATATCCTGGCTGGCACCTCGAATGCTCGGCTATGGCCAAAAGGTACATTGGCGATACATTGGATATTCATGCTGGGGGACTTGAGAACATCTTCCCGCATCATGAGTCTGAGATTGCACAAAGTGAAGCACTGACGGGTAAGCCCTTCGTGCGCTATTGGCTGCATAATAACATGGTCACTGTCAATGGTCAGAAAATGGGGAAGAGTCTTGGTAACTTCACACTCTTAAAGGATATCTTCGAGCAATATGACCCAATGGTAGTACGCCTCTACATCCTTCGAAGCCATTATCGGAAGCCGTTGGATTTCACAGATGAAGGCCTTGAATCAGCAAGGAGTGGGTACGAGAAACTTGTGTCAACACGAGCTCGGCTTAGTTCGTCTCCAAGTAGGAGAGAGCAGATAGTAAAAGCCGCGAAGAACATACTGGGTAGAAAGACGCCCATTCTCACTTCTCTACGAAACAAGGTAGGAAGTCAATTAGTTCTGGAGAGAATAAACAAGGCACTAACCATGTTCATTGCTTCCATGGACGATGATCTGGGAACACCGGGGGCTGTCGCAGCCCTGTTTGACCTTGCTCGGGCAGCGAACCTCCTCATGGCAAAACACCATATGCACGATGATAGAGATGATCTCGCTAAGATAATGGACGGCTTTGCTGAGGGTATCCTCGGGATCAGACTCACACCACAGGATAGTAGTGGACAGGATGTGAATAACCTGTGCTCGATTCTTGAGAGTACCCGTGATACGATTCGAGCAGAGAAGAACTTCAAGCTAGCAGACACGATGCGTGAGCAGCTTATCAAGGCAGGGTTTGTGGTCAGAGATCTCCCGAATAGTCCCTGCGAGATCCGTCGTAACTAGCCCCGCGCAACAGCTCATTCTTCTCCCAGTACAGATACCCCTAGGTATGGGACTTGACGAAGCGGGAATGTGCGCTATATATGCTATAGCGTTATGAAGCAAACTAAGGGGTGCCTAATGGACAAACACGAGATACCGGACATACTCCGACAACTTAGAGTCGAGTTGAGCCTTACTCAGGAGGAACTGGCTGAGAAGCTAGGCGTCTCCTTCACCACACTGAACCGCTGGGAGAACGCGCATAGTGTCCCGAGGAAGAAGTCCATGCAGGCAATAGAGAAGCTTCTTGAAGAAGTCGGCACCGAATCCCTCTCCGATACAGGACGCCCGGGCAGGCGACGCGCCAAGAAGGACGACTTGCTTGCTACGAAATCGATGGAGCAGATGCTGTGGAATGCAGCATGCTCTATCCGGGGAGAGCAGGATGCCCCGAAGTTCAAAGACTACATCCTTCCTCTGATCTTCATCAAGCGGCTCTCCGATGTCTTCGAGGACGAGGTTGATCGCCTGGCGGAGACGTACGGCGACACGGAGACAGCTCTTTCTCTCATCGAAGTGGATCATGGACTTGTTCGGTTCTACATCCCCCCCGAGGCTCGCTGGTCGGTCGTCAGCGGTCGAGAGAGCTTCGACTGGCCGGAGGGACGAGAACCCCGGTCACTCGGTGAGCAACTCACCACGACGATGCGGGCTGTTGTAAGGGCTAATGCAGGCGATGCCAGTAGGGACCTTAGCGGTGTCATCGATATCGTCGATTTCAACGAGACCCGTAGCGGGGAGAGGGAGATCAGTGATACCGCTCTGGCCGGCATCATCGAAGCCCTGTCCGATCCGCGCTACCGTCTGGGTCTTCACGATGTTGAGCCGGACTTCCTTGGCAGATGCTACGAGTACCTTCTGCGCAAGTTCGCCGAGGGACAGGGTCAGAGTGCGGGTGAGTTCTTCACTCCCACGGAAGTGGGCTGGCTGATGGCATACATGGTTAGACCATCGCAGGGGGAGGAAGTCTACGACTATGCCTGCGGATCTGCAGGATTACTCATCAAGTGCGAGTTGGCACTCCAGGAGCGCGAATTGAAAGTCACTCGCCCGTTGAAGCTGTACGGTCAGGAGCTTACCGGCTCCAGCTACGCCATTGCCCGGATGAACATGGTCATCCACGACATGGAGGGCGAGATCGTCCGGGGCAATTCGATGACCAATCCCAAATTCTCCATGAATGGTGGACTACGGAAGTTCGACATCGTGGTCGCCAATCCGATGTGGAACCAGCCTTTCGATACTGATACCTACGAGAAGGATGACTTCGGACGTTTCGACACTCACGGAGGGTATACCTCAGGCAAGGCCGACTGGGCGTGGCTTCAGCATTCGGTCGCATCCCTGAAGGGCAACGGTAGGGCGGCAATCGTCCTCGATACAGGTGCTGTCACTCGTGGTAGTGGCAGCAGACACTCCGACAAGGAGAAGTCGATCAGGCAGTGGTTCGTCGAACACGACCTGATCGAGGGTGTGGTGCTTCTCCCGGACAACCTCTTCTACAATACAACCGCGGCTGGGATCATCATCATGATCAATAGGAACAAGCTGGAGCAGAGACGGAACCGAATCGTCCTTGTCAATGCCAGCCAGCATTTCAAGAAGGGGCGTCCTAAGAACTTCATCCCGGACGACGACATTCGCAAGATCGCCCAGGCTTTCGTCAAGGGTAAAGACATCGAGCGCTTCGTAAAGGTCATCAGCACTGAGCAGGCCGCTGAGAGCGACTACAACCTGTCTCCATCACGTTACATCGATACGAGCGAGCCTGAGGTGTACCGCCCCATACCCGAGATCCTTCAGGAGTTGTGGGGGGAGGATGGACTGGAGGAGCAGGCCAAGAAGCTGGATGCCGAGCTCAAAGAGATCTTCACAAAGCTGGGATTTGACGTACCATGAGTAAGCAGAAAGCCGAAATCGCTATACATGGTTACGACTCTCTCCTGGGATCCATTGTAGAGGCAATCCAGCAGGCCAGACGCACGGCAGCCCGCAGTGTGAATGCCATCATGACAGCGACCTACTGGGAGATAGGGCGCAGGATAGTCGAGGAGGAGCAGGACGGTCAGGCCAGGGCTGAGTACGGAGAGGGGCTTCTCACTCGGTTGTCGGAGGATCTCACATCCAGGTTCGGGCGAGGCTTCTCGCAGGACAACCTCGAGAACATGCGCCGTTTCTACTTGACCTACGGTTCCACTGAGATTGCCGAGACACTGTCTCGGCGATCCAAGGTCGAGATATCCGAGACAGCGTCTCGGATTTCACCAGAGACCTCCCTCTCGCTGGAAATCGTCGCCTCACGCTTCCCACTCCCCTGGTCAGCATACGTCAGGCTGCTTCCCCTCCGCAGCAGTGAGGCAAGGGAGTTCTATGAGGAGGAAGCACTCCGCGGAGGTTGGTCCGTCCGGCAACTCCATCGCCAGATAGAATCTCAGTTCTACGAGCGGACAGCCCTTTCCAGGAACAGGACGACCGTGCTCGAGAAGGGAGCAGAGCCGATCCCATCCGATGTTCTATCCCCCGAGGACCAGATCAAGGATCCATACATCCTGGAGTTTCTGGATCTGAAGGACGAGTACTCCGAGAGCGACCTGGAGGAGGCTCTCCTGGACCATCTGGAGCATTTTCTGCTTGAGCTCGGGGGAGACTTCGCGTTCATCGGACGGCAGAGACGCCTGCGGATCGGTGATGAGTGGTACAGGGTTGACCTCCTGTTCTTCCACCGACGTCTGAGATGCCTGGTCGTGATAGACCTGAAGACGGGCAGGTTTACCCACGCGGATGCAGGGCAGATGCATATGTACTTGAACTACGCAAGGGAGCACTGGACACTTCCTGACGAGAATCCACCCGTAGGACTCATACTCTGCGCACAGAAGAACAACGCCCTTGCTAAGTACGCCCTAGAAGGACTCCCGAACAAGGTCCTGGCTGCAGAATACAGAACCGCACTCCCCGACGAGTCCCTCATCGCAGAGGAACTGAAGAGAACCCGAATACTGCTCGAGGAGCGGGAAGAATGACACCGAAGTGGGTAGAGAAGAAACTCGGTGATGTCATCGAGCTAGCTTATGGAAAGAGCCTTCCGAAAAGGTCACGCAAACCGGGTGAGTATCCAGTGTACGGATCCAATGGTGTAGTTGGTAAGCACTCCGAGTTCGCGGTGGAAGGTCCTGGGATCATCGTTGGACGTAAGGGCTCCTGTGGTGCAGTTCAGTACTGTGAATCGGACTTCTGGCCCATTGACACAACGTACTATGTGAGGCTGAAGGAGAGAGCAAATCTCCGTTTCATCAACTTCCTGCTAATGAAGCTTCCGCTGCAGCAGATGAACTCCCATAGCACGATCCCGGGATTGAGTCGCGATGCAGCATACGCCTTGCCCGTCCGTATACCTCCATTGGACGAGCAAGAGCGGATTGCAGCTAGATTGCGAAAGGTCCAGCAGGCAGCAGAGCTGCAGGATAGCATCATCCAGTCTCTTCAGGATCTGAAGAAATCCACCATGAAGAACCTCTTCACCTATGGTCTCCGAGGAGAGAGTGTGCGACCTACTGACTTCGGTTCTATCCCGAGAAGCTGGAGGATAGTTCCACTACATGAATGCTGTACCGTTCAATCGGGTGTAGCGAAGGGAAGAGGCATCCCCGAAGGGACATCGATCGAACTACCGTATCTGCGCGTGGCAAATGTTCAAGAAGGTTATCTAGACCTGACAGAGATGAAGACCATTCGAATTCGACGATCCGAGAAAGGTCGATATACATTACATGTGGGTGATGTTGTTCTGACTGAAGGAGGTGACTTCGATAAGCTTGGTCGAGGATTTGTGTGGGAGGGGCAGATAGCTGATTGCATTCACCAGAATCATGTGTTTGCCGTTCGTGTCGATCAGGATCAGTTACTCCCGGCGTATCTTGCCTACTTGACACAAAGCCCTTTCGGTAGGAAGTACTTCCTAAGTGTAGCTCATAAGACCACTAATCTTGCTTGTATCAACATCACGAAACTCAAGGCCTTTCCAGTACCAATACCTACGATCGATGAGCAAAAAGAGATCACCCATGTGATACATTCAGTCGATAAATGTATCTCAGAGCGTGCAACGAAGAAGGTCCATCAGCAGCACTTGTTTCATGTGGCCCTGAGATACTTGATACCGGAGGCTTTGAACGGGGATATCGCTGTATGAGCAGCCTTCATGCTTCCTCCATGCCTAGATTGAAGGGGTAGAATGCCGCGTCCCGGTGATCAGAGCAATATCTATGGTGACAAGTATGAGGCCAAGTGGATCGTGAATGTCTTTGCACGCATCATGGCGGATGAAGCTGACTACATCGCACTCCAGCAACCTGGCCCTGAAGGAGAGGGCTGTGAGTTCACAGTCCGCATTGGAGACAATAGGCAGTACCATCAAGTGAAACGACAGCATGCTGATGGAAAGTGGACTCTGCGCAGATTGGAGACATTAGGAGTTCTTGGAACAGCCTTCAGGAAGACAGTCAATCCGAACTCAAGCTTCTGCTTCATCTCAGTGGATCGACCCCATCTATTGGAGGAGATATCAAATGCAGCTAGAGAGGCAGGATCTCTGGAGAGGTTCATGCCATACCTCTCGATCGAGAAGAATAGAGAATGGAAAGAGCTAGTAAAGGCTTGGCGCCCTTATATGACTCTTCAACCTTGGCCTGAAGGAATCTCCCCAGAGATCGGGGAGCAGCTTGATGCTCAGAATGCAGAAGTATGCGCATTTGAGCACTTACAAAGAGTCTTTATTGAACCAACTCCAGAACGACACCTTGAGGAACTCGTCAAAGTACGCCTTGAAAGGCTGATTGAAGCCGATTCATCAGTTGTGTTTGATCGTCTGGTAGCCCTTGCGCGCGAGAAGTCTGGAGAAACTCTCCACGCTGAGGACCTATGGGCCTGGGTAGAGAAGTGTGGATACAGACGAGGTGACTATTCAAAAGAGGAAAGCGTTCTCGCAGCGATTGATGCTCAGAATCGACGATGTGAGAATCTAGTCAGACCAATCAGAGGAGAGGAGATCATACCTCGACCAGAGGTCGAGGACATCCTGGGGTTGCTGTTCGGAGAAGGACGACAGGGGGTGCTTCTCGTTACAGGTCAAGCTGGCTGCGGAAAGTCAGCAGTACTTGTTCAAGTAGCGCAACAAATTCGTGAAAGAACGATACCATGCCTGCACTTCCGGGTTGACCAGTGTAATCCCACCAACTTACCTCAGGAAGTTGGTATCCAGCTTGGATTGCATAGATCCCCAGTATATGTGCTTGGCAACAGGGCGCGGGGAAGGCCATGCTTGCTGATCATCGATCAGCTTGATGCGGTGAGTTCCGTATCAGGTAGGAATCAGCAGTTGCTAAGCTGTATCCACGAGATTGTCAGGCAAACACAAAACTATGAGAACATGCGAGTGCTAGTTGCATGCAGGAAGTTCGATCTTGAGAAGGATTACCGTCTTCGAGAACTGGTTGCAGAGAGTGATAATACAGCAGAAGTTGAAATCCGACCGTTCACAGATGAGGTGACGAAAAGAGTTCTGACAGATCTGGGGTTTGATCTTAGAAACTTCACTCAGAAGCAGCTTGAACTTCTATGTCTACCTGTTCGCCTTTCTATCTTCGTGAAGACTGCATCGGTTTCCCTTGAGAAAGCGATGTCCTTCTCCTCCGAGATGGATCTGTACAATGACTACTGGGAGGAAATACTCGGTAGGGTCAATGAGCGTACTGGTGAAATCGCAGATGCTCCCTGCAACGGACTAATAGATACCCTGCTTGATAGAATGACCGAGGACCAAGCACTTTTTGTGCATGAAGGACTTGTTGATCTTGACAAGTATAGGAGGGTACTCCGCATTCTGGTTTCCGAAGGGGTTCTCACAAACCAGGATAGAAAACTCAGATTCTTCCATGAAGGCTTCTTCGATTATCTGTTTGCTGCAAGATTCGTGGCTAAGAGGAAGGATCTGATTAAGTTCCTGAAGTCTCAGGATCAGCATCTGTTCACACGGGCACCTCTCCGCCAGGTGCTTCTTCATCTTCATAGCATTGATCCCGAGAGATTCCGAGTAGTCCTAGGAGCAATACTGCATGATCCTGAGATTCGACCACACCTGAAGAAGAGCGCTCTGGACACCCTTGGGAGACTGGATGAACCATGCGATGGGCTATGGAAGCTGCTTCGGGACTTCATCACTGAGAGTGAACCTGCAATGGCTAGGATTACCTATGCAGCACTGGTATCATGCACCTCATTGTTCCCATCCATACATGAAGATCGAATCCTCAGCAGGTGGCTAGAATCGGACGATCCAACACCACAAGGATGTGCTCTTCGCATCATCGATGTGAATCTGAATGAGTATCCGGTTGAATGCCTTGGTTATCTGAAACCCCATATCGGTCAGTCGATGAAGTGGAACAAGGACATTCTGTATACGCTCTGGCGACACATGCATACTTCACGAGAGGCGTTCGACCTTTTCATCCAGATGGCTAGGGAAGGACTAGTTGAGGAGGTCGGCAACCCTGACTACTGGGCTTTCTTGAATGATCTTCCGAAGCATCAACCTCTCTGGGCGGTTGAGGCTATTCAGCTGTTCCTTGAACGGACTCTTGCCAGATTGGATCTAGATCACCCTTCCAGGCGGTTCATGGAAGGAAGCAATACCGGGGGAATCCCCATTATCCTGGACACCGCCAAGGCAGAGCCTCTTGCCTTTCTTGAAGCGACACTCCCCTTCTTCCTCGAGCTTGTCCGCAGCTCTTCAAGAGAAAAAGATGGCGAGTTGTGGCTTGATCCGATCTGGTCCTTCCCGATGTATCGGGAGCACCTGTATGACATGGAACGAGCCTTCTACAGTGCGCTTGAATCAGCACTATGTAAGTGTGCCTCGCTAGGACAATCCGATTTCAGTCGAATCCTTGGTCTACTCCGAGACTATGGAGACTATGCTAGTGTTAATTTCCTGATTGTTAGAGCTCTGTCTGCAGCACCTCCTGCCTTCTCAGATTACGCAGTGGATTACATATCTGAGAATCCACAGAGACTTAAGGCAGGGTGGTCTTCTGCGGGAGGTGGCGACTTCCAGTACTGGGCTGCAAGAGAACTCATAGAGCACATCAGCAGTACATGCTCCCCAGCCAAGTACAACACATTGGAAATGAACCTCTTAGACTATTCTCCAAAGCGCGAGCGTACAAAGGATGGATACAGGTCAAGAGGTTACTGGCAGTTTGTATGCCTATCCGCCCTCGACCCCTCGAGAAGGTCTAAGATTGTGGAGACTAGAATCCTCGAGGTGAATAGAAAGCTCGAGCGAGTCGTTGAACCCCCAGTCCATTCCAGGGGTGGCGTAGTTGGTTCTCCCATTGATGAGGAATCAGCTTCGAAGATGAAGGACGATCACTGGCTTAAGGCCATGGCCGTCTACAATACTGAAGATGGGAGCACAACCAGAGCTTCAAGGGGCTTCCTATTGGGCGGGGCGCATCAGCTGTCGGGTATTCTTGAGAATGAGACAAAGAGGGATCCGGAACGCTTTGCCCGTCTGGCTTTGAGAATGGCAGGAGAGCATCCGTACTACTTCTATGCAATTCTGAGGGGTCTGAAAGGCTCTGACATTGATGAGGAGCTGATCTACTCGGTTCTCAGACACTTTCATTATCTGGAAGGGCATCCGGCAGGTAGGTGGATGATTGAGCCTATTGCCGTGATGAGAGATAACGAACTTCCAGATGACATTCTGGAGATCGCTGGTGAACTGGCAACAGAAGCTAAAGAGCCAATTGGTGATGACTTGGTCTGGGGGGATGGATCGGAAGAGAATCGTCCATCGAACCTGATTACTACTGCAATCAACACAACTCGGGGTGCTGCGGCAGACGCGCTCGGAAACCTATTGCACGACCATCCTGAGAGGATGGCCGCTCTGTATCCATATGTAGAGCGAGCGGTCAGCGATCCATCACTGGCTGTACGCAGCACCGCAGCAAACGGCGTTCTTGGGGTGTTCACCATCGATGATGAGAAGGCCGTAGAGCTGTTTCTCACATTAATAGATGTGGATGATGATGCGTTGCTCGCGACTCACTTAGTGGATCGGTTCCTCTACTTCGCATGTGTTGGACATCTAGCCCTTCTGAAGCCTGTTCTGGAACGCATGCTTGAATCAAGTTATGCGGCTGTCCGCCAAGCTGGTGCACGACACGTGTGTCTTTCCCGGCTCAGAGATGAAACGATACAGCCTATGTTGGAGAGATGCCTGGCCGGGGACAAGGCTTCACGTATTGGTGTGGCGGTTGTTGCTGCGGCGAACCTGTTCAATGAAGAAGCACAGGAAGTAGTTATGGAATTGCTTACTCTGTTCTTCAACGATGATGAGAAGGAAGTACGTAATGAGGCTGCTTCCTGTTTCCGGAATGCGAAGGGAGCTGATCTCAGATCATGCCGTGGGCTGATTCGTTCTTTCCTGAGCAGTAGAGCTTTCGAGGAGAGCCTCAATGACCTCATCTGGCCGATGGAGAAGTCTACGGCAGAGCTAGCGGAGGAGTGCATCCTGTTGGCCGAGGTTATGATAGAAGCACATGCAGGCGATTCCCAAGGCAATTCCCATTGGCATTACCACGCTAGACAGATTTCCGACCTGGTGCTCCGAGCATACCAGGACAGCAAGGATGACGTATATCGAGAGCGCTGTCTGGGTCTGATCGATAGACTCATCCTCTTAGGTGTGCTGGAGATTGACAGGGAGCTTGAGAAGTACGAGAGGTAGCATGACCCTCAGCTTGACCGAGAGTGCTTCAGTCCAGTGTCCCCTGAAACGCTATGCTGAACAACTTGGCTGGCACCTCATCCAATCTGCTGAAGCGGTGTCGCTCCGAAGAGGAGAGGGCGGTACGTACTTCGACAGGATTCTGGAAGAGAAGCTGATTGAACTGAATCCTGGCTTGATCTCTCCAGAGAATGCCAGAGCGGTTGTACATCGGATCGAGTCAGTGCCCAGTACTATCGAGGGCAATCGCGAGATCCTGTCATGGCTTCGGGGTGAGCAGACCGTATTCGATTCTGCTGAGCGACGTGAGCGGAATGTCAGGGTCATCGATTTTCAGCATCCGGACAGAAATGTCTTCCATGTAACGGACGAGTGGCAGTACACGAATGGTCAGGAGACCAATCGTGCGGATGTGATGTTCCTGATCAACGGGTTACCCGTCGCAGTTGTCGAGACCAAGAGTCCACTACGGCGGCACGGCATCGAGGAGGGGTTCGTTCAGATCCGGAGATATCACAGCGAGACGCCCGAGATGATGACCATGCCGCAGGTGTTCGATGTCACGCACCTGGTTGATTTCTTCTATGGAGTAACCTGGAACCTGGATCGCAAGAACCTCTTCAACTGGCGGACCGAGGAAGACGACAACTTCGAGGAGAAGGTGAAGGCCTTCTTCGATCCAGAGCGATTTCTTGAGATGCTCGGGGAGTGGATCCTGTTCTTCTACAAGGAGGACGAGCTGCAGAAGGCTGTCCTCCGGCAGCACCAGACCCGTGCAGTAGGGAAGATACTGGGGCGGTGTGCCGATGATCGTCTAAGGACGGGGCTTGTGTGGCATACGCAGGGATCCGGTAAAACATTCACGATGATCTCTGCCGCAAGACTCATCCTGCAGGGTACGGATACGTTCGGTCGGGCGACCGTGATCCTGATGATCGACAGGAACGAGCTCGAGGGACAGCTCTCCGGGTGGGTCGATCGTCTTCTGGGTGAGGGAGGAGGAATCGGGATTCCCATAGAGCATGCAACCAGCAAGGCTCGGTTGCGGGAACTCCTGGATTCGGACTTCAGAGGTCTTGTGATATCGATGATCCACAAGTTCGACGGAGTTCGGAAGGACATCAATGCCCGTGAGAACATCTTCGTGCTGGTGGACGAGGCCCACAGGACGACCGGAGGGGACCTGGGCAATTACCTGTTCGGTGCCCTCCCCAATGCGACCCTCATCGGATTCACAGGTACGCCGATCGACAGGACTGCTTATGGAAAGGGAACGTTCAAGACCTTCGGCAGGGAGGATGATCGGGGATATCTCGACAAGTATTCGATAGCTGAGTCCATAGCCGACGGTACTACCGTCCCCCTGAAGTACACCCTTGCCCCTGGCGAGATCCGCGTGCCGCGAGAGCAGCTGGAGGAGGAGTTTCTGGATCTCGCTCAGGCCGAGGGCATCAGTGACGTGGAGGATCTTAATCGGATCCTGGATCGGGCCATGAGGTTGAAAACCTTTCTCAAGGCGAACGATCGAATCGACAAGGTTGCTGCATTCGTGGCGGAGCATTACCAGAACAACGTTGAGCCGATGGGTTACAAGGCTCTGCTTGTCGCAGTTGACCGGGAGGCCTGTGCCCTGTACAAGGAAGCCCTTGATCGGGTGCTTCCGTCCGAATACTCGCTTCCCATCTACTCCTCCTCACTGAATGACAGCGAGAGGCTGCCGCTGGTTCATCGGCATCAGGTGATGTCGGATGGAGAACGTCTTGCTCGCAAGCAGTTCCGGAGACCCGATGGACTCCCGAAGATCCTGATCGTCACGGACAAGCTTCTTACAGGCTTCGATGCTCCGATCCTCTACGCCATGTACCTGGACAAACCCATGAGAGATCATGTACTTCTGCAGGCAATCGCGAGGGTGAACCGCCCTTATGAACGGGGAGCGCATTCGAGGAAGCCGTGCGGTCTCGTACTTGATTTCGTAGGGATCTTCGAGAAGCTGGAGAAAGCTCTAGCGTTTGACTCTGATGTGGTTACCGGTGTGATCGAGGACCTGGACCTGATGCTGGAAGCATTCCGGGAGACGATGGCCGGTCCGGCTCAGGAGTATCTAGAGCTGTGTCGTGGACCATCTGACGACAAGGCCATCGAGAGGATACTGGATGTGTTCTCGGATCCCGATAGAAGGCGGAGCTTCTTCGAGCTGTACCGACGTCTCGAGGGTTTCTATGAGATTCTCTCGCCTTCTCCGGATCTGAGGGAATTCATCGAGGATTTCGGTTGCCTATCGATGCTGCACAAGATCTTACGAAGTAGTTTCGAGAGGAAGTACACGCATTACGGGGAGATAGCCAGGAAGACGGAGATGCTCGTACGCGAGAGGGTAGAGAGTTACGGTCTCGAGGGTACTCTGCAGGTGGTGAGGATTGACCAGGATACCCTCGATGCGATCAAGGCGACTGACCAGGCTGAGAATACCAGGATCGTCAACCTGGTGAAGAGCATCGAGCGCACGGTATCTGAGGATGAAGGAAGCCTACCGCATCTGAGGCCGATCGGTGAACGCGCGGAGTCCATCATGGATGCGTATGAGCGCAGGCAGGAGACTACGGAGGAAGCCCTGGCCCAGCTCCTTGAACTGGCAGAAGAGATCGTCGAGGCCCAACGTATCCAGAGGGAAATGGGTGTAGATCAGACGACGTTTTCTCTCTACTGGCTGCTAAGGAGCGATGGCGTGCCCCAACCCGAGAAAACAGCATCAGCACTTCGGGATGTCTTTGAACGGTTTCCGTATCATCGTGAGAACGCAGCCGAGATGAGGGAATTGAAAGCAGAGCTGTATCGTGCCCTGCTTCCCGTTGTGGGGAAGGACAAGATGATCCGGGTTGTCAGGAAGTTACTCCAGTCGGGGGAGAAGGCTTGACCGAGAGCACAAGGCTAAGAGAGTCCTTCAAGTTGGAGGTGCGGGTCTGGGCTCAACGCCTGGATGTGGAGCCGGCACAGATCCGGATCCAGAGGATGAAGAGGAAATGGGCTTCATGCTCTCCGAAGCAGTGGATCACCTTCGATGAAGACCTTCTTGAAGAGCCATACGAGTTCCAGCAGTATGTGATCGTCCATGAGCTGGTCCATCTCAGGGTGCCGAACCACGGCAGACTCTTCAGAAGCCTGATGTCTCTCCACATCCCCGGATGGGAGAGATGGGCCGAGATGCATCGCTAGATTCGCTAGACTGACTGGAAGTAGCTGAGACGCACTCGGCCCATATACGTGGGGGTTGAACTGAATCCTCAGCTATCCGTCGGTATCTTGCACAAGCAGGGTATGCATTTCGGGAGAGAGGTGGTAGTAGTTGCAGGATTCTCCAACATCCCAGCGGATCTTAAAAACTTTGCTGCTGTACCGCTTCTCTGTGCGTCCAAGGTGCCTGAGCCAGCTTCTGACCTCGTCCTGGCTCGCTTTCATGACATTTGCGAGCTCTTCGATGGTGAACTCCTGATCAGGATTGAAGACCTTGGCAGCCTCCATGGCTACCTTCCCGGACTTCGTCCTCTTAAGATCCCGTATAAACGACCGACTGATACCGCGTGCGTTCCTGGAGTCCAGGACGTGCTCGAGAAGCTCCCGCTCCTCCAGATTGCCCAGGTCGAACTCGATGCTTACTTTCATCTCTGCCTCCTCTAGATGGGAAAGGTGTGTGTTGTGAGTAGTACCAGCAGTACACAACAGTGGTACTATAGTCATATGCTCTACACTGTCAAGTCTTCGACTTGGCTGTGTGCCGACCATCGCATTGAATGGAGAGAGTGCGGCCCCAAGGCTCATGGGGTGAATCGTATGAGAGGGTAGCCACATGCCTAGGTTACCAAGATTCGAGGAGCTACATCACCCCGATCTTAGGCTGTATCCGGAGGATTCGAGGACCGAATCGACTCCAAAGGATTACTTCGATAGGCTCACAGGGCTGATCGAGTCTATCGAGATCAGCCCATTCGTCCATCCGGATGCGGAGAGATACCTGCAACGGGTGCTGGAGGTCTTTCTTCGTGGGTACTTCTACTACCCCTTGTTCACAATCGCAGACATGCACTCGGTGCTGGCACTTGAACTAGCGCTCCGGAAACGGTACTGGTACCAGGCAGGGGAGTTTGACCTCTCCTTAGGCAAGCTCTTCAAGCGAGCCCTATCCGACGGTTCCCTGGACATGACGAAGACCCAGCAGGTGCTACGGATGTACAAGAAACACATTGAACACATGCAGCTCTTGGAGCAGATCAGGGATATGGATCTGTCCGATGAGACAAGGAGTATTCAGGATATCGGGAAGGGCAGGGGAAAGGTGCTAGCGAGAGTGCTGCCGAATCTAAGAGGTTACTCGGTACATCCCAACCTTCCCAGTCTAGTAATGCCACAACATGCTGCAAGGTCTATCAGGAGCGTGGTTGAGTACATCAACCTGATATTCATGAGCGTGGGCTCCGACCTGAGGCGAATCTCTGGGAAGAGGGGAGTGAACTGGGAGCAGCTTGAGTGGAACTCCGAGCACCATTCTATGGAGTACGATCTCCAACGTATCCCCATCAACATGAACAACGGTCAGGCTGTCTGCCTTTCCGAGGTTTGCGATTTAATTCAGTCCGTTTCGGATTGCCTTGGGATTCGGAAACGCGGTGTGTCTTCCCAGTTCTGGATTCATAACCAGTTGAGGATTCTACCGACGAAGTCGTTCGATTCGATTTATCCGATCCTGAAGTTGAAAGAGGAAGCCAGGCCTGGAACGATCACTGATCCCAAGCAGATCGATCTTGTCCGCCGTTTAGAGAAGCGCTACATAGATGTGCTCTACAATTTCCATCCTGACTTCAAACTGGTTGGAATAGGAGCATCGCTTCACTGTGTGCTCTGCACAACCAAGGACGATAAACGCTACTGGCGTCTTGACATTACATGCGATGGTCGAACTTCACATTGCAGGATCAAGGAAACCGATCTAGTCTACTACCTTCTACTCCGCATTGGGCTCCATGGAACGGATACTGGGAATCCTGCTCAACCGATGCGTGAGTTAGCGAAACTCATTGGTGGGGTAAGCCTATCTCGCCAGCAGGAAAGGACTTGATGCTGTCGCCAAAGAAACAGGATTCTGCTCCCTCCATACTTGCTCACTTGAGGAACCCTCCGAGGAGCGAATCACCTCTGATCAAGCACCGTATCGCAGGATATCGGACACATCGTATCCGGTCGACGAGTGCCCTCCCAAACCACGACCTCCTGACAAACCCGTCCGAATACACAGCTCCCCTACAGACTCGGGCGGACTCTACTTCCATGCGTACAGGAGGAGGCCTGGAGAACATCTTCCCGCACCACGAGTCCGAAGTAGCGCAGAGCGAGGCGGCCACCGGCAGGCCGTTCACCAGGTTCTGGCTGCACAACAACATGGTCACCGTAGACGGGCGGAAGATGGGAAAGAGCCTGGGCAACTTCGTCCTTGTCAGGGACATCCTCTCGGAGCACGACCCGATGACGGTCAGGCTCTACTGTCAGAGGACACCGCATAGTGCTTCTTAGTGGACACCCAGATCCGCGCACTA